>NZ_QNUE01000003.1 GCF_003385595.1 Chryseobacterium flavum | reverse complement strand
GTCTTAACAGTTTTCTTCAGATTCTTCTAATTTAAATTAAAATGATAATATTGAAAATCAGTCAAAATAATTATTATAAATCAAAACCAAAAAGCAGTAGACATAATTTGAAAGTTGTCAGAAAAAATAAAATGAAAAGCCATTATAAGCTTCAATACTAAAACAAAATAAAATTCCCATAAATCAATTCTTACAGTAAAATTTGATAAGAAAATTGTTAACTTATTCATTCTATATTATTTAATGAAGTGTAAGAATTAAAAACAATTCCAATAAAAACATTCAAAATGTAGTTTATTAGTTGATAATCAAAATGATATAATACATTCACAATTATATGAAATAAACAAGTATATAAATGACTTTATTAAAAAATAATTGTAAAATTATTCCGGGAAGCAACATAAAAAATAATTCTGTTTCAGGAAAAAGATTATAAAGTCAGAAGCTAAAAATTATCTCTTAAATTGATTAGATTAAATCTCATTTCGCAGACACCAGAAAATAAATATCAAAATGAAATACATTCAAAAATGTTTCTAAAATAAGGGTCTTTAATTGATAATATCTGGCTGAAAATCGAGCCATTTGTTTTCAAAAAAACGCAGGAAGAATAAGAATGAATTTTAAAAATTCCAGAATTATAGAGAAAAATACAGGCAAAGAAAATTACAATAAAACTCAGGTAATTGATAAAGAACGACACTACTCTATATAACTATAAGTTATATCTAAAACACATTGGAAATATCAATGAATAAAGGGTTTTCTTTAAGTTACGGAGATAAAAAAAGTCTGCTCATTACATTAGCAGACTTTAAAATATTTTTTTTCCTGTTAATTATTGATTGCAGCTACACCTGGTAACTCAAGCCCTTCAAGACTTTCAAGCATTGCTCCTCCTCCGGTAGAAACATAACTTACTTTATCAGCATACCCGAATTGTTTAACGAAAGCAACACTATCTCCGCCACCAACTAGAGAAAAAGCTCCTAATCTTGTAGCTTCAGCAATACTGTCTCCAAGAGCAATTGTTCCTCCTGCAAAATTTGACATTTCAAAAACCCCAATTGGTCCATTCCAAAGAATGGTTCTTGAATTTAATAGTACATCGTTGAACTGGTCCCTTGATTTATGGCCAGCATCCAGCCCCATCCAACCTTCAGGTATTGCATATATATCAGCTTCTTTCCTCTCAGCATCATTACTGAAACTCTCAGCAATGATTGCATCCGATGGCAAATACACTTTTACTTTATGTTCTTTAGCTTTACCAAGAATTTCTAAAGCCAATGGAAGCTTATCCTCCTCGACCAAGGAATTTCCGATTTTTCCACCAAGAGCCTTAATAAAAGTAAACGCCATACCTCCACCAATGATCAGGTTGTCTACAGCAGGAAGAATATTCTCTATAATGGTAATTTTAGTTGAAACTTTAGATCCACCAAGAATTGCTGTAACAGGTCTCTCGCCGCTTTTTAATACTCTGTCTATAGCATGAAGTTCTTTGCTTATTAATAAACCGAAATATTTAGTTGAAGGAAAATATTGAGCAATTACAGCAGTAGAAGCATGGGCACGATGAGCAGTTCCGAATGCATCGTTTACATATGCATCTCCTAACTTGGCGAGTTGCTCCGCAAATCCCGGATCTCCTTTCTCCTCTTCATTATGAAAACGTACATTTTCCAATAATAAGATCTCACCAGGCTTTAATTCAGAAGCTGCTTTCTCTGCTTTTTCCCCTATACATTCATCAACAAATTTAACTTCTTTTTCTAAAACAGTGGAAACTTCCTCTACAATATGCTTAAGGGAAAATTCATCTTTAACTTCTCCTTTTGGCCTTCCAAGATGAGTCATCAAAATTACAGAACCTCCATCATTAAGAATTTTTTCAACGGTAGGCTTTACTGCCACAATTCTTGTATTATCTGTTACTTTAAGCTGATCATCCTGCGGAACATTGAAATCCACTCTCACCAGAGCCTTTTTGTCTTTAAAATTGAAATCATTAATTGTTTTCATAAATAGATTTATTTGTTTTTCCGAACTCAAATATCCACCCGTCTAATGCAAATCCCTGTTTACTTTCAGATAATTTAAGGCAGGCCGATTTAATAGAGTTCATTGCATTTTCTTTTCACAAATGTAAGCTTTTAAACTTTTTCAACAGATTCATTCAAATAAAAGTTTTCAAAAACTTTCCCCATCCCCAATCATCCATTAATCAACAATTTTTTTCTCTTTAAAAAAAAGAATATTGTCTTTGTTGTTGAGTGTTGTTAGTTTCGGGGATAAGTTTTTGCTTAAAATTTTATAACATTTTGTTTTTACTAAACTCATATTTAATTCACATTATAAATTACTGTAATACTGCTCTTTGATATACTTATTAACAGGTGTGGATAACTCTGTTTAAAGCCTATTATTAGTTATTTTATTATGGAAAAAGATTGGATTTGTTGAAGAAAACATTTAGAAAGTTGTGATAAAATTTTTCACAAACCTTTTCTATTACAAAATAAATTGATCATTAAAAACAAGAAGTTGAGAAAAGTTTTCCACAGTTACTAACAGGTATTTTCACAATTAACTCCCGGTTTACTAACATGAATTGTTATTATTGTTACCTTTGTAGAGAAATAGAATCGAAAAAAGCTTAATGAAAGTATTATGAAAAGAAAAATTGCTATTGCAGCGGACCATGCAGGCTATGAATATAAAGAGATTGTTAAAAACTATCTTTCAGAACGTTTTGAAATTCAGGATTTTGGCACGTTTTCCACAGACAGTGTGGATTATCCGGATTTTGTTCACCCTGCTGCCACTTCTGTGGAAAACGGGGAAAATGAGCTTGGTATTTTAATCTGTGGAAGCGGAAACGGGGTCCAGATTACGGCGAATAAACATCAGAAGATCAGATGTGCACTTTGCTGGATGCCGGAGATTGCAACACTTGCCAGACAGCATAATAATGCCAATATGATTTCAATCCCGGCAAGGTTTATATCAAAAGAACTGGCAATTGAAATTGTAGACCGGTTTCTTTCAACAGATTTTGAAGGAGGAAGACACCAGAACAGGGTTGATAAAATTGCAGTATGCTAAAATATAAGGGCTCGTAAAACGTTTACGGGCCTTTTTATTTTTTATTTGTATCTTTGCATGGCAGGGAGAAACTATACTCTACAATTCCCCGGCTCTTTTTATAAAAATTAAAACACACTTTATAAAAGGTTTTTCTCTTTTCTTCTCCATATTTGTATTAAATTTATACAGAACTAAAGCTCCCGTTATATATATACTGAACAGACTTTAAAAAAGTTTTTTCAAAAACAGATAATTTATTTAAAACAATAACAGGACATATTAAATGGTTTTTACCTAGAGTTGAAAATCAAAAAACAATTAAAAGAATTAAAATGCCAAAAAAAAGAAAATATATAAGTCATAAAAATGATTTGAAACTAATGGAGATCGGCAGACTGATCTTACGTTTCATGAATGCTAATGCATCTAAAATTTATAATTATAAACAAATTGCTGACGGGATCGACTATAAGAACCCGAGACAAAGAGAATTGGTGATCCAGGCTCTTCATAAACTTCAGGCTTCAGAAAAAATAAAGGAAGTTGAAAGAGGCAAATATATTGTGAATTTGAAAATCGCAGGAACACTGACCGGAATTATTGATTTTAATCAAACCGGTAATGCCTATGTTAATGTAGAAGGAATAGAAGATGATATCTTTATCCATTCCAAAAATGTTAAAGATGCCTTACAAGGTGATAAGGTTCTTATTATAACTTATCATTATAAAGGGAAAAAACTGGAGGGCTCTGTACTGGAAGTTCTGGAAAGAAACCGAACTGAATTTGTTGGAACTTTTCAAAAGGTTGCCCATAAAGATTTCGGATTTGTTGTTTGTGATAAAAAAACAATTAATACAGATATCTTTATTCCAAAAACAAAATTCAATAATGCGGAAGACGGAGATAAGGTAGTCGTGAAAATGACGGAATGGAAACCTGGTGATAAGAATCCTGAAGGAGAAATTATACAGGTACTGGGAGCTCCCGGCGAACACGAAACGGAGATCCATTCTATTCTTGCTGAGTATGGCCTGCCCTATGAGTTTCCGCAGGAAGTAGAATTGGATGCAGATAAGATTGACAGGACCATTACTGATGAAGAAGTGGCAAGACGCTGGGATATGAGACAAATCTGTACCTTTACGATTGACCCTAAAGATGCCAAAGACTTTGATGATGCCCTTTCTATACGGAAACTTGAAAACGGAAACTGGGAAATAGGAGTTCATATTGCAGATGTATCCCATTATGTAGTTCCGGGAACAATTCTTGATGATGAAGCATATCAGAGGGCAACTTCAGTTTATCTTGTCGACAGGGTGGTACCGATGCTGCCGGAAGTTTTGAGTAATGATGTCTGTTCACTTCGTCCCCATGAGGACAAATATACCTTTTCGGCAGTTTTTGAGCTGAATGATCAGGCGGAAATTCAAAAACAGTGGTTCGGAAGAACAGTTATTCATTCCGACAGAAGATTTACTTATGAAGAAGCTCAGGAACGTATTGAAACTGGTAAAGGTGATCTGGCTGAAGAAATCAATACCTTAGACAGGCTCGCTAAAATAATGCGTAATGAGCGGATCAGAAAAGGAGCAATTACGTTTGACAGAAGTGAAGTAAGATTCAATCTTGATGAAAATAATGAGCCTGTAGGGGTTTATTTTAAAATAAGTAAAGATTCCAATCACCTGATTGAAGAATTTATGCTTTTAGCGAATAAAAAAGTTTCTGAATTTGTTTCATTAACAAGAAAAGGTGAAATAACAAATAATACATTTATTTACAGGGTTCATGATGATCCCGATCCTGCCAAACTTGAAGCCTTAAGAGACTTTGTTTCCACATTCGGATATAAAATGAACCTGGCTAATACGAAAAAAGTAGCAGAATCATTAAATAAACTGCTTCATGATGTTAAAGGAAAAGGCGAAGAAAATATGATCGAGACTCTGGCTATGCGAAGCATGAGTAAAGCAGTGTATTCTACAGAGCCTATTGGTCACTACGGCCTTGGTTTTGAATATTATACGCACTTTACCTCTCCTATCCGCCGTTATCCTGACTTGATTGCCCATCGTTTGCTGCAGCATTACCTCGATGGCGGAAAGTCTCCCAACAGACATGAACTGGAGGAAAAAGCAAAACACTGCAGCTCAATGGAAAGGCTGGCTGCTGATGCAGAAAGAGATTCTATTAAGTTTATGCAGGTGAAGTTTATGGAAAAACACCTGGGAGAAACTTTCAGAGGAGTAATTTCAGGAGTAGCAGAATTCGGGTTCTGGGTTGAAATCCCTGAAAATGGTGCAGAAGGGCTGATCAAACTGAGAGATCTTGTAGATGATTCATATATGTTTGATGCAAAAACCCATGCTGTGTATGGCGTCAGACATGGAAAAAAATACCAGTTGGGAGACGAAGTTCAGATTAAAGTGGTTAAAGCCAATCTGATTCAAAAGCAATTAGACTTTAAGATTGTTGATTAATTTTAATAATTGACAGATAAACTTAGGCTGTTTCACTGAAACAGCCTAAATATTTTATTACAGTTGATATATAACAACTTTATTGAATAATTAAATCATAAAGTCTAACTTTGTATTAAACGTAATGAATTTTTTTCATTTAAAACACCACTTAATGCTAGAACTTGTACTATCTGCCATTATATTAGGATTCATGCTGAGTCTGGTTTTTATAGGACCTATTTTCTTCCTGTTAATAGAAACCAGCTTTTCCCGGGGTCCCCGGCATGCATTATCGTTGGACCTGGGCGTGATCACTGCAGATTTGTTATGTATCGTAGCTGCTTATTATGCCAGTGCTGATATTGTTACTTTAATAGATAAACATCCTGGTTTTTACAGAATTACATCAATTCTCATTTTCATCTACGGAATAGTAATGCTGGTTACCAAAACCAAAATGCATATGCCGGGTGAAGAAAAAATTATCAGCCAAAACTATATCAAAACCTTTTTTAATGGTTTTTTCTTTAATCTTTTGAATGTAGGGGTAATCCTTTTCTGGCTGGTAACGGTAATTTCTGTAAGAAATCAATATCCGGATACCGGAAATTTTGTTTTATACATAGGTATCGTAATTGCAACTTATCTGTGTATTGACCTTGCCAAAATATTCCTTGCCAAACAATTTCACGATAAACTTACCCAGAAATTAGCGAACCAGATCAGACGGGTGGTTGGCGTTATTCTCATTTTTTTCAGTTTCTTTATCTTCCTTCAGAGTTTTAAAAAATTCAATCAGTTTGAAAGGCAACTTGAAGAAGCAGAAAAAAAAGAAGTTAAATATCAAAAAACAAAATGAAAAAAAATATTTTTCCAGAACCTCTGAAAAAAGGAGCAAAAATAGCTATTATTTCTCCGGCCGGGGCAGTAGATCCATCCCAGTTGGAAAAAGGAATAGAAATGATTAAAAATAAAGGCTTTGAGCCGGTTTTAGGTGAACATCTTTATTCCAGGTTTTCAAACGGCTATACTTATGCCGGAACAGAAAAGGAAAGAATAAAAGATATCAATTGGGCTCTGAATGATAAAGAAATCAGTGCAATCTGGGCTTCCAGAGGCGGCTATGGATGTCAGCATCTTATTCAGCATCTTAAGCTGAAAAACTTTGAAGAAAATCCGAAATGGTACATTGGGTACTCTGACAATACTGTAATTCAAAGTTATCTGCTGAAAAAAGGCTTTGTATCCATCCACGGACAGACCATCAAAACATCAAGCTTTGGAGTTACTGATGAAAGCTACGATCTAATTTTCGATACTTTAAGAGGAAAAACTCTAAAATATAACCTTGAATCCCATCAGTTAAATAAAAAAGGGACTATTGAAGGAGAATTGGTAGGAGGTAATTTAGCCCTTATCTATGCCCTGTTAGGAAGCAGATATTCTTTTGACTTTAAAGATAAAATCCTGTTTATCGAAGATATTGGTGAAAACTTCTATGCACTGGACCGTATGATTATGAGTCTTGAGCTGGCTGGGGTTTTCAATAAAATCAGAGGACTTATTGTCGGAGGCATGACGAATATGGGAGATGAAAAAGAAAATAAAAACTATGAGGAAAGTTTTGATGAATTTGCTTACAAGCTGATTTCTGAAAGAATTTCAAAATATAAATTTCCGGTAGTGTTTGGTTTTCCGAACGGACATATTAAAGATAACAGGCCGCTTTTGATCGGAGGAATAGCTCACATAAAAATCGGGACTAAAGTAAAGATTGAATTTTAAATACTTCTCTCCCATTCTTAATCCCCAATGTTAATGTATGGCAAAACACAATGAATTTGGAAAGATAGCTGAGGATATGGCTTCTGTTTATCTTCAAAAAAACGGCTATAAAATTCTTACAAGAAACTTTCGTTTTCAGAAAGCTGAGATAGATATCATTGCTGAAAAGGAAAATCTTGTTATTGTTGTTGAAGTAAAGGCACGATCTACGGATACATTTATATTGCCTCAGGAAGCTGTTACCAAAGCAAAAATAAAATCCATTGTTTCTGCCGCCAATCATTACCTCGAAGAATTTAATAAAGATAAGGAAGTGAGGTTTGATATCATTTCAATTCTTCCTGATGAAAAGAAAAATTTAATTATTGACCATATAGCAGATGCGTTTCAGGCATTTGATGCAAATTGATGTTCAGTATACTCCCCTATTTTTTTAAGAGAGTATACCGTGTATTTAAAATTTTAATTTATGAAAACAATATTAATCACCGGAGCTACTTCAGGAATAGGAAAAGCAACAGCAGAATTGCTTGCAAAACAAGGAAACAGAATAATTATCTGCGGAAGGAGGATTCAGGCACTGCAATCATTAGAAAAAGAATTATCTTTATTAACCGAAATATTTAGTTTAATTTTTGATGTGAGAGACCTTAAAGACGTTGAATCAGCGATCGGTTCCCTTCCTGAGAACTGGAAAGATATTGACGTCCTGATCAATAATGCCGGAAATGCTCACGGCCTTGATCCTCTTTCAGAAGGTAAGACCGATGACTGGGATTCTATGATCGACGGAAATGTTAAGGGACTACTTTATGTTTCCAAGATGATTATTCCCGGTATGAAAACTAAAAACATAGGTCATATAGTAAATATCAGTTCAGTAGCGGCAAGGCAGACTTATACGAACGGAGTTGTGTATTGTGCTACAAAAAAGGCTGTTGATGTAATTTCGGAAGGAATGAGACTGGAGCTTACGGAATTTGGAATTAAAGTAACCAATATTCAGCCGGGTGCTGTGGAAACAGATTTTTCACTCGTAAGATTCAAAGGAGATAGTGAAAGAGCTGCGGGTGTATATGCGGGATATGATGCTTTAAAAGCGGAGGATATTGCGGATGCAATTGCTTATTGTGTAAATGCTCCTAAACATGTTACTGTTTCGGATATGACCATTTATCCGAGTGCGCAGGCAGAACCCAGAACAATCTACAGGAAATAATCTCAAAATAATGGATTAAATTTGCAGAATATTAAAAGCAATTTTGTCTTGCAACTTTGCAGTAGTTAAAATAAAAAAATGAAAATTTTATATCTTGAGACGTCTTCTAAAAATTGTTCCGTAGCCATTTCAGATAACGAAAAGCTGCTATGTCTTTGTGAAGAAGTTTCTGAAAACTATAAACAATCGGAAAGCCTTCATACTTTTGTAGAGTGGGCACTGGAAGGTGCCGGTATTTCACTGAAAGAAGTAGAAGCTGTTTCTCTGGGGAAAGGACCAGGTTCTTATACCGGATTAAGAATCGGAGCTGCCTCTGCAAAGGGGTTTTGTTATGGACTGAATATTCCTTTGGTTGCTATGAATTCTTTAGAAAGCATGATAGAGCCTTTTTTAGGGCATAACTATGACTTTATAGTACCTTTGATCGATGCGAGAAGAATGGAGGTTTATACGGCTGTTTATGACGGTCAGACAGGAAAAGAGATCAGGGAAACAGAAGCAAAGATTTTGGACGAAACGTCTTTTCAAGAATTTAAAGATAAAAAGGTAGTATTTGTTGGTGACGGAGCACTGAAAGCTAGAGAGATCTTGCAACTCCCTCTATCGGATTTTAAAACGGACATCTACCCTTCTGCACAATATCTGGTAAAAAGATCACTTGAAAAAATAGAAAAGAAAGAGTTTGAAGATACGGCATATTTTGAACCCTTTTATTTAAAAGATTTTCATGGGGTTAAGAAAAACAAGTCTTAAGATTGTGAGCAGGAAATAACGAAATATCATAAAAAAGCGAAGAGTAAATCTTCGCTTTTTATTTTATTGTGGTCTTGGCGGAATTGTCGGGTCCGAAGAAGCATCTAATACTTTATTCTTCTTTTTTGGCTGACTATTAGGCTTTTGTGGAGTAGCCGGACCAAGATCTACCGATTGAACTTTATTCATATCCGGCCTTTGCGGGACATCACTATCCTGAACCGATGGAGACTGGTCGTTTTGAACCGGATTGGTTACAGGCTGCTGCGGTATGGCATTTCCTTTATTATCCGTAGCCTGAAAGCTGAGATCACTTTTAAGATAATTAAGCATTTCCTTAGCCCTTACGCCTTCCGGAGTTTTAGAATAATTCAGGGCAATCTGTTCCAGTTGCAGAATCATAACTTCTTTCCCACTTGACTTGCCGGCATTGAAGGCATTCAGCAGATAAAGTTTGGGAACCAGCGCATCTTTTGGATATTTCTGGATGGCTTGGTCAATTATGTCCTTACTCTCAGAAAATTTTTCAGATTCAAATAATGCATAAGCCTTTTTATATTCATTTTCAACATCTTCAGTTGACTTTACAAATGAATTGTTTTTCGGGTTTCTTGCAAATTCCGCATATGAAGTATAAGGATAATCTGTCAGAAGGATTTGCTTTGCTCTCTCTGAAGCCTGGGGATTCTTCTCATAGTTCATTGCAAAAATTTCATACAGTGCCTGAAGCATAACCTTTTCTTCTGGTTTTACATCTATAAGGTCATATAATGTTTTTGTAGCCAGAGGGGTATTGGTGAAATAATTCTGATACATGACTCCAAGCCCCAGGGAAGCCGTATCCCTGTCTTTTTTCAACTGGGCCAATTTGCCTTGATCCGTTGGAATCTGTTCAATATAATAAGCCGGTTCGAAACGTCTTGGGTTAGGAGCGGAAGTCACTCCTAAAGCTTCATTTTTCATATCTTCAATAGAAGTCATTTTCTTTGAAAAACGCCAGTTATCAGCGAGTGCTCTTTCTCCCCAGATTTGCTTAAATGAAGAAGTACCTTTACTGACAGTTCCGTTATTACTGAAATAAAAACCTTTCGTGGTTACTCCGAAATCTTCAAAAGCATTGGTGTTATTTGCAAAAATAGAATTTGCATTATAGTCCCCGGTATCAAAACCTTTATTTCTTTCAGCCCGTCTTCTCTCCTGCTCTTCCTTTTCTTCCTTGATCTTAAGCTTGGCAATATATTTAGAGAAAAAATCGGTTCTTTGAGCATCGCTCATTTTTGCTAAAGAAAGAATACTGTCATTTTTTTTGATCAGATAATAATTCCTGGAAATTTTTTTGATGTATTCAGACTGATCCTGCAGTAATATTTTTGAGGGTTCATAGGTCATTACTGCCAGGGCAGAATCATAATAACTTCCGGCACCGATGTAATCATTTTTTTCCAGGTAACTCTTCCCTATTTCATAATAAGCCAATCCACGGATCTGTGGATCAGAAACCTTTTCAAATAATGATTTTCTGAAAAATTGCTGAGCTTCATCTTTTTTTCCTGCTTTATTAGCCATCAGACCCAGGGCATAGTAAAATTCATTTTTTCTGGAACCATAAGTCCCCTTTTTACTGATTCCCTCCAGATAGTTTTTAGCACCGTTATAATCACCTTTTCCATTAAAGGTTTTAGCGATGGCAATCTGGGATTTTACTTCGAACTCAAAATCATTTGCATATTTATAAGCTGATGCATAGCTTTCCCTCGCTTTTTCATTTTGCCCCAGATTTTCAAGTACCTGACCCCTCAGATAAGCAATTCTGCTTTTAAGTTTTCTGTTCGTATTCAAATCATAGGCAATATCAAGCTCTCTGGCAGCTTCTTCTTTTTTTCCGGCATCCAAAAGAGATTCGGAATAATAAATACTTAGCAGCTTGGCGTAGTTCTTATTGATATCCTCCCCCTTTAATTTGGCAAAGGTTTCATGAGCCCTGTGATAATCTTTAATCTTGTCATATGCCAGCCCCTGATATATTCTGGCCAGTGGAAGCCTTTTATCATCTTTCATGTGGGTGAAAACATAATTAAGAGCATCCAGTGCCTCCAAAGGTTTATTCTGGTAAATCCTGGATTGGGCAAGAATCATATAAGCCTCAAAAATCTGCTTATTCTTTTCTTCACCGTTTCTGATCACTGAATATTTATTAATAGCTTTCAGAGCCTTAGCTTCTGCAATTTCCAAAGTAGTAGCTCCCTTGGTTTGTCCTTCCTCTTCCTGATTAGTCTCAGTATTTCCAGGCATATTGCCCTGCATGCCCGGAATATTGGGAATTCCGGAATTATTTCTACCGGAAGGTTTTGAATTGGCTACTTCTGCCATTTTCATGGAATTTTCTGCAAAAGCAGCAGACTGGCCAAGATCACTACCCAGAGGTTGCTCTTCGTAAGTAAGAATAGGGATATAAGGTGCATAAAAATTATCTTTATGTCCTTTATCCCGGGATGTAAATTCACTCTCCAATGCATCTTTGGCATTAAAAAGGGTGTTGTAATATGTAGAAAAACCTTTTAATAGCTTAGACCGCTGCTCCGGCTTTTTTGTTTTGGTAGCACACGAAGCAACAATACATATCACTAAAAGGAACAATATATTCTTTTTCATTATTTCAATATAACTCGCTAATCTGCTTTTTATTATCAGCAGTTTGATGATTTTGTAAAAATAATAAAATTTTATAATGAAAAATATTTATATTTCTTGCCGAAATAATTTATTTCTTCTGTATGGTGTGGAAAAAAAAATATGAATTAAATTACAGTGTTTTCTTTTAATATGCTGTAAACCAAATGTGTGGGTAATCCCATGATGGTATAAAAGCTTCCGTTCAGATTTTTGATTTTAGCCATACCCAGCCATTCCTGAATACCATAGCTTCCTGCTTTATCAAAAGGCTTATAGTTCCGGATATAATATTCTATCTCATCATCTGTAATTTCATCAAACGTTACTTCCGCCACATCGGTTTCAGTAATTGTTTTATCAGAAGTTTTTATTGTAATCCCCGTGTATACCTGATGTATTTTTCCGGACAGACATCTGAGCATATTCCGCGCATCGTCTTCATGAGCAGGCTTACCAAGAATCTGGTCATTAATTGCAACCACAGTGTCAGCAGTTAATAAAATTTCATCTCCCGCCAGTGTTCTGAAAGTATCTGCCTTCAATTGAGACAAATAAGAAGCTGCTTCTTCTATTTTGATGTGTTCAGGAAGGATTTCTTCACAGTCTATTTTTACCACTTCAAATTCAAAACCAAGACTGGAAAGCAATTCCTTTCTTCTGGGGGATTGGGATGCTAAAAGTAATCTCATGATCTTAATTAAACGGATTGGGTGTTATCATCATGCCAGTTCCCCTGAACCTTCATTACCTGCTCTATCACATCGCGTACCGCTCCGCTCCCTCCCTTTTTTGGAGAGATATAGTTTGAAATGCCTTTAACTTCGGGAACCGCGTTTTCGGGGCAGGCTGCAATAGCTGAGTTTTCCATGATATGAATATCCGGAAGATCATCACCCATGGTCAGGATCTCATCATTTTTTAGGTTATACTTCCTTTTGAAATCCTCAAAATCTGCCATTTTATTGTGAGATTTCGGATAGTAATCCTGAATTCCAAGGTAATTGATTCTGTGTTTCACCATTTCATCATTTCCTCCGGTAATAACACCTATTAAATAATTGTTTTTTAAGGCCTTGACAACGGCATAACCATCCAGGACATTCATTACCCTGCACATATTTCCTCCGGGAAGAAGATACACACTTCCGTCTGTGAAAACACCGTCAACATCAAATACAAATGCCTTAATATCTTTTAATTTCTCTTTATAGCTCATACATTTTCTGAATAGAATGATTCATTGTTTTATATATGTCAAGACTCTCGTCCTTTAATAACTGTTCATGCAGTTGTAAAATCCTGACATCATTTCTTACGGCAGGTCCGGTTTGCGCCTCTTTAGGTTCAATCGTATGAATTTTCTGAACTGTTTCATCAATTAAGGGCAAAAAATAGTCAAACGGAATTCCCTGGGAATCTGAAATTTCTTTGGCTCTGGAAAAAAGATGATTTACAAAGTTGCAGGCAAAAACGGCTGTCAGATGAATATACTTTCTTTTTTCATGAGTACTTTCCATTACCCTTCCCGAAATTTTTGAAGCAAGATCCAACAATAGTTTTTGGTCTTCATCATTTTCAGCCTCTACAAAAAACGGAATTTTTTCATATTCAAGTTCTTTGGATTTCGAAAAAGTCTGTAAAGGGTAGAAACTGGATTTCCGATACTCACCGGCAAGAACTTCTTTAGGAAGAGACCCTGAAGTATGCGCAACCAGACAGTTTTTTCCGGGAATGATCTTCGAAACTTCTTCTACAGAATGATCACTTACACAGATGATATAAAGATCTGCCTTTTCCAGATGAGCTGTGGAGTAGGGAATGTTTAATTCTTCGGAAATTTTACTTAATTCTTTTTCGTTCCTCCCAAATAACTGGGTCACAGGAATACCTTTCAAAGTGAAAGCTTTTGCCAGATGATAGGCAACATTTCCGGAACCGATAATTACAATTTGCATATAACAAATATAAGATTTTAAGCCGAGCCGGGAAAGGAAGATAGCTTTGGAAATCCTGTATGTCAATATAGGCACGTTTATTGCGTAAGTGTCTCATAATATTTTTAATATTTAAATTGAAAATTGAATAATTAATTTAACTTTCAGTTATTTTTGTAATCCAAAACAATGAAGGCATCTTATGAAGATTAAGGACGCGGAAATTATTTCGTTGATGCAGAATCCACGGACCCAGGATAAAGGTGTCCGTGCCTTGATGGATGCCTATCAAAGCAGATTGTACTGGCACATAAGAAGAATTATTGTGGACGGAGATCTTGCACAGGATACTTTGCAGGAAACTTTTATTAAAGCTTATCAGAATTTTCATCAGTTCAAAAATGATAGCCAGCTGTATACCTGGTTGTACAGGATTGCTACCAACGAGGCACTGCAGCAGGTCAACAAAATGAAAAAGATGCAGAAAACTGATGAAGACCCGGAGTATCACATGCAGAATCTCGTAGCTGATAATGCAGAGGATGATGCTGAAGAAATACAGATTTTACTGCAGAACGCTATACAGAGCCTGCCCGAGAAGCAGAAACTGGTATTTATGATGCGGTATTATGATGATTTGCCCTATGAAGAAATATCAAAAATTGTAGATATGTCGGTAGGGACTCTAAAAACGAATTATCATTATGCCAAACAGAAAATAGAAGATTATATTAAAGAAAATTACGAAAAATAATTTTTGACCCAACAAAGATGAAAGAGTTCGACATAGAAAAACTAGAGCGTAAAAACATTTACGCAGTTCCTGAAAATTTGTTCGAAAATATTCAGGAGAGCGTTATAAATGATATAAAGACAAGTAGAAAAGCACCTGTCTTTAAGCTGAACTGGATGTATGCAGCAGCGGCATCACTGGCTTTGATCTTTGGAGCAACTTTTGTTTTCAATTCAGATAACGATTCTGTTCAACAGACACTGAATTCTAAAACTGCCTATGTTGCCGGTAATGGTGAGCCTAAAACAGAAAGTGAGCTGGCTTATGAAACTTTAAAATCAGATTTAACTTCTGTTGAAAATAATAATCAAACAGTTGAAAATCAAAAAAATAACAATTCGTACGCTTCAAAAAGCGCTCATGAAACTGAAAAAACAACAGAGACACCAAAACCGGTGAAAACTGTAAATAAAAAAGAAGAAATACAAATGAATGAATATTTGGACTCGTTTTCTAATTCTGAAATTGCAGAGTTAGCAAGTAATTCGACTCAGGACGTTTATTTGGATATTTATAATTAATAGAAGATGAAAAAGATATTATTGACGTTTTTGATTATTTATGGCTTTGGATTACATGCCCAAAGAACTGATTATGACTGGAAAAAGATGGATCCTAAACAGAGAAAGGAAGTCATCAATAATCTTTCTCCGGAAGAGAGAAAAGAGCTCTTAAAGAAATTCAGAAACAATATGATCATGGATAATCTTAATGTTGATCCGGATGATAAAGCCGAATTTACACAATTGTATAATGAATATCTGGATAGCCAGAAGCAGATAAAAAGTCAGTTTAATTCAAACTTTGATCCCGAAACGTTAACGGATGAGGAAGCAAAAGCTAAGTTACAGCAAAGTTTTGAAGTAGGGCAGAAGCTATTGGATAACAGAAAAAAGTACGCGGATAAAATGCAGCAGATAATTCCCTGCCAGAAAGTTCTGAAGCTGTTTCAATCCGAAAAAATGATGAAAGATAAAATGGATGAACGAAAGCCTCATGGAAATCATAATGCTTCCGGATCCAGGCAAAACCCATAATAGTTTATTTTTTTAATGTTGGACGGCTCTTACAGTTTTTCTGTAAGAGCCGTTTAATTTTTACAACAAAAAAACTTTACTTTTACCTGAAAGTTTATCTATGAAAAAAGCACTTTTCTTTTTATTGTTTCCAGTATTATTATTTGCGCAGAGAATAGAAACAATTGATCTTTCAAAATCTATTAAAGACAGTAAAAACTCTATCAAAAGTCTTACAGTGATAGATCAGAGAACAAATCAGGAAATCGGTATGGTTATGCATCATAAGGACGAAGTAAAAATTATTTTTGAAAACGACGCCAGTAAAGCCATAAAAGATTGGTTTTATAAATACAATACGGTAACAGGGAATAGTGATATGATATTTTTGTTGGAGAATTTGACTATTTCAGAAGATAAAAAAGAAAAGTATTCTATCGGAAAACTTGAATTAAGAGCAAGTACATTTATCAAGAAAGAAGATGGATATCATTTTATTGATAGAAAAGATACGACAGCAACAGTTTCATCACGTACAACACCGTATTTAGGACAAAGTTTAGCGAGAAAAGTGACTTTGATTCTTACTGATCTGTTTAAAGAATCCTATAAAGCAACACCCTGGGAGTTTGGTATTTCAGAAAATGATCTTCCTAATTATACCTCCGTATTAAAAGACAAGCTCAGTATTTTAAAAGCTGATGAGTTAAAAGACGGTGTTTATAAAGATTATTACAGCTTTTTTACTCATAATCCTGAATCTGGATTTACCTTGCAGACTAATGATAAAGGAGTGGTTACAAAAGCAGTAAAAGGAGACGATAAAATGGCAATAAGATATTTTTATGCCTTTGTGTATAAAGGAACAGCATACAAAAACATTCCTTTTGGCTATACTGAGGTTTTCAAAGACGAGAACGGAATCTTTATTGAGGCTACAAAAGCTGAATTATTTCCTGAAACGGTTACGAGCGGCGTTACAATTGGAGCAGCAGCAGGAGGTTTGATCGGAGGTGCTATCGGAGCTGTTATAGATATCAGTACGTCAAATAAAAAAAAGAATACTCAAGGAGCTAAAGTTTATCTCGACCCTTTTACAGGAAATTATGTGCTGCCGGAAAACTTTGGTAAAATGAAATAACATTTTGTTATCTGTGTTTCAGTTAAAAGAAAGAATTAAGAATGAAAAATTCTCTTGCTTTTCTTATCTTTGCAAATTACAAGATTCTTAAATGAAAAACATACGAAATTTTTGCATAATCGCCCATATCGACCATGGTAAAAGTACCCTGGCAGACCGTCTTCTGGAGTATACCAATACAGTTTCTCAAAGAGAACTGCAGGCACAGACACTGGATGATATGGATCTGGAAAAAGAAAGAGGGATTACCATCAAATCCCACGCGATCCAGATGGATTATGAATATAAAGGAGAAAAATATATTTTAAACCTGATTGATACACCGGGACACGTTGACTTTTCTTATGAAGTTTCCCGTTCCATTGCAGCATGTGAAGGTGCCCTTCTGATAGTAGATGCAGCCCAAAGTATTCAGGCACAGACCATCAGTAATCTTTATCTGGCTCTTGAGAATGATCTTACCATTATTCCGATCCTTAATAAAATTGACCTTCCTTCGGCAAACCCTGAAGAAGTAACCGATGAAATCATGAATCTTATCGGATGTGATTATGAAGATGTATTGAGAGTTTCAGGAAAAACAGGAGAAGGGGTTCATCATCTTTTGGAACAGATTGTAGAGAGAATACCGGCGCCGGTAGGGGATCCTGAGGCACCTCTTCAGGCTTTGATCTTTGACTCCGTATATAATCCGTTCAGAGGTATTGAAGCATACTTTAAAGTGGTAAACGGAAGTATTAAAAAGGGAGAAAAGGTAAAGTTCATGGCTACTGATAAAACCTATGAGGCGGATGAAGTAGGTACCTTAAAATTAAAACAGGCCCCTAAAAAAGAAATTCTGACAGGAGACGTAGGATATATTATCTCAGGAATTAAAGATGCAAGGGAAGTAAAAGTAGGAGATACGATCACATCTTTTGAAAAGCCGGCAGCTGCCCCTATCGAAGGATTTGAAGAGGTAAAGCCAATGGTATTTGCCGGTATTTATCCGATTGATTCTGAAGATTTTGAGGAGTTAAGGTTTTCATTGGAAAAGTTGAGACTGAATGATGCCTCGCTTGTTTTTGAACCGGAAAGTTCTGCAGCACTTGGTTTCGGATTCCGTTGCGGGTTCCTGGGAATGCTTCATATGGAGATTGTACAGGAGCGACTTGACAGAGAGTTCAATATGAACGTAATCACTACAGTACCTAACGTATCATACTTCGGATATTCCAAAAAGGAGCCTGAAGTTCCTATCCTGATCAATAACCCTTCTGAAATGATGGATCCGTCTATCATGGACAGGGTTGAAGAGCCTTTTATCAAAGCCTCCATTATTACAAAATCTGATTTTGTAGGACCTGTAATGACTCTTTGTATTGAAAAGAGGGGAGAAATTGTGAACCAAAGCTACCTGACTTCTGAAAGAGTAGAACTGATTTTCAATATGCCGCTTGCTGAGGTGGTATTTGATTTCTATGACAGACTAAAGTCGATTTCTAAAGGATATGCTTCTTTTGACTATCATCCAATTGGATTCAGGGCTTCCAAGCTGGTAAAAATGGATATCCTGATCAATGGTGATATGGTAGATGCTCTTTCGTCTTTGATTCACGACAGTAATGCGTATCACATTGGTAAAAAGATGTGTGAAAAACTTCGTGAACTGATCCCGAGACAACAGTTTGATATTGCTGTTCAGGCAGCACTGGGTACGAAAGTAATTGCAAGAGAGACTATTAAAGCTTTAAGAAAAGATGTTACCGCAAAATGTTACGGAGGGGATATTTCCAGAAAGCGTAAGCTATTGGAAAAGCAGAAAGAAGGTAAGAAGAAAATGAAGCAGATTGGTAGGGTAGAAGTACCGCAATCAGCGTTCATGGCTGTATTAAAGCTGAATGATTAATCCATTATAAAAATAAAAACCGCTTCTGAAGAAGCGGTTTTTTTGTTGATTTTTATTTCTTACGGGTATATTTTATTTCCATGGTTTTGTACTCTTTTCCTGTCTTGGAGTCTGGGCCGTACATTTCCAGCTTTTGAGTATTGTCATCTACGAAAGTGAAAACTTCCCTGAAATCACAATCTTTTCCAGGTCTTGAAGGATCTGTCATTTTTCCTTTAAATTCAACCGATTTTGTAGAAGGATTCCATTCTCCTTCTCCGTGCATGATTCCGGTTCCCATATTGTCGATCCATGTACTGATAAATTTCTTTTTGGAATTGTCATATCCCACAATGCTCATTCCTTCGAAAGGCATTCCCATAAAGTTTCCTTTGTGATTACTGATCTGGTAGCGTCCGTCATACATCATTTTATTGGTAGTCTCAGATTTACTCATCATAGGTTTTCCTCCGTTTTCCATCCACATGGTGGTTTCTCCTGTCCAAGCTCCATCAGATTTTGCGAGCATTTTATGCATTTCTCCCGGAGTAGAGTACTCCATCCACGCTTTCATAGCTGTTGCAGAATCTACGGGCTTCCATTCAGGTTTTGCAGCAGTAGAATCGGCCTTATCAGTACTATTGGCTGCTGTAGTTTTTCCCTTCTCACAGGCTGTTAATAAAAAAGCTGCGACAAGAATTGATAATAAATTTTTCATAATGGTTTAGTTTTAAGAAAGTTATAATGATAATTTAAAGATAAGAACTTTTATTATAACCAAAATTATTTTTTACTACGAGCATAAATCGTAATTTTGTGTATTCATAACGCAAATCAATTTATGGAGTCTCCAAAAAAATTACAGGATATAAAAGTGGCTGTAGATGCCGTCATCTTCGGATATTTTGATAAAAAAGACCTTCAGATCCTTCTGATTAAAAGAAATATAGAACCTTTTAAAGGAGGATGGGCACTGCCGGGAGGACTTGTCCTTGATGATGAAAGTGTAGATGATGCCGTAAAAAGAGAATTGTATGAAGAGGCAGGCATAAGACCTGATTTTCTGGAACAACTGTATACATTTGGTAATCCGGGACGGGATCCGAGAAACAGAGTGGTTTCTGTGGCCTATCTTGGGCTTGTGAATCCATCTTATCATGAACTGTTTGCAGACTCTGATGCCGAAGATGCACAATGGTTTAGTATCAATAAACTTCCTTCACTGGCTTTTGACCATAAAATAATCATTGAGACTGCTTTAAAAAGACTTCGTACAAAAATTCAGTATCAGCCGATCGGCTTCAATCTTCTCAACGAAGAATTCCCCTTTTCTGATCTTGAAAACCTTTATAAAACCATTGTAGGACAAGAAATTGACAGAAGAAACTTTCGTAAAAAAATTATGAGCTACGGGCTGCTTAACGAAACCAACAACGTTAAAAAAGAAGGAAGCGGCAGACCCGGAAAACTTTTTACTTTCAATAAGGAAAAATATAAAGAGCTTGAGGAGCAGGGCTTTTATTTCGAAATTAAATAGATTGTTTTAAACACAAATAACACAAATGTTTTTGTATAAATATTCACTAATATTTTGAAGCATTGTGGAAGAAAAATGCAAAACATCATTGAAGTACATTCTATAGGGACGGGCTTTAGCCCGTTTTTTATATCACCTCATTCAATTGGCTAAACTTATCAGATTTGTGCAATGATTGATCAGAATTTGAATCATCAGTGTTTATTAGGATGAAATTTTATTTGCTGACAATCAGATTGTTGTGTTTATTAGCGTAAAATTAACGCAAATAAATTTGGTCACTAAAATATTATTCTTTTAAATTTGTGTCAAAATAACGCAATTATGAAATACAGTCTTCAGAACATAAAAGAACGCTTTCAGAAGAAAGAAAAGATAAAATTTCTGTTTTTCTGGGGCCACACGGCGAAAGATACCATTACCAAATCATGTTTCAGCCAGTGGTTCCCCGGAAAGTTTGAAGAAAACGGGATCATTTACAAAACAGCAGAACATTATATGATGGCGGGAAAGGCCAGATTATTTAATGATCCTGAAACAGAAGAGAAAATTTTAAATGCAAATACACCCAATCAGGCAAAAGCTCTGGGTAGAAAAGTAAAAAACTTTGATCCGAAACGATGGGACGAATATAAATTTGAAATTGTAACCCAGGGAAATCTTTTAAAATTCTCTCAAAATCAGAAATTTAAAGACTTTCTTTTATCAACAGGTGAAAAAGTTCTGGTAGAAGCGAGTCCTTATGACAAAATCTGGGGAATCGGAATGCTGGAAACGGACAACAGAGCAGAAAATCCTTTACTATGGAACGGAGAAAACCTGTTAGGATTTGCTTTGATGGAAGTAAGAGATGAATTAAGAAGGTAAAACACTAACCAACACAAAATATTAACCATGGAAAAAACAGAATTACACCCACAGATATTCCTCATTGAAGATTTTCTGACTGAAGCAGAATGTGATTATTATATTAATCTTTCACAGGAGAAGGGTTTTGAAGAGGCAAAAATCAATGTTTTTGGCCGTCAGCTGATGAATAAAGGAATAAGGAATAACGACCGAGTGATGATTTTTGATACGACAATGGCTGAAAAGCTTTTCTGCATAGCTAAAGAATTTCTACCTCAGGAACATGATGGATATCAGATTCTTAACTTTAATGAAATGCTCAGGGTTTATAAATATGCGCCAGGGCAGCAATTCAAAATGCACAGTGATGGAAGTTATATCCGGAATGAAAAAGAGAAGAGCTTTTACACTTTTATGATCTATCTGAATGATGATTTTGAAGGAGGTGAAACAGAATTTGAGAACTTATTTACCATAGCCCCAAAGAAAGGAACAGCTCTTATTTTTCATCATCCTCTGAGACACGAAGGAAAAACCTTAATCAGTGGACTAAAATATGCTCTAAGAACGGATATTATGTATTGCAAAGAATAACCATTCTTAAAAAGTAAGGTATTACTATGTTTTGTTTAATTAGCGTAATATCAACACAAATAAATATTGATTATGAAAGAAGAATTAAAACCAAGATTTATCGAATCATTACAAAGAAATAATGATCAGATCAGGGAAGACCGGGCAAGGATCATCGGAGCAGATTCCGAACTGATCTACAGACGCAGAGTTGAAGATATCGAATTAAAAATCAAAAGACTCGAGCGTGAACAAGAAGGGCTTATTGATATCAGCCCTTTGGACAGGAACAGTTTGACTTTTGTGGATTTCAATCCCGAAGCATTCGTTCAGAAAGACATGGAATTATCATTAACAATCAGAAATCTGAATATTCAGCTTGAAGTAACCCAGAGAAGATTTGAATATTTATTTGGAAAAACATTGTAATCATGGGAAGTGCAAGATACGATTTAAATGCTCGTTATGACAGAGCAAGAAAAGCAGGTTACGGAACAAAATCCGCGGGAGAAATTTTCACCCAGAATGCCAAAAGAATGGCTCATGAATCGATGAATCCCCACGGAATTTCTTTCAGGGAATCCAGAGACTCGGAAGTTCATCCTAATTCGGTTCCGATCATTTTAGGGTTGGATGTTACCGGAAGTATGGGACATATCCCTTACGAGCTGATCAGAGAGGGATTACCTAAGCTGATGGGAGGAATTATCCAGGGAGGCGTCCCTGATCCGGCCTTATTGTTCCTTGGAATCGGAGATCATGAATGTGATGGCTATCCGCTTCAGGTAGGACAGTTCGAGTCCGGGGATACAGAGCTGGATATGTGGCTTACCCGTACTTATATTGAATCCGGTGGAGGAGGAAATGCTGGAGAAAGCTATCTGTTAGCATGGTATTTTGCAGCTTTCCATACCAGAACAGATGCTTTTGAAAAAAGAAGACAAAAAGGATTATTGTTTACTGTTGGGGATGAACCCTGTTTAAAAACACTTCCTGCATCCGCAATCAGAGAAATTATGGGGAAAGGGCAGCAAACCTATACTCATTTTGAATTGCTCGAAGAAGCAAAGAAAAAATATGAAGTATACCACATCAGTGTTTTACATTCGGATCAGGCATTGAGAGCAGACAGAGGATGGAGAGAATTATTAGAACAAAACTGTATCTCTATAGAAGATCACAGAGAAATTCCGAATGTTATTAAAGGGATTATCTGCGATAAATTTAAGAACTCAACCTTTGGAACAACAGGAACAGGAGGGTTGGATCAATTTAATATGCTTTAAAACAGAGCAATTGCTATCAGGAAAATTAAAAACACAAATGATGATAGCAAGCTTTTCAAAATAAAAAGACATGAAAAAGGCACAAATAGTAATAGGACTTGGTTTTGGTGATGAAGGAAAAGGAATTACCACAGATTTTCTGGCTTCTCAGAATCCGGAGTCTGTTGTAGTTCGGTTTTCAGGGGGTCAGCAGGCTGCTCACACCGTTATGATCGATGATAGAAAACATGTGCATTCCAGTTTTGCAAGTGGAGCTCTTCGCGGGTTACCTTCTTACTTTACAGAACATTGTACTGTTCATCCGGTTTTTCTCCTTAATGAAAGAGAAGAATTGAAGACAAAGAATGGAAATACTGAGCTGCATATTCATCCACTGGCAAAGGTTACTACCCCTTTTGATGTCTGGCAAAATAGAACAAATGCAAGAAATCTGGAACACGGAACATGCGGAAAAGGAGTAGGCGCCACCATGAAAAGAAACGAAAGTCCCTATAAACTGTTTGCTATAGATCTGATTGCGCCCGGAGAAATGCTGATGGAAAAACTAAATGGAATTGCCTATTACTATGGCTTTACAGATGAAAATGAGATCAGTGAACTTTTACAGCCTTTTTTAGAAGCTATTGATACAATTGATTGGAAAATAAATGATTATACCTGGTTGGCCTCGTTCAATCACCTTATTTTTGAAGGAAGCCAGGGTATTTTACTCGACATGGATCATGGCGTTTTTCCCAATGTAACTTATGCTCATACCACTTCGAAAAATGCTTACGAAATCTGTAAGCTTTTAAAAATTGAAGACATTGAAATGTATTATGCCACCAGAAGCTATGCAACCCGTCACGGAAACGGCTGGATGAGCAATGAAAAAGAAATGAAACTTAGGAATAATGAAGAGGAAACCTGTGTATTTAATGAGTACCAGAAAGACTTGAGAGTAGGAGAAATAGATTATAAACTGCTGAATTATGCCTTGAAACTGGACGGGGCTTATGTATTTCCGGTTAAAAAGAATCTTGTTATTACCTGTCTGGATCAGATTGATGAACAGTTTAAGTTAGAGAATCTTGATGTGGAATTTGATGCTATGTATGGATCTTATTCTCCGTATTCAAAAGATTTTAGACGGATTTTTTAATTTCAAAGGGGCCAGGAATAACATAAAAAAGCGTTAGCTTTATATTTAATGATAGAATAGAATTGATTAAGAAATAATAACCATGAAAACAATACAATATATAAAGGGAGATGCTACCCGTCCCAATGCCGAAGGAAATATAATAATTGCTCATATCTGCAATGATATAGGAGGTTGGGGAAAAGGATTTGTCACTGCTATTTCCAAAAGGTGGAAACAACCGGAAAAAGAATACAGAGAGTGGTTTAAAATCAATAAAAATTTTAATCTTGGAGAAATCCAGATCGTTCAGACAGAGGATGATATCTGGGTATGCAATATGATTGCTCAGCATAAAATTATCACTCATTCAGAAGTTCTACCTATCAGATATGATGCTGTAGAAGAATGTTTATTAAAACTCGCGCATGAAGCTGTCCAACAAAAAGCTTCAGTACATATGCCGAGAATCGGGTGTGGGCTGGCGGGAGGAAAATGGGAAGAGATAGAACCTATTATTGAGAGAACACTGCTTGTCAGGGACGTGGATGTCTATGTGTATGATTTTGAATAAATTAATGCAGAAAAGAGAAATTTGGGATTATAATGTAATAAAATAAACGAAAAGTCATGAAAACAATAACATTATACAGACCGGTAGGAGAAAAGGAAATGATATTGATTATGGAAAGCGAATTTAAAAGTTTCCCTCCAAGACTGGAATGGCAGCCTGTTTTTTATCCTGTTCTTGATGAAAGCTATGCTTCAGAGATTGCTGAAAAATGGAATACCAGGGACGAAGCTGGAAACTATCTTGGTTTTGTAACCCAGTTTGATGTACATGAAAAAGTGGCAGATCAATATCCTGGACAGAATGTAGGTGCCAGAAATCATAATGAACTATGGATTCCTTCCGAAGAACTGGAAAACTTTAATAAAGCGATTGTAGGAAAAATCAAAGTAACCAAAGTATTTATAGGGAATGACTTTGAAAAAACAGGAAATACTGATTTGGAAGAATTGATACTAAACATTAAAAACTAACTATGACCAATAAAGGAATGGCAAAAGATACCTTGGATATCCTTTCCAGAAAATATTACATCAACGAACATAACGAAAAAATAAATATAGAGAACGAACTGGAAATCAGTAAAAAAGAAACAGTTCTTTTCACTCCGGAACACCTTTCCGAAATGATAGAGCTTCCAATGCCGGAAGCTGATTTCCAAACAAAAATTGAAACCTGGAACTGTAGTTCTTTGAAAGCAATTTTACAATTAACCCAAGAAGAAAATCAGGAAAAAATCATGTGTCTGAACTTTGCTTCAGCTAAAAATCCCGGAGGAGGATTTATCAACGGGGCGGAAGCACAGGAAGAAAGCCTGGCAAGAACTTCCGGACTGCATGAAAGTTTGCTTCAGGCCTGGGATTATTACAAAATTCACCGTGCGATGGAATCCTGTTTTTATACCGACACCATGATTTACAGTCCGAAAGTTCCGGTTTTCCGAAAAGACAAAGGAGAATTGCTGGATAATCCTGTTCTGTGCAATTTTATTACTTCCCCAGCTGTTAATGCAGGAGTGGTAAAACGCCAGGAACCGGCAAGAGCACATGAAATTCTTAGTGCAATGGATATGAGGATGGATAAAATGCTTTCTCTTGCATTACATAAAGGAAATGAGGTGCTGATTTTAGGGGCCTGGGGCTGTGGTGTGTTTAAAAATGATCCAAAAGAAATTGCAGGATTATTTAAAAAGCATCTTCAGGGAAAATATAAAAATAAATTTAAAAGAGTGGTTTTTGCAGTACTTACCAAGAAAGAAGAAATGCTGAAGCCGTTTGAAGAAATACGATGAAAATTGAATTAATAAAAGGAGACATCACAAAAATCCATGTTGATGCAATTGTCAATGCTGCCAATTCTTCCTTACTTGGCGGAGGCGGAGTAGATGGTGCGATTCACAGAGCGGGAGGACCTCAGATATTGGAAGAATGCAGGATGATCAGAAACAGACAAGGAAAATGCAAAACAGGTGAAGCAGTAGTTACAAATGCGGGAAATCTGCCGGCGAAGTATGTTATTCATACAGTAGGCCCGGTTTGGAACGGGAATGAAGAAAAAGAATCTAAGCTTCTTGCCAACTGTTACTATAATTCTTTGAAATTGGCAGAAAGTCTTGGGGTGAAAACCATTGCTTTTCCTAATATCAGTACAGGAGTTTACAGGTTTCCAAAAGAACTGGCGGGAAAAATAGCCGTAGATGAGGTCATAAAATTTCATTCGGATATCATTGAGAAGGTTATTTTTGTCTGCTTTGATGATGAAAATGAATTGATTTATAAAAAACTATTAGATTTAAATCCATGAAAAAACTAACCATATTAAGCGGCGCCGGAATCAGTGCCGAAAGCGGAATAAAAACCTTCAGAGACGGAGACGGTCTTTGGGAAAATCATAATGTAACGGATGTGGCTAGTCCGGAAGGATGGAGAAAAGACAGAGCGTTGGTTTTGGAATTTTACAATCAGAGAAGACGCCAGCTTCATGAGGTACAGCCCAACGAAGCACATCAACTATTGGCAGAACTGGAAAAATATTTTGAGGTTCAGATTATTACCCAGAATATTGACGACCTTCACGAAAGAGCAGGATCTTCCAATATTCTTCATCTCCATGGAGAACTGTTCAAATCATGCTCATGCAACAATAAAAACCTGATTTATGAACAAAAAGATGATATTAAAATTGGAGATAAGGCCGAAGATGGGGCACAGTTAAGACCTTTCATCGTTTGGTTCGGAGAAGATGTTCCTTTGTATCATACTGCACGGGAAATTGTCAAAGAATCGGATATTTTACTCGTAATAGGAACTTCTTTGCAGGTATATCCGGCAGCCGGACTGATTCATGATATCAAAGACGATTGTCTTCTAATTGTGATCAATCCTAATGAAACAGGATTTGGGTACGGACAGAGGGCTGTCGTAATGAAAGAAACCGCAACACAGGGAATGAAACTGTTGTTTGATAAACTGGTAAACCTTGCCTGATGGAAAATAAAGTAAAAGCAGGAATTATGGGCGTTTGCATAGGGGATGCTCTTGGGGTTCCGGTGGAATTTAAAAATAGAGAAGATTTAAAACGTTTTCCGGTAACAAAAATGCTGGAATATATGTCCTGGAACCAGCCCAAAGGAACCTGGAGTGATGACAGCTCTCTAACCCTTTGTCTTGCAGAAGAACTTACTAAAGGTTATGATCTGGAAAAAATCGGGCAGAGCTTTGTAAAATGGAATAAATATGGTCACTGGACTGCTCATGGAAGACTTTTTGACATTGGGGGAACGACAAGACATTCTCTGGCGAGATTAATCAAAGGTGAGAGTGCCCGATTTTCAGGAAATGTTTTTGAAGAAGATAACGGAAATGGTTCTTTGATGAGAATTCTTCCCCTTGCTTTTTATCTCGAAAAAGAAGAAGATATTCATAAGCTCTATCTTACAGTAAAAGAGGTTTCCGCAATAACTCACGGGCATTTCCGTTCTGTTTTTGCCTGTTTCATCTATGTCATTTTTGCTATTCAACTGTTGAAAGGAAAGAATAAAAAAGAAGCATATGAGCAAACACAGAATATCACTTTAAAATACGCTGAAGAGCAGGGTTTTAACCCAAAAGAAATTGAACTTTTCAACAGGGTTTTAAAAAATAATATTTCCGGATATGCTGATGATGAAATCAAAAGTGGCGGCTATGTTCTCCATAGCCTGGAAGCCTCTTTATGGTGTTTTTTAAACTCAGAAAGCTATGCTGAAGCTGTTTTAAAAGCAGTCAATCTGGGAGAAGATACAGACACTACAGGAGCAATTACAGGAGGTATTGCAGGAATTTATTACGGATATCAAAATATTCCTAAGGAATGGATTACAGAGCTGGTGAGAAAGGATGATATTGAGAAGTTATGTGAGAAATTACACCAAAAATTAATGAATTAAAATGTACAAACCATGAACGAAATAGAAAAGAAAAAAATAAGTAAATTTTTAAGCCTTATTCTACGGCATCAGCCGGAAAGCATTGGGCTTACATTGGATGAAAACGGCTGGGCTGATGTAGAAGAACTGAGAGAAAAATCTGCAAGGAAAAGAATATTTTTTACTCCCGAAGAACTGGATGAGGTTGTAGAAACCAATAATAAAAAGCGTTTCGCTTTTAATGAAGATAAAACCATGATCAGAGCCAGTCAGGGACATTCTATTGATATAGATCTGGCGCTGCAAGCATTACAACCTCCTGATTTTCTGTACCACGGAACAGCAGAAACCAATATTTCTTCCATTTTAAAAAAAGGAATTGAAAAAAGGACACGTCAGCATGTACACTTAAGTGCTGATAAAGAGACGGCTGCAAAGGTCGGAATGAGACACGGTAAACCTGTGATTCTTACCATCAGAACCGGAACCATGCATAAAAATGGAATTTTATTCTACCGTTCTGCAAACGGGGTTTGGCTTACAGATTTTGTTGATGCAAAATATATTTCAAAATAAAGATGAGCAGAAAGCTGGTAATTGGAGATATTCACGGAGGATTTAAAGCATTAATACAGGTTCTTGAAAGAGCAGAAGTAACACCGGATGATCAACTGATCTTCCTTGGAGATTATGTGGACGGCTGGAGTGAGTCTTCACAAATTATACATTTTTTAACGGAGCTATCCGGAAAACAGGAATGTATTTTCATTAAAGGAAATCATGATGCCTGGTGTGAAGATTGGCTGGCATCGGGTCATACTCCTGATGTATGGCTTTTCAACGGAGGAAAAAGTACCTTAGAAAGTTATGAAGACTATCTTCCGGAAAAACTGGATCTTCATCTTGAATTTTTCCAGAGAATGAAAAACTATCATATTGACGATCAGAACCGGCTGTTTATTCATGCCGGATATGCTTCCATGCATGGCCCTGAAAGAGAAGTGTATTCCAGCAATTACCGTTGGGACAGAACCCTTTGGGAAACTGCTGTAGCAATGGATAAAAAACTGCAGAGAAATTCAGAATTATATCCTAAAAGACTGCTGTTGTATAAGGAAATATTTATCGGACATACTCCAACTCTTGATATTGGCAGCAGAATACCAGTCAACAAAGCCAATGTCTGGAATATGGATACCGGAGCGGCCTATACCGGAGCTTTATCTATCATGGATATTCATTCCAAGCAATTCTGGCAGAGTGATCCGCTTCCTTCTTTATACCCGGATGAAAAAGGCAGAAATTTATAAATAGAGAATGATCCTCAAGGAGTTTCAAAAACCTTGAGGTTATATTTTAAAGTAATTTGTCTATTTTGCTGTACAATTTTACCAGTTTCTTTATTCCCTTTCATAAAAGATAAGTACTTTTAAAGTCTGAAAATATGACTTCAATGAAACTGAAATACCTTTTATTTATTTTAAGTTCTACCTTATTTTTTGCACAGGAATCATTTCAGACTCCTTTTGAAAAAGGAAATGGCAATCAGACGGTTACCTACGATGAAATGAACAGCTATTATCATAATCTGGCTAAAAACTTCAATGCCATTGAATATCTTAAAAAAGGAGAAGATGACAACGGAAAACCGATTTATGTAGTCGTTTATAATCCTTTTGCAGAAAAAGACCTTGAAAAATTAAGAAAAGATAAAGCGATTCTTTTTGTTAACAATGGAATTCACCCGGGAGAACCGGATGGAATAGATGCCACCATGATGCTGATGAGAGATCTTGCCACCAAAAAGATCAAAGCCCCGCAAAACTTTATTATTGCTGCTATTTCAGCTTACAATATCAGCGGAATGCTCAACAGGGGTTCTTACTCCAGAGCCAATCAGAATGGACCGGAACAGTATGGCTTCAGAGGAAATGCAAGAAATTATGACCTGAACCGGGACTTTATTAAAGCAGATTCCAAAAATGCCAGAAGCTTTCAGGAAATCTATCAATGGCTGAAGCCGGATGTTTTTATCGATAATCATGTCAGTAACGGAGCGGATTATCAGTACACATTTACCTATATTTCCACCTTTAAGGAACGTCTGGGAAATACTCTCGGAAATTATTTCTATAACGATTATCAGGCCAAAAATCTGGCGGACATGCAAAAGCTGGGCTACGAAAGCACTCCTTATGTAAATATCCACGGGGACATTCCGGAAGTCGGATTTGCTTCATTTGAAGACTCTCCGAGATATTCCACAGGATATACTTCGCTGTTCAATTCATTAGGAACGGTTCCCGAAACCCATATGTTGAAGCCTTACGACAAAAGGGTAGATGCTACTTATAAATATATGCTGGTCAACCTGCAGAATTTAGATAAGGACTATCAAAAAATAAAACAGCTTCGCATTGAGAATCTGAAACAATATCAGGCAGAGAAACAATACGGAATCCGTTGGAAAATAGACTCTACGAAATTCTCAACGATGGATTTTAAAGGATATGAAGGACAATACAAGCCAAGTGATATTTCCGGAAAGCCAAGGCTGTATTATGACAGGAACAAGCCTTTTACAAAAAAAATAAAGCTCTTTACAACGGCAGTACCTACAGGATATATCACCATTCCGAAGTATTATGTGATCCCGCAGTCTCAGTATCGTGTTATCGAAGAATTTAAAAGAAATCATATTCAGATGAAACCGATTCAGAAAGACAGTACCTTAGCCGTTGAGTCTTATAAAATTAAAGATTATAAAACTGTTAAAAACCCTTATGAAGGACATTATCTGCATTTTGAAACTACTGTGGATACTTCCCGTAAAAACATGACATTTTCAGCAGGCGATTATCTGGTTACTACCAATCAGCCTGGTGTAAAATATATTATAGAAACTCTTGAACCTGAGGCGTTAGACTCATTTTTCAACTGGAATTTTTTTGATGGGATTCTGGCGCAGAAAGAATACTATTCTGCTTATATCTTCGAAGATACAGCGTCTGAACTTCTGCGAAAAGATAAAAATTTAAAAGAAGCTTTTGAAGCCGCTAAAAAAGCAGATAAAAAACTATCAGAAGATGGTGAGGCACAGCTGGATTGGGTTTATAGACATTCACCTTATTTTGAAGAAAAAACTTTCAGACAGTATCCTGTTTATAGAGTTTTGTAAATTATTGATAATAAACATGTAATATATAAAAAAGACGTTTCATTTGAAACGTCTTTTTTATTATTTTGGTAAGCCTCTCTTCAAAGCAATTTCAGCTCTTTTAATTGCCATTTTTTCTTTCCAGTCCATATATTTCTTTTTGAAATTGGCTTTCATAATATCATCAAACTTTCGCTGTACCGTAAGATTCCATAAAGAATGAGCCTTTACTGCCCAAGATTTGTCCCAGGCTCTGAGTGAAATGGAGAACGAACCATCCAGATATTTCATCCAGTGCCACCATCCTGTTGGCATAAATAAAGTATCTCCATGCTCAAGGAAGCATTCTATACCCTCCACACCATCCAGGGCAGGGAATTTCGTAAAGTCCGGATTTTCAATATTATAGTCTTCTAACGCATAGGTAGCATAGGGAATCTGATACAATCTTTCTTTCCATTTGTAGTCAAAAAGAAGGATGTGTTTTCTTCCGTTGAAATGCGTATGGAATATATGCGCCATATCAATGTCAAAGTGAAGGAAGGTTACTGATCCTTTACCTCCAAAGAACATATTCGGATATTTATCAAGGAAGCCCCCCATGAGTTCTTTCGGAGAAATATAGTCCTCCAGAAGTTTTGGAGCGTATTTTATCGGGTCAAAAAGAAAAATTCTGAGATCTGTAGGCTCTCTTTGGATAAGGTCTATATAATCTCCGAATTTCATTTTTGCTGCTGAAGCATTGATGGGAGCAGATGGGTCTGCCTTTGAGCTGTCATATAGCGGAACCTCCACATCTCCTACGACCTCTTTCATATATTCCATCGTCCATTTCTGATAAGCAGGCCATTTTTTTGCCATATTTTTGATGACAACGGGCCTTCTTGGCTTTAGATATTTTTCGTAGAAATCCTCTTTGGAAATGTCATCTACAACATCTATAGGCTTTAAAATAATTCCCATTTTATAAATTTTATGTTACAAAATTATTAAATTAAAATATACGAAAGAATGTTTAAGCTTTTTTTAATCTATGATTCAAATCATTTTTACCTATTTAGACTAAATAATAATAATAAATATTTATTTTCATTAGTATTAAAAGAACAGAGATATGATTTGTCGTAAGATTATTAATTTCAGCTGTAATCATAAATATGATGCTGTTTTTTTAAGGCTGAACACGGTATAACTATTCTTATAGTGATATTGATTTAACCTTTCAATTTAAAATTGATCTTTAGAAGTGTAACGAATAACAATAGTACCTAACTAATAGAGCAAATAATAAACATGAAAAAAAATATTTCTTTATTTCTGATGTTCTTTATTTCTGTATTCACTTTTGCACAGAAAACAGTATCAGGAAAAATTACTGATGATGACGGTGTTGCGATACCAAGCGCCAGTGTAACCATTGAGGAGCCTGGTAAAGATGCTATTCTGGCGTATGCAATTACGAATTCTAAAGGAGAATATAAAGTTGTATTCACTTCTGCAGAAGCCAATGTAGATCTTAAGGTGAAAGCATTCAACCAGAAACCCCTTACCAAACAGATCAGTAATAGCGATCAGATTCAGAATTTTAAAATGCAGTCAGAAGCTACGGAAATAAAAGAAGTACAGCTGAAAACCAAAATGATCACAGCAAGAGGGGATACAATTTCCTATGATCTTAAAGCATTCAACAGTAAAAATGACAGAACACTTGCAGATGTGATGAAAAAGATCCCCGGCATTGAAGTGAACAAAGATGGAACCATTCTTTATCAGGGAAATGCGATCAATAAATTTTATGTTAACGGAAAAGACCTGATGGAAGGAGGATACGGAACAATCAACAATTCCCTTCCTAAAGACGCTGTGCAAAAAGTAGAAGTTCTTGAAAATCACCAGCCAGTAAAAATTCTTCAGGATAAGGTTCCTTCAGATCAGGCAGCAATCAATATCAAGCTTAAAAACAGTGTTACCATGACCGGAAGAGGAGAGGTAGGAACAGGTTTTGGAGAACCATGGCTATGGAATGTAAAACTGACTCCCATGTTTTTCGGACAGAAAAGCCAGTGGGTAGTCAATTATAAAACCAATAATATGGGTGAGCAGGTGGAAAATGAAGGGAATATTCTTGCTTTCGGCAGCACATGGGAAGGGAGAAGAAGTAATATATCACAGAACAACTGGCTCAATGTGGAGAATGCAAGTACTCCTGATCTTCCGGTAAAAAGATATTTGATGAACAGCGTTCATTATCTGTCAGCGAATTACCTTACCAATATTGACAAGAAGAAGGAATGGGAACTCAAAGCGAATGCAAACTATACGAATAATGCAGTAGAAAGAGAGTCAAATAGTATTACCAGGGATATCCAGCAGGGAACACAATATACTACAAGATTTCTGAACAATTTCTATACGGATAAATTGAAAGGAGAGCTGATTTTCACAAAAAATGCTAAAAAAGGATTCTTTAAAAATACAACTACATTTTCACAGTTTTGGAATGGTGACAGAGCTTTTGCAGAAAGAAATGATAAACAAGGTTACAGAATAGGAAACGAAGCACTGGAATCCCCTACAACCTCTTTTCAGAACTCTCTGAGCACCATTATTCCGTGGAAGGAAAAAATGGTAAATTTCAAATCTTATATCAGCTATCAGAATGACAGGCAGATTTTAGAAATTTCTCCTGCCAATTATTTACAGTTCCCATATAAAGAACCGGGCAGTAATGATTTTACAACCATAAAATTCACACCGGGAAGTACAGCTTTACAATATTTCAGAATCAAATCTTTAGATACGTCGCATTCTGCAAATATCAGTTTTTCTACAAAAGGATGGACATTCACGCCTCAGGTAGGTTTTGACTTTTCTACAGACAAATTGACAACAGATTTTGATGGAAGTACAGTTAATAACTCTCCGGATTTTGCAAGCTTAGCCTATGAAAATGATTTGAAATTCACGAGAATCAATCCGTCTGCCTCCGTGGGGATTAATTATAAGTCCGAATCATGGAGTTTATTTTCAAGTTTCCCGGTAAACTTCAATAATATTAAGGCTGAAGATGCATTTAGAAATGTTTCCAAATCATTAAGCAAAGTAACATTTACCCCGAATGTTTTTGCTCAATATTCATTTGCTTCGTTCTTCAAAGCGAGTGTAAATGGAGGAGTCAGCAACAATTTCGGAGATATTCAGACGGCTTATGCAGGATATATTCTGACAAGCCCGGGAGGATTTAATGTGATGAATCCTAAAAACCCGATTCCTCAGGCCACTACAAAAAATGCAGGAGCAAGATTGGAGTACAGGAATCCGTTAAATAACCTTTTCTTCAACCTGGGATACAGATTAAGTGATGCAAAAAACAACCTTATTGCTTCAAGCGTCGTTAATGAATCCGGATTTAGGGTAACAGAATATCTTGAAAAAGAAAATAAAAGAACAAGTAATACATATTATGCAGAAATAGGAAAATATTTTCCAAAGTTTAAAACCAATGCATCCATAAACTATAACAATTCTGTATCCAAGTCACAATCAATAAGAAATGATGAAAACATTGATAATAAAACCAATGGGAATACACTCGGAATTAAATTTAACAATACCTATTTCTCCTGGATGAGTGTAGATTTTAATGCTTCTAAAACGTGGAATAACACCTCCAATATTTACCTTACCGGAAATAAAGGAAAAACTGAAGGGTACAATCATAATTTAAATGTCTTCTTCTATCCGTTAGAAAACCATACCATAGGATTTTACTGGGATCAGATCAATTCAAAATCTGCAGACGTAAAATATAATAATGGGTTCTTTGATCTTTCCTATCAGTTCTCATGGGCTAAAAAGAAAGTGGATTTTGAGCTAAAATGGATGAATATTGCTAATAAAAAGGTATTTGAAAGAATCGATATTGATAATACAACGATAACCCAGACAACCATGCAGCTCCGCCCAAGCCAGGTCATGTTAAGCGTAAAATTCAATTTTAAATAAAATAAAAGCCAATCCTGAAGGATTGGTTTTTTGTTGAATATATCTTGCATTACAGTTAGAAACTTTGCTGGTCTGCAGAAGGTCCATAGCTGCCCGGTAAAGGAATATCATTTAATCTGTAATAGACTCCCAGCTGGGCTCTGTGATGGGTAATCTGGTTCAGGGCATGACGAATAGCTCCGTATTTGCTCCAGCTTGCGAGCTCATGCCCGTCATTCTTAATCGTCCAGCTGGGGTTCAGTTGTTCTTCTGATGCATTTTCCAGGGCCTTTACACCAGCCTGGTAACTTTCATCCAGTTTTTTTAAAAGATCATCTTTGCTTGAAAGCTGAGACGGCTGATACCCGCCTTTGGCAAAGTCGAGTTCTGAGGTATTTAAAATAGTGTCAGGCCATTCAAAAATTTCAACAAGGTGAGTGGCAAGAGGCATCATTTTCATGCTTTTTTCATGAGGAGCATAATCGTTTTTTCCTTCAGGATAACGTTCAATAAATTTTTTTGTGGTTTGGAATTCTCCTTCCAGTTCGGATTTTAATTGAGATAAAGTATCCATAATATTTGTTTTTTAGAAGCTTAAAGGTAAGCGTTTTAAAAATGAAAATGTTTTAAGAGAATCATAATTTTTCGTTAGCTTCTATCGTAAACACATTGGCCAATCTTAAAAAAATAAATTTCAAAAAAAATGTAACAAAAGCAGACATGTGATTACTAATTATATAAACTTACTACAATGAAAAAGTTGTTCTCCGTATTTCTTATCACTCTTTTTGCTTTTGCCGGAGCTCAGGAATCAAAAGAAACAGCCAACCGCTTCTTTTATGAACTGACTTTTAAACCTAAGAAAGATTCAGCGAAGTTGGATAAGGTTATTACAATTTTAGATATTACAGATAAAAACAGATCCATTTATCAGGATTATACTGTAATAGCACAAGATTCTATTATGAAAGTAGAAATAGAAGCAATGCAAAAAGCAGGTATGATGAAAGATCTTTCAAAATCTCTTAAAACTCCGAAAATTTCAGCAAGAATTTATAAGTTTTATCCAGGGATGAAAGTTCAATATGTTGACAAAATTGCAAATGGATTCACACCAAGTAATATTGGTTATAGTGAAGATCTTAAGTTCAACTGGAATATTTTAGCCGATAAACAAAAAATAGGAGAATATAATGCTCAGAAAGCGACAACTGATTTTGGGGGAAGAACCTGGACGGCTTGGTTTAGTACGGATATACCATTTCAGGATGGACCTTATAAATTTTATGGGCTTCCGGGTTTAATTGTAAAGATTGAAGATGCGGATAAGAACTATTCTTGGGTGTTACAAGGAAATAAAAAAGTAAAAGATTATACAGAATTCTCTTATATTGAAAATTTAATGCATGCTTCGGGAGGAAAAGTGAATGAATTATCAAGAGAAAAATTTGAAAAAACATTTAATGATTTTAAAAAAGATCCTTTTGCATCAGTAAGACCTATGATGACACAGGAAATGATGTCCAAAACTATACCTGGAATGGATGGTACAGTAGGTGATATGATGAAAAAACAAGAGAAACAGTATAAGGACTTTTATAATGCCAACGACAATCCTATAGAAAAGGAAATTCCTTCTGACAAGAAGAAAAAATAAGCTTCATATCAACTAAATTATATTCAAATCAACCCAAATACATTGTTGTATCTGGGTTGATTTTTTGTTAAAAATTTAAGCATTTCAATTTACTGTAATAAAATATTTATCCAACTTTATAAATGGAAAAAGCATGATCAATTTAAAAATTTTCAAATTAAAATTGGATTTTCATTCTTATTCTAAACAGAAGCTAACAAGGAAAAAAAAGAAACTATTTTAATTACAAAAAAGAATATTAGAGAAGAAAAGAAATCCATAAAAATTGAATTAAAGACAGAAAATATTGATTTACATACGGCTTGTGTCATAGGTCTTGCTTATAATGTATGGAGTCATGGAGGAAATTTTCTTGAAGCAGCTGCTATAGGAGATGCTATTTGTCCATAAATGACAATCAAATTATAATTTCTAATCAACCCGGATACAGTAATGTGTTGGGGTTGATTTCTTTCATAAGCAAACGTTATTTAGATTAAATTTAAATAGCGTATATTTGCGTCACAAAAAATTAGGCTTTGAAAGAGAACGGCTTACATAAATTAAGTGGATTTCCTAAAAATAAAATGGGAAAGATATTGGGATATGATAATGACCATCTGAAAATGCCCAATAAAATCATTGAAATGGGACTCCTTCCGGAGACTGTTTTCAGGATTTTATATCAGGCTCCATTCAATGGGCCCATGTATGTAGAATTTGGAACAGAAAAAAGCCGGATTGCTCTTCGTGAGGAAGAAGGAGAATATATCATTGTTGAAGAATTGAATTAATGCAGGCAAACAAAAAAAAACAGATCCTTTTAGTAGGGAATCCTAATGTCGGAAAGTCTACGGTTTTCAATACACTTTGTAATAAGAAGCAGAAAACCGGGAACTATGCAGGGGTTACCGTTGCTAGCCATTCAGGAAACTATACTTACAAAAATGAAGAAGTAGAGGTTATTGATCTCCCGGGTTCTTACAGCGTTTACCCAAGTTCAGAAGATGAAGCTATTTTCTCCAAATACCTTATTGATGAACAGAAAAACTACGCAGGAGTAGTTTATATTCTTGAAGCATTAAGCTTAAAAAGAGGGCTGCTTCTGTTTCAGCAGATTCAGGATCTTGGAATTCCGATGATTCTCATTGTCAATCAGATTGACCAGGCAGAACGAAGAGGAATTTCTATCGATATTCAAAAATTTTCAGAAACATTAGGTATTAAAATTATTCAGACCAATGCCAAAGAACAGATCGGGATCGATGCGGTAAGAGAAGCTGTTTACAACAATGAATTTGTAAAAACAGATAAACTTTCATTTGAAACACCAAACGAGCATAGAGATTTTATTCAGAAACTGGCAGCACATAAAGGGTTTGATAATGAATATAAAGCCTGGATGAGCCTTTCATTGGGAACTGATCTCGGAAGAATAGGCTCTGTCATGGATCAGCTCAATGAATCTGATTCTAAAAGTTTGGTTCCAAAAAGATTACAGGTTCAGGAAACTGTTAGAAGATATCAGAATGTTGACAAAATACTGGCGGATATTATTTCTAAAAAACCTCAGTTCAAAGAATTACTGACCGAAAAACTGGATAAAGTTTTAGTTCATAAATTCTGGGGTTATGTAGTCTTTTTAGCGATCCTTCTGATTATTTTCCAAAGCGTTTTCTTCCTTGCAGAATATCCGATGAGCTGGATTGAAGATACATTCTCCTGGCTGGCTGCATTTACAAGCGAACACCTTCCTGAAGGACCTGTTAATTCATTGATCTCAAATGGGATCATTCCCGGAATCGGAGGAATTGTAGTTTTTGCACCACAGATTGGAATCCTGCTGTATTTCCTTTACCTGCTGGAAGATTCTGGATATATGGCAAGAGTAGTATTCCTGATGGACAGACTGCTTCGCCCTTTTGGGCTTAATGGTAAAAGTATTGTTCCGCTTGTTTCAGGAACAGCCTGTGCCATCCCGGCGGTGATCTCTACCAGAAATATTGAGAATGTAAAAGAAAGATTGCTGACCATATTGGTAACGCCATTTATGACCTGTTCTGCGAGACTTCCGGTATACAGTATTATCATCGGACTGATTATTTCAGAAGGAACATTTCTAGGAATAAAATACAAGGCGCTGGTTTTGATGGGAATGTATCTTCTTGGTTTTTTAGTCGCTTTATTTTCAGCATCAATCCTTAAAAGATTTATTAAAAGTAAAGGTAAAACTTATCTGGTAATGGACCTTCCGGCCTATAAAAAGCCACTTTTCGGATACGATTTTAAAATGGTCCTGGGAAAAGTATGGGATTTTATTACCGGAGCAGGAAAAATAATTTTCATTGTAAGCATCATCATCTGGTTCCTGAGCTATTTCGGACCAGGCCAAAAAACAAATGAGTTTGTAGCTACAGACGTTCACCTTGATCATTCTTACCTTGCAAAAATGGGTAAAGGAATAGAACCTGTTATTGCTCCGCTTGGCTACGACTGGAAAATGGGAGTAGGAATTCTTACAAGTTTTGTGGCAAGAGAAGTTTTTGTAGGGACAATGTCTACACTCTACAGCTTGGAAGATGATGCTCCGGAAGTAAAAGTAATTGATAAAATGAGAAGAGATGTAAAACCCGATGGAGAGAAAGTCTTCAGTTTTGCAACCGGAATATCGGTTCTTCTTTTCTATGCATTTGCAATGCAGTGTGTTTCTACACTTGCAGTAGTCTACAGAGAAACCAAAAGCTGGAAATGGACCGGCTTTCAGGTGGTCATGATGACAGGTTTGGCATATTTTGTGTCGATGATAGTATATCAGATTTTAAAGTAATGGACTCATCATTAATCATTCAATATGTACTTATATTATTAATTGTAGCATTTGCCTGTTACTCTTTATTTAAAGTACTTAAAAAGAATTTTGCACCTAAGAAATTCAGTTCCAAAAGGAGCAACTGTGACAAAGACTGCGGCTGTTCTTAATATTGGGTTCATCAGATAATTGAAAAAAATGTAGTAATTTCATTTTTCTAATGTAAATTATTCAAGTTGAATTTCTTAAAAACAGGATTATTAGGATTATTTTCTTTATTTGCCTTTCAGGTAAAAGCTCAGTCAGATACGGCCAACACCAGGTCTTATGCAGACCAGGTAATGATTCGTGTGAATCTTGATACCAATATTGAGAGCTATATTTTTTCAGCAGGAAAAGGAAAGGACGCATTCGAAACAACCCTGTCAATCAACAATAAAACAAAAACATCTGTTTCAATCGATTATAGAATCATAAGTGCAACGGTATCATTTACACCAAGATTTTTAGATGGAAATAATGATGATGAAATGAAAGGGAAAAGCTCTTATACTGATTTGAGCTTCAGATTTTTTCCCGGAAGGTTTATACAGAATGTTTATTATAAAAATGTAAGAGGCTTTTATGTCGAAAACATGAAAGACTTATCCCCTGAATGGCAGGAAGGAAGAGATCCATATATTCAGTTTCCGGATTTAAGAGTGCAAACTTTTGGAGGCTCCACATCTTATATTCTCAATGAAAATTTTTCAGCAAGAAGTATCTACACTCAGGGAGAGTGGCAGAAGAAAAGCAGTGGCAGCTGGATTCCGTTTGTGGATTATGACCTTACCATTTTCAGAAATAAGATTGACGGCGTAAAAAGTAAAGAGATACAATATAATATCGGAGGTAATATCGGGTATTTTTATAATTGGGTGATTGGAAATAAGGTCAGTATTTCTCCTTATCTGGCAGTAGGGATTGGCGGGAAGTTTTCCAGCTACAGGGATATTGAAAATGCACGAGCCAAAGAAAACGCGCAGTATGCAACCATAAGAATGCAGGGAGGGCTTCATATCGGTTATAATACTGACCGGTTTTTATTCGGGGGTAGAATGAATTTTAAGGCCTATGCCTACGATCAGAAAGATAATCAGACGGTAGAAAATAATAACCTCTATGGTTTGCTGTATATAGGGTATCGCTTTCCACCACCAAAGGCTGTCAGAAATACCTATGATAAAATTCAAAAAACAATACCCTTCTTATAAGTTAAAAGTCTTTTAAGTATCTTTGTTCCGAAAAATTTATACAATAAAAAGAAATATCAAATCATAATGTCGTTAATAAAATCTATTTCAGGAATTAGAGGAACAATCGGAGGAAAAGTAAATGATAATTTAACCCCGCTTGATGTGGTAAAATTTGCTTCGGCATTTGGAACCTGGCTTCAGAATAATAAAAATAAAAAAGATTTAACTCTGGTGATCGGGAGAGATGCCAGAATATCGGGACAAATGGTTTCTTCCCTGGTAACGGCTACCTTACAGGGACTAGGAATCAATGTTGTTGATCTTGGGCTTTCAACCACTCCCACTGTAGAAATAATGGTGCCTGAACTGAGAGCTGACGGAGGAATCATTCTTACAGCATCCCACAACCCTAAACAATGGAACGCCCTTAAATTACTCAATGAAAAAGGGGAGTTCATCAGTGGTGAAAATGGAGCAGAAGTACTTGCTTTGGCAGAAAGTGAAGATTTCAACTATGCGGAAGTAGATGATCTGGGAAAATATGAAACAAGAGATGATGCTTTTGATATCCATATTCAGCAGATTCTGGATTTACCAATGGTAGATGTAGAAGCAATCAAAGCGAAGAATTTTAAAGTTGTTCTGGATGCGGTAAACTCTACAGGAGGAATTGCAATTCCTATGCTTTTGGATAGATTAGGTTGTGAAACCATCAAGTTATACTGTGAACCTACAGGGCACTTCCCGCATAATCCTGAACCTTTGAAAGAACATCTGGGAGATATCTGTGAATTGGTGAAAAAAGAAAATGCAGATCTTGGAGTTGTGGTGGATCCGGATGTAGACAGACTGGCCTTAATTGATGAAAAAGGCGAAATGTTTGGGGAAGAGTATACTCTGGTAGCGGTAGCAGATTACCTCTTGAAACATAAAAACGGAGCAGCTGTTTCAAACCTTTCTTCAAGCCGTGCCCTGAAAGATGTTGCGCAAGCCCACAATTCGGAATACTTTGCAAGTGCTGTAGGGGAAGTAAATGTAGTTACTTTGATGAAAGAGAAAAACGCTGTCATCGGTGGAGAAGGAAACGGAGGAATTATTTACCCTGAATTACATTATGGGAGAGACTCTTTAGTAGGCGTTGCTTTATTTTTAACCCATCTTGCAAAAGAAAACAAAACGGTTTCTGAATTAAGAGCAGGATATCCGGGCTATTTTATGGGTAAAAAGAAAATAGAACTGACTCCGGAAATTGATGTAGATGCTATTTTAAGCAGAATGGAGAAAGAATACGAGAATGAAGAAGTTTCTACCGTAGATGGTGTTAAGATAGATTTCGAAACCAACTGGGTACACCTCAGAAAATCAAATACGGAGCCGATTATCAGGATCTATACTGAGGCTAAATCTCAGGAAGAGGCAGATAAATTAGGAGACGATATTATCGCTAAAATTAAAAGTTTAATTTAGAACTTACAATAAAAACGGATTCAGAAGGGTCCGTTTTTTAATTGGAGAAGGATTGACATAAAAATAACTTAATCCCAATTTCCGTTTTTTTATCCACAATCCTTTTATCTATTTTCTTTTTTTACTATTTTTATAATAGAAATTTATGAAATGGAAAATTCAAAAAAAAGTTGCAACTTTGCATAAATATTTGAATATCAGTTTCAGATGTATTATTAATTAAAAGTTTGCCGGGGTTTGTAAGTAATTTCAAACATCGGGCTGACAAAGAGGACACTATTGGAAGAGTATTTTGGAAATGAACTTGTAAAAAAGTTCGAGGAAATGATGGAAAATAATGATGAATTCTACTTTGATACAGAAGAGTTGGAAGACATTATTGTTTATTATTTGGAGCTGGGAGATTTTAATTACGCTGATATGGCGGTAAATTATGGATTGAAGCTCCACCCTAATTCTTTAGATATCAAGATCAAAAGACTTGAAATTCTTTTAGAATGGGAAGAATATAATACGGCGAAGGAACTTATTGATGAGCTGAAAGGTTCATCAATGGAAAATACAGACTTCATGGTTTGTTACGCAAAGTATTATTCGAACTTAGGAAATCCCAGAAAATCCATCGAAATCTGCAAACAAGCCCTTCAATTAGGAGAAGAGGAGAACTTTCTTCATAACTTTATTGCAGATGAATATGTAAATCTAGGAGATCCTTTTAACGCTCTTAAACATTACAGAAAAGCACTGAAAGAAGATCCTGCGGATGAATATGCGCTGGAAAATTGTATGGTATGCTTCAGTGACCTGAATAAGAGTGAGGAGGCTATTGCCTTTCTAAATGAATATCTTGATGAATTTTCCTATTCAGAAACTGCATGGTTTGAATATGGGCAATTCTATTTTAACAGAAAAAATTATGAAGAAGCCATCAGGGGATATGATTACTTATTGGCAATCAATTCAAATTCTGTAGGCGTGTATGCAAATAAAGCAGCCTGCTATGAAGCCCTGGGGCAATACCAGAAAGCCATAGATGTTTATGATGAAATGCTCGAACTGGAATATACAAAAGCATTTACTTATTATAAAATCGGGCTGTGTCATAAAGCTTTAAAACAATCTATCCTAGCTCTGAACTCGTTTCAGAAATCGCTGAGAGAAGATCCGCAGTTTTATCTTGCCATGATGGAGCAGTCATACCTGTATGAAGAAATGGGCGGAATGACAGAAGCATTGCATTTTGCCAAAGAGGCTACCCAATTGAATGAAAACAATCTTGACTATCAGAAAAGATTGGCCTTTTTATTCATTGATTCAGGTAAATTTGAAGAAAGCCTTTCCTGCCTTAAAAAGTTAGTGCATGATGAGCCTTCAAGATTTTATAATTGGTATGCTTACTCGGAAGTATTAATGCTTTTAGGTGAATATGAAGAAGCGGTTTTGGTTTTGAATAAGGCAGTGAAAAAGCATCACAGGGCAGAGCTCTATTATCAGCTGAGTAATTGCTTTTTTAATCTTAAAGAACAGGAAAAAGGCATAGAATCACTTCAGAAAGCATTGGAAATTGATCCTTCCCTGGTAAATGATATGCAGAAAAAATATCCTTTTATTAAAGAAGAAGTAAAAAAAGTCAAGGCTAATAAAGTTAAGAAGAGCTGACAATACATAAAAAATCCTGCAGATGCAGGATTTTTTTATATTGATTTGTATTCATAAACAAATTTTACCGGAAGTATTATTGAGTCAGTTATTTTATATTGAAATGATAATGAAAAAGAAAGTCTTGTAGTTATAATAACAGGATTTAAAACCAGTTTATTTTTTTTGATTAGTCCTTAAAAATATTAATCCGGCAATAATAATTCCGGCTCCTATAAATTGCAGATAAGTTAGCTTTTCTCCATCTATAATACCCCATATAATGGCTACAATAGGCATAATTAATGTAACTGTAGAAGCAAAAAGCGGTGAAGAGACTTTAAGCAGACGGTAATTCATCATCATGGCTAATCCGGTTCCGAATACAGAGAGTAAGCTTACAAACAATAAACCGAGCATATTGTCTTTTGAAAAAGTAAATTCTGAGAAGAAACCAGTAAAAGAAAGAGCAATTACTGAAGGGAAAAATAAGACAAATGAGAAAACAAAAGCTGAAAGAACGGTAGATGAGACCTCCATCAGTTTTGATTTTACGGTTGTGGTACTCAATGCATAACATAAAGTAGCCAATAGCAGCAATAAAATAGGAATAATTTTAAAATCAGCACTTTCTCCACCACCGAAAGCCAGAATACAGACTCCCGTAAAGCTGATCAATGTCCCTATAATCTGTTTCTTTGTAGTTTCAAACTTCCAGATCAGACCTCCTACGATAATAACAAATATAGGCATCATGGAATTGATGATTCCCGCAATGCTGCTGCTTACTTCCGTCTCTGCAATGGGGAAGAGGAACATAGGAATAAAGTTTCCGGTGAATGCAGCCAGAATAAGCCATTTCAAATGTCTTTTCGGGAACAAACGGTAATTGGAAACGGCAACCGGGAGTAATATAATTCCTGCAATCAGCACCCTTAAAGATCCTACCTGAAACGGATTGAAATGTTCCAGTGATTTTTTGATCAGTATAAAAGATGATCCCCAAATAATACTCAGGACGGCCAGAAGGATCCACTTTTCTTTATCTGCGTTCATTATTTTCGTGTAAAATTTTTAAAAATTCTTTTTTAGGAATCATTCTGGCTCCCAGACTTTCAAGATGTTCGGTATGAGACTGACAGTCAATGAGTTCAAGATGGTTTTTATTGTTTTCTACAAAATGGATAAATCCTGCCTTGGAAGCATTGCTAACTTTGGCAAACATACTTTCTCCACAAAATACATGACCGATTTGCAGACCGTAAAATCCTCCCACAAGTTCTCCCTCCTGCCATACCTCTATACTTCTGGCAAGACCATACTCATGAAGTTTAATGAATGACTCCATCAGCTCATCCGAAAGCCAGGTTCCGTTTTGGTCCTTTCTCCGTGCCTGCTGACAGTTGTATATGACATCCCGGAAATTCTGGTTTTCTGAAAATGTAAACACTTCACGGTTTAATATTTTCCTCATGGATTTTGAAATTCTTATTTCATCAGGAAATAAAACAAACCTGGGATCCGGACACCACCATAGAATTTCTTCTCCGGGATTGTACCAAGGGAAAATCCCCAGTTGATAAGCAAACCAGATACGTTCTACAGACAGATCACCACCAAAAGCAATCAGCCCTTCATGACCATCATAAGCTTCAGGATCAGGGAATGAAATCTCGTTTTCGTCTAGTCGAACCATTTTAGAAAAAAAATCCCACTTTCAGAAAGCAGGATTTGTATTTGATCTTTATTCTTCAATTAAAAAGGTAAATCATCATCGTCGTCTCCGGCGAAAGGATTTTCATTGGAAACAGGAGATGCCGACTGCTGAGGCATAGCCTGAGTAGGTTCTGCAGCATTGTCATATACTTTTTCTACTCTCCATCCTGTAATAGAGTTAAAATATTTAGTTTCACCCTGAGGAGAAACCCATTCTCTACCTCTGATGTTGATTCCTACTTTTACGTTTTCTCCTTCTTTAAGATTATCTAATAAACTGATTTTATCAGATAAAAATTCTATGTTTATCGGCTGTGGATACTGTTCCTGGGTCAAAATAACCATTTCTCTTTTTTGAAACCCGCTCGCAAATGTTTGAGCATCAAAAAGTTTCTTTACCGTTCCTTGTAATTCCATATCGTAAATATTAACGATGTAAAAGTAAGAAAATGAAATGTAATAAAAGGTGCCGTGAAAAAAAAATGTGGAAATTTTAATTTTTTTTCTTGAAAAGTTTGGTACTAAAGGAAATTGTCCTATATTTGCACTCACAAAAACGAAGCAAGCTCTTTAAACTTACAAATAAAAAACCAGCGGATGTGGTGTAATTGGTAGCCACGCCAGACTTAGGATCTGGTGCCGTGAGGCGTGGGGGTTCGAGTCCCTTCATCCGCACTATGCGAAAATAGCTCAGCTGGTAGAGCACAACCTTGCCAAGGTTGGGGTCGCGGGTTCGAATCCCGTTTTTCGCTCCACACCATGCCCTGGTGGTGGAACTGGTAGACACGCAGGACTTAAAATCCTGTGCCTCTTTTGGCGTGCGGGTTCAAGTCCCGCCTGGGGTACAAGACCCTCTGTACGATCATACGGAGGGTTTTTTGTTTTATTAGAGAAGAGTTCTTTAAATAAAATATCTTATATTTGTAAGAAATCATTCTGATTTTGAAAATTCAGATCAGTAAAACCAGCGGATGTGGTGTAATTGGTAGCCACGCCAGACTTAGGATCTGGTGCCGTGAGGCGTGGGGGTTCGAGTCCCTTCATCCGCACTATGCAAAAAAGATTTGAACGCAGGTTTGAATCTTTTTTTGCTTCATGTCCTGCCCTGGTGGTGGAACTGGTAGACACGCAGGACTTAAAATCCTGTGTCCGCAAGGACGTACGGGTTCAAGTCCCGTCTGGGGTACAAAAGCCCTCTGTAATGACTTTACGGAGGGTTTTTTTATAATTTATAATTTAGTTTCTCAGATTTTCTTTTCCAGTCTTTCCAGTCTTTCAAAAATGCCGGTAAATATATTCTTGTCTGTTGTGGAAACATATCCTACAATCTTATAATATTCTGCGTTTTCTTTATTCTTGGATTGATTGTCCGTTGCGTGGTGAAGGTTTTCATTGGTAAAGATGAATAAATTGCTAATAGTATCTACCGTCAGATCTGCTTTATTAAGAAATAGAATATCACCATATTGATATTGGGGTAGTAAATGTTTTTCAGAAGTAAATTCATATATAACATCAATTTTTGCTAATATTTTTTGCAGTATTGATCCGTTAGGATTATTTTCTTCCACTTTAGGCTGCATTCCTTTGCTGTTCTGAATTGCCAACTCCGGAAAAAGCATTAACTGGTCAATGTCAGAAACACTTGCGAGCTGGTTTACCGGCAGGATTTCAGTCAGCAACTGATCAAGATTAAGGTTAAAATGATTTGCTACCTTTAATATTGTTTCGATCTTGGGTTCAGCACGTCCTTCCTCATAAGAGCTTATAACTCCTCTGTTTAAATCAAATAAATCAGCAAAAGCCTTTTGGCTCAGTCCTTTTACCTGTCTTATCTTCTTAATATTGGTTCCAAAGAAGCTCATTTTGTCTAATCTTTTTTGCAAATATAGAGAATCTGAAACAAATAATTGCTAATATTATTTGCATTTTGGAAATTTTATTTTATATTTGTCTAGACGAAAATAAAACACTAAACCAGCCATCATGAGAAATCAAATATTCAGAACGGTCAAAGAGTGGTTGTTAGATTATGAGTTTAACATCACGCTTGAGGATGAAGCCCAGAGAATCTTAATCATTGAAAAAGAATCCAACGGTATAAAAAACATGATCCTAATAATATCAGATTCTATTCTGATTATGGAACAATTTCTTTTTGAAATCAAAAACCCCTCCGAAAAAATATTTCTGAGGCTGCTTCAGAAAAACAGGGATATTGTTCACGGGGCATTTGCCCTGGACGGGACAGGGAGACGGGTAATTTTCAGAGATACACTTCCAACTGATAATATGGCACAAAACGAAGTAATGGCTTCTATCAATTCCTTAGGAATCCTGGTGGGAGAATTTACAGCAGAAATGCTTGAGATGAGTAAGTAATTCACAAAAGATATTTAAAATGAACATTTTTAAAAGGTTGTTAACAATAGGAAAAGCAGAGATTCATTCTGTGATTGAAAGCTTTGAAGACCCCATCAATTTAACGGAAGAAGGAATCCGTGAAATGAAAGAACAGCTGGGAAAAAGTATAGAAGCTCTTGCCCAGATGAAAGCTCTTGCTATTCGCAAAAAAAATGAAGCGGAAACAGAAGGGCAAACAGCCCGGGATTATTATAATAAAGCCATAGTCATTGTTCAGAAAGCTGAAAAAGGAGAAGTAAAAACTGCAGAAGCAGACCGTCTTGCCAAAGAAGCGCTAAAAAGACAGGTCTCTTCGCTGGAAAAAGCAAAAACACTGCAGAATGAGCATGAAAAGCTATATGATGAATGCGAAAAAATGCAGGGAAGCATCAATCATCTGAAATCTGGCATTGCGAAGTGGGAAAACGAATTGAATACCCTGAAAGCAAGGGTCCAGGTAAGCGAAGCCACCAAAGATATCAATAAGAAGATGACTCAGATGGATACCGGAAGCACGGTAAGTATGCTGGAAAAACTTAAAGACCGGGTTATACAGCAGGAAACCCTTGCAGAAGCTTATTCTGATCTTTCAAAACCAGGGAAAAGTATTGATGAAGAAATAGACGCTATTATAAACAATAATGATACAGAAGCTGAAGAAGCATTAAACAGATTAAAAGAAACACTTAAAAAAGGCTAATATATGACCTTTCAGGAATTTTTAAATGTAGCATTCTCTCCGGTGAATACGGTACTGACAGTTCTTCTGGGACTTTCTGTGATCTACTGGCTCTTCACCATTCTAACAGGGCTGGATATAGATGTCGGGATTCACTCTGATCTGGATACAGATATAGATGTTCCGGACGGACATTTCCATACCCCTGACCACGATTCTTCGGCATGGATGCATTTCCTGAAATTTCTGAATCTGGATATCGTTCCTGTGAGCTATTTTCTTACGCTCTCACTTCTGATTACTTGGCTGGGCTCATTTTATCTGAATTATTTTATCCCATTACCTACATGGGCAGGAATACTGATTCTCTTTCCGCTGATGATTGCAGGAATGCTGCTGACTAAAATAATACTAAAACCTCTCAATCCCTTTTTTAAAGAGATTAATCATAAAGGCGAATTATCATATGCTTTTTTAGGAAGAGAGGGGCGATTAAAATCCACTATTCATAATGATAAAATAGGAATGATGGAAGTTTTTATCGGAAGCGATCCTATAACGCTGATGGTGAGAAGTAAAGATGGAAGTAAACTGGAACATGGCGTTCGTGTCATGATTGTAGATGAAGAACCCGAAAAGAGAATTTATTACGTACAGAGATCAATGAGATATTAAAATAAAATCGAATAACCATGCTGACTGTTTTTTTGATTCTGCTGAACCATATCCTAAGTATCATCTGCTAATTTTTATAACAAAAAACACAATCTATATAAACTATAAACATATAAACTATGAACTTACCTTTAATTGCTGGAATTGTTGTTGCAGCCGTAGCATCAATCGGATTGATTTTCTGGATTTTATCGATGTATAAAAAAACTGTTCAGGGAATCGTTATTTTAAGGACGGGTTATGGAGGTACAAAAGTCTTCTTTAATGCCGGTATTGTCATTCCCATTATCCATCGTATGGAATCTATGGATATTTCAGTAAAAAAACTGGAGATTTCGAGAGAAGGAAGAGCAGGGCTGATCTGTAAGGACAATATGAGGGCAGATATTCAGGTGGCATTTTTTATCCGCGTCAATAAATCAGTAGATGATATCGTCAATGTGGGGCAAACTATTGGTTGCCAGCGTGCTTCCGATGCGCAGACATTGAGAGAACTGTTTGAAGCAAAATTTTCGGAAGCCCTTAAAACGGTAGGAAAGAAATTTGATTTTACAGAATTATACGAAGCCAGAAGTGAATTCCGTCAGGAAATACTTGATATCATCGGAACAGATCTTAACGGATATGTGCTGGATGACTGTGCAATAGACTACCTTGAGCAGACTTCCATTGATAAATTAGATAAAGATAATATCCTTGATTCTGAAGGAATTAAGAAAATCACCGAGCTTACAGCCACACAGAATATTAAAGCCAACCAGGTTCGTCGGGATGAAGAAAAAACCATTACAAAACAGAATGTAGAAGCTAGAGAAGCAATTCTGGAACTTGAAAAACAACTGGCAGAAAAAGAAGAATCTCAAAAAAGAGAAGTAGCTAATATCAAAGCCCGTGAAAATGCTGAAATTTTGAAAGTAGAGGAAGAAGAACGTTTGAGATACGAAACAGTACGTATTGCTACAGAAGAAAAATTACAGATTGCAGAAGAAAACAAACTTCGCCAGGTAGTTATCGCTTCTAAAAACAAAGAACGCGCTGATCTGGTAGAAACAGAGAGGGTATTAAAAGATAAAGCACTTGAAGCAACAGAAAGGGAAAGAATTGTCTCTCTGGCTCAGATTGAAAAAGAAAAAGCAATAGAACTAGAGAAAAAAAGTATTCAGGATGCGATCCGCGAGCGTTTGACAATGGAAAAAACCGTAGTAGAAGAACAGCAGGGAATCAAAGATCTGGAAGCCTTCAAAACAGCAGAAAGAAACAAGCAGGTAGAAATTACCTTGGCTACTCAGGAAGCGGAGAAAAAACTCATCGAAGAAACGAGAGCTGCAGAATCCCGCAGATTGGCAGCTGAAAAAGATGCCCAAAAATATGTGATCGAAGCACAGGCTAAGAGAGATGCAGCAGAAAAAGAAGCAGAAGCACGTAAAATCATCGCAGATGCTAAAGCAAAAGAAGAAGCAACAGTAGGATTATCAGAGGCTCAGGTAATGCATGCGAAAGCAGATGCTGCAGAAAGACAGGGAATCGTAGAGGCTGTCGTTATTGAGAAAAAAGCCGATGCTTCCAGGAAAGAAGGCATTGCACAGGCTGAAGTGATCAAAGAAAAAGCATTGGCAGAAGCAGCGGGCATCACTGAGAAAGCAGAAGCAATGAAGAAGCTGAATGATGCAGGAAAAGACCACGAAGAATTCCGTCTTCAGCTGGCCAAAGAAAAAGATGTGGAACTGGCTCAGATCGCTATTCAGAAAGACATTGCAGAAGCTCAGTCTATGGTATTGGCTGAAGCCTTCAAATCTGCAAAAATTGATATCGTAGGAGGTGACAATACTTTCTTTGATAATGTGGTGCGCCAGGTTTCTGCGGGTAAGGGGCTGGATAAATTCATCAGCCACAGTGAAAACGCACAGATTGTGAGAGAAAATCTTTTGGGAGACGGGGAAAACATCATTGGAAAAGTAATGGGAATGGTAGATAAATACAAAATTTCTTCTGATGATATCAAAAATATGAGTATTGCTTCCCTGATCTTTAAACTGAACAGCGTTGCCACTTCACAGGAAAAAGGAATTCTGGAAAGAGCACTTGACATGGCTAAACACCTGGGAGTGGAACATAAACCGGTGAACAATAATCATGTTTAACCCGGTAATGCATTAAAAATATTTTAACCTTACAGATTCCCAAATAAGGTTAATTTCAGAACCATTTTCAGAGTACCCAAGTTATATAAACCCTGCGTGATATGGCAGTCATGACAACCTAAATAAAAACGATGTCAGAACAACTTAATTCAGGAACTTACGAAATTATTCAGAACCGTTTAAATGAGCAGAAGAATGACTTGATTCAGAGACTTCAGCAGCTTAACGAAAACCGTAAAAATATATTTGGAGGAGTGGATTTCTCACTCATTGCCAATGAAAGGATTTCAACGGATCACAGCTGTATTGCCAAAGATATCTATTCACTGGGGGATCACCTGATATTCGGGTCTAATGCCCATCTGGGACTTCAGACGGAAATTAATATTTCGGACGTTTTTTCAATATATAAAATTAATAATAACCGGTTTGAACCTCAGGATCACATCCTGATCAATGATGAAGTTTTCATCGATGAGTTTAAAAACCTTTATAAATATTACAGAAATACTTTCTTTGCCAGGTTTACCTTTACGGAAAACTATCTTTATATGATTTTTCAGCTGTCAGAAAGTACTACTGATATCAAGGCCTTTAAATGGCTGATAAAAGAAAACCAGCTGATCTATGTAGATTCAAGAAGTGCATCTGAGACTTCATATCCTCAGCAGCATGGCTTTGTTTGGATAAAGGCAACAAGAGATATGCAAAGATCTGGAAAGCATCCGCATATCTCCCTTGCCGATAAGGTTTTCGTAGAAAGTATAGGTGGAGATATAACCATTAAAGTTGAAGACAATACAGATACCGGAAAAGGAATTTATTCAGAGGATGTAATCCATAAAGATCAGAATCTGGACGATGCAGAGATCCACTTCTGTGATCTTGATAATCTTGTTTTGTTTAGAATAAAGCCCTATCAGGAAACAGAGCGCTATTTCATTTACAATCATAAAGAAAAAACTGTTTCCCGGGCTGATGCTCTTAAGTATTCAGGGTTTTTACTTCCTGAAAACCAGGGAGTTTTATTTTCAAACGGATATGCTCTTCAGACAGGAGGCTTAAAAGTGATCTCACAGGATCAGACCAGGCTTTATTATTTAAAAACCATAGTTGAACCGAACGGAGAGAATTTTTTATATGTTTTTTACGATGATAAAACCAATAATTATCAGCTTATTTCCTATAATATCATCACCCAGACTATTGAAACACCCATTCGATGCAGTGGATTTACGTTTCTTAATGATGGAAAACTGATCTATCTCAGAGAGAGTATTGAAACAACAAAACATCATCTGGCCCAGATCTGGCAGACTCCTTTTTCAAAAGAGTTGTTTCCCAATATAGAAAAAGCGGACAGCTTACTTTATAAAATCGGAAACAAGGATATTGTCAGAGTAATAGCGGAAAGTCAGGAACTGATCACGCTCCTGAATAAAAAAGACTCTTATAGTGGCTTGTATGATGATATTGTGAAGCTTTCCACATCTATTATGGATACCTATTACTTCCTTGGTGAAGATGAAGTTCAGAAACTGGATCTTCCGCTGAAGGAAATCAGAGCAATTGCCCATTCTGCAATTAATGAATATGAAAAAGTAGTAGAGCAGAGGAAAAATACAGAAGAAACCTTAGAAAAAATACAAAAGTCCTGTGAAAAAATTCTGGATGATACGAAAAGGCTTCACTACTCCCAACTGACAGAATATATTGATGTACTTTCTCAGATCAGAGTCCTGCGGGGGGAAGTAACAGGAGCCAGGGAGCTTAAGTATGCAGATACAGCATTGCTGGATACACTGGAAAAGTCTCTTGCAGACCGTTATACAGAACTATCAAATGCCTGTGTGGATTTTCTGCTTCAGGAGGGAGCTCTGCTGCCTTATGAGGAGAAAGCACAACAGATTTCGGAAGATATCATTGGATTACAGAAAGCAATTGATGCCAGGACAATTGAAGAAAAGATCAACACCCTTTCCGGTCAGCTGGAATTGTTGGTGGATATCGTTAACAACCTTAAAATTGAAGATACTTCGCAGTCTACCCAGATTATTGAAAACATCTCATTAATTTTTGCAAGGCTGAATCAGGAAAGATTGGAGCTCAGCAAAAGGAAAAGAGAAATCTCAGGAAAAGAACTCGCTTCGGATTTCCAGGCCCAGATAACATTATTTGACCAGTCTGTGATTAATTTTCTGGAACTCTCGCAAACTCCGGAGAAATGTGATGAATATCTGACCAAACTTTCTATTCAGCTGGAAGAAATGGAAACGAAATTTATTGATTTCGAGGAATTTATCCTGCAGATTGGAACCAAGAGAGAAGAAGTTTACGAACATTTCCAGAATAAAAGGGTACAGCTTACCGAAGCAAGAAATAAAAGAACACAGAATCTCTTCGATGCAGCACAGAGAGTTCTGAAGTCCGTACAGACCAAAGCTGAATCCTTTGATTCTGAAAATGAGATCAATGGTTATTTTGCAGCGGACCTGATGGTGGAGAAAGTAAAAGACCTTTCAAGACAGCTTGCAGAGTTGAAAGATTCAGCAAAGTCAGAGGAAATTCAGACGTTATTGAAAACCCTGCAACAAGAAGCGGTAAGAAAGCTGAAAGATAAAAAAGAGATCTATGCAGATGGGGAAAGCGTTATTGCACTGGGAGACTATAAATTTACGGTCAATCAGCAGAAGCTGGATCTTACTCTGGTGCTGAGAAATGCGCAATATTACTATCATCTTACAGGTACAAGCTTTTATGAGCCTCTGAGCTTTGCTGCAGACGACTTCCAGGAGGTCTGGAATCAGGAATTTGTTTCAGAAAACAGCAAGGTAAAAAGATTTGAATATCTTGCCTGGAACGTATTCTCAGCTCTTAAGGAAATAGTCCCTGAAACAGAAAACGAAAAGATTGTACGGCAGTTTATGGCGGAGCATTTCGGAGAGGGTCTTGTAAAAGGAATTCACGATAAAGATGCCGGAACGGTTGTGGTGAAACTGCAGCAGATACACAATGAGCTGGGACTGATGAGGTTTACAGCACAGGAAAGAGCACTTGCACAGCTTTTCTGGTTTTTCCTGGGAACTGAAAGGAAAGAGTATTATACCAAACAATTTGAGGCAGAAGCTATTATTGCCCGGTCATTCACTGTGAAACAGGGATTTGAATATCTAAACAGAGAACTTTCGGAAGAAATGAAATCTTTTGCATCAGTTCATAACATTTTTGAAGAGACAGATTATATCAGTGCTGCCAGATACCTGAAGCAGGAAGACAAAGAAAACTTTCTGATCTCAGAAAAAGCAGCCACTTTGTACGGACTTTTTCTGAAAGAACTGAGAGATAAAGGAAAAGATCTGGAGTTTATTTCCCGGTTACAGGCAATGTATCAGTATCCTCAGGCATGTTATTCGATTGCTGAAAGTGCATTACAGGCTTTTAATCCTAAAGCTGATCAAGATACGATACAGGAAGCTGCCGGATTTATCATCACTCAAAAGTTTGATCCGAAAAATATCAGACGCATTGCTTATGAAGTTTCTGTAAAAGAACTAAAGTCTCTTGAAAAAGATGCAGAATACCATCTTAATTACTTTGAATTTGTACCCCGCCTGAACCATTTTAATACCGTTACTGTTCCAAAATATAAGCGTCTTCAGGAATTAAAATACAGTTGGGTGGAGGAAAAGAAGAAAGCATTAAAACTTGATACTTTCAAACCTCAGGTATTAAGTTCATTTGTAAGAAACAAACTGATCAATGATGTTTATTTTCCGTTAATAGGAGCTAATCTTGCAAAACAGCTTGGAACAGGAGGAACAGATAAGAGAACAGACCGGATGGGAATGCTTCTTCTGGTATCTCCGCCGGGATACGGAAAAACAACCCTGATGGAATATATGGCAGAGCGTATGGGGCTGGTATTTATGAAAATCAACGGGCCTTCACTGGGATATGATATTGTTTCCACAGATCCGGATGAAGCAAGGAATGCAGGAGCCAGACAGGAACTTGAAAAGTTGAATCTTGCACTGGAAATGGGAGATAATGTAATGCTTTATCTTGATGATATCCAGCACTGTAATCCTGAGTTTTTACAGAAATTCATCTCCCTTGCTGACGGACAGAGAAAGATTGAAGGAGTCTACAATGGAGAAAGTAAAACATATGATCTCCGGTCCAAGAGATTCTGTCTTGTAATGGCAGGAAACCCATACACGGAGAGTGGAGAAAAGTTTAAAATCCCGGACATGCTGGCGAACCGTTCAGATACGTATAATCTGGGAGAAATATCCGGATCAAAAACAGATTTGTTTGACCTGAGCCTTATTGAGAATGCCCTGATGTCTAATGAATACCTGACCAGGCTGACAAATCCCGGAATGGAAAATCTGTATGAACTTTATGATTGTATAATTACAGATAATCCCGCTGATAATCTGAAAGGAAATTTCAGTTCCAATGAAATTTCGGATTTCAGAGCAGTACTTAAAAATACCATCAGAGTAAGAAATATGGTGCTTAAGGTGAATAAAGAATATATCGTATCAGCAGCTATGTCAGATGACTACAGAAATGAGCCTCCATTCAAAATGCAGGGGTCTTATCGCAATATGAATAAGCTGATTGCACAGATTCAACCGATTCTGACAGACCATGAAGTTACTCAGATCGTCTTAAATCACTATCAGAATGAATCTCAGACGTTAACAACAGGAGCCGAAGCCAATATGCTGAAACTGAAAGAGCTGATAGGAGTTCTCACAGAAGAAGAAACAGAACGCTGGAACGAAATAAAGAAAACCTTTGTTAAAAATAAAACCTTAAAAGGACTGGGGGAAAATGATAGAATGTCACAGATTGTAGCATTGCTTGCTCAATTTGGTGATGGACTGGAGGGAATAAGAGAAGTCCTGAAAAAACCAGAACAATAATCATGAAGCTTTAAATAGTTGCAGAGACAGGCTGTTTCAAATAGAATCAGCCTGTTTTTCATTCCTGTTCCTCTCACACTCCTTTAAATTAGTCGTTGGATCTGTGTAATTTCTTTAACTGTAAAAGATTAAACGGATAAATAAAAATCTGTACCCATAATATTGTGTAGTTCTGTATCTGTATCCAGGATTAAATACTCCATAATTTTGTTTAGCTTAAAGAAGAAAATATGGAAACAATCGTTCAACATCAGAAACAGTTTCAATATGCTGAAGCTTATATATCAGACATGTTGGTACTGAAAGATATATTTCTGGAAACACAGAATGTAAAGATTGGAGATCAGAGTTTCGGACTTCCCTTTCTTTTAGCTAAAAACAAGGATGAAGTAGTAGCTTTTGCCAGTCTTGTCATAAATAAAAAAGATGAAATCTCTTTTAAAATCTATGATAAAAGCAGAATGACGGAATCTGAAAAGGAAAATTTCTTTTCCCGTGCTGAAAGATATTTTAAAAATAATAATACACCCAATTTCAAAGATCCGACCCAGTTAAAAAGCAGTATCAACAATCTGATCAGCTGGCTTAATCCTTAATAAAGAAGGGAAAATTGTACATTTACTTAAAACTGATTGTATGTCTAAAGATGTTCTGTACCTTAAAATAGCCAATTCTGTCACAGAGCAGATTAAGAGCGAAACCCTGCAGTTTGGGGACAGGCTTCCTTCGCTGAGAAGTGCCCAAAAACTGTATAATGTAAGTCTGAATACCATAAAACAGGCTTATATGGAGCTTGAAAGCCGATCTTTGGTAGAGTCACGGCCAAAATATGGGTATTATGTAAGCCAGTCTTCCCAAAGAAAACTGGCCCTGCCTTCTGTAGCTCAAATGAAACATTCAGAAGAAGAAAATAGCCCACAGGATCTTTTTGATAAAGTATTCGGAACAATTGCCGGTACGGATGTAACGCAGTTTGCGTTGGGAATTCCGGGAAAAAGCCTTCTTCCGGTGGCTAAGATGAAGAAATGTATGATTGATGTTGTAAAGAAGAAAAGTGACAGCGGAGTCAATTACGAGTCGGTGCAGGGAAGTGAACAGCTTCGGCGTGAAATTGCCAAATGGTCCATTGTAATGGAAGGAAAAATTACAGAAGATGACCTGGTGATTACTTCCGGAGCAATGAATGGCGTGTATAACTGCCTGATGGCGGTTACGAAACCCGGAGATTGTGTAGCTGTAGAAAGCCCTGTCTATTTCGGAATTCTTCAGGCTATTCATCTGTTGGGACTGAAAGCAGTGGAGATTCCTACTCATCCTATTACCGGTGTGGATCTGGACGCCTTAAAAAAGGTACTCCCAAAGCTTTCTGCATGCTGTTTTGTAGTCAATTATAACAATCCTTTAGGGTTCCAGATGCCGGATGAAAATAAAAAGGAATTGGTAAAAATGCTTACTGAGTACAATGTGCCTCTCATTGAAGATGATGTCTATGGAAACATCTATTTCGGGGCAGGAAGACCAAAACCCTGTAAATTTTATGATGAAGCTGGAATTGTGATGTGGGTGGGATCGGTTTCCAAAACACTGGCTCCCGGTTTCAGGACAGGATGGGTGGCCCCCGGAAAATTTAAAGAAAAAATTATCCGTCAGAAACTGGTTCAGACCGTTTCCAGTCCGTCATTATTTTCAGATGTGATCTCTGATTTCCTGACTCATGGGAGGTACGATCATCACCTGAGAATGTTCAGGAAAAAGCTATATGCCAATTATCTTCAGATTCAGAAATCTGTGGCTGAATATTTTCCTGATAATACTAAGATTTCAGAGCCCAAAGGAGGTTTTATGCTCTGGCTGGAACTGGATAAGAGAATTTGTACAGAAGATCTTTATGATATTGCTTTTGAGCAAAAAATAAACTTTGCTCCCGGAAGAATGTTTTCACAATATAATCAATATCAGAATTGTATGCGGCTAAATTATGCATTAGAATGGACAGACAGAGTGGAAAGCGACCTCGAGAAACTGGGAAAAATGATAAAGAACAGAATTAAATAAATCTTATAGCAATGAATGATATTAAGAATGAAGTAACAATTGTAGCCTATGAACCTCAGTATAAAGAAGCTTTCAAGGCTTTGAATGAAGAATGGATCAAAACATTTTTTGTCATGGAGCCCGGAGATTATAAGCTGCTGGATCATCCGGAAGAGGAGATTTTAAATAAAGACGGGCACATTATCTTCGCTTTGCTGGATGGTGAAGTAGTAGGAACCTGCGCATTGGTAAAAATGGAGGATCATCCTCTTACTTTTGAACTGTCAAAGATGGCAGTAAGCCCTAAAGCCCAGGGAAAGAAGTTGGGATACCTGCTGGGAAATACTTTAGTGGAAAAAGCGAAAGAATTAAACGCTGAAAAAGTCTTTTTAGTAACGAATTCTATACTTGTTCCGGCTATTAAACTCTATGAAAAGCTTGGTTTTATCCATACTCCTGTAAGCAAGGCCGAGTATGACCGTGCAGATGTACAGATGGAGTTGATTTTCAACAAATAAGCAAAAAAAATCTTAGAACCCGGGCAGAAATGTCCTTGTTCTAAGATCAAAATTTAAATCTAATTGCTTTACTGTTTTATTTCTTGATAAAAGTCTTTATCTGTGACTTTTTGCTTCCGCTGATTTTAATAAAATATGTTCCTGCCGGAAGATTTTCAACATTGAGTTTTTCATCATAGTGGCCTGTTGAAGATTGCAAATGTACCGTTGAAACAACTGAGCCTTTATTATCAATGATTTCTGCTGTAATTGTTTTATGACCTGATTTATACTGAATGTTAATAAATGCTGAAACAGGATTCGGATAGATTTTAAAGCCATCACCTGTTTCTTTAATTTCCCTTGTTGCTAATGTTTCCCGGGAACATTCCGGAATTCTGTTAACACCATCGATTCCCCAGGATGTCTGTACCGGAATACAAAGCCAGTTCAATACTGTAGGCAAATGGTCTGTTTCTCTTGTTGTTGAAGTATAATCATACACCTTAAAATTGTTGACCGTATTGACGTTATAAGCCGGAGAGCCTGTTATGGTCATACTATTGGCGTTTGGGCTGAAATCTGCTAAAGTATTTCCTGAAGTTTCGTTACATTTCCAGTTGGCTAATAGTTGAGAATAATAAGGATGTGAAGGTGTAATATCCTGATGAGCCCAATTCACAATAACATCGTTGGGAAGAGCTGATTTCCATATTCTTATATCTTTGTAAGAAGCGGCCAGATTGATTCCATAGACATTTGTCCCATCCTGATTTAATGTCAAAGGAAGTCCTGAATCAATATTTCCGATCGTGTTCATTTTAGCAAAAGTTACCGGAGCGCCATCCTCATACAGCGTTACAAGGCCGTCCCTGTCAAAGCTGGCAGCAATATGTTTCCATTTATTTGTTTCCATCTTGCCTCCCACCAGGTCAATTCTGTTGGTTCCATCACCTATATTCATCTTAAATGTCTGTCCGGAATATCCTGAGAAAACAAAGCCTTTATTTTTTCCGTTAGCCCAGTTTTTATTGCTGATCATCACTGGGTCACTGGAATAAGCTGCATTAGGTTTGACCCAAAACTCAATCGTAAAATCCTGATTTGCTCCAAAATTGAAAGAATTCTGGCTGGATGGTTTTGCGTATGTTCCTGCCGGGAAATTCAGCTGATTAAAGGTTTTATTGGATTCCAGAACGGTTCTGCTGATCTGTTGAGGAGTAAATCCGGGATTGGAGTAAACCGTAAAAATATTTCTTTCAGAAAGATTTCCGCCTCCGTGCGAAGTGTTTACTGCTCCATGATCTGTGGTCAGTACGACTAGCCAGTCTTCATTGTTATAGGATGCTCTTCTTTTCATTGCGGAAACAATTTCTCCGATATAAGTATCAGTTGTCTTAATAGAAGAAACGTATTGAGGAACAGTAGATGAGAATCCATAAGAATGTCCTGCGTGGTCTACATCATCAAAGTCTATGAAGAGAATATCTGGATTGTCATTCTGTAAAGCCGTTACGGCTGCATTTTTCACCGCCAGATCCGTTGCCAGATTGGTTTTTACATCAGCATTTTGGATAATTTTGTCGTTGATAGGCGACCAGTGAGCCAGAGAAATGGTTCTTAAACCAGGGTTATAAGTTTCTGCTCTTGTTAAAAAATCTGGGTAATTAACATAGTTCGGATTGGTAAAATTATTATCCTGAACATTATGTTTGGTGTGCCATACTCCGGTAAGCATAGTGCTCCATCCGTTTCCGCTCCAGGTAGTGGCAGCGCAAAGCCCGTCTATAGAATAAATTGACTGGCTGATGAGGTTCTGAATGTTAGGAGTTGGGGTAGACATCATGACATCTGGGCGGCATCCGTCAATACCGATAAAAAGAACTTTTTTGGTCTGAGCTCCAAGGAAACAGCTCATTACAACAGCCATTGAGAATAGTTTTGTTTTCATGGGGAAAGAATTTTGAATGTTTACAAATAGTAATTTATTTTTTACTATTGTAAAATTAGTTTACCATTTGTAAACATTTATGAATTGAAAGTTAAATAATTGATAATTAAAAAGTTCGCGAAAAGGTTATATATTAACTACAAAAGCCGCAAAAGAAAATGTTTTTATTTTAAGTCAGGAAATATAAAGTTCAAAACAACATCTGGAAATTTCCGATTTTAACAAATATTCGATCGAACGTACGAAATTCCTCCGGAAGGTGTCAGATTGGAAGTGTAACGGGTGTAAAAACACAAATATTTCCAATAGAAGAACTATGAAAACATTTGTGTCAGGAAGTATTTAAAGTATGTTGAAAAAAGTTGCTAAAGGATCCCGGTTGCCTCAGAAATGGTATTCAGAATATAATCCGGGGCAGCCTTTTCAAGTTCTGATTTACCTTGGGCGCCTGAAAGAACAGCTACCGTTAATCCACATCCGGCATTTTTACCTTCCTCAATATCAATAACAGAGTCGCCAGCCTTTAAAACTTTATTGGCTTCAGTAATATTAAATTTTTTCATTGCCAGATAAATCATTTCAGGGCTTGGGCGGCTTTCAGAAACATCATCCGCGGTAATCAAAGCATCAAAGTGAACGTTTTCTTTCCAGTTAAGTTTGTTCAACAGCTGATGGGCGATTTCAGAGGTATAACCTGTATTTAAAACAATTTTTTTGTTTTGAGACTTCATGCTGAGAAGGAAATCTTCAGTCCCGTTGATAGGCTTTACATCCAGATTCTTATATGATTCCTTTAGCTGCTCAGAAAATTTCTCAAAAATTGCAGGAGCGTCTTCTTCTTTACCATTAATTTCTTTTAAAAGACTTGTGATGGCTTCCAGTTTTTCCATCCCGGCACAGCTGGATAATACTTTTTCAAGACTTACGGGATAGCCGTAATCATTCACAGCGCTGGTAAGTGTTTTATATACTACATTATCTTCATCAATCGTTGTTCCGGCCATGTCCAGAACTAATAATTCTATATTTTTCATTTCAATTTTATGCGTAAATTTTTTCAATATTAAACTTGGAGAAGCCACCGCTTCCCGTCATTCCTTTTCCTCCGATACCCGTTACAATATGAATATTGGCAGATGGACTGTGCTCAAAAATATCTTTTGTTTTGCACTGGGAATAGATTCCGAACCATCTTCTCTGGATTTCATAGGCAGGAAGATCAATAATTTTCTTAGCCTCATGAATCATGAATTCATCAATCTCCATATTAAGATCATATCCAAGATCATCAGCATTTTTAGCATCTGCATATTCATGTGAATCTCCTATGATCACAGAACCGTCAAGAGCCTGTTTGAATAAAATGTGAATACCGTATTTCTTTTCAAAAGAGTTCGGATCTTCTAAAGCCTTGATTTTCTGAAAAGAAGGACATTCGCTGAATGATTCGTATCTTCTGACTGAAAGCCCGGTAAGGATATTTCCCTGAAGCGAATAAATTCCCTGCGGTCTGGTCTGAAGCATCTGCAGTTTGCTGACTTCCAGGTCGCTGTCATTGAATACTTTAGGATATAAAGTTTTAAACTCATGCCCACCGCAGATAATGATTTTGGAAGCATTGATTTCTGTTCCTTCAGCGGTTACAGCTGTACATTCCTGATCATCTTCATAGGTTTCGAGAACTGTTGTATTATAGAAAATCTTCAGCCCCATTTTTTCCTGAAGCAGCTTATGAAGCTTTAGAATCATATCTGCAGAATCTACTGAAAGTTCCTGAGGGAAAAATAACCCTCCCTTGCAATAATCTGAACGGAGACCGTCAAATTTCTTGATGCAGTCGTTTTTAGATAATAAAACAGATTCATAATCATTATTTCTGTTGATTTCATAAAGCTCTTCAATCAGCTGAAGTTCTTCATCGTTTGAAGCAATATATACAGATCCGTTTTGTCTGATGGTAAGGTCTGCGTGCTTATGAAGTTCATTGTATATTGCCAGACTCTCCCTTCCGAAATTCTGCCATTTAAGATCCATACCGGATGGCACTACCTGTCCGAAATTCCTCACAGTAGCCCCCTGAGGAACAGAATTTCTTTCAAGTAAAGCTACCTTAAGATTTTTCTTCAGCGCATGATAAGCATGGAATGTTCCTAAAATTCCACCTCCTACAACGAGTAAATCAAATTTTGTTGTCATTGTACTATAATTTATAAAATTTTCGACGTATCGAAATTGATGAATTGATTAGATTTAGGTTTTGACCTTTTTCTGAAAGCCAGAAATGCAATTACCGAAAGAACAAAAACCGTTATAGCGATGATATAATTTAAGTTAATATAAAAATGCAACCACGAAGTCTGAGCCGAACCAAAGTTTTTATACAGCAGGATCAACACGCTTCCCAGGTAACCAAAAGAATCTACAATATAGATCAGAAAACCTACATTTCCTTTGATTTCAAAAGCTGCGATCATCCTGTCAAAATAAATTCCATTGAAAGGAATATAGCAGATGTACATTCCCAATCCTGAAATCGTCATCCATAAGAAAGGAGACAAAAACTCCTGCTGAAACAGATAAGTAGAAAGTCCTACTGTAAGAATGCCCGCAAAAAGGATGTAATGGTAATATGCAAATGCCTTTTTGTTGTTTTTTACTCTTACCATAAAGCTTAAGACCACAAGAACCATTACCGCAATTGGAATTTCCGTTAAGGTGAAAATGGAACTGTCAAAACTAAAGTTCAGTCCGTCCCAGATTTCCCGGTTGAAATTATCTCTGAAATCCCTTAGAACCGTTAAGCTGATATACAAAAATATGATACAAACAATCGGAACAAAAAACTGCTGGATCAAAGCTTTTCTTTCCGAACCATTCAGCGGTTGTCTCTTATTTTTAAGTAAAATATCTTCTTCCGAAGGTTTAGGAATCCTTTCAAGTAACAGCCCGAAAAAAATCAATGGAATAATAAAAACAAGTCCGGTTGAAAAAGGCATCCAGAATTCTGAAACCGAGAAAGTATCCATCAGGAATTTTCCTGCAGATTTTGTAAATCCTGAAGAGACCACAAAGCTTGAACATAAAAATAATCCGATGATTTCTGTGGTTTTCCGCCCTTCAATATAAGAGAAAACAATTCCCCAGATCATTCCCAACGGAATACCATTGATCAACATGAATATAATATTGTAAGGAGCGGGAACTGCTGCAAATCCCAACAATGCCAGTTCGGCTATGGTAATGAAAATGAACAGGTAAGTAATTCTTTTCTGAGGTTTCAGTTCCGAAATAAATTTAATTCCGATGAATTTCGAGATAAAATATCCTACAGCCTGGGCAATGATAATCAGAATCTTATAATCTACTCCTAAATAAGAAAGTCCCTCGAAAGATGCGACGGTAAAAGGTTTCCTGAAACCGTACATGCAGAAGTAAACACCGAAAGCAGCAAAAGCAGCCTTCAGTGTTACCAGTGTTTTTTTATTGATGGTTTTGTCCATAGTAATGGGTCAGAAGTTCAGTTTTATTCCAAGATTGAATCGTACTCCATAATATTCCACCTGCTCCGGACGGTCTTCATTTTTACCAAAATGATAGATCAGGGGTTTGTTCAGGATATTGTTCACATCAGCATATAAAGTCAGGTATTTCGTAAACTGATAAGAACCTCCGAAGTCCAGATTACTGTATTTACCATAATAAGAGTCATTGATATCCTCTTCAGCATATTCTACAGCATATTTTCCTTTATAATTGTAAGCAAGCCTTGCATTGAATCCTTTTTTCTCAAAGAAAAGCTGTGCGTTATACAATTCCTTTGCCTGATAGGGAAGTGCTACCTTTCTCCCGCCTGGCTTTTCCATTTCAGAAGTCATAAATGTAGCATTCAGCTGTACTCCGAAGTACTGTAAAACCCCTGGAAGGAAGTCAAATCTCTTGTTAATTCCAAGCTCAATTCCTCCCAGCCATGCCGCTTTTCCATTATTAGGTGCTGAAAACTGTACCCCGCTGATTCCGTTATAGTTTCCGATAAAGGAGTCCTGGAAAATAGGATCTGTAATGGATTTATAGAAAATACCACCGCTCAGAATCCCTACATTGGAAAAATAATATTCTCCCATCAGATCAAAATTCAAAGAATACGTAGGGTTAAGATTCGGGTTTCCTCCTTTAAATTCGTTGTCTGCTTCAATATAAGTTCCTCCCGGAGTCAGATCCCCGAAATTAGGTCTTGAGAAAGTTCTGGTTGCAGCAAAACGGAGGTTGGTTTTATCATTTAATGTATATTTTAAATGGATCATCGGAAGAACTGCCAGGTAATTTTTGGTGTTTTCTACCGGTGTCAGTACATCATCATTCAAGTTGTACCCTTTTACTTTTGTATGGGTATTTGATAATCTGATTCCTCCTAAAATGATGATCTTATCATTCAGTTTGTACGTTGCCATTCCATAAGCATCCGCGTGCTTTTCAAACACATCAAAGTTTCTTCCTAATGCTTTATTATATTCAAGTGCTTCAGAATCTGCAGTATTAATCTTCAGGTTTCCCTGATGATCATACCAGAACTGGTTCATTCCTGTGGTAGAAAGTACCGGACCAAAAGTATTGCCGATATGGGAATTCATTTCACTTAAATATCTTGAACCATTAGGCTGTGTCGTGATATATTGAGAATAATCGGACAGTAGTGGTACGGTTCCATCGCTCCAGTTGTAAAAAATATCAGAGAACCTTGCATTACGTTCTTTATCTCTGTACTTAAAACCATACTTTAATGTCAGTTTATCTGAAGTATTGATTTCATGATTGAAAGCTGCTACAATTTTGTCCTTTTCTTCCACAAAGACTTTATAAAATTCAAGATCTGTAAATTTCATTTGGGAAGCATCCATTTTAAAGTCCGGATTGCTATAGAAACCAAATAAAGCATCCGGATTTTTATAATCCAATTTCCCACCATCTGCTTTCCAATACGCTCTTGGGCCATTTCCATGATCTGAAATATAATCAGGATTGATGCCAACACCGGATTGGGAATATTTGATAACATAATAAGAATTGTTCTGTTTATCAGGGATATTTCCATACTTGAATTTGTTGTCGTAGTAAGATAAATCCCAGTCGATTTTTCCCTTATTTAAATTGTGAACAGCTCCCAAAGAAACAGAGGTAAGCTCCGTTATCAGTAAGTTGTGGATATTCTGAAGCTCTACTCTTGCCGTATTGTTTGTGCTGCTGAATTTATCAAACCGGACCCTGTGTTTATAATGGGTTTCGTCATCCGATAATGTACCATACATTCCCTTTAAATAGAAGGTTGTTTTTGGAGACAATACATATTCAAAAGCGGTGTTGATTCCTGTTGTTTTCCTGACCCCGTTATAATCACGAAGTTCCATTCTGAAAACTCCTTCATCACCGCTTCTTCTTGCCTCGAAATTATCGGTAGACCAGTTTCTTATGAAATGAGCAAAATTGAATAAATACCCGAATTTTTTATCTTTTGTTCTTCCTCCATACAAAAATCCAAGGTTGTAAACACCTTTATCAGCTTTGGCATTATAACCACTTTCTATGGTGGCTTTAAATTCTGTTTTCATCGGTGGCGTTTTGGTAATGAAATTGACACCACCACCAATTCCGTCAGCTTCGATATCAGGGGTAAATGATTTATTTACATGTACATATGAGATCAGTTCTGTAGGAAAGAAGTCGAATGCTGTAGCTCTGGAAGTGGTTTCTTCCTCAGCAGTGGGAAGTCTGTTTCCATTGATCGTTGTAGAAGCCCAGAATGGCGGCAGACCTCTCAGGGAAACAAACCTTCCTTCTCCCTGGTCTCTTTCGATAGAAACTCCCTGTACACGCTGTACCGTCTCTGCTGCATTTCTGTCCGGAAGTTTTCCTATTCCGTCTGAGGCAATGACATTGGTAATGTTGATAGCATTTTTCTGAAGATTTAAAGCTCTTGCTTCCGTATTTTTCAACGTTCCGGTTACCACTACTTCATCAATGTTCTTTCGGGGTTGGGAAAGTCTGATGATTCCTAAATCAATAGTTTCCTCAGGTTTCAGATCAACAGTAATATCTGAAGATTCATACCCTATATAGCTGATTTGTAAAGTATATTGGCCTTCTTTGATGTCATTTATGGTAAATTTTCCTTCAATATCTGTCTTTATATTTTTAGATAAGCCCCTTATTTTAACTATGGCCCCGGGGAGAGGCTGGCTGTCGTCAAGTACAGTTCCTATAATTAACTGTTTTTGCGCTGAAACAAATACAATGAAACAGACAAAAACAAGGGTAAGTAATTTCTCTAATTTTGTTTTCATTTTTACATATATTAAATTTTTTATGCAAATCAAGCTAATAATTTTAATATATATAAATATTTTGTATTAAGTATTGATTAACAAATACGTCTGTTTTGTTACACTTATTTTACGTTTAAACCTACTAATACCAATCTTTGAAAACAGACTGAAACAAGGTTTAAATTCACTATTTCAATACTTTTACAAATATTTTCCTGAAAATAAATGGAATAGAAACCTTCCAAAACAGGCTTGTCTTTACTTAATATTTCGTTCATCTTGCAAGAAAACGAGAAAATAAAAGTTGCATATTTGTAAACTTTTGTGTCGTATAGACAGCAGAAATTGAAAAATGGGTTTTATTTTAAACGCAAGATCGTATGGGGTTATATTTTAAGAAACTGAAGACTGCGACGTATTGTTAATGAAGCTTTTTCATATGCCCACAATTAGAGAGAAACAATGAAATTGTTCTACTCATTGCTCCCTTAAGGTAGGAAGTTAAAATAATAAAAAGCTTTACGTTAAAAATGTATTTAAGCAGTATAAAAGTAAAGAACAAGCATCACACAGCTTTCATTGCTGATACTTACCGGAACGTGAGGAAACTTCCCGTTAAAATAAAGAGAATCACCTTCTTTTAAAATGACCTCTTCATTGTCAATCACGTATTTCACTTCTCCTTTAAGGATGTATTTGAATTCCCATGCGTCAGTAATGACCTTTTCTCTTTTAGAATTGGGTTCAAGAGTCAGCAGAACAGCTTCAAAGCCTAAAGAATGAAGACTTTTGCTGAAGATATGCATATACCTGAATCCTTCGGCTTCTACTTCCTTTTCTATAATTTGCTGGCTTTCTTTCGGGACATAAATGAATTTGGCGTTAGATTTTTTCTCAACTCCTTCAAAAAAATAACTGGCGTCAATCTCGAGCGACTGGATCAGATCTAATAAAACAGGAAGAGAAGGAATTGTTCTTCCGTTCTCAATCCTCGAAACCAGACCGTTGCTCACATTCGCTTTGAAAGCCAGTTCGTTAATGGTTAAATTATTCTTTTTTCTAATATCCTTTAATCTCTTGCCGATACCTATTAAAAAGTCATTCATACCGTGTGTAATTTAACCTGGATTATTTTTCGCCATTTTATTAAAAGCAAAGGTAATATTATTCTATAGAGTTTGGATAAAGGAGGAATCAATTCATTGAAAATTATTATTGAGACAAAAGGCTTTTGCCCATCCTAAGAAAATTTCTCTATTTTTGTAAATCTCCTTATTTCATATGAAAAAAATTATTCTTATCGAAGATGAAACCAGTGTGGTATCTTTTATTAAAAAGGGGCTTCAGGAAAATGGATATGAAATTTCTGTAGCATTTGACGGGCGTACAGGAGTACAGTTGGTGCAGGCTAATGATTTTGATCTGGTAATTTTAGACATTATGCTTCCGGAAATGAATGGGCTGGATGTGTGTAAAGAGATCAGAAAAACCAATCAGAGCGTACCTATTCTATTTCTGACAGCTTTGGGAACTTCTGAAAATATTGTTCTGGGCCTGGAAAGCGGGGGAGATGATTATCTGGTTAAGCCTTTTAAGTTTATTGAATTGGTAGCCAGGGTAAAATCATTGTTGAGGAGAAGCCATAACAACGGACCACAGGAAACTATAGAACCGGAGCCTGATAACGAGCATGTATTTCAGTTCTCAGACCTGAAGGTCAATGATTATAGTAAAAAAGTAACCAGGGGGGATGAGGAGATTACCCTTACTTCTACGGAATATAAATTATTGCTGTATTTCCTTAATAATCCTGAAAAAGTAATTTCCAGGGCGGAAATTCTGGACGCGGTCTGGGGGGTAAATTATGAGCTTGGAACCAATGTTGTAGATGTTTACGTGAATTATCTTCGTAAGAAACTGGATAACCATGATGACAATAAATTAATTCATACTGTAATTGGAATGGGGTACGTGCTGAAAAAATCATAACAGATGTTTAATAAAGTGATCACAAATCAAACCAAAACAATGGTTCTTTTAATGTTGGTTTTTACCGCCATTATATTGCTGTTCAGTGGATTGGTTTATTTTTCGATCGTTAACTTTTCACATCAGAGGTTTTATGAGCTGTTAAAGATCCGTACAGCTACCATTGTTCAGATAGAAAAAAGTAAAGATCACCTCGATCTTCCTGAAAATTATATTCTCAGCAATCTGAATGATGAAGAACTTCCCATGGAAAAAGATTATGTTTTTGCTGTGCCTACTGATTCCAATTTCAAAAAAATATCCCAGGAGGTTCATATTCCTGCCTATTTTTTTAAAAATATTATCAAGGAAGGAGAATCCAATTATAATGATAAAGAATTCTATTATATCGGGCAAAGCTTTAAATATGACAATAAAGATTATATTGCTATTGCTTCTGCCAAGAATCATTATGTGATCTATTATCTTGGATTTTTAAAAAGAACACTGCTTACCTGTATTGTTTTGTCTTTATTCTTCAGTATGATTTTTTCCTTTTATCTTTCAAAGACCTTATTTAAGCCTATTCTAAAAATTACCGGAAAAGTAAAGGAGATCAGTTCTGAAAACCTTCATTTACGTTTAGAGCCTCAGCCCGATAATAAAGAGCTGAATGAACTGGTAGATACATTCAATGATATGCTTAACCGCATTGAGACCTCATTTGAAACCCAGAATCATCTCATAGGAAATGTATCACATGAGTTGAGAACTCCGTTAACTTCGATTATGGGGGAAGCGGATGTCGCCCTCTCTATCAACAGAACACCGGAAGAATATCAAGAAACTCTTGGGATCATCCTGGATGAAGCTGAGAAACTCGATAAAAAAATCAAGGCCTTATTAATGATTGCCCAAACCGGTTTTGACGGAAAGATCCAGAAAATGGATAAGGTAAGAATGGATCAACTGCTCTGGGATGTTATTGAAACCCTGAGAAGAATTGATTCAAGGAATAATATCTACCTGGATATCAGTATGCTTCCCGATAATCCGAAAAAGCTTAAAGTACAGGGAAATGAACAGCTGCTTCATCTTGCTGTGGCTAACATTATCAGTAACGGCTGTAAGTACTCCAACTTCCAGCAGGTAAAGGTGTCTTTAGGTGCTACCGATACAGATGTGTACATTATCGTTAAAGATAACGGAATCGGAATTCCGGAAATAGAAATGAACAAAATCTATGATCCTTTTTTCAGAGCTTCCAATACCAATAACTATGAAGGATATGGAATTGGCCTTCCGTTAGCCAGAAACATTGTAAGAATGCATCATGGTGAACTGATCGTCAGCTCCCATGAGAACCAGGGTACCACAGTACAAATGCGTTTCCCGAATTTTTACAGCACACAGAAAGAGATATAGAAGAGTTATCTGGAACCTGTTTTTGATTAGAAACTCACTCTTAGGCACCTTCCATCTTTTCACATTAATTTCCTTAACAATTTTCTAATCTCATTTTAATCTCTTTAATGACATTTTAATCCTATTCCAAAGATCTTTTAATATGGTCGTTCTAGTTTTGTATCATCAAAAATGGTAAACACAAAACAAAAAGAACATGGCTAAAACAATTTTAATTGCAACGGATTTCTCGCTTGAGTCATTAAACATATTAAAAAAGGTACTAAGAGAGAAAGAAGCATCGGAAGATCAGAACCAATATGACATTATGCTGGTTTCAGGGTATGATTCAGGAGATTCTATAAGAGATCTTTTATTTAATACAAAAACTTCAATTTTCAACAGGATAAGACCGGATGAATTCTGTGATGCTTATGGAATCATCAAGAATAAATATTCTCATTTGGTCAATAAGATTATCTGTGATGTATTTACGGGAAGCTTTCAGAGGACATTCAATCAGTATATAAAAGCAGAAAATGTAGAAGAAGCTTATTATTCATCTTCTATTAAGAGCAAAGGAAAAGGGCGGTTTGATATCATTCCTTATATCAAAAAATGTAAAGATCTGCCATCTTATGACATCAGTGTTGAGATCAGGGAGAAGCTTCCGGAAAGAGGAAAGCTTGCAGAGATCTTTGTAGAGGCTTAAGTAAACACAATTAAAATAAAAATATGTTAAGAAATTATAGTAACAGCAGGACACTTGGAGACAATATCAGACTGGGGACGCTGACTGCATTTACAGCAGGTACTATAAATATTGCATCCCTATTAATATTTCTTTCGTTTACGTCAAATGTGACAGGACATTACGCTATACTGGCAGCGGAAATCAGTAAAGCAAACTGGGCACAGGTTGCAGTGGTTGGAGGATGGATTTTTTTATTCTTTTCCGGAAGCTTTGTATCCAATTTTATTGTAATTAACTTTAATAAAAAGAGTAAATATTTTGCCCATGCAATGCCCATCGTATTGGAAATCATATGTCTTCTTTTTGTTGGAGTATATGGGCAGCTGTATTATCAGAAAACGCTGGAAGAAACAGAATACCTGGTAGCACTGATGCTGTTTGCTACGGGACTTCAGAATGGATTAACAGCAAGTATCTCGAATTTTTCAGTGAAAACAACCCATCTGACGGGAACCACTACTGACCTTGGAATTCTGGTTTCCATGTTTACTCAGAAAAAGTACAGGAAGAACGGAGAGCTGATCGGAAGGGCAAAACTGCTGATGAGTATCATGATTGCTTATGTTTTAGGGGCCGTTTTTTCGGGATTAACATATTATTATCTTGAATTCAGGGTATTTTATGTAATCAGTGTATGTCTGCTGATTGTTATCGGATATGATGCATATAAAATTCATGTACGACATTTTAACACCAAATACAGGTATAACAGAATTTATAAAAAACCGAACCTCGTTGCCTATCTGTATGAAAAAATCCATGGTATCCCTAAAAGAGAAAAAAAGAGAAAACTCGTTTTTGAGGACTAATATAGAATGATAATATAATATCACTATTAATTTTTGTATAAACTAGCTGTGAATCAATCCTCTATTTGTGTGAAAACAATAGGGGATTGTTCTTTTAGAAAAACCGTTGTTATAAACGGTTTAGTGTATAGATTGTAAAAAGGTGCATTGTTGAAATGTTGATAATTAAATATTAATTCACGGTTTTAATGTTTTAATTCCCGTTTTCATTGACTATTTTTGTAAGTTGATTTACGTTTTTATGTCAGATATTATTCAACTTTTACCGGATCATGTGGCTAACCAAATTGCAGCAGGAGAAGTGGTGCAGAGACCTGCATCCATTGTAAAGGAGCTTTTGGAGAATGCAATAGATGCAGAGGCTACGAAAATAGAACTGATTCTCAGGGATGCCGGAAAAAACCTGATCCAGGTAGTAGATGACGGAAAAGGAATGTCCGAAACGGATGCAAGAATGGCCTTTGAAAGGCATGCTACTTCCAAGATCAGGGGAACAGAAGATATCTTTAAGATCGCGACAAAAGGCTTCAGAGGTGAGGCTCTTGCTTCTATTGCAGCGGTTTCACAAGTCGAATTAAGAACGAAACAAAAAGATACTGCCATTGGAACAAATATTTATATTGAAGGAGGGGTTTTTCAGTTTCAGGATCCGGTTCAGACAGCAGACGGATCTAATTTTTTGGTAAAAAACCTATTCTATAATGTTCCTGCAAGAAGAAAATTCCTTAAAAATAATAATATTGAGTTCAGGCATGTAATTGATGAATTTCAGCGCGTTGCACTGGCTCATGAAAATCTGGAATTCTCATTGTTTCATGACGATGAACCGGTTTTCAGATTAAGGAAAGGAAGCCAGATGCAGCGTATAGTAGATATTTTCGGAAGGAAATTACAGCCACAGCTGATTCCTATAAAAGAAGATATTATCTGGTGTAAGCTTCATGGGTTTGTTGCTAAACCGGAAGGAGCAAAAAAATCAAGAGGAGAGCAGTTTCTTTTTGTTAACGGAAGATATTTTAAGAGCCCATATTTTAACAAAGCAGTTCAGGAAGCTTTTGAAGGGCTGCTTTTACCAGGATATGTTCCTACATTTTTCCTTTATCTGGAACTTGATCCGGAAAAAATAGATGTTAATATCCATCCTCAGAAAACAGAAGTTAAATTTGAAGATGAACATCTTATCTTTGCTTTGCTTCGCTCTACAATAAAAAGATCTTTGGGGATTTATAACGTTTCTCCAAGTCTTGATTTTGACAGGGATCCTGAGCTTGATGAAATGATGAATAAGCCGGTCCCAAGCAAAAGTAATGGTGGAGGCGGAGTTATTAAAATGCCGGAGATCATTGTAGATAAGGATTATAATCCGTTTTTGGAAGAAAAAACAGTTGTTCTTCCGGAAGAGATACAGAATCTTACGGAAATGTATCATCAGAATATTACAGCAGAACCTTCCAAGATCAATCTGTTTGAAGATGAAGACTTTGATGAGGATCTGATGAGGCTTCCGAACGGATATTGGCTGTTCAATAAAGGAGATGTAACACTGATGTTGGACCTGGGCAGGATGCACAGGCTTGTCGTTTCTGAAAATAACAAATCGTCATCTGGCAAAAAATCAAATACAAACAGCCATGCACTTTTGTTTTCTCTGGAATACCATATGAATGAAATAGAAAAGACTAAATATAATTCTATTAAAAAATATCTTCCGGAGCTTGGGTTTGACATGAAAATTGCCCATGAAAGCGTTCTGAGAATAGATTCACTTCCGGAAGGGCTGAAAGAGACACAGGCCATGAAATTCCTCGAGAATCTTTTTGAGATCCTGGAGTATAAAACGGAAGAAGAATTTATGCAGTATTATCAGAACCAATGGAATAAAATGCAGTCGAAGTCAAGATTTGACTTCCTTTATAAGAAGGATGCCGAACAGCTGATCAAGGATTTTACAGCACTGGGATTCCCTGAATTTTTACCAGATGGGAAAAGATGTTTTTACGAAGTTCCGTTTAATGACTTTAAAAATAAATTTTAAAAAAGATGTTTAATAATATACCGCCGATTACAAGAAATATAATCATCATTAATGTCATTGTATTTATTGTTACCAGTCTTCTTGGAAATCAGGTGATCGGTTATCTTGCCGGCTTTTATCCTTTTTCTCCATTTTTTCATTCATGGCAGATAATTACCCACATGTTTATGCATGGGAGTATTATGCATATTTTGTTTAATATGCTAACATTATTCAGTTTTGGACCTATTCTGGAACAGACATTAGGGGACAGAAAGTATTTAATACTTTATTTCGTGAGTGGATTAGGAGCCTTTTTTCTGTTTAATCTGTGGAATTTTGTGGAAGCTCAGCAGATTTCTAATGAATTACAGCAGCTTGGCTTCAATGTAAGTGCATATCTGTCCGGAGCAAATGTAGAGTTTACGGGAGGTGCAGATGAGGTTCTCAGACAAAAAGAATTACTGGAAAGCCTGAAGGCTATTGTAGCCACTCCAATGGTAGGTGCTTCGGGTGCTATTTTTGGGGTGGTGGCAGCTTTTGCAACACTTTATCCCGATTCAAAAATCATGATGATGTTTATCCCGATTCCAATGAAGGTAAAGTATCTGATGCCTATTGTTATTATTGTTTCCATATATCTTGGAATTTCCGGAAACGGAGGAGGTATTGCTCACCTGGCTCACGTAGGAGGAGCATTGGTAGGATGGCTTTTGGCACGAAACTGGAAGAAGCACTTGTACAGATTTAATTAAAACTATTTTGTGAAAGTTTTCCGGCTTATAATACTGATACTGCACCTGGGAATTTTGTTCCTGCTGTTAGGTTCTTTAATGAACGCGTATATTCCCCCCAGAATATTTCCATGGTTTAATTTGCTTTCTTTAGGCTTTCCTGTCCTGATGATAGCATATATAATATTGACTGTTTTTTGGGTATTAAGTTGGAAAAAAAGGGCATTTGTTTTCATGTTTGCAGGCTTGTTTTTTTTAAGTCCCGTAAAGCGATGGATTAATTTTTCTACTGATAAAAAAGAAAGTGCTGATATCAAAGTGATCTCCTTTAACGTAAAAAATGGCGTGATGGGAAAAGAGGAGCTGCAGAAATATCTGGTTGGTCAGGAAGCAGATGTTATCCTTTTACAGGAAGATGGAGGAGGGAATTTTCCAATGTTGAAAGATTATAACAAAACGGATTCAAAAAAAGGATTAACCATCTTTACAAAGCATAAAATTCTTAATAATAAGGAAATTGTTCTTGATGAAAATGAAATTCTTCCGGCTATTCAGGCTGATATTGAAATAAAAGGGAAAGTATATCGGTTTGTAGATGTGTATCTTCATCCTTTTAAGTTTGAAAAAGACATGATTACACTTACGGGGAATACGGATACTAATGAGCAGAAAATGAAGGATGTTATAAGACGGCTTATACCTACTTTCAAAAAACATCAAAAACAGGCTGACCTTATTTACCAAGCTGTTGAAAATTCTCCCTATCCTGTTATTTTAGGAGGGGATTTCAATTCAGTTCCCAATTCTTATGAATACTATCACTTGTCATCAGGCCTTGAAGATGCATTTCTGAATGCCGGAAAAGGTAGTGCTACAAGCTTTCACGAATATAAATTTCCAATACGAATAGATTATATATTTTCTTCAAAATCCATACGTCCGGTTTCCTATGCAGTTGACCGTTCTGTCAGACTTTCAGATCATTATCCTGTGATTTCACAGTTTCATTTAGGCCGCAAATAATCATAAAAAAAGTTAATTTTTTATTTCTTGGTAGGGTTTTTGCTTAAAAAAATCCGTACCAAGACCGTTTTTTCATGAAGTCGAATCAGATACTGCTGTTTATACATATTGTTATTGCTGTTTTATTGCTCTGCACATTAGGGAATGCGTGGATTCCACCAAATATTCTGGGGAACCTTAATCTTCTTTCTCTGGGTTTTCCGTATCTGATTGTAGCCCATTTAATTCTTACTGTTGTATGGATTTTTAAACAGAAAAAAGTTGCAATTGCTTTTGCTTTGGGAACGTTCCTGTTTTATAATCCGATCAGAAGATGGGTCAACTTTTCTCCTAAAACAGAGAATATAAAAACAATACGGGATATCAAAGTACTGACCTTTAACGTAAAATACGGAGACTATGGCTGGGATAAGGTAAAAAATTATATCCGGGAGCAAAATGCCGATATTGTGCTGGTACAGGAAAAAGATACAAACAGAGCTTTAAGACAGGATTTGATTAAATATCCTTCAGTTATTCTTAAAACAAAGCATAAAATTGTAAGACAGGCTGAAATTATTGAAGAACAGGCAAGAGGAAACTCTTTCTATGCAGATATAGATATTAACGGGAAAATTATAAGAATTGTAAACGTTTATCTGGAGCCATTCCGTCTTAATAAATCTATGTTTATGAAGCTGGATGGTTTAGGAATGGGAAATATTTCTACGCTTCTTTCTCATATGGTCCCTACATTTCAGGCCCATGAAGATCAGGTGAAAAAGATTAGAAAAGTGATAGACCTGTCTCCATATCCTGTGATTCTGGCAGGGGATTTTAATTCTGTGCCTAATTCCTATGAGTACTATAATCTTGGAAAAGATCTTCAGGATGCATTTTTAGTAGCCGGAAAAGGGAGTGCGAGCAGCTTTCATGATTATAAAGTACCGTTGCGAATAGATTATATTTTCAGTTCAAAATCAATTATTCCTCTGAGTTATAAAGTAGATCAGTCTGTGAAATTATCGGATCATTATCCTGTAATTGCAGAATTTCTGCTAAATTAGTTCCATGAAAAATTTATTGTTTGCAGTTTTTGTTTTTTCCACTCTTTTCACTGCCTGTTCCAAGAAAGAATCTGCCGGATTTGGTGCAGAGCAGGAGCTTAAAATAAACTATGATACTACAGCGATAGATTCGTTCTCCACAGGAGCTGTTTCAGTGGATATAGCCCGAAAGATAAGGATGTCTTCCCCGCAGTATCTGGATTCAGTAAAACAGGCCGTAAAACTGCAGGAAGAGGAAAAAAAGCTTAAAGAAGAACTGGAGAAGGAAAATAAACAGAAACAGGAAGAAGAAAAGAAAAAGACAGAGGCTGATAAAAAGCAAAAAATTTCTGAAGCTCCAGCCGGTAATGAAACCAAAACAAACTGATAAAAAACATCAATTAAAAATATACAATATGAGAAAACAAATTTTAGCAGCTATGGCTATCTCTGTGTTTATGGTAGCATGCACCAAATCAACTACAAAAACAGAACAGGTAGAAAACCCTGACGGATCAGTCACCACTACTACCACTACTGTTACGGAAACATCAGCTCACGTTGATACCTCAAAAATCAACAAGGCAAAAGAAGATGTTAAAGTAAAAGTAGATGAGGCCGGAAATAAGATTGATAACGCAGCCCAGAAAACAAAAGAAAATCTTAATGAGGCTGGGAAAGATATCAAACAGGGCGCACAGGAAATTGGAAAAGATGTAAAAGATGCAGCTGCGAAAAGTGCTGCAAAGGTAGAAGAAGGTGCTAAAAAATTAAAAGAAGATTTAAATAAATAAAAAATGCGATCAGAAAGATCGCATTTTTTATTTATTTAAATCCAGTAAAGAATCAATATATTCTCTGTCATTACTTAATCTTGGAACCTTGTTTTGCCCTCCTAGTTTTCCTTTGGATTCCAGCCAGCGATAAAAAAGATTAGGCTTGGCAATATGTACAACAGGTCTTTTAAGTGTTATATTATTGTATCTTTTTGCCTCATAGTCTGAATTTATGGTCTTCAGGTGCTGATCAAAAACGTCGATAAAGTGCTCGATGTTGTCCGGATAATGACTAAATTCAAAGATCCATTCATGAGCACCGCTGTCATTTTCTTTCATGAAAATCGGCGCTCCTGTGAAGTCGGTAACATGAGCTCCGGTAGCTTCACATGCTTTGGCAAGAGCAGACTCTACATTGGTGATCATCAGCTCTTCTCCGAATGCATTGATATAATGCTTTGTTCGTCCTGTTATTTTTATCCTGAAAGGACTGGTAGAAGTAAATATGACAGTATCACCTATCAGGTATCTCCAGAGTCCGCCATTTGTTGTAATGACCATAGCGTAATTTTTTCCGACTTCCACATCTTCAAGGTTGACTATTTTGGGATTGGAAAAGTGGAACTGATCCATTGGAATAAACTCATAAAAAATACCATAATCAAGCATAAGGAGCATCTCATCACTATCTGAACGATCCTGTATCCCAAAAAAGCCCTCAGAAGCATTATAAATTTCGTAATAGTTGATGTTCTTTCCAATAAGCTGCCTATATTGATCCCTGTAAGGTTTAAAGCTTATGCCACCATGGAAAAATACTTCCAGATTAGGCCATAGCTCTGAAATGTTTTGTACTCCGGTCTCTTTCACGACCCTCTGGAGGAGCACCATCATCCAGCTCGGTACCCCGAGAATGCTGCCTACATCCTCGTTTTTTACCTCAGAAGTAATGGCCTTTAACTTACTTTCCCATTCAGACATCAGCGAGACCTTTTTACTTGGTGTAGTAGTAATTTCCACCCAAAACGGAAGATTATCGATCAGTATGGCTGAAAGGTCTCCAAACTTGGTGTTGAAATCGGCATACAGTTCGGAACTTCCTCCCAACCGTAGGTTTTTATTGGTGAAAAGTTGGTTTTCAGGATGATTATTGGCATAAATGGATACCATATCCTTACCGGCTTTCATATGACAGTATTCAAGACTTTCTGCAGAAATAGGAATGAACTTGCTTTTTGCATTAGTCGTTCCTGATGATTTTGCAAAATGTTTGATAAGTCCCGGCCAGCTTACATCCTTATGCCCCTGCCTTGCTTTTTCAATAAAGGGTTCAAAATCTTCATAAGTTACGACCGGAACCTTAGTTTTAAAGTCCTGATAGCTTGAAATAGAATTAAATCCATATAATTTACCATATTCCGTGTCTTCAGCATGGAAAAGCTGTGAAAACAATATACCCTTTTGTGTTTCAATAGGATGATCTATGAAATTCTGTATCTGATCTATCCTTTGGCGGATAAACCAGTTAACTACGGTATTGAAAAGTGCTTTGGTTGCCATTTCAACAAATATAATAATATTTGATTTTTCAGGGAATTTTTATCGTGTTAAATAAAAAAGCCGTTACAAAATGTAACGGCTGATGATATTTATTTATTATTATTTAGCAGTATTCATCATAAGCTGCCTGCAAATTTGCAGCAATAGCTCCTGCCGGGTTGCCCTCAATATGATGTCTTTCAAGCATGTGAACAAGTTCTCCATCTTTGAAAAGCGCAACACATGGAGAGCTTGGAGGGAAAGGAGCAAGGTGTTTTCTTGCCTCTACCACAGCTTCCGTATCAAATCCTGCAAAAACAGTAGTAAGGTGATCAGGTTTTTTATCTCCTGTCAAAGAGTATACCACCCCTGGTCTTGCAGCACCTGCGGCACAACCACATACGGAGTTGATTACTAATAATGTAGTTCCGGGTTGCTTTAAAGCTTCTTCTACCTGAGCCGGAGTTGTTAAATCCTGAAAACCTTTATCTGTAAGTTCAGCCTTCATAGGCATTACTAAATCTGTTGGATACATATTTTTTGTTTTTATCTGTACAAAGTTAAACAATTCTTTACGTTTGATCAATATATAATAACTATCAATAGATTAGTCATATAAAATTAACTGAATGTTAATAATTTATATATATTCATAAAAATGTGAATTAATTGTAGGAATAATAAAATATATTTATTAAATTTGAAATGATTCTGAAAAAACAAACGACCATGAAAAAAACATTTAAGGCTTTCCCTCAAGCTAACACATTATTTAGCTCTGTTTAATATAGCTGCTAAATAAATTTTTCAGTTTATTTAAAACTGAATGACAAAACTTAAATATCCAATAAAATGAATCCCGGGACTAAAAGTTCCGGGATTCTTTAATCAAATCGATATGCAAAGGTTGTATATCCTGTTAGGGTTGAAAACATATATTCAGGCTATAAGGATAACCTTAAGCCAGAAGATATGATTCTGTTATGAAAGAAGCCTTTTAGCCGTCTCAGAAATGCTCTTTCCATCTGATTTCCCGGCTAATGCTTTTGAAGCGACTCCCATTACCTTCCCTAAATCCTTAATAGATTCAGCTCCGGTTTCTGAAATAATATTTTTAATTTCTGTTTCTAATTCTTCTGCAGAAAGCTGTTTTGGTAAAAACTGCTCAATAACTTTCATCTGAGCATCTTCTACTTCGGCAAGGTCATTTCTTCCCTGTGCTGTAAACTGGTCGTAAGAATCCTTACGTTGTTTTACCATTCTCTGAAGAATAGCTATTTCCTGTTCTGCGGTTACTTCGGCTCCTACAGCCTCCGTTTTAAGCAGCAATATCTGAGATTTTACAGCGCGTAGAGAATCCAAAGCTACTTTGTCTTTAGCTCTCATTGCTGTTTTTATTGCTTCGTTTATTGTATTTTCTAAACTCATAGTTTTGGCTTTAGGCTTTAAGCAATAAGCAGTAAGCCCTTTGATTCGGCTGGAATAGCCTGTAGCTTACTGCATACAGCTTATAGCGTTTAATCTACGTCTTTATTTAAAAACCTGTTTTCTCTGATCTGCATGGAGCCGTTATTATCAGACAGATATGTATTTATATTCTGGTCTGAAGCGTTTGTTCCGTCAATTGAGATATTTTTTCTTTTGAAGGCAGGCACGGATTCGAATTCGCTTGTGCTGTCAAAGCTTTGATAACGTGAGTTAAATTCTTTAAGTTTATTCCTTCTTTCCATTACTTTTTCCTGATCTACTGCCTTATTCACGAAAGTAAACTCTGATTCTTCCGTTTTTGGTGATTCAATTTCTGTTTTCTTTTCAAAGGCAGTTTTTGATTCTGCTTTTGGTTCTTCCTGCTTTTGGATAAAAGTTTCAACCTTTTGTGCAGGCTCAGCTATGGCACTTGCAGGTGCATTAAATTCAGCCTTAGGTTGTCCAAAGTCGGTTTTCGGCTCATTTCTGACAGGATCGTTTACAAAGAAACTGAACTCAACTGGTTTTTCCTGTGAAAATGAATTACTGAATGTATTTCCTGGCTGTGGTTCTTCTTTTTTATTGTCAAAGTCAAAAGTGAAAGACTGAATCTCAAGATCGTTAGGGTCTTCATTTTCATCAATAGAAAACAGACTGTATTCATTCTGCTCGTTTTCTGCTTCGTTTCTCCAGTTTTGCTCCGGAGTATTCAGTGTATCTTCTTCTTTATCAAAGAATTTGATTTCAGTTTTAATTTCTTCTTCTTCAACAATCATTTTTTTTTCAGAAGAGGTGATGTTGAATGGTGTGTCATGTTCTTCATCATCCAGTCTGAAAAGATTTTTTCCTCCGAAATCGTGTGTTGCTTCAGGAGCAGCTTCTCTTTCTTCTCTTGTTTTAAAAGGGGAAGATTTAGGAGACTCAAAACTATCGTTCAGGCTGATTCTTATTTTCTCTGTAGGTCCGGCAAATTTTTTATTTTCATTAGAGAATCCTGTAGCAATAACAAGAACGCTTACCGCATCTCCAAGTTCTTCATCTGCACCAACCCCGAAGATAATATCAGCAGTATTTCCAGCTTCTTTCTGGATATGGTCCATAATCACACCGATTTCGTCCATGGTAACTTCTTCTGCACCACTTCTGATCAGTAATAGAACGTTTTTAGCCCCGGTAATTTTATTGTCATTCAATAATGGGGAATCCAATGCTTTTCTTACTGCTTCCTCGGCTTTATTTTCACCTGAAGCAATACCGGTAGACATTAAGGCCGTACCTGAATTTTGAAGTACAGATTTAGCATCTCTAAAGTCAATGTTTACATCAAAGTACCCTGTAATAACTTCTGCCATGCCTTTCGCAGCATTGGTTAAAACTTCATCAGCTTTTGAGAACCCCTGCTTGAATCCAAGATTTCCGAACTGTTGTCTTAATTTATCATTATTAATAACAATCAGGGAATCAACATTATTTCTTAATTTATCAAGTCCGTTTTCAGCCTGCTCCAGCCTCCTTTTACCTTCGAAACTAAAAGGAACAGTAACGATACCAACGGTTAAGATACCCATATCCTTTGCTACTTTTGCAATAACAGGGGCTGCACCTGTACCTGTACCACCTCCCATTCCGGCAGTAATGAATACCATTTTAGTGTTCTGGCCCATAGCGGCTTTGATATCTTCAATACTTTCGATTGCTGATTTTTCACCTACTTCAGGGTCAGCTCCGGCACCAAGACCTTCCGTAATGGAAGTTCCCAACTGAACTTTATTTGCAACAGGGTTATTATCTAGAGTTTGAGCATCCGTATTACAGATCACGAAGTCAACCCCGTGAATACCTTTTTCGTACATGTGCTTTAGGGCGTTGTTTCCACCGCCACCTACACCGATTACTTTTATGATCGATGAATTTCCTTTTGGTAAATCAAATGAAAATCCTTGTGTACCTATATTTTCCATAACTATACTTTTTACAATTGATGAATGATGAGTGAGGGTTGATAAATCAATTATCAGTTATCATCTATCCTTTATACCTTATTCTACTTCTTCAAAGAATTTTTTAACTTTTTCCATAAGCGACTGCCCGAAAGTCAGTTTTGCTTTTCTGATTTCCTGTTGTTCGTTGACTGCAGGTTGTTCCTGAACAGGGATTGTCTGCTGCTGGACTGACTGAGCTGTTTCTGTTTGTGCAGCAGCTGTTTCAGGCTGATGCTGTTCATTTACAGCTTCCTCAGTTTCGTCAACGGTCTGTTTTTTGTCCCTGATCTTTAAACTTTCCATAAGTAACCCGATAGACGTAGCAAATTCAGGACCTTTCAGATACTGATTTTTATCGTTGGCAATATATTCATTAGCAAAACCGATTCTGCTGTCAAAACCTGTAGTATAATTAGCCAGCTGTCTTAGGTGTTTCAGATTGGATCCTCCACCTGTCAGAACAATTCCGGCAATCAGTTTTTTCTTTTGTTCAAATGCTCCGTAAGCCTTCAGCTCTGTATTAACCATTTCCAAAACTTCTTCCACCCTTGCATTGATAATCTGCGCCAGTGTTTTTAAAGAAATTTCTTTATCTGGTCTTCCGTGAAGACCGGGAATAGTCACAAAAGTACTGTCTTTTTCCAGTTCAGGAACAGCCGAGCCAAATTTTACTTTCAACTGTTCTGCATGTTTTTCTATAATAGAGCATCCCTCCTTAATATCTTCTGTAATAATTCCTCCTCCATAAGGAATAACACAGGTATGACGGATGATATTGTCTTTAAAGATTGCAATATCGGTAGTACCTCCGCCGATGTCTACAATAGCAACTCCAGCTTCTTTTTCTTCTTTGGTAAGAACGGCTTCTGAAGAAGCTAAAGGTTCCAGTGTAAGGGCTTCCATCTCCAACCCTGCTTCACGAACACATCTTGCGATATTCCGGATACTACCCATTTGGCCGACAACGACATGAAAGTTAGCTTCTAAACGCTTTCCATGCATTCCGACAGGTTCCTGGATTTCGCCTTCGGAATCCACCTTATATTCTTGAGGAAGGACGTGAATAATTTCTTCACCGGGAAGCATAACCAGTTTTTTTACCTGATCTTTTAATGCTTCAATGTCATCATCTGTAATAAATTTATCAGGATGTTCACGCATAATATAATCGGAATGCTGCAGAGAACGAATGTGCTTTCCTGCAATTCCTACCGTTACTTTACGGATAGGAACTCCGGCACTTGATTGTGCTTCAGACACTGCGGCTTTGATTGAATTAATAGTTTGTGAAATATTATTCACAATACCTTTATGAACACCAAGACTCTTAGCCTTTCCTACACCGAGAACTTCTATTTTCCCGTGTGCATTCCTTCTACCGACAATCGCGACAATTTTTGTTGTCCCGATGTCCAGACCTACTGAATACTCTTGATTTTCCATTTTTATATCGATTTGATTTTTTCTACTTTTCCTATATACAGGATGATCCTTTCTCATCCTCCAGAATTCTTTTATTCTATTTTCACCTTTGCTTTCGGCTTTGGCTTAGACTGTGCCGGAACCTTTGCTTTTTTTTCTGTTTTTTTTGTTTCTTTTGGTTTGGTACTCTCTTTCTGTCTTACCGCTGCATCTGTTTTCTTTCTTTCCGTTGTCTTTGGTTTACTTTCTGTTTTCTTTGCAGCGGCTGTTGGTGTCGGAATTTTTGCCAAAACCTGTTTCCCTGCTTTTAAAATACTGTCATTCTCTTTAAAATAGGGGTTTAACGTGGTTACAATCTGGTTCTGATATTTTACTGATACCATACTGTATTTTTGCGGGTCCTGATATACCAGGTATTTTTCTACAAATGTTTTAAACCCTTTTACTTTAAAATCAATATTATCCAGGTCTCCGATTTCAACCCTATAATTTCCCTCACTGGTCAGAAGATTATAGCTGTCTTTGCTTTTAGAAATTCCAATAAAGAATTTCTTGCTGAAATCATCTTTATCAATTTTTTCCACAAGTTCCGCCAGCTTTTGGTATTCATCCGGCTGAACATTTCCCGTTACCAGCATACAGGGATGGGAGTAGGTTCGGGAAATTGGAAACTCTATACCCTTTTCATCCACATAAAAGTCCTTTCCATCTTTATTGAGCCTGAAAACAGGAACTCTTTGCCTGATATCCAGGTTTAATTTTCCGTTTAAGTTCAGATAGACATTGGCACTGTCAACAGCCGGGAGAGCATTGATCTTTTTTTCCAGTGAGGGGATATTAAGATCTCCTACTCTTCCCGATGGGTTTTCTTTTTTTACAATTTCTCTGATATCTTTTTCATCAACAAAATAAACCGGAGTTTTTTCGCTCATTTTTACAGAAATCTTATTGTCCGTAATCTGCTCACGGCTGAATCTCCGCAATGAGAAGCTCAGTAAAAATCCTAAGATAATTACAGTGACAACAATTTTTAATATTCTGTATTTATTTTTCATATTTATTTAATCGCTGAGGATACAAAGTATTTATTTTCCCTTTCGTATACCGCGTTTATATTATCAAACTTTCTCTATCCATTCACAAATAGGATCATACAGGGTATCTATATTTCCTGCTCCAACGGTCAGAAGGATATCAAAATCTTTTTCCTTTATCTTTTCAAATGCACCGGATAATGCCGATACTTCTTTTTTATCCAATGTCACTTTTTCCAACAGCCATTGTGAAGTAACTCCTTCAAAGTTTTCCTGAAGCTCTCTGGCAGGATAAATCTCAAGCAGAATTAGTTCATCAGCTTTGCTTAAACTTTCTGCAAATCCATCTGCGAAATCTTTTGTTCTGCTGAAAAGATGAGGCTGGAAAACTACCAACAGTTTTTTATCAGGATAAAATGTTTTAATTGAGCTCATTACAGCATTAATTTCTGTAGGGTGGTGAGCATAGTCATCAATATAAATTTTACCGTTTTGATAGATATGTTTGGTATATCTTCTTTTAATTCCTTTAAAATTGGAAATTGCTTTTTTCAGCGTATCAAAATCTGCGCCTAAATTATGAAGAATGGCCAAAGCTGCCGTGGCATTTTCTACATTATGGATTCCGGGAATTTCCCAGACAAAATCTTTTACAGTTTCTGCAGGAGTATGGAAGTCAAAATAAATTTTATCATGATCCATACGCAGGTTATCCGAATAATAATCTGCAGGTTCATTGACGGCATAGGTCTGATGGCCTCTGCCAATTTCCAGCCCTTTTCTTATAAAAAGCTGTTTGTCTTCAGGCACTAAGGCGGCAAACTGTCTGAATCCTTCTTCAATATGGTTTTTATCTCCATAAATATCCAGGTGGTCTGCATCCGTAGAGGTTACTACAGCCCAGTCCGGAGACAGATTCAGGAAGCTTCTGTCATATTCATCAGCTTCTACTACGGAATAAGTAGAGCCATTGTACAGGAAGTTAGATTTAAAATTTTCAGAAATTCCGCCTAAAAAGCATGAAAAAGGAAGATCTGCCTCTTTGCATAAATGTGCCACAAGAGTAGATGTGGTGGTTTTTCCATGCGTTCCTGCAATAGCAATACAATCTGTATTTTCGGTAATTAATCCCAAGACCTTGGCTCTTTTTAAAACTTCAAACCGATGTTGGTTGAAGTGATCAAGTATTCCAAGTGTTTTGATAGCCGGAGTATAGATTACCAATGTATCTTCTTTCTGAAGGGAAGTTATCCTTTCATCAATAAGGTCTTCAAAAACAATATCAATTCCTTCATTCATCAGATTCCGGGTAAGTTTGGTATTGGTTTTATCATAGCCCAATACTTTTTTTCCGGATGCATTGAAATAGCGTGCCAATGCACTCATTCCGATACCTCCGATTCCGACGAAGTAAAAAGTCTGATATGTTTGTAAAATGTTCATTTCTTTGTTTTGTATTGCTGTATTCATGTATAATGCATTTTATGATATTGTTTCATTAATACATTATACAATGGTACTTTTTACAGTTTATTAAATATTTCGTCTACAATCTCTTTTGCTGCGTTTGGTTTGGCAAAATATTTCAGATTGTCGGACATTTCCTTTCTTACTCTTTCATTCTCGCAGATTTCTGATAATGTATTCCAGAATTTTTCCTGCATTTCAGAGTCTTTTACCATTCTTGCGGCATTTTTTTCAACCAGATTCATGGCATTTTTAGTTTGGTGGTCTTCCGCTGCAAAAGGGAAGGGTACCAAAAGCACCGGCTTCTGTGCTACGGCCAGCTCTGAAATAGCAATAGCACCGGCTCTGGAAACAATAATATCAGCTGCCGAATAGGCCAGTTCCATGTTTTTGATGAACTCAAGGATCTGAACATTACTGGTGTCTGTATCTTTTGTTTCTGCTAGAATATCTTTGTAATCAAGCTTTCCTGTCTGCCAGATCAGCTGATAATCTTTATCTGCAATTTGTTTTAAATGAGATTTCCATGCATTATTTAATGTTCTGGAGCCTAAAGACCCTCCTACAGAAAGAATTGTAAGTTTGTCTTTGTTCAATCCCATTTTCTCTTTTGCCTGAGCAGTATCCTGCATTCCTGAAACGATATTTTCACGAATCGGATTACCCAGGAATTTTATTTTTTCTGTGGGGAAACCTGCTACTTCCGGGTAGGCCGTGAAAACTGCTTTGGCTTTTTTGCTTAAAATTTTATTGGTTACTCCTGCATGGGCATTCTGCTCCTGGATGAAAACCGGAATTCCCATTTTACTGGCTTCATAAAGAGCGGGTCCGCTGGCAAACCCTCCTGTTCCTACAGCAAAATCAGGAGCGAAATTTTTGATAATCTTTTTAGCTTTTGATAAGCTTTTCAGAATTTTGAAAGGCAGCCCCAGATTGGATAGAAGGTTTCCTCTATCAATTCCTGCGATATCAATTCCCTCAATTTTATAGCCTGCCTGAGGAATTTTTTCCATTTCCATTTTCCCGTTGGCTCCTATGAACAAAAATTCTGCATCAGGAAATCTTTTTCTGATTTCATCCGCAATAGCAATGGCGGGGAAGATATGTCCTCCCGTTCCTCCACCTGATAATAATATTCTTAATTTTTTGTCCATTTTAGGCGATATCGTTTATTTCTGCTATACTCTGTTTTTTGCCCATTCCTTCTTCATCATAAATCTGGATCCTTGAGCTTATATTTAAAATAATTCCCAATTGTAAATAAGTTACCAGCATTGAGGTTCCTCCATAGCTTATTAAGGGTAATGGCTGTCCTGTTACCGGGATCAGGTTGACGGCAACGGCAATATTAACGGACAATTGTATAAAAATCATCACCCCGAGACTGAGCACGAGCAACGATCCAAAAAACGCCGGCATTTTACTCGCTATCATGACAATCCGTATCATCATAATGAGATATAAACTGATGAGAAATGCGGCCCCAATTACCCCATATTCTTCTACAATTACTGCAAATATAAAGTCCGATGCAGACTGTGGGAGCATTTGTTTCAATGCGCTCTTTCCTGGCCCCATACCGGTAATCCCTCCATGTACAATAGCGGCTTTTGCCTGCATTACCTGATAATTTTTTGCTTTTACACTTTCATCATCAGTGTCGGCAGTTTTTGCTTTGCTGGATGTAAATGTTTCAATACGGCTCATCCAAGTATGAACACGGTTTCCGCCAATCATATTGGTATTTAGTGCAATCAGAAGGAAGAATACAATGGCTACAAAAGAAGCGGAAATAAAGCCCGCAATGTATTTCCAGTGCAGCTGTCCTATAACCAGAACTACTACAGAAACCATCAGAATCATTAATGCTGTAGATCCGTTATCTTTGGCAACCAGTACAAAAACAAGAAGAATAGGTCCGAAAATGTACATGATGTTTTCTATCGGAAGTCTTTCTCTTGTGATTTTTTTTGTTAAATATCTGCACAAATAGATGATTAACATTAAAAAAGCAAATGATGACGGCTGAAAAGAGATCGGAGTTCCCGGGATTTTTAACCATCGGGAAGCGCTGGCCCCGTCTATCGTCTGACCGGTAAACATTGTAACCACTAACAGAATAATCATTAATCCCAGCAGAATGCTGCTCAGCTTTCCGATATATTCGTATTTTACGGTTCCCACCAGTCTCATAATTCCTAAACCTAAGACTACAAAAAACATATGCTTGATAACGTGACCTGTAGTGGTCCCGTTATTAACAATATATTCCAGATTTGAACTTGCAGAGTATACAGGGAAAATAGAGAAAATGGAGATCACAAGGATGACCATCCAAAGTACTTTATCGCCCTTTAGAAACTCAAATCTGCTTTCTGTGTTCTGTTCGTCCATATTTAATGCTACTGGCTTCTGGCTACTGGCCATTGGTTTTTAATACCTGTTCTTTAAATTGGTTTCCTCTGTCTTCATAGCTTTTGAATAGATCAAAGCTTGCACAGCATGGAGAGAGAAGGACAGTATCTCCTTTCTTGGCCAGTGACTTTGATATTCTCACGGCTTCTTCCATACTTGAAGTATCATAAATAAATTCCTTTTTATCTTTAAAGAAATCAATAATCTTTTTATTGTCAATTCCAAGGCAGACAATAGCTTTGACTTTCCTTTTGACTAAATCTTCTATTTCAGTATAGTCATTTCCTTTATCCAGCCCTCCGACAATCCATACTGTTGGCGTTTTCATACTTTCCAGAGCATAGTAGGTTGCATTGACATTCGTTGCTTTACTGTCGTTAATGTACTTAACCCCTTCAATTTCCGAAACAAATTCAAGTCTGTGCTCAACTGCCTGAAATGTCATCAGAGAATTCCTGATGCTTTCATTGTTGATTTCCAGTATTTTACCAGCAATGGATGCCGCCAGGCTATTGGCTACATTGTGATTTCCAATCAGGGACAGTTCATCAATTTTCATTGTAAATTCATCCTTCATCTTTACCACAAGTCTGTCGTCGTAAATGAACCCCCCTTCCGGTAATTTTTCTTTTGTGGAAAAAGGAATCATCTTTGCTTTTATCTCCAGCTTTTCAAGAAGATTTTTACTCATTTCATCATCTTTATTATAAATGAAGAAATTATCATTTTCCTGATTTTCTGCAATTCTGAATTTTGCCAGCGCATACTCCTCATAGTTATAGTTATACTGATCCAGATGATCCTGGGATAAGTTCAGTAGTAAAGAGATATACGGTCTGAAATTTTGGATATCATCCAGCTGGAAGGAGCTTACTTCCAGAACATAATATTCATAAGTTTCATCAGCAACCTGCTTGGCAAAGCTATATCCGATGTTTCCGCCCAGTCCTACATTTAATCCATCATTTTTAAGGATATAATAGATCAGTGAAGTAGTGGTGGTTTTTCCGTTACTTCCTGTAATTGCAATAATCTTTGCATCAGTAAACTCTGAAGCGAATTCAATCTCAGAAGAAAGCCTGATTCCTTTCTCATGAATTTTAGTGATCATCTCCGCTTTTTTTGGAATTCCCGGGCTTTTTACAATCCAGTCTGCGCTTAAAATTCTTTCTTCATCATGTGTCCCTTCCTCAAATTCAATCTCATTATCAGTAAGAAACTGTCTGTATTTATCTTTAATAGCTCCTTTGTCTGAAAGAAATACTTCCAAACCTTGCTTCTTAGCTAAATAAGCAGCACCACATCCGCTTTCTCCTCCTCCTAAAACAACTATTTTCATATTATAAAAGCTTTATGCTATAGGCTTTAAGCTCTAAGCTTATTGCTACAGCTTTTAATTTTATCTCATTTTTAAGGTGATCAGACATACAATCGCCAATATTACTCCAATGATAATCATCCGGTTCACAATTTTACTTTCGTGGAACCCTTCTTTCTGGTAATGATGGTGTAATGGTGACATTTTAAACAGTCTGTTGTTTTGGGCATATTCTAGCCCATATTTCTTTTTTCTGTATTTGAAAACCAATACCTGTAACATAACAGAAAGGTTTTCGATCAGGAAGATTCCACATAATACGGGAATCAGCAATTCTTTTCTTAAAATAATCGCCAAAACAGCAATTACCCCCCCCAGCATCAAACTTCCGGTATCCCCCATGAAAACCTGTGCAGGATAAGTATTATACCAGAAAAATCCAATTACGGCTCCTACCATTGCCACTGCAAAAATGGTGGTTTCTCCCATATTCGGAAGGAACATAATGTTGAGATAATCTGCAAAAATGATGTTCCCCGACAGATAAGCAAAGAGAGCGAGGGTCAGCAGAATGACCACACTTGTTCCTGCTGCAAGTCCATCAATTCCATCTGTAATATTGGCACCATTTGAAACAGCTGTTACAATGAAGATAACGATAGGGATAAAGACAATCCATGCCCATTCATGGGCATCTTTATCATTCATCCAAAACAGTATCCCGCTGTAGTCAAACTCATTGTTTTTTGCAAAAGGAACAGTGGAAACTGTTATTTTTTCAGTAGGCATAAAGTTCTGTTCCACATTGTTTCTGTTCACAACCTTTGCATCTGCATACTTTCTTTTAACGGTAATATCCGGATGAAAATACATTGTAATTCCGACAATTAATCCTAATCCGACCTGGCCTACAATTTTAAATTTACCACTTAACCCGTCTTTATTTTTTTTGATTTTCTTTAAATAATCATCAAGAAAACCAATAGCTCCCATCCATAACATTGAAACCAGCAGCAGGACAATATAAACATTGGTAATCCTGGTAAAGAGCAATACCGGAATAATGGTTGCCAGAATAATGATAAGCCCTCCCATGGTAGGAGTTCCTTCTTTCTGTTTCTGGCCATCCAACCCAAGATCACGTACCAATTCGCCCATTTGTTTTGTTCTCAGGTAATTGATGACCCTTTTTCCATAGATAAGGGCAATAATCAGGGAGAATAATACAGCCATACCGGCACGGAAGGAAATGTATTTCAGCATTCCCAGTCCCGGAACGTGAATTCCATGGTTGGTTAGATATTCGTATAGATAGTATAACATAGTTTCAATTGTTAATAATAATCATTGATAATTGATAAACATCTACATATCAATTACCCTTTGTAATTTATTTGCTCATTAATTTCCAGAGCTCATTAATTACTTCTTTGTCATCAAAATGATGTTTTACACCATTAATCTCCTGATAGGTTTCATGGCCTTTTCCGGCAACCAAAACAATATCTTTGGGTTCTGCAAACTTTATAGCCATTTTAATAGCTTCTTTTCTGTCCGGAATTGAAGTGTATTTGCTGAAATTTTGTGGCTCAACACCTGCTTCAATTTCTTTAATGATCTGTGCCGGATCTTCTGTTCTTGGATTATCAGAAGTGATAATTGCCAGTGTTGATTTTTTTGTGGCAATATTTCCCATTTCAGGTCTTTTGGAGTGGTCTCTGTCTCCTCCGCAGCCGAATACCGTGATTAATCTTTCGTTTTTGGTTCTGATATCGTTGATGCTGTCCAGAATGTTTTCCAATGCATCCGGGGTATGTGCATAATCTACGATAAAGAAAATTCCACCATCGGATTTGAATGTTTCAAACCTTCCGGAAACTCTTTTTAATTTGCTGATAGCCTGAAGAATTTCATCCTGTTCAAAACCCAGTTCAGTGGCAATCCCGAAGACCAGCAGCAAATTGTATACATTGAATTTTCCGGTCAATGTCGTCCAGAATTCTTTTCCGTTGAAGTTCAACAGCATCCCGTTGAAATCAACTTCTAAAAGCCTTCCGTGATAGTCTGCCATGGTTTTCAGAGCATAAGATTTCTTTTTGGCCTTAGTGTTCTGAAGCATAACATTACCGTTTTTATCATCCACATTGGTAATGGCAACGGCTGTATCTTCTAACCCGTCAAAGAATCTTTTCTTGGTTTTTAAATATTCTTCAAACGTTTTATGATAGTCTAAATGATCGTGGGTAAGATTGGTGAAGCCGGCTACTTTGAAGTGTAAGCCCTCAATTCTGTTCTGGGCAATCCCGTGTGAGCTTACTTCCATAAAAGCAAATTCACATCCTTTCTCAACAGCATCTGCCAGGATCTTGTTAATCGTAATTACATCCGGAGTCGTATGAGTTGCCGGGATAACTTCTTCCCCGATTCTGATTTCAACAGTTGATAACAGTGCAGAATCATATCCTAAATTTTTAAAAACGTCAAAAAGAAGGGTTGAAACAGATGTTTTTCCGTTAGTGCCTGTAACACCTATCAGTTTCAGCTTTTGTGATGGATTTCCATAGTAATTGGAAGCAAGATGTCCTAAGGCTTTAGACGAATCTTTTACCTGAACATATGTTACTTTTTCTGTTAATGTTTCAGGAAGTTCTTCGCAAACAATTGCTACGGCCCCTTTTTCAATAGCAGATGCAATGAATGAGTGGCCATCTGCAGCTGTTCCCCTTATTGCAATATAAAGAGCACCTTCTGTTACCTTTCTGCTGTCAATCACCAATTCAGAAACCTCACGGGTATTATCACCGTGAATTTTTATTACTGGGATTCTGTTTACTAATTCTGTTACTATCATCTTTATCAATAGGATGTATCCTATTTTTGTTAAATCGTCCTTGGGACAGGTTTTCTAATTTAATTCTGCAGAGATAAATAAATTCTCTGGTTCTTACTGATTGTAGTGCCTTCCAGAGGAAATTGTTCCTTGATTCTTCCAACTCCTTTGTAGTCGACACGATATCCTAAATTTTCCAATTGTGGGATAATATTTTTTCCTATCAATCCTACCACATTTGGCATCTGTTTATTATTTACTGCTATTTTTACATTCGGCTCTACCATTTTGTTCAGGTTTACCTTTTTGTCTACAAGCATTTCTTTTTCAATATTCTGAGGGGTCTTCAGGAATGTTTTTCCTGCAATTTCTTTAAATACCGGCGCTGCAACTGTTCCTCCATAAAACCCTTTTGAAGGGCTTGGTTCGCTTACCATGACATAGCATGTATATTTCGGGCTGTCAGCAGGATAAAAACCAGCAAATGATGCGCGGTACTTCATAGGACCCGGAAGCCAGTATTCAAATCTTGCTGTTCCTGTTTTTCCTGCCATTTTCAGGTTCGGAGTGAAGATACTTCGTCCGGTTCCTTTTTCTACGGCCTTGGTTAATGCGCTGGTCATCATTTTGATGGCTTTCTCAGAGGCCATTTTGCTTACCATTACTTCAGGTTTGGCTTTATACATTACCTTTCCGTCTTTCATGATTTTATCTATGAAAAGCGGCTTAAGCATTTTACCACCATTAGCAACTCCATTGTAGAAAGTTGTTAATTGCAACAAATTAATGTTTGAAGAATATCCATATGAGATGGAGGCCAATGTTGCTGCATTCCATCTTTTGTTTTGCGGTGTAACAATCTTTGGCTTCGTAATTCCCGGAAGCTCGATGTCCATTTTGTCGAATAATTTCCAACGTTTTAAATGGTCGAGGAAAATCTGGGGTTTCTCTGCATAATATTTTGTGATAAGCTTTGCTGTTCCTACGTTACTGGATTTTGCCAGAACATCACTGATGTCGTAAGTTCCTCCGCCATGCCCGTCTGAGATCCTTTGTTTTGCATAAGTCCAGACTCCGTTTCCTACATTTACGGTAGTATTTTCATCAATAAATCCATCGTCCATTGCTGCCAACAGTGAAATGGTTTTAAAGGTAGAGCCCGGTTCAATATTGTCTTTGAGGGCATAGTTGTAAGAATCTTCGTATTCTCCTGCTTCGGTTCTTCTTAAATTAACCAGGGCACGTACTTTTCCTGTTTCTACCTCCATGACGATTACGGTGCCATGCTTAGCTTCATAATTGATCAGCTGTTTCTCCAATGCGGAGTGTGCAATATCCTGAATTCTGAGATCTAAGGTTGTGTACACATCTTCCCCGTCTACCGGCTCTTGTACTTTCCAGAAGTCGATAGGTTTCCACTGTGAAGAATTGATTCTCTGCTCCAGTCTCTTTCCGTCAGTACCGGTCAGATATTTTGAGAAAGCACCTTCCAGACCTGACTTAAGTTCGCCGTTATCCATTCCGATTGTTCCGGCTCCGATTTCTGAAGTAGCCAGTTCTCGTTTATAGTTCCTGTCAACAATGAATCCTCCTTTATTTTTACCCTTTTTGAATATCGGAAATTTTCTGATCCTGTCATATTGGTCAAAGTCAAGTCCCTTAACCAAAGTATAATATTGGTTTTTCTTTTTCTTTTGCTCGTCAAATTTCTGTCTGAATTCCGCTCTGGACTTTCCGAACATTTTGCTTAAAGAATCTGTCAGTGCACCGATATTGTTGCTGTAGACCGTGTCCTTCATTGTTTTGAAGTCAAGATAGATATCATAGCGCATTACAGTGGTTGCGAGAATAGATCCATCCGAAGCAAATAAATTGCCACGGGCAGCTTTTAGAGTCGCTTCCCGGTAATTTTTATTAATGTAATCGTCTTTAATTTCCTGAACATTAGTATTTTGAAGAATTACAATCCTTGCCAGAAACATTACAAACACGCACAAAGCTACCACTGCGAAGAGGTAGCCCCATCTTAACGTTTTTTTACGTTTATTGTCGTATTCATTTTGCCTTTGCATCTGTACTGTCCAGTTTTATTAGCAATTTATGAGGATGATTTTCGAGGGTCATTAAAGAGTCCCGCGCCACTTCTTTCCCCAGTTCTGATTCCATCTTTACTTTGATCAGCTTACTCTGTGCGTAAGCGTTCCTTGATTTATATTCTTCTGTTTCTTCTTTTAAGGCATTTACAATCTTAATCTTCTTGTTGACGAGGTGATTACTGTAAATCATGGCCATCATCAGAACAAACAATAATAAAAAATACTTATAATGTATCTTTATCTCATCCCGGTTCAGGAAGTTCCCTTTTATAATGTCTATAAAAGTGAGCTTTTTCTGTGGGCGATATGTTGTTCTTTTTGCCAATTTTATTATATCAATTGCTTTGTAGTGAATGACTGTGTGTCAATGACCAATTTTCACTATTGACGATTCACTCATTCACATTTATACTTTTATCCCTGTCCTCATTTTTGCACTTCTTGCTCTTGAGTTTTCTTCAATCTCCTTATCATCGGGGATGATTGCTTTGCTCTTCAGCAGCTCAAATGCCTTTTTATAGTTCCCGTAGATATCTCTTTCCGGCTCACCTTCAAACATTCCGTTTTTCAGAAACCTCTTTACCAGACGGTCTTCCAGGGAATGGTAGGAGATCACGACCAATCTTCCTTCCGGCTTTAAAATATTGTAAGCCTGAACTAGCATTTCTTTTAGCACATCAAGCTCCTGGTTCACTTCTATTCTGATAGCCTGGAAAAGCTGCGCATAGAATTTATTCACCTTATGAGGAGGGATATAACTGAAAAGTTTTTTCAGATCCTCTGTAGTTTCTATACTTTTTGTTTTTCTGTGATGAACAATTTCTCTTGCCAGTTTTCTTGCTTCTCTTAATTCACCGTAATGATAAAAAAGATCTGCAAGCTCTTCTTCTTCATATTCATTGATCACCCTTTTGGCATCCAGATTCTGCATAACGTTCATCCTCATGTCCAGAGGAGCATTGCTTCTTGTAGAAAAACCTCTGTCTGCTTCATCAAACTGATGAGAGGAAACTCCCAGGTCTGCCAATACACCATCAACCTGAGGAACGCCGTACATTAACAAAGAATTTTCCAGAAATCTGAAATTCTGATTGACCAATGTAAACCTCGGGTCATCAATTGTGTTTTTCAGAGCATCCAGGTCCTGATCAAAACTAAACAGTCTCCCCTTATCAGATAGTCTGCTCAGAATCTCCCTTGAGTGGCCACCGCCTCCAAAGGTGCAGTCCACATATATTCCGTCAGGATTCGTCACCAAATCATCTACACTCTGCTTCAACAAAACGGGGTTATGATACATGCTTAGTTGTGTTTTTTATTTATACTATTAATAACCGACAATATTATTCTTCTTCAAAAGAGCCCATTACATCTTCAGCCAGGCTTGCAAAATCAGTTTCATTGGTAGAAATTACTTTTTCGTAAGCTTCTTTATCCCAGATCTCAAAAAGTTCTCCGGCACTTGTAATCACAATATCTTTCTGAAGATTTGCGAAGTGCATCAGGTCTTTAGAAATTTGAAGCCTTCCTGCATTATCCAATTCTACTGTTTTTACTCCTGCTGTAAACATTCGTATGAAATCAGCATTCTTTTTTATGAACCTGTTCAGTTTATTAATTTTGCCCATCAGTTTATCCCATGCATTCATAGGGTAGACTTCCAGACAAGACTGGAACACAGATCTTTTGACTACAAACGCCTTGTCGTCGAAGTTTTCCATCTGTTTGATCAAAGATGAAGGAACTTTTAAGCGGCCTTTGTCGTCAATTTTACACTCATATGTCCCAATGAAACTTTTCATTTGGGACAAATTTATATAATAATTTCCAAAAATTCCCACTTTTTCCCACTTTTTGACTCAATGTTAATAAGTTTTATTAAAGATTTAATTTTAAGCCTGTAATAACCTGATTCGAAAGTGATTGCAAAATGTACTATTCAGGCCATAATAATGCGGTTTTGAAAAAAAAAGTTAAAAAGGCAAATATTATATTATTTTTATCTTAAATTAGGATAATCAAAATATTTTTGAGGTTTAATTTGTATTTTTGCAGGGCTTCATTAAAGCGTTTTATGATATTTAGTACAAAAAAAGAAAAGAAATATTCCTATGTAGAGGCGGGAGAAGGACATCCATTAGTGCTGTTGCACGGGTTAATGGGTGGTTTGAGTAATTTCGATAAAATGGTAGATTTTTTTTCGGACAGGGGGTTCAAGGTATATGTACCTCAATTACCCATCTATGATCTGCCGGTACTCAATACGAATCTTACCACTATTGCAAAATATATCATCAAGTTTATAGAAAGTCATATCTCAGAACCTGTAACGATTGTAGGAAACTCAATGGGAGGACATGTAGGGCTGATCCTCACTCTGGCAAGACCGGATCTTGTGAAGAACCTTGTTTTGACCGGAAGTTCAGGGCTATATGAGAGAACATTCGGCGATAGTTTTCCAAGGAAAAACGACCGGTCTTACATCAGAAAGAAGACTGAAGAGGTTTTTTATGACCCGAAAATTGCAACAGAAGATCTTGTTGATGAAGTATTCAGTGTTGTAAATGACAGAATGAAAGGAATAAAAACAGTAATGCTGGCAAGAAGTGCCATTAAACATAATATGTTGAATGACCTTCCCAAAATTCAGACACCTACATGCCTGATATGGGGAAAACAGGATAATGTAACCCCTCCGGAAGTTGCAGAGGATATGCATAAGTTTATTCCTAACTCGGATTTGTTCTGGATAGACCAATGCGGGCATGCTGCGATGATGGAGAAACCGGATGAGTTTAACGAGATCCTGTATAACTGGATAAAAAATAAAGTTTAAGAACATACATAATGACCATTAAGAGCTTTTCTTAATGGTTTATTTTTCTAAAAATATATTCAAATGATTATAAAGACAGCAGATTTTGTAAAGAGTAGTGGAAAATGGCAGGAATGTCCTGAACCCAATATTCCTGAATATGCTTTTATCGGAAGGTCTAATGTAGGGAAGTCATCATTAATCAATGCTATGATGAATAAAAAAGATCTTGCCAAAACCTCACAAACTCCGGGAAAAACACAGCTGATCAATCATTTTTTAGTAAATGAAAACTGGTATCTTACAGACTTACCAGGATATGGTTATGCAAAAGTGTCAAAAGTTCAGCGAAAGGATTTTGAAAAGCTGATCACCAATTATATCCTGAACAGAAGGAATCTGGTGAATCTTTTTGTTCTGGTTGATGTAAGACATACTCCTCAGAAAATTGATATGGAATTTATACAGTGGTGTGGTGAAAGCGGAATACCATTCTCAATTGTCTTTACAAAAGCTGATAAGCTAAAACCGAATGCTGTGATAAAAAATGTTGAAGACTATAAGGCCGAGCTTCATAAAACATGGGAAGATCTTCCTGAGTTATATATTACTTCTGCAGAAAAGAAAGAGGGAGGAGATGACATTCTTGATTTTATAGAGAAGACGAATGATTTTTTAACACTTAATAATGTAAGTTTTGATGAATAGTATAATCTGGAAAATTAAAACTTTTGAAGAGTTTGCTGTTCCTGAGTTATATGCGGTATTAAAAGCACGGGTGGATGTTTTCATTATCGAACAAAACTGTCCTTATCCTGATCTGGACGATTATGATCAGAAAGCAGTTCATATCTGGGCAGAAGAAAATGGACAGGTTTTAGCTTACTGTCGTATTTTTGATAGAAGAATAAAATATAATGAAGCTTCAATCGGGAGAGTATTGACAACAGCGCAGGCAAGAGGGAAAAATCTTGGTAAACAACTGATACAATATGCTGTGGAAACTATAGAAAACAGGTTCCATACTTCTGAAATCAGAATCTCTGCACAGGATTATCTGCTGAGATTCTACAATGGATTTGGTTTTGAAGATACAGGGAAAAAATATCTGGAAGATGATATTCCACATACGGAAATGATAAGAAAATAAAAAAGCGAGGAAATGTATTCTTCGCTTTTTGATTGTGAAATAGCTGATGTATTTATCTTCCGGAAATTGCTTTTAAAATGATTGGTTCCAGGTTAGAGGGAAGATCTGCAGATTTGACCTGGTAATTTTTAATTTTCATTTCCTTAAACCAGTTTTCCCAGTATTCTTTAATAACAGCTTCTTCGAAAGGATTTCCTTTTTCCGGATTGATTCCTAAAACGATGACCTCAAGGTTGCTCAGATTTTCATTTGCTTTTACAAAACCATAGCCATTTTTTTCAATGGTATCTTTAAAACCAGAGGTTGTTAAGTTATTGGCTTTTATAAGTTTGGTTGTTAAATAGGACGTCTTATATGAACCTTCGCTTTTTTCTTCAAACTTAGTATTTTGATGATACATATAACCGTCGGTCAAAATGAAAAGGATGTTTCGGCGATCATTTTTTATACAATAATCTTTTACCTTATTTTTGAAGAATTCCCAGATATCGGATCCTACATATTTTCCATCCTTTATAGCAGACTGATAGATATTTAAGGGTAATTCAGAATACTTTTTATCAACAGAATCAAAATAATTTCTTGAAGTATCTTTATTGAAAGAAACTTTCAATTCTTTAGTGAAATCGTTTATTTTGGGGTCAGAAGGTTCAGGGTTAAAGAAAACCTGCATCTGATCATCATATGTAATGATTTTTTTTGATTTAATATGATTTATAAATCCTTTTTCAATGGCTTTGATATATTCTACGTCTCGTTGGTAGTATTCCATTGTGGGATTAGGGTTTGTGCCGGGATCAATTCTGTCAGATAAATCAATCAAAATACTGACATTGATGTTGTTTGAGTCAACAACAATAGAATGTTTCTTTTCTTCGTTTGTTCTGTCATTTTTGTCTTTACAACAAGAAACCAAAGAAATGATCATTAATATATAAAGTGTTATTTTCATAATCTGTGATTTTATAAAGATGATAAGTACACTAAATTTTGATTGTCGGAATTAGCTCCCACAGTTTCCAGATTGGTATTATAAGTGGCAATACAGTCATCAATCATCGTTTGCTTTTCAGTTCTTGATACTGCAATTTTTTCACTGATAAAAGTGACCCAACCCTGAACATATTCTGATGCATACAATTTGTAGTCTTTGGTAGGAATAATGACACCGTCAATAATATTCTGAAGCTCTTCGATCCTTCCTCGTGATTTGATAACAGTTTCTTTTATTGTTCCGATACTGGTAAGGATTTCTTCGATTTCTTTTTTCAAAATATTGATTTTTTCCTGAAAGAATTCAACCCTTTTTTGTCTGATTTCCTGTTCATTTCTGATCTTGTCTTTTTCTCTGTGTTCTTTCATTACAAAGTCAAAAACCAACCCCCAAATAATGTAAACAATGAATCCGGCGAAAATAATTCCCCAAAACTGAATTTTGGTAAAAGCTATTTTAATATCGAAAGGAGGAGAATTAAAGGTTCTGTTTAGCTCATATAATTTTGATTCAATTTCATAAGCTAAAATAGAATCGAAAACAAAGGTTACAATAAATAATAATCCGAGCTTGATATAATTGGCTTTCGTTTTATTCTCCCAGAACATGTGAATTAAATAGCCCAACCCTAGAAACACAAAGGGAATCAGTGTCACAAAAGCACCTTCAATAACACCTTCATTCCATGCTTTACTGAAAGCCTGTGCATCCAGAACACTTTGGATTACAGTACTTTTTGCATCAAAACTTTTAAAGAAAGCAGAGTAAGAGGTTGAAATATAAAAAGTTGCTAAATATAAGGTGATGGGAATCAGAATGATCAGGCCGATCCAGAATTTTGCTGAAGCTCCTCTTGTTGCTTTTACGTTATATTTTTCGGGGTTCCTTGGAAGATCAATAATCTCAGCCTTTAAAATTTCAATATTATGCTGATGATTTTCAATTTCTGTGTTTTTGCTTTTTAGCTGCTCCTCTTTTGTTTCCTGTGATACTGTTAGTGCCTTAATTTCAGTTTCTCTGTTTTTCTGTTCATTGACATAGGATTCTTTCAGTTTTTGCTGCTTTTCTACCATTTCTTTTTCTTCATTCTGGAATTTCGAATAAACGGCATCCAGACAGATGGATAGGGTAGAGTGGTTTCCGTTGGTTCGTGAACTGTCCCTGTATCCCGATTCGTGATAAGTTCTTTTTCGGGTTTCTTCCAGAGATTCATTGTTCGGATTTTCATCGTTTTTGGGAAACGGTTCCTGCTTGGGCTCTATCGGAACCGATTTTAGTTTAAATAAATTTTTTATACTGGTGGTATCCATGATGTGTTAGTTTTTTAATTCATATAAAATTTCGCTTTTGTTCTTTCCGTTTTTTACGGCTTCAATAAGATAATCTACAATAGCTGTCGTATTTTCCTCCAGAAAACCGAACATCAGAACATATTTTTGCATTGCAGAATATTCATTCGGAGAAACGATTCCATCAGCCCAGATCATTACGGTGAGATCATACAGATAATCTACTTTTTCTTCAATAGTCTTGGGAACCAATGATTTTAAATTGATCGGGTTCAGAAGGATCTCATCTAAGTTTTTTGATGAAATTCCTCTTTCTTCAGCGCATCTGTAGAGCATTTTTAATTCTAGTGCACTGAAATCGTCATCACAGATTGCCATTTGATACAGCCTTAGAAAATGGGCTTTAAGGTTTTCTGTTATTTGATTGTTTTCCATGATGAGTTACTCTTGTTTTGTTTTTTTAGGATTAATAATTCTGTCTCTGGAAACAGTTCTTTGATGTATGAGAGGTATATGTGGTGCGGTTTCTTCGGCAGTTTCCTCTTCCTTTTTATGCTCTTTTCTTTCTGCGAAATTGATCAATAAGAATAAAACCCCTGTTACCGTATCAAGTGGGATCCAGATATTTTTCCGATACAGATAAATAGGGAAGACGGGATTAAAAAGAATAAGAATGACCAGAAAAATTATACTGAAGTAGTGTTGTTTAGAACTCAATGTATTGTATAAAACCAGTAAAGCTCCAATGGAAACAAGAATTCTGAGAAAAGTATAATATTCTATAGGAAGTTTGAAAATACCGATGAAACAGCATAACGCACAGAAGGTGAGAAATGGTTTCATTTATGTTGTTTAAAATCCTGTTTTGAAATTATATTTAGAGTTAAATCGGCTTTCAGACATAAAAATAAGTATGAAGAAATCGAAAAATGCAATGAATGCAGGAATAAAAGTCCAGCAAAATATCAGGTAAAGTATGCCCATAACATTCTGGCCTAAGTAAAATCTGTGAATGCCTAATCCTCCCAGGAAAAAAGCAAGTAATGCAGCAATAGATTTTGATTTCATAATTTAAACTCTTGATAAAATTTCGTTCTTTTTTAATTCAAACTCTTCAGGAGAAATGATTCCATTCTCCTTTAGGCCTTTTAATTTCTGTAATAAAGCAAAAGGATCTTCATTGTCTATCAGCAATGGCTTTTTTTCCTGCTGAAATTGTTGAGGTTGTGTGATAATAGGAGTGGCATTGTTAACAGTAACACCTCCTGCCGAAGCTCTTAAAGTTTCAAGATTCTTTTCTCTTCGTATACCCCGCATTCTTTCTTCTACTTCCTGTGCGAACTGATACAGTTTTCTAGCTTGGTTTTTAGGGAGATAATCCATCATATTCGTATAGTTTTTTGTAGTCCTCATTATAAAAGTAGAGCCAACAATTCCTTCTTTGATATGACAATCTGCTATATCTACCCAGCTATAATCCTGAAAATCCATTGATAAACCGAAGGTTTTAGGCCTGCAAAAAATAATTCTTCTATTGGTTAGAGCAATGCAATCAGGAGATAAGTTAAGTACAGGTTTTTTTTGAACAGCTATATATTCTACCGTTTCCTGAGAGGTCAGAAGACTATTAATTCTTCCTAAAAGCTTTTCAATAGCTTGAGGATCCTGTTCTTCATTTAAAAAGTTTTTTAAGTTCATATTATTTTGTTTTTTGTTATTTTACATCTTTATTGAAAACAAATCCTACTTTTCCACTTGTTTTCACCTGTACTTTATACCATGACCCTTCTTTTGAGAGTTTTATGAGTTTAACATTTTTAGGTACTGTTGTTATTATTTTAGATTTAAAAGTGGGTTTCTCATAGACATTTGTTGTTGCAACGCTTGCAATGTATCTGTTGTTAGAGTTAAGATTGATGTTTACCTTATCAATAAATACTTTTGGAGGGTTGCCGGTATGGGGCTTTGAGGATCTGTAGGAATCCGGGGATTTATTTTTTTTAGACTTGCTTTTCGAAGAGCTTTTTCCGTAAGATCCGCCACGACAGACGCTACAAGTTCCACCACTGCTACAATGTCCGCATCCTGAACAGGTAGAACAAGCTGTACAATTTGCCGAACCTGTACATCTTCCGCCATGCACTACATTGTCATTGGCTTTAAAACAGGAATTTAAGATAAATATGCTGAAGGTAAGTATGATGAATGGAATTAGTTTTTTCATAGCTATTAATTTTTATGCATAGTTTTCCAATGTCAGATGAAGCTGGTTTCTGTAATTGTAGATTTCATCAAGGGTATTTAATAAAACCTTTTCTCCCGCTTCTTTTCCGTTGTGGAAAGTTTCCAGATATTTATTTGTTGTATTAAAATGCAGTCTGCAAAGTGGCTTTCTGTTGTTATCGTCCAGTAAGATTCCGAAATAGGATAAGGTATCCCGGTATGCAATTCTCGAAGAAGGAATTTTCTCTCTTAGGATCGCTTTTACAATTTGAAAACCTTCCAGCTCTTCCTCTGTAGTTACAATTTTAGAGTCGTTATTTTGATCGATAGGTTGTGCAGACTTCACATCATCTTCTTTTTTCTCCATTTGTTCATTAATACTCAATGCGGATTTTAACCTGAAACTGATGGATTCATTAATAGAAGTCATCAAGGCCTTTTTAGCATATTCCTTGAAGGAAATCATTCTGTTGGCGGTTAAGGGCTTTTCAAAGAAGCGGTTCACCAAAAGCTTTACCAGCTCATCAGATGGGTTTTCAATCTCTTTTTCGAATTCTTTTCTGATGGCCTTAATGTATTTTAAGGCTTCTGCAGAATCAAGAATACTTTCCAGGTTATAACCTTTCTTGGTGAAATTTTCCAGAATTTTAATGGAACTGTCTTTTAAGTCTTCAATATTGATAGTGAAAAACGGTTTTTCATCCATGATATTGGGCTTTTCAAGATCTGTATAAAAGTTGTACACAATTCCATTCGTCAGAACACCAAATCTTGTTTTAGAGACATGATAATATCTGTGAAGCTGCGAATTATGCGCATCAGCACTTTCTTTCCAGTGCTTACATTCGATAATGAAGATGGGCTCGTCATTATTTTTGATTACATAGTCTACTTTTTCCCCTTTTTTCGTTCCAATATCACAAACATGCTCGGGAACTACTTCTGTGGGATTGAAAATATCATAGCCCAGGATTTGAATGAAGGGCATCACAAATGCATTTTTTGTGGCTTCTTCTGTTCCTATCTGGTCTTTCAGACCCATTACTTTCTGATGTAATTGCTCCAGTTTAATTTTAAGATCCATAGTTTTTAGTTTTTTAGAGTTTTGTCAACGATTTCAGCAGTTGGAGCATTTGATTTTACAGAGGCTATACCATTCTCCATTCCGGATTTTGAACTGTACATCTGGCTGTTTCCGATAATTTCACCATTTCTTGCTTTTAACACGAAATAGTCTTTTCCATTTTTCGCAAGTCTTCTGTCATATTTTGAAAGATCCTGAGAATTGACTTTCACGGATTCAATACCTTTCTGACAGGATGCTTTCTGAATATATCCTTCACTGGTTAAAATAATTTCACCGTTTCCGGCTTTCAGATTAAACTGATACTCTTTGTTGACTCTTTGTGTGATTACGAATTTTCCCATAATTAATTTTATTTACTTTCAATAAATCTTTCTGAAATTTCTGTTTTATTAAGAATTTGATGATTAGGTAAAATGATTTGTATTTCTCCGTAGAGATTTTCTATGATATAAGCTCCGGATCTGCAGTTTTGAAAACGATATTTGAAAGCTTTTAATCCTGAAATAAATCCTTCTTGTATTGTTTTTTCGTAGACGTGTCTTGAGCAGCTGGTTCTGAAAATACATTTTCTTCTTTTTGATTGAGGAATGACCAGCCAATAGATTTTAATAAGAAGAATTAATAAATTTTTCATTTTCTTTTTTACTGAAAACTACCATTTGATAAGAAGTCATATAACCTGGTTTGACTGTATTCCCAAAACATCCTTCGACAGGCCGGATATAAGTGGATACACTTTCCAGTCTTACATATTCCCAACCGTCATTGGTATGGATTTTTATCAAATTGTCTAATTGTTCTGCAATATTTTTTGCACTCATATTTTGTTGCTGGGCAGTTGCAACAAATGGTATTACTTTGTATTCCATAATTGGTTATTATTTAATATCCCAAAAATATGAGCATTAAATTTTGGTCCGTTACGGGTTTCCGTAAAATGGGCAAAAAATAAAAAAACCTTTCAAAAAGTTTGAAAGGTTGTATGTAAAATGAATTGTTTTAGATGATTCCGATGTCCTTGCAGAAAGCTACCAGCTGCTCATTACTGTTTATTTCAAGATCTTCCTTCAAGCTGTTTAATCTTTTTTCAACGCTGCTCAGGCTGGATGGTTTAATATTTCTTTCCTCAAGATGGGCAGGAATATTTTTCTGTAAAATTCCTTTAGAGAGGAGGGAAACAAGGGTAATATCAAAAGAAGAAAACTCATAGCTGTTGAACTTTTTCATATCCTGCTTGAGATCAAAAGATAAATAATTTTCGCCGATATATACGGATGCAATAGACTTTTTCAGATCCTTTGAATCGTTTCTTGCTTTACGGACATAGCCGTTGATCTGGTAATCTGAAAAAAGATTTTCTATTACCCCTGTTTTATGTTCTGCCGAAAACACAATGACTTTCAGATTGGGCTGTATCTCTTTTGCTTTCCTGATGAGTTCTTTTCCGTCTTTAAGATTTTGCTCATGATGATCATCTTCATAATACAGATCTGTAATTAATAAATCATAAGGGTATTCTTCCCGTATTGCTTTTTGAATTTTTCCTATAGCATCATCACAGTAATATACATAATCGACATTGGGAATATGCAGATCCTCAAGGGTTTTCTGAATGGAAATATTGATGCTTTCATGGTCTTCGGCAATTAAAATTTTTTTAAACATGGTTATACGGTTTAATTTTAAAAAAGGTTAAGACCTCAAAAATATATTCATTTATTATTCCATCATTACGGGTTCACGTAAAAAGAACGAAAAAATCTTTTCGGCAGAGAAGATCAGATGAGGCCAATGTCTTTGCAGATTACGATCATCTCAATATTATTTTTTGCGCCCAGACTGTCCCGGAGTTCATTCAATCTCTTTTCAATAGACCTGATGCCATACGGCAGCATTCCATTCTCTTTCAGATAGCTGCTTATTTCACTTTGTTTGTATCCTTTGGCAAGAAGTTCAAGCAATTTGATATCATATTCATCAAATTCTGAAGAAATATGACGCATTGTATTCAGAACCTCCTGAGGAATTACGGTCTCTCCATTAAAAACTCTTCGTATTGTGTTTTTCAGGTCTTGTCCGTCACGCCGTGCCTTGCTGACAAATCCGTTGACCTGATAGATCTTGTAAAGATCGTCAATTTTCTTAGCTTTCTTTTCAACAGAAAACACGACTACTTTTAAAGCAGGCTGAACTTTTTTCGCCTCAAGAATAAGTTCCTGTCCGGAACGAAGTTTCTGTGGAATATGGTCTTTGTCAAATGACAGATCTGCAATAAGAAGATCATACGGATTTTTCCTTTCTAAAGCTGTCCTGATCCTGTTTAAAGCTTCATCACAATACGTTACATAATCAAAATAAGGGATATTTAATTCTTTTATTGTATTCAGGATTCCCTGGTTCATTATTTCCTGATCTTCAACGATTAAAACTTTTTTGAACATGGTTGCATACTTAGGAAACAGGAAATGAAAGATTTACTTTCAGTCCCTTTTCAATTTTCGTGTCAAAAGTAATAGTTCCGTTAATCGCTTCAATACGGGATGCCGCATTGCGCAGGCCATTATTATAGATAAGATCCCCTGAGATTCCTACTCCATTATCTTTGTATTGAATGTCAACAATATTGTTTGCTTTTTCAAATTTAACGGCAACGTGACTGGCCTGACTATGTTTTTTCATATTCACCATCAGTTCGCGAACCAGTTGATAGATTTCCTCTTTTACCGTAGGAGAAACAGATTCCCAAATCGCAGGACTGTTTCCCGCCGTAAAGGTTTTTACTGTATTATTATTGAAGGAAGCGATGAGTTCTGAGATTATTTTGCTAAACTCTTTTTGTTCTCCAGTTTTATCATATGAAATATCCCTGGATTTTTCATACACAAACTCCAGTTCATCAAGTGCCATATCCCGGTTAAAATCTTCCTGGTTTTCTATCTTTGTCATCACCTGGTAAATGCCATTGGCAACAACATCGTGAACTTTTTTTGACATTTTGAGCTGCGTATTTTTTACTTCCAGTTCTTTTTCTTGTTTTAATTTTAACTGTCTTCTTCTGTAACCGACTACAGTAAATATTATTACTACAATTAATGTAGCAACTCCAACTAAAAGTTTTAAAATATTATTATCTTTTTCCAGGTTTTCTCTTTTAAGCTTTTCAGAATCATATCTTTCGAAAGCAAACTGGTTTTTAGACTTATTACGGGAAGTTTGTAAACTGTCAGCCAAGGCCTGATATTTTTTAAAATAAGTTTTTGTGTTTTGAGGGTTCTCTAGAAAAATAATTTTTTTTAATGCGTTTAATCTATCATCGGGACTTTTGTTGATTAAAGCAAAGTGAAGCATATTATTTGCATAAGACAATGCTTTTTGTGGATTTTTACTTTCAAAATATTCAGTTAAATGTGAGTAAGAAGCGATTAAACCCCAATTATCATTTATACTGTCTCTAATTTTTAGTGCACCTAATAGCTCATTTTCGGCATTATAATTCTTGTCTTGAAGAAATTTAAAATAGGCCTGATTATCATAAACTTTTGAATATAGAATGGGTTGCTTTTTTAAATTGGGATAATTGAGAATTTTATTGAAAAGACTAATTGCGGAATCAAATTTTTTTGAATAACTAAAAGCAACAGCTTTATTATTTAGATGGGTAAGGCTATCTGTAGCATTTTGTGAAAATTTTGCAGCAAGACTATAATATTGTGTGGCTTTATTATATTCTTTAAGATTTTGAAAGGTTATCCCTAAACTATTATAGTTAGAAGACAGTTCATAGGAATCTTCTTTTTCGTTTAAATATTTAATTGCAGAAAGACCTGTTTCTTGGCTACCATAATAATCTCCATAATCATTCTGTATAATAGCCATATTAACTAAACAACTTCCGGCATATGAAAAATTTTCTTGGCTAATAAAGTCATCTTTTGCTTTATTGAAATATTTAAAAGCACTATCCTTTTGAGAATTTTTTAAAAAGCCATATGCTTTATCATATTCTGTTCTGTCAATTTTAGTATTGTTTTTGTTACAGGAAGAGATAATCAGGAGTAGTAAAAATGGTATTAGCTTTTTCAATTTGTTTTTTATCAAAATTAATAAAAAAAGCGAAAGAATGTTCTTTCGCTCTATTGATTACTTTTTTGGAGGTGGAGGAGTCTGTCCTGTTTCCCCTCCGGTATCAGGGTCTTCTATACTGTTGGCTGTTACAGTTGTTGGGGTATTGTCATTTACAGTTGTTGTATTGGCATTATTATCTGAGAATGCTAAACCTAATAGCATTAATATAATCTGGATCATTTCCTTAAAATTTTAGAAGTTTTTTGACTGTTTTTCTTCCTCCTGAGATGTATTTATCTCAGGCTGTACACAATTAAAATTTTGAAGCGCTTCTTAATTTTTTAGGGAAGTAAACCTTCAAAAACGGAGGAAAAACATCTGCTTCCCAACCCGGAGTTTTCATCCGTTTTATCTGGTGATTTTTGAAATCAGAGTTTTTAGATTTTATTTTTAATGTTTGTAATTGTCCCTGATCTCGATTACAAAATTGCATCAAAATGGAAAGCAGGGGGTAGTAGCTTTTTGGTAAGATTTTGGAAACTTTAAAATGTTGATATTTACGGTTTTCCGCATATTTTTCTTATGAAATCTTTTTATTTTTCCAAATAATTACTAAGATCATGGCAAAAAATTTACAAGAGAAAAAAAAATTACTTCAAGAGGTACATTTTAAAGCAAAAAAGGATAGTTCAGAAAGCTCAATAAGTGGCATTTTTAAATACTTGTCAATAATATTATTAAACGAATTTAGATTTCCTTTGAATTATAAAACTATGCAAGGCTATTATCAGTCTATAGTGGACAACAATAAGGATGTAACTATAAAACCTGTCACGTTAGATGTGTTTAGTAAATACTTAGGTTTTAATGATTTCAAACATTACCGAGAAGAAAGAAAAGTACATTGTGTAAATAATACTGAAGATACTGAAGTGAATGTCACAGTGAATAAAGGCAATTCATTTTCTGACAAAATGTCAAATATCATGATAGTAATAAAGAACCAACCTGTCTTCAACATTCCACAGATGGCAAAAAACGGCATGGGAATAGGAGCTATGGTTTTAATTTTATTTGCAAGTTTTTCTTACGGTGGAAATGGAGGTATAAAATTTGGTAAAGAGAATAAATGTATGTACTGGGATGGGGATGAATATAAGCTAACATCCTGCGATGATAAAAACCCCAAACACCAGTTAATACCCGTTGATACTGTCAAGTTGAAGTATTTTAAAAAAATTACCAGGCCAGATACTTTAACAGTAGAAAATGGGTTAGGGAACTCTTGGTATACAAAATATAATAATGTAGTAGAGTTTTTTACAATGGACGGAATTAACCCGGATAATGGTAAAAGCTTAAGGGATGCAAGCAAGCATATGATTACGAAATACGCAGGGAAAAATTCAGAATCTTTTTCGATTGAAGAGTAAAACTTTTTTTACAATTATTTAAATTCAAACTAAAGTATTTCCGTATTTGCTTTTTTAATTTGTCTTATTTTGAAATGAGCAAAGAAATATCCCATAATCGTAAGGCGTTTAAAGAATAAGGATATGAATTGTATAGGGAGAAATGCATCAGCAAAAAGAAGATTAGATTTTTCAGGTGAACAACAAAAAAGCGAAGATTTCTCTCCGCTCTGTGTTACTCCGCATTCAGCATTCCCAGTTCCCCGAAATGCTTTTTAAACTTCTGGATTTTGGGACCTACTACAGCGCTGCAATAAGGCTGTGTCGGGTTTTCATTATAATATCCCTGATGATACTGTTCTGCCGGCCAGAATTTATCGAATTGGGTTACTTCTGTAACATAAGTTCCTGTCCATCTTCCTGATGCCTGAGATGTTTTGATAGCTTCTTCCGCTTTTGCTTTTTCAGGATTATCCTTATAATAAATAACAGAACGGTATTGGGTTCCGATATCATTCCCCTGTCTGTTCAATTGAGTTGGGTCATGAAGGAAGAAAAATACATCCATCAGTTGTTCATAGGAAATAATAGCAGGATCGTAAGTGATCTGTACCACTTCTGCATGCCCTGTTTCTCCTGTACATACCTCCTGATAAGTAGGATGATCTTTGTGCCCTCCCGAATATCCTGAAACAGCAGACTGTACTCCTTTCAGCATATTGAAACAGCTTTCCACGCACCAGAAACATCCACCGCCGAAAGTAATCTGTTCTAAATTATTGTTGTCCATTTTGGGTAATTATATTGTTTTATTTTCTTCTGTCCGTCCGGAAAATCCAATCAAAAGTATGAAAAACTTTTTCATTTGAACATGATTATATGTCTTAAAACCCAAATTGTAATGATAGATATGGCAAATGTTTTTTAAACACAATTAACATCATTGTTTTCATAAATAGACACAAGAAAATATAGCATAATCATCTGTGAAAATCTGTCTGAAAAACAAAAAAGCACCCTAATTAAGGATGCTCTATATGATTTAGAAAGTACTCAGTTATTTTTCCCAAACCAAAGCACTTGCTCCAAGAATAGCTGCATCTGCTTCGTCCAGCTCACTGAATACCAGTTTTACTTTATTTCTGAAGATCGGAAGAAGATTTCTTTCCATATGAAGCTTAGCCGGCTTTAAGATAAAATCCCCTGCCTTGATTACTCCTCCAAACAAAAGAATAGCTTCAGGTGAAGAGAACATCACAAAATTAGCTAATGCTTCACCCAGCTTCTGACCTGTATATCTGAAAACTTCAATTGCAATAGGGTCTTCTTTGATGGCACATTCATAAACGGTTTTAGAATTGATGGCATCTTCAGGATACTGGTTCAGCATAGATTCCGGGAATTCGGCTCTCATTTTTTTTGCTGTAATGGTGATTCCTGTTGCAGAGGCATAGGCTTCCAGGCTCCCTTCAGACCCTGTACTCCAATGTTTTCTACCGCCAGGTTTTACAATCGTATGCCCTAATTCTCCGGCGAATCCGTCATGTCCATAGATTAAGCTTCCGTTGGCAATGATTCCGCTGCCTACTCCGGTTCCCAGGGTAATCATTATAAAGTCTTTCATTCCTCTTGCCGCACCGAAAAGCATTTCTCCCAGGGCGGCTGCATTGGCATCATTGGTAACTGTACAGCGTAAATTGAATTTTGCAGTCATCAGTTCTGCGAAAGGGATCACACCTTTCCATGGAAGATTAGGTGCCAGTTCAATGGTTCCCTTGTAGTAGTTCGCGTTAGGTGCTCCCACTCCGATTCCATCAAAGTGTTTCTCAGCACCGTGCTTTTCCATCAACGGTTGTACATGATTATATAAAGCATCGATAAAATCTTCAACTTTGTCATATTCATCGGTTCTCAGGTTTCCTTTGTCCAAAACTTCTCCACGATGATTTACAATTCCGAACTTCGTATTGGTTCCTCCGATGTCTACTCCAAGAGCAACTTGTTTTGATAAATCTATTAATGACATTTTTATTAAATTCTAGGGGCTAAAATTATAAAAAAGATTGTATTAATGGATTAATAACGCAATTTTATTTAAGACTCTAAGCTGTTTTTATTGGTTTTTTCTTTCTTCTACCCCACCAGATCATAAATCCGGTAACCGGTAGAGAAGCACAGATAAGACTTACAATAAAAGCAATAATCTTTGTAGGAAGCCCTAAAATAGCTCCTACGTGAATATCATAATTGGCATTCACTACTTTTTCCCCGAAGTTCTTATCCTTTGGATCATGAGTATGAAGAAGTTCCCCGGAGTTTTCATCAAAAATTAAACTGCTGCTTTTATGATAAGAGTAAGAAAGATGTTTCACATATACCTCAAAGTTCGGATGCTCATGGTCGTCCATGTGTGGATGGCCTAAATCTATAGCAAATCCATAGGAATCAGGATATTTTGCCTGTACTGTATGGATGATTTTATCCAATGTTCCCTCTGTTCTCAGCTCAATTGGGGCTTTTGTCTTGATATGGGAGAAATCAGGATATTTTGTTTCTCCACCGGAAAATATCACATAAATCATGGCCTGAACAACAAAAAAAGCATAAAATAATCCTGTAATAGAGAAGATCAAAGCAAAGATTGATGCATAAAAACCCAATACATTATGAAGGTCGTAATTCTTTCGCTTCCAGCTTTTGATATTTTTCCATTTGAAAGCAAAACGCTGTTTTCTAGCTGCTTTGTTTTTGGGCCACCACAGAATAATCCCGGAAATCAGCATAATGATAAAAATAATAACCGGAATTCCCACTACATAACTTCCCCAGTCTTGCTTTAAAAGGTAGCTCCAGTGGATCATTTTTACAATATTGAAGAATCCGTTTTTCTCATCATAAACTCTCAGTACCTTTCCGGTGTATGGATTTACATAAGCTTGTTTGTAAATAGGAAACTCATCAAAATAATTCCAGGCATCTGTATTATGCTCGTACCAAAAGAACATGTAGGACATTTTTTTATCAATAGGAACATTTACCCAGTGGATCGGATATTTTTCTTTTACCTGTTCCGCGACAGCCTTTTCCATTACCCGGATAGGAAGTACCTGCTTCTGTTCAATATTCTGCTCATGATGGTAGATGACATCTTTTCGGGTGATATTTTCCACTTCATCCTTGAAAACATATAAGGCTCCGGTAATAGAAATAATAAAAATAAGAAAGCCTATCCCCAATCCAAACCAAAGATGCAGTTTTGCAGACCACTTTTTAATGAATCCCGGTTTCCTTTTATGATGATGTTTTTTCTTCATATAGCAATAAAAGTAAGCAAATATAAGCTTTGCTTTTTATTTAGTTTAATTAAAATCTATATTCAACCATGAATGTTCCTCTAAGGCCCAGAGCATTGGTAAAATCACTGTCTCTGGCTGTCCACCATGAAATAGCAGGCTGGTACAGTTTATTGAAAAGATTTTCGATACCTAATGATACTCTCCAGTTGTTATTAACCTCATAACTTGATTTGAAATTGAAAACAGTATATTCTGGTACATATCCTTCACCATAAGCATACAATCCCGTCTTAGCATTAGGCTCAAATCTGTTTTGCTTGAAAGAGTGAAGCATATCAAGCCCAACGGATAGAGCAGGAATCGGTCTGGCCTGAACATATGCCAAAACCTTAGGCGCAGAAATTCTGCTGTTATTGATCTTTGTGGAATAGTCTCCGTCATCTTTTACAGAAGTAATTCCCTCCATCCAGCTGTAGCTTCCACCAAACTGGATCCATTTTACTGGAGTAAAGTGTAAAAACCCTTCAACACCGTACACGATTTCAGGAGATCTCTGAATCATTAACGCTCTGTCCGGGCTCTGTACGAATGAAGCTCCCAATTTAGAGGTACTTACATAAGAAGTTAATTCATAGTTCAGCCAGCTGGAAAGTTGTCCTGTAGCACCCAATTCATAATTGTTGACAATAATCGGTTTGGTTTCCAGGTTTTTAATCGTTTCAGAAGTTGAAGTTCTTAAGATTCTTCCCAGCTCATTAATAGAGTATGCCTGAGAGAAACTTCCGAAAAGGTTGATATAAGGTTCAATATTGTAACGGATACCGATATTTCCTACCAGAGCATTATAAGTCAGCTTTCCACCGGCCACAGGAATACTTTTGGTGAAAGTTCCGTCACTTTTAAGCGTAGAAAGAGTATTGAAGTCATCAACATTTACTTTGATGTTTTCATAACGAAGTCCTCCTTTAATCGTAAACTTTTTAAAAAGATCAATTTTTGCCAGTACGAAAGGGGCAATATTGGTCATGTTCATATTAGGAGTCCAGAAACGTCCGTCTTCTAGTTTTTGTACAGTTTCATCATTCAGAATATCAGCTCCATAGATAATCTCTCCCTGAGAGTTGGCCGAATTCCAAAGCTGGGTATCAAAATTGAATCTTGCCCCTGCTTTTTTTGAAATGACATTAGACTGTCCACCATTGAAAAAGGTGTCGCTGTATCCATAAACGGTTTTGAAATCCTGATAATAAAGGTTGATATTCAAAGAGGTTCCGGCAAAAAGATTCTTATTGTCATAGCTCACTCTGATATTGTGGTTCTTCGGAGTTCCCTGAGGGGTTGTTTCCAAACCTTTTCCAATTCCTTCTCCAATAGTAGGCTTGATGCCGTATTTTCCGGTTTTTAATCCCACATTCAGGTCTGATCTTGAAGAATATCCGATATAAGAAGCTTCAATTCTTTGATTTTCGTTGATATCATACCCTATTTTCAATAATCCATTGTAGTTGTCCATTTTGGCAATGCTATAAGTAGGGCTTATCAAAACACCATCTCCGTCTTTTGTATATCCAGTTCTTTCATAGGCCAGAGAAAGGGTATAATCAAACTTGTTAATCTTTCCGGATAAAAGTTGGCTGGTTCTTACTCCTAAAGTACCTCCGTAAGGCTGTCCGGTAAAACCTACCTGTGAAATTCCGGAGATTTTTTTATCTGTTTTGCTTCTTTTTGTAATATAATTGATGATCCCTCCGTCTGCCCCGTTACCATAAACGGAAGAAGCGCCTTTGATCACCTCAATTCTTTCAATAGCTGAAGGATCAATCGTTCTTAGATCTCTGGCCCCGTTACGGAGTGGAGTAGACTGTGGAATGCCGTCAATCAAAACCAAAACCTGACGTCCTCGTAACGTCTGTCCTGTATTGGAAGTTTGCCCTGAATTGGTTCCTAAACTGGGAACAGTGTACTGCAGGATACTTGTAATATCTGAGTTAACAGTCAGCTGTGACTGGATCTGCTTTTCTCCGACAACAGTAACAGAACCTGGAACCTCTTTTATATTTTCCTTTTTTCTGGAGGCTGTCATTACAACCTCGTCTACATTTTTGGTCAGTAAACTATCTTTTACCTGGGCAAAAACGGTAGTGGTTCCTAGACAGGCAGCTGATAAAAGTACTTTTTTCATTATATTTTTTTTCCTTTTTTCTTTCTTTTCCCCCACCAAACCAGAAACCCGGTTACAGGGAGTGATGTACATATGAGTCCTGCAATAAACCAGATAATTTTTCCAATAATTCCGAAATAGGACCCGGTATGAATATCATAATTGGCGTTGGAATATTTCTCGGCAGTATTGAGCTCGTGATGAGGTTTGTTTGCCAGTAATTTTCCGGAGTACTTGTCAAATGTAAGAAGGTTTCTTTCACTGTATCTGCCATCCAGTCCGTAAACTGTTACCGGAAGATTTTTTAGTTCCTTTCCTTTTTTATTCTTTCCGTTTAAAGTAATTCTGAAGCTGGATGATTTTGCATATAACTTTTCAGTCTGTGCCGCAGCCAGATCAAAAACAGCTTCATTCTTTGCCATCAGAGAGTCCGGAGATTTTCTTTCTTTTTCTTTTGGAAGCTCCCATGAACCAGATAATGCAAAAGTAAAGGTGTTTTTTACGTAGGGATAGGCAAAATAGAGACCTGTAACACTTAATAATAAAGCAATAAATGAGGCATAAAAACCCAGGATATTATGAAGATCATAGTTTTTGCGCTTCCAGTTTTTAACAGCCTCCCAATTGAACCAAAAACGTCCTTTTCTGGCATTTTTATTTTTAGGCCACCATAAAATGATCCCTGTGATTAGCATAATGATGAACAGTACCGTTGGGATTCCTACGGTATAAGGCCCCCATTCAGAATTGAGCAAAAGTCCCCAGTGGATATATTTCAGAATGTTGAAGACATCGTATTTTTCATCATAAACCGCAAGGACTTGCCCGGTATATTGATTTACATAAACCTGTTTGTTGATAAGCACCTGCTGAAAATAATTCCATCCCTTTTTACTTTTTTCATAGTACTGAAATTGATAGGATTTGGTTTTGTCCAAAGGAATTTCTACCGCACTTACAGGGTATTTTTCATTAAGCTCCAGGGATACTTTTTCACGAAGCAGATTGATAGGTAATGGTTTTGTTCCGACATTTTCGTTTTTAAGGTAAATGGCTTCTTTTCTTAAACTATCCTGTATTTCATCCTTAAAAACATACAAAGTCCCTGAAAGAGAGACTATAAATACAACGAAGCCAACAGACAAACCAAACCACAAATGCAGCCTGGAGGACCATTTTTTTGTTGGAGAAACCTTCTTTTTATGATGATGCTTTTTTCTCATAGCAAAAAGTTAACCCCATGAGGGGCTAACCTTTGAATTTTTAAAATTTATATGTGAAGCTTCCTAATACGTTGGCAAGAGCTTGTGCATTGGCCGTAGTATATCCGCTCCAGTAATGTTCGTTAGTAAAGTTGTCTACCTTTACCCCGATTCTGAACTTTTTTGTATCATAAAAGGCATTAGCATTCAGTACCAGATATTTTGGAAGTATGAAAGTTCCCATTGTGGTTGAGTTGACAATCTTGTTATCGCTGGCATAGTTTCCTCCAACTCCGAATCCAAGACCTTTTAATTTTCCATCAAGGAACTGGTAGCTTGCGTTGAAGTTAACCAGCCATGGAGACGAAGCTGTCGCTGGCCTTCTTCCGATTACCGTTTCGTCAGCCTCTGTATATTTCATATCATTGTAGCTTACCCCGGCAATTACAGAGAACCCTTTGATCAGATAAGCGTTTGCTTCCAGTTCAACACCTTGGCTTGTTAGTGAGCCAGCTTGCCTTTGAATTGCTCTTCCCTGATCAGTATATCCGACATTCAAAAGGGTGTTCTTTACCTTGATATTGTAATAACTTAGTGTTGTACTGATTCTTCCTTTTATAAGGTTGGTTTTGAAGCCTCCTTCAAACTGATTGGCCCTTTCCGGATCAGAAAGTGTAAGATTGGAATTTGCGTCAGAAATATAATATCCATTGCTTGTAAAACTGTTTTGATAGTTTCCAAAAACAGATACTTTATCCTGAATAATCTGATACACAACTCCTAGTTTAGGTGACCATGCTCCTTGAGTATATGCGGCGGTAATATTTTGTCCCGTTTGACCCCCTTTAAAATCTATACTTTCATATCGTAAAGAAGTAAGGATATTAAGCCCAGATATAGGAGTGATTACATTAGAAATATAACCACTGTAAGTATCTTTTTTTCCTGTACTTATATAAGTATAATTTTTGTCAAAGTCAGGCTGGCTTTTCAGATTATCGTACATAGCACCCAATGTCTGTCCGTTCATGTTAGAATAATCTGTGCCTGTAAAAGGAACCCAGTCAAAATTGGTGAACATAAAATATTGATTGTCATTCAATCTCATATAATCGAAACCAGCTACAGTTCTGTTTCTCACGCTTCCGATATTGAAATCAAAATTGAAGTTTTGCTGAACCTGAAAATATGTCCTTTTGCTATCTTTGGTTGACTGGTCGGCCCTTGCTATTCCAACTTCAGAACTATTTGTAGGATTGGGAGCGAAATAAAAATATGGGCTAAATCCGTCTGAGTAAGAATAAGCAGTACTTACATTAGTGGAAGATTTAATATGCTCATTAATCTTATAGTTAACCTGCCCAAAGAAATTTCTTGCTTTACCTACAGTTTTAAGACCTTCTCCGGTGTAAGACTGTTTATAATTATAACCAAGATTCTCCATTTTGTCCATGTTGTCTGCACCAAGTTGTGAGCTCGGGAAATAAAAGAAAAATGCTGTTTCAGGATACGAATTAGTTTCAAACATTTCCAGTTCTGCATTGATCTCTAAATTATCCGTAGGACGGTAAGTGATGGAAGGTGTAAATGCATAGAATGAATTCTTTGCATTAGTTCTTTGGAAAGTCCCTTGATTTGTATAAGCTGTATTTAATCTGAATAATAATTTTTTATCATTGGTCAGCGGAGTATTGACATCAGCCTGCACTCTGTAGTAATTATAACTTCCTCCTGCCAGAGAAACTGCCCCTGCAAAAGTTTCAAATGGTTTTTTAGTAATTCTGTTCACTACGCCTCCGTAAGAAGTCACATTGCTTCCAAATAAGGTTGCGGACGGTCCTTTTAAAACTTCAATTCTTTCGACATTAATGGCATCCATAGAAGTAGTAATAGGCGCCACCATACCGTTCCTGATAGAGTTTCCGGCTACAAAACCTCTTAAATTAAGATAGATACCTCCATCTCCGGATCTGTTGGTTGCGCTCCACATTTTTTGTGCACCTGCCACATTCCTGAAGGCATCATCTACGGTAAATAATAGTTGGTTTTCCAGAACTCCTTTGTCAATAGAAGAGTAGACCTGTGGATCTTCTATAGCTTTAAGTGGCATTTTGTTGGAATAATCACTGTCTTTCTTGACGTATGTATTGATAACTACTTCATCAATGTTTTTTGTGGTTAATGAATCTTTTTTTTGGGCAGAAACCAGCATTGTTCCCAGTGCGGAAGCGAAGATCAGTACATTTTTCATGAAAGTCAAATTTTCTGCAAATATATTATTTTTAACTGTTCTAAATAAATAATATTATTGATATTTATCATAAAATTATTATATACTGAATAACAAAAAACCGCTTCAGTCAATGCTGAAGCGGTTTCTTTGTAATATTATGAATTTTTCCTATGCCGGGATTTCTCCTTTATATAGGAAAGAAATTATTTCTTTGTTTAGTTTATCAATCATTTCACTGAATAAGTGGAAAGATTCCTGCTTATAGATTACAAGAGGATCTTTCTGTTCGTAAACAGCCCCTTGTGAAGATCTTCTTAAATCATCCATTTCACGAAGATGCAGCTTCCAGTTCTCATCAATAATAGATAAAGTGATATTCTTTTCAAAATCGTTGATTAAACTTTCACACTGTGTTTCATAAGCTTCCTTCAGATCAGTAACAATAGTCATTGTCTTATGTCCGTCAGTAAAAGGAACCTGGATCATTTTAAACATGGATCCCTGATTTTGGTAAACATTCTCAATGATCGGGAATGATTTTTCCTTTAGCAGATTCAGCTTCATCTGATAATCTTCCTGAGCTGCCTTAAATAGAAGGTTGGTAAGATCCTGAATATTTTTGTTTCCAAAATCACTTTCAGAAACAGGAGATTCCATTGTAAATGTTTTGATGATATCGTATTCAAAATCTTTGTAATTTCCATTAGCTTTTCCTTTTGTAACGATAGAATTCGCAACATCGAAAATCATATTGGTAATATCATATTTCAGGTGATCCCCGAACAGTGCGTTCTTTCTTCTCTTATAGATTACGTCACGCTGTTTGTTCATTACATCATCATATTCAAGAAGTCTTTTTCTTGTTCCGAAGTTATTCTCCTCTACTTTTTTCTGAGCCCTTTCGATAGACTTACTGATCATAGAATGCTGAATTACTTCTCCTTCTTTATGACCCATTCTGTCCATCATTTTAGCGATTCTCTCAGAACCGAACAAACGCATTAAATTATCTTCCAGAGATACATAGAACTGAGAACTTCCCGGGTCTCCCTGACGTCCTGCTCTACCTCTCAGCTGTCTGTCAACACGTCTTGAATCGTGTCTTTCTGTACCGATGATCGCTAAACCTCCTGCATCTTTTACTTCTTTGGTAAGCTTAATGTCGGTACCACGTCCTGCCATGTTTGTTGCAATGGTTACAACTCCCGGACGCCCGGCTTCTGCAACGATCTCTGCTTCTTTTTTGTGAAGCTTTGCGTTCAATACCTGGTGCGGAATCTTTCTTAACTGGAGTGCTTTTGAAAGCAACTGGGAAATTTCAACAGAAGTAGTACCCACCAATACAGGTCTTCCAGCTGCTGTTAATTTTTCAACCTCTTCAATTACGGCATTATATTTTTCTCTGTTAGTTTTATAAACTAAATCTTGTTTGTCATGTCTCAGAATAGGACGGTTGGTAGGAATTACCACAACGTCTAATTTGTAGATTTCCCAAAGCTCTCCTGCTTCAGTCTCAGCAGTACCGGTCATTCCCGCAAGTTTGTTGTACATACGGAAATAGTTCTGAAGCGTGATGGTTGCAAAAGTTTGAGTAGCTGCCTCAATTTTTACATTTTCTTTCGCTTCGATTGCCTGGTGAAGACCGTCTGAATAACGACGTCCCTCCATGATACGGCCTGTCTGCTCATCAACGATTTTTACTTCACCGTCAATGACTACATATTCATCATCTTTTTCAAATAATGTATAAGCTTTTAACAGTTGGCTCATTGTGTGAACACGCTCAGATTTTTCAGCAAAGTCAGCAAAAAGTTTTTCTTTTGCTTCAAATTCTTCTTCTTTGGAAAGGTTTTTAGCTTCTACTTCAGCAATTTCAGTTCCGATATCCGGAAGCACAAAGAAGTTTGGATCAGAGTTTCCTTGAGACATGTATTCAACACCTTTGTCTGTAAGATCTACCTGATTGTTTTTCTCCTCGATAACGAAGTAAAGGTCTTTATCTACGATCGGCATATCACGGTTGTTATCCTGCATGTACTGCGCTTCAACTTTCTGAAGCAATGCTCTGTTTCCGCTTTCCGATAAGAATTTGATTAATTGTCTGTTTTTTGGAAGACCTCTGTACGCCTGAAGTAATTTGAATCCACCTTCCTTTGTATTTCCGGCTGCGATTAATTTTTTCGCCTCATTGAAAATAGCAGAAACGGTTTTCTTTTGTACTTCAACGATTCTGTCAATAGAAGGCTTAAGAACATCAAATTCCTGTCTGTCTCCCTGAGGAACCGGACCGGAAATAATTAATGGAGTTCTTGCATCATCTACCAATACAGAGTCTACCTCATCCACGATAGCAAAGTTAAGTTCTCTTTGTACCAGTTCTGAAGGAGAGGTCACCATGTTATCTCTCAGATAATCGAAACCGAATTCGTTGTTTGTTCCGTAAGTAATATCTGAATTATATGCTTTTCTTCTTCCGTCAGAGTTCGGTTGATGGTTATCGATACAATCGATAGACATTCCGTGGAACTGATAAAGAGGGCCCATCCATGCGGAGTCCCTTTTCGCAAGATAGTCATTCACGGTTACTACGTGTACCCCTCTTCCCGGAAGGGAATTTAAGTAAATTGGTAATGTTCCTACCAAAGTTTTACCTTCACCGGTTGCCATCTCGGCAATTTTACCACTGTGAAGAATAACTCCTCCGATAAACTGAACATCATAATGGACCATATCCCAAACTACTGGAGTTCCGGCAGCGTCCCATGAGTTTTTCCAAACAGCTGTGTCTCCCTGAATGCTGACAAAATCTTTCCCTGCATTAACTAATTCTCTGTCCCAGTCAGTGGCTGTTACACGAATTTCTCCATTCTGTGCCCATCTTCTTGCTGTTTCTTTTACCAATGCAAAAGCTTCAGGAAGGATCTGGCCAAGAACTTTCTCTTCAATTTCGTATGATTCTTTCTTTAGAGACTCAATTTTTGAGAAAAGAGCTTCTTTCTCATCAACGTTTGTTGAATTTTTTATCTGCTCTTTTATCTGTTCTATCTGAGCTGTAATTTTACTGGTTGCAGATTTTATATTCTCTTTAAACTCAGCAGTTTTTTGTCTCAACCCATCATCCGTTAATTGTTGAATGTCAGGTTCTACAGCTTTGATTTTTGTTACAACTTTTTTTACTTCTTTTAGGTCCTGCGCTTTTTTGTCTCCCAAAAACCCTTTAAGAACTTTGTTTAAAAAACTCATAAATTTTTTGCTTTATGCTTAATGCAAGATGCTTTAAGCGTTTTAATGACACGCTTATCGTGTAAATTAATATATAAAAAGGGCAAAAAAGCTCTAAGCACGCAGCCTAAAGCTTATTGCTTATTAATATTCGTCCTCGTTCCAAAGGAAGTCTTCGTCAGTAGGATAATCACTCCATACTTCTTCGATAGATTCATAAATTTCTCCTTCGTCTTCGATTGCCTGAAGGTTTTCCACTACTTCCATAGGTGCACCAGTTCTGATTGCGTAGTCAATAAGCTCTGCTTTTGTCATTGGCCAAGGTGCGTCACTTAGATATGAAGCTAATTCTAATGTCCAGTACATAATTTTCTAATTTTTTGCAAAAGTATAAAAATAGGTTATATTATAAACTTTTTTATACTTGATTTTCAATTCTTTTTATATTTTTTTTGATAATTGTCTGTCACAACTGTATCAAAGCGGTGTCAGCAATTACTTAATGTCGTTTTCTCAAAAACCATTCCACAAATTTTTTTATGCCATTTTGGAAGTTTGTGTCTGGCTGGTATCCTATTAAAGCCTTTGCTTTTGTAATGTCGGCATTGGTTTTTGTGACATCCCCCGGTTGCATTGGCAGATTTTTTTTTAAAGCTGTCATTCCCAGTGCATCTTCGATAGCAGCAACCATTTCAGATAAAGTGATTACCTGATTTTCTCCTAAATTAATGATCTCATAAACGCCTGAATGCTTTTCCAGATACAGAACAGACTTGGTAATACCGTCAATGATATCGTCAATATAAGTGTAATCTCTGGCTGTATTTCCATCTCCGTAAAAAGGGATTTCCATCCCCTCCGAAATAAGTTTTGTAAATTTATGAATGGCAAGATCAGGTCTTTGCCTTGGTCCATACACGGTAAAAAAACGCAGTTGGATCATGTCAATCCGGTACAGACTATGGTATACGTGTCCGAGGAGTTCACTGCATTTTTTAGTGGCTGCATAAGGGGAAATAGGATAATCTACATTATCTGTTTCTGAAAACGGAATTTTTTCATTATTGCCATAAACGCTTGATGAAGAGGCACAAATGAATTTTGTAATATTAAATGTTTTACATAAATCCAAAAGGTTCATCGTTCCTCTGATATTCACTTCCTCATACTCCAAAGGCCTTTCAATAGAAGGCCGGACTCCGGCGAGTGCTGCCAGGTGGATCACCATGTCAATGTTGTGGTTTCTGAATATGTTTTCAATACCTTCCTTATCTCTGATATCCTGATAGTAAAGGGAATATTGATCAGAATGTGAGATCTTGATTAAGCGTTTGATATCCTCTTCTTTATCAGAGAACTGAAAATCAGAATTAATACCAATAGACTCTAAAGTATTTTTTATTTTTATCTGATAGCTGTAAAAATTATCAAAATTGTCAATGTTTATGACAGAATGTCCATTTCTTAATAATTGTTCAATTAAATGAGAACCAATGAATCCGCTGCCGCCTGTTACAAGATAAATCATCTGTGGTTTTTTATTAACACAAAAATATAAATTTTACTTTTTGAAAAATATAATCATTAAATTTACGTAAAAAAGTAATATAAATATAATATGCAGTTTCAAGGGCAAATTTTAAAAATGACCAGCTATGATGATAAACCCATCCAGTATTACCTTAATCTCTCAGGAGATCTCATTCATATGAATGAACTGTTTGGAAAAGAGTTAAACATCAGGCATATCGGGTTTCAATGTGTGAATTGTGGGGAAGATAAACCGATTTACAGAATGGGATTCTGCAAAAATTGTTTTTTTGAAAGCCCTTATGCCAGTGACACCATTATCAGACCGGAACTTTCTACTGCACATTTAGGAGTGGCAGAACGTGATCTGGACATTGAAAAAGAAATTCAGCTACAGCCTCATACCGTTTACCTGGCATATACTGGAGATGTAAAAGTCGGGGTCACAAGGAATACCCAGATCCCTACAAGATGGATCGATCAAGGAGCTACTTTTGCCCTGCCGATCGCAAGGACTGAAAACCGTTATGAAGCCGGAATGATAGAGGTAGCGCTAAAAGATCATTTACCGGATAAAACCAACTGGAAGAAGATGCTTCAGGATGATTTTGAAGGAGAAATAGATCTTGCAGATTTTCAGCAAAAAATCAAACAGTATTTCCCCGAAGATTTTCAAAAGTTCTACAGCGAAGGAGAAAATCTATGGATGTTTGACTATCCGTTTGAAAAACCTGAAAAAGTAACCTCGTTCACTCTCGATAAAAAGCCTGAATTTACAGGACGCCTTACCGGTATCAAAGGGCAATATCTGGGATTTGAAGGAGGAAATTTCATCAATGTAAGAGGGCATGAAGGATATGTAATAGATCTGGAAATCAGGAATTGATCAATGTAAAAAATCAAATCACAAAATATGAGAAAATGGGTCAGAAGATTATTAATAAGTTTCGGAATACTTGCAGGAATTCTTCTTGCAGCGAATTTCGGATTGAACATATGGCTTAAGACCCAGCTTCCGGACTATATAAAAAAGAATACGGATTATAAAGTTTCCTATAAAACCCTGGATGTGGATTTAGGAACAGGAAATATTTTCGCAACAGGAATTTCAGTTAACAGTAAAGACCCTCAAAATACGGAAGTCATCGGGTTGCAAGGGACTATTGATACCCTGAAAATAAGCCGCTTCGGAATTTATGATGCTGTTTTTAATAAAAGAATCAGCTCTTCGGATCTTTTACTGGGCAAACCCAATTTAAATGTTGTTCTTGCAAAACCAGTTGATCGTAAAACCGGGAAAAAGAAAAATCCGGTACTTTTTGAAAATATCAGAATTAACGACGGAAAAATTGCTATTTACAGACATACCAAACAGAAATTTTTATCTGTACAGAATTTAGAACTGTTTGTGGAAAATCTGCAGATGACAGAAGAGTCTGTGGAGGATAAATTACCGGTTGTTTTTGACAGATACAGTATTAAAGGAGAAAAATTCTTTTTCCGTCCTGATCAGATGTATGCAATTACTATCAATACTATAAATACAACTGACGGACAGATGTCAGTTCAGAATTTTAAGCTGATCCCGCTTCTTTCATTGGCGCAATTTAAAAGGTTTTACCCTCAAAAAACCAGATTAGTTGAATTTTCTATTCCAAAGATGGAATTTAAAGATGTCGTCTTGGATAAACATAAAGTTTCTCTTGCCAATGCAGACTTTCAGGCCCCTGTTTTGACCATATACAATACAGGAGCAAAAGGAAAAAAGAGTGACAAAAAATCAAACTTTGAAGTTGACTTAAAAAATATTAAGCTTAATAATGCTATAGTCCAGATCAATAAGCCTGACGGGAATAAACTTTTTTCTGCCGGAAATCTTAATCTGAATATCGATCAACTGATGTTTAATAAAGAAACCTCAGATCAGGTCATTCCTATCGGATATAAAGATTTTCTGTTTTCCGGAAAAGATATCGTCTATTCCAATCATCAGAATATTTCCATTGAAAGCGTTGCATTAAATCCAAAAAGCGGAGAAATAAGAAATATTATGCTGTCTCCCGGTACTTCTGGAGAAAGAAAGACCGCTCTGGGTGCAAAGGCTGATCATATTGCTTTTAATATCAATAAATTTGAATTTCTAAATAAAAAGCTAAACCTGGACATCAGGGACGTTCTTATAGACCATGTCAATGGTACGATCAGGGCTGATGCAAAGAAGCAGGATAAAACTCATGGTCCTGGCATCATACACTCGGTTATTGTAAGGAAAATTTCTTTGAAAAATTCAAATATTATTTACGATAACGGAAAAGAACCTTTAGCTTTCCATGATCTGAACGCCACCCTTAACGTTCTTGAGTTGCTACCCAAACCTAATCAGCAGGGGCTTTCCTTTAAAGTAAAAGATTACTTTTTGACAACCAGAAATTTTGCTTACAAAACTCAGTTTTACAATATCAATCTGGGGCTTCTGAAACTAAACAAGAATAAAGTTCAGATTAATAACTTTGCGATGAAGCCTCTCATTTCAAGAGCACGGTTTATCAAAATGATTCCTGTTGAGAGAGACCTTTATGACTTAAAAGCCAGCCAAATAACTGCAGAAGGAGATTGGGATGTGTTTTCTCAGAATAAGTTTGTGAATGCTTCCCATGTAGTTATCCAGTCCGCGGAAGCTGATATTTTCAGAAGTAAAATTCCGAAAGATGATCCTAAAGTGAAAGCATTGTACTCCAAAATGCTGCGATCCGTTAAAATTCCAATGACAATCCATAACCTTGATCTTAAAAACTCAGTATTGATATATGAAGAGGATACGCCTGAAAGTATGGGCCCCGGAAAATTAACTTTCAGCAACTTTAATATGAATGTAAAGAATCTGAATTCGGCAAAAATAAAAGGAAAGTCAACAAGGGTCAATATTAAAATCAACTGCTCTTTCATGAATCTGGCTCCGCTATCCGTAAACTGGAACTTCGATGTAGCTGATCAGAAAGATGCCTTTGCCATTTCAGGTAAAACAACTAATCTTCCCGCCAGCGGAATCAATCCTTTTATCAGACCTTATCTTCATGTAACGGCTACTGCAGGGACTATTCAGGAGATGCTATTTAACTTCAAAGGGAATCCCGCTGGATTGCATGGAACCTTTAACCTTAAGCATAAAGATCTAAAAATTGCAGTATTAAATAAAAACAATCATGAGAAAAAAGGATTTCTGACTGCTGTTGCCAATGTATTTTTAAAATCAGATTCAGGAAGTTTTCCTGAGGCCGTTACAGTAGAAAATGTGGAACGTGATCCTACAAAATCTTTTTTTAATCTCTTCTGGAGAGGTATTGAGCAAGGATTAAAGAAAACCCTGATAGGTAAAAATGTGGAAAAGACAGAAAAAAAGGTAAAAGATGCCGTTTCTTCAGTGAAAGAAATGAAGCAGTCTGTAAAAGAAATAAAACAGGAAATAAAAAATAAAAAAGAGAGCTCCCGGACTGAAGGAGAGAAAAAGGAAAAGAAAAGCTTTCTTAATGGTGTATTCAGGAAAAAAGAAAGTCCTGAGGAATAATCCTTAAACCATTAAGGATGAATAACATCGGTTGATAACAACCTCAATGGTTTAAGAATTAATATATAATAGATCAGTTAAAAATTGAATTCATCACTTTCCAGAATTGGGATTTCTCTTAAAAACTTGTCAAATTCTTCTCCGGGATAATTGCTGTCTGCCCCGTAAGAATCAATGATCATTCCACGGTTACCACTGTTGTCTTTAACCACATACAGGACGGCATTATCATCCGGGTTGCTGTCTCCTTCAAAACGGTATGTTTTTAAGATTGTCAATTCAGAAGGCTGGTAAACTTTTTCAGAATTTTCAAACTTCATTTCACATTTTTCATTCATTCTGAACTCCCTATGTATCCCTCTTTCCGAAAGTGTTTTCATAACCTGGCTTAAGGTGGTCATTCTGTCAATGTTTTCTGGATTTTCCATAATAATATTTTTACTGATTTAGTACAATAATTAAACCATATTATAATTATAAATGTAAGAAAATTAACGAATTGTAATTTCCTTAAAAATAAAGTTTAATGTTAACAAAATTTATAATTTAAAAAAAACAGATAGGTATACTTTTTGCAATATTACCAGTAATAAATCAAAGAAATATGAAAAAAGAAGTTGGAGTATTACTGGCAGGGGGAGTTGGTCTTTTGGCAGTATTAAGTTTAATCAGCATAAAAAAAATATTGACTAAAAAAGATAAAAAATACAGTGATACCTATTCGGATTATCACAGACACTTTGATGAAAAAAACCATGATGATGAATATCATGGAGTAGAACTATATGCAGTGAAGTAGTAAAAAAATATATTTTAATTATGTTTAAAAACCAACACTTTGAAGTGTTGGTTTTTTTTTGTGGAAAACTTTAGTGTTAAAACTCATTATTTTATAAAAAATCCATTCTAATTTTACATCGGAATGCAAAACGAGAATTTAAAAAAAGGTCAGGGAGCTCAGCGAAATGTTATCAACCGTTTCGACAGGTATACCTATGAACCTGATGATGAAGATCTAGAAACAGTAAAGACATCATTTACGGAAGTTTTCCCTAAAACGATTGTGAATCAGGTAAAAAGCGAGGATCTTTCTATGGAATATTCCATGAACCCTTACCAGGGATGTGAGCATGGCTGTTCATATTGTTTTGCACGACCTACACATGAATATTGGGGCTATAGTGCCGGGATTGATTTTGAACGGAAAATTATGGTGAAAAAGAATGCTCCGGAACTGTTGGAAAAATTTTTTCAAAAAAGAGGTTATAAGGCTGCTCCGATTTTGTTATCAGGAAATACAGACTGTTATCAGCCCGCTGAAAGGCAGTTTGAAATTACCAGAAAACTGCTGCAGGTTTGTCTTGATTACAGACATCCTGTCAATATTCTGACCAAAAATGCCCTGGTATTGAGGGATCTTGATATTTTAAAACCTATGGCAGAACAGAATCTTATCTCAGTTTCGCTAAGTATTCCGACAATTAATGAGGAATTGAGAAGAAAGATGGAACCAAGAACAAGTTCTGCAAAGAATAAATTAAAAGCAATAGAAGTTCTGTCAGAAAATAATATTCCTGTACACATAATGGTGGCTCCCATCATCCCGGGGCTGAACAGTGATGAGCCCTTATCTATATTGAAAGCTATTTCTGATGCAGGTGCTAGGGGATTTGGATATACTTTGGTAAGATTGAATGATACTGTAGAGCCTGTCTTTGTCAACTGGATTGAAGCTCATTTCCCGGACAGGGCCCAAAAGGTACTGAACCTGATACGTTCTATGCGGGGAGGGAAGCTTGGGGATAAAAGATATTTTGAAAGACAAAGAGGAGAGGGAAATATCGCAGAAATGATTCATACCACATTTAAAGTTGGACGGAAAAAATTTTTTGAAGGAAAGGAGTTTCCAAAATTGTCCACCTCTAATTTTACAGGAAGCCGCGACCAGCAATTGAGGCTATTTGATTAATAAAAAGATTCAGGGAAATAAGAAACCCGTTTCCGGTCACATGAAACGGATCTCTTGTTAACTGTTTGAGGTCAGTTTAATAAATGACAGGTTGTTCCCCGTCAGGGCAAATGAATTCAACACGGCATAATTCTTTATACTGTATTCCGTCACTGCACACATAAAAGCAATCACCGGGAAAAGGATAACTGATTCCCCCTGAAATTACTTTTAACTTGCTTTTGCTTAATTTTTTCAGATTTTTCATATTGTCCAATTTGGATTTAATTAAAAAAGATGGTGTATAAAATTATTTGATTTTCAGTTTTTAACAATTGTAACTGTAAATAAAAAGCCGTTTCAGAGAAACGGCATGACTACATTTTGATTTCAATATTACATATCATTAGCTGTGTCCGGGCATTTGAAATCCTCAGTACAGCTTGCACAGATAATAGTTCCGTTACAAGAGTACATACAAAAGTCCGGCTCCGGAAGAATAATTCCGGCTCCTGAAATACTTTTCAACTGGTCTTTTCTTAGTTTTTTTAATTTTTTCATATTGTTTTAATTAAAAATTTGATATTAATGTAAATTTATACAAAATATTTTTAATTAAGTTTGATATGGTATGTAAAAAAAGAAATATGAGACTGTTAAAAATTAGCCAGCGTGTCCTTTGCCCTGATTATGGGTAAAAATGCTGACTTCAGAATGGATGAATAAAAAATGAAAAGATCTCTCTTTGGGGTAGGGTATTGAAAAACAGCCAATTATTGATACGTAAATCGATAATTGACTGTTGGTATATGTTATTTTTTAATTAAGCCAAGCTCAATTAATCTTTCGTGTAAAAATTCTCCGGCTGTTGTATCTTCATACAATTTAGGATTGCTTTCATCTACACAGTTTTCAAGTGCATTGAGTGACATGGCACTTACCGGATGCATAAAGAAAGGAATGGAATATCTTGAAGTACCCCACAGTTCTCTTGGTGGATTTACTACCCGGTGGATGGTAGATTTTAATTTGTTATTGGTATGTCTTGAAAGCATATCTCCAACATTGATCATCAGTTCGTCCGGCTCAGCAATCGCATCAATCCATTCGCCGTTATGGTTCTGAACCTGAAGCCCTTTACCCTGGGCGCCCATCAAAAGGGTGATAAGGTTAATATCTCCGTGAGCAGCTGCTCTTACAGCATCATCCGGTTCTTCGGTAATTGGAGGATAGTGAATAGGTCTTAGAATAGAATTTCCTTCTGCGATTTTATCATCAAAGTAAAACTCATCCAGTCCAAGGTGAATAGCTAATGCTCTTAACACATACTGTCCTGTTTTTTCAAGCATCTGGAATGCCTCTTTACCTACTTCATTGAATTTTGGAAGTTCATCAACGATTACATTGTCCGGATATTCTGACTTGTATTTTGAATCATCAGACAAATATTGTCCAAAGTGCCAGAATTCTTTTAAATCCCCTTTTTTAAAACCTTTTGCGGTTTCTTTACCAAAGCCTACATAACCTCTCTGGCCGCCAATTCCCGGGATTTCGTATTTTTGTTTAGTTTCCACGGGCAGGTCAAAAAAGTTTTTTACCTCACCATACAATTCATCTACTAGATTGTCATCAAGAAAATGGCCTTTTAAAGCAACAAAACCAATTTCTTCATAAGCTTTTCCGATTTCATTTACAAATTTCTGTTTGCGTTCCGGGTTGTCCGAAAGGAAATCACGCAGGTCTACACTAGGTATTTTATCCATTTTTAGAAATTTACGAATAGCAAAATTACATTTTTTTAAATTAAATAATTTTAAAATCATTATTTATCAGTTAAATTTGCTGTATGAAAAAATATTCTTCTAAGAGAAGTATTCAGATACTTGCGCATCTTCTGCAACAGTACGGAATTGCAGATATTGTAATTTCACCGGGATCAAGAAATGCTCCTTTAGCGATTCACTTTTCGGAAGTGGATAGCTTCAACTGTTTCAGTATTGTAGATGAAAGAAGTGCAGCTTTTGTAGCAATGGGAATGGCTAAAAGTGAAAAAAAACCGGTAGCAATTACCTGTACCAGTGGCTCTGCCGTGGTCAACTATTATCCTGCAATTACAGAAGCATTTTATCAGAATGTTCCACTTTTGGTACTGACTGCTGACCGGCCAACAGATTATGTTGATATATTTGACGGGCAGACAATCAGGCAGAAGGATGTTTTTCATCAGCATTCCTACGGGGACTTCCAGCTTTTGGAAGACAGTAAGGAAAATGCAGAAGATATTAACTTTGATACAATTAAAAAGGCTATTGAACTTTGTTTTGAAAAACAAGGGCCTGTACATATTAATATTCCCCTGGAGGAGCCCCTGTATGAACTTGTTTCGGAACTTCCTGCCTTTCCGACTGTTGAGAAAACAATCAGACAAAAAGAATATGAAGTCCCTTCAAATCTGATTGCAGAATGGCATACCTCCCAAAGGATTATGTTATTGGTAGGAACCAGGGACTACAGTCCTGAACTGGAAAATCAATTGACACAATTGGTGAAAAACCATTCTGTAGTGGTCCTGAGTGAGGCAAACTCAAATCTGCATCATGAAAAATTCTTCAGGCATATTGATCGTTTGATCTTTAATTTTACTGAGGAGGATTATAAAACTTATGCGCCGGATTTGCTGATAACAGTAGGGCAAAATGTAGTATCTAAAAAAGTAAAACAATTCCTTAGAAGCGCCCGTCCTAAACAACACTGGCATCTGGATGAAATCTGGCAGCCGGACACTTATTTCTCTCTGACAGAGAAAATTGAAGTTAAACCGGAAGTTTTCTTCTCCAAACTATTAAAGTTCATTAATCTTGAGCCAAGACCTTATTTTAATCTGTGGGATGTCTTGAGAGATAAAAAAGATGCAAAACACCAGCAGTTTTTGAATACTGTTGAATTTTCTGATTTCTATTTTTTCAATAAAGCTTCACAGGCTATCCCCGAAAACTATAATATCCATTTCAGTAATTCTTCAGGAATCAGATATGCACAGCTGTTTGACTTTGGGAAGAGAAAAATGTACTGTAACAGAGGAACCAGTGGAATAGACGGCTCTACATCTACAGCAATGGGATTTGCCATTAAGAATGAGAACCCGACTTTGTTGATTACCGGTGATTTAAGTTTCTTCTATGATATTAACGGCCTCTGGAATCAGTATATACCTCCGTTTGTGAGAATTATGATTTTCAATAACGGTGAAGGAAATATCTTTAAAATTATTCCGGGACCGCGTAATGCCAATCCAAATACACTGGACGAATTTATTGCAACAAAGCACCGTAAAAATGCAGAGTATTTAGCCAAACACTTTGGATTCTCCTATATCAGGGTTGAAGATGAGCTGACTCTGGACAGGGTTTTGGAAAACTTCTTTAAGCCTGATGCGCAGCCAAAGATTCTGGAAGTAAATACTTATGGCAATAACAGTGCTGATGTCCTGAAAGACTATTTCAACTTTCTGAAAGAAAATTAAAGGTCCAGATATTCTTCATTGCCAGGCAGATTAATGATCCTGTCAATCGGATAAATAAACATATCATCGAAATCATTCAGAGCATTAATGATCTGGAAGTGTGTGAATTGCTTTATATTTTGTAAGGTGATCTCTGTTTCTCTGATCTTTTTTTGCTTTAAAAGATATTGTCTTTGTACTCCATTTAAAAGGCAGGTATTAGGGGTAAACCATTCTTTACCTTTTAAAAACAAAAGGTTGGAAAAAGAAGTGTCGGTGATGTGGTTATTCTTAACGATAATGATTTCTTCAGCTTTGGATTTCATTTTCATCTTATCCAGTTCTTTTCTGTCTTCAAACTTGAAGGAGTAGTCGAAACTGTTGTTTTCCACCAGTTGGAAATTCTGTATTTCAGGAATGGCATAAGGAATCATCTGTGTCCGGACTCTTTTATCCAGATCATAGGATATTCTCAGTTTGAAAAGGCCGTCCTCATCATGCTGCAGGCTATTGAATATTTTGCCCAGATCGATGGATTCTTCTTTTCCGAAATGGGTAAAAGTTTGATTTACACGTTTTTGGTGTAGATCCAGAAGAAATATTTCCTGGTCTTCTACTTTAATGCTTTCAATGAATTGGGACATAAATTTTATTTTTCATTTCCTGATATTCGTCTTCTAATTTACTCAGGTGGGTGATACCGCCACCGCTTTTAAAGTAAAGAGAGTCTCCTTCTTTTTCAATAAAACGTATCATGACACAACTGTCAACGTTTTTGCCATCAAACCAACCACATACTCCTGTATAATATCCTCTGTTATAACCTTCTGCATCCAGAATAATCTCCAGTGTCTTAGGCTTAGGGGCTCCCAATATGGAACCTGCAGGAAGTAGTTTTTCCATTATGCTTCCTATTTTACCATCAAATTCCGGTTTCAGTATACCGGAAATTTCAGAACTCATTGCAAACAGGTCCTTTTGCTGGGTTTTGATAAAATCAATATGCTGAAACTGATCAACCTTTACCTCGTCAGCTACCATACTCAGGTCATTCCGGAGAAGGTCAACAACGGTATAATGTTCTGCTTTTTCTTTTTTATCATTTTTCAATATTTCCGCTGCATTTTCCACAGAAGCATCAATAGTCCCTTTCATGGGATAGGTGAAAATTTTACCGTCAATGATTTTTACAAAAGTTTCCGGAGAAAAAAATACGAAAAAATCTTTATAAAAAACTTTATATTTCGCATTTGAATGATAAAAAATCTCTTCCAGTGTTAAATTGGTCTCAATTTTAGTTTTCCGGGTATAATTAACAAGATAAGAATTTCCCAAACGGATATTTTTCTGAACTTTTTCAAAGCCGGATCTGAAGCTCTCAAGTGTTTCCGGAAAAGATTTCCATTCTATAATTTTATCTAATGTGTGTGTGTCTTTCTTGCTGGAAAAATTTTGAAAATCAATGAGTAAGCCTTCTTTTTCAACTTCATTTTCCTGATATATTTCTACCTTCTCCGAGAGAAAGTCGATGACAAAAAAATAGGGAACCTTCTGAAGAGAAAGTTCATCCATTTCCATAAATTTTTGATGATTCACTGAAAACATTCCGCAAAAATAATTATTGATGTTTACTTTTGCATAAAATTTTTATGATGCAGAACAAATATCCACAAAAACCGGGAATAGATTTTATATTGAAGCAGGCTTTTTTTTATTGGAATAAAACACTGGTTTTTCAGTTGATGTTTTCAATCATTTTTTTTGGAATACTGCTTACCGCTGTTATGCTTTTTGGTGGAAGATATGATATTTTCTCTTACAATAAAGAATTGGAAGAAGCTTTTCTGGAGGGGACAAAGGTGTATCTTAAAAAAGTGGAGGAAATTACGGCCACTGAAAATTATCAGATGTTTACATTGGCAATCTGGGGAACTACCGCTTTTCTGTATCCATTGAATCTTGGAATGTTCCAGATCTTCCGGAAACTTGACCTCAGAGAAAAAATAGGAATAGGAGATTTATTTGCAGGATATAATGGGCTCAATTTCTTTAAATATGTAGGATATTTTCTTTTCTGGTTCTTTATTTACAGATTTACCATACCAACTGTACTGCTGGCTGTCATCTGGGTTGCTGTAACGATCTTTGTGGCTCCACTTATGTTTTTTACGAATAAAAGGATCTTTGAAGCAATTTCCCTGAGTTTTAAAGCTCTTAAAATATATTTTGTGGAGATTATGGTTTGTATCATTGTAGCTGTTTTATTCAAATATCTGGGATTCAGCCTTTTTATTGTAGGTGGTTTATTTACTTTTCCTTTCTGGAATGCTGTCATCTATTCACTTTATAAAACAGCTTTTTCAGAGAAAAGTTAATTTTTACTGAGGTTTAATATGTTTTGTTGGCAAAAAAAGTTAAATTTGGGAAAACCATTAAAATATTAAACTATGTCTGAATTTAACGAATTTGATCAACAAGGTTCTGTTCCTGCCAGAGAAACCGGATCAATTATCTCGCATGCTTTTGAAATGTATAAAGGTGTTTTTGGTTATGGAATTGTTGCCATGATCATATATCTTGTCGGAGGTCTTATCATTCAAACTGTTACCGGGTTTAATTCTGCGGCTATAATGGATGAAATGAGAAGTTCCGGAGGTGATTTTAATTACTGGAGTGCTCCCGGATTCTCAATGTATATGACATTTTCCGGTCTTTTTGGAATTTTATTGGCACCACTGTATGTGGGGTTGATTTATATTGTAAATAAATTTAATACTAAAAACCAGATTGAGTTTTCAGATTTGTTTATAGGATATCGTCAGAACTTTGTTAATATATTGATTTATAGTATTCTTTCGGGGATTATTTCCTCTATCGCTGCTGCATTGTGCTTTTTTCCGTTTCTTTTTGTATATCCTTTTCTTTTAATCGGATATCCGATTTTGTTGTTTGAAAATGCTTCGGCAACAGAAGCCCTGGGAAAATCCTTTAATATTGCAAAAGAAAATTATGGTATTTTCCTTCTGACTACACTTTTGGGAGGGATTATATCTGTAGCGGGAATTATTCTTTGCGGAATCGGAATTATTTTAACGGCTCCATTTATGATGGTCGTAATGTATTCTACTTATTGTGCTTTTCTTGGAAAGCCAAGACAAATCATGTATAAACAATAAAAGGATAATAAACAAATGATGGATAAAGACAAACAGATAAGCAGTGTTGCCATAAAGCAGGTGTTTTTATTGGCAATTATTTTAATACTGGCAGGGTTGATCTGTTTCAACCTTGGGTTATTTGTTCCTTCAGTGTTAGGAGCGATTACGATTTATGTTGTTTGTCGTAAATATAACTTTTACCTTCAGGAGGAAAAAAAATGGAAACCTTCTCTTGCGGCTTTTGCCCTGATGTTTGCCAGCCTGATTGTCCTTATTTTGCCTATTTATTTTATTGCAGACCTGATTATTGATAAATTGGGAAATGCTCAGGCTTATATGGAGAAATTCAACATATTTTTAGATAAGATTCACGATTACATCTATTCCAAAGTTAATTTTGATATTCTCAGCCCGGAAAATATGAGCAAACTGAAAAACTCTGTAGGGAAAATATCGACATCTGCGCTTAGCGGTACATTCAATACCCTCACGGTGGTAATTTCTATGTATTTTATTCTCTATTTTATGCTGGAAAAACCCAGGCTGTTCGAAAAGATACTTACTTCATCGGCACCGCTAAAGAGAGCCAATATATCATTAATAGGCGATAAAATGAGAAAGCTTATTATGGCCAATGCTATTGGGATTCCGGTTGTAGCAATAGGACAGGGGATTGTCGCATTAATAGGATATCTTATATTTGGAGCTCCCGGACCGGTGTTACTTTTTGCCCTTACTGCTGCGGCTTCGGTGATTCCTGTGGTAGGAACTGCTATTATTTATGTTCCGGTATGTATCTTTATGATTGCGGAAGGTAATACGGCACAGGGACTTGGTTTAGCTGCATACTGTTTAATTGTGGTGGGACTTACTGATAATCTGCTGCGTTTTACGCTTTTGAAAAAATTAGAAAATATTCATCCTTTAAACACCGTATTCGGAATTATTATGGGTATGAATTTATTTGGTTTTATGGGACTTATTTTTGGACCGATCCTCATATCGCTTACTCTCCTTTTGATCCAGGTATACAGAAATGAATTTTCAGACGAAAATGCACCTCCGGATCTGGAGCTGCCCAACCAGGGAATTACTGAAGAAAAAATAATTTAATTAAATTGGAAGGAATAAACTCAGAAATATTAAGGGAAATCTGTGTGGCTAAAATGCCGTTCGGGAAATATGAAGGAATGATACTTGCGGACCTTCCGATAAGTTATCTGGAATGGTTTAACCGCACCGGAATGCCTAAAGGAAAGCTGGGGATGCAGCTGTCAACAGTTTACGAAATAAAACTGAATGGGCTGACAGAGCTTCTGATACCTATCAGGGCTTCTGTTAAAAATGGGAAATAATGTATGTATTGCAATGAATTAAAAATTTCGGGGGCTTCATTTGATGCCCCCGAAATTATATCAGCTTTTCAAAGCGGCAATTTCATCTCTTAGTTTTGCAGCTTTAATAAAATCAAGATTCTTGGCTGCAGCTTCCATTTCTTTCTGTTTTTGTTCAATCATTTTTTCAATATCTTCACCCGCATAGCTGGCTTTTGCCTCTGCTACTTTTTGAAGGATTTCTTTCTGCGTATATTTTTCATCAGGGAAGTCTTTACTTCTTCCGACCAGGCTTTCTGAAATCTTTTTATTCAGCGCTTGTGGTTTAAGACCGTGCTCCTCATTGTACTGCATTTGTTTGGCTCGCCGGTATTCCGTTTCATCCAGGGTAGCCTGCATTGATTTAGTGATTTTATCCGCATACATGATCGCTTTTCCATTTACATTTCTTGCGGCACGTCCTACGGTTTGAATCATCGATCTCCGGCTCCTCAGCATGCCTTCTTTATCAGCATCCAGAATAGCTACCAGTGAAACCTCGGGTAAGTCCAGCCCCTCTCTTAATAAATTCACTCCAATCAATACGTCAAAAAGCCCCAAACGCAGATCCTGCATAATCTGAATACGCTCCAGGGTTTCCACATCAGAATGAATGTACCTCGTTCTGATTCCGAATTTTGTGAAATATTTAGTTAGCTCTTCAGCCATCTTTTTAGTTAAAGTAGTGACCAAAACCCTTTCATCTACATCTGCTCTTTTCTGTATTTCTTCCATCAGGTCATCAATCTGGTTCAGGGTAGGTCTTACTTCAATAACAGGATCAAGGAGACCTGTAGGGCGGATGATCTGCTCAATATAGGCTCCTCCTGTTTTTTCCAGCTCGTAGTCTGCCGGAGTTGCAGAAACATAAATAACCTGGTTCTGCATACTTTCAAATTCTTCAAACTTTAGGGGCCTGTTGTCCATCGCTGCCGGTAGCCTGAATCCATATTCTACCAATGCTTCCTTTCTGCTCCGGTCTCCTCCGTACATGGCATGAACCTGAGGAACCGTTACGTGGCTTTCATCAATCACCATTAAAAAGTCTTTTGGGAAATAATCTATCAGACAGAACGGGCGGGTTCCCGGAAGCCTGCCATCCAGATATCTTGAATAATTTTCAATTCCTGAGCAGTAGCCTAGTTCTTTTATCATTTCCAGATCCAGTTCTGTTCTTTCCTGAAGTCTTTTGGCTTCGAGAGGTTTTTCAATGGAATTAAAGAAATCAACCTGCTTTACCATATCATCCTGAATTTCCCGGATGGCACCATTTAAAGTCTCTTTCGAAGTAACAAAAAGGTTAGCCGGATAGATCTGAATCTGATCAAAATTAGAATCTACATTTCCTGTTACAGGATCAAAACTTTGAATTTTTTCAATCTCATCTCCAAAAAACTGTATTCTGATGGCATTATCAGCATAGGCAGGAAACACGTCTATTACATCTCCTTTTACACGAAATGTTCCTCTTTGAAATTCATTTAATGTTCTGGCATATAAAGCATTTACCAGTGAGTGGAGAAGAGCGGTTCGGGTTACTTTTTCGCCAATTGCTATGGAAATCAGTGATTTATGGAATTCTGTCGGATTTCCGATACCATAAATACATGAAACTGAAGCGACAATTAAAACGTCTCTTCGTCCGGAAAGAAGACTGGCTGTAGCTGAAAGTCTGAGTTTTTCCACTTCTTCATTGATGCTCAGATCCTTTTCAATGTAAGTACCTGTTGTGGCAATATAAGCTTCAGGCTGATAGTAGTCGTAATAACTTACAAAGTACTCAACAGCATTTTCAGGGAAGAATTCTTTGAATTCCATAAAAAGCTGTGCGGCCAAAGTCTTGTTGTGAGCCAGTACTAAAGTAGGGCGTTGCACGTTTTGCACCACATTGGCTACAGTAAAGGTCTTACCTGAGCCGGTTACCCCAAGAAGGGTCTGGTATTTTTCACCGATCTCTATTCCATGGGTAAGTTTTTGGATGGCTTGCGGCTGATCACCGGTAGGTTTATATTCTGATTGAAGCTTAAAATTCATAGGAAAAAGAATGTATACAACAAAAATACAAAAGATATTATTAGGCTTGATAAAGTTTTGAAGTTGAATCTTTTGATAACAAAATTTTAACTGTGTTTATAGTATTGCATTCCTTTTTGTTGTTATATGGAAGAGTCAAAGAAAGTTTTAGTATTCAGCAATAAAAAAAGCGCTGATTCAGCGCTTTTTCATTTCCTATTGGGCGAAAGACATTGTTACAGGGATTTTTAATACTGCAGCAACAGCTTTACCATTTTCTGTTGCCGGTTTCCAGGTTGTTTCGTTGCTTATAGCAGTAACTGTTTTAAGAAGTTCCCTGTTAAAAGTATCATTATCTCCTGATACTTTTATATCAGTTGCATTTCCTGCTGCATCAATATGAATATATGCTGCTGATTTGATGACTCCTTTTTGGGATGTAAGGCTGGCAATATCCATATTTTTACCAATTTTTTCTCTCAATGTTTTTGAGCCGCCCGGATATTCCGGCAGTGTACGGTTTTGACCGGCCACCGGATCTGCTGTGGAATTTGTGTTATTACCTTCATTGCTGTCTGTTTTTGCTTTCGGAATGATTGTATCTTGAATGGTTTTTAGTTTTTCTTCTTTTATTTCGGATAATCTTGCAGTAGGATTTTTTATAAATATTTTGTTGTGTTCGGGATTTTCTGATAATGTTTCCTTTTGTATATCCGGAATTTTTAAAGGTACTGGGTTTTTCTGCTGGGTTAAAAATTCACTTTTCATGTTCTTGGATTCACTTGCAAAGGCTTTTTCGGAAAATAATGCTACAGAAGCAAGGATCGCTGTAATACCTGCTGTTTTCCGCAACAAGCTGAATCTGGTTTTTTGGTTATTCATCATAATAAATCTTTTTTTGGTGTTTATAAAATTAAATGAATGGGTCAGGTGCAGGTTTTGTCTGCTTATAATTTCATCAAAAATTAAATTCTGATATTCTTTCATATTGAATTTATTGTTCAGGACTGCTTCATCTGCCAGAAATTCATGATTGGTGATTAATGTTTTTTTATACAGGAATAAAACCGGATTAATCCAGGTAAGAACCATGATAATATCAATCAGTATAATATCAATACTATGCTTCTGGATGATGTGGGTTTTCTCATGGAGAAAAATCCTTGGATCGATCATATTATTTTTCACATAATTTTTCCCAATATAGATAGTGTTCCAAAAACTAAACGGGGGAAGATTTGCCTCTGTAAGCATAATGTGATGATTCTGATAAACAATCTTTTTTCCCTTTATCCTCCTGATAGCAAGAAAGGCAGATATGCTTTTTATCAATAGGTAAATACTGACATCGGCATACATTAGTCCAAACAGGCTCATCCAGTTGAATTCTGACTGTTTCGCACCAATTGAGGCAATCTGCTGGGTGGTTTCTTCAAAGATCAATTGAGGACCATGAGCTGTTTCATTGGAAGGAATTGTGAACGTAATAAAGGGAATTACGTAGGACAAAATCAAGGAGGCTAATAAAAAAAAGCGATTGAAAGTGTAAATCTTCTCTCTTTCCAGGAACAGATAGTAAACAGCAATGAAAAAGGAAGAGCACATAATTATTTTTAGAATAATGGTAAGCATCTTTTATTCTTTTATTTGTTGATCTATTATGTCACGAAGTTCTTTCAGTTGTTTCTGGCTTAGTTTGGTATTTGATGTGAAAAAAGACGCAAACTGAGTCACAGAGCTATTGAAAAAACGGTCAATCATAGAAGTCATTTCTTTTTTGAAATATTCTCCTTTTTCTACTTTAGGATAATACTCCCGGGAATTTCCATACAGTGTATAGCCTATAAGGTCCTTATTCTGCATTCTTTTGAGTAATGTAGCAACTGTTGTTGCAGCAGGTTTGGGCTCCGGATAGGTATCCAGGATTTCCTTCATGAAAATTTTTTTCTTTTCCCAAAGAATTTCCATAAGTGCTTTTTCCGAATCTGTTAATTTTATTTCTTTCATTCTACAATGTTGTAATTTGTTCTACAAATGTAGAATAAAATTTTAATCTACCAAATTTTTATGGCATTATTTTTCCATTCATTTTCATAATACCAAATCCTAATATTATGAAAATCAACCAATTTTACATTCCTGTACTTAGTGCTTTTTTTGTTTTGTCCTCCTGTAAAAAAAATAATGTTAATGCCCAGCAAGCCGGTAATGATGGCAGTGTTGAAACAGAACAACCCAATACTGACTACAAACCTGCCTTTAAGGGACAAACAAGAATTAAGGCAGTCAAAACAACAACTGCGTATAATGTTGAAATTTTGAATAAAGACCTGGGAAAACCTTGGGGAATCATTAACCTGCCGGACGGTAAATTCCTTATAACAGATAAAAGGGGGTATATGAATGTTGTTTCACCGGATGGAAAGCAGGTAACTAAAATAGAAGGCTTTCCAAAAGTAGACTCAAAAGGACAGGGAGGAATGCTTGATGTAGCTCTTGATCCGGACTTTAAAGCAAATAATATCATTTACTTCAGTTTTTCAGAGCCTTTTGGTAAAGGTAACCTTACTTCCGTTGCAAAAGGAAAGTTGTCATCTGATCTTAAAAATATATCCGATATTAAAGTAATTTTCCGTGCAGAGCCATCATATGATGGTGACAAGCATTACGGAAGCAGACTTGTATTTGATAAAGATGAAAATTTATTTGTAAGCACCGGGGAGAGAAGTGATAAAGTGACAAGGGTTTACGCGCAGAAAACTGATAATTATTTAGGGAAGATACTAAAAATCACAAAAGACGGAAAGCCAGCTCCAGGTAATCCGTTTATAGGAAAACAGGGATATAAACCCGAAATTTATGCATACGGGGTAAGAAACCCGCAGGGATTGGCAATTGATCCTAACGGAACCTTATGGGATGTTGAAATGGGACCACGGGGAGGAGATGAAATCAATCTTATACAACCGGGCAAAAATTACGGATGGGGAGATGTTACATATGGGATTGAATATTCAGGCCAAAAAGTAGGTGAGGGTATTACACAGAAAGAAGGTACTGAGCAGCCCGTATACTATTGGGACCCTGTAATCTCACCGAGTGGAGTTACTTTCTATACCGGAACTATTGATGAGTGGAAAGGGAATCTGTTTATCGGGTGCCTGAGTGGGGAACATATTAACAGGATTGTGATGAAAGATAATAAAGTAGTAGGAGAAGAACGCCTTCTTGCAGATCAGAAGGAACGTTTCAGGGATGTTCTTGATGGAATGGATGGTAACCTTTATGGAGTAACGGATAGTGGCAAGCTGTATAAGATCTCAAAAAAATAAACTAAATAAACAAAACTCCTGGCAATTCAGGAGTTTTGTTTTTATAAGTCAGCGTTGATTTTTAATATCTTCAGGGATATGTTAAAACTTAAAGTTAAGCCGTGCAAAAACCTGCCGTCCTGAGAACCCCATTTGTACCGGATCCACAATTCCTCCTGATTCTGTATTTCCGTCTGAAACCTGAGTCGTCTGTAAAGTTGGATATCTGTTGAAAATATTTTTGCTTCCCAATGTCAGGTTAAGGCTGTTGGAAAACTCATATCCAAATGAAATATCGGTAGTTACTTTGGGATTATAGACCTGCTCTGCATCATCATATCCTATTAAAGTTGTTTTGTCAAACCTTACCAGCTGTAAATTCGCATTGAATTTACTGATTTTGTAGTTGAGGTTCAGATTAATTTTAGTCTTTGGTGCAGAAGCAAGAATAAATCCTTTTTCCCTCTTGCTCAGATAAATGTCTTCTTTGCCTTTCAATTGGTCTGAAGTATTTACTTTGGTAATTTCCATATCATTATAGTTTCCGGCCAACATAGCCGTCAACTTTCCTGAACCAATAGTTTCGGTATAGCTCAGGATGATATCAAGACCTTTTGTCCTGGTATCTATTGCATTAGCGAAAAACTGGGCCTGATCAATATATTCGTAATTAGGATCATCCTGTACATCAATGGGAAGGTCCACTCTGGAAAAATATCCTGTCAGAACAATTCTGTCTTTTACCTTAATATAGTAACCGTCCACTGTTGCTGTAAACTTACCTGTATTAAATGTAAATCCTGCACTTCCGTTGAGTGAAGTCTCCTGTTTCAGCTGGGAGATTCCAACTCTGCTGGCGAGGTCACTGTCATTAGACGCAAGCTGAACTGCAATCAGCTGCCCTCCCTGAAAATTAGTGAATTGTTGGCTATAATATTTCTGAGCTAAAGAAGGAGCCCTGAAACCGGTGGAAACAGACCCCCTGAATGCAAACTGTGGAGTAATGGCATATCGGGTTGCAAACTTACCATTCAAAGTACTGCCAAAATCATTGTAATTTTCAAATCTTCCGGCTACACTGATCATCCAGTCTTTTGTAATGTCAAGCTCAGTATCTATATAGGCAGCAAAATTATTTCTGCTTTTGCCAATATCAGAGGAATATCCGGGAAAGCCTTGCGAGCCCCCGGGTCTTACAGCTCCATTTAAAGGGTTGGTTACCAATAGATTTTCGGGAGTATCCCGGGTAACAATATTTCCATTGATATCATACATGGCATAGGAAGCTTCTTCTCCTTTGATAATATTGAATTTTTCATAACGGAATTCAGACCCGAAAGCAATATTCAGACCTTCCAGCACTTTGAATTGTTTTACCGCATTAAACCCTGTTGTATTCTGAAGTAATGAATGGCCTCCCGCATCGAAACTTGTTGGAGACTTCACGCCCAGGGTTGCGTTGATCGTATTGGTAATATCATAGGTAAATCTGTTACTTCCAAAAGCATTGTAAAAATCAACTTCCCACTCGGCAATTTTGAATTTTAAGCCATTATCAAAGGTGAAATCTGTAATGCTGGTATCTTCAACCGGGTCAAAGCCATTAGGATACACTTCAGGAATATTCCCATCAGCATCGGGTGTCCTTGTCCAGGCGTAAGCTTTGGTGTTCCTGTGGGAAAACCCCTGACGTGAATAAAACTTTAACCCGTCAGATAATGGAAGTTCAACATTTCCGAAAAAGTAAGCATTCTGAGCCTTAGCGTCCCCGAAACGTTGACGGGAAGCAGTATATTTATCCGGGTTTGCATTTCGTATTGCATAATCTTTATTCACAAACTCTGCGGTAAAGTTCCCGAAGCCTCCTTTTGAGCCAATCTGGGTTCCGAGGTTTCCACTGAAATCAAAAGTTGTCCCGTCAATTTTATGGTCAGATACAATATCTTTATCTCCCGGACTTTTAAATAAGTTCATCCCATAAAAAGCATTGCCTTCAAAACCTTTATTACGGTCATTCAGGATTAGATTAATAACTCCGGCAATAGCATCTGAACCATATTGGGCAGAAGCTCCGTCACGAAGGACTTCCACTCTCTTTATAGCGCCAATAGGAATGGTATTCATGTCGGATCCGGTATTTCCCCTTCCTTTGGTTCCGAAAAGGTTAATCAGTGATGACTGATGGTATCTCTTGCCGTTTAGCAAAAGAAGAGTCTGGTCAGGGCCTAGGCCTCTGAGTGTGGCAGGATCTACAGCATCTGCGCCGTCTGATCCTGATTGTTTATTGGAGTTAAAAGAGGGGGCTGCAAACTGAAGTAACTGATTGACTTCTACCTGTCCTGTAGACTGGCTTACCTGTTTGATGTCTATGACATCTATCGGAACAGCGGTGTTGATCACTGTTCTCTTTTTATTCCGGCTTCCTGTTATGGCAACCTCTTCTATTTTGGATTCTTTGGTGATCGTATCATTGATTTGCTGGGCGTACGATAGAGCAGATACACTAAGGAACATAGCGCTAATGTATTTTATTTTCATATTTTGAGATTTTGATTGGTGGTTATCTCAAAATTATTGATTTTTATGATTAAATCAATGTTAAAAATATAAATTCATTAATAAAATTTTAAATTAGTTGTATTTTGGTTAATTGTTGAAAAAAATTAATCTTTTGAGCTATTGTGGTTTAAAATATTAATCTAAAAACTTTTAATTATTCTGTTTAATCCTTCTTCCAGAATTTCTTGTGAAGTCGAGAAACAAATTCTGACATGTCCTTCCGCTCCTTTTCCAAACCATCTTTCTGATCCTGGAACAATGGCTACCTTTCCATATTGTAAAACATGTCTGGCAAATTCTTCACTGGATAGATTATTTTTGATTTTAGGAAATAAAACAAACGTAGCTTCAGGAAGGGTTGGATGTAATATTTCAGAATAGGCTAAAATGTTGAAAGCAAGATCCCTGTTGGTCTGTAAGTGGCTCAAAAATTCTCTGTACCACGGTTTTGCTTTTTCCAGGGCGACACTCGCAGCGATCTGGGATAATGTTGAAACTCCCTCTATGGTTGAATTAAAGTTGGATTTTTCAATAAAATCATTAAAGATCTCCTGATCATTACACAAAACAGCTCCTATTCTTAACCCTGCAATTCCAAAAGACTTTGAAAATCCATATACCGTAAAGCTTTTTTTTCTTGCTTCTTCAGAAACAGATGAATAGGTATAAAACTCTTTATTGTTATATACTATGTCGCTCCAGATTTCGTCACTCATCACCCAAAGGTCATGAGCCGCGGCAATTTCAGAAATTTTTTTCAAAATATCTTTAGTATAAACTTTCCCGACCGGATTGTGCGGATTGCATATACTGATAAGTTTTGTATTGGAGCTGATCAGTGAAACCAGCTTCTCCAGATCAATATTTCCGGTTTCAGTATCAACGGGACATAATGTGATTGTACCGCCGGCAGCTTCGACTGATTTTTTAAACAGAAAATCGACAGGATCCAAAATAATTGCTTCTTCTCCAGGTTTCAGGACATATGATGCAATCAGAAACATTCCCTGAGCAGCACTGTTAACAGCCAATATATTTTCCGGGGTAAAATTTCCGTACTTCTCAGTATTGAAATGTTCAGCTACATTCCTTCTGAACTCCGGTAATCCTGAGAATGGTCCATAACTCAGGTAGCCATCTTTAATATATTCAATAATTCCCTGTTCAATTTCCGGAGCTGTTCTGAAGTCCGGGTCAGCAGCGGTTAAAGGAATAATTCCATCTTCGAGAGCAGCCCATCTCCCGTTGTATGCTTTTCTTTTCAGGGCTTCAAAATTGATATCGTTATTAGTGAACATTTTATTTATAAGAAATTGGTAAAATATTTTTGGAATGCTGATCAGGTGGAAGTAAAAACTGGTTCAGTAAAGCTCTTCCGTTGTTGATATGGAATTCAATTTCCGGTTTTCTTTCTGCTTCATATTTTTTTAAAGCTTCGGTTATATTCCTTTCTTCAGTAAGGTATTTTGTTAGGATAAAAGAGTCTTTTAAAGCTGAGGTGACTCCCTGGCTGGTAAAAGGGATCAGTGGGTGAGCTGCATCTCCGATAAAAACAATATTATTTTCATAAAAAGGGTTCAGCTCCTCCAATTCATAAACACGCCATAAATGGACATTTCTGTAACAGGATTCTTTGATGATAGAAGCAACCAGAGGATGCCAGTCTTTGAACACAGCTTGCATATATTTTTTCAGGGTCTCAACAGAACATTTATCCCCGATTTTATATTTTTCACTGTCAAACTGAGAGTACCATAAGATTGTATCGGCAGGAAGCTTTAATATTCCAAAAGTAAGACCTCCGTCTTCATGATGAAACTTCATGAAATTGTTTTCAATACAAGCTGCTATTTTTTTGCTTTGGATAATGTTTACGACTTCAAATTCTCTTACAGCTCTTATTCTTTCATCTTTAAAAAGAGCTTTTCTGATACGGCTTTTGGAGCCTTCTGAAATAATAGCGATGTCGGATTCAAGAGGAGTTCCGTCCGAAAAAACCAATGTCTTTTTGCTGTCTGAAAGTGATACTGCTGTTTCGTATGTTATTTTTTCTGGAAGAATGTTTTGGCTCAGTATATAGATCAGGGACTGTCTTGAAATGACAAAAACATTATTAAGTTCCTTTTCAGCCAATATTTTTCCTTTATGGGAATATTGTATGTACTTTTTTAAAAAGGTTCCATGCTGAAAAAGAAGAGAGGAATCAATAATATGGGATAGGTATTCAATCCCTTCCTGGGGGATTAGGAAGCCATGTCCTGCTAAATCATCTTTTTTCCTTCTTTCGTAAATATGGTAATCAATATTGTGCTTTTCTAAATAATTCGCCATGCTTAAGCCGGAGATACCGGCACCCACGACAGCAATTTTTTTCATTTCGGAATAACAGTTTTTTTCAGTTGGTGTTTAATTACTGTTTGTAATTTATTTTTTAGATAAATGCAAATGTATATTAATTACGATAATAATTTGAAAAAAATAAGTTAATTGATTTTGAAAGTTATAAATTTTAAAGAGTAAACATAATAAATCAATCATGTTTCCAGATGGCTATGAGGTGATGTTGGAAAACAAAAAAGCCGGAATTTTTCCGGCTTTTTTTATGCTTTTTCAAGATGTACTGTAAAGTGTCTCAATATTTCTGGCTCCCAGGTGATCTTATATCCTTTTGCAATTTCTCCGCGCCTCTCATATACATTCCTGACAGCTGCTGCAATATAGTCCATATGATTGTTGGTGTAGGTCCTTCTTGGGATGGCTAAACGTACAAGTTCCAGCTTGGGATAACGGTTTTCCCTTGTTTCAGGATCCCTGTCAGCCAGTAATGTGCCGATCTCTACGGTTCGGATTCCTGCTTCTTTGTAAATTTCAAGTCCTAACGTCTGTGCCGGATATTCCTCACGGGAAACATTAGGTAAAAAATTTAAAGAATCAATGAATACTGCATGTCCTCCGATAGGTTTCTGAACCGGAATACCATATTCTATTAATTTGTTTCCAAGGTATTCAACCTGAGAGATTCTGCTTTCAAGATAAGCAAACTCTGTAGCTTCATCAAGTCCCACCGCCAGTGCTGCCATATCTCTTCCTGCCATTCCTCCATAAGTAATGAACCCTTCATAAATAATGGTAAAATTGGATGCTTTTCTGAAAACATCCTCATTGTTCAAAGCAATGAATCCCCCGATATTTACCAGGCCATCTTTTTTAGAGCTCATTGTCATACCGTCTCCGTATGAGAAAATTTCTTTACAGATTTCTTTAATGCTCCTGTTTTCCTGACCCTTCTCTCTTTTCTTGATAAAATAGGCATTCTCAGCAAATCTGGCAGAGTCAAAAAACACCGGAATTCCATATTGATCAGAAAGGGCTTTTACTGCCTTCATGTTCTCCAGAGAAACAGGTTGTCCTCCCGAAGAATTACAGGTGATGGTAATCAGACAGAAAGGGATGTTTTCTTTAGGGTGGCTTTTATAAATTTCTTCCAGTTTTTCAAGATTGATATTTCCTTTAAAGGGGTGTAGGTCATTAATATCAAAAGCTTCATCAATAGTACAGTCTACAGCGTGTGCCTTTCTGAACTCAATGTGTCCTTTTGTAGTATCAAAATGAGAATTCCCGGGAATTACATCACCTTCTTTAACTAAAACAGAAAAAAGGACATTCTCCGCTGCTCTTCCCTGGTGTGTTGGTAATAAATACTTAAAACCGGTAATTTTTTCAACGGTATTCTGTAATTGTTCAAAAGAACGGGATCCTGCATAACTTTCATCTCCGGTCATCAAAGCACCCCATTGCCTGTCGGACATAGCTCCTGTACCGGAATCTGTTAAAAGATCAATAAAAACCTGAGATGATTTCAGATTAAAAAGATTATAATTTGCTTCTTTAAGCCATTGTTCTCTCTCTTCTCTTGTGGATTGGCGGATTTCTTCCACCATTTTGATGCGGAAAGGTTCCGCGTACGGTAAATTCATGTGTTAAAGTATGTTTTTAGATTGTTTGTAAAGAAAATCTGTTTGAAAATAATTTCAAATTCATCAATATATATTTGAGTAGAAACGGATTACTCCGGAGCCTTAAATATATTTTCATCAGAATGGAATCCGGCTACACCGCCGCTAACTGCAAACTTCATGGCTGAAGCAGCAGTCATTCCTACTACAGGTTTGATGTTTTTTTCTTCAGTAACAATTACCCAGCCCGATATTGCATAGGAATGGGGAAGGTATACCGCAACGTAATTATGTTTGTCAACATCCGACATTTCTTTTTGGGTTAAAAAACCAATTCGCCAGATTTCAGGATTTTCATTGGTTTTTACCCAGACAGGATCATTGAATTTTTTCTTGTCTCCTACGAATGATGACATAACATCTTTTGTAGGAGTATAAATATGTTTTACTCCAGGGGTCTTCTCAAGAAGGCTGTCCATGGTATCGAAAAAAAATTTTCCTACCACAAATTTATTTCCTAAATAGCCTAAAATAGCAGTAAATAATATTATTGAAACGAAAACAAGCCCCGGAACCTGTTTGGCTAATGAAGGAATAAGATTATCAATAGCACTGACAATGTACCAGATTACGAAAATAGTAAGTCCGATAGGACCAATGATAACCAGCCCCTGAAAAAAGTTTTTCAGGAAAAGATTGGCAATATTCTCAAAGCTTGGTTTTTTCAACTGTATATTTTTGCTGTTATATATTAACCGTGAATGGTCTCTTTATTTCCATAAGATTTAATGATTTCTGCTTCATATTCAAGCCACTCGTCCCAGCGTTTGTTTACTGTTTCCGGATCTCCAAGCTGTCTGGCAAATCCAATAAACGTGGTATAATGGTTGGCTTCAGATATCATCAGCTCTCTGTAGAAGATTTTAAGTTCTTCATCTTTAATGTTTTCTGTAAGGACTTTGAACCTCTCACAGCTTCTGGCTTCAATCATGGCAGCAAACAGCATTTTATCTACAATAAGATCTTCTCTGCTTCCCTGAACTATAAATTTAGCCAATTGATTTACATAATCATCTTTTCTGGCTCTCCCAAAAGCGTATCCTCTTTTCTTGATGATCTCATGAACCTGGTTGAAATGATCTAGTTCTTCCTGCGCAATAGCAAGAAGTTCTGTAACAATTTCAGGATATTCAGGAAGCATCGTGATCAGTGTAATAGCATTGGTAGCGGCTTTTTGCTCGCACCAGGCATGATCCGTTAAAATTTCTTCAATGTTTCCTTCTGCAATATTTGCCCACCTTGGGTCGGTAGGAAGTTTCAACTTAAACATGTTATAAATTTTTGTAAAATTAAAACAAATTGAGATAAGAAAGATTATTTTATTTTCAATTTCACCGCTAATGTGTTAAGACGCGGTCTTTCTTCTTAGGAATTCCAAAATTTTCCATCCCGTATTGTCTGCTTTTTTTAATCCCGCAGAAATGATGAACGCTAAAATGATGTTGATAAAGTAGATCAGTATCATTAATATCCACCAGTGCATATTTTCCTTTAGCGGAACTGCCAGAAAATAAACCAAAGATGAACTTATTCCCTGCGCGAAGTAGAAGAATATGGCATTCTGACCAATGTAAGTGATGAAATTTTCTTTTTTAACCTTTAGCCTGTTGTAAAGAACAAGCAGGGTTACAATAGAAAATAAAGTCCAGATGATATAGGGGATTTTTGGAGGAAATTTATTCTTGTTGATTTTATAGAAAATATCAGGACCGTAGAACCAGAACATCCATAAGAGTGCTCCGGCAACAAGGATGTATAAAACAGGAATGAATCTGCCCTGAATTTTTTTTCCCCGTATTCTGTTTCCAATTAGAAATATGGCCAGATAAAAAGCAACATAGCCAACCTGTCCGGTAGGATAATATTCTGGAAAAAGATTGAAAAGCAAAGTTAAGGCAATACAAATACCTATAAACCAATTAATATGCTTAGGAAAGAACTTTAAAATCAAAACGCCAAAGACTGTTAATATAAAGTAAACTTTCAAATACCAGAAACTTCCCATGACAACAGGAAAGGTGTCAGCATTGGTGTATTGATGGAGGTACCAGTTACCCAGGTTTTGCCATTGAGGAGTGGTGGAAATTGCGGTTGTTGAGTATTTTGAACCAAATGTTGAATAAAAGTTTTGAAGCCATTCCAGAGAAAAAAAAGTAAGACCGAAAACTTTAAAAAAGTAATCCAGAAAAAACAGCAAAGTCACAAAAATCATGTAGGTAATTTGTAACTTGAGCAGTCTGTAGAAAGTTTTTTCAATATTGGATCCTGATGTAATTCCACTTAAAGCATAAAAAACAGCAACATCAAAGACAAGAGAAAAGACCCTGATTTCAGCCGGAATATAAAATTGGCCAGACCAGAAAGCCGTATGGATAAATATTATGGAGAGAGTAGCCAGTCCCTTGGCAAAATCAATATAAAGGTCTCTGTTCATTGTTAAAGATATGGATCAAATGTAAATAAAACTTCTGTTATTTTTCAAATCAATAAAAAAGAGGCAAGACTTAATAGTCTGCCCCCTTTTCTTAAATATGCTAAATGAATGTTTATTTCAAATTCTTGAATTCTTCAGCAGAAATTTCTCCTGTCTGAATTTTTCTCAGCTCATCAATATATTGGCTCATGTATGCATCAATTTCCGGGTTTACTTTATTCTTAGCCATTTTGTAAGTGCCGTTTAATACCCCTTGGTAGTAATAGAAAAAATTATAATCGAAATTGGAAGCACTAAGATCATATTGTCCTAGAAGAAACCCTAAACGTACTGCAGATCTTCGTTGTGCAGGAGTCCCATGATGTCCCGGACTTGTTGTCTGATAATCACCTATGCTCTGAGCAAATTCATACGCAGCTGCAATTTCGGTGAAATTCGTTTTGTTGTATCCGTTAGGTCTTCTTAAATAGTAACCTGCAAAACCATCAGCCTCCAGTTCGTTGGGTCTGGCTGTACTTTCGCTGACAGAAGGAAGCCCGAAAATGTATTGTAACTGATGCCCATATTCATGAGCAAGGATCATTGCGTTGACAATGTCTCCGCCTTTTGATTTGGCATCGTAATAGATCGCATAACCATAATAAATTTTTCCGGTAGAGTAGGAAATAGCATTGTAAGTTGATCCGAAATTGGAGGGGTCATCTACAAACCGGAGTGTGGGATTGCTTCTTCCCCACAGGCTTGCAATTTTAGTCATCTGACCATTCATAAAGTTGGTGTCGGTAGAATTCTGGAGTGAAGTCTTCAGTACTGCAGTTGAGCTCCAATAGTTATCTACATAATAACAGATCTTTTCAAGATCACCGGGCTGGTCAATTTTTGCACTTGAAGTTTGTTCCGGTAGGACGGTTTCTTCCATTTTGTCATCGCTGCACGATGTTAATGCAGATGCAGCAATAAGTCCTGCTAGTAAGCAGAAATTAAAGGTTTTTTTCATAAAAATATTTATTTTGGTAAAGCGAAGGTAAGAAATTATCCATTACATATGAGTGGTTTAGTGTAAAAAATTATTCAAAACATAGTGAATATAGTAATTGCGTAAAAAATATACCTTTGATTGTAAGGTGTTTAGATTTTTATTTGTATATTTGCACCTCGAAATAACTAAAAATTTTATAAACAATGTTTGCAATTGTAGAAATAGCAGGGCTTCAATACAAAGTTGAGCAAGACCAGAAGTTGTTTGTAAACCGTTTAAAAGGAGACAAAGGAGGAAAAGTTTCTTTCGATAAAGTTCTTCTTACTGTAAACGGAGCAATCACTGTAGGCGCCCCAGCTGTAAGCGGTATCACTGTAGAAGCAGAGATCCTTGATCACGTAAAAGCTGATAAAGTAATCGTTTTCAAAAAGAAAAGAAGAAAAGGTTACAAAGTGAAAAACGGTCACAGACAATCTTTAACTCAAATCGTAATCACTGGTATTACTGGTTTTGAAGGAGGAGCAAAAAAAGCTGCTAAAAAAGAAACTGTGAAAGCGGAAGTTCTTTCTGATAATGCAACTGTTAACTTTGGTGAAGATCACGAATTGAACTATCACTTAAAGAAAAACGGATTGTCTCAGTCTAAAGAAAACAGAGAAGCTTTAATCGCTTTAGGAAAAGAAGTAAAAGCTGAATTAGGTAAAGATGTTCTTACTCATGAAGATGTAGATGCTGCTATCGCTAAGAATATTGAAAACTTCAAAGCACTTAACAAATAATATAATCCACTAATAAAATGGCACACAAGAAAGGAGTCGGTAGTTCCAAAAACGGTAGAGAATCTCACTCTAAGAGATTAGGTGTGAAGATTTTCGGAGGACAAGAAGCTATTGCCGGAAATATTATTGTTAGACAAAGAGGTACTCAGCACCACCCAGGTGATAACGTGGGAATCGGTAAAGACCACACTTTGTTTGCATTAGTAGACGGTAAAGTAGTTTTCAGAAAGAAAGCAAACAACAGATCTTTTGTATCTGTAGAACCAAACGCATAATCCAGGCGTTTTATAAAAATTAAAGCCTCAGCAGATGCTGAGGCTTTTTTATTTTTCCAATGAAATTGATAACAGAAAGGAGATTTTGTTTTTATTTCGATGACTCAGTAAATAATATAAAATTAACTGACAGAGTATAAACATTGCTTTTTCTGATTACGGCAGTATTGTCCCTTTAAAAATAGGAGCCTGCAGAAGACAATGGTGATTAAATTGTACTTTAGAATAATGCAAAATCAATCCGCAGACCAGAGCTGCGGATTGATGTCTTTATTTTTTAGAAACCTAGCTGAAAGCCGGCTTTAATACCAAATTTAGAAATATCGGGACGGTCGAGATAGTTTCCTCTCCAGTTGAAATCAATTCTGAAAATCCTAAGGTTGCCAAATCCTATATTTTCGATTCCAAACCCATATTCGTAGTAGATGTGTTCACTTGGAGCAGAATATTTAAAGCCTTCCACATTAATTGCTTTGGATGCGTCGCTTAAAGTTCCATATGCTCCCCTGATGAAAGCAACTTCTCTTAATTTCAGTTTTTTAATCAAAGGAATATAAGAAAGTATCTTGCCATTAAAATGATGTTCCAGATGAAGAGTAGTATAAGAGTCTGCAACAAATTCATAATAGTTTAGCTGGGAAAAAGCACTTGGGGACAATCCGTAAGAAAGATTGGCAGGAATGATATTCTGTAAAGCAAGAGGAACGGTATTAAAATTCTTTCCCGCCTCAAAATTAACAATGGTTTTGCCAAGGGTCCCTATCAGGAAAGGCTTTGAAAACATAAACTGAACCTTATTGTAATTAAAGTCAGCATTGAAAAGGCCTTCAATACCTCTGGTATATCTTAAAACAATTGTTGGTGCAAGATTTGAACTTTGGTAGCGGTCTATCCCTGTTTGGGAAAATCGTGCTCCAGGCTTTGCAATTACACTAATGGTAACATGGGAGTCGTTAACTGTTTTTCTAAGGCGCCCATTTTGGTAATACATAAGATTAAACAACTCCAGATTGGCGGACTTAATGCTTTGCATTACTCCATCAACTCGTATTTGTATGTTTTTCCACGGCTCAATGGCAGCAAAAACGCTGGTTTGATTTACAGAGCTTAAGGAGTTGTTTTCCCCTCTTGCAAAGAATGTAGAGGTAGATAAAGGACGGGTTGTAACGCCGTCTCCATTGGTTAGTTGCCCGCCTAGCTGTACAATATCCCTGCTTGTTCCTGCCCCGATCATAAACCGGTTCAGTTTATTAAACATATATCGGGCGTCCGCTCCATACTTAAATTGCTGATCTTTAAAACCATATGCTGTATAAAACTGTATCCTCCACATGTCGTTAAGTCCAAAATAAGTTCTAGCACCAAGTCTTATTCTGTCACCTTCAACATTGTTTCTGCCATATACTGAAAATATAGGGCCGAAATCCAATCCTTTTACTCCATTATAATATCCAGAGCCCAGCGTTTCAAACAGTTTTACTATTCTGTTGAATTTTGGAGTTTGCTGAAGCTGGTCGAGCATATTATAAACTCCCTGTTCAGATTTAGACAGGCTGTCTGGTCTTGCTTTAGTCCAATAAATATCGTCTTTTTTGACAAAATCGTCCTCATATTCTTCTTCTTTTCGTTTAAAAACACTTGGGTCAAGCGGTTTATTGAATTCGTAGTTAGAGTAATCTACAGACCTTTTTGCAATGACGCTTTTAGAACCTTTCTTTTTGGAAAAGGGACTCATTTCGATTTCTGTAACCAGCTTTTTGGGAAGGAATGTGGTTTCATCCGGATTATCATATTCCAGCTGAGTATAAATACTGTTAACAAAATTAACGTTAATCTTTTGGGTTGACTTTAAGGTGGCTCCCATTACAGCATATGTATCGGTATCTATATAAAGGTTCCCCTGAAAAGCCAGTATATCTTTCCTTTTGGGCTGGTATCTTATATGAAAGGCTTTTTCTCCCCGGATGTTAATGGTATCTACTAAATTATAATCATATGTAGCAAATCCATCTGAACCGGCAGGGCTTTGAAAGCCTATATCCAGATAATTAAGAATATTATCATAGATGTTGATCTCGCGGTATAAATTTTTTGCAGAGACTGTAATGACCTGGTTATCCTGAAAACCTGATGTCTTTTGGGCGACAAGAGTTCTTTTTTTGTCTTTATCGGGTTTGTTTTTACCATAGTTTTCATAGACCGCTTCATTCAGGAAAACAGGAAGTCCTAGTCTTCCGCTCGCTGTGGAATCAGCATAGTCGAAAATGAAATCCAATTTATTGAATATCTTTTTTTTCATAAAAGTACTATCCAGATTGTTGAGATCAAATTGGGTTTTTTCATATTCTTTATATGAATAGGTATCAAACTTTTCCAGCCCGTTATTTCTTTTGCGTTCCCAGACTTTCTGCATGATTGTGTAGGCGGGATTTTCCTTTTTGTTTTTATATTTGGTCTTTGCGGTATTGATTACAATTTCCTGGATATTACTCACTTTTGCCTGAGAAAGCTGTACAAAAATATTTTCAGCGTTCTCCGGAGTGATCTCTATTGTTTCAGGAGTAAAGTTTTTTCTGGAAAATTTTAATTTAGTGATAATACTGTCGGATTCTACTACAAAATTGCCTGTGGTTGTAGTAAAGGATGGAGCTTTGTTGTCGTTGATAAAAATATCAACTTTGCTCAGGTCTTTATTTTTTTCGTCAACAATTCTTCCGCTTACTCTGTTTTGTGCCCATGAAAGGCTCGTGAAAAGCAGGAAAAAAAGTAAAAATTTGTGTTTAGGATTATTATTTGACATCATTCGTTTCTTCAAGCAGTTAGCATAAACAAAAAGCATGCAGTTTATTAAAAAAATAGAAAAAAATAAAAAAATACTCTGGCTAAAAACGCAAAAGTAGCGAAAATAGTACTGCAACTAATCAAAAATTAAAAATGAAATTGAAATACTTTAAGATAGAAGAGATCAGAGAATGCTTAGGAATATTATACTCCTGCATTTTATGTGTTGTTTTTAGACAAAAATATGTTTAAAAGGTTTCAAATAAAAAAGACTTACAGAAATGTAAGTCTTTTTTATTGCTCCTCCTGCTGGGCTCGAACCAGCGACCCTCTGATTAACAGTCAGATGCTCTAACCAACTGAGCTAAGGAGGAATGTTCCTTTGTTTTTAAGTGCTGCAAATATAATGGGAATATTTGTACCAAACAAGTTTTTATCCTTTAATATTTAACGGAAATATCTATTTGTTTATTTTTCAATAAATTAAATTTTATCCTTTGAATGAGTAGTGGGGAATTGCCGGCAAAGCACGTATGGCAGGAATAACCGATATTATCAATAAAAAAAGACTTACAGTATTGTAAGTCTTTTTTTATTGCTCCTCCTGCTGGGCTCGAACCAGCGACCCTCTGATTAACAGTCAGATGCTCTAACCAACTGAGCTAAGGAGGAATGTCCTTGTTTTTAAGTGGTGCAAATATAGGACGAATATTTATACCCTGCAAATATTTTAAAGAAATTTTTCTGAAAAATTACAGACTTCCTGTAATGGCTTTGAAAATATCGCTTCCGAAAATTAAGACCATTAAGCCTAAAAGGAAGATAACTCCCACCATCTGAGCATTTTCCAGTACTTTTTGCGGAACCGGTTTTCCTACAATAATTTCGTATAATGTAAATAATACATGTCCACCATCAAGTCCGGGAATTGGAATAAGATTTAAGAATGCAAGCCATACAGAGAACATTGCCGTAAAGCTCCAGAACATGGTCCAGTTAATAGAAACAGCACCGTCTTTTGATTTTTCTACAGGCATATTTTTAATGATAGCAAGAGGGCCTCCTACTTTCTTGTATCCCTGTACTTTTTTATTGAAGACAAGCTTGAATTGCTTGATCTGGTACGTTAAGCTTTCAATACTCCTTGTAAAGCCTCTGCCGATTGATTCACCAAAAGTGAAATGCTGAATACTTGCATATTTCTCCAGCTGTTTATAGGACATAATTCCTAACGTTCCTTCTTTTGAAACTTCAAGAGTTAAAGGTTGTATGGTTCCTGATCTCAAAACGTCTACATTGATAGGTTTTCCTGAATTCTTTTTAACAAGTCCCTGAAGCTCATCATAATAATTAATCTTTTGCCCGTTTACGGAAACAATCTGGTCGCCAACTTTTAAACCGGCTGCAGCAGTTTTTGCGTTTACAATAGTATCTATTACAGGCGCATATCTTGGAGTAAGGAAAGCTCTTGGATTGTCATCCCTGAATGCCATTGCTTTTCCGTCATCATTAGTGTTGAATGTAACCTCCTTTCCTTTTCTTAAGACCGTTATTTCGTCACTCAGTAATATATCCAGTGAAAGTTTATCTAAACTATTCTGAACCTTTCCGTCTACTTTTAAAATTTTATCACCGTCTTCAAAGCCCATTGCTTTGGCAACTTCTGTATAGTGCATCGGTGCATCCACTTTTGTAGTGTCAAAAGAAGACTCCCCGTTAAAATAAGAAAGACATCCGTAAATGATCCATGCCAGGAAAAAGTTTACAGTAACACCTCCAAGCATAATGATTAGTCTTTGCCATGCTGGTTTGGATCTGAACTCCCAGGGTTCTGCAGGCTTTTTCATTTGTGCAGTATCCATGCTTTCATCCACCATTCCAGCAATTTTAACATATCCTCCAAATGGCAGCCATCCGATTCCGTATTTTGTCTGCTCAGGATATTTTCTCCAGTCATTGTCAGGAAGCTTTGATATGTCAATAGGAACTTCTTCCTTTTTTCCGTTTACTTCTATTTCTTCAGTATCCGGCAGGTTTGGTGAAAAGAATTTATATTTCCATTTTCCATTGATTTTTTTCATTGAAAAAATTGAAAACCAGGGATCAAAAAACAGGAAAAATTTTTCTGCTCTGGTTTTAAACCATTTTGCCGGTAAAAAGTGACCAAGTTCATGAAGAACTACCAATATAGAGATACTCAGAATGAACTGGAAGACTTTGATTGCTATTTCCATTAATAAATTTTAGATTTTAATTTGCAAAGGTAACAATTATCAAAACTATGCCAAATAAAAAAGCTTCCCGAAACGGGAAGCTTTGTCATATTTAAAGACAATTGATTATAAATTGAATGAAACCCCAAGGCTTCCGTTGTTACCCACTTCTGCAAAGACTCCCACTTTATCGGTAAAGTAATAACGCGCTCCAATATGAGCTCCTATTCCAAAGTCTTTCCCCAGGACCCCTACATCAACACCGGGATAAATGTCCCACTTTGAAGGAAGGTCCAGAGCTTCCTGTAAATGAAAGTTTAATCTTCCGAAAACAAAGACACGGTTATCCTTATCGTTATCCTTGTAATTGTCAAAGTAGCCATTGATACCGGCTCCTACTGATATAAGTTTGTTAAGTCCGTAATCATAGGTTCCGGTAATACCTGTTCCATATCCCCAGGCACTTAACCCCAACTGAATTTTCTGGTCTCCTTTGCCTGTCCAGGCCTGAGCATTGGCGACAACCCCCAAAAAGAGTACCATCATCATAAAAACCAATTTCTTCATAAATTTTAACTTTTAATGATATTATCAAATTATCAGCATCAAAAATGAAACCGAAAATTATTACATTTATAAAAATAAACTACTTTATGAATTATTAAGATATTCGCGGAGTAAATTTATTTTTCCTTTTATTCTTTTCACTGGTAATAATAAAAAGACGTACTTTTATAAGTTGGATATTGAAACTTAAAATAAAAAGGGATGAAAGTTGTAGGTCATAATCTGGATATCACCTGGAAAAATAAAGCTGAAAATTTTAGAACTATAGAATATGAACTGCAGAATGTAGATGCTGATCTATTTCTGTTGCCCGAGATGTTTTCCACCGGGTTCTGTATGGATGCCTCTGAGGTTTCTGACAGGAATGGAGAGTCTCTGGAATTTTTAAAAAAGATTTCAAAAGAAAAGAACGCTGCTTTCTGCGGGAGCGCTCCGGTAGAGCAAAATGGTCTCTTTTATAACAGAATGTATTTTGTACAGCCGGAAGGAGAGGTGATGTTTTATAACAAAAGGCATTTATTTTCTTTTTCAGGGGAAGACAAAGTTTATACTCCGGGTAAAGAACGTATTGTAGTAGATTATAAGGGGGTGAGATTTTTACTTCAGGTTTGCTATGATCTGCGTTTTCCTGTTTTTGCAAGAAATAACGATGATTATGATGTAGTTTTATATGTAGCTAACTGGCCGGAAAAAAGAGTTGGTGCCTGGGAGCATCTTTTAAAAGCCAGAGCCATTGAAAATCAGGCCTTCGTTTTTGGGTTAAACAGAATTGGAACAGACGGCAATAGCCTTACTTATCAGGAAAGCTCCCATTGTTTTTTTGCTGACGGAAGAGAAATTTCCCAAAAACACGGAAATATTGTATCAGCGGAATTAGAGATGGAAGAGCTGAAAGAGTTTAGAAAACATTTCCAGTTTTTAAATGACCGGGATGATTTTACCATTCACTTAGAAAATAATTAAGGTTGGGTTTGACACAAACCCAACCTTAATCAGATATATTGCTGTAAAAGCTGAGTCAGGGTATTTACATCATGGACTCCGCTTTCTTTCCATAAAAGTTCTCCTTTTTTGAAAATTGCCAAGGTAGGAACACCGCGAACACTATATTGTGAAGCTAAAGCAGGGTATTGATCTACGTCTACTTTTATAATTCTTGCTGCCTCGCCAATGTTTTCTTTTACACTATTCAGAACCGAAGACTGTACTTTACAAGGCTGGCACCAGGTAGCAAAGAAGTCAATAAGTACTGGTCTTTCGGAGTTGATTATTTCCTGAAATTTTTGTGACATAATTCTGATTTTTATTTGTCCGTTAAAATAGTTGATACTATATGAATCATTAATTTTACGGCTTTAATTATTTTTTGTCGGTTTCATCCTGTATTGCTTTTACATTTTTCCAGGTAGTTCCATCATAAGCTTCCACGCCATTTCTGTTCAGAATTTCCATCGCCTGATCTGCCTGAATACCTTTATTGCAGAATACAACTACTTTCTTATTCTTTAAAACCTCTACATTATTCTGAAGTTCGGCCAAAGGAATATTAATTGCACCCTTTGCTGTTCCTTGTAAATATTGCTCAGGAATTCTTACGTCTACCAGCACTGCATCAGGACTGCTCACAATCTCTTTAATATTAGTATGTGATGGTTCTGAAATATAGGTCTTACAGGAACTTACTATAAATGCGATGATAACAAATCCAAACAGTTTATTTTTCATGGGTTTATAATGTTTTGGATTGGCACACGAAATCAGTAGTCGGGAACTTTTCTGTTTTTTTGATTCCGTTAAAACCTCCCTCAATTTCTGTAAAGTTTCTGATTCCGTGAGCGTTAAGAATGCTGGCTGCAATCATGCTTCTGTATCCTCCCGCGCAGTGCAGAAAGAAATGTTCTGAATCATCAATATTACGGGCCCATTCGTTAATTGTATCCAAAGGCCTGTTATAGGCATTATCAATATGTTCTGCGGAATATTCGGTTAACTTTCTGACATCAATTACAGTGGAGTCCCTGGTGAACAGTTCAGCAAATTCAGCAGGAGTAATCCTTTTAATTTCATCTGTTTCCCTTCCTGCAGTTTTCCATGCTTCAAATCCTCCTTTCAGGTATCCGATAACATTATCAAATCCTACTCTGCTTAAACGGGTAATGACTTCTTCTTCCGTGCCTTCATCCGTTACCAATAATAACGGGTGCTTTACATCCACGATAAGTGAACCTACCCATGGAGCAAAATCTCCTTTCAATCCTATATTAATAGAGTTAGGAATAAAGCCTTTATGAAAATCTGCAGGTCCTCTCGTATCTAAAATCAAAGCTCCTGTTTCTTCTGCCAATGCTTCAAAATCTTCTGTGGAAACCGGATTTAAACCTTTATTCATGATAACATCAAGACTCTCGTACCCTCCTTTGTTCATGGCAACATTCATTCCGAAGTATTTCGGTGGAGCGGATAGCCCGTCCAGAACTTCTCTAATGAAGGATGCTTTGTCAGGCTGATTAAGCGCGTAATTGGTTTTCTTCTGGTTTCCCAAAATGTCTACTGTTTCTTTCTGCATATTTTTTCCACAGGCAGAGCCGGCGCCATGTGCAGGATATACAGTGATGCTGTCATCCAATGGCATGATCTTATTCTGAAGGCTGTCATACAGGATTCCGGCAAGATCTTCCTGGGTAAGGCTGGTGGCTTTTTGGGCAAGGTCTGGCCTTCCTACATCTCCCAGAAACAAGGTGTCACCTGTGAAAATTGCAGTTTCAGTGCCATTTTCATCAATTAAAAGGTAGGTGCTGCTTTCCATAGTATGTCCTGGAGTATGCAATACCTTTATTTTTATTTTGCCAATTTCAAAAATTTGATTGTCTTCTGCAATGATAGCTTTAAATTCAGGAGCAGCAGTTGGTCCATATACAATCGGGGCTCCCGTTTTTTTACTTAAATCCAGATGGCCTGATACAAAATCAGCATGGAAATGAGTTTCAAAAATATATTTTAATGTGACATTATCTTTTTCCAGACGATCCAGATAAGGTTTAACTTCTCTTAACGGATCAATAATGGCAGCTTCATTTTCTGATACAATATAATAGGCACCCTGAGCCAGACAGCCCGTATATATTTGTTCAATTTTCATTAGGTCTTTTTTTAATTAGTTAAAGATACAAAGTATTAGATAAATTGTAAACGAAATGTTAAATTTCGGTGATAGTTTCTTTCAATACTACAATTCTATAGGATACTTAAGCGCTTTTTTTCAACAAAAATAATGCCTTTGAAGATGCTAATCCGTAATTGCTGTTTTTTATCATGTTCGTTGGCGTAGTTCAGGATTTTATTTCCTGGTTTGGAATTTGCTTAATCAGGTTTGAAATTTCACAAAAGACAAACTTTTCAGGGAATATTTTAAAATGTTTTGCAAAAACTTTATATTTATATGTTAAAAAAAAGCGATCAGATGGCAGATAAAACACAATTTATTGAAGAATTAAATGCAAGATACACTCCAAAAGGAGAACACATTATATTAGGAAAAGGGATGCTGGATGGTGAGGTGGTTACAGAAGTAAATGTAACTATTCCCCTGAAAACAATCAACCGTCATGGTCTTATAGCCGGTGCTACCGGAACAGGTAAGACCAAAACATTACAGGTTTTTGCTGAGCAGCTTTCTCATGCCGGAATTCCCTCACTTGTTCTGGATATCAAAGGTGACTTTTCGGGGATTGCAGAAGCGGGACAAATGAATGCTATTATTGAAGAAAGATATGCAAAGACACAGCTTCCTTACAATCCGCAAGGGTTTCCCGTGGAATTGATGAGCATTTCAGGAGAAAAAGGAGTTAAGCTGAGAGCTACAGTTACTGAATTTGGACCTGTTTTATTAAGTAAGATTTTACAACTTAACGATACTCAGCAGAGTATTATGTCGATCGTTTTTAAATATTGCGATGATAAGGGCCTTCCTTTGATAGACCTTAATGATTTAAAGAAAGTATTACAATATGTAACGGATAATGCTCAGGGAAAAGCTGAATTAGCAGCGAACTACGGGTCAATAGCACCTGCTTCTTTAGGAGCTATACTCAGATCTATTGTCGCATTGGAACAACAGGGTGCCTCAAGCTTTTTCGGAGAATTAAGTTTTGATGTGCAGGACTTACTGGAAACCAGAGAAGGGAAAGGAGTGGTAAATATTTTAAGGGTCGCTGATATTCAAAGCAAACCACAATTGTTTTCTACATTTATGCTTTCTCTTTTTGCAGAAATTTATATGACATTTCCGGAAGAAGGAGACAGTGGAAAGCCAAAACTGGTATTATTTATAGATGAAGCCCATCTGATTTTTGATGAAGCGTCAAAAGCCCTTCTTTCCCAGATTGAAACGATGGTAAAATTAATCCGTTCCAAAGGCGTAGGGATTTACTTTATTACCCAGATCCCGGGTGATGTTCCTGAAAATGTATTGTCCCAGTTAGGTTTGAAAATTCAGCATGCATTGAGAGGCTTTACTGCAAAAGATAAAAAAGAAATTTCCAAAGCTGTTGAGAATTATCCGACAACAGAGTTTTACAATGCGTCCAGTCTGATTCAGAATTTAGGAATCGGGGAAGCTTTTGTAACGGCTTTGGATGAAAAAGGTATTCCTACACCTCTGGTTCATACTTATCTTATATCGCCTGAGTCCAGAATGGATGTGCTGAGTGAAGGAGAGATTTCAGAATTGACAGCAAAATCTGCTTTAGTAGCTAAATATGAACAGGCGGTGGATAAAGAATCAGCTTACGAAATTTTAACAAACAGAATGGAACAGGCTGCCCAGAACCCTTCCTCAAACCAAAAAACAAGACCGGTAAAAGAGGAGCCGGGTATGTTTGAACAGGTATTGCAGAGTAAAGCCGGAAGAACATTTACAAATACCTTAATGAGAGAAGGAGCAAAAGCTATTCTGGGAATGTTCGGATTAGGAGGCAGAAGAAGGTAGTAACCCTTTATGGATTTTAATTTTTTTCGTTACTTTAGCAGGTTATCTTTTATTGGTGGAAGAAGATGCATAATTAAAGATTATAATTAAATTAAATAGCAGTTAGCAGGAAATAAATGTATTCGATTATAGATATAGAAAGTAATGGTGCAGGTTATAGACATGAATGCATTATAGATATTGCCATCTACAGATATGATGGTCAGAAAATTACGGACCAGTTTATATCTCTTGTAAATCCTGAAAGTGATATTACTCCTTTTGTGCAGAAATTGACCGGTATTACACCTAAAATGGTTAAAACAGCACCCAAATTTCATGAAGTTGCCAAAAGAGTGATAGAAATAACACAAAATACAACATTAGTTGGGCATAATATTGATTTTGATTACAGAATGCTGCGCCAATCTTTTAAAAGGCTTGGTTATGATTTTAAAATCAATACATTGGATACAATTCCCTTAGCTAAAAAGCTGATACCGGAGGAAGTAAGTTATTCTCTCGGGAAACTGGTAAAATCCCTGGGAATTCCTCTGACCAATCATCACAGGGCAGAAGGGGATGCCCGGGCAACGCTGGAGCTGTTTAAACTCCTGGTGTCAAAAGATACTGAAAACGAGATTATTCAAAAGCAGCATGAAGAGACCAATGCCAAAACTTATATCAATAAGATTAAGGAATTGACCCAGGATCTGCCGAATGAAAAAGGTTTTGTTTATTTTCAGGATGAAGCCGGGAAAATTATATTTTCTGATTATGTTCAGGATATCAATAAGTTTTCAAAAAAGGTCTTTAATTCCAAGTCCAAGAAATGGGAATATATTCAGAAGGAAGCCGAACAGATTAATTATGAGCTTACAGGAACTGATATTATTGCAAAACTGATTTTGAATTCTAAAAATATAAAGAAAAAAGAAGTTCTGCCTTTCGGACTCTATTTCAGAAATGATAAATATATTGTTGAAAAAAATAAACTTAACAAAACAGAGAAACCTATCCTGAAATTCAGATCTTTTACGCAGGGAACAAAAGCTGTTCAGTTTATCGGATCCCAACCGGAGTATAATGACTGTAATATACTGAAACAGAAAATAGAATTCAGAAAAAGGAATGAGCTTTGGCTGGGTCCAGGAAGAAAGCTGGGTGAGAAATTATTTTTGATTATTGAAAACGGAAAGGTAATATCCTTTGGGTTTTATGAACTGTTTACCCAGATCCAGACCCTCAGTAAACTGACTAAGCTTAAAATTGACCTTCCTTTGTTTTCGGGAGACCTGAATAATGAATTGCAGCTGGCACTGCTTCGTGGCGATTTTGAGACATTGCCATTGCCGAAATGACAGATAATTATTGTTGCAGGCTTTTATCCGGAAAGAAGCTTTCAAATCAATTTCTTAGAATAAAAAATAAATAGTATTTTTGCAAAAAAAATAAAGCAATGCAAAATTTTAAACAAATAAAAACTGGAAAAAAGGGAGCTGTAAGGTTCTCTAAGGTTTGGAATATTTAAAAGTTGTCTTGCATAAAAAATAATTAATGTGGCAGACTCTTTTGGTAGAATCTGCCTTTTTTTATGTTAAAATGAAATTATGAATTCAAAAGAATTATTAAAGATCGCCAATGAGTTTGGCACACCGGTGTATGTTTACGATGCCGAATCTATCAAAGTTCAATACGAGAAACTTACATCTTCTTTTTTAAAACACACAAAGTTTTTCTATGCAGCGAAGGCGTTGACAAACATCAACATCCTGAAGTATGTCAAGAACTTGGGTGCTTCTTTGGATTGTGTATCTATTAATGAGGTTAAACTTGGATTAAAAGCAGGATTTCCGAAAGAAAAAATACTGTTTACTCCAAATTGTGTTGACCTGGCTGAAATAGAGGAAGCGATGACTTTCGGAGTTCATATTAACATTGATAACATTTCTATTCTTGAGCAATTCGGGAATAAATACGGAAATTCTTATCCTATTTTTGTAAGGATTAATCCGCATATTTTTGCTGGGGGTAACTACAAGATTTCAACAGGGCATATCGACAGTAAGTTTGGAATTTCAATTCATCAGCTTCGTCATATTGAACGAGTGATGAAGAGTACAAATCTTAATGTTGAAGGTCTCCATATGCATACAGGAAGTGAAATTAAAGATCCGGAAGTGTTTCTTCAGGCCTTGGATATTATGCTTGAACTTGCTGAGCATTTCCCGAATCTGAAATATCTGGATATGGGAAGTGGTTTCAAAATTCCTTATCAGGACAGTGAAGAAGAAACAGATGTCAGGACCTTAGGTAAAAAAGTAGAAAAAGTTTTAAGCGAATTTTCCAAATCAACCGGCAGAAAATTTGAACTGTGGTTTGAGCCTGGAAAATTCCTGGTGGGCAAGAGCGGGTATTTGCTAGTAAAAGCTAATGTGATCAAGCAGACTACTGCTACTGTTTTTGTCGGGGTAAATTCAGGATTTAACCACCTGATCCGTCCGATGTTCTATGATTCTTACCATGCTATTGAAAATCTGTCCAACCCTAAAGGTGCGGAAAGAATTTATACTGTAGTAGGAAACATTTGTGAAACGGATACCTTCGCGTGGGACAGAAAACTGAATGAAGTCAGGGAAGGGGACATACTGGTGTTCCATAATGCCGGCGCTTATGGTTTTGAAATGAGTTCAAACTTCAATTCAAGACTAAAACCCGCTGAAGTTTTATTCTTAGACGGAAAAGCACATTTAATCCGTAAAAGAGATGAATTTGAAGACCTGTTAAGAAATCAGATTGAAGTAATTTAAATATACTGATAAAAGCTCCGCAATTGCGGAGCTTTTATTTTTTTACACGGCAGAATTCTGGATTTTAATCTTAAAGCCCATTAAAAACAGAATTAATTAACTAATTTTGATAGAGATGGAGATGATTATTAGCTCTGTCTTATAAAAAATAACACCAAATATATATTAATTATGGCTAAAAATATTGCTGAGCAAATTGTTGAAATGCTTGAGAATGCCAATGTGAAAAGAATTTATGCTGTAACAGGGGACAGCCTTAATCATTTGAATATTGCAGTTAAAAAAAGCAGTATTCAATGGATCCATGTAAGGCATGAAGAGGTCGGGGCTTATGCCGCTGCTGCCGAAGCTGAACTGGATGGGTTTGCAGTGTGTGCGGGAAGCTGTGGCCCGGGGCATGTTCACCTTATCAATGGAGTCTACGAGGCACACCGGTCCCATGTTCCCATGCTGGTTATTGCATCTACAATTCCCAGTGAAGAAATGGGAATGGATTATTTTCAGGAAACCAATACGATAAAGCTGTTTGATGACTGTAGTCATTATAATCAAATGATTACAAGGCCTGAACAAGTCCAAAGAATTGTACAAACTGGTATTCAACATGCTATTTCTAAAAAAGGGGTGGCTGTTATTGGTCTTCCGGGGGATGTTTCCGAGCTGGAAGCTGAAGAAGCAACCACTTCGGCCCAGATATTCAGAACCCATCCGGTGATCAGACCTTCAGATGATGAACTTAAGATCCTGGCAGAGCTTGTTAACACCCATAAAAAGATTGTTCTTTATTGTGGTATCGGAGCGGGAGAAGCTAATGAGGAGGTGATTCGGCTTTCTAATCTTTTAAAAGCTCCTGTAGGATATTCTTTCAGAGGCAAAATGGCAATCCAGCCTAATAATCCTAACGAAATAGGACTGACAGGACTGCTGGGGTATCCTTCTGCTTATCATGCGATGCATGATGCAGACCTGGTTCTTCTGTTGGGAACCGATTTCCCTTATCAGAAGTTTATGCCGGTTAAAAATAAAATTGTACAAATAGATGAAAGCCCCGAACGGTTAGGAAGGAGAGCTAAGCTGGAATTAGGCCTTGCAGGGGATATCAAAGAAACAATTAAAGCTTTATTACCTTTACTAAAAGAGAAAGAAGATAGCCATTTCCTTAATGAGCAACTTGCATTCTATGAAAAGGTAAAGGAAAATCAACTAACCTATGTCAAAGACTTTGGAAAAGAAAATGCAATCCAGCCGGAATATGTTGCCTATACCCTGGACCGGCTTGCAAAGAACGATGCAATCTTTACAGTAGATACCGGAATGTGCTGCGTGTGGGGAGCCAGGTTTATCACAGGTACAGGAAAACGAAAAATGTTAGGATCTTTTAATCATGGCTCAATGGCGAATGCGATGCCTATGGCTATCGGGGCTTCACTGGCCTATCCCGGAAAACAGGTGATTGCGATGTGTGGTGATGGGGGGCTCTCTATGCTTTTAGGAGATATGGCTACAATTTTCCAGTATAAGCTTCCGGTTAAACTGATTGTTTTTAATAACAGAGCTCTTGGAATGGTTAAGCTGGAAATGGAAGTTGGAGGACTGCCTGATAATGAAACTGATATGATCAATCCTGATTTTGCTGTGATAGCACAAGCTATGGGGTTTCCGGGAAAAAATGTACATAAACCTGAAGAAGTGGAAGAAGCACTTAAAGAGTGCCTGGAATATGGAGGCCCCTATCTTCTGAATATATTTACCAACCCTAATGCATTGGCTTTACCTCCTAAAATTGAATTCGATCAGGTTTTGGGAATGACAAAATCTATGGCTCAGCTTATGCTTGGTGGTAAAATGGATGAGGTTTTCGAGACGGTAAAGACCAATTACAAACACATCAAGGGATTATTATAAGATTACAATAAGACCGTTCAATCGTATCCTATGAAAACTTCATACTTTGTGTGAAGTTTTTCGTGCTTAAGGAGAGTAAATATTTACCTTTGTCTATTATTTGTTTTTAAATGATTATTATGATAAGAGTTCTGCTGTTATTTTTTACTTTTTGTTGTGTAACCCTTTCTTTTGGTCAGGATCTTGAGGATAGAGATGATTCTTTTATCACAGAGAATAACAAGAATATTTTAAAAATAGATATTAAGGAACCATTCATGCAGATTGCCGTAAAATGCAATGATTTTAAACCTGCTGCATATGAAGGTGGAGCAGCTGCTTATAAAGATATTTTAAGCAGATATATGTATACTTATCTGAATTCGGATTTTTATACTTTGTCCGGGGATTTCGTATTTACATTAACTATTGATGCAGCAGGAAAGGTAACTGATATTGAAGGTTCCCCTAAAGTATTACATAGTGAAGTCTTCTTTGATGATATGCAGTATGTGGTAAGGCGGATCAAAAAAAACTGGACTCCTGCCAGCTGTGGCGGACAGTCTGTAAAATCTGAGATGAAACTTAAAATGAATTTTTCTTCTGTCTCAGTAGATATATAGCTTTTAAATAAACAGAAAAACTAGTACCATAGATATACCATAAAATGAAGAATATTATTATTTTGTTTTGTCTGGCCTCTGCTTCTTTATCTCAGGCTCAGATACTTGATGAATATCCTCCGAAGCAGGACTTCTACGAAGGAGGCATGGTTAATTTTTATAAAGACGTTCATGAATATCTTGTTAACAATAAAATAAAGGAGTGTGATGAAAAAGAAATTTATCAGCCCAGGATTATTATAACAAAGACATCAGAAATAAAGCTGATAAAAGATCTTATGATGTATCAAGAGAAATTCTTAAAAACCTTAAAAAATGGAAGCCTGCTGAAGTAAAAGGCTGGCAAATCGGTGCTATTACTGAATTTATATTATATCCTAAAGATGTAATGAGTAATTATAAGCCCGGTTATAAGGCTACTGATTTTGTGACTCATGCAAAATATCCTGATGGGATGAAAAAATTTAATGACCTTTTCCATGATAATTTTATGATGATTTTTGAGGATTATCATTTCAACGGGAAAATAAACCTCGAATTTTATGTTGGTAAGGACGGACATATCACCAATGCCAGGATTTATCCTGAAATAGATAACCGGAATTTTAACAATGATTTTATGCGGACACTCTCCAGAATGAAAAAAGCATGGATGCCAGCATTATACAGAGATATTCCCATCCTGGAAAGGATTTCATTTCCAATGAATTTTTCAGTAACATATATTGAAAGATAGCCCTGCCAATCTGTCACAATATTTTGTATCTTTGCAGACTCATCTGTTCGTTATTTAAAATTTACAAAATCAGTGAAATTTTAAGCCGGACATTAAATTGATTATCGTGCAGGAAAAATATATAGACGAAACAAAACAAGGGGAAGCATTTGCAATTGCGGAAAGACCTGAAAATTCCAAGAAGCTGTTCCTGGAAAGTTATGGCTGTCAGATGAATTTTTCTGATTCTGAGATTGTTGCATCTATTCTTAATGAGCAGGGATATAATACAACGATGAAAGCTGAAGAGGCTGACCTTATCCTTCTCAATACTTGTTCTATCCGTGAAAAGGCAGAGCAAACCGTAAGAATGCGCCTTTCCCAGTTCAAAAATCTTAAGAAGGAAAAACCGAATATGACTGTAGGGGTTCTTGGATGTATGGCTGAGAGATTAAAAACCAAGTTTCTTGAAGAAGAACAGTTAGTGGATCTTGTGGTGGGACCTGATGCTTATAGGGATCTTCCTAATCTTTTAAAAGAAACTGAGGATGGAAGAGATGCAATTAATGTAATACTCTCTAAAGAAGAAACGTATGCAGATATTAATCCTGTCCGTTTGGGAGGAAATGGAGTGACTGCTTATGTTACTATTACTAGAGGTTGTGATAATATGTGTACATTTTGTGTGGTTCCATTTACAAGAGGACGGGAAAGAAGCAGGGATCCTCATTCCATTATAGATGAATGTAAGGACCTTTGGAATAACGGATACAAAGAGATCACCCTTCTGGGCCAAAACGTAGATTCTTATTTATGGTATGGAGGAGGTCCGAAAAAGGATTTTGCTAAGGCTTCGGAAATGCAGAAAGCAACAGCGGTTAATTTTGCACAGCTGCTTGATCAGGTAGCTAAAGCGGTTCCTGAAATGAGAATAAGATTCTCAACTTCAAACCCGCAGGATATGAGCCTTGATGTATTCCATATGATGGCAAAACATAATAACATCTGTAAATATGTACACCTTCCCGTACAAAGCGGAAGTAATAATATGCTTCAGGCAATGAACAGACAGCATACCCGGGAAGAATACCTGGATCTGATTAAAAAAGCAAAGGAAATTGTACCTGAAGTTGCTTTTTCACAGGATATGATTGTTGGATTCTGTAATGAGACTGAAGAAGATCATCAGGACACATTAAGCCTGATGAAAGAGGTAGAATATGATTATGGATATATGTTTGCCTATTCGGAAAGGCCCGGGACTCCTGCACATAAAAAAATGGAAGACAATATTCCGGCAGATGTGAAACAGAGACGTCTTGCTGAAGTTATTGCCTTACAGGGAGAATTATCCAGAAAGAGAATGAAATCTTATGTAGGAAGAACCCATCAGATTCTGATAGAAGGAACTTCCAAGAAGAATGAAAACCAATGGAAAGGAAGGAATTCACAGAATGCGGTATGTGTATTTGATAAACTTGAAGGACAGAAAATAGGTGACATTGTGAACGTTTTTGTTTATGATAACACTCAGGGCACACTTTTAGGGAGAATTGCAGAATAAGAAATCAGCGGATATATTACCGTTAGAATTTAGTAAATTGTGAAGACAGGACAGGGTAGTTCGGATTAACGTCTGTGAATTCGGATTTGATGGATATGATCGCAGATAGAATGTTGAAAAAGTTTTATCACTACAAGATTACCGGATGACCGGAAGATAAAAGGGATCAATGGTTTTAAAGCAGATTACTTTAGTATTTAACCTATAAAATTGAAAATGGAAAAGTTTCAGAGGTATTACCTAAGCTTTTTGTTACTTATAGTTTATACCAATACTATTGCACAGGTTAATTGTGGTGCAATAGAGGGAGAGGACTGTAAAAAAGCTGGCGAGTTATACAACTGGGCTTCCGATATTCAGGGATACAGGGAATCCCAAGGACTTGACAATAAAGCTTCGGAACAGTGTTCTGATTTTGCAGGTGCTCATATAGAAAAGACTGTTCCCTATTGTAAAAATAAAGGTTTTATAACCTGGAAAATACTTATTGATAAAGCTGTTTCACCAGATCCCGGAGGATATTTAAGTTGGTATAAGTTTCAGCTTTTAAGGGATTATAAAGGAGCGATTCAGTATCTTGAAGCTTTAAAAAAGTATTACTTCGAAGACTTAAGTAGATCTCAAAACGGAGGTTATGCCCTCGGCATAGTAAACGCCATGCCTTATGGTGTTTTAGGACAGAAAGGAAAAGCCGTCGCAACGATTGAAAGTCTACTGGCAGCAAGAGGTTATGTGAAGGGAATGTTTGATCATTGTTACTTAGGCTCTACCTGTTTTGAGCCGGGGAAATATGATAAAGCTCTGGAGGATTTTGAAAGACAAAGTAAAAGGTACGGCTTTGCTGAAAGCATACACTTTAAAAGTAAAGTTTCTAAAATCAGAAACAAAGATTATTTAGATTTAAAAAACGTTGGCATTGCAGACGTGTGATGAAAGGAAGACAATGAAAGATGTCTATACATCATTTAACAAAACTACAGGAAATAATTGAAGAGCTGTAGAACACATTAAATCAATAATCAAATATTTACTTATGAGCAACGAGTTACAAAACATAAAAAACCGTTTCGGAATTATTGGAAATTTTCCGGCGCTTAACCGGGCCCTGGAAAAGTCTATTCAGGTCGCACCCACAGATATTTCCGTCCTGGTGATTGGAGAAAGTGGGGTAGGAAAAGAATTTATTCCCAAAATTATACATTCAGAGTCAAGACGAAAACATCAGCCTTATATTGTGGTCAATTGTGGGGCTATCCCGGAAGGAACCATAGATTCTGAACTATTCGGGCATGAAAAAGGTGCTTTCACCGGAGCTACAGCAACCAGAAAAGGTTACTTTGAGGTGGCAGATGGTGGAACAATCTTCCTTGATGAGGTTGGAGAGCTTCCGTTACAAACACAGGTTCGTCTTTTAAGGGTGCTTGAAAGCGGTGAATTTATGAAGGTAGGATCTTCACAGGTTCAAAAAACCAATGTAAGAATTGTAGCGGCTACCAATGTTAATATGATGAAAGCTATCCATGACGGAAGGTTCCGTGAAGATTTATACTACCGTTTGAATACTGTCCAGATAGATATGCCTCCTTTAAGAGAAAGGAAAGGAGATATACATTTATTATTCAGAAAGTTTGCAATTGATTTTGCAGAAAAATACAGGATGCCCGAACTTGAACTTGAGCCAAGCGCCGTTCACTATATTGAAAGTTATTCTTTTCCAGGCAACGTTCGCCAGCTAAGGAATCTTGTAGAACAAATGACAGTAGTGGAAAGAAACAGAAATATAACAGCAGAGAAACTCGCTGAGTATATTCCTATGGAAACACACCTTCCGATGGTTGTAAATAATCAGAATTCTCCAAAGCAAAGTGACTTTGGAAGCGAAAGGGAGATTATGTATAAGATTCTTTTTGATATGAGAAATGATATCAATGATTTAAAATCCCTAACTTCGGAATTGATAAAGAACAGAGGAACAGGTGACCTGAGCAGCCATGAAAAGAATCTGATCAACAGGATTTATACTTCTGAAAATCAGCAACAGGTGAATCAGGGATCTTTGCTGTATTTTGAAAATAATAAGGATGCTCCGGCTGTGCAGACCCCAACTATTATCTCTTCACCGGATGACAGTTACGAAGATGTTGAAGATATTGAGGTTGAAGAAAATAAACCTGAATCTCTTTCTCTTCAGAATAATGAAAAAGACCTGATCATTAAGGCGCTTGAAAAGCATAAAGGACGCAGAAACAGAGCTGCAGATGAATTGGGAATTTCACAGAGAACTTTATATAGAAAAATAAAACAGTATAATCTTGAAGATTAAGGCCTGCAGGAAATAAGAACGGCAGAAATTGTTTTCATGAAATAAAGATAAAAATGAATATTAAGATTAAAAATAATCGTCTGAAAAGATCTGTATTAGTTGGAATACTTTTCGTTTTACTGGGAGTTTTGAACTCATGTTACAGTTTTACAGGATCGTCTCTGACTGATGAAAAGACTGTTCAGATCAATGAGTTTCCTAACAATGCACCTCTTGTAAATCCAACATTGTCACAGCAGTTTTCTACTGATATCCAAAATCGTTTTTTACAGAGAACCACTTTAAAGGGAACTAAAGAAAATCCTGATATTCTGATAGAAGGAGAAATTACAGATTATAGTATTGCTCCTACTACAATAAGCTCCAATACCCAGACTAACCCTTCCGGAGGAGTAATACAACAGGCTCAGAACAAACTTACCATTACGGTGAAAGTGCATTATGAAAATAAAGTACATCCTGATGCCAGTTTTGACAGAACCTATACAGATGAAGCGGCTTTTAACAGCAATTTATCGCAGAGTGACATTGAAGCTTCTCAGGTGAAAATTGTTACAGAAAGAATTATAAATAAGATTTTTAACGATATTGTAGCGAATTGGTAAGATGAATTCCAGAGTTTTAGAGTTAATAAAAAATCCGAAAAATATTCAGTCAGAAGATCTTAATCTTTTGAAAGAAGAGATTCAGGCTTTTCCTTATATTCAGAATATCAGAGCACTTCACCTGTATGGTGTGCATCTGTATGATAAAGAGAATTATCAGAAAGAGCTTTCTACAACGGCAGCTTATACGACAGATAAAAAAATCCTTTATCAGTTAATCAACGGAGTAATTGAGAAAAAACAGAATCCGGAGGTTATTGAAGAAAAACAATCATCTAAAAATTCTGAGAAAGCCAACCGCTATGGATATAAAGATAAAGGATTCCCGCTTAAAAGAGACCAGTCTCCGGAAAAAGAAGGGAGTATATGTCTGTTGCCTTCGTCTCAGGAGGTTGAACATATTTATGTAAATGGCGAAAGAAACAGGATACTGTTTGAAGGAGAAGAAAACTTTTTGGATGAAAAGAATCCTGAACAAATAGACTTAGAATCCACACTGGAGTCCGGTACCCTGGTCATTCAGAAGATTGAATCTGCAATTGAGCCTTTAAAAGAAGATATATCTGGTGATGAGAAAGAGTCGGGGTCTGCTGAAAAGAATGCAGGAGAGGAGTTTACGCCCGAAGTTATCATACATGAAGATGAAATTTCTACAAAAGCAGAAGCAGGCAAAGTGGAAGATGAAGAACATATAAGCTTCCACGAAACAGAGACTCTGACTCCTGAAACAGAAATTGAAAAACAAGCTTTGGCAGCATACAAAGATATTGCTTCTGAAAATGAAGTTTTATCCGGAAACAATATCATTGAAGAAGATGCAGAGCTTAGTTTTCACGGAACAGATGCATTTATGCCGGATGTTCAAATTCAGGTAAGAAATGAAGAAGCGATTGAATCTGTTGAAATTTCACAACCAAATGTAAACAAACATGAAGATGAGATGAGACGGCTTATCGAAGAGGTTGAGAAAAAAATGAAAGAGTCAAAAGGTATTTCACAGGAAGAAAAGGGTGAACAGGAAGTAATTTCAGATCATGAAATAAGTTTTGCAGAGACTCAAAGTTTCCATTTTTGGTCAAAAGAGAAAGATGAACCGGCTAATAATGAAAAGCCAGGCATAGAAAAGGCAGAAGAAACGGTGGCAGCTGTTGAGAATGTGGAAGAAGTCAGAAAAGAAGCTGTTGAAGAAAAAGAAATGATCCCTGAAGTTCAATCCAATTGGAAACCAATGAACTTTGAGACTAATCTGCCTGATTCATTAATCAGTAAAAATAGTAAGGCTCCTGAATTTTCAACAACAATTCAGAATGAGTCACCTGTGGCTGAAGAAACGAAAGCTAAGGATGAAAGCATGGAAGTTCTTATGGCACAGGAAACTACAGAAAAAGAAGAAAGCCCTGATCCTGAAGTAATAATAGGCGCTGTTGATATCGAAAGAGCCAATCCTGCAGATAATGATAAATCTGTAGAAAATAGCTTGTCTGAAACTATAAAAGAGGAGGCACCGGTGATGAATGTTTCATTCTTCGGTACTGATATATCAAGTTTGAAAGTAGACGAAAGGCAGAAAGAAAATAAAGAAGGTCCGAAAAAAATGGAAATAGTGCAGGAAGCTCAGATGAAAGATGCAGTTCAATCACCTATAGACAGTAATGTTCCTGGTTTTATCAATACATGGCAGAGTTGGCTGAAAATTGACAGAACGGAAGAAATAGAAAAGGAAAAGGCTGAAATTAAAGAAAAAGTTATTGATGCCTTTATTGAGAATAATCCGAAGATCAGTCAGCTAAAAGAAGAAAGCTCTTATGTTGTTAAAGAAAGGAATGATGATATTTCTCATTTGATGACGGAAACGCTCGCCAATCTCTATTTCGAACAAAAACTATACACTAAAGCTATAAAAGCTTTTGAAATACTGATCAGTAAAAATCCTGATAAAAAAGAATACTTTGAAACTAAAATTCAGGAAATAAAGGACTTCAGAAGTAAAAATTAATATACAAAAGGTACTGGCTTGCCAGTACCTTTTTATTTTAATGATTCTGAGATATATTTTTAGTGCTCCGCAGCTTTTTCCAGGCTTTCCGCCCAAAGACAAGTATAAGGATGATAAGGGCTATGGCTAAAATGGCTGCAACAACTGGCATAGCCATAGCCAAAACAGACATTATTCCCGCACCTGCTGTTTCGGTAGTTCCTACTACGGAATTTCCCAATCCGCCGGTGGTTGCAGTAGATGCTGCACGAATTCCCGCAAAGCCAGAGCTGATTGTTGCAGCGGTTCCCCCTCCTGCGATTAAAGCCAATGCCCACTGCGGAAAAGTTCCAAGATCTGCGAACTGACTTGCAAATAATACTGATCCGGCTATAGTTGCCATTGGAATAGAAACGGTATCCAGTAAATGATCAATAAAAGGAATATAATAAGCTAAAATCTCAGCGATGGTAGCAATTCCTGTTGTTATAAGCGTTGGCAATCCTGCAAGCCATTCAAAGCTTTCATTCATGGGAATCCAATGAAAATATGATGCAAGGCTTACCATAAACATGGGAAGGAAAATTCTGAATCCTGTTGCTGCTGCCAGCCCAATGCCGATAAATGCACTTAGCGCATAAGATAAATAGGGAATGTCATCTAACATATTAATTTTCAGATTTATTGTTTCCTATAAAATTACAAAAAGAATCTGAAAATTAATGAAAACTGGAATTATAATATTTCCGGTAAACCATAGGACCTAAGATTTTTTCTGTGCATTGCAAAGCTTTATAAACTGAGCCTCTACATCCTGAAATTTTGAAGGCATATCCGGAGAAGCCCAGAAAAGCATAGCAAGTGTTTTATCCCCGAAAGCCTCTTTAAACAGATCCTTATTCAAACGATAGCATTCTCTGAGAAGCCTTTTTAATCGGTTTCTGTCAACAGCCTTTTTAAAATATCTTTTGGAAACAGAAACTCCGAACCTGCCACTTTCTAACGGTAAAAGCGGTTTGTCTTTTAATATAATGATTCTAAGGTTTCCGCAAGTTCTCCATTTACCTTTTTCGAAAAGTAAAGAGATCTCAGTATTTTTTTTGAGTTTTTCTGCTCTGGAATATTTGAAATTCTGCATTAATCTTTTTTCACTAAGTAATTGATCACTTCAGCAGCAGCATACAGACCGAAAATAGCCGGAATAAAACTGATCGTACCGTAGAATGATTTTTTAAAATTGCTGCCATCAGTCATTTTAAGGCTTTCTTCTTTCTGTATCTCATTAGAGAATACACACCTGAATCCTTTATTGATCTTTTCTTTTTTCAGTCTTTTTCTCACCTGCTTGGCAAGAAAACAGTTATGAGTCTTACTGATATCCCTTACCATAACCATACTTGGATCAGTTTTCCCACCTGCTCCCATCGAGCTGATTATTTTTATCTTTCTTTTCCTTGCTGCTTTAATCAGGCAGATTTTTGGAGTTACGCTGTCAATACAGTCAAGAACATAGTCAAATTTCCCTGAATCCAGCACTTCATCCATTCTCTCAGGATTTAGGAATTCATTGATTTTGGTTAAATGTAGTGAAGGATTAATGTCAAGCAGCCTTTCAGCCACCACTTCCACTTTATGCTTTCCCACTGTAGAATGTAAAGCAGGAAGCTGTCTGTTGATGTTGGTAATGTCTACCGTATCACCATCTACAATTGTCATATTTCCCACCCCTGCTCTGGCAAGAAACTCTGCCGCAAAAGAGCCGACACCACCAAGCCCTATAACCAGGATATTTGCTTTGATCAGCTTTTCTAACCCTTTTTCCTTGATTAACAGCTCAGTTCTTTCCAGCCAGTATTTATCCATTTTTTATAGTGTGTAAATTTTCTAAAATTTGTTCATTCAGTTGCTCCAGGGAAATACCTTTTATCTCTGAAACTTTGTAATACAGTTCTTCGATGTTAAAATCTTCATTATCAGTTTCTAAAAAGATTTTGTCTGATGGAGTGTTCCTTATAATGTCCTGCAAAGATAAATTATACAAAACAGCTTTTCCAAAACTGAGATAAAAATTATTTTTAAGCAGATCCTCAGCAATTTGTCGTTTTTTATTAAAACCGTGAATAATCATGGCCTGATCGGCCTTCTTTTTAAAAGAAATTACCTCATAAAATTTTCTGACACAATGTATAATCATTGGTTTTTTTACCTCATTGGAGATCCTTATCTGCCTTAAAAATACCTCTTCCTGGATTTTCTGATCAGTACTAACCAAAGAATCTAACCCACATTCCCCGATAGCAAAGCAATTTTGAAGCATCATACTTTCCATCCAGTTAATTTGTCTTTCGATATGATGAATATCTATATCGTTCGGGTGAATACCTGCCGAGTAAAGCTGGTCCGGAGGAGATTCCTCAATGTTTACATTATAAATCCCGTTCCGGAAATGTTTTTTATGATGATGGAAATCAAAAAATTGCATTTTCAAAAATACTATTATTTGGAATTAATATAAAATTATTAAACAAACGTTTATAAATGTGTTAAAAATTTCTTAACTTTACTCAAAGTACACTTCATGAAGAAAAAATTTACAGAAAAACAGATTCACATACTGGATATCGCTGAAGAGCTTATAGCGAAAAAAGGATACGAAGGAACTTCTGTAAGGGATATCTGCTCCAAAGCAAATATCAATGTTGCAATGATTTCATACTATTTCGGGTCCAAAGAGAAAATGATGTCTTATCTTTACCAGTACAGAGTACTGAAAACAAGAGAGAATTTTTCAGAATTTGCAGACACTATTAAAGAGGGTAAACCGGAAATGCAGATGCGGGAAATAATTAAATATATTGTTTCTCAGTTATTCAAGTATAATTATTTTCATGGATTCGTTACTCAGGAGTTGCGTCATACTGATAATCTGAAGGATGAATTATTGGACTTTTATCAATTGTTTGTAAAAAAGCTTGATGAAGTGATTAAAAAAGGAGTGGCATCCGGAGTATTTACTTTTACCCCAAAGCCTGAAGATATTCTTACAATGATTATTGGCTCCACGTTATTTGTTATCCGGAATAAAAATTTCTATGAACTGTACGTTCCGAGTAAGAATGAGGAAACTTATGTCAAAGAAGCTGAAAAGAAGGTAAGAATGAATCTTTTATTGAGCGTTTTTGCAATTTTGGGATACGCTGCAGACTAAAATTACGTTAAATATTCATAAAAAAAAATCTATTGACAAAAAAGTTATATTTTTGCAAATTAGTAAATCGGCTGTATAATCCGAAAACTGTTGAATTTTTTATATGAAAAAATATATTTTAGGTCTGTTTGCCGTAGCAGTAGTCGCTTCATGTGCAAGCCGTCAGGAGAAAGCAATGAGGAGTGCTGATAAGGATTTTATCTTAAAGGCTGCTAATGATAATTTTGCGAAGAAGAAGTGGAAGAATGCATTGGCTCTTTATGACAGACTTGCCAATCTTGTAGCAGGAACAGATGATTTCCCTAATGTAGGTTTCAACACAGCCTATGCAAATTATTACGATAAGAGTTATAAACTGGCAGGGCATCAGTTTAAAAATTTTGCAGTTAATTTCCCTAAGGATCCACGGGCAGAAGAAGCCGCTTATATGTCGGCATTATGTTATTATGAAGGTTCTATGGATTATAATCTGGATCAGTCCAGTACTGAACTGGCAATCAATGAACTTCAGGATTTTTTAACAAACTATCCAAATTCTGAAAGATCTAAAAACATCAGCCAGCTTATTGATGAGCTATCTTATAAACTGGAGTTTAAGGCATATGAGAATGCCAGACAGTATTTTAAGATGGGAGAATACAAGGCAGCCAATGTAGCACTGGAGAATGTATTGGAAGATTTTCCAAGTACTAAGCTTCGTCCAAAGATTTACGACTATATCATGAAATCCCGTTATGAATTGGCAACCAAGTCAATTTATGATCTTAAAAGTGAGCGTATTGAAAGCGCCCTGACTTATACGAGAATGGTTGAAAAGGAACTGCCTGATACGGAATATGCTAAAACAGCTGTAGATCTTCGGGGTAAACTGGAGAAGGAAAAACAGAATTTTGCTGTTACTAAAAAACAGGTAGAAGAAAGAATGGCGGCTCTAAATGCTAAGCAAAAGAAAGAAGCTGCGAAATTAGCTGAAAAGAATAAAACAGATCAGCAAATTAAAGATCAGATCAGCAATGAAAAGAAGGCAATGCAGATTCAGAGGGATAGTGCGGCGCTTCAGACCCCTCCGCCTGCAGCGACTTTCAAAATTCAAAGATAATTTGTAAATTTGCAATCTTAAAATAAAAATAATTTTCTCAAAATGAGTGTAAAAGATACAAAAGCAGAAGTAAATACGATTACTTACGATAAAGATAAGATTGAAGATAAAGTAGGTTCAATCTATGAAGCTATTGTTATCATGGGAAAGAGAGCAGAGCAGATCAATGCGGAGATCCGTACGGAGCTTCACAATAAACTGGATGAATTTGCTGTTCACAATTCTACATTAGAAGAAGTTTTTGAAAACAGAGAGCAAATTGAGATCTCTAAACATTACGAAAAACTTCCAAAACCAACTTCAATTGCTATTGAAGAGTGGTTAAATGAAGATATTTATTTCAGAAAAACAGAAGACAGAAAATAATTATCTGTGTTTTTATAGATCAAGGTCATAAAAGAATTCCGTTCTTTTATGACCTTTATTGTTTTAAACCCTGATTGTGGGAAAAAATAAGTATTTTAGTATTCCAAAAAAATTAAACTAAATGAGTGTTTCCGGTAAAAAGGTACTTATTGCAGTTTCCGGAGGGATTGCAGCTTATAAAATTCATTTTCTGATAAGGAATTTTATAAAAAAAGGGGCGGAAGTACAAGTGATTATGACTGCTGATGCTGAACACTTCGTGACAAAATTAAGCTTGTCTACCTTATCAAAAAAACCTGTTTATTCAGATTTTTATGGCGATAACGGAAGCTGGAACAGTCACGTGGAATTAGCACTTTGGGCAGATGTAATGATTGTGGCGCCATGTACGGCCAATACATTATCTAAAATGGTCCACGGAATGTGTGATAACCTGCTTATTGCAACTTATATGTCTGCCAAGTGCCCGGTTTTTATTGCTCCGGCAATGGATCTGGATATGTATGTACATCCTTCTACAAAAAAAAATCTGGAACTTGCAGAAAGTTTCGGACATACAATAATACCTGCTGAAAACGGGGAACTGGCAAGCGGACTTGTCGGACAGGGGCGAATGGCAGAACCCGAAACAATATTTAACGTTGTAGAACATTTTTTTAACGGAGAAAGTCATTTGGAAAGCCTTAAAGGGAAAACGGTACTAATAACTGCAGGACCAACTTATGAAGCAATTGATCCGGTAAGGTTTATCGGAAATCATTCTTCCGGAAAAATGGGTTTTTCTTTAGCGGCAGAGGCTTCAAAAAGAGGAGCAAAAGTAATTTTGATCTCAGGACCAAGTTCTCAGCTGATCCGGGACAAGAATATTGAATTGCATAGAGTAACTTCTGCCAGGGAGATGCTGTCAAAGGTCTTTGAATTTTACGACAGGATAGACATTGGAATTGCCAGTGCAGCTGTTGCCGACTATGCTCCTAAAGAAGTAGCAAAGGAAAAAATCAAGAAAAATGATGAAAATCTGACTATTGAACTTGTTAAAAACCCGGATATCCTGAAAACAATGGGAGAAAAGAAAACCCATCAGTTTTTAGTAGGTTTTGCTCTGGAAACTCAGAACGAAGAGGAAAATGCGAAAGGAAAACTTGAAAAGAAAAATCTGGATATGATCGTTTTGAACTCTCTGCGAGACGAAGGAGCCGGCTTTAAAAATGATACCAACAAAATCAAGATATTTACCAAAACGGATAAGATAGAATTTAATCTTAAATCTAAAGATGAAGTGGCCAGAGATATTCTCAACTTTATTGAGAATCAACTTTTAAAATAATTTTAATAAATTTCCGTTCTCAATTTTTACAGACAATGAAAAAAACGATAAGCTTATTTTTTCTGTTTTTTATATACAGCCTTTGCTTTTCCCAGGAACTGCTGGCAACAGTTCAGGTAAATTCCCAACAATTGGGAGGAAGTAATCAGCAAGCTTACAAGGCATTGGAAAAAAGTCTGAAAGACTTTATCAATAATACCAGCTGGACCGGGAAAAAACTTCAGAACTTTGAAAAAATAAAATGTGGTTTTGCCATTGTTATCTCTGAAAGAGTAGATAATAAATTTAAAGGTACCATCGTAGTACAGGCTGTCCGCCCTGTTTATAATACGACTTATGAATCACCACTGATTAATCTTCAGGATCAAAGATTTGCCTTTGAATATATCGAGAATGAAAACCTTATTTTTAACGAACGGCAATTTTCAGGAAAAAACCTTACAGACGTAATCAGCTTTTATATTTATCTGATTTTAGGATATGATGCTGACAGTTTTCAGTCTATGGGAGGGTCACAGTGGTTTGCAAAAGCTCAGCAGATTGCCCAGAATTCCCAGAACAGGAATTTTGAAGGATGGAATACGGTGAATGAACCACGGAACCGTACCATGCTGATCAATGAAATTCTTAATCCTAACTGGAGTCAGCTTCGCTCAACAATTTACACGTACCACAGAGCAGGATTGGATAACCTTTTTAATCAGGATCAAAGTCCGGCCAAAAAAGTAATTTTTGATGCACTTATGCAGTTGAAGACCTATGAAAATTCATTTCAGCAGGCTTATTTTTTCAATCTGTTCATGGATAATAAGAGTGATGAGATCTTCAATATTTTTAACTCAGGGAATAACGGCCCTGTTAATATTAATGATCTGAAACAAACCATGATTATCCTTTCTCCCAAAAATATTGACAATAAATGGAATAAGTGGAAATAGATGGAAATGAAACATTCAGCTATTGAATACTGAACTCTAAAATTCTATATTTGCAATACGTAAAGTAACCATTCACTTATCCATGCTTTCAAGAATTTACATTAAAAATTTTGCCCTGATTGATACCCTGGAAGTATCATTGAAAAATGGGTTACAGGTAATAACAGGTGAAACAGGAGCAGGTAAATCTATTATTTTAGGCGCCTTAAGGCTTATTCTTGGCGAAAGGGCTGATGTGAAATCTGTTTCGAATGCAGAGGAGAAAAGTGTGGTGGAAACCGAATTTGCATTAAATAACCAGTTTAAGAAATTTTTTATTGAAAATGATCTGGACTATGAACTTCAGACCATTATCAGAAGAGAAATTCTTCCTTCAGGAAAATCACGTGCATTCATTAATGATGTTCCGGTAACGCTTGATGTACTCAGAGAATTCTCGTCTCAGCTGATTGATATTCACTCTCAGTTCGAAACATCAAACCTTTTTACTTCAGAATATCAGTTTAAAATCATTGACGGACTTTCCGGAAATAAACAGATTATTGAAGAATATCAGTACGAATTTTCGGATTTTCAAAGTCTTAAAATACAACTTAAAAAACTTCAGAACCAACTTTCTGAAACAAATAAAGAAAGTGATTATAAAGAATTTCTGCTGAATGAACTGGAAGAGCTGAAACTGGATGATGTGGATTATGAAGACCTGCAGAATCAATTGGCTATTCATGAAAACGCAGGGGTCATTTCTGATAACCTGGTGCAGATTTTGTCGAGATTTCATCAGGAAGAGATTGGAATCTTATCCTTTTTCAATGAAGCGAAAAATAAGCTTTCAAAAATTTCTGAAATATCAACAAGTTTTGCTGAACTGAATGACAGGCTGGAAACTTCTTTTGTGGAAATAAAAGATATCATTGCTGAACTTGAAAATGAGGCAGAAAAAGTAGAGATCAATCCTGAAAAGCTGTTAATTCTTACAGAGCTAAATAATAAAATCAATGCTTTGCTATTGAAGCACAATGTTTCGGATTTTAATGAGCTGATTGAAGTTAGAAATGAACTGGCCGGAGATCAGAAGGGAGTCTCGGAACTGGAAGAACAAATTGCGGAGACAAAAGAAAATATATCAAAAAAAGAAAATATACTTCAGGCTCTTGCTGAAAAACTTTCAGAAAACAGAAAAAAGAATATCCCGGTCTTTGTAAAAAAAGCAGAAGGTTTACTTAAAAAATTAGGACTAGAAAAGGCCAAAGTAGATATAGAATTGCAGGATATCACAGAGTTCAGCCCGTTTGGAAAAGAGAATATCCAACTCTTGTTTCAGGCTAATTCAGGATTTCCTTTAAAACCGATTCAAACAGCTATTTCGGGTGGTGAAAGATCACGGGTTATGCTTGCTGTGAAGAAAATTATTGCAGAAAGCGATGATCTTCCTACGCTTATTTTAGATGAAATAGATACCGGAGTTTCCGGTAAAGTAGCAGAAGAAATAGGAAATCTGATGAGAGAAATGTCAAAAGATATGCAGCTGATCGTTATTTCCCATCTTGCACAGGTAGCAGCCAAAGGAAACAATAATTATAAAGTTGTAAAAGAGGATATTGCCGGAAGAACACAGTCTACTATTATTCCATTAAGTGATGATGAAAAGCTGAAAGAAATTGCTCAGCTGCTTTCAGGGAGTAAAATTACAGAGGCAGCATTAGCACAGGCCAAAGAACTTATCGGATAAAAATATGTAACATATTTTGCATTATATTTACTAATGTAAAAAATAAAAATATGTTTCTCAGGTTCCTTAAGCTTGAAATCAAAAGCTTTTTTCGCGGTACGTCTTTAGGGATTAATCTGACCATGAAAATACTCCGGTTCATTGGTATTATTTATTTCATGGGATGTTTTGTCGGAGGGGCATTTCTTGCTTTTTTCTATATACATAAGGAAATGCATCAGAACCCTTTACGCATGGTTTCAAAATTTATGATTGTTGCATGGATTATAGATCTGGGTATTAAATATCTCTGGCAGGAGATTCCCACGCAGAATATTAAACCATTTCTTACCCTGAATATCAGAAAAAATACACTGGTGAATTATATGCTTGCCAAAACTTTCCTTTCGGCATTTAGCTGGCTAAGCTCTTTATTTTTTATTACATTTTCTATCATCGCTTTATTTAACGGGTATAGTATTTCCGGGATGTTGGTATGGCTTCTAGGTGTTATCGCATTACTCTATCTGAATAATTTTATCAATATTTTCTTCAACGGGAGGGAAACACTGGCTGTTATTATCGGGATATGCTGTGTTATCATTGGAGTTCTGGGGTATTATAACATCGTTCCAGTGTTGTCTTATTCTGAATCGGTATTCTTAAGTTTCTATGAAAAGCCCTATTTTGTTTTGGTTCCTGTATTTCTGTTTGTTCTATTGTGGAGGCTCTGTTTCCGTTATCTGCGCAAAGAATTTTATCTGGATCAGGGATTTGAAGCCAGAAAAACGGTTGGGAAAACAGAAAATATTGCTTTTTTGAATAAATATGGGGTAATAGGAACCTTTATTAACAATGATATCAGAATGCTGCGGCGTAATAAAGTAACGAAAGGGATTCTTATGGGGAGCTTTATGTTTCTTTTCTACGGATTGCTGATGTTTACGTCTTCTCTTTACAAAACCCCGGCAATGATGATGTTTATGGGGCTTTTTGTAACAGGAGGTTTTCAGTTTATGTTTGGGCAGAGGGTACCGGCTTTTGACAGCTCTTACTATCCCCTTATGATGACTCTGAATGTACCTTACAAAGAATACTTAAAGGCAAAATGGTGGCTGATGAATATTGTGACAGGAATTTCTGTGGTTATCGCTCTATGCTATGTTTACTTCGGATGGGAAGTCTACATCACTTTTTTTGCAGCGGGGTTATATAACATTGGTGTAAATTCTCAATTTACCTTATGGTCCGGTGCTTTTAACAAAGCACAGATTGATCTTAATGCAAAAGAAAAAAGGATGGGACAGAAAGGGAGCTTCAATCTTACGGCGATGCTTTTGCTGATTCCCAAAATGCTTCTTCCTATGGGAGTTTTCGCTATTGCAAGATATTTCTCAGGAATTGCAGGCGGAGTAATAAGTATTGCCATTATCGGAATTATAGGATTTTTCCTGAGGGAAAAAATCTTTGATATCATTGTAAAACATTATAAAAAGGAAAAATACAGCACACTTGATGCATTTAAAAATAAAAGTTAAACCATGATCAATATACATAATTTATCCAAAACATATGGCCCGGCTACTGTTCTGCGCATTGAACACCTTGAAATTCCAAATGGAGAAACTTTTGGTCTTGTAGGAAATAACGGGGCAGGGAAAACGACCCTTTTCAGCCTGATGCTGGATCTGATTCAGGCTACTACAGGATACGTAAGTATCGATGGTATTAAAGTTAACGAGTCCGAATCCTGGAAAAATAAAGTTTCAGCCTTTGTGGATGATACGTTTTTGATTGGTTATCTTACTCCTGAAGAATATTTTTATTTTATCGGCGAGCTGAGAGGTCAAAACAAAGCTTCTGTAGATGAGTTCCTGAAGCCTTTTCATGATTTTTTTAACGGTGAGATTCTCAAATCAGGTAAATATATCCGTGATCTTTCGAAAGGAAACCAGAAGAAGGTAGGTATTGTAGGAGCAATCATCGGAAATCCCGAAATTATTATCCTTGATGAACCTTTTGCCAATCTGGATCCTTCTACCCAGATCAAACTTAAAAATCTTATCAAAGAACTGTCCAAGCAGGATGGAGTTACTTTTCTTATTTCCAGCCACGATCTTTCCCATACAACAGAAGTGTGTAACAGAATTGTGGTTGTGAATAAAGGTCTTTTGGTTAAAGATATTCAGACAAGCCCGGAAACGTTAAGAGATCTGGAACAATATTTTGCAGATCAGGTTTCAGTTTCGGATATTTAATACCACAAAAAAGAGGTATGAATACGATAGAATCACAGAATGTAACAGATTATCCGAACAGCAATACTATTTTCATGGTCTGGAAACTTAATGACCGTCTACAGCTAAAGGATACTTTTCAGAAACTAAGCGCTTTGGTTTTAAATCTTAATAATTCGGTTTTCAACCGTTTTCCGGACAGCAGAGCAAGCTGTGTGATGGGAATTGGCGCTGAGGCATGGAGAAAACTGGAACTTCCAACGCCTCCTCCCAAGGAATTAGTCAGTTTTGAAGAAATAAAAGGAATAAAACATACAGCTGTTTCCACTCCCGGAGATCTTCATTTTCACCTGAGAGCAGATAACAAAAGCCTGATCTTTGATATGGCTGTAGAAATATCCAAATTGCTGAGCCCGGTAGGCGAGAGTATTTTGGAAATCCATGGGTTTAAATACTGGGATACACGTTCCATTCTTGGTTTTGTAGACGGAACGGAAAATCCGCATGGGGACGACCGTGATTACTTTGCAAAAATCGGAGATGAAGACCTTCAGTATAAAGGTGGGAGCTATCTTTTCGTACAGAAATACCTTCATAATATGGATGCCTGGAAAGGATTATCCACAGAAGAGCAGGAAAAAGTGATCGGAAGGTCAAAAGAAAATGATATTGAAATGTCTGATGATGTAAAACCTTCAAACTCACATATTGCCTTAGCCAACATTGAAGGTGAAAACGGGGAAGAACTGAAAATCGTCAGGGATAATATGCCTTTCGGAAGCCCTTCTACCAATGACTTTGGAACCTATTTTATTTCATATGCCAGCACATTTACAACAACCAGAAAGATGCTGACCAATATGTTTATAGGTAACCCGCCGGGAAATTATGACAGAATTTTAGACTTCAGCACAGCAGTTACCGGAACGCTTTTCTTTGTTCCTACCAGAAATATGCTTGATGAATTTGCCGGATAAAATGCAAGGCTGTTTCTTTCAGGGCAGTCTTTCTTATTTAATTAAGTACAGCAAGTAAAATTTTTTTATAAAAGTTGTAACCTTTTTTTGTTTTCATTGTCTTTAGTATAGAAACAGCATAAGCATGAAACTCTTGTTCGGAAATAAAAAGAATGATTTGTTAAGCCTCCTGAAAAAACAGGACCCGGCTGCACAGAAGATTTTCTATGAACAGAATGTAAAGAAATTTCTGAGTGTAAGCAAAAGCTATGTAAGCGATTTGTACCAGGCGGAAGATTGCCTCATTAAAGCATTCTGTAAAATTTTTAAGCATATAGAAAGCTTCAGAGGAGAGTCGAACCTGGAAAGCTGGGCAAGAAGAATTGTGGTCAATGAGTGCCTTAATTTTATCAAAAGTCATAAAACAGTTTTCTATCTGGATGAGATCAACCAATCTTTTCATGAAGATATCCACGAAACGGAGATTGACTGTGACTTTAATGCACAAGAGCTTCTGGATCAGCTGCCTGATGCTTACAGAATGGTTTTTAACCTGTACGTACTGGAAGGATATTCCCATCAGGAAATTGCCAATACTTTGCAGATTTCAATTGCCATGAGTAAAACACAATTGTTCAGGGCAAAAGAAAAATTAAGAAAGATCTACTTTCAACAACAAAAAAAAGTGAAAAATGAAAACGTTTAAAGATAATATTGAATTTCAGATCAAAAAGCAGATTGAGGAAAGAGAAATTGATCCAGCCCGTGATCTGTGGTCCGAAATAGAGTTTCATAATAACAGTAATCGTTCACCAAGGTTACAAGTGAAATGGGGTTTAATAGCTGCATGTTTAATATTAACCATTGGTTTGGGTACTGTTCTGTTTTTTCTTAATCAGCCTGCGGAAATTCATCCTGAAATCGTAAAGGAAACAGAAAAAACTCCTGTTGACAGTATCATAAAAGATCCGGTTCAGAATAGCATTCAGCTGACAGCTGAGAATAATGATAAAAAAGATATAAAAAAAATACCTGCTCAGAATAAAGAGCAAATAGTTTCTGCTGTGGCAATAGGATCAGAGAAACTGATTCCTAAAGAAACAGTCCCTGCAAAGAAACCGGAAATTCTCCAGATTTCCACTCCTAAGCTCATGGCAAAAGCCGATTCTTTAAAAACTCCGGTTAAAAAGAAGAAATATGTAGACCCATCCACGCTTCTATTTTCAGTAGAGCATAAAGACGTTATCGAAAAAACGAAGGATGGAAGCAATGTTGCTACTACTATTGACCTGAATGCCAGATAATTTATCCGAAAATTAAAAATTAATAATATGATCAAGAAATTAATCGTAACGGGATTGCTATGTTTTGTTTCAGCATCTTTCCATGCACAAAAGACTTTTAATATTAACCTGTCTTCCAAAAAAGATACTGAGGTAAGCCCGATTGTTAAAGAAAAAGTGGAAGAATATGCCGCTAAGATCAATGCCATTATCCAGGAAGAAAAAAAGCTGATGGAAGAAGAGCTTAAGGTTTTGCAGGCCAGAAATCTGGATAAGGTAGAATTTGACAGAGAAAAAGCCCAGATTGCAGATCGCTATTCCGAGAAAATGGATAAAAGAATTGAAGAGCTGGGATTTGATCTGGATGATGTGATTCAGAAACAGGTAAGATATTCACTTTTGAATACTGATGTAACTTCCAACGAAGAGCTTAAAGAAAAACTGTTGAAAAAATTCCGTCCCACAAGAAGTTTTACTGGATATTTCTCTTACGGAATCATGACATTGACAAACAGTTCTCAGGATAACGAGCTGGATAAGAACATCGGATACGCGAATAATCTGGAATTTGGACTGAAACTGAATTATCAGCTTAGCAGAACAAGCCCTTGGGCGGTTACTTCAGGATTAGGGTTTTCCTGGAGAACCGTCAGAACAGATAATAATATGTACTTTGCAAAAAGCGCAGGCCAGGGGGTTGCTTTGGTTCAGGCTAATGAAAATCTGGACAAAAGCAAGCTGAGAACGGGATATATCATCGTTCCTCTTGGAGTACAGTATAACTTCTCCAAACTTAAAAATGCAGGTATGGATATCCAGTACCGTACTTACTATACCGGATTTAAAATAGGAGCGAATATATATGGAGGGGTGAAAATGTCTACGAATAATATTGTGAAAGACGGTGACGGAGAAAGAAGAGACCACGGAAATTACCAGGTGAATCCTTTTGTGTATGGGGCACAGCTTACTCTTTCTTATAATAGCTTCAGCATATTTGTAAAAAAAGATTTCAGCAATTTCTTTAAGGACGGCTATTTTAAAAATGATAAAGCGCTGATATTCGGCTTAGCCATCGGCTTGGATTAAAATATATTTGATTGCAAAACAAAAACTCCGGGAGCAAGTCTTCCGGAGTTTTACATAGTATCAGTTATATAATCATTATTTTAAGCTTCCTACCATATCTTCAGGTTTTACCCATTCATCAAACTGTTCAGCAGTTAACAGACCAAGATTGATGGCTTCCTCTTTTAATGTCGTACCATTTTTATGGGCTGTTTTAGCAATCTTAGCGGCGTTTTCATATCCGATGTGGGTATTTAAAGCCGTAACAAGCATCAAAGATTTGTCTACAAGCTCTTTAATCCTCTCATGATTTGGCTCAATACCTATGGCACAATGGTCGTTGAAAGAAATACATGCATCAGCAATCAATTGGGCAGACTGTAAGAAATTAAAAGCCATTACCGGTTTGAAAACATTCAGCTCATAATTCCCCTGAGTTCCGGCAAACGAAATGGTAGTATCATTTCCTAAAACCTGTGCGCAAACCATGGTCATTGCTTCATTCTGGGTCGGATTTACTTTTCCTGGCATAATAGAAGATCCCGGCTCATTTTCAGGTATATGAATTTCCCCGATTCCTGAACGCGGTCCCGAAGCCATGAGTCTGATATCCTGAGCAATTTTGAACAGAGATACAGCCAGCTGCTTTAATGCGCCGTGGCTTTCAACAATGGCATCGTGAGCAGCAAGAGCTTCAAATTTATTTTCAGCTGTAACGAAAGGCTGCTTTGTAAACTGAGCTATATATTCAGCTACTTTTACATCATAGCCGTTAGGAGTATTCAGACCCGTTCCTACAGCAGTTCCTCCTAATGCCAGCTCAGAAAGATGAGGTAATGTATTTTTTAAAGCTCTCAATCCGAATTCCAGCTGAGCCACATATCCGGAAAATTCCTGTCCGAGAGTAAGTGGGGTAGCATCCATCAGGTGGGTTCTTCCGATTTTGACAATATCTTTGAAAGCTTTCGATTTTTCAGCCAGCGTATTCTTTAGTTTTTCCACGGCAGGAATTGTTACTTCCACCACTTTTGTATAAGCAGCGATGTGCATGGCTGTAGGATAAGTATCATTCGAAGACTGAGATTTGTTCACATCATCATTCGGGTGAATTTCAGACTTTTCTCCTAAGGTTCCTCCATTATTAACATGAGCTCTGTTTGAAATTACTTCATTCACATTCATATTAGATTGGGTTCCGGAGCCGGTTTGCCAGATAACTAACGGAAACTGATCATTTAATTTACCTTCCAGGATTTCATCACAAACTTTAGCGATCATATCTCTTTTTTCAGCAGGAAGCACTCCAAGATCAGTATTGGCATAAGCTGCAGCTTTCTTCAAATAGGCAAAAGCTTCAATAATTTCATGTGGCATTGAACCTTCCGGGCCTATTCTGAAGTTATTTCTTGAACGTTCTGTTTGTGCTCCCCAAAGCTTATCGGAAGGTACCTGCACCTCACCCATAGTGTCTTTTTCTATTCTGTAATTCATTGTGATTGAAATTTTTATAAAGTTACTTATAACCGAAGAATTCTGCAATTTATAATCATTATAAATATCAATTGAAATGACTGATTTTACTCATATTTTTTTAATGGAAGCCGTATTTTTGTACAAACAAAAATTGAATGGATTTTAGATATCAGGATCCGTATCCTATTCAGAAAGATGATACGGTGTACAAGAAGCTTACATCAGACTATGTAAAGGTTGAAAAACTGGGTGATAGAGAAATTTTAACAGTAGATCCGAAAGGATTGGAATTATTGGCAGAAGAGGCCATGGCAGATGTTTCTTTCATGCTTCGTTCCTCACACCTGGAAAGCCTTAGAAGAATTATTGATGATCCTGAAGCTACAGATAATGACAGATTCGTTGCTTACAATCTTTTACAGAACGCTGCAGTAGCGGTTGAGGGAGCTCTTCCTTCATGCCAGGATACAGGTACAGCGATTGTAATGGGAAAGAAAGGTGAAAATGTATATACAGGAGTAGATGATGGCGAATACCTGAGCAAAGGAATCTTCAATACTTACCAGAAAAGAAACTTAAGATATTCTCAGGTGGTTCCTTTAACGATGTTTGATGAAAAGAATTCCGGATCCAACCTTCCGGCTCAGATTGATATCTATGCTAAAAAAGGAGATTATTATGAATTCTTATTCTTAACCAAAGGAGGAGGCTCTGCTAACAAAACATTTTTATACCAGAAAACGAAGTCTTTACTGAATGAGAAATCGCTGGAAGAGTTTATTAAGGAAAAAATATCGGATCTTGGTACTGCTGCCTGCCCGCCTTATCACCTTGCTTTGGTAATCGGAGGTACCTCAGCAGAAGCCAACCTTGCGGCTGTTAAAAAAGCGTCAGCAAAATATTACGATAATCTTCCGACAGAAGGAAACGAGGCCGGACAGGCGTTCAGAGACCTTGAATGGGAAGCCAGAGTTCAGAAAATCTGTCAGGAAAGTGCCATCGGAGCTCAGTTTGGAGGAAAATACCTTACTCACGACGTAAGAGTGATCAGACTTCCGAGACACGCTGCATCTTGTCCTGTAGGAATGGGAGTTTCATGTTCTGCAGACAGAAATATCAAAGGAAAAATAACAAAAGAAGGAATCTTCCTTGAGCAATTGGAGCAGGATCCGAAAAGATTCTTACCTGATACTCCTCCGCATCTGGAAGAAGCTGTTGAGATCAATCTGAACAAGCCAATGCCGGAAATTCTTGCAGAACTGTCAAAATATCCTATTAAAACGAGATTAAAACTGAACGGAACTCTGATTGTAGCCAGAGATATTGCTCATGCCAAGATCAAAGAGATCATTGATAGCGGAAAACCAATGCCGGAATATTTCAAGAACCATCCAATCTATTATGCAGGACCGGCAAAAACTCCGGAGGGAATGGCTTCAGGAAGCTTTGGGCCTACAACTGCAGGGAGGATGGATGTTTATGTGGATGAGTTCCAAAGCCACGGAGGAAGCATGATTATGCTGGCAAAAGGAAACAGAAGTAAAGATGTTACTGATGCATGTAAAAAGTACGGAGGTTTCTATCTGGGCTCTATCGGAGGACCGGCTGCCATTCTTGCCAAGGACAATATTGTGTCTGTGGATATAGTGGATTTCCCGGAATTAGGAATGGAAGCTGTAAGGAAAATTGAGGTCAAAGACTTCCCGGCATTCATCATTACAGATGATAAAGGGAATGATTTCTTCGCTGATCTTGCTCATTAATTAGTTTAAATTTAAAATAAATTATAAAATAGAGCCTGTATCTTTTGTATAAAAAAGAAAAAAGTTCTATTTTTGCCTAAAATCTTTAAGAGAATGATAACGATTTTATCAGCATTTTGGCCGTTCTACCAGTTCCTTTGGACTGTTTTCTTCATAACAATGTTCCTAGTAGGATTCTGGTGTATTTTTATGTTCTTCGGATTGGTAATCCCAATGTGGTTGACTGAAGGTTTGAAAGAATATTTCGGAAAGGTAAAGCCTTTCGATCCTGAAGATATCAGAAGAAAGAACATTTACGAACAGGAAGGAGTAGAGGTTATTTATAACCAACCTAAAGGGAACGGACCTTTTATTCACGATCACGGACATCATCATTAATTGATTGTCATTGCTTTTTCACCTGAATTCTGAAAAAGTAATATCAAAGCAAAACAACATATATAAAACCGCTTAAACAAATTAAGCGGTTTTTCTATTTATTATTTTTAAGCTTGATAATTTAATCTCTATATTGAATTTCAGTAATGCTCTTTCTGAATAATTAAGGCAAGTATAAGCTTATTAAATTGAATAGACCCGGCATTGAATTTTATTCAGTGCCGGGTCCTTTAAATAATAAATGGAATGTTGAAAAGATCAGATAATGTCGATTTCTACATGGATATTCCCTCTCGTTGCTTTAGAATAAGGACAGGTTTGATGGGCTTCTTCAACAAGTGTTCTTGCAATTTCATCTTCAATTCCTGGAAGGCTTACAGCTAGACGGGCCTGTAAAAAATAAGCATCATTATTTATACAAAGATCTACCTCTGCATTGACAGCTGTTTCAGAAGAAAGCCTTATTTTTCTTTTTCTGGCAGCAATTCCCAGGGCTCCGATAAAACAGGCGGACCATCCGGCCGCAAAAAGCTGTTCCGGATTTGTTCCCGGCTCTGTGCCTCCCGGGGTTGAAAGTTTTATCTGAAGATGGCCGTCAGAACTTTTTGATATCCCTTCACGGCCGCCTGTTGTATAGGTTTTTCCCGTATATAAAATTTTTTCAGGTTGTAAGGTTTGATTGTTTTTCATTGTTAAAATATTAAATTATTATTGATTAAATGATAGGTATGAAATGGGTTGAATTATTTTTTGTATCCGTCAACCTTAATAATTGCGTCTGCAAATGATTTTGGATCTTCCTGAGGTACATTATGCCCAATCCCCCTTAAAATTTCATGTGAATACTTTCCTGTAAATTTATCTGCATAGGCTTTTCCGTCAATTGCAGCACCGTCAAAATCACTGCTGATGGTAATTGTTGGAACGCTAATGGCAGGTCTTGCTGAAAGCTTTTTTTCCAACTCATCATATTGTGCTTCTCCTTTCTCAAGAGAGAGTCTCCAGCGGTAATTGTGGATGACAATGGCAACCTGGTCAGGATTATTGAAAGCCATTGCAGTCCGGTCATAAGTTGACTGATCAAAATTCCATAACGGAGAAGCTGTTTTCCATATAAGTTTATTGAACTCATATAGATTGTCATTGTACCCCTTTTTACCACGTTCGGTTGAAAAATAATACTGATACCACCATCCTAATTCTGCTGAAGGAGATAAAGGGTTCTTATTGGCTTCAAGGTTGGTGATCAGATAACCACTTACGGATACCAGTCCCTTCACGCGCTCTGGCCAAAGTGCTGCTATTACATCTGCAGTTCTTGCACCCCAATCAAACCCTCCGATAATGGCTTTGTCTATCTTCAGGGCATCCATAAGGGCAATAATGTCAAGGGCAACTGCTGATTGCTGGCCGTTTCTCATGGTTTTATCAGAAAGGAAACGGGTGGTTCCAAAACCTCTCAGATAAGGGGTAATTACTCTGTATCCTTTCTTTGTGAGCAGTGGAACTACATTTTCATAACTGTGGATGTCATAAGGCCATCCATGGAGTAAAATTACCGGTGGGCCGGAAGTGGGGCCTGCTTCGGTATAACCGATATTCAGCAATCCTGCATCAATTTGCTTTAGGGTCCCTAAGGAGCTTTTAATCTGCTGGGCGTGCAGTACGAAATTAAAAACTAAAATCAGAATTATACTGATTACATATTTTCTGATCCGAGACAGATCCTGGGTTTTTGGGTTCAGATACATAATAATGGTGTTTAAAATTGTATCCCAAATGTAGAGAGCCTGTTCATTTCATGCCATCATATTACCAGGCAGGCGGACAAATTCAATCCTGAAACAGACAAGATGAGGTCTTAAAATAACATACATTTTTATCCCTTGAAAAGTTAATAATTCTCAAAAAATAAATTACTTTAGTAGTATTATTATCTAAAAAAGGACTTTTATGAAGAAATTTTATTCCGGTATATTGTTGTTTATTGTTGTCTTTATTTTCGGGCAAATCAACTATACCATTACTCCGGATCCGTTTAATGAAACGGATCAGATTACCCTGACAATACCCGGTAATCAGATCGATGAATCAGCCTGGGGAATCACTGATCATTCTGTTTATATCTGGGCATGGTCTTTCGATACCAACTATCAGAATAGCCAGGATTGTCCTACGAATGGCAGCTGGAATGACTCTGATGCTTTAAATAAGCTGATTTACAATACTGCCACAGATTCCTACTCTCTGACATTTACGCCTACTGTTTTCTTTGGCAGAACAGGGATCGGAAGATTTGGATTTTTATTGAAAGATAAAACGGGAACACATCAGACTTCACCGGACATTTTTGTAAATGTTGGAATTTTAAATATCAATTTAACCACTCCTGCGGCAAATAGCCTAACTTCTGTGCCGGCAGGAAACTCAATTAATATTACAGCCACTACCAATGTTGATGCTACCTTTCAGCTGAAAGCGAACGGAATTGTAGTACATTCTACTTCCACACCATCATCAGCATATTCATATTCTTATACCGTTTCAGAAGATGCCAATATGGAACTTATTGCAACACAGGGGACGAACTCAAAAAAGGTAGCTTTCATCCTGCAGATACCGAGAAATGTAGTATCTGAATCTATTCCGGGCTGGATCAGGCAGGGGATCAATTACCACCCTACAGATCAGACAAAAGTAGGACTGGCACTTTATGCTCCTCATAAAAACTTTGTCCATGTAATTGGAAGCTTTAACAACTGGGCTGTGAATGACGCCTATTTAATGAAAAAAGATACTGCAATTCCTGATTTGTACTGGATTGAGCTTAGCGGACTTACGCCACAGCAGCTTTATACTTTCCAATACAGAACAAACGATTTGAAAAAAGTAGCTGATCCGTATTCTCCGCAAATACTGTCTTCCTATGATGATCCATGGATATCAGCATCTACTTATCCTAATTTGCCAACATTTCCGGCAGGACAGGACTTTGAAGTTTCGACATTTAAAACCGGACAGGTTCCTTATAACTGGCAGGTGACTAATTTCCAGAGACCAGCAAAAGATGATCTTATTGTGTATGAATTACTGTTAAGAGATTTTACCCAGGAAAAGAACTGGCAGTCACTGATTAACAAAATATATTATTTAAAGAATCTGAAGATCAATGCTATTGAATTGCTACCTGTCATGGAATTTGACGGGAACCTGTCGTGGGGATATAATACCTCTTTTCACTATGCTTTAGATAAAGCGTATGGTACTCCGGAAAAATTCAAAGAATTTATTGATCTCTGCCATCAGAACGGGATTGCGGTCATTTTAGATATTGCTCTGAACCATGCCACCGGGCGTTCTCCACTGGTAAGACTATGGAACACGGATCCTGATGGAGACGGCTATGGAGATGTTGCCCCTAATAATCCATATTTCAATCAGGTTCCAAAACATTCATATAATGTTTTTAATGATTTTAACCATACGAGCCTGTCAACTCAATATTACGTTGAAAGATGTCTTCAGCAATGGCTGACTGAATATCGTATCGATGGGTTTCGCTGGGATCTGACGAAGGGGTTTACCCAGAACTGCTCTGAAAATGATGAAACCTGTACCAATGCTTATCAGCAGGATAGAGTAGATATTATGAAACATTATGCTGACAGGCAATGGGCAATAGATCCCGGTTCATATATGATTTTTGAACACCTGGGAACAGATCAGGAAGAACAGCAGTGGGCGAATTACAGATTGGCGGAGGGAAAAGGAGTTCTTCTGTGGAATAAGCAGACTGATCCTTATAATCAGAATACTATGGGATATAAGGAGAATAGCAGTTATGACAGGATGAACCATAGTTTGCATGGTTTTACGAATATGAGTGCGGTAGGATATGGGGAAAGCCATGATGAAGAAAGGCTGATGTATAAGAATCTGGAATATGGTGCTATGAATGGAAGTTATAATGTTAAAGATCTGAACACAGCCCTTAACCGGATGAAAACTTTCGGAGCTACCTTTTTCACGATTTCGGGCCCTAAAATGATCTGGCAGTTTGGAGAATTAGGTTATGATTTCAGCATCAACAGGTGTGCAAACGGAACTGTTAATACCGGATGCCGGACAGATGAAAAACCGGTTGCATTTGCTTTAGGATATGATACAGATATCAATAGAAAAGGTGTTTACGACACCTGGGCAAAGATTATTGATATCAGGAATACTCATCAGGTATTTAAATCCAAAACATACAGTATAGAATCGAATAACCTGACCAATGATCCTGACGGATTGATCACCAGAATCTATATTTATGACAATACCATCAGTGGAATGAAGAATGTGGTGGTTTTAGCAAACTACGGAACTTCGGCCCGAAATGTTGTTCCTTATTTTCCTTATACGGGTGAATGGCAGAATCTGATGGACAATACAGTCCAGAATATTGTTTCTACGACAGCTCCTATTACATTACAACCGGGGGAGTTCAGGATTTTTGGGAATTATACAGGAACATTATCAACAGAAGATATATATGCAGGAAATAAGCTATCTCTTCAGATTGCAGACAATCCGGTAAAAAACGGAATTGTAAAGTTTGTTTACAGTAAAGCTAAAAATGGAGAAATAATTATTTCTGATATGGCAGGTAAAATACTTGATACTATTAAATTAAGTAATGAAACCGGGATTCATGAAATGAAAGTTCATTATCCGGCCGGGGTCTATCTGGTTCATCTGAAATCTGATACAGGAATTGCTATCCGGAAGCTGATTGTGAATTAGCATAAGTCATCAAAAATCAGAAGCAAATCTACAGATTAGTAGATTTGCTTTTTTTTGCATATTAAAAAAAATAGTCTACTTTTGCAGTAGATTTATCAAGAAAGGTGGAGGGATTTGGCCCAAAGAAACCTTAGCAACCTGCACGATTCCAGAAGTGTAAAGGTGCTAATTCCAACCCGAGGGGAAGATAAGTGAAGTCAATATTCTATATGAATTCCATTTCTTGAAGTCTTGTGTATCCGGAGATTGATCCTCCGGGATATTAATAATTTTCAGGAACAAAAAGATGAAAAAATTAAGCATAGCAGTAGTATTGCTTGGGACAATTGGAATTGCTGCCCAGGAACAGGAAGAAAAAGGAAAACAAATTGAAGATATTGTTATTGTCGGAAACCGTAATGTGAAAAGGACAAAGCTGGAAACACCGGTTCCTGTAGATGTTATTAATATCGACAAAATTCAAAGGAGCGCTCCGCAAATGACCGCCCAGGATCTGCTGAACTATGTGATTCCGTCATTTAACGCAGTAAGACAGTCTGCTTCAGATGGGACAGAGCATATTGACCCTGTTACCTTAAGAGGAATGGGACCGGATCAGGTTCTGGTATTGCTGAACGGGAAAAGGAGGCATACAACATCTTTAGTAAATTATCAGAATACCGTTGGAAATGGTTCTGTGGGAACAGATCTGAGTACTATCCCGGTGATTGCCATTGACAGAATTGAAGTTCTGAGAGACGGGGCAGCCGCACAGTACGGATCTGATGCCATTGCAGGTGTCATTAATATTATTCTTAAAAAGAATGCCGGGGCATCAGCAAGCCTTACTTACGGCTTAAGCGGCAGAAATGATGGCGATACGTATCAGGCAGGAGCGAACTACGGAACTTTATTAGGAAAGCAAGACGGCTATATCAATCTTTCACTGCAGTTAAGCCACAGGGGGAAAACAACAAGAACACAAAATCATGATCTGGATATTTTCGGAGATAATTTTGCCTATGAATTTGCCGATGATCCAGAGGCTGCCAGAGCCGCGGATGATGAAGAAATTAAAAAGAGAGGACTGACCCGTGACGATTTTAACTTTCAGATCGGAGATGCACAGATCAGGCAGGCACAGTTATTTTTTAATTCTGAATATCCTTTTAATGATCGGTTCAAACTCTATTCTTTTGGTGGGTTTAGTATAAAAGAAGGAAAAGGATATGGCTTCAGAAGGCTTCCCAGTGAAACATTCAATGTTGTTTCATCAATATACCCCAATGGATTCCAGGCGGTCTTAGGATCTCAGATTTATGACGTTTCCTATGCTGTCGGAGCGAAATACAATGTTAATAACTGGTTATTTGACCTAAGCAATACATTTGGAAACAATACTTTCAATTACAATGTAAACAATACAAATAATGCTTCATTGGGAGCAAAATCACCTACCCGTTTTTACGCCGGAGCACACAGCTTCCTTCAAAACACAATTAATCTTGATGTTTCCAGAAATATAAACCGTTTCAATATTGCCTTTGGGGGAGAATTCAGATTTGAACAGTATCAGATCAAAGCTGGCGATGTGGCTTCTTATGCTCAGTATGACATCAATGGAAATATCGCTGCCGAAGGTTCAACAGTGCTTGGTGCAGGCGGTTCCCAATCCTTTATCGGATTTTCTCCGGATAATGCACTGAAGAAGGACAGACATTCCACAGCCGTATATGCAGATGTTTCCTATGATCTGGATAAAAAATTAAACATTGATGCTGCTGCAAGATTTGAAAATTATTCAGATTTCGGGAATACTTTGAATGGAAAGCTTGCTATACGATATGAATTTGTAAAAAATTATGCAGTAAGAGCAGCTGTGGGAACAGGATTCAGGGCACCTTCCCTTCAACAGCAGTATTTTAATAACTCTTATGCAGATATTTCTACTTCCGGCGAGAAGATTGTTACCAAAGGAATCTTTAGTAATGATAGCAAAGCTGCAGAAATTCTTGGGTTTGATAAACTCAAGCAGGAAACTTCAGTCAATGCAAGTGCCGGATTTACCCTGAAACCTTTAAACAATCTGATCATCACTATAGATGGATACTGGATCAAAGTGAAGGACAGAATTGTGATTACCAGCAATATTACCGACCCAAGACTAGATGAGTTTAAGGTTGAAAGCGGAAGATTTTTCGCTAATGCTATTGATACAGAAACAAAAGGGGTAGATGTAGTAGTTACCTATGACTGGATTCTTGGTAATGGAAAATTAAATATGAATCTTGCAGGTAATTATACGGAAACAAAAATCACGGACTTTCATTTTCCGGAGAATTTAGGAACACCCCAGGAACAGTTTTTTGGCCCGGATCAGATCAATATCATTGAAACGCTGTCTCCCAAAACAAAAGCTTCATTAGGATTGAATTATGGAATCGGGAAGTTTAATTTTCTCGTAAGAAATACCTATTTTGGCAAGGTAATAAGAGATGGTTATCCGTTTGGAGAAGTGCAGGAGTTTTCTCCAAAAGTAGTTACTGACATTAGTGTTGGGTATGATGTTACAAAAAGTATCAACTTTACGGTAGGTGCCAATAATGTCTTTGATGTTTTCCCGGATCGCCAGATTTACAGGAATTCGTACTATGGAGTATTCAAGTATGCGCCGGTGCAGATGGGAACACTGGGGAATTATTTCTTCGGAAGGCTTAATTTTAACTTTTAATCATTAAATGAGTACTACCTCACATCAGATTGGCTGGAAAACAGCTGCTGCTATTGTTGTTTCCAATATGATCGGAACAGGGATTTTTACCACTCTGGGATTTCAGCTATCCAATATTACCAACACCTACAGTATTTTCCTGCTGTGGATCATTGGAGGCATCCTGGCTCTGTTTGGGGCTTTTTGCTATGCAGAACTGGGATCTCATTTTAAAGGGAACGGAGGCGACTTTATCTATCTTAAAGAAACTTATCATCCGTTATTCGGGTATCTTATAAGCTGGATTTCGCTGATTATCGGATTTTCCTCTCCTGTAGCTTTAGCTGCATTAGCTATGTCGAAATATCTTTCAGTATTCAACTATTCTTTTGGAAACGGCTTTGCGATTGCAGCCATTTTTCTGATTGCCGCTACTTTATCATTCAGTTTAAAAATATCCAGTAGGTTTCATAACTTTTTCACTTTCATTAAGATATCTTTTATTGTTGTACTGATTATTCTGGGAGTCTGGCTTTCAGATTCACCACAGATTGGCAGCAGTTTGAATTTTAGTGACAGCTGGCAGAATGAGATCATGCTTCCGGCTTTTGCTACCTCCTTGGTATTTGTAACTTATTCCTATACAGGCTGGAACTCTGCTTCCTATATTGCAGGAGAAATTAAAGATGTTCAGAAAAATCTTCCGAAATCACTCATTATAGGAACTGTTTTCGTGACGGTAAGCTATATTCTGGTGAATTATATTATGCTGAAACATGCTCCTCTGAGTCAGTTGGCAGGAAAAGAAGACGTTATGGGAGAAGCGGCTGTCAATATGCTCGGCTCTGCTTTTGGGAAAATCGTTAATATTTTTATTGCTTTGCAGCTGATTGCAACAATTAGCGGATATTTATGGGTAGGGTCAAGATTAACCCAGGCTTTTGCGAAGCATACTTACATCTGGAAACCGTTATCAACAGGTAATGCAAAAGGAATTCCGGTAAGGGCTGTTTTTACTCATGCAGGAATTGCCGCTATTATTATTTTAACGGGAAGTTTCAAAGAGATCTTTGTTTACACTGCTTTTATTTTACAGCTTTTTGCAAGTCTGGCTATTTCTACTGTATTCTTCCTGAAGAAAAAAGACAGAAAAATCTTTAAATCGAATGCCTTCCACATTTTCCCGGCCGTTTTTCTGCTGTTCAGTATGTATATTCTCTATTTTACATTTATTCATAATCCTAAAGAAAGTCTTATAGGACTGGGAATTATCGCAGTAGGAATCTTTCTGTATCTGATTGACAGGAGGCTTTCTAAAAGATACTAAAGCCAGCTTCTGCCTTAGATAAAGCCAGGTAAACAAATTTGCAATCCGTCCTTTTGCTCTCTTTATCCCTAAAGCTCAAAAATTTATGCTGATTCGGAATTTTAATTTTGAATTAATAATTCTTATCTTTGCACCCACAAAATTTCTACAATGTCTAAATCATTAATTCCAAAATTAGAAGCTATAAAACAAAGATATAATGAGGTTGCCGACCTTATTATACAGCCTGATGTTATTTCAGATCAAAAAAGATATTCTTCTTTGAACAAAGAATATAGTGATTTGGGAAAAATTGTTAGAGTTTACGATCAGTATAAGGGAGCGCTGGATACGATTGAAGAATCTGAGGAGATCATTGCTGATGGCTCAGACAGGGATCTCGTAGATCTTGCGAAAGAAGAGAAGCTTGAGGCTCAGTCAAGAATTCCTGGCCTGGAAGAAGAACTTAAGGTATTGTTAATTCCTAAAGATCCTGCAGATGATAAGAACGTTATTGTGGAGTTACGTGCCGGAACAGGAGGTGATGAAGCTGCAATTTTTGTGGAGGATATCTACAGAATGTATACGATGTATTTCAAAGCAAAAGGCTGGAGACACGAAGTAACGGATTCCAATGAAGCGGCAAAAGGTTATAAGGAACTGATCATGAAGGTAGAAGGAGAGGGTGTTTATGGTATTATGAAATTTGAATCAGGAGTTCATCGTGTACAACGTGTACCGGAAACGGAATCTCAGGGTAGAGTTCATACTTCTGCAATTACCGTTGCTGTTTTACCTGAGGCGGAAGAAGTGGATGTAGAGATCAACCCGGCTGATATCGAGATGCAGACATCACGTTCAGGGGGAGCAGGAGGACAGAATGTTAACAAGGTAGAAACAAAAGTTCAGTTAACACACAAACCTTCAGGCCTTGTCGTAGTTTGTCAGCAGGCACGTTCTCAGCTGGCGAACCGTGAGCTGGCAATGGAGATGCTTCGTGCTAAATTATATGATATCAAATTACAGGAAGTTCAGGGAGATATTGCTGCACAAAGAAAAACAATGGTATCTACAGGAGACCGTTCAGCAAAAATTAAAACATACAACTATCCGCAAGGTAGAGTTACAGATCACAGAATCAATAAGTCCATGTATAATCTGGATGCTTACATGAATGGAGATATTTCTGAAATGATTGATGCTGTAATCATGGCAGAAAATGCAGAAAAGATGAAGGGGGAAGAAGAAAATTATTAAAAATCAAAATAAATAAAATACAGCCTCTGATTTTTCAGGGGCTGTGTTTTTTAAAATACTAAATACAATATAAACTGTGAAAAACTACAAAATTATTTTCGTGTTGCTTCTTACTATGATAGGACAGTTGCTCAGTGCTCAGGCTGAAGTTAAGAAACCTAAAGAAGCCTTTGAACTATTCTTCGGAACCTTCGTGAATAACGATGAAACAGCACTGAATAAATTAAATGATTATTTAAAACCTACTGTGGAAGGACAGAATGCATATCAGGTGGATTTCAAAGAAACTTCACAGGAAATGATAAATGGCAGTGTTGAAAATTTTCTTTCTGCTTTTCCTAAAACTACTGCTTCAGCATGCAAAAAAGAAGCGGAGGACTATTTCATTGCAATGTTTGGAAATTTTAAGAACGGAAAATTGACCGTTAAAAATGTAAAATTTGTTCCTAATGAATATCTTGAAGGGGAAAAAATTGCAGAAATAAGCTATACTGTAAGTTTTCAGGTACCATCCAAGCTGACTTCCGGACCTGAAGGTGATACGAAGAAAGTAAAGGCTGAAGATCTTAAAAAATATTTAATCCAGGCAGCTTTGGATTTTAAAAATGCTGATAAAACAGTGATTACGGATCAGAATTTTAATCTATACGAATTGAAAGAAGGGGGTAAAGTATACTATTGGAGCGGAAGCCCGGATGAGATTGTTTCCAATCTTACCGATTTCTACTTTGAAAGTTTCGGAACAAATGAATAGTTAAAGCCGTGCTTCTAAAGAATAGAAAGTCCCGATTTAAAGGGACTTTTTTTATTTCGCAGACTTTATGTATTTTTGAGAAAACCGATCAGTATGAATTTTAAGCCTATATTATTAACTGCTGGAGTGCTCTTTTCAGCATCTATTTATTCTCAAAAAATGATTTATCCAAAAGCATTAAAAGGAAACCAGACAGATACTTATTTTGGTAATGCTGTAGCTGATCCTTTCAGAGATCTGGAACACGATTCTGACGCCACTAAAAAGTGGGTGGATGAAGAAGTGGCTTACAGCCAGAACTATTTGTCAAAAATTCCATTCAGGAATAAAATCAAAGATCAGCTGAGAGATATCTGGAATTATGAGAAGATTTCTGCTCCTTTTAAAGAAGGAAATTATACATATTATTCTAAAAATGATGGCCTGCAGGCGCAATCTGTTTTATACAGAACAAATAATACCACCAAAGTTACAGAGGTGTTCTTAGACCCAAATAAATTTTCAGAAAAAGGAACTACATCTCTCTCTAATCTGTCATTCAACAAAAAAGGAAATCTGGCAGCTTATTCTATTTCTGAAGGAGGAAGTGACTGGAATAAGATCATTATCATTGATGCAGTGACTAAAAAGCAGCTTGATGAAACATTGCTGGATGTAAAGTTCAGCGGAATTTCATGGCAGGGAGATGAAGGATTTTATTATTCAAGTTATGATAAGCCAAAAGAAGGAACCGTCCTTTCCGGAATGACTGATAAGCATAAAGTATATTTTCATAAATTGGGAACAAAACAATCTGAGGATAAGCTGATCTTCGGAGGAGATGAAACACCGAGAAGATATCTTGGAGCGAATGTTTCGGAAGATCAGAGATATTTGATTATTTCCGCCGCCAACGCTACCAATGGTAATGAGCTCTATATAAAAGATTTGAAAAACGGAGGAGACTTTATACAAATTGTAAAAGGGTTTGATATTAATGCCAGTATCGTTGATACGGAAGGGGATGATCTGTTTATCTTCACTGATAAAGATGCACCCAATATGCGTCTGGTAAAAACTTCGATTAAAAACCCTGCTCCCGAAACCTGGAAGGATGTAATTCCACAGACAGAAAATGTACTGAGCATCTCTTCCGGAGGAGGATATTTTTTTGCTACCTATATGATTGATGCTATTGATCAGGTAAAACAATTTGATAAGACAGGAAAACTGATCAGAGAGATTGAGCTGCCGGGAAAAGGAAATATTTCAGGATTTGATGGAAAGGAAAAAGAAAAGGAGGTCTACTACTCATTCAGTAATTATATTACTCCGGGAACAACATATAAATTCAATGCAGACACTGGTAAATCTGAAGTGTATCAAAAGCCGAAAGTAAAATTTAATCCTGATGATTATGTTTCTGAACAGGTATTTTATACTTCGAAAGATGGAACTAAGGTTCCTATGATGATTAATTACAAAAAAGGAACTAAGCTTAATGGAAAAAATCCTACTATTTTATATTCTTATGGAGGGTTCAATATCAGTCTGCAGCCATCTTTTTCCGTGGTAAATGCAATCTGGATGGAAAACGGAGGAATTTATGCTGTTCCAAACATTCGTGGCGGAGGTGAGTATGGCAAAAAATGGCATAATGCAGGTACCAAACAGCAGAAAAAAAATGTTTTTGATGATTTCATTGCTGCCGGCGAATATTTGCAGAATAAAGGATATACTTCAAAAGAGTACATGGCCTTATCGGGAAGATCAAACGGAGGATTATTGGTGGGAGCAACAATGACAATGCGTCCGGATCTTGCCAGAGTGGCTTTTCCGGGAGTAGGTGTTCTGGATATGTTAAGATATAATAAGTTTACGGCAGGAGCAGGATGGGCATACGATTATGGAACTGCAGAAGACAGTAAGGAAATGTTTGAATACCTTAAATCTTACTCTCCTGTGCATAATGTAAAAGCAGGAACCTGCTATCCTTCAACAATGATCATTACAAGTGATCATGATGACAGAGTAGTTCCGGCACATTCGTTTAAGTTCGGAGCAGAGCTGCAGGAAAAGCAGGGATGTAAAAACCCTATTTTACTGAGGATAGAAAAAAATGCAGGACATGGAGCTGGAAGATCCACAGAGCAGGTAATCAGTGAAAACGCAGATCTGATATCCTTTGCTTTATTTGAGATGGGAATAAAAAAGTAGCAATTACTTCATAATTAATAAGAATTTACAATTATACAGGCCGGGTAAATGCCCGGCCTTTTGCGTGTTCAGATAACATAAAAACTGAATATTATCATAAGTTTCGTGTTTCATTCAAAAAAATTAACTTTACGCAGACAAAAACTATTGGAATGCGAAAGACAATTTCTGTGAAAAAACCGGATTTTAATGTATTGCCTCAGGATAGAGAAATTTACAATTTTGAAAAAGACGGGCTGGAACTTAAATCATCTTATGGAAAAAAAGATGTAAAAGATGAATCATTAACACAGACTTCTCCAGGAATTGAACCTTATCTGAGAGGACCGTATTCTACAATGTATGTGCAGAAACCCTGGACAATCCGTCAATATGCAGGTTTTTCTACAGCAGAAGAATCTAATGCTTTTTACAGAAGGAACCTTGCAGCCGGACAGAAAGGACTATCAGTAGCTTTTGATCTTGCCACTCACAGAGGATATGATTCTGATCATGCCAGAGTGGTTGGAGATGTAGGAAAAGCCGGAGTTGCCATTGATTCGGTAGAAGACATGAAAATTCTTTTCAACGAAATTCCGCTGGATCAGATTTCCGTTTCGATGACCATGAACGGTGCTGTACTCCCTGTTTTGTCTTTCTATATTGTAGCTGCAGAGGAGCAGGGTGTAAAGCAGGAGCTGCTTTCGGGAACAATCCAGAATGATATTCTGAAGGAGTTTATGGTGAGAAATACCTATATTTATCCACCGGCACCTTCGATGAAAATCATAGCTGATATCTTTGAATATACCTCTCAAAATATTCCAAAATTCAATTCTATATCGATTTCCGGATATCATATGCAGGAAGCAGGTGCAACGCCTGTGCTGGAAATGGCTTATACGCTTGCAGATGGTCTTGAGTATGTAAGAACCGGTATCAAAGCAGGGATGAATGTAGATGATTTTGCCCCAAGATTATCATTTTTTTGGGCCATCGGAATGAATCATTTTATGGAAATTGCTAAAATGCGTGCAGCAAGATATATCTGGGCTAATCTTTTAAAACAGTTTAACCCGCAAAATCCAAAATCTTTAGCACTAAGAACTCATTCCCAGACTTCAGGATGGTCATTAACGGAACAGGAGCCTTTCAATAATATTACAAGAACAGCTATTGAAGCATTGTCTTCAGCACTGGGAGGAACCCAGTCCCTGCACACCAATGCCCTGGATGAAGCGATCGCCCTTCCTACGGATTATTCAGCTAAAATTGCCAGGAACACACAAATTATCCTGCAGCAGGAAAGTGGAATATGTGATGTAGTAGATCCTATGGGAGGAAGTAATCTTGTAGAGAGTCTGACTCAGCAGATGATCCAGGAAGCGATGAGGTATATTGACGAGGTAGAGCAGGAAGGAGGAATGACGAAAGCTATTGAAGCCGGAATCCCCAAAATGAGAATTGAAGAAGCAGCTGCTAAAAAGCAAGCAAAAATTGATAGTGGAGAAGAGTTCATTATTGGAGTTAATTCGTTCAAGACCTCACTAAAACAGGATGAAATAGAAATCCTCGATATTGATAATACCGAAGTTCGCAGAAAGCAGATCGAAAGGTTAAATACCATCAGGGCTGAAAGGAACAGTGAGGCCGTAGAAGAAATATTAAATGAGATCCGTGAAAGTGCAAAAACAGGGAAAGGGAATCTCCTGGCATTGTGTATCGAAGCAGCAAGAAGAAGAGTTACTCTTGGCGAAATGAGTGATGCTATGGAAGAAACTTTCGGAAGATATAAAGCAAATATCAAAACCATTTCTGGTGTATACGCTATGAATGCAGGTAAAAATGAATATTTTGAAAAAGCCCTTAACCTGACTCAGAAATTTGAGGAGGAAGAAGGGCGTCGCCCAAGATTAATGGTTGCCAAAATGGGACAGGACGGACATGACCGGGGTGCAAAAGTAGTTGCAACCGCATTTGCAGACATGGGATTCGATGTGGATGTTGCTCCATTGTTCCAAACCCCGGAGGAAGTGGCCAGGCAGGCCGTAGAAAATGATATTCATATCCTGGGAGTCTCTTCATTGGCTGCGGGGCACAAAACATTGGTTCCTCAGGTAGTGGAAGAGCTGAAAAAACTGGGGGCAGATGATGTTACCATAGTGGTAGGAGGTGTTATTCCCCAGCAGGATTATGAATTCCTGTATGCCAATGGTGCAGACTTTATTTTCGGACCCGGAACCAACCTTCCGAAATGTGCCGTTGAAATTCTGGAAAAATTTCTAAAATAATTATCTCTAAAGGATTGACTTGCACGGCTTTTGTATAGATTAATGAAAAATTTCATTATGGCTTATACAGTAGTTTCAGTATTTCCGGTGACTGTAGATACAGAGGAAATTAAAAAAGAATTAAAAGAAAAAGGCTTTGATGAGGCAAATATCATTATCTCAAAGTCCAGAGTAGAAAGCGGAATGTCTACTGATCATGATCAGGAAGATGAACAGACAAAAGGTTTTTTTGAATATATCTTTGCCCATGACGCAGAAATGCTGGATGCCTACCGCAAACACAGTATAGGGAAAAGCAACATTATTGTCTATACGGATGATCTCGAACAGGCAAAAGCTGCCAAAGATATTTTAAATAAAAATGGGGCACTTGAAATCTATCGTAAACGTTCAGAAAAAGAAGATAAAAGCATCCCTGAGGGTATGACAGAACATGAATATAATGGAATTATCGCCAAGGCAAGGCATAATATTTACTTCCTTGGTTCAGAGAGAGTCTATCACTCCAACGAAGTTAAAGGGATGGATGATGAGATGGATAGTTTAGGTTCAAAAGATTAATATTACAATAATAAAAAACCGGATAAAATATATTTTATCCGGTTTTTTAATGTCAGAATATTTTGATTATGAGAAAAAGTTATATATTTGCATCTGAAAATCAAGTTTAACCAGTTAAAAACAACGAAGCAATGTTCAGAACAAATCAGAATTCTACAGTTGGATTGCCACTTATGATGGTAAGGCTTCGTGGTTTGGTACATTCTTAGAATAACAGTACAATGAAATATCAAAACCCGAAGTCGTAGAGATTTCGGGTTTTTTATTGCGCAATATTTCAAACTTCAAGTTTCCCCGAAATCTTTTTAATGTTGTTAAAGACAAAATAGGCTGAGGTATATTCCTCAAAGCTGTTACTGTCTATTATTAATCCGTTCAACTAGTGTTTTAGTTGACTGAAAGTTATGTGAGGTAAAAACAAAGACAAGTTTTTAATATCACATCAGACTGCTGTGACAATGGAAAAAGATAACCTTCTGTCTTTCCGCCTGAGAGGCCTGAGAAGCAGAAAAAGAACAATTAGAAAAGATGTAGAAAAGCAGATAAGAAAAAAATATCGACGTAATGATGAACTTTGGGATATCAGAAGGAATACCCCTTGGGTGCCTTTACAGAAGCCCTATCAAAGGGGATTTGTAAGATACTTTGTGGTAAGGGAAGATGTGAAGAGGTCTAAAGACGGAGATTTCTTTGAAGGAATTTTAAATAAGATCAATACATACATGTATTCGGAAAATCGTCAGTTTCTGAAAAAGAAAAGAAAATCCGGAAGAAGAATCTATGTAGAAAGAACACAGAAACTCAAGCATGTCTCCTCATATTCATGGAGTGATCCTAAATTCGGACTTACACCAAGGGAGAGACAATATTTTTTGAAAAAAGAGGAGTATTGTTCTATCCGGAAGGCTTATGTTCCTTACTACGAATTCACTGAATCCTGGAGATTTACCCTTCGTACAAGGCCTAATATGATTACCCATTATAAACCTGTAAATTTTGAATTAGAAAAAGAATGTGCAGAACTGGGAGCTTATTTAAGGCAGTATAAAATTGTAGGGATTATCCATAAGACAATTTATGGTAAATCATACCCGTGGAAAAGGAAAAGAGACGATATGGAACTTATCAAAAGCAGGAAATATGTTACCTGCATGCTCTCTGCAACAGAAATTGCAGAAAGTTTAGAGGACTTATAGTCCTGCTGCTATTTAAAACAAAAACAATGGGAAATTTAAAACTAAAAGGAAAAGATATATTAAAACTGGGCTATCCAAATAATCAGAGTGTGAACGTAGCATTGGAAGTCATGAAAAGAAATTTTGCAACGAAGAATATTCATCATGTAAAATCCCTTTTAAAGGAGATTCTGCTGAATCCGGAGAATTTTGAAAAAGATCTGACCTTCGGACAAATTGCAGAAACCCTGCTTTCATCCAAAAAAACAGAGAAAAGGATGTTGAATGCACAGCGTGCTTCATTTCAGATTTTTGGAAATAATATTTCAGAAGAGGCAAAAAATCAATTATATACCGCCTTAAAGCTACCGATTTCTACTCAGGGAGCATTAATGCCGGACGCTCACAGCGGTTACGGGCTTCCGATAGGAGGAGTTCTTGCGGTGGAAAATGCAGTAATTCCTTATGGAGTAGGTATGGATATTGGTTGCAGAATGAGCCTCAGTATTTTGGATACCCCGGTTTCATATCTTGAAGGAGCAAGAGATAAATATGAAAAAGCTCTTGCCGAACATACAAAATTTGGAATGTATGAAACTCATAAATCGCACATAGATCATGAAATTTTTGACAGAGATACATTCGACATGATCCCGATCTTAAGAAGATTAAAGGGAAAAGCAATCAAACAGATGGGATCTTCCGGTGGAGGAAATCACTTCGTGGAATTCGGAGAAGTAGAAATCACCGGGGAAGACAGGCAGATTGGCCTGCCAAAAGGGAAATATCTGGGAATTCTCTCTCATAGCGGTTCAAGAGGGCTCGGAGCTGAGATTGCACAGTATTACTCAAGAATGGCGGCAGAACAGTGCCCGTTACCTAAAGAGGCACAAAACTTCGCCTGGCTGGATCTTAGTACTCACCTTGGGCTGGAATACTGGACAGCCATGAATCTTGCCGGAGATTATGCTTCAGCCTGCCATGATGATATCCACAGAAGGTTGGTAAAAGCTGTCGGTGGAAGAGTAAAAGCCAGAATTGAGAACCATCACAACTTTGCCTGGAAAGAAATTCATAACGGGAAAGAAGTGATTGTGCACAGAAAAGGAGCAACTCCTGCCAGTGAAAACGAATTGGGGATGATCCCGGGATCTATGACGGCAAAAGGATTTATTGTCCGTGGGAAAGGCAACCCGGAATCGCTGAATTCAGCATCGCATGGTGCAGGAAGAGCCCATTCAAGAGGAGAATGCAGAAGTCTTTTTACTCAGCATGATATCAAAAAAGAGTTGAAGCTGAAAAATGTCACATTGATGGGTGGAAATGCAGAAGAAGCACCTATGGCTTACAAGGATATTAATGAAGTGATGAATGCACAGCGTGAACTGGTAGATATTCTGGGAACATTTCAACCGAGAATTGTGAGAATGGACAAGTAAACATCCTGATATTTTACAACCTTACAGGTTTTAAAAGCCTGTAAGGTTTAATAAGGAAAATATTTAAAAACAAAAAAATGGGAGCACCACATAACATAAAAAGATACGGTGAAGTCTGGCCGGAATTCAGAATCCGGTTAGGACTCGAAATTTTAGATAAATTAAAAGATAAAGTCATTATATCAGGTGGCTGGGCCTGGCACTTCATGTCAGAAACAAAACATACAGAATATAAGCATGCTCACGATCATAAGGATATTGATGTTTTTGTGAAGAAGGAAAATGTAGCAGATGTTGTTATTATTCTTCAGCAGGAAGGGTTTCAGAAAGTATGGACCCGGTATGATCACCTTCCGAGTGATGAAAATTTTCGCAGGTATGAAAAAACGGTAGAACTGGAAAATGAAAAGTTTCATAGGATAACCATAGACTTCTTTGAAAGAAATGAACTTGAAACCATCGTAGCCAATGGTTATACTGTTGTAAGACCCGATATTTTACTTTCTTTTTACAAAAATATTCACTCCAGTGATAAATGCTGGGCAGTGATGGCTGCGAAAGAATTATTACAAAAGGGAATAGATCCGGTAGGACATCCCTTGTTAAGCAAAAAGCCAATATAAAATGGAAAAATTAATACAGATCACCTCAGGAAGGGGACCTTTAGAATGCCAGTGGGTAGTAGCTAAAGTTCTGAAGACCTTTCTTGAAGAGGCAAAACAAAATACAATAGCGTATGAAATCATTCATCGTGAAAACGGTGATGAAAACCTGACCTTAAAATCTGTAACTGTTCTTTTGAAAGGAAAAGAGATGGATATGACCACGTTTTTAAAAAACTGGCTGGGAAGCGTTTGCTGGATAGGAAAAAGCACATTCAGAAAGCTACATAAAAGAAACAATTGGTTTATCGGGATCTTTGAGCTTGAAGATGTACAAATGATTGATTTCCACGAAAAGGATATCAGGTTTCAAACGACGAGAAGTCAGGGAAGCGGAGGGCAAAACGTCAACAAAGTGAATACTGCTGTACGTGCTACGCATCTTCCTACTAAAGAATCTGTTTTTGTACAGGATTCCCGTTCACAGCTGGAAAATAAAAAGCGATCTGTTATAAGGCTTAAAGAAAAGGTTATGACAGTTTATATCCGGCAATTGGAAAGAAAGATTAAAGACACATGGTTTCTCCAGATGCAGATAGAAAGGGGAAACCCGGTCCGGACGTTTTCCGGTACAGATTTTAAGAAAAATGATATAGACAAGTCGTTCAGAAAACAAAGGCATGTCTTGAAAAATGAACTAAAAAACTACAAAAATGACCTTAATTAAGAATAAATATTATTTTGAAGCATTAGATAATTTTCCGCACTATCTTTCAGACTGTCTGGATTCTTTGAATTATGCGTTGTCCTATGATCCTGAAGACGCAGATAGTTTGTGCCTGATGGGACGTGTGTATTCCGAAGTTTTAAAGGATTATGAAACGGCAAAAAAATATTTTGAAGAAGCTATGCAAAATGATGTAACCAATGTCAATACTCCTAAATACTATATTGAATGCCTGTTGTATAATGAAGATTATGAAGAAGCAGATAAGCTCATTGAATTTGCACTACAGATCAAAGGGATAGATAAAGCAGAGATTCTTTATTGTAAAACTCTTTTATCTGAAAGAAAAGAGGAATATAAATATGCTTTGGAAAATTTAAAAGAAGCCAGAAGGTTTAGTTATAGCAGAACTATGCTTGACATGCTGGAGGAGAAAGAAAAACTAATCAAAAATAAAATGCCTAAAAGGAGAACAGTAAAAAAAGTTGAATAATACTGAATTGTATTATTGCAGAAAAATAAGCTTTCATTAGAAAGCTTATTTTTTATTTACAGAGATCAGATAATCATACACTATTTGATGCTGGTCATCAGTCAGTTTAGCCTTTGGAGCCATTCTGCTTAAAGTGTTGATCCAACCCTGATCATCATGTTTGGTAGGTTCAGGCAGCTTATGACATTTTGCACAGGAATTTTCAAAAATGGTTTTTCCCTGGGCTAATTGCTCAGATGAGGTATACTTTGGTCCTGTAACAGCTACACTTTTTGGTCCGCAAGATACCAGAAATGCTGATACTGCAATACCGGACAAGATGAATTTTTTCATATCCTATTTTTTGTTTGATGATTACTTCTTCACAGAAACAATATAATCATAAACCCATTGGTGCTGTTCATCTGTCAGTTTTGCTTTTGGGGCCATAGAATTCATGATCCCTACCCATTGTACAGGGTTGTGTGAAGCAGGATCCGGTAATTTATGGCATCTTCCACAGGAATTTTCAAAAATAGTTTTCCCCTGAGCCATCTGCTCAGCAGTAGACGTTGAAGTTCCTGCCGTAGCAGTAGATGTAGCAGCTTTTGGCGTACAGGAAACCAGCAGAATAGCAGTTAACGAAGCCGTAGCGATGAGTTTTCTCATGTTTCTTTTTTGATCTGTAACAAATGTAATAAATTCCTTTAGCTGATGATACGGGGGATTGAATTTTTAATTTAGAAGAAATAAAAATTAATTAATGGGGAATTGTCAATATCAAATCATGACAATCTGTGCCTTTTGTGCCATCATTATGAGCCGGCTATTGATCATTCCCATTTTAATTATTAATTTTGAATCAATGAAATTTTCTACAGAAGAGTTAATAGAAGGAATACAGTCAGGAAACAAACGCCTGATTGCAAAAGCTATTACACTGGTCGAAAGTAAAAAAGCTGAGCACCGCATACAAGCAGAAGAACTTCTCAAAAGGATAATGCCTCTAACGGGCAAATCTGTCAGGGTGGGAGTAACAGGAGTTCCGGGGGCTGGAAAATCTACTTTCATTGAAAACTTTGGCAGGCTGGCTATTGCCCACGGTAAAAAAGTAGCTGTTCTGGCTATCGATCCCAGTTCCTCCATTAATAAAGGAAGTATTTTAGGAGATAAAACAAGAATGGAAGAACTGGCTAAAGAAGAGAATGCCTTTATTCGCCCCTCTCCAAGTTCAGGATTTCTGGGAGGAGTTGCCAATACTACATTCGAAACCATGATGATTTGCGAAGCAGCAGGTTATGACTATATCCTGATTGAAACAGTAGGGGTAGGACAGTCTGAAGTATTGGTGGCAGATATCACCGATGTTTTCCTGTTCCTCAAAATCATTGGCGGTGGAGATGAGCTCCAGGGAATAAAGCGGGGAATTATGGAAATGGTTGACCTTATTTTCATCAATAAAGTAGATCAGGATAATCTTCAGAAGGCTAAAAATACAAGATTAGAACTAAAACGTGCTTTAGATTTTATTCCGCCTAAAGAAAAAGGCTGGAAAATACCTGTTTTACTAGGTTCAGCACTTCATAATGAGGGACTGGAAGCAATATATGATTCCGTTGCCGAATTTATTGACCTGAAGAAAAAAAGCGGCCGTTTTAATGAGGTGCGGACACATCAGGCTGAAAAGCGTTTTGAATATTGGGTTCAGGAATACATTCTGGCGTTGATGAAAAAAAACAACAGCGTGGAAGAGGCCTATGCTACACACAAAAAAAATGCTTCAGAGATGATTTCCAATCCAAGTACTGAAGCAAAATTATTTGTCGAAAAGTTTTTAACGAAAGGAAATAACATTTAAAGCTTTTCCTTTTTCACCTCTGTTTTTGAAATGTATCCATCATAAGTGATAGGTTGTCTGTCATTACTTCCTATTGAAACAAATGCCTTACCGTTTTTAAAGATCTCAATATTGATTTCATTAACATTACTTACATCATTAGGCTTGATCTTTAAGGTCCAGTTTCCTTTCTTGTTTTGAGATTTATTTACAATAAAGTCTTTCGATGTAAACCTGTAGCTGTTTTGATCACTGTTTCCATAGGCAGGACTAAACATTCTTCCAAAATAGGGGAGCGTTACAATCATATTATCTTTACTTAGCTCAATGGTATAATTCCCATTCAGATCCAGCATTCTTGTAGCAGTGGAATTGGGCAATGAGTTCATAATGTTAATAACATCATAATTGGTAGGGTTTGCCCTTTGAGCATAAAATGTAAATTCCTGTGAATCTACTAATGAATCTACTATTTTCGGATCTAGTGCACCCTGTGAAGAACAGCTCTGGAAGAATAACAGAAGTCCAAAAATAAACAGGAGAGAAATATACTTTTTCATAATTGGAATAATTATTAAATTTAAACAGCAAAATGTATGCAAATATATTCTTTCCATTTGTTTTGGAATAAAAATTGTTAAGGTTGAATTATTAACACTCAAACTATGAAAGTTACACATCTATTAGGAATAGGAGCTATAGCTCTGTCGGTTGCTGCCTGTACTACGAACCCGATTACCGGAAGATCATCTTTACAGCTGGCTAACAATTCGGAAATTTTAACAATGTCTGCACAGGAATATAAAACGACATTGTCTAAAGGTAAAGTAATTACTGGTACGGCAGATGCAAAAAGAGTGGCAAGTGTAGGGAGCAGGATTAAAAATGCAGCAGAAAGATATTATCAGAGTATTGGAAGATCAGCAGATCTTGCGAATTACAGCTGGGAATTTAATCTTCTTCAAAGTAGTGAGCTGAATGCCTGGTGTATGCCAGGAGGAAAAGTTGCTGTTTACACAGGGATATTACCAGTTACCAAAGATGATAACGGACTAGCTGTAGTAATGGGGCATGAAGTGTCTCACGCACTGGCCGGACATGGAAATGAAAGAATTTCTCAGGCTATGGTTGCCCAATATGGCGGAGCAATCCTTGGAGGGACCATCTCAAATTCACAATGGGCTAACGTTTTTCAGAAAGTGTATCCTATCGGATCACAGGTAGCGCTGTTGAAATATGGAAGAAATCAGGAATCTGAAGCTGACGAAATGGGGCTTTATCTGATGTCTATGGCCGGATATGATCCTAGAGCCGCTATTCCTTTCTGGAACAGGATGGAGGCAGCGTCTACAGGAAACAGACAACCGGAGTTCCTGTCTACCCACCCTAATCCGGAAACCCGAATCTCAGATATTAATAAAGATCTTCCAAAAGCCCTGGAATACTATAAGGCTGCAGGAGGAAAAATATAATCATATAGAATTTTAATCTTGAATGAAGCCTTATTAAATTTTTAGTAAATTTGGTAAGGCTTTTTTAATTAACCACTTAAACACAATATTATGAAGAGTTTATCAATTACCGGGCTTATCCTTCTGGCAGTTTCTGCATTGCTTTTTTATCTGACCACTGATTTTGCTGTAGAGCAGATCAAAATTTCACATATTATGGGTATTATGGCTGGTGTTGGAATTGGGCTGATCATCGGAGGGATGGTTGGATATGTAAGTAAAGGAAGTGCCATTAAAGCAGAACAAAAGAAAAAAGAATTCAAGCAGCTTCAAAAAGAAAAAGAAGAGCTTGAGAAACAGGCGGCTGATATTGCAAAAAGACAGGCTGAACTTGAAAGCCAAAATAAAAATCCTCAAATCTAGAATTTGAGGATTTTATAGTTGTTATTTTCGATAGTTGATTAAAACTTATATCCTAAACCTACCATAAATAAGTTAGGTCTGTTGTCATATCTGATTTCCGCACCGGAAACTTTATTGATGAAGTTTCTTTCATCTTTGCTGAAAGCTCCTTCATATCTTGCATTTATAATAAGCTTTTTAATTTCAAGCTGTGCACCAAACTGATATCCTACTGTAAAATCATTTTTAGCATTTTCCTTGAAATCATTGTATGTATCATCTTTGCTTAAATTAAAGCTTCCAACAGGTCCTACATATACTCCAAGCATATTTCCCAAAAGATTATATCCTAAAAGTACAGGAACATCTATTCGGTTACTTTTTACATCAAAAGTAGTATTCTCCGTAGTAAATTCATTTTTGAAATGGGTATAGTAGATCTCAGGCATTACAAACAGGGAAGTAGGCAAACCTACTTTTAGAGAAAGCCCCACATTAAAACCCACATTATTTTTTCCTGTTCCTTCAATAGCATCATTCACAGTTCCTTTGATATTTGACCATGAAGGAGAGCCTGTAGGAAAGATCAGATTGGCTTTACCTGCCAGTGATATCTGTGCAGAAGCCCACATTGAAAACCCTATTAATGCTATACTAAGTACCTTTTTCATTATCGTCTATTTTTGTAATTGTATTTTCAATTGTTTTATTATTCTCAAGTAAATATTCCCTCAGTTCTTTAAACAGTTCTGAAGAATAAACGAAATCAATCAGATTTTTATTGCCTGCTGTGATCAGGATGTCTTTATTTCCTTCCCACTCTTTGAGCCCTAATCTGAGGTATACAATTTTCTCGCCAATTGTCATCACAGAATTCATATCGTGAGTATTGATGATGGTTGTTGTATTATATTCCTTGGTGATTTCATAAAGAAGATCATCAATAACTTTTGAAGTATACGGATCCAGTCCTGAATTGGGCTCATCACAGAATAAATATTTCGGATTATTAACAATAGCCCTTGCAATGGCAACTCTTTTCTGCATTCCTCCGGAGATTTCGGAGGGATATTTTTTATCAGCTTTATCAAGATGTACCCTGCCTATTACTTCAAACACCCTTTTCTTCTTTTCTCTGTAGGAGAGGTTGGTAAACATATCCAGAGGAAACATAATATTTTCTTCCACCGTCAGGGAATCAAATAGTGCACTTCCCTGAAATACGGTTCCGATTTCTGAACGGAGATGTTGTTTCTCCTCTCTGTTCATGGTATTGATATTCTTACCATCAAATAAGATCTCTCCCGATGATGGCATATAAACATTCAGTAAGCTTTTAAGGAAAACTGTTTTTCCTGAACCACTCTGCCCGATGATCAGATTTACCTTTCCTTTATCAAATGACGTGGAAATTCCCTTAAGTACTTCCACATCGCCAAAACTTTTCTTAAGATCTTTTACCTCAATCATCAGCTTAATATTAATTGGGTTAAAATTAATTCGGAAATGATAATAAATACCATTGTCCATACAACAGCCTGTGTACTGGCTCTACCAACTTCCAAAGATCCCCCTTTCACAAAATATCCGAAATAGGAAGGAACCGTAGCAATAATAAAAGCAAAGACTATGGTTTTAATAAATGCATAATAAATAAACAGGTTGGGCATATACATCTGAATCCCGACAATATAGTCGTTTTCCGTCCAGTTTCCTGTTAATATCCCTGCAATATAACCACCACCGATACCAAAAACAATACTGATTGCTATAAGGATGGGATTGAAAAGAACACATGCGATTATTTTTGGCAGTATTAAAAAGTTAGGAGAATTTACTCCCATAATATCCAGCGCATCAATCTGCTCTGAAACCCTCATTGTACCAATACTGGAAGCAATATAAGACCCTACTTTACCTGCTAATATAAGACTGATGATAGTAGGAGAAAACTCAAGAACCAAAACTGCTTTTGTAGCATATCCGACGAAAGAGGTAGGAATAGGAAAAGAGGATGCATCAAAGTTGTTGAACATCTGAATGGCAACTACTGCCCCTACGAATATAGAAGTAAAGACTACAAGTCCAAAAGAATTGACCCCCAAATCATTAATTTCCCTCATGAACAGCTTCCAGAAAACCCTCATTTTCTGAGGCTTCTGCAAGGATTTACCCAGAAGGATCATATATTCCCCTACTGCTGTGAAAAACTTTTTTAACATACTGCTAAATTAGACTTTTTTATTTAATTAGGCTATGGTTGAAAACAAGACTAGGACCCTGTTTTTAAATTAAATTTAAATTGTATTATCAGAGTACCGGGATTTTTCTTTTCTCTATTTTGCATTTTTGTCTCCACCAATAACCAATACAACGGTTTTTAATATAATTATGAGATCCAGCATGAAACTCCAGTTTCTTACATAAAATGCATCAGCCAGAACCCTTTTTTTCATTTCCACTTCTACGTCTCCAAAATCTCCGCGGAGCCCACTCACCTGTGCAAGACCGGTAATTCCAGGGTTTACCATGCTTCTTAAACTGTACCTCCCGATTTTAGGTTTATAATAATTATCTACAGCCAGCATATGAGGGCGCGGTCCTACTACAGACATTTCACCTTTTAATACATTAATAAATTGAGGAAGCTCATCTATACTGGTTTTTCTTAAAAACTTACCGATTTTAGTAATTCTTGAGTCATTTTCCCGGGTTGTGCTGGTGGTTGACTGGTCATTAAGCACCATTGTTCTGAATTTAATACAACTGAAAACCTCTTCATGAAAACCGTATCTTTTCTGTAAAAAGAAAACCGGCCCTTTGGAAGTTGTTTTAATTAATATTGCAATGATGGGGAAGGCCCAGGAGCAGATAAAAACCAATACGATGATGGAAAATACAATATCGAAAGCCCTCTTGACAGCAAAGTTTGCATAATAATCCAACGGATACCTTGCCTGATTGAGAACGGGCTGAGTCTGGATATATCCCAAATCGTACAGGAAAAAATCACTTTGTGCAAGACTCGGAATCAAGGAAATATGAATCTTATTGTCTTCTGCCAGTTTGAATATTTCCGTTTCTGTATTTTCATCGAAAGAATTTTCGGTAGATAAAAACAGGGTATGGATCCCATTTTTTTTCCAAAAATCAACCAATTCGTGAAGATCTATTCCGGGATGTGCATATTCAAAAATGCGGTATCCGTAATCTTTACGTTCCTTAAATATATTTTTGAGAATCTCAGTAGAGTCATTATTGCCGAGGAACATTACATTCCTGTGGTTTATTCCCAGTGAACGAAAATATTTAATGGCAAAATAAATAATTGATTTTGTCAGAAAAATAAAAATCAGGAGATAAAAGGAAAGCCAGTAAATATCTGAGTTGAAAAATACATTTTTACTTACCTTTCCAATAAGCAGAACACCAAGTATAAAAAACAGGAAGTGTATAAAAAGACGTTCAAGAAACAAGGTATAGGTTAAGTTCCTTGCAATATTGTAGATTTTTGTTCTACCGCTCAGCAGCACCCAGAACAAAAACAACAATACCAGGGAAAGAATATTCTGATACCAGGTTTCTTTATTGTATTTTAAACTTTCGTTTCTGCTTATAAAAAAGAATATAAAAATAGATGCAATAACCATAAGGTCAAGCAAAATAATAATCGATTTCAGGTATCTGGAGTATCGAATTCTCTGCATCTATCGTAGCTATAACAGATAAGACAAGCTAATGTACATAATTTTACGGGATATTCAGATATTTATGGGTCTGAACTGAAGCCTGCCATTCCGGATGTTCCAGGATAAAGTCTGTAATCTTAGGATACATATCATTTCTTTTACTCCATTCACTTTGAAGATAAAGTCTGCAGCTTTCAGATACCTTTGCAGCCTGTTCTTCAGCAAAAGTAAAATCGTGATTATTGAAAACAATAACCTTAAGTTCATTTGCCTTTTGATAAATCTCTTCTTTAGGCAAGCCTGTTTTCTTTGGCGAAAGGGTAATCCAATCCAGATGCCCGCTCATAGGATAAGCGCCGGACGTTTCAATATGAATAGTGCAGCCAAGTTCTTTCAGTTTCGAAGTAAGAATCTCTAAATTCCACATTAAAGGTTCTCCACCCGTAAGGACAATTGTTTTACAGTGCTTAGCCGCTGTTTCTGCAATTTCAGCAGCATCCATCAAGGGATGCAGATCAGGATCCCAGCTTTCTTTTACATCACACCAGTGGCATCCGACATCACAGCCTCCTAATCTGATGAAATAAGCGGCTTTTCCTGTGTGCGCACCTTCTCCCTGTAAAGTGTAAAAATGCTCCATTACGGGGAGCATTTTACCTTCTTTTAATAAAATATCTTCTTCTTTATTCATTTTAAAAATTAGTCATTATAGACCGAAGTTTTATACGCAATGATGGTGTTTTTCATTAACATCGCTCTGGTCATTGGGCCTACTCCTCCAGGAACAGGAGTGATCCAGCTTGCTTTTGCAGCACAGCTGTCAAAATCCACGTCACCGGCAAGATAATATCCTTTCGGAGAATCATCATCTACTCTGGTAATCCCTACATCAACAATTACTGCTCCGTCCTTGATCATCTCTCCTTTCAGGAAGTGAGGATCTCCTAAAGCGGTAATTACGATGTCTGCCTTTTTAGTATATTCTTCAATGTCTTTAGTGTATGAGTGGGTAAGGGTTACCGTAGAGTTTCCCGGGAAATCCTTTCTTCCCATAAGAATACTCATCGGTCTTCCTACAATTTTACTTCTTCCAATAATTACACAGTCTTTCCCTTTGGTTTCAATATTATACCTTTCCAATAACGTTAAAATTCCGAAAGGAGTAGCAGGCAGGAAAGTGTCCATTTCCAAAGCCATTTTTCCAAAATTCTCAGGATGGAATCCATCCACATCCTTTCTTGGGTCAATTGCTTTGATGATTTTTTCCTGATCAATCTGGTCTGGCAATGGAAGTTGTACGATAAACCCGTCTACTGCTTTAGATTTATTCAGCTCATCAATTTTCTCCAGTAACTCAGATTCAGAAACCGTACTTGGAAATTTTAAGAGTGTAGAACGGAAACCTACTTCTTCACAGTCTTTAACTTTACTGTTTACATAGGCTTTACTGGCTCCGTTATTTCCTACAAGAATTGCCACCAGATGTGGAGCTCTTCTTTTGCTTTCAAGGATTTTTTCTACTTCAGCCTTAATCTCTGCTTTTATTTCTTTGGATACTTTAAGTCCGTCAAGAATTTCTGCCATTTTTACTTTTTTTACTTTTATTTAGATTTTATTGAATACAACGATATCCTGAAATTCATCAGCTCCTTCTTTTTCTACATCAGTTCTCCAGAAACCTTCTTTTATGGTGGTTACATGTAAACCTGCATCGTATGCCATTTGATGTAATAATGAAATGCTTACAGCAATATTTGCTGCAGTTACTTTCTCATCCATTAGTTTATATCCGTCATATTGATGTGGAAAATGCATGCTGCCTCCCTCCGTTTTTGAGTTATCATACAGAAAAAAGGTTGCCAGGCATTGCCCATCGGTTTTCATTACCCTGCTGATCTCGCTCAGATACCTTTTGATTTCAGGAATTTGCATGTGGGTAAATACTGAAAACAGAAATACCTTATCAAAAACAGCTTTATCATAAGGAAATGTAAAGTTTTCAGCCTTTTGGCTAAAGGTATTGTACAGATCATTATAAATCGGGGTGAACTTAAAGTTAAAGTTGGGATACTTTTTGTGGATGTTTTTATTACACCAGATGATCCCCTTTTCTACAGCATCAAAACCATCATATCTGCCTTTATCAATAAATCCTGTCAGGGCAACAGCTGTTCTCCCGATCCCACACCCCACATCCAGCACATGATCCGTATTACTGAGGGCAATGTACTTTCGCAAGACGTTCATCTGGCGGATTCCATGAGGAATGAAATCACTGCTTCCCACATAAATGTCTCCTTTTTTAGGCTCCTTTTCAGATCTTTTTCCAGTAAGTCCTTCATAAAGGTCTATAGGAAAATAATAGATCTTTCTTCCCAGAAGCCTGAGCCCGGGAGGCAGTTTATAATAATATGACCTTAATGCAGACATCTGCTATTTATTTCCTTTATAATAATTAATCAAACCGTTGGTGGAACTGTCATGAGAGTTGATCACTTCATTATTTTCAAGTTCAGGAAGAATTTTATTGGCTAATACCTTACCTAATTCCACTCCAAACTGATCGAAACTGAAAATATTCCAGATTACGCCCTGCACAAAGATCTTATGTTCATATAATGCAATCAGCTGACCCAGTGAAAAAGGAGTTAATTCCTTGAATAATATAGAATTGGTAGGGGTATTTCCGTGAAAAATTTTGAAATTAATCAGTCTGTCAATTTCTTCATCAGATTTGCCGGCATTTTTCAGTTCTTCTTCTACTTCTTCTTCCAGCTTTCCAAAGGCAAGTGCTTCGGTCTGGGCAAAAAAATTGGCTAATAGTTTATCCTGATGGTCCGAAACTTTATTCGGGCTTTTTGCATATGCGATAAAGTCTGCCGGAATCAATTCTGTTCCCTGGTGAATCAATTGATAGAATGCGTGCTGGCCGTTTGTACCTGGTTCTCCCCAGATAATGGGTCCTGTTTCATATTCTACAAATTCACCGTTTCTATCTACACACTTTCCGTTACTTTCCATATCTCCTTGCTGAAGATAAGCTGCAAACCTATCCAGATATTGTGAATAAGGCAAGATTGCATAAGTGGTTGCCGCATAGAAGTTGCGATACCAGATTCCTAAAAGTCCCATAAGAACAGGAATGTTTTCAGAAAAATCTGCGGTCTGGAAATGCTGATCTGTATCAAAAGCCCCTTTTAAAAGCTGTTCAAAATTTTCATATCCTACAGCAAGCACAATACTTAATCCGATAGCACTCCAAAGAGAATATCTTCCGCCTACCCAATCCCAGAATTCAAAAATATTTTCTTCTGCGATTCCAAATTTTTTAACTTCCTCAATATTGGTAGATAGGGCAACAAAATGCTTGGCTACATCTTCCGGCTTTCCGGCTTTCAGGAACCAGTCTTTAGCTGAGTTTGCATTGGTCATCGTTTCCTGAGTAGTAAACGTTTTAGAAGCGATGATAAATAAAGTGGTTTCAGGGTTTAGATTTTTCACAACTTCTGCAATATGATTTCCATCTACATTGGATACGAAGTGAACATTTATTCTGGTTTTAAAATGCTTTAATGCAGAACAAACCATTACAGGGCCTAAATCTGAGCCTCCAATGCCAATATTTACCACATCTGTAATCTCTTTTCCATTGAACCCTTTATGTTCGCCTGATATGATTTTTTCAGAAAAGGCTTTCATATGTTCAAGAACTCTTTTGATCTGAGGTTTGATGCTTTCACCATCTACGAAAATTTCACGATCAGAAAAGTCCCTTAAGGCTGTATGTAGTACTGCTCTTCCCTCTGTTTCGTTGATTTTATCCCCGGAAAACATTTTGGTAATAGCATCTTTTAACTGACATTCTTCAGCTAACTGTAATAGAAGTTCTTTTGTTCTTGAGTCAATTAAGTTTTTGGAATAATCAAAAAGGTAATTATCCTTTTGTAGGGAAAATTCCTGAAAACGATTTGGGTTATATTGGAAAAGACTTCTAAGGTCAAAGTCATTTCCTGCAAAATGTTCATCAAGGGCTTTCCAGCTATTGGTTTGTGTAGGATTTATTTTTGATAGCATATGTTTAGAATTAAAAGATTCAGGAAATAAATTACAGAATTAATATTTCAAAATCCATAATGATTTATTTCTGATTTGCAAATTTAAGGAAAAATAAAACCTCAATTAAATTTGAAGATGACAAATAACGTTTTTTTAAAAAAAGCAGGCCCCGAAATACTTCCGGGGTCTGTTTATTGCTCTGAAAAACGAAATAAAACATTAATCTTCTATTTCATTCAATATGTTTTCCAATTGTTTAGCCTGCCTGCCATACATGTATTTGGTCCATAATATAATACTTACCACAACAAAAAGGGTTCCCAGCAAAACAAGTAAAATTAAAGAATACTGACGCGCATTGGTGAGCTCGGATAGAGTTTCTCCTTTCTCTTCCAAAGAATTATAAATTACCAATCCAAAGGTGAGCAGAAAATGAGGAAGAAGTAAGAATCCGAATGACTGGTATCTTTCCATGTTCAGCCTAAGTTCATGGAAAATTTTCCAGAGGCTGTTCTTGGTGTTTCCCGTATAGAGCTCAGTCTGTCTGTAAAATTTATAAAATCCGTAAAGATAGTAGGATGATATAACGACCATCATCGTGTAGGATATATAATAAATAAGATATTGAGAAGCAGGAAATTTAAGCTGGAGAGGAAAAAACCCGATAAGAATAATGGCCAGAACCTGTGCCGGAAATTCTTTTTTCATGTTTTTTTGGATTTTTTCAATAGGATGTTTGCTTTCCTTTAATTGCTCTATAGTGTCCGGAATATGAATATTGCTATCTTCTTTATTCCATTGTTCTTTTAATTGATCAAAATTCATAACCTGATTTTTTTATGATTTGTTGTATTTTTTCTTTTGTCCTGTTGAGTTTTACTCGGGCATTGCCTTCGCTGAGTCCCAGATTACTTCCGATTTCTTTATGCGACATTCCTTCCATGAAATAAAAGATTATGGCTTTCTCCACAGCATTCAATTCCTGAACAGCATAGTAAAAGACTTCCAGCTGTTTATCTTTTGCAGGATTGTAATCTTCCTGTTGTACTTCAAAGTGATGAGGGGCATCTGTATAGGTGTTCGTCCTCTGTTTTTCTTTCTTTAAATAAGTAATGGCAGTATTGATGGCAACACGATACATCCAGGTAGAAAACTCACTGTTCCCTTTGAAATTCTGGTAGGATTTCCACAGCTGGATAAGGATTTCCTGCTGAAGGTCTTCCCGGTCTTCTATGGAATCTGCATAGATCCGGGAAGCTTTATATAAAATGCCTTTATGCTGGTTGACAAGCTTTAAAAAAGTAGTTTCAGTTTGATTACTCACAATCATTTCATGATTTGGTTATTTTATAAACTTGAGACCGGTTTTACAGTATAGCCTTTTGACTGCAAAAGAGAAATAAGCCCGTTGTCTCCTATAAGATGAGCTCCACCTACTGCAAAGAAAGAGCTTTCTTTTTCCATCATTTCCGGCATTATTTTTACCCAGTTTTGATTTCTGTCGGTCAGTATTATTTTTTCCTGTTCGGTATTCATAAATCTTTCATCCTTAAAAAGACTGTAAAGTAATTGTATATTTTCATTTTTAAAAGCTTCGATCATTTGTCTGTATAGGATTTCATATTCCTTGTCCATTTTGAGCTGTGCAATAGTGCTCTTCAGATTATACGCTTTGCTAATGGCCTCCATCTGGTCTTCTACTTTTTCCAGTCCTTTGATACTTTTCTTGTCTTTCATGGCTTTCTTCAGAAGCTCCATTTCATAAAACTTTATTTCACTCTGGGGACAAGGGGTAGCTTTAGTGGAAAGCAGTGCATAAAGTGCCTGCGGGCTTGATGAGTCAATACTTTTCAAATCAAATCCGTACTTTACGAGAATTGTATTCAGCTCTTCAGCTTCCTCCGGAGAAAGCTGATCAGAGATTTTTTTATCTGTATTATACATTTTTTGCAATAACATCATTTCAGCAGGATCTGTATAATTGATTTCCATGACAAGGTTGTCCGATTTCTCAAGAGCCCTCAGCACCTTAGGCTTGATTTCAAAATCTTTACTGCACAACATATGAAAAGTTCCAGCTATGTAAGAAGGCTTTGAGAGGCCATTCCCGGAAACCTTCCAAAGCAGGCTGTTATTTTTTCCGGTATTTGTACTCTGTGCTTTTGCAGTAATGATGCCCAGTGATAATAATGCTGCAAATCCAAGTTTTATTAAATTTTTCATACTATTCTTTTTTTTGATTTTCTTTTTTCTTTAAACAGTAGGTAAAATGAGTATGACAATCGTTACAGTTTTTTCAAAAAAAAATAAAACCTCCCGGTAAAAGGAGGTTGTAAAAATCTAAAATTATGATGATAACCAAATGGTTAGGATTGCTTATCTTATTCCTGGATTTTTGAATGTTCAGGCTTTGAAATCTTTCTTTTCCTCAGGAAATAGATTAAGATTGCTGCAATGAATAAGATTGGCCAGATGTTGATAAGAGCAACTAAAATTCTCTGAATCAGGTAAAATCCGTAGACAAAGCCGTCTTTTGCATCATGAATAAAGTTGTATTTATATTTATTATCAATACTGTCCGTGTTGGTAACAGCAATTTCTGCAATGCGTAATTCAGGCTCTTTGATAAAGATATTCACTGTACTGTATTTCAGGTTGTCATCCATGCTCATGGTATTCAGTTTTTGAAGATTTCCTTCAGCCATATTATTGTCATCCAGGTCTACTTTGTCTTTATTGGATTTTATTTTTTCAATATTTTCAGAGGTCTTCTCATTTCTTTTTGCTTCCAGTTCGGAATATTTGATATTAGCGGTAACATCTTCCGCATTAATAGATCTTGAATTCAGGAATAATTTGTTAGTATTAATGAAGGTCAAAAACTCTCCAAGCTTTTCAGCAGGAACGCGGACCTGTATTGTATTTTCGTTACTATATTTTTTGACAAGCATAGCTTCAGTATCGGAAGTGTTGTAAGTGTCTTCATAAACAACATTGCTATGAAGATTGCTTTTGGTGACAAAACCACCAAGTTCCTGCGCTGATTTTTCAATTGCAATAGTAGCATTATAGACGTCTCTCACCTCCATATTGACCTCTGCGGTTTTGATGAACTTTTTGTCCTTTACTTTCATGCTGGCAACAGATGATACACTGTCTGCCATAACAGCTGCAGAATCTGCTGTAATTTCATAACCCTTTTCGTTGCCTGCAGCTTCTTCTTTTTTACATGAATACGTTCCCAGTAAAAAGAAAACTGATAATGATAGTGTAATGTAAGTAGTTTTCATAGTGTAAGATTTTTTTGGATTTTGCCTGAACCAAAGTTCAGCCAGGAAATTTTGTAATCCTTGAAAATGGGAAGTAAAAAACTTGTAAAGAGAATGTTCTGGTTTAATTGGTTGAATTGTAGTGTTTTGTAAAATAAGTGATAAACTTAGTGTTTGCTTTCGGAGTAATTTTTGCTTATCTTTTACAAACCAAAATCACAATATATCATTATGTCAAATACTTTTTCCAAAATCAGAAACGCAATAGGATTATTCACTTCTATAGATTTTGATCAGCTGAGCGCCATTTCTCAAAAGGTGGATCTGCCAAAACTGATGCATAATTTTTCGAAACTGGATGATAAGCAGCTTTCGGGGCTAGTGAAAATGCTGGATCCAGAAAAGAAAAAGAAGGAACTGCCTCCTGTTGACGGTGATTTCTATGATATATACCATACCCTTACGCCAGATCAGAGAGAAATACAGCTTAAAGTAAGGGCTTTTATGGAAAAAGAAGTAAAACCTCTGGTAAATCATTACTGGTTAAGAGATGAATTCCCTTTTGAATTGATCCCAAAGTTTCAAAAACTAAATATCTGCGGGGTAACTTATGAAGGATATGGATGTCCGGGAATGCCTTTTCTAATGGAAGGAGTTATAGCAATGGAAATGGCAAGAATTGATGCGTCTATTGCAACATTCTTTGGGGTACAATCCGGATTGGCTATGGGGTCTATTTACATTTGCGGTTCTGAAGAGCAAAAACAAAAATGGCTTCCCCAGATGCAGAAATTTGAAAAGATAGGAGCTTTCGGGCTTACAGAACCGGAAGTTGGGTCCGGGGCAGCAGGCGGACTTACAGTGACCTGTAAAAAAACACCGGAAGGTTGGGTTCTTAATGGTCAGAAAAAATGGATTGGTAATGCCACTTTTGCTGATATCATTATTATCTGGGCAAGAGATCTGGATAGTGGAGAAGTGAAAGGATTTATTGTAGAAAAAGATAATCCGGGATATTCCGTAGAAAAGATCAAAGGGAAAATGGCGTTAAGAATTGTCCAGAACGGGCTGATCACTTTAAGAGACTGTCTGATCACAGAAGAAAACCGGCTCCAGAATGCCAATTCATTCAAAGATACAGGTAAAGTTCTTCGCATGACCAGGGCCGGAGTAGCATGGATGGCTACGGGATGCGCAAGAGGAGCCTATGAAAGCGCTTTGGATTATACCCGGAAAAGGGAACAGTTTGGGAAACCTATTGCTTCCTTTCAGATGATTCAGGGACATTTGGTGGAAATGCTGTCCAATCTTACAGCAATGCAGACCATGGTGTTCAGACTGTCCGAAATGCAGGATGAGGGAATTTTAAAAGATGAACATGCTTCGCTGGCAAAAGTTTTTTGTACCCTGAGAACAAGAGATATTGTTTCCAGAGCAAGGGAAGTGATGGGAGGTAATGGAATCCTGCTAGAATATGATGTAGCCCGATTTGTGGCTGATGCAGAAGCTATTTATTCTTATGAAGGTACAAAAGAGATCAATTCGCTCATTGTAGGAAGATCAATTACAGGATTTAGCGCTTTTGTATAAGATAATTAAAGATAGATTGCTATAATTTCTGCCACTTACTTATCATGACTGTTTAGCTGATCAGGCTTATAATTTTTTATTGTCAAAAATAAGCCAGTGATTAATAAGGAGAATAACGGATATCCTAATTTGGAAATTCACGGGTTAATCCATTTCTTTTAAAGTAATATTCTTGGAAATCTTATAACTTTTTTTCTTTTTATTAGGTTTTTGTTCTTCTCCGAGCAATCTGCCCCATGGTTTTAAATCCTCTACCTTTTCACAAATTATTTTGATAATGGCAATCGCCGGTATACACAGAAACATGCCCGCAATTCCCCACAAATGTTCACCCAAAAGAATTCCAATGAAAGAAAATAAAGCATTGATCTTTACTTTTGATCCTACAACAAATGGCAGGACGATGTTTCCGTCTATTGCATGAACGGCAATATATCCCAATGCTACGTAAATGCATGTGGAAGGTGTGGAGGTAGCAAATGCTATAAAACAGGAAATTAAGAGAGAAATAAAAATTCCCAGGTAAGGTATTACATTTAATAATCCGGTGAGGACAGCTAAAAGAATGGCATATTTTACCCCCAGAATTGTCAGGAGGATTGAAGTTAAAACAGAAACAATAATCACTTGTAGAAACAGCCCGAAGATATATTTTTTGGTCATCACCCGAATTTCGTTCACAGCTTCCTGTACACTTATTTTATGTCTTTCATTGAAAACAGTGACAATGAAGTTGTTTAAAAGCCTTCTGTAATTTAGAATGAAAATGAAAAATAATGTGAAGAACAAAATAAAGCCAAATCCTGTTGAGAAAATCCCGAATGTAAAACCCAAAATAGCTCCGGAAGAAGATAAGAGCTTATTTAATCCCTGATTGATGTAATCTATCTGTTCATCTACTTTAACGTTGAATGTTCTGGAAATCCAGTGCTGAAGATTATTGAACACCATAGTAAACTGTTCCCTGAGATGAGGCAGGTCTTTACTGAAATCAGACAGCTGGGTAGTGAAGAAATAGATTATGCCACTTAAAATGATGAGCATGATGAAAACCGAGGTCATGGTAGATAAAGACCTGGGGAACCTTAATTTTCTTTCCATAAAGGTGGCCGCCGGTAAAAACAGCATAGCCATCAGGAAGGCAAGGAAAAATGGAGCCAAAATGCTCTGTCCTAATGCCAGCAGGTATCCAAGGCCAATAATTGAGATAACAACAAGCGTAAGCTTTACAAGAAAAGGGAGTCTAAGAAAATTCATAATCTAAAATCTTCAGTATGGAATAAAAATAAGAAAAAACCTGCTGAATTAAAATATTTTTTTCGGTCAGTCAAATTGAGTTTTCCTTACGGCAGCAAAATCTGTTCCACTGAAACAGTTTTTTAAGAGGGCCTTTAAGTTTTTCCGGCATAAAAAACAGAAACACGTCCGGTAAACGAACGTGCTTCTTATTGAGAAGTTGATATGTTATGATAAGTTATTTTTCAATAGCGATCTCAATGACTTCTTCCATTCTGCTCACATAATGAACTTTCAGATTTTTCAGATAATCTTTTTTGATCTCCTCTACGTCTTTTCGGTTTGCTTCGCAAAGAATAACTTCTTTAACTCCGGCTCTTGTAGCAGCAAGAAGCTTTTCCTTAATTCCGCCTACAGGAAGAACTTTACCTCTTAGTGTAATTTCTCCTGTCATGGCAAGATGAGGTTTTATTTTTTTGTTCTTGAAGGAAGATACCATAGATGTTAACATTGCGATCCCTGCAGACGGCCCGTCTTTAGGAGTAGCTCCTTCCGGAACATGGACGTGGATGTTCTTCTTATCCAGATCTTCCTGGGCTATTCCCAGTTCATCATGTTTAGCCTTGATATATTCTAATGCAATCGTAGCAGACTCTTTCATCACAGTTCCCAGATTACCGGTCATTGTTAAAGCTCCTTTTCCATTGCTCAGAATACTTTCAATATATAAAATGTCTCCTCCGACGCTGGTCCAGGCAAGCCCTGTTACTACACCGGGAACCCCTGTTATCTCAGATAAGCTTTTAGGTCTTGGAACTCCCAGGATCTCATCTACCTTTTCAATCGAAATTTTAGCATCGTATTCTTTTACCAGAGCGGTCTGTAATGCTACCCATCTTGCTATGGAAGCAATTCTTTTTTCTAAAGTTCTCACACCGCTTTCTGATGTATGAGCTTCTATAATATGTTTCAGTTCAGAATTTCCAAGTTTGAATGATTTTGCATCAAGTCCGTTTTCTTCCTGTTGTTTTCTGATCAGGTGTCTTTTTGCGATCTCAATTTTTTCTTCCAGCGTATAACCTGCAATCTGAATAATCTCTGTTCTGTCTAACAGGGGAGTTTGTATTGTTGAAAGCGAATTGGCCGTTGCAATAAACATCACCTTAGACAGGTCATAACCCATTTCAAGGAAATTATCATAGAAAGATTTATTCTGCTCAGGGTCAAGAACTTCTAAGAGTGCGGAACTTGGATCTCCGTGAAGGCCCTGTCCGATTTTGTCAATCTCGTCCAGAACAATTACAGGATTGGATGTACCGGATTTTTTGATGGATTGCAGAATCCTTCCGGCCATTGCTCCGATATAGGTTTTTCTGTGTCCGCGGATCTCACTTTCATCATGCAATCCTCCCAAAGATAACCTTACGTATTTTCTTCCTAAAGCATCGGCTATAGATTTACCTAAAGATGTTTTACCCACACCCGGAGGACCTACCAGTAACAGGATAGGAGATTTCATGTTGTTCTTTAGCTTCAGCACGGCCATGTGTTCCAGGATTCTTTTTTTGATATCCTCTAATCCGAAATGGGCTTTATCCAGAACTTTTTCTGCTTTTGCAATATCGAATATATCTTTGGTATATGTTTCCCAGGGAAGATCTGTGAAAAAGTCCAGGTAGTTTCTCTGAACATTATAGTCCGGAGAATTCGGATTTTGGCGTTGCAGCCTGCTGATCTCTTTCTGGAAATGATCTTCTACTTCCTGGCTCCATTTTTTTGTCTTTGCTTTAGCAATAAGATCTTCAACATCACTCTCCGGGCCTCCTCCCAGTTCCTCCTGGATTGTTCTGATCTGTTGATTCAGAAAATACTCTCTCTGCTGTTTGTCAAGATCTTTTGAAGTTTTCTGATGGATCTGGTTTCTTAATTCAAGTTTTCTGAAATCCTCATGCATCATTTCATAGCATTTATTGGCTCTTTCCATTGTACTTTTTTCTTCCAGTAGTTTTTGTTTTTCTACGGAAGGAAAACTTGCATTTGTACAGATGAAGTTCAAAAGGTCATCATTGTTATTGATGTTTTTGATCGCAAAATTAGCAGCATTGGGAATATTCGGATCCAGTTCAATAATCTTTAAAGCAAGGTCTTTAATGTTTTCAAGAAGGGCTTCATACTCTTCCTGATTCTTTGGTTTGGTATCTTTTAACTTTGAAATTTCTGCCTTAAAGTAAGGTTGGGTTTCAGTAATTTTTTTGATCTTGAACCTGTGGAATCCTTTAGTGATTGCTGTAATGTTTCCTTCAGGTAATCTTATGATTTTAATGATCTTAGCGAGAGTTCCCGTAAGATAAATGTCTTTTTCGGAAGGTTGTTCCTGATCTGAATTTTTCTGGCTTACAATTCCAATAAAATCTCCATTCTTCTGAGCTTCTTCCAAAAGTTGTATTGAAGTTTTTCTTCCTGCAGTAATAGGAATTACAACATTGGGAAACATTACCATATTTCTTACCGGAAGTATAGGGAATATCTTTTGTTCGGAATTTTTATCAGTTTCCGAAAAGTCGGAAAGGTTGATTTCCTCCGCAACAATATCAAAACCGTCGCTGATCATTTCTTCTAAACTAATATCTTCAAATTCTGTCATAGTCAATCGAATGACAAATTGTCATTTTCGTATTTAATCGTTAAGTTGATTTTTTATAATAAGCACTAAAAACGTGTGGTGTATTATAATATACTAAAACGCACAATACTTATGCCATTTGTTTTTTACTAAAAAAAATGGTCAAAATTTCCTTTTTTAAATATTCTTGATGATTAAAAATTAAAATAAAGAACTTCTGCTTCTGTAATTTCTTAAAAATGTGTATTTTCGCAAACTGATAAAAAACTATAATTTATAAAATGGCAATTTTAGGACAGATTAGGAGTAAGCCTTGGCTTTTAATGGGAGTAATAGCCTTAGCGCTTTTGGCGTTTTTGGTGAACCCCGATAGTATCGACAAGGTTTTTGGTAAAAATCCTGACGTTTTAGGAAAAGTAAATGGTGAAAAAATTACCCGCGAAGAGTTCAACGATCAGCTTTTCGTGCTGCAACAGCAAGCTGAACAACAAGGCCGTCCAAAAACAGGTCTTGAAGAGCAGGCTTGGCAGTTACTTGTACAATCTAAACTTATCAAACAACAATTTGAGAAATTAGGATTTGAGATGACTGATGATTATTTCTGGAACCAGATCCAGTACGATCAGATGTTTGCTCAAAACCAGCAGTTCTTTGATGAGAAAGGTAATTTTAAAACTCAAGAGCTTAAAAAAGAAATTGAAACATTACAAAACACCAACCCGCAAGCATATGCTCAGTGGCTGAAAACAAGAAAGACCATTGAATACAGATTGATGGCTAGACAGGTGTTTACCAATATTTCAGCAGGGATCACTACAGGTAAAAAAGAAGCTGAGGAGCTGATGAAGCAGAGAGATCAGCTTGCTGATATTGACTTTGTAAAAGTTGACTATGCTGCATATCTTCAGAAAACAAAAATTAATGTTACCACTGAAGATCTTGCAAATTATATCAAGCAGCATCCTGTGATGTTCAAGGCAGAGCCAAGCAGAAATATAGGAATTGTATATTTCCCTTCCAAGCCTAGTGCGGCAGATGATGCAGCAGCGCTTAAAGAAATTACAAAACTATATTCAGGAGGTACAGATGCAAGCGGAGGTACAGAAAACTTCCAGAACACGAAAAACGACTCAATGTTTGTAATGGCGAACTCTGATATGCCATTCAATCCTCAGTATGTAACACCTAATCAATTGCCGGCAACGATACAAGGCCAGATTGCTACAGCAGCGATAGGACAAACATTCGGTCCTTATAAAGAACAGGATTTCTACGTAGTTTCCAAGCTGGTAGGAAAGAAGGCTTCAGATTCTACACTATCAAGACATATCCTTATTGCTTTCAAAGGAAGTCCGGCAGGAGAAGGGGTAACAAGATCAAAAGAGGAAGCAAAGAAACTTGCAGACTCTATTGGAGCTATTGTTAAAGCAACCCCTGCCAAGTTTACGGAATTCCTTAAACTTTCCAATGATCCGAATTCTGCTGCGCAAGGAGGAAGTCTTGGCTGGACAACTCCAGAAACACCTTTTGTTCCGGAATTTCTTGCTTATCTTGCAAATAATCCAAAAGGAGCTACAGGGGTAGTGGAAACACAATTCGGTTATCATATCATCAATATTGAGGATAAAAAAGCCGGATCAATGGGATATAAAGTTGCCAACTTAGTGAAAGCGGTTAAACCTTCAGATGCAACTGAAGCTGAAACAGATAAAAAATCAAGAAAATTCATTCAACAGGTTCAGGGCAAATCTTTCAACGATTTCGTGAACATTGCCAAGAAAGGAAACTATCAGTTCTCTAACCCAAAGGCCGCAAAAAGGTTTGAAGGGCAGCTTCAGGGCTTAGGAACTGAAAAGGACCCTGAAATTCTAACATGGGCTTTTGATAAGAAAAGATCTAAAGGGGATACAGAACTTTTCACTGTAGACGGAACAGGTGATAAAATTGTAGTATATCTGAACGGGAAACAGGAAGCAGGACTTGCAGATCCTGAATCAGTAAGAGATCAGATTGAAGTTATTGTTAAAAATAAACTGGCTGCAAAACAGATTTCTGATAAAATCGCAGCTGCTAAAGCTTCAAACTTAGATCAGATTGCAAAACTGTTTGCCGCTTCAAAACAATCTGCTCAGGTAAACCTGTTAAATCCATCTGTAGCAGGTGCTATGGAGCCTAAAGTGGCCGGAGCTGCATTTGGAGTTAAGAAAGGAGTACTTTCAAAACCGGTTGAAGGAGGAACGGGAGTTTATGTTCTGATCAAAAAATCTGAGACGGTTAATAAACAGCCGGGAGATGTTAAACAATTTACAGAATCTATTACCCAAAGAAATGCAGGTATGTTCGGACAGGCTTGGTTAAAGAGTCTTCAGGATAATGCAGATATTAAGGATTATAGAATTGAGATCTGGAATAAGCTGGGAAATCAGCAACAATAAGAAAATAAATTTCATGAATATAAAAGCGACAATTTTTTTTGTCGCTTTTTTGTATTTAACGCAGAACAATAAAGGAAAAGATTTATTTAAAATGTATTATATTTGCTTATTAGAAAAAAATTAGCAAGTGAAGTTCAGTAAAGAATTAAAAGCTGGTGTGATTACACTTCTAGCTATCGTAGGCTTTGTGTTGTTGTTTCAATTCATGAAAGGGAAAAGCCTTTTTACTACCGATAATATATTTTACGCAAAATATGATAATGTAGAAGGCCTTGCGCAATCTGCTGCGGTATCCATCAATGGACTTAAAGTAGGTCAGGTGGACAAGATCATTCCTCAGACAGCAAAAGACGGAAAAATCAGCTTTGTTGTTAAAATTACAGTTGATAACAAGTTTGAATTTTCAAAAAACTCTACCCTTGAAATCTTTGAACCCGGACTCATGTCAGGTAAAGAAATGAGGGTTAACCTTGTGTATGGAGGTGCTACAGCGAAAGATGGTGATACCCTGAAAGGAGCATTTAAACTAGGGATGATGGGAAGCCTTTCTTCTCAGGTTGGTCCTGTGAAAGATCAGTTACAGGGGGTGTTGCATAAAGTAGATTCGTTGATGGCCAATGCCAATCAGCTGGTAGATGCACAGAACAGAGCCGAAATCAGAGCCTTGTTATCCAATCTTAATAAAACAGTGGGGGCATTGGAGACCACGGCTGGAAGCGTAAATACCCTGGTAGGGCATAATGATCCTAAACTTCAGAAAGTATTGGATGACGCAAGCCTTACTATGCAGAGTGGAAAAGTAACGCTGGATAAATATGGAAATCTTGCACAGAGTATTGATACCAAACAGCTGAATGCTACTATTGCAAGTCTGGATGCTACGGTTGGAAAACTGAATCAGGTGATCAGTGGTATAGATAACGGGCAGGGGAGCTTAGGTAAGCTTATGAAGGATGAACAGCTTTATAACAACCTGAATTCTGCTTCTTCCAATTTGAATTCATTGATCGAAGATATGAAAGCGAATCCTAAGAGATATATTAATTTCTCTGTTTTCGGTAAAAACAATAAAGACTAATACGCCTTATGCAGTACATCGATAACATTATTTTCCTGATTTTATTAGTGGCCGGATTTGGACTGTTTGCCAAAAGCCTTCAAAAAATTTACAGAAATATCAGGTTAGGTCATGAGATTAACAGAAACGACAGAAAATCTGAGCGCTGGAGTACTATGGCCAGAGTGGCAATGGGCCAGAGTAAAATGGTAAAACGTCCTGTTGCCGGAATACTGCATCTTTTCGTATATGTGGGTTTTATAATTATCAATATTGAACTTATAGAAATTATTGTTGACGGACTGTTTGGTACTCACCGTTTTCTGGCTACAGTTTTAGGAAACGGGTTTTACAGTTTTTTTACGGCGACATTGGAAATTCTGGCAATTCTTGTGGTTATCGGAGTTGTTGTATTTTTTATCAGAAGAAATTTTTACGGGGTTAAAAGGCTAACTATGAAAGAGCTTTTCGGATGGCCAAAACAGGATGCCAACTGGATTCTTATTATAGAATTTGCCCTGATGATGGCTTTCTTTAAAATGAATGGTGCGGAGTGGGTGTTACAACAGAGAGGTCTTCTTCCGGCGCATGGTAGTTTTCCTATTAGTGCTACAGTCTTAGGTCCGCTCTTCAGTGGTTTCAGCGATGGCTTCTTATTCTTTATTGAAAAAGGAGCATGGTGGTTCCATTTTGTAGGAATCCTTTTCTTCATGAATTATTTATATTATTCAAAACATCTGCATATTATCCTTGCATTTCCAAGTACATGGTATGCTAATCTTAACAAGAAAGGGAAATTCAATAACCTTGAGTCCGTAACTAAAGAAATCAGATTAATGATGGATCCCAATGCAGATCCATACGCTGCTCCTGCTGAAGGAGAGGCGGAGGCTGTACCTTCAAAGTTTGGTGCAGAAGATATTTTTGACCTTAATCAGGTACAGTTGCTTAACGCATATTCATGTACAGAATGTGGACGTTGTACTTCTGTTTGTCCTGCCAATATTACAGGTAAAAAATTATCCCCGAGGTTAATTCTGATGAAAACAAGGGACAGGCTGGAAGAAGTGGGAAGAAATATAGATAAGAACGGAAAATTTGTGGATGACGGTAAGAAATTGCTGAATGACTATATTACAAAAGAAGAACTTTGGGCTTGTACCACATGTAATGCATGTACAGAAGCCTGCCCTGTATTACTGGATCCGCTTTCCATTATTTTTGAAATGAGAAGATTCCTGGTTATGGAACAGTCTGCTGCCCCACAGGAACTTAATCTGATGATGACCAATGTGGAAAACAATGCTGCTCCGTGGCAGTATAATCAGGCAGATCGTTTGAACTGGGCAAATGATTAAATCATGAAAAAGCTATTCTTCTTATTCCTGTTTGTGCTTTCTGGGGTTTTGTGGGCTCAGTCTCCTGACCAGAAAAAGATTCTTGAAGATTCCCAATCATTCATGTTCTTATTTCAAAAAAAGGACTACGATGGGATGCTAAACATGACTCATCCGGCTATATTTGAAAAAGTTGACAGGGCAATGCTGACTGACAGATTCAAAAAAATGTTTGAAAAGAATGATGAGTTTCAACTGGAAATGGTAGATTCTGATAAAAGTACATTTGAAGTTTCTGATATCTTTACGACTGAAGAAAATACTAAATATGCTTTTACTACTTATCCTATGAAAATGAGAATGACCTTTTTAAAAGAGACATTTGATGAAGATAAAAAACAAATGATGCTGGGAATGATGGAAGCTCAGGGAATGAAAGCAAAATTCTTAAATGATACAACCGTTGAAATGAGTAAGGAAAGTATGATCCTTGCCCTTAATGATAAATCTACTGGAAATACCTGGAAGTATCTTAACTACGATGAAGCCAATCCTTTATATGTTTCTATTGTCCCTGTAGAGGTTATGAAAAAAGCAAAGGAATACTATGCTAACTTATTAATTAAACAAAAAGAAAATGCAAATTAAAACAATGGCAGAATATGCTGCCGAAGGAAAATCCCCGGAAGTTTTATTTTGGGTTGGATGTGCCGGAAGTTTCGATGACCGGGCTAAAAAAATTACAAAAGCATTTTGCAAGATACTGAATAAAATAGGAGTTGAATTTGCCGTTTTAGGACAGGAAGAAAGCTGTACCGGAGATCCTGCTAAAAGAGCCGGGAATGAATTTGTTTTTCAGATGATGGCCCTTACTAATATTGAGGTTCTGAATGCTTATGAAGTTAAAAAAATTGTGACGGCATGCCCACATTGTTTCAATACCCTTAAAAATGAATATCCTGGTCTGGGCGGAAACTATGAAGTGGTTCACCATACCCAGTTCCTTAAAACATTAATGGAAGAAGGAAGATTAAAGATTGAAGGAGGAGCTTTTAAAGGAAAGAAAATTACATTCCATGATCCGTGTTATCTTGGAAGAGCCAATGATGAGTATGAAGCACCAAGGTTATTGCTTGAAAAGCTTGATGCAGAACTTGTAGAAATGAAACGTTGCAGAACAAACGGGCTTTGCTGTGGAGCTGGAGGGGCGCAGATGTTTAAAGAACCTGAAAAAGGAAATAAAGATATCAATATTGAAAGAACAGAAGAGGCTCTTTCATTTGAACCTAAAGTAATTGCAACAGGATGTCCTTTCTGCAATACAATGATGACAGACGGAGTAAAGCACTTTAATAAAAATACAGAAGTAGCAGTCAAAGATATAGTAGAACTTCTTGCCGAAGCAGAGGATTTATAGTATATTGATACAATACAAACAAGAACTCAGGTAATAGCCTGAGTTTTTTATTTGTTATCAACTCAAGAATATTTCTTAATTTTGATATTTAATTGGCAGGATATAAATCTCCGGCAGTATATTTCTGAAAGACGGAAATAGCTATGGATGGTATGTACCCTAAAAAATAATAGTTTAGATATGAAAATTGAAGAATCCAATATTGTAGAGACCAACGACTACAGAGTGATCATATATCCGGCTTCAAGGCCATTTGAAACGAAAGAGGCAAAAGCAATTACAGAAAAGCTTTTTGATTTTCTTGCGACATGGGCTGCTCATGGGAAACCGCTTTCTTCCTCTTTTAAAATTGAAAAGAATCAGTTTATCATTATCTGCGTGGATGAAGAGAAGGAAATGGCTTCAGGATGCAGTATAGATGCTCTTGGTAAAGTAATGAGAGAAATTGACGAAACATATCAGCTTGGGCTTTTTGACAGAATGAAAGCCAGCTTTATAGAAAACGGGGAAGTAAAAACATTAAAGCTTCAGGATTTTAAATCTCAATTGAGAAACGGAGAACTTTCAGCTGACATCCAGGTGTTTGATTTCTCTAAAAATACATATCTTGATTTCTTAAGTCATTTTCTTCTTCCTCTGGAAAAAAGCTGGGCAGCATCTATAAAATAGTGTTTATCATAGCACCATAAACAAAAGTGGAAGATATTCCACTTTTTTGTTTTAATGTATCTTTGTATCTATCCCAATATAACTAATGCCGAAAGTACTTTTTTTAACAACTTCACACAATTATGATGATGACAGGATTTTTTATCATCAGGCTAAAGCCCTCAGAGATATAGGGTACGAGGTGAAGATTTGTAGTTTGTATTCAGAATATCAAGGAGTTATATATGGAGTTGATATAGAAGCTTATTCGGTATTGGAAGAAAGTATTGAGACTAAGATAAATGTTTTTAGAAAGGTTTGTAATGCCTTTTCTCCCGATTGCATTATCTGTTCGGAACCCTTAGCTGTCATTGCTGCAAAAAAAATAGTAAGAGAACGGGAGATCAGTTGTATATACGATATTACCGAGTGGTACCCTGCAATGTCTATGCTTGAAGTTTACAGGTTTCCGGTAAAGATTTTCCAGGCCGTAAAATTTTTTCTGATACAATTGTATGCTGGTTTTCTCAGCACTCATTTTATTTTTGGTGAAAAAACAAAACAATTTCCTCTGGGTTATCTTTTCTGGTTTAAAAAGAAAATAATACTCCCGTATTATCCGGATGAAATATATGTCAAAGAAAGTATAAAAAAACTTGAATCTGGTAAAATTACCCTTTGTTATACAGGAATGATTTCAAAGGATAAAGGAATTGGAAACTTTTTTAAGGCAGCAGATTATGTACGGCAAGAATTTCCTCAGCTGGAGGTTAAGATCCTGATCATAGGATCGGCAAGACAAAAAAGCGATGAGATTTATTTTTCCGAACTTCTTAAAAAGTACTCCTTTGAGGCTGTGGAGATAAAAAAGCCCACTTCCTTTGAAAACTTCACGGAGGCATTTTCAAACGCAGATATTTGTTTTGACCTGAGAGAGATTAATTTTGAAAATAATCATTCTCTTCCTATAAAATTATTTTATTTTATGGGAGCAGGGAAACCGGTTATTTATTCTGATCTGAAAGGGATCCGGGAACATCTGGGGAAGTTGTCATTCGGAAATCTTGTTCATCCGCAAAATGCAGAACAGATTGCAAATATTATTATCAGCTATGTGAAACATCCGGAGGTATATGACAGGAATGCATTACAGGCAAGAAAAGATTTTAAGGAAAAATTTAACTGGGGAATTATTCGTAACTCCTTTCTTGATTTTGTGAAAAGATCTCTTGAAAAATAAAGTCATGAAACTTACTGTTATTAAAACTTTCGTTTCCCGTTTTCTTATCCTGATCCTTAGTTTCAGTCTGGTGATCTTTTCTACCAATATGTGGGGAAGCGAAGGAAAGGGGATTATTTCTATTGTTGTGGCTAATGTAGCAGCAGTCAGCTTTTTCAGCAGCATTTTCTCAGGAAGCAGTACCTCATATTTTGCTTCCAAATTTAAGATAGAACAGATTTTACTGTATGCCTATTTATGGTCTGTTATTACCGGAACATTGGTTCCTGTTCTCTTCGGTATTGCTTCGATCCAGAGTGAATATATTTTTTATCTGATCGGAATATCCGTTTTTTCTTCCCTTTTATCAACGAATATCAACTTATTTATAGGAACACAGAATATAAAGAAATTTAATATTTATACTGTCTTACAGCAACTTGTGCATATCCTTTTTATCGGAATCTTCGTTTATTTTTTCCGGATGAAAGACGTTTCTGTTTACTTTCTGGCACATATCTTTTGTCTGGCAGTATTATTTGCCATTAGCTTTTTTCAGATCATCAGAAAATGCAGTATTTCTGAGATCAAATTTTCTAAAACCGTATCCAGAAATATGTTTGAATACGGTTGGAAAACACAGTTGAGTGCATTTATACAATTCCTTAATTACCGGCTTTCTTTCTATTTTTTAGAATATTATGAAGGAATTGCAAGTGTGGGAATATTTTCTATTGGCGTTACTTTTTCGGAAGCAATATGGACCATTACACGAAGTATTGCCGTGGTCTTATATTCTGATGTGGTGAATAGTACAAGTAGGGAAGAATCAATACAGAAAACAAAGTCAGCACTCAAACTGACTGTCTTTTTAATGCTGGGATTTGTATTGGGGATACTTATTATTCCTTCACAGGTCTATACCCTGATCTTTGGTCAGGAATTCAGGGATACAAAAAAAATCATGCTCTTTTTATGCCCGGGAATTTTCGCTATTGCGGTGAGTGACATTGTAGGATATTACTTTTCCGGAATCAGGGAACTCAGAATTCTGAATGTTAAATCAGTGGCAGGATTGCTTATCACCGTTCTTTTTTCCTTTATTGCTATTCCGATATGGGGAATTCCGGGGGCCTGTCTGGTTACTGTATTATCTTATTTAGTATCTGCAATTCTATTATTTGTAAAGTTTTACCGTTATACAGAATTTAAATTGAGGGATTATATGATTACCAGGGACGATATCGTTTTCTTGAGAGAGAAGTTTTTAAAGAAATAATCCTGTCTGACAACCATAAATAAAGTCATTTCCCTATTTTTACAAACCTATTAAATTTATTATGTGCGGAATCTGCGGTTATTATTCATTCCATAAAAGTATTTCCACTGAAAATATTACGGAGATGAACCGGGCGATCAGACATCGCGGTCCGGATGATGAAGGCTTCTGGCTTTATGTAAATAATCAGGGTTGCTCTTTTTCAGGGAATGATTCTATCCCTGCTATTAAACAGCAGTTTCCTCTGCTGGGGAATGAAAATTCAGATATTGCCTTAGGCTTTCGCAGGCTTTCAATCATTGACCTTAGTGAAAAAGGGCATCAGCCTATGACTTCTGAAAATGAACAGACAATTATTACTTTCAATGGAGAGATCTATAACTTTCGTAAGCTCAGAAAATTGCTTGAAGATTCAGGACATGTTTTTAGAAGTCTTTCTGATACAGAGGTTATTCTGAAATCTTATCAGGAATGGGGGTATGGTATGTTTGAAAAGTTAGACGGTATGTTTGCAATGTGCATTGTTGATATTGCAGATCAAAAAATTATTCTTGCCCGGGACAGGGTTGGAATGAAGCCTCTTTTTTATTACCAAAGTAATCAGGGATTAGTTTGGGCTTCAGAAATAAAAGGGCTGCTTAAGAATGAGTTTGTAGATGCTGAAATTAACTGGAATGGAGTGTATACAAATTTTCTTTTTCAGACTACATTGGCTCCTGAAACTTGTTTTAAAGGCATTTTTTCTTTAGAACCCGCTTCCTTTATGACTATTGATCTGCAGACTCAGAAGGTAACGACACAAAAATTTTGGGAATTGCCTGCACGTACAGAAAAAAATATTACAGAATCAGAAGCTGTTAAAAAAATAGATGCACTTTTATCCGAAAGTATATCAGAACAATTGTATGCGGATGTTCCGGTAGCAATTATGATGAGTGGAGGAATAGATTCTACATTACTGGCTGCTAAATCCAAATCATTCAATACAGGTATTAAAACTTTTACCATTTCTTATCCGTTTTCTGACGAAGAAATAAATAATGCAGTATTGGCTGCCAAAAAATTCGGAGTTTCTCATCAGGTTAATGAAGTAGGCGATAAGGAAGTTCTGGAACATTTAAAAGAAGATATTCAACATTTTGAAGAACCTTACAGCAGTTTAGAGGTTCTGGTCCATGCCGCAGATTATGCCAAAAATCAGCATTTAAAAGTTGTATTGAGCGGAAATGGAGCAGATGAACTTTTTGGGGGATATTCCCACACCTTAAAGCTTAAAAAATGGCTTTTAATGCGGAATTTTAATTTTGCCAGGCACTTTATCTTTACAACGGATAAGTTTTCAGAAAAGGTGAAGAATTATTTTTCTCAGAAATCTATGTTTGATTTTTTTCGCCAGAGCCAGGTCAGTATGTCTCCATCAGAAGTTAAGAATGTTTTAAAATCTGATATTTACAGCCATATAAATCCGGATTTATCTGCTTACCATTTGTCAGAATCCAGTAATTATTCAGGATATTTTGAATATGATATGAAGTATTCCCTGTCTTCTCATCATGTTTTCAGAGATGACCTTAGCGCGATGAAATATGGAGTAGAATTCCGTTATCCGTATCTGAGCAATAAAATGATTGATTATGTTGCTTCACTGCCTGAGCATTTCCGGTTCAATGGAGTCCAGAATAAACCTTTATTGCGTAGAACAGCAGATCGGTATCTGCCTTCTGAAGTCCTGAACATGCCTAAGCGGGGTTTTTCGTTTCCATTAAATCATTTTATTAAAAATGAGAAAAAAGTCAGGATATTTATTGCTGAAAATCTGGAAAGCCTGAAAAAAAGGAATTTTTTCAAAAATGATGTTATAGATCAATGGTGGAGTAACCTGGAAAATGAATACGACTGGGTGAAAATATGGCAACTGGTAACTTTTGAGCTATGGTATCAGAAATATTTTGAAAAATAAACAGGCTGCTTAAAGATTAATATTTTTATCTTTGTTGTGAATGAGAAATATTATTTTTGGAATATTGGTTTTGGGTTTCGCACTTTTAAGCTGTAAAAGTGATGATGAATCTTTACAGAGAATTGATCAGATATTGAATATGTATATGAAAAATTCGGCTGGCCAGGATTTACTGAACAGTAAAAAATCCGGGTCTTATAACGGATATTCTGTAAATGATATGTTTGGAGACCGGGATGTTTCTCCTGTAAATGTATCACTCAAGATGACCCCTGACTCTGTTTTTTATATGGAGTACATTGCAGGTGCTAAAAGAATCAGGCTTGATTCTGTAAGCCCAAGTAATCCGGGAACGGGGAATTCCTATTATTCCAGAATGACTCTGGAACTGAGAAGAACAGTAAATAGTGTGAGTGATACAATTATTGATACTCTGGAGATCCAGTATAGAAAAAGTCCTACATTATTCCAGGTCTCGAAAGTGCTTTATAATAAAAAGGAAGTCTTTTCAAAAGAAGCGGAGGCACCAAATTCCATAAATACTTTCACTATCGTAAAATAGTTTTAAATTTGTACAATTGTTAGCTTGACATAAGCTAAACATCTAATATTTAACATCTAAATAAAATGTTACAAGTCAATTTTTTACGCGACAATAAGGAACGCGTTTTAGAAGGTCTTAAAAAAAGACAATTCAAGAATCTTGAGTTGGTAGACGAAGCTATCGCTGCTGACGACGAAAGAAAAAGAATCCAGTTTGAATTAGATTCCCAGCTTTCCGAAATCAACAAAATCTCCAAAGAAATTGGGCTTTTAATGAAAGAAGGAAAGAAAGAAGAAGCGGAATCTGCAAAATCTAAAACAGCACAGTACAAAGAGTCGAGTTCAGAATTGAAATCTCAGTTAGAAGTAAAGGAAAAAGCTTTATCAGACATTTTATATCAGCTCCCGAATATTCCTAATGAATTGGTGAAGAGTGGGGCATCTGCTGATGACAATGAAATTATTTTCCAGTCTCATCCTGTAGAGGGACTTGGCGAAGGAGCTATTCCTCACTGGGAATTGGCAAAAAAATATAACCTTATTGATTTTGAATTAGGAGTTAAGATTTCCGGAGCAGGTTTTCCTGTTTATTTAGGAAAAGGAGCAAGACTACAGAGAGCCCTGGTTCAGTATTTTTTAGATAAAAACGTGGAAAAAGGATATACTGAGGTTAATCCTCCTCATGTTGTAAACGAAGCATCTGGATTCGGAACAGGACAATTACCTGATAAGGAAGGGCAGATGTATTATATCAATGAAGATAAATTATACCTTATTCCAACGGCCGAAGTTCCTGTAACCAACCTGTACCGTGATGTGCTGTTTGATGAAAAGGATCTTCCGGTTAAAAATACAGCTTTTTCCCAATGTTACAGAAGAGAAGCGGGAAGCTACGGAGCTCATGTAAGAGGACTGAACCGCCTTCATCAGTTTGAAAAAGTGGAGATTGTAAGAATTGAAAAACCTGAAAATTCTTATGCTGTACTGGAGGAAATGGTAGAGCATATTAAAGAAATTCTTACTGATCTTGAACTTCCGTTCAGAGTATTAAGACTTTGTGGCGGAGATACAGGATTTGCATCTGCTATGACTTATGATTTCGAAGTTTGGAGTGCAGCTCAGGAGATGTGGCTGGAAGTAAGTTCAGTTTCTAATTTTGAAACCTTTCAGGCTAACCGATTGAAGTGCCGTTATAAAGCGGATGGTAAATCTCAATTGGTACACACCCTAAATGGATCTGCAATGGCTCTGCCAAGAATTATGGCTGCCTTGCTTGAGAATAATCAGACACCGGAAGGTATTAAGCTTCCTAAAAAGGTTGCAGAGTATGCAAGATTTGATGTAATAAACTAGATCATCCAAATGATAAAGAAACCCACCGGATCCGGTGGGTTTTTTATTCTGTAACAATAATAATTTCCTTATCAGCTTTTTTAAATTTTGCTTCTTGGTCATACATGGCTTTTACATCATATTCTATCCTCACAGAATAATCATCGATCTGCTTAAGCCAGTCATGTTTACCTGTAACAGATTTTATTTTATTTTCAAATTTTAAAGAGGTTTCAATACTTTTGAAAAACATACCCACCATACCTGCGGTATTTGCGGTCCCATCTTCCGGGCTTTTGGAACGAAGAGCTTCCTCAAGATTTTTCAGGTTAAAGTTTTCTGTATTGATAATCAATGTTTTTCCATCCCACTTGTTGAAGATATTCTGATCTAAAGGCAGTTTTTCTTCTTTGATAAAGTTTTTAAGGGCCAGATAATCATCAGGCGTGAAACGCTCCAGTTTAAATGCAAGTCCTGAGTGCTCATTATTTTCCTTTTTTGATTTCAGGAAAATCTTTTTCATGATTTTTATGCTATCCGGACTCTTTGTCTTTAGTCTTCCCTCACGTTTCTCCAGTTCATAAATATTGGTCCACGTATCAGGAAGTTTCTCCATTTCACTAAATTCATCTTGTTGTAATGAATCGGGAGTCATTGCTTTCATTTCCGTCATAAATCCCCGGTTATCAATATCTGTTACAGAAGTAGAGGAGGCATCTTTATGATAAACAATTTCAGAATTTACAATGCAAGACTGCAGTAAAAACAGACTTATTAAAAATAAGGCAATCAGTTTCATGGTTGTATAATAGTTCCTATTAATGACAGTGTTCAGCCGCGTTATGACCAGGTGATATGGTCATGGCTTCAGCTTTTGGAGAAACGTAGGGAATTCCTAATTCAAGACCACGCAAAATGAATAAACCACCTAGAATGATCATAATAACCGGGACTGCTTTTAGTACTTTTATCCTGAAAGCCTGATTCATCAGGTTTCCCACTAATACAACAGCAAACATGAACGGAAGAGTACCTAGTCCGAATAAGGCCATATATAAAGCACCCTGCCATATTCCACCTCCTGCCAGACTTGCAGTAAGAGCCATATAAACCATTCCGCATGGTAGAAACCCATTGAGGATCCCTGTACTGAATCTGGAGCGGTAATCCGCCTTTTGAAGCAGCCTTCCAAGATTTGATTTTACAGTGTACAGGAATTTGGATAGAAAAGGAAGTTTTGATGCAAAATCTTTCCCTCCAAAAGAAAACAGAGCCATAATAATAAGTAAGACTCCGGCAATAATAGTTAAATACTTCTGGAAGCCTGCCATCTCAAAACCTTGGCCGATAATTCCTAAAAGAGCACCCAGTAAAGAGTAGGTGAAAATTCTTCCGAATTGATAGGTAAGGTTTTGCAAATAAAAATTGGCCGCCTGTTTTTTTGTTAATCCCATCGATAAAGCAATAGGCCCACACATCCCGATACAATGGAATCCGGAAGCGAAACCTAAAGCAACAGCAGATATGATAAGTCCTATTTCCATATTACGTCATAGTCCATTCTATAGTCTGTTTTGTCTTTTGTCCAACTCAGCCTTAAAGTATAATTTCCCATTTTCAATACCTGAGATGGAATTAAAAATGATTGATTAGCATCAAGCTGTACAGACTTTTTAATATCTAAATTCTGATCGTCGGTTCTGTTTAAAACAAACTTTACTGTAGTGTTAGAATTATTATGTTTTTTGGGAAAGGTTATCCTGATCCCGTTTTTATCCTGAGAATATACAGGCTTTTCCTGCAGCTCATCGGCTCTTTTTTTAGCATCAATCACATCCTGGTACTGTAACTCTTCTTCATAATAATTATCCGTCACCATTTCAGAATTTTTCTGCCCGTTCGGGAAAAGAAATAACATGGATAATATAAAAGCGATGAATGCAAATAATGCAATTACGACACCGTGTCCCCAACTAAAGTTCTTCATTTTTCCGGATTTTTATTGTAGTAAAGAAATCTCTGTGATGCAAAGCTGATGATAGAAGCACAGAGATTTCTTAAAAATTAAAATTGTAGTTTAAAAGGTCCCTCAAAATAGGTTTGATAAGAATCAATAAGATTTCCTTTCAGATCATACACTCCAATCGTGATATTCTGTTTAGAAAGCTTCATTTCATCTTCAGGGAAGCTGATATTAATGGTTCCTTTGGAAATTTTATCTCTGTCCACCTGAATCTTGCTTGAAGCACTATATGTGATTTCACCGTGAGAAGGTTCCATTACTTTTATGGTAACAATTTTCTTCTCATTTGTTTTATTAAGGAATGTATAATTATAAGTATTGGTAATTTTACCATCTCTTACAAAGAAGGTGCTTCCTGCCGGTTTGATAAATTTGGCTTCCATTTCACCACGGCTGTAAAGAAGATATCCCAGAAAGCCTACTAAAAGGAACAGGAATATTGTAAAGCCTTTCATTCTTCCTGTAAATTTAAACTCGGTCTGCTTTTCGATCTCATTTTCAGAGGCGTATCGGATCAGTCCTTTTGGAAGACCCACTTTTTCCATTACTTCATCACATGCATCAATGCAGGCTGTACAGTTTACACATTCCAGCTGCTGTCCGTCTCTGATATCAATACCTGTAGGACATACGACCACACATTGATGACAATCAATACAATCTCCTTTTCCAACTGCTTTTCTGTCTTCACCCTTTCTCCATTTCGCTCTGTTTTCTCCTCTTTTGAAATCGTAGAAAACATTAATGGTATCTTTATCAATCAATACTCCCTGAAGCCTTCCATATGGGCATACAAGGGTACATACCTGCTCTCTGAACCATGCAAATACAAAATAAAATGCAGCTGTAAAGAGAATCATGACCATAAAATTGGTAGGATGGGCAAACGGCCCCTCAGATACGATTTTTAAAACCTCTTCATATCCCACGATGTACATAAACATAAAATGGGTAATGATAAGGGAAATAATGATATATATAGACCATTTTAAGCTTCTTTTCCAGATCTTCTCACTATTCCACTCCTGTCTGTCCAGCTTCATTTGCTTATTCCTGTCACCTTCGATCATATATTCGATTTTACGGAAGATTGATTCCATAAAAATTGTCTGAGGGCATATCCACCCGCAGAAAATTCTTCCGAATGCAATGGTAAAAACAATAATAAATATCAAAGATGCAATAGCTCCTAAAGTCAGGATAAAAAAGTCCTGTGGGTAGAAAGGTTGTCCAAAAATAAAAAACTCCCTGTCTATTACATTAAACATCAATAATGGATTACCATTGATCTTGATGAATGGCAATGAAAAGTAAATAATTAATAAAACATAGCTTACAATGTTTCTATAGTTGGTATATTTCCCTTTTGGTTTTCTAGGGAATACCCATTTTCTTTTTCCGGATTGCTCCATTGTCCCTATAGAATCTCTGTAAGTTTCAGGGTCCAGAACCTGTCCCTGTCCGCCTCGTACTTCTATTTCTTCTATGTCTGACATGTTATAATATGTTTAAAAAAAGAAAAAACATAATTCGTTACTATTTTTTCTAATAACAAATTATGTTTTTTTCATATGTTTCTAATTTTTTAAATTATTCTTTTTCCCAATGTGCTTCAGTTCCCTGAGGAGCAGCTCCTCCCTGAGCCTGAGTCACTGGTGGTAATTCCTGGTTGATGTGATATACATATGCTGCAATTTTTTCAATTTCAGCTCCTGATACCTCTCCGTTCTTACCAAATGCTCTCATCGCCGGATTAGTAGGAGAACCATTCCAGTCCATGTGGAAAATATTCTTAAATAACGTCTTCTCAGGTTGGTTGATCCAGAAGTTATCAGTAAGGTTTGGTCCGATACCTCCACTTCCGTCTTCCTTGTGACAAGATGCACAGTTTGTTTTGAATAATTCTTTTCCTTCCGCAATATTATCAGCAGAGTATTTTGCTGTTTCAATTGTTACAGGAGGCTGCTCACTTTCATATTTTGCAATGCTTGCCATTTGCTCTTTATATTCTTTTTCATATTCGCTTAACGGATGTGCGAAATCTGTGAATGTATAAGCTGCAATGTAAACAATGCAAAAAGCGGTCCCAAAATAGAATAAACCTACCCACCATTTTGGTAATTGGTTATCAAGCTCCATAATTCCATCGAAACCGTGGTCGATAAGAATATCCTTTTCTTCAGAAGCAGATTGCTTTTTGAATGCACTTTGATATAGTCTTTTGAAATATGGAACTTTCTTTTCCGCTAAATACGCTGCTTTTTCTTCCGGAGATAGTTTTTTGAATTTGTTATTCTCAATCAAATCTCCAATAGCACCGTGAATATAAGCTAAGATACCAGCGATCACAACGGTCCCCCAGAAGTATGGAGAAGCCAGGAACGAGTAGCTCTGTACAAATAAATAATAGAAAACTATTAAAAGTCCAATTATTATTAAGATGTTTATAACAACAGGTGTTCTTTGTTTCATAAAAAATAGTTTAATTTTTTAAATTAAAATCGTCATCCTCATCATCCCCAAGTGGAGCTTCTTCTTCTTCCTTGTAATGTTTTTTAGGCCTGCTAAAAACATAGATTACCAAAGCTACGAAGAACAGCATAAAGAAAATCAGAGCCAGCGTCTGGTAAAAACCTGCGTTTTCTGTGTTGGATAATATATCTTTAAAGTTCTGAGGAATCATGTGTGAACCTTTTAATGTTTTTTAGTTATTACTTGCTGTTTTAATTTCAGTGGTCTTGATATCTGTTCCCAATCTCTGAAGATAAGAAATAAGAGCAATAATTTCTTTTTTCTCCAGTTCTCCCTGAGGTCTCTTAGCATAGGCCTCTTTCAGGTCATTTGCTTCAGAGAAGATATCTTTTACAATTTTTGCAGACTGGTTATCTGCCCATTTATCAGCAGAGTCAATTTCAGCTTTCGTGTAAGGTACATCAAATGTATTCTTCATTAGCTTCATTTTATCTACCATTTTAGATCTGTCTAGATTGTTTGCAATCAGCCAAGGATAACGAGGCATAATGGAACCTGCTGAAGTAGATCTTGGATTGTACATGTGTTTATAATGCCAAGAGCTTGGGTTTTTACCTCCTTCTCTATGTAAATCCGGACCTGTTCTCTTAGAACCCCACAGGAATGGTCTGTCATATACGAACTCGCCAGCTTTGGAATATTGCCCGTTTTTACCGTTAAATCTTACGATTTCATCTCTGAACGGTCTGATCATTTGAGAGTGACATGCATTACATCCTTCACGGATATAGATATCTCTACCTTCTAATTCAAGCGGAGAATATGGTTTTACAGCAGAAATCGTAGGGACACTTTTCTTAAGAGATAGTGTAGGGATGATCTCCACCATACTACCTATTGAAATGGTAAATAATGATAATACGGTTAATAACATCGGCATTCTTTCCAGCCAAAGGTGGAAGCCTTCTCCTTCTTTACGTTTGTTCCCGATATTAGCCAAAGCTGGTGCTTCTGCCGGTACTTCTTTTTGGAATGATCCTTTTCTTACTGTAGCAATTACGTTAATGATCATTAAAATTGCTCCTGAAATATAGAATAAACCTCCCAGGAATCTCATTTTGAAGTAAGGAATAATAGCTGTTACAGTATCTAACCAGTTCTTCCATAATAATGTTCCGTCCGGGTTGAATTGTTTCCACATTAATCCTTGTGTGAATCCGGAAATATACATTGGTACTGCATAGAAAATAATTCCTAATGTACCTAACCAGAAATGCCAGTTAGCTAATTTTACAGACCAAAGTTTTGTTCTCCACATGATAGGTACCAGATAGTAGATTACCCCGAATGCCATGAAACCATTCCATCCAAGAGCTCCTAAATGTACGTGACCGATAACCCAGTCTGTGAAGTGACCAATTTTGTTGATGTTTTTTGTTGCTAAAAGCGGACCTTCGAAAGTGGCCATACCATAACAGGTAACTGCTACTACAAAGAATTTAAGAATAGGATTTTCCCTTACTTTATCCCAGGCTCCCCTTAAGGTAAGAAGACCGTTCAGCATCCCTCCCCATGATGGTGCAATAAGCATGATGGAGAACCCTGTTCCCACAGCCTGTGCCCAAGCAGGAAGTGCTGTATATTGAAGGTGGTGAGGACCAGCCCAGATATATACGAAAATTAATGACCAGAAGTGAATAATAGACAGTTTATATGAGAAAACCGGTCTGTCTGCCGCTTTTGGTAAGAAGTAATACATTAGACCTAAAACCGGAGTTGTCAAAACAAATGCTACCGCATTGTGACCATACCACCATTGAACAATGGCGTCTTTTGCTCCTGCATATGCAGAATATGATTTCCAGCCAGCGAATGATAATGGAACTTCAAGATTGTTGAAAATATGAAGCATTGCTACAGCAACCCAGGTACCAAGATAGAACCAGATGGCTACATAAAGGTGTCTTACCCTTCTCTTAGCAATAGTTAAAATCATATTAACTCCGAAAATAATCCAGGATATAGCAATTAAGATATCAATCGGCCACTCATGTTCAGCATACTCTTTAGAAGTATTAATACCCATAAAGAATGTAATGAACGTAGCAACGATCATAAGCTGCCAGGTCCAGAAATGAATCCATGACAATGTATCGCTATACATTCTTGTTTTTAATAATCTTTGCGTAGAGTAGTATACTCCTACATACACAATATTACATACGAATGCAAAGATTACGGTATTGGTATGCAACATCCTGATTCTACCAAAACCAAATGCACCATGAGTGTTTATTAACCCTTGAATATTGCCTGATGCAAGACTATTGATGGTTGTATCATCGGTTCCGAAAAAGAATTCGGGTAATTCAGGGTAGAAAAGCATTAATGCCGCCGTAAGCCCAAACGTAAACCCTATAAAACCAAAGACAATGGTCGCATAGAGGAACGCACGGACAATACTGTTGTCATAACTAAACTTTTGTGTTTCCATATCAACTATTCACTATTTTTCTCAATTTTATTATTTTCTCCTATTTCTTTTTCGTCTTTATGTTTGTCGCCAGTTTCATCTTTTTCCTTGACTTTTTCATCATCGAAAAGGATTCTGACAGCCGGAGATTCATCATCTTCAAACTGTCCTTTTTTGGCATACACTATAAATACGACCAGGAAAATCGCAGCCAAAGAAACACTGCAGACGATCATTAAATATAGAATATCCATTGGACAACAAAATTAACCTATTTTCGGGGTTCAAATTTAGTGAAAAATAATGACATTCATCACGAAATGCCGATTTCAGCTAATTTAAAATCAGTCTAAATAAGGGCGTTTAAGCGCGTTTTTTAAAATATTTCCGACCTAAAATCCAGGTCGAAAGAGTTGTAAAAGTAACTACGGTTATAGAACTTACCGGCATGATGATAGCGGCAAAAAGCGGATGCATATGTCCTGTGACTGCGTAACTTAGGCCAACTATATTGTATAGAAAACTGATTATGAATGTCATTTTCACAATAGTAATCGATCCTTTGCAAACGTTAAGGTAATTATCAAGAGATACCACCTTTTCACCATTCATAATAACATCAGAAGACGGTGTGAAACTGTTGGTGTCATCAGCAATAGCAATCCCTACATTACTTTGTTTCAATGCTCCTGCATCATTCAGTCCATCTCCGAGCATGGCTACTTTCATGTGCTGATCCTGAAGATTTTTAATGTAATTCAGCTTATCTTCAGGGCTTTGATTAAAAGCCATTCCTTTATAATCAGGAATCAACTCCTTGAGCTGGCTTTCTTCTGAAGAGTTGTCCCCGCTCAGGATAAATATCTTGTAATGGGTTAATTTTCCAAACAGTTCTTTAAGTTTAGGACGGTATTCGTTCTTGAAGATGAATTTGCCTAAAAACTGGCCGTTTTTACTGATATAAACAGCCGTTTCAAGATTTTTAGGTTCCTGATTATTATATCTAGCCGAGCCAATTTTGTAAAGATTTCCTCTTACATTGGCTTCATATCCTTTCCCGGATATTTCCCTGAAGGCTTCAACCGGGAAATAATCATCATTCACTTCAATAAATTCATAAAGTGATTTTGAAAGAGGGTGATTGGAATTTTTAAGCAAAGTTTTGATATTCAGTAGGTCAAATTCTGAAATTTCGGAACCGCTATATTTGATGTTTGATTTTTTCCGGTGGGTGATGGTTCCTGTTTTGTCAAAAACGATCGTGTCAAGCCTGGCTATTTTTTCAATTGTTAAAGTGTCCTTTACATAGAATTTGTTTCGGCCTAAAATTCTCATAATGTGGCCAAAAGTAAACGGTGCAGACAACGCGAGAGCACATGGGCAGGCGATGATCAGAATAGCGGATATTACCTGAAACATTTTTTCAAGATCTACAAATGACCAGTAAATTCCGGAAATAAGGGCAATGCCTAAAATAATGAATGTGAAATATTTGCTAATGCTGTTTGTCAGGGTGTCAAGGCCGGTTTCGTGCTTTTTAAATGCTTCTTTGTTCCAGAGCTGGGTAAGGTAGCTTTGGTCTACATCTTTTATGACTTCCAGCTCAAGAGATGACCCTATCTGTTTACCTCCGGCAAAAATCTTATCACCCGGTTGTTTGCTGATGCTTTCACTTTCACCGGTAATAAAGCTGTTGTCGATGTTTCCTTCTCCATTGATAAGAATGGCATCTACAGGGATGATTTCCTGATTTCTTACTAAAATTCTGTCGCCTACCTTTATTTCTGAAAGTAATATGTTTTCCTGTTTTCCTTCAAAGTCAACTTTCGTTACAGCAATCGGGTAAAATGATTTGTAGTCCCTGTCATATGAAAGAGCGCTGTAGGTTCTTTTCTGGAAAATTTTACCCATAAGCATAAAGAAAAGAAGTCCGCAGAGCGTATCAAAATATCCGGGACCGTAATCGGTTGCCACTTCATAAATACTTCTTCCGAAAAGGACAAATATTCCCAGTACAATAGGCACGTCAATGTTAACGATTTTGTTTTTTAAACCATACCATGCGGATTTATAATAGTCGGACGCAGAGTAAAATACAACCGGGCATGCCAGTAAGAACATTAATATCCTGAAAAGTCCTTTGTAATGCTCCATCCAGTAATCTTCTCCTCCAACGTATTCAGGGAAGGCTAAAAACATCCCGTTACCGAAAGCAAAGCCTGCAATAGCAAACTTTACAAGGAGCGATTTGTCAAGATGGTCTACATTCTTTTCTGCTGTTTCAAGACTGATGACAGGTTTGTATCCAAGATTGGTTAAGAAATTAGCTAATTCGCTTAATTTTAAATCGTTATGGTTAAATGAGATCTGCAGGGTCTTTCTGGTGAAATTAACCTGCGAGTATTTAATATATGGATTTAAGGTATGGAGACTTTCCAATAGCCATATACATGAAGAACAGTGGATTACGGGAATTTTAAATGTAACGAGACTGGTGTTGCCTTCAGAAAAATCTGTAACTTTTTCAAAAATTTCCGGAGTATCTAAATAATCGAATTGTGTGGAGCTTTCATCACCGGGACGGATTCCTGCCCCTTTATTAAGTTCGTAAAAATTACTTAAATTGTTAGTATTCAGGATCTCATAAACAGACTTACAGCCGTTGCAGCAGAAAGTCTTTTCATCAAACAGAATTCTCTCTTTTTCTATACCTTGACCACAATGAAAACAGTTCTCGCTCACCACCATAAAATATTGAACTACAAAATTATAACAATTTTTTTTGTTTATCGAGTTAAAAAGTTCTATTTTTGTGATAAATATCATATAAAATGCCGCAGGAACAACAGATAGCAATTGAAGAGAGGTTCGCCAGAGTTTTTAATGATAAATCATTTAAGGAAAGACTTTCTAGCGCAGATTTTGAAAAATATATTAATGGCAAAAAGAAACTGAGTTTTCAGAAGCACGATACTATTTTCGAGGATGGAGAAACTCCAAAAGGAGTATTTGTTCTTGAGAAAGGGGCTGCCAAATTGTCAAAATCCGGAGCGTTCGGAAAAGATCAGATTTTAAGATTTATCAAAGAAGGGGATATCATCGGCTATCGTTCTTTGCTTTGCGGGGAAAACTTCCAGGCAAAAGCAGAAGCAATGACAGATATTGAATGCGTTTTTTTGCCGGCAGATATCTTCATGTATCTTTTAGAAGTTGATCCGCAGTTATCTTTTGTAATGCTTCAAAAGATTTCCTATGAATTAGGAGAGTCTTCAAATACAATTACATTCCTTGCCCAGAAAACGGTGAGAGAAAGATTAGCGGAAATTTTATTGCTTCTTGAACAGAAATTAGGAGTTGATCCGGAAGGATTTATTAAAATTTCATTAACAAGAGAGGAAATAGCCAACATTATAGGGACAGCTACTGAAAGTGCCATCCGTCTGATCTCTGAATTCAAGCAGGATAATCTGATTGAAGTAGATGGAAGGAATATCAAGATCTTAAATCACGACAAACTCATGAAACTCGGTCACGTAGTTTTATAAATCATACAAAAAACTTAAGTCGGCTAAAAGCCGACTTTTTAACTTTTAAAAAATAGATACAATTATGTCTGTTCACTCTGAAATTAAAAAAGTTACAACTGAAACCTTGCGTAAAATGAAATTCGACAAGGAGAAAATTACCATGCTGACTGCCTATGACTATACCACGGCTAAAATGGTGGATGCAGGCGGTGTAGATGCTATTTTGATTGGAGACTCTGCGGCAAATGTAATGGCGGGTTTTGAAACTACTTTGCCTATTACGTTGGATCAGATGATCTATCATGCTCAAAGTGTGGTAAGGGGAACTGATAGAGCTCTGGTCATTGCAGATCTGCCTTTCGGGACTTATCAGAGTAATCCTGAAAAAGCATTGGAGTCTGCAGTAAGGATGATGAAGGAAGGAGGTGCCCACGCAGTGAAAATTGAAGGGGGAAAAGAAATTTCAAAGTCAATAAAAAAAATAATTAATGCCGGAATTCCGGTAATGGGACACCTGGGATTAACACCGCAGTCTATCTATAAATTCGGAACTTATAAAGTAAGAGCTAAAGAAGAAGCGGAAGCAGAAAAACTGATTGCTGATGCACAGCTTTTGGAAGAATTAGGATGTTTTTCTGTAGTACTGGAAAAGATTCCGGCAGAATTGGCTAAGAAAGTAACAGACAGTATTTCTATTCCGACTATTGGGATCGGAGCCGGAGCTGACTGTGACGGGCAGGTCCTGGTGTATCATGATATGGTAGGAATGAACAAAGGTTTCAGTCCGAAATTTTTAAGAAGATATCTGGATCTTTATACTGAAATTACAGGAGCTGTTTCACAATATGTAAAAGATGTGAAAAATGTTGAGTTTCCGAATGAAAATGAAAGCTACTAATCAATGCAGAATCAACAACAATCTATCCAGGGAATATTATCTATTGCAGCATTGATCTGTCTTGCTGTAGGGTGGTTTAATTTATTCTCCCCGGAAATCAATCACTTACTTTCAAGAAAGGTTTTTTATGTGCTGATAGGAGCAAGTTTCTTTATTCAGGCTCCACTGCTTACCAATAAAAACTTTGTATATGCTATGTATGCTGCTGCGGCAATCTGTGTACTCGGAGCATTCATTCCGGAAGGATCAAAACTTTCAGCCCTTAAAACAGTGGGACTTCTGGCAGGAATTATTTTGTCGTTATCCAATAGAAGAAGATAGACCGAAAAAGTATGAAGGAGCAGATTGTATATGAAGATAATCATCTTTTGGTGGTCAATAAAAAGGTCGGACAACTTGTGCAGGGGGACAAAACAGGAGATGAATCACTGTTGGACTCAATAAAGAACTTTATAAAGATAAGGGATGATAAGCCGGGAAATGTTTTTCTCGGCCTGGTACACCGTATAGACCGGCCTACTTCAGGGCTGGTAATTTATGCTAAAACTTCAAAAGCTCTTTCACGTCTTACCCAGATGGTAAAGAACCGTGAGATTAAAAAAACATATTGGGCAGTTGTAGGAAAAGAACTTATTCCGCAAAGCCAGAGACTGATTCATTATTTAAAGAAAAATGAAAAGAATAATAAGGCTGTTGTTTTCCCTAAAGCAACAGAAGGGGCGAAAGAAGCAATTTTAACGTATCATATTATTAAGGCTCTGGATAATTATCTGCTCTTGGAAATAGATCTGGAAACGGGAAGACACCATCAGATTCGGGCACAGTTATCAAAAACGGGCGTTCCGATCAAAGGTGATCTGAAATATGGTTCACCACGTTCTAATCCTGACGGTGGAATCAATCTGCATGCAAGAAAATTAGAATTTATCCATCCGGTAACCAAAGAAAAAATTGAAATTACAGCTCCGGTTCCGCAAAATGATGCGGTCTGGCGAGCTTGTGAAGAATAAGAATCCTGCAAATTTTGCAGGATTTTTTTATATGTAATTTATGGCGTTTTTGATCTTTTTTATGTTATTTTGATCTTTTTTATTTGTTTTTATTATAAATAAAGCTGTTAAAATAATTTATAATTGAATTATTTGTAAAAATTCATATCTTGGTTGTGAAACAAACAAACTTGCTATGAAACATTTTTACAAAATTTACGAAAGGAGTAAAAAGTATTTTAAACTGACCCTCGGAGCGGCTTTACTTGCTGTATCTCCAGGTGTGAATGCCCAAGTTAGTGCTTATGCATTTACTCAGTCTACAGGAACTTACACTCCAATTATAGGAACAGTTTTGGATGCTGCAACAGGAAATACCTCTGCAACTAATCTCAACAGCAATGTCTATCCTCTGTCACTGCCATGCAATTTTAATTTTAACGGAACATCTTATAACTCGTTAAATGTATCTACAAACGGCTTTATCACTTTTGGGACAATAGCTCCGGGTACAATTGTTACAACACCAATCTCGGGTTCTGCTGCTTATGATGGGGCAATATCTGTTTTTGGGAAAGATTTAAGCAGTGTTTTTGATATAGGTGGTTCTACCGGTGATATTAGCTGGGAAGTAACCGGTACGGCGCCAAACAGAGAAGTGGTTATCCAATGGGAAAATTTCAGGCCTAACAGCAGTACATCTACAACTACTGCCTATACTTTTTCATTTCAGATCCGGTTAAAAGAAACGTCTGATATTATTGAAATGGTATATAACAGCGGAGGGTATCTTGTGGGGTCATCCACTGTTTCAGGAACTGCTCAGGTCGGATTGAGAGGAGCTACCAATGTTGATTTTAATACCCGTCTTAATGCAACCACACTGGAATTTATAAATTCAACTTCCGGAACAGCAAATAACAGTACACAGGCATTTAATACCAATAATACAACACCCGGAATGCCTGCTGCGGGATTAACGTATACCTGGACTCCTCCGACATGCTATGTTCCATCAGGTTTGACAGGAACAGCAACAAGTAATGACGCAACTATTTCATGGACTGCTTCTTCCTCAGCTCCTGTGGGGTATGATATCTATTATAGTACATCAAATACTCCTCCAACTTCCTCTACAGTCCCAAGTAATCCTAATGTTCCGGGAACATCTGCTTCAATCGGGCCATTAGCTCCGTATACAGCTTATTATGTTTGGGTTAGATCCAATTGTGGAGCAGGGAATACAAGCATATGGTCCCCGCAGCCTATACAAATTATTACCCAATGCCAGCCTCCGGCAATTCTTACAACCAATGGAGCCACTTTTTGTTCCGCACAGACGGCAACGTTATCGGCAACATCAGATCCGGGAACAACCATTACATGGTATGATTCTGCTACCGGGGGAAATGTGGTTGGAACAGGTCCGGCGTTTACGACTCCTCCATTGACAAATACGACTCCTTATTATGTAACAGCTTCTACAGGAAGCAGGGTTATGACAGGATTTACCAATGCTGTATCTTCATCGGGATATACCTTAGATGCCGGTTTGCTCTTTGATGTGTATTCCCCTCTTACTATTGAAGGAGTATATGTATATCCGATGGGAACAGGAGCTGGAACTGTGGAAATCGCTTTACAGGACGGGAATGTTTCTCCTGCAGTAACCTTACAGACAATTACGGTAAACCTTACAGGTTCAGGGGCACCACATGTTAAAACTTATGTACCGTTAAATTTTACGGTAGTACCAGGAAACAATTATAAATTGATGATGGTAACAAGGTCAGGGGATGTTACCGGATTAATCAGGGAATCAGGTTCCGGCTGGGGCAGCTATCCGTTTACAGCTCCGGGACTGTTATCCATAACCGCTGGAAATCTTTCAGGAAATTCGCCTTCAACTTCGTATTATTACTTCTATGACTGGAAGGTAAGCAATATATGTGAAAGCCCGAGAAGCATAGTTACTGCTACGCTTGACAGCAATTGCTTAAGTACCTCAGAAATAGAAATGAAAGATCAGATGAAAATATATCCTAATCCATTTAAGGATATCATTACCATTACTGATATTGAAAAAGTTAGCTCTATTCAGATTGTTGATATTTCAGGAAGAATGATTAAAAAAATTAATAATGTATCCCGTGAAATTGATCTTGGAGACCTGAAATCCGGATTATATATTCTTAATCTGATCATGAAGGACGGAAGTATAACGAACGTAAAAGCAATAAAAAAATAAAATGTAAAAACAAAAGTAAAAGTCCGGAGGTTTAAGTACTTCCGGATTTTTTTGTTTATGTATTTACTTTTCTAAAAAAAATAACTAACTTCGCCCCATACTTTAGGGGTGTCTGTTGACAACAGACTGAGACTTTACCCTTTGAACCTGATCTGGATCATACCAGCGTAGGGAAAAGTAGATGACTTTTGCTGTGCATTCTATTGTACAATAACAGCCATTCCTAAAGTGTATTTAAATTTATTAGGAATGGAACTTATTATCAACCACACCCGAAAAATATTTGAGATACTTCCGCCGAACCTGGAGGTGTTGCTTGCTATGGAATTGCCCGGAAAGAAAAAAGGAATTGCCATAGCGCTCAATAATCGCATTATCCCGCTGTCTGCCTGGGCAGAAACTTCCCTTAAAGATAAAGATTCAGTTTTAATCATTACTGCCACTCAGGGCGGTTAACTTATATATTTAATACCAATATCTATGGCTCATTCAATTACATGTTCGCCATTTCCGAACTCAAAAAAAATTTACGTTGAAGGAACAATACATCCTGTCAGTGTAGCAATGCGTGAAATACAGCTTAGCCCAACCAGGCTTAGCAGCGGAGATTTAGAAGATAATGCTCCGGTGACTGTTTATGATACATCAGGTCCTTATACTGATGAAAATGCGGTCATTGATATTCAGAAAGGACTTCCAAGAATCAGAGAACAATGGATTCTGAACAGAGGTGATGTAGATATTCTGGATGGAATTACTTCAGAGTACGGCAAAGCCCGTTTAGCAGATTCACGTCTTGATGAACTGAGGTTTTCATACGATCATAAACCTAAAGTAGCAAAGCATGGAAAAGAGCTTACTCAGCTTTATTATGCAAAACAGGGAATTATTACCCCGGAAATGGAATATGTGGCGATCAGAGAAAACCAAAAGATAGAACAGCTTGATTCCGTATCAAAAGAAATGGCTTTTCAGCATGCCGGACACAGTTTTGGAGCCAATACTCCGAAAAGCAGGATTACCCCTGAGTTTGTAAGGGATGAAATTGCTGCCGGAAGAGCCATTATTCCCAATAATATCAATCACCCGGAAAGTGAACCGATGATCATCGGAAGAAATTTCCTGGTAAAAATCAATGCCAATATAGGAAACAGTGCCGTTTCATCCAGTATTGAGGAAGAAGTAGAGAAAGCGGTGTGGGCATGCCGGTGGGGAGCAGATACTATTATGGATCTTTCAACCGGAAAAAATATTCATGAAACAAGAGAATGGATTATCAGGAACAGTCCCGTTCCGATTGGAACAGTTCCTATTTATCAGGCATTGGAAAAAGTAAAAGGTGTGCCGGAAGATCTGACCTGGGAAGTTTTTAAAGACACCCTGATTGAACAGGCAGAGCAGGGAGTATCCTATTTTACCATTCATGCAGGGGTTTTACTACGATATATCCACCTTACAGCAAACAGGGTGACAGGAATAGTTTCCAGAGGAGGGTCTATTATGGCAAAATGGTGTCTTTACCATCATAAAGAAAACTTCTTATATACCCATTTTGAAGAGATCTGTGAGATTATGAAGAAATATGATGTTGCATTTTCATTGGGAGACGGCCTTCGCCCGGGGTCTATTGCTGATGCCAATGATGCAGCTCAATTTGCAGAACTGGAAACCTTGGGAGAATTGACAAAAATTGCCTGGAAGCATAACGTACAGGTAATGATTGAAGGACCGGGCCATGTTCCGATGCATATGATCAAGGAAAATATGGATAAGCAGCTGGAGGAATGCCATGAAGCTCCATTTTATACCCTGGGACCCCTGACTACTGATATTGCGCCGGGATATGATCACATAACTTCCGGAATCGGGGCCGCAATGATCGGGTGGTTTGGCTGTGCTATGCTCTGCTATGTAACACCGAAGGAACACTTAGGGCTTCCGAACAAAGAAGATGTAAAAGTGGGAGTGATTACTTATAAACTGGCAGCTCATGCGGCAGATCTTGCAAAAGGACATCCGGGGGCACAGTACAGGGATAACGCATTAAGTAAAGCAAGGTTTGAATTCAGATGGGAAGATCAGTTCAATCTTTCATTAGACCCTGAAACGGCAAGGGCATATCATGATGAAACACTTCCGGCAGAAGGGGCTAAAATTGCACACTTCTGTTCTATGTGCGGGCCAAAGTTCTGCTCAATGAAAATCACTCAGGAAATTCGTGAGTCTGCAGAAAAAGGAATGCTGGATAAATCACAGGAGTTTATTGAAAAAGGGAAAGAAATTTATATATGATCCTGGTTATCACTCCTGAATTGATTGTTCCGAACGAACCTGATAGTATTAATCAGATGTTTCAGGAAGGTCTTGATCTGCTCCATATCCGCAAACCGTGGATCAGCCGTAATGAAATGATTGAATTCATCACCCAAATTGACGAATCTTTTCGTTCGCAGCTGGTGCTTCATACACATTATGACCTTGGGAAAGAATATCATATTTCAAGATTTCATTTCAGGGAAACTGACCGTGAGCAAGGAAAATACAAACCCTTTGTGCCGGAAAATATTATTTCAACTTCAGTACATGATATCAGAACATACAATACTTTGGATAAAGAATGGGAATATGCTTTTATAAGCCCGTTCTTTCCAAGTATATCCAAAAAAGGATATGGGCTGGGCTCCACCATTAAAGAAGAAATAAAATATAAGAATAATCCGGATGTAAAGTTAATAGCCTTGGGAGGGATTAATGAAGAAAATATTCATGAAGTCTTTGAGTCAGAGGCTGATGGGGTGGCCTTATTAGGAGGGGTCTGGGAAAATAAAGAACCACTAAAAGTATTCAGGAAATGCAGGAGCGCCCTTATGTCATAAGTATTGCGGGTTTTGACCCGACTGGTGGAGCTGGTTTACTATCAGACAGTAAAACCTTTGAGCAATCCAAAGTGATGGGCTTGGGAGTATGTACCGCATTAACATTACAGACTGCTTCAAAATGTCTTAGTCTGGACTGGCGTCCTGTGGAAGAAGTTACCGGTGCGATTCAGGTGCTGATGGAGAACTATCCCGTTTCAGCAGTGAAAATCGGAATTGTGAGGGATGCAGAATTTCTAGGTAAAATTGTAGAAGCGGTTCAAAAGTATAATTCTGAAATTAAAATGGTTTGGGATCCTGTCCTGAAAAGTACCTCCGAATTCACTTTTTTTGATCTTGAAACCCTTTCTCAATTAAAAAATACCATTAATAAGCTCAGTTTAATAACTCCCAATTATAATGAATACAGTGTTTTAAAGGAAAATAATCTTTTGCCGGATACCCATCAATGTTCATTATTAATCAAAGGAGGGCATAGGGAAGATCATTTAGGAACGGATATTTTAGTTGAAAACGGAAAAAAAACTCTTTTAGTTCCTGCTGAAAATAATACGGTATATTTTCCTAAGCATGGTTCAGGTTGTGTTTTATCATCAGCCATTACAGCAGAACTTGCTAAAGGTGAAAATATGAAAGCCGCCTGTAAACATGGAAAATTATACATCGAAAAATTTTTAAAAAGCAATTCTACATTATTGGGAACACATTCATAGAAAACATGGAAAAATTACAATACATATCACAGGGAAATACCCGACAGGAACAGGAACTTCATATCCGTAAAGCTCTGGATAACGGGATCAAATGGGTGCAGGTTCGATGGAAAAATGCTCCTGAAAATGAATTGATAAACCTTTGTGAAATTTCAAAACAACTTTGCTCAGAATATCATTCAGTTTGTATTATCAATGATCATGTACAAATAGCTAAAGAAATAGATGCTGACGGAGTGCACTTAGGTTTGAATGACAGCTCTATTGAAGAAGCAAGACTGATCTTAGGCGAAAACAAAATCATCGGGGGGACAGCGAATACCCTTTCAGATGTTATCCGGAGAATCAATGAAACTTGTGACTATATTGGTTTGGGGCCATTGAGATTTACCACTACCAAGGAAAAGCTAAGCCCTGTTCTTGGATTTGAAGGATACCGGAATATCGTTGAAGGGTTAAAAGATAAATCAATGGAAATCCCTAAAATATTTGCAATCGGGAGCGTCGCTTCTGAAGATATTTTACCCTTACAGCAAATAGGAGTTTATGGTGTTGCTGTATCGGGGCTCATTACCAGGCAGCCGGCCATTATTAACGAACTAAAAAAAGTAATGATATGAATAATCAGAAATTAGAAATAACAGGAAGAACTTTTGAATCAAGACTGTTCTTAGGAACAGGAAAGTTCGGAAGCATGAGAGATATGATACAATCTGTAGTCGCATCCGAAACCAATATGGTGACCCTGGCGCTCAAAAGAATTGATGCTCAGGCCGGTGAGGATGATCTGCTTGATTCATTAAAAGAGACCAATGTTCATCTTCTTCCCAATACTTCCGGAGCCAGAACTGCTAAAGAAGCTGTATTAGCAGCACAATTAGCAAGAGAAGCTTTGGAGACCAACTGGGTAAAGCTGGAAATCCATCCTGACCCAAAATATTTATTGCCAGATCCTATCGAAACCTTGTATGCTACGGAAGAACTTGCAAAACTAGGCTTCATAGTGATGCCTTATATCCATGCCGATCCGGTTTTATGTAAGCGTCTTGAAAATGCCGGAACGGCAGTAGTAATGCCTTTGGGAGCACCGATAGGAACAAATAAAGGATTAAGAACACAGGATTTTCTGGAAATAATCATCAGTCAAAGTAATGTTCCCGTAGTGGTAGATGCAGGAATCGGAGCGCCGTCAGATGCTGCTAAAGCAATGGAAATGGGAGCAGATGCCGTTTTGGTGAATACGGCTATTGCTGTTGCCGGAAATCCGTTGAATATGGCTGTTGCTTTTAAAGAAGGTGTAATTGCCGGAAGAAGAGCTTTTGAATCAGGACTGGGGGCCATTGCTAACCATGCGGAAGCTTCAAGTCCGCTTACCTCATTTTTATTTGAATAAATCAGAATAATGAAAAGCTTTAAAGATGTTTTTGAAAACTATCAATGGGATGAGGTAAAGGATAAACTTGAGAAAGTAAGTTTGTCTGACGTAAGATACAGTCTTCAGAAAAAAAATAAAACGCTTGATGATTTTCTGAATTTCCTTTCGCCAGCCGCCTCTCAGGAACTGGAACTGATGGCAGGAATGACACAGCGGCTCACTCAAAAACGATTTGGAAAAATTATTCAGCTCTATGCTCCGTTGTATCTCAGTAATGAGTGCCAGAATATCTGTACCTACTGTGGGTTCAGTCTTGATAATAACCTGAAAAGAAAAACACTTTCAGATATCGAACTGATGATTGAAGCTTCGGTACTGAAATCAATGGGGGTAAACCATGTATTACTGGTGAGCGGAGAAGCCGGTAAAATAGTGGGAGTGCCTTATTTTCAAAATGCTGTTCGTAGGTTAAAACCTTATTTTTCCAATATTTCAATTGAAGTTCAGCCATTATTGGAAGATGAATACAGGCTGCTTCATGAAGAAGGTGTGCATTCTGTTTTGGTATATCAGGAAACCTATCATCAGGAAGTCTACAGACAATATCATCCGAAAGGTAAAAAATCTAATTTTCATTTCCGGCTGGAGACCCCGGACAGGATAGGAAGAGCGGAAATTCATAAGATTGGATTGGGAGTTCTTTTAGGGCTGGAAGATTGGAGGGTGGATAGCTTTTTCAATGCTTTACACATTGATTATCTTCAGAAGCAGTACTGGAAAAGTAAATTTTCAGTTTCCTTTCCAAGGCTCAGGCCGGCTGAAGGAATTATTGAACCGAACTTTATTATGGAAGACAAAGACCTTCTTCAACTGATCTGTGCCTATAGAATCTGGAATGAAGACCTTGAAATTTCCATTTCTACCAGGGAAAATGAAGTATTCCGGAATAATATAGTGACATTGGGGGCTACAACAATGAGTGCAGGATCAAAAACGAACCCGGGAGGATATTCTGTGGATAAAGATTCATTAGAGCAATTTGAAACCAGTGATGAGCGAAGTATGGAGGAGATAAAAAATATGATTAGAAAAGCTGGATATGATCCTGTAATGAAAGACTGGGATTCTGTTTATAGTGGATTTTAAAGCCATTAACAAGTTTGAAGAGGTAACATTTAATTAAGAGAAATCGGAGATTTAAGATAGTATCTTTTTGAAGCGAAGCTCAGTCCTTAAAAACTTAAAGGATCTAAATGGTTTAATTATAATTATGACAAAAGATAATTTTTCGCGGTACAGCCGGCAGATATTCATTGAAGAAATAGGATTGGAAGGTCAGAAAAAAATAATGGATTCAAAAGTTCTTGTAATTGGAGCAGGAGGTTTGGGAAGTCCGGTTATACAATATCTGGCTGCTGCAGGAGTAGGAACTTTAGGTGTTGTAGATTTTGATGAGGTTGAACTTCATAATTTGAACCGGCAGATCATTCATACCGAAAGCAGAGTGCGCTTATCCAAAGTGAAAAGTGCTGCAACTTTTGTAAAAGAACTTAATCATCAGGTTATATTCAAAGGAATTGAAGAAAAAATCAATGATGAGAATGTTGAAGAAATCCTTTCTCGGTACAATGTTATTATTGATGGTTCAGACAATTTTTCAACAAGATATCTGGTGAATGATACTTGTGTGAATTTAAAAAAGACTTTGGTTTACGGCAGTATTTTAGGGTTCTCAGGACAGGTTGCAGTATTTAACCATTGCGGAAGTAAAAACCTGAGAGATATATTTCCGGAACCTCCTTTTGATGAAAATATTCCGGATTGTGACAGTCTTGGTGTTTTAGGAGCTTTGCCCGGAATCATAGGCAGTATGATGGCTCTGCAGACCTTAAAGATTATTGCCGGACTTCCTGTAAAAGTAAATCAGCTGACCTTAGTAGATACCCTTGCCTGGCATTTCCAAACGATAGATTTTTAGATAATCGGGCAAAAATTGTTACAGAATTATGAGAAGTATTATATAATGAAAAGGCAGTAAAAATGATTACTGCCTCTTTCATTTCTCTTTGGAAAAAAATTATTGTGTCTGCTGCATTACGCTGCTGTTATCCTCTTTTTTAGTTTGGTTTAAGATATTTGGATCTTCTTTTGCCAGTTTATTTTTTGTTGGGATTTTATAGTTGATGGAAATTCCGAAATTTCTAGTATCATACTTGCTGCTGATCATTACCGGCATTCCTGATAGCGGGTTAGAGCGTACCTGCATTACCTGCCCGTTGAAAATATCATTGGCAAAAACAGAAAGTGTCAGACGGTTATTCATAAACTTCTTTGTCAACGTAATGTCAAACGAATTATTGAATGGTTTCTCTGCCGTGAAGTAGAAATATCCCGCCTTTGGGGTCAGATAGCTGTAGTTGGCTGTCAGTTTAATATCTTTCGGCAAAATAATCTGCGTCATGATATTGAAGATCCAGAACCCTTTATTGTTCAGATTGTCAATTTCATGTTTCTGATAACCGGCATACAGGTACATGAAGTTAATTTTATCAGGATTAAAATTAAACTTCATAATCTCACTCATCGGCTTACTGAGAATCATAAAAGGAACCGGTAACCCTACATTAAAGTTATGAATTCTCATATTTGAAATATTCACCTGCTCATTGAAGAGTTTTCTTCCGTCTTTTCGGATGATCTGTGCCACCTGATTGCTTGCCGAGCTTACGCTATACCCAATAAATGCATAATCAAAGGCTGATATTTTTAGTTCATAATTATCAAAAATAGTTGGCTGTAGATTAGGGTTTCCGTTTACTTCCGTACTGGGGCCTGAGAATGTCACATTATTCGGGTTCAGGGCGGAAATGCTTGGCAGGCTGATTTTTTTGTTGTAATTCGCAGCGATATACACCTGGTTCATCAGGTTATACTGTACACTCGCATTCGGGAAAAGCTTAAATTTATTAAAAGGAATTAAACCGGCTTCCACCAGCTTTGCATCCTTATTGAAATATCTTGTTATCCCGGAAATGTCATAATTTTCAGCACGGGCGCCCAATGTAAAATCAAATTTTTTCAGTTTAGCCTGAAATTCCAGATAGGTAGAGGCTGTCTGTCTCTGATACTCCAGATTGGTTAATCCAAAACTTTCTGTATCATAATCCTGTCTTTCATACAATCCCCCAAAGCTCACTTTTCCACCATCAAGAAGCTTAACAGGCTGGGCATAATCTACTTTGAAATTAGCAATATTCATTACCGATTTATTGTTCAAAATGCCTTTTAGTCCGCTTGTAGCACTATTTATAGGAAGGTTTGGAGCTTCCGCAAATGTACCATCCTGAAAGAAATTATCCTGAGAAAATTTACTGTCCGATCTTGTGTAACCGAATTGGAAGTCAAGCTTTTGAGATTTTTCAGCAAAACGTTTCTGATAGGTTACAACTGCTTCCTGTCTCAGGTTATTGGTATGGGCAACATCTGAAGAACTGAAAAAAGCTTCTCTTAAATCCTTTGGGTTATTCTCAAAAGGTAAATCTCCGTGACCGTTACTTAAGGTGTAATTGTCATTATTATTATGATAAATATCGTAGTTTAATAATAGCCTGTCCTGTCCTAAGTCAAAAGTCAGTCCTGATTTTGCAAAATATCCTCGGGAAAAGCGGTCTGTTTTGCTGGTCAGAAGTTCATCCTGCTGGCCGTTCAGCATACTTTCACGATAATTCTGGCCAACGTTCAATTGCCATCCGAAATATTTATTTCTTGCATTTAAATTAACAGAATTGGTGGTTCTGCTTCTGAATTTGTCATAATTTGTAAAGGAATAATTTCCCGAATAAGTAGCTGTTAAATATTTATTAGCATTTTTATTGGTAATGATATTCATGATTGCACCACCGGATGTTGCAGGAAATTCTGCACCGGGCTGGGTGATTACTTCTATTCTGTCCACAGAATTGGCAGGCATTCCCTCAAGAAAAGAGTTCAGCTCATTTGATGTAATATTCAGGGGTCTACCATTAAGGTACACTTCAAGCATTTTTCCCTGATACATCATCCCTGCGATATCAGTTGATACCAGTCCGGGGAGTTTTTTTATTCCTTCAAGAACATTACCGTTATTCAGCTGAGGTTGTTCAGAAAAATCAAAAATAGTACGGTCTGCCTTTTGCTCAACGGCTTTTTTAGTTTTGGTGATAACTACTCCTTCAAGCTGCTTTTCCTGAGGCTTGTTATTTTTTTCCTGTGAAAAAACAAAAACAGAGCTTAATAAGGATAAAGCGAAAATCGTTTTTTTCATAATGTTTTTACTACTATTCCGTTAGACGCAGAAAAAGATAATTTGTTACGGTAATTTTTTGAAAATCGAAAATTTAGGCTAAATGTTTTTTTATTTCCGAAATAATTATATCTTTGCCAGGTAATTATCAAGAATCTCTAGATGGGATAGCAACCTGCAAAAACAAGCAAGGTGCTGCAATCGATAAGCCGGATCTTCCGGAAAAAATGTTTATCATTCTATCATTACTCCCATCTTGAATTTTTGTTTTAAAGTTAAAATCAATGTTTAAAGACAAGGGAAATCACCCAACATCGGTAATTTTTTATTCTTCAGATCATGAAGTGAATCTTCATTACTCTGATATGTTCTCATGCCATTTCTACATGCGCATGTGTTGTTGTTTCTAGCCTTTTCTATTTCTAAAAGATAATACAAACATTTTGAATTCTATGGTAACCTTACAATTTAGGGTTACAGGATTTGTATTGCTTAAAAAACAATTTTATAAACAAAAAGTACACAACAAACATGCATAATTTCAAAAAAAGAATCTTTGTTCCTTCTATTGCGCTTATCTCCACATTTTACTATGCACAGACGGACACCTTACAATCTAAGAAAATAGATGATGTGGTCATCCTTGGATCAAGAGGCTCCGGTAGATCGCTTACGGATACTCCTGTACCCGTAGATATCATTAATATATCGAAAATTTTAAAACAAAGTCCGTCTAACAGTATAAGTCAGGCTTTAAATTATATTGTACCCTCATTCTCATCCACCTCTCACACGGTTAATGACGGAACTGATTTTGTAGATCCCGCGCTCTTGAGGGGATTAGGACCGGATCAGGTTTTGGTTCTGGTAAACGGAAAAAGAAGATATCAGTCTTCACTTATTAATGTTACCCTTACTCCGGGAAGAGGTTCTGTGGGAACCGACCTTAATGCTATTCCTGCCTTTGCATTGGAAAAAATAGAGGTTTTAAGGGACGGAGCTGCTGCTCAGTATGGTTCTGATGCAATTGCAGGAGTAATAAACCTTGGGCTGAAAAAAAGATTGGGGCTTTCCGGACAGGTATTTTTAGGAGGATATGCTTCTCCTGTCACCAATAATTTCTCCGGCGGAGTAGATGGGCAGACCATTTCCGTAGATCTTAATTATGGAGCCAAAATAGGCAAAACCGGTTTTTTTAATGTGACAGGTTCTGCACAATATCGTGATCCTTATTCCAGAGCCGGAGTGAGGGAAGGGGATATTTTCAATGCTTATAATGCAATTAATTACAGAGCATTACAGGATGGAGTTAATATTGATAGACTCTATAAAAATATTACCAATACTCCCAATACTCAGCAGATTATCAGCACGATTAAACAGTATGCAGCCAAGGTAGATTATTTTGGGAACGATTTTCAGTCCCAGATCTCAGGGGCAACCAGTATTTCTGATCTTCAGAATATATTGGGCAGAGATTTTACCTCTCAGGAACTTAATTACAGAGGATTGAGAGGAAAGATTTCAGTCTGAGAGCCGGGCAATCTAAACTGCAGTCAGGCCAACTCTTTTTCAATTCTGAAATTCCTGTTAATGATGAATGGAAAGTTTATTCATTCGGAGGTTACAGCTACCGTCTTGGGAATGCCGGAGGATTTTACAGGCTTCCAAACAATGAAAGAAACATCAGTGCGGTTACACCCAATGGGTATCTCCCCCAGATTGAAGCAACTGTGAATGATTATTCCCTTGCTGCCGGAATCAAAGGAAAATGGGATGGCTGGAATATCGATTTCAGTAATACATTTGGGAAAAACGTCTTTGGTTTTGGCGTTGTAAATACTTTTAATGCTTCGCTTACAGATGGTTCTCCAAGGACTTTTGATGCCGGAGGATCTGAATTCTCACAAAATACCGTCAACCTGGATTTCTCCAAAAAATATGATATCCTGAAAGGGTTGAACATTGCATTTGGTGGTGAATACCGACACGAAAATTATAAAGTAAATGCCGGAAAAGAAAACTCTTATGCATCTTACGATATCTATGGCCGTGTAGTAACAGCTAAAACCCCTGAAAATGAAAAAGTAACCGACTTTTTCGGAAATGTAAGACCTGCAGGAGCTCAGGTTTTTCCAGGCTTCAGTCCGGAAAATGCAGTTTCCGGAAACAGAAACAGTATTGCGGCTTACTTTGATACAGAACTGGAAATTACTGACAGATGGCTGTTGGAAGGTGCTTTACGATATGAGAATTATTCAGACTTTGGATCTACATTTAATTATAAGATAGCAACCAATGTAAAACTCGCTTCTAATCTCAACTGGAGAGGAGCTGTTTCCACAGGTTTCAGAGCTCCTTCATTGGCACAAATCTATTACAGCTCTACTTCTACGCTGATTCAGCAAGGGAAAACAACACAGGTAGGAACTTTCAGAAATAATTCTGAGGCTGCACAGGCATTAGGGATTCCAAAATTGAAACAGGAAACTTCACGATCCTACAGCACAGGAGATTCCGGCATTAAATCTGACTTTTACAGCGGATGCTTACTTAATAAAGATTAAAGACAGGGTAGTACTGACTGATCTTTTCTACCGCCCTGATGGTAGTTTTACTCCGGGCTCAGATCAGGCTGTTCTACAGGATGCCTTTGATCTGGCAAGAGCAAGCGCGGCCAACTTTTTTGCCAATGCTGTAGACTCTCAGACAAAAGGTCTGGATATTACCATCTCCCAGAACTCGAAAATTTCATCGGGGGTTACTTTGGAGAATAATCTGGGAATAAACTTTAATCAAACCAAAAGAATCGGGGATATCCATGCATCTCCGAAATTGGTTAGCCAGATCAATAATTATTTTTCAGAACCTAACAGAGTGTATTTTGAAGAAGCTGTACCCCGTGTAAAAGCTGCATTGGCCAACACAGTAAAGACTTCTGGCTTTACTTTCGTACTGCGTAATTCTTTCTTTGGTAAAGTGGCCGATGCAGATGTCGTAGATGCCAATTTTGATGGAGTAACAGGAAGTGCGGAACATTTTGTCCTTAACAGCCGTTTGGTAACAGATCTATCTGTAGGTTATAGTTTTAATAAAAATATTTCGGCAACAATAGGAAGTAATAATATCCTAAATATACAGCCTTCTAAAAGTCCCGATATAAGTTCTCTAACAGCTGATAACCAGTTTGTTTATTCAAGGCAGGTTTCCCAGTATGGTATCGGCGGGCGGTTCTTATTTGCAAGAATTGAATTCAGTTTCTAATATAGAACTTAGAGGTTTAATAAAAAGGACAGAGATTCGGTCTCTGTCTTTTTTATATTCAGCCTGAACATAAGGAGTAAGTTCTTATAGCCCCGGCCAATCATTGTATTTATTTCAGTGAAGAAAATTCAGTAAAATTATATTCTGCGGAAGAGGTAAAAAGCTGCCGTAATACTGCGGCATGGCCATTTCCGGCAATCACAAGAATTCTGTCTTCACTGTTGTGAGGAATGTTTTGAATATTACGGAACATCCTCAGGTTTCTGCTGTACCAATAAAGTGCAAGCATATCTGCACCGTCGTATTCTCTCAGTTTGAAATCGCCGCTAAGATAAGCTCCGTACCCGTATTGATGGCTTTCTTTGGAATTCATATAAGTAAAAGTATCTAAAAGAGATTTAAAATTTTTAGGCTCAGAACTCTTGTAGAAGGCAGTAAACTGTTGAGAGATCGGGTCATCACTTCTGAAATCATAATCCTTGCTGAGTTTTTTAAAAAACGCAGAATCAGTTTTTCCAAAATGTTTTTCAAGATCGTCCAGAACAGATTCTGCGTCAATGCTGAACAATTCGTTTATTTTAAGCTCACTGGCTATTCTCATAGCAAGCTGATAACGCTCATCTCTTTTGTCACGGTGCATACCTTTGTTATATTCCTTCAGCTTTTGATTGGCATTCCAGCTTGGCCAGGCTTCAATTGCGATTTTTGTCGGTTTAAATCTTTTTATATATTCTACAAGTTCGGTGACTTCTTTTGCAGTTTTAGGAGAAAGTACATCTATCTGATCTTCTTTATTGGTTTTATGAGCATCAAGATTCGGATAATCAAAATGAAATGAACCGACAACCAAAACTTTCGTCTTTGACTTTGAAAAATAATCTGAAAATTTTTTTTGAGCGAATACTGATGTAGAAAGGCATACAAGAAAAATATAAATAAAAGTTTTCATGAGTTTGTTTTTTAAATTACTATTAAATTATTGTGCACGGTTTTTCTCTTCGAAATTCACCGCTCTGTTATTCGATTTTCTGGTTATATTTTCCGAACGAAGGTTTCGGAGGTAGTTGATCAGCTCAGATCCGGAAAGATTCAGCATACGGCCATTGACCATCACAGAAACACCATTTTTTCCGGCAATGGAAAGCAGTCCTTTATTTTCATCCACCTGTAATAAAGGTGTACCAACCAAAACTTCAGTTCCCGAACTTCCCTGTGAAAGCATAGAATTCTGGACATTATAAACAAGACGGTCCACTTTACGTTCTACCAGAACCTTTTTACCGTTCACCATAACCGCTTCTATTTTGTTGACATTAGCGGTGTCTTTGGTTTGGGCTGCTGAAAAAGAACAAATCAGGGTAGCTATAAATAAAATGCGTTTTTCCATATTATAAATGACAGATTGAATGGTATTTATATTACATTTCTTTGACAAAAGTACCGGAAGAGGTTCTATGAGAAAACAGCATTTAGATGAAGAACACAATTATTCATGTCAAAAAAGTTTCGTCGGGAAAAAACAGGTTTTTGTCGAAAACAATTGATGAATTTTCCCTTTAGAAATTTATATTTGAATATGAATAAAAAGCAAATTATCTGGCTTCAAATTATTTACTGAGGGTTCAATTTTATAGGAACTGTCATTACACCTAACTTTTTTGTTCCGGATACTAATCGTCGGGAAGTACACATTCTGAGGGTTACATTTTTCATTGTGAAAATTGCCACATTTTATATATCCTATTTCTTTATTTTCCCAAAAGTTTTTAAACTTGAGAAACTGTATTCTGCTGTTTTTGTTTTTATACTGACACTGCTGTGTTTTGCCGGTATGAGATATGCTCTGGAAGAATTGATACTGCCTTCTACTCTTGGCTTTCGCAATTATGATGAAAGTACGGGGCTTCTCTACTATCTTTTTGATAATATATATAATAGCTCGCTGACTACTTTCATTGCCGGTATTCTATGGATACTGGAGAAATATGGAGTGGCTGAAAATGATAAAAAGCAGCTTCTGATCGAAAAGAAACAGGCAGAACTCCAGGCACTGAAAACCCAGATCAATCCACATTTTATTTTTAATTCATTAAATAATATCTACTCGCTTGTCTACCAGAAGTCGGATGAGGCGCTTCCTGCTATTGAAGAGCTTGGGCAGCTGCTGAGGTACAGCACGAAAGATCTTGAAAAAGATTCCATTTCGCTCGATAAGGAAATCGGATATATTGATAGTCTTATTGCACTGGAGAAACTCAGGATCAGAAATCCCGAACTGTTAATCGTAGAGAAAAATATTCAGCATCCTCACCTGAAAATTTCTCCGATGCTGTTGGTTCCTTTTGTGGAAAATGCTTTTAAGCATGGTGATTTCCGGGATAAATGTTTTGAAATGAAAATCTCAGATCCTGATGAGGTCTTGCATTTTTATCTTTTTAATTATAAAACCCGGAAAATGAAAGATGTTGTTTCCGGAATCGGAATTCAGAATGTGAAAAAAAGGCTGGAAATATTGTACCCCAAACATCAGCTTGAGATTAAAGATTCGGAAACGGAATTTGTTGTAGATTTAAAAATTGATTTAAAGAATGAATAAGATAAAGTGCATTATCGTTGATGATGAGCCCCTGCAATTTCCCTTCTGGAACATTATGCAGAAAAAATTCCTTTCCTGGAACTGGTTTTCTCTACAGAGAATCCGATTCAGGCTTTGGAATATCTGCAGAAAAATGATTCTGATCTTATCTTTCTGGATATCCAGATGCCGGAACTTACAGGGATCAATTTTATGAAGATTGTAGGTGCTGATCAAAAATATATTTTAACAACAGCCTATTCTGAATATGCATTGGAAGGTTATGAGCATAACGTTGTTGATTATCTTCTGAAGCCTGTTTCTTTTGAAAGATTTCAAAAAAGTGTTTTAAAGGCTCAGGAACGGTTTTCTTTTCCACAGGAAGAAAATACCCATTTCTTTGTGAAGTCTTCGGGACAAAAACATCGCATAGGCTTTCATGAGATTCTTTACGTTGAAAGTATAAAGGACTATGTCAATATCCGGACGGAAAATGATGAGTTTATTGTTCTGGATACTCTTAAATCAATGGAAAACCAACTTCCTGAAAGATTTGTAAGAATTCATAAATCTTTTATTGTCAATCTGGATAAAGTGAAAAGTATCGGGGCTAAAAAAGTGATTCTTCCTGATTATGAGATTCCTATTGGAGAAAGCTATAGAGCAGGTCTTCTTGATAGAATATCATAATATTCATATGAGAGCTAAACCTTACAGGTTTCTAAAACCTGTAAGGTTTGGAATATTCACCAAAGTTCAGCAAAGGAAATTTTTAAGGCATTTGAAATAAAAAAAGACGACTTCTATTGAAGCCGCCTTTTATATTAATCGATCTAACAATTAATCTTATTTTTCCTGTTGTTTAATCAGATTAAGTGCAGAACCAGCCTTAAACCAATCAATTTGCTGATCGTTATAAGTATGGTTTGCCATGATAATATCCTTTGTTCCGTCAGTGTGGATAAACTCTAAAGTCAGCTGTTTTCCCGGAGCAAACTGATCAAGATCTAAGAAGTTAACAATGTCGTCTTCCTGGATTTTGTCATAATCTGCCTCATTAGCAAAAGTGATTCCAAGCATCCCTTGTTTCTTAAGGTTGGTTTCATGGATTCTAGCGAATGATTTTACCAATACAGCTTTCACTCCCAGGTGTCTGGGTTCCATTGCAGCGTGCTCTCTTGAAGAACCTTCACCATAGTTCTGGTCTCCTACAACGATTGTTGGGATGCCTGCTGCTTTGTAAGCTCTTTGTACAGCCGGAACTTCACCATATTCACCCGTTAATTCATTTTTAACTTTATTGGTTTCCATGTTGTAGGCATTTACAGCTCCGATCAACATGTTGTTTGAAATATTGTCTAAGTGACCTCTGTACTTCAGCCATGGTCCAGCCATGGAAATATGGTCGGTAGTACATTTTCCGAAAGCTTTGATCAATACTCTTGCTCCTGTAATGTTTTTACCGTCCCATGCCGGAAATTCTTCCAATAACTGAAGTCTGTCTGAAGTTGGGCTTACATTCACAACAACTTTAGAACCGTCCTCTGATGGAGCCTGGTATCCGTTGTCGTCTACTGCAAATCCTTTTGAAGGAAGTTCGTATCCTTTAGGTTCATCAAGTTTTACCTGCTCACCGGCTTCGTTAGTCAAAGTATCTGTAATTGGATTGAAGTCAAGTCTACCTGAAATTGCAACAGCAGCCACCATTTCCGGAGAAGCTACAAATGCATGGGTATTCGGGTTACCATCAGCTCTTTTCGCAAAGTTTCTGTTGAAAGAGTGAATAATAGAGTTTTTCTCTCCTTTTTCTGCACCTTCTCTATCCCATTGTCCGATACATGGCCCACAAGCATTGGTAAAGATTCTTGCATTTTCAAATTTTCTGAAAGAATCAAGGAAACCGTCTCTTTCTGCAGTGAATTTCACCTGCTCAGAACCTGGGTTGATCCCTAAGATAGCTTTAGGCTTAACTCCTTTTGATACTGCATCCTCTACAATTGAAGCAGCTCTTGATAAATCTTCATAAGAAGAGTTGGTACAAGAACCAATAAGAGCCCATTCAACTTCCAGAGGCCATCCGTTAGCTTCAGCTTTAGCTCTGAATTCAGCAACCGGAGTTGCCAGGTCCGGAGTGAAAGGTCCGTTTAAATGTGGAGTCAGTTCAGAAAGGTTGATTTCTATTAATTGGTCGAAATATTGTTCAGGATTTGCATATACTTCAGCATCACCTGTTAAATGTTCAGCGATTTTATCTGCTGCATCTACTACATCCTGTCTTCCGGTAGCCGCAAGATATCTTCTCATAGAATCATCATATCCGAAAGTAGAAGTTGTAGCTCCGATTTCAGCACCCATATTGCAGATTGTTCCTTTACCGGTTGCAGAAAGAGATTCAGCACCTTCACCGAAATATTCTACGATACATCCTGTTCCTCCTTTTACCGTAAGGATTCCTGCAACTTTTAAGATGACATCTTTGGCAGAGGTCCATCCGTTCATTTTACCGGTTAATTTTACCCCGATAAGTTTAGGCATTTTAAGCTCCCAAGGCATTCCGGCCATTACATCTACTGCGTCAGCGCCTCCAACACCAATAGCCACCATTCCTAATCCTCCTGCATTTACCGTATGGGAATCGGTACCAATCATCATACCTCCCGGGAAAGCATAATTTTCCAATACAACCTGGTGGATGATCCCAGCCCCGGGTTTCCAGAATCCGATTCCGTATTTATCACATACAGAACTTAAAAAATTGAATACCTCAGAGTTTTTGTTGATACCTTCCTGTAAATCTTTATCAGCGCCTACTTTAGCCTGGATCAGGTGATCCGCATGCGCCGTTGAAGGAACAGCTACTTTAGCTTTTCCAGCCTGCATAAATTGCAAAAGCGCCATTTGTGCTGTTGCATCCTGCATTGCTACTCTGTCCGGTGCAAAATCTACATAAGAGTTTCCTCTTTCATGTGCCTGTGTAGCATTTCCTTCCCAAAGGTGGGTATAAAGGATTTTTTCTGAAAGGGTAAGAGGTTTTCCCACGATCTGTCTTGCCGCAGCAATCCTTTCGGGATAACGCTCATACACTTTTTTAATCATATCAATATCAAAAGTCATATCTCTTAAAATTAATGTTTATACATTTATGTTTAATGGCAGCTGAATTATATTAATGACCAACCTGAACCAGCTCTTTGATAGGTGGTGCAAATTTAGTCAGATCAATACCTTCAACGGCTGCTTTATATTCATCAATATTGGGAATACGTCCGATAATAGCAGAAAGTACTACTACCGGTGTTGAAGCCAGTAAAGATTCTCCTTTCTTACGTTCAGAATCTTCCACAACTCTCCCCTGGAAAAGACGGGTTGAAGTTGCCAATACGGTGTCTCCTTTAGCTGCTTTCTCCTGATTTCCCATACAAAGGTTACATCCGGGACGCTCAAGATACATCACATTTTTATATTCTGTACGTGCTTCTCCTTTTGGAGCATTGTCGTCGAATTCAAATCCGGAATATTTCTCTAATAATTCCCAGTCTCCTTCTGCTTTTAATTCATCAATGATATTATACGTAGGGGCTGCCACTACAAGTGGAGCATTAAATTCTACTTTTCCTTGTTGCTTTTCCAGGTTTCTAAGCATTTGGGAAACGATCTTAAGGTCCCCTTTGTGAACCATACAAGATCCTACGAAACCAAGATCTACTTTTTTCTCACCTCCATAGTAAGAAAGATCTCTGATAGTATCGTGGGTATATCTTTTGGAAACATCTTCATTGTTTACATCCGGGTCAGCAATCATTGGTTCAACGATAGCGTCAAGATCCACAACTACTTCAGCATAATATTTTGCATTTGAATCAGGAGTCAGGGCAGGTTTTTCTCCTGATCTGATCTCTGCAATTCTCTTGTTGGCTTTATCAATTAATCCCTGAAGAACTTTATTGTGGTTATCCATACCCTTATCGATCATGATCTGGATTCTGTTTTTTGCAATTTCCAGTGATTCGATTAGCGTATTATCTTCAGAAATGTTGATAGAAGCTTTTGCCTTCATTTCAGCAGTCCAGTCTGTAAATGTAAATGCCTGGTCAGCAGGAAGTGTTCCGATGTGAACCTCAATGATTCTTCCCTGGAATACATTCTCTCCTCCAAACTGTTTCAGCATCTGGGCTTGTGTTGCATGAACCACATCACGGAAATCCATATGTTCTTTCATGTTTCCTTTGAATGTTACTTTTACCGATTCAGGAATTGGCATAGATGCTTCACCGGTTGCTAATGCAAGTGCAACAGTTCCTGAGTCCGCTCCGAAAGCAACTCCCTTAGACATTCTGGTGTGAGAGTCACCCCCAATAATGATGGCCCACTCATCTACAGTGATGTCATTAAGAACTTTGTGGATAACGTCAGTCATGGCATGGTATTCACCTTTCGGGTCACGGGCTGTAATAAGACCGAACTCGTTCATGAATTTCATCAGCTTTGGAATATTAGCCTGTGCTTTTTTGTCCCAAACAGAAGCGGTGTGACAACCTGACTGGTAAGCTCCATCTACAGTAGGGGAGATTACGGTTGCTGCCATAGATTCAAGCTCCTGAGCAGTCATAAGACCTGTGGTATCCTGTGAGCCTACGATATTCACTTTTACACGAACATCTGAACCTGCGTGTAATACTTTTCCGGGAGTTACTCCAACAGCATTTCTGTTGAAGATCTTTTCTACCGCAGTAAGTCCTTGTCCTTCGTGAGAAATTTCTTTTGAAGGAGCAAAAACAGCAGGTGCTTCAATTCCTAAAAGCTGAGCAGCAAATGTCTGTAGTTTCTTACCGAATACAATGGCATAAGAACCACCCGCTCTGATGAATTCCATCTTCTGCGGTGTGAAAGACTTTGTAAGGTCGATAAGTTCCTTATCTCCGTTATATAATTTTTTTTCTTTTGTATTGATTGTTAAAACAGTTCCTGTTGCTACAGAATAAGCTTCTTCAAGAACGGGCTCACCATTTTCATTAAAGACAGGGTTTCCGTTTTCATCTACTTTCTTTACCCAGTTTTTAAGATCGATCCCAATACCTCCGGTAACGTCTACTGTGGTAAGGAAGATCGGAGAAATACCGTTTGTTCCTCCTACAATTGGAGCTATGTTCACGAATGGTACATAAGGACTGGCTTGTTTTCCTGTCCACAGAGCAACATTATTTACTCCTGACATTCTTGATGAACCTACACCCATTGTACCTTTTTCAGCAATAAGCATAACGCTTGCATCAGGATGTTGTGCCTGTAAAGCTTTAATTTCTTCCTGAGCCTGAGGAGTGATCATGCATTTACCGTGAAGTTCACGGTCAGACCTTGAGTGAGCCTGGTTACCCGGAGAGAGTAAATCTGTGGAGATATCTCCTTCACCGGCGATATAAGTTACTACTTTGATTTCTTCAGCAACTTCAGGAAGTTGGGTGAAGAATTCAGCTTTTGCATAGCTTTCAATGATTTCTTTTGCAATTTCGTTACCGCTGTTAAATGCTTCCTTCAGACGGTTTGTATCTGCTTCATAAAGGAAAACCTGTGTTTTAAGTACATTTGCAGCTTCTTTAGCAATAGCTGCATTATTACCTAAAGCAAGGTCCAGCAGAACTTCAATAGAAGGTCCGCCTTTCATATGAGATAATAGTTCAAAGGCAAATGCCGGGGAAATTTCTTCTACTACCGATTCACCTAAAATAATTTCTTTTAAAAATTTTGCTTTTACTCCCGCTGCACTTGTTGTTCCGGGCAATGTGTTATAAATGAAAAATTTAAGAGAATCCGGTCGGTCAGGATTACCTGAGTCTTTAATTTGTGTAATGATTTCGCTTAGTAATTCAGCACCATCAATTGGCTTTGGATGAAGCCCCTGGGTTTTTCTTTCTTCAATCTCTTTGATGTAATCCTTATAAATACTCATAATAGAAGGTCTTTCAAAATTAAAGGTAGGTCAGCTTTTTCTTTACTGGTGTGTATAAATACAATTAATGACATTTTGAGTTCTCGCATTTTGATGCAACATTAACCGGATAAAGTCAGCATAATCTACACTTTTTCAAAAGTTTTTAAAATTATCAAACAATTCAAAATGTTCCCAAAATTACGAAATTTTACTATTTTATGAGAGTGAAATTATTTAGATTCTTTATAAATATGAATTTTATAATATCTATTTTGGTCGTATTTTTGCAAGCAAATGATGAATATGAGAAATGTACTGAGTGTTTTATTCGTTTTTATCTCGATTTCTGTTTTCTCCCAGGCTAAATCTGTGAAGAAAATTAGCGTGAAGAACGTTTCGAAAACAAATGTAAGAAAGAAGGCTTCAGCGGCTAAGCCGGATCTTGATCTTCCGGTTATTAATAAAGATCTTCCGGTACTTATACCCAAAAAAGAGGGAGATAAATTTGGATATGTAAACCAAAACGGGAAATTCATTATCCATCCGGAGTATCATATTGCCGTATTTTTTTATGAAGATTGTAATCTGCTGAATTCCCCGAATGAAAAAATCAGGAAATTCGGAACCAGTGATTATGCAACCGTTGAAAAAGATATGATTTCCTATCGTATTGATAAATATGGGAAAAGGGTTTATCAGTTTAAAGATTCAGATTTTGGGCAGTGTAAGTTTGAGGAATATAAACAACAGAGGTTTCAGGCTTATATTTTAAATGGGTTTTATGGTATTATTGAAAAAGCAACCTTCGTGAATGCAGCTGATTACAGACAATATCAGATTTATCCTCAATATCAGTATTTATATATCATGGAAGGGGATGATGTTGAAAATCCAATGATTGTAGCCTCTCATAATGATAAATTCGGAGTTATTGACGTGAATAATAAGGTGGTGGTTCCTTTTGAATATTCTAATATAAAGAGGAATTTTAGCTGGAAACTGGGAAAAATGTTTGAAGTTACAAAAGACGGAAAAAATTATTACTATATCGACGCAAACAATAAAACCTATTAGAGAATGTTTTCTGTCTGTATATCCGGAACAGGATTTCAATAATTTTTTTTAATTTTGCAGTTGAAATAAAGGGGTGCTTTAACAGGCTGAGATTATACCCAATGAACCTGGAACAGGTAATGCTGTTTAGGGAATTTTGAAAATGTATCAATGAAATAATCTGACAATATATCGGTTCTCATTGCTATACTGTTAACGAATCAAAATTGTTACATATTTAATCTGCCCCTTTTATTCATTAAATGCTAAGATTTATAGAATGAAAGGATTATTTTTTTTAGGCCTTACGGTAGGCTCAGCAGCCTTTATTCAGGCTCAGGACAGGGATTCTCTGAGAATCAGGGAAATTGAAGCGGTCAATTTTACCAAAAGACTTCCGGTTGCTAAGGAAATCATTAACGTTCAGAAAGATCTGGATGGTAAAAATCTGGGACAGGATCTTCCTATTCTTTTGAAAAATCAGACTTCCATTATTTCTACTTCAGATGCAGGAAACGGAGTAGGATATACCGGATTCAGGATCCGCGGTGTTTCAGGAAGTGCAATCAATGTAATGATGAATGGTGTTCCGTACAATGATTCGGAAAGCCAAGGAACCTTTTTTGTCAACGTTCCGGATTTAACCAGTTCTGCATCGCAGATTGTAATTCAGAGAGGAGTCGGAACTTCCAATAATGGCGTTTCTGCCTTTGGGGCAAGTATTAATGTTCTTTCTAAAGATCCTGAAGAGAAGTTTTACTTTAAAACAGATGACAGCTACGGTTCATTTAATACTTACAAATATTCAGCAGAAATAGGTTCAGGAAAATTCTGGAAAAACCGTCTTTCCGTAATGGGAAGATATACGCATATTCATTCTGACGGTTATATTGACAGGGCTTCATCAAATTTACATTCCTATAACTTTACTGCTTTATTTGAAGAAGGGAATACGAAGCTGCGTTTAATGGCCTTCGGTGGAAAGGAGAAAACCTATCAGGCATGGAACGGTATTGACCGTAAAACGTGGGAAACCGATCCGAAATTCAATATTTCAGGAGTAATATATGATGCCAGCTGGGAAAATATTGTAGGTTTCTACGACAATGAGACTGATAATTACAGACAGAACCATTATCAATTGCTTTGGGAACAGAAATTCAGTGACCGCTGGAATCTTGAAACCACATTTCATTATACAAAAGGAAAAGGATATTATGAAAATTATAAGCAGGGAGATCCTTTCTCAAGGTACAATCTGCCTGATATTACTGAAGGAGGAGAAACTGTAAAATATTCAGATTTCATAAGAAAAAAATGGCTGAATAACGATTTTTACGGAATTGTTTCCACATTGTACGGGAAGTTTGAAAATCTGGATCTGAATTTTGGTGCTGTAGCCAACCAGTACTACGGAAGACATTACGGAAATGTAACAGGAGTATTTTTTCCTCAGATTGATGAAAGTGAATACTACAGAAACCGTTCTGTGAAGAATGAGGTGTCTGGTTTTGCAAAAGCATTACTGAGAGTAGATAATTTTGAATTCTTTGGTGATTTACAGCTTAGAAAAATTAACTACAACACCAAAATCCTAATGGCAGGAGACGATGAAGGTGCTGATCTGAGCAAAAACTGGCTGTTCTTTAATCCAAAAGCCGGAGTAAATTACAGAATTGACGGCGGTAAAATATTTCTTTCCTACGCTCATGCCCACCGGGAACCCAACAGAGATGACCTGATGGCGAATAATGATGTAAAAGCAGAAAAGCTTCACGACATTGAAGCCGGTTTTGAAAAACAGTTCGGAATAGTGTTATTTACTGCAAATGTTTATTACATGTATTATGTCAATCAGTTGGTTTTAAATGGCGAACTTAATAATGTAGGAGCATTTATCAGAACAAACTCAGGAAAAAGTTACAGAAGAGGGGTTGAAATCGGGGCTTTGGCAAAACTATCCAAACAATGGGAAGTTTCCGGTAACGTGACATTGAGCCAGAACAGAAATCAGGATTTCAATATTCAGAATGGTGATGTTCCTAAAAGTCTCGGGAATACCCAGATTTCTTTCTCACCGAACGTGATAGCTAATTTAGGTTTGAAATTTAATCCCGCAAAGAATTTCCAGTTTGCTTTAATGAATCAGTATGTCGGAAAGCAATATCTTGACAATACGGAAGACGCAAATCTTCAGCTTAAAGATTATTTCCTGACAGATTTCAATGCTCAGTACCAGTTTAAAATTGCAAACAATGATATTGCTTTAAAGTTATTGGTTAATAATCTCTTCAATAAAAAATATGTTAATAACGGAGCAGTCTATGATGGGGAGCCTTATTATTTTTCACAGGCAGGAACAAACTTTATGTTTGGGATCAGCTGGAAAATTCAGTAATGGTTAAAAGTATTAAATAACAGAAAATAAATGTTGTGAGTGCTTGATTTTCTTGTTTTTTTCAGTTTCTTAATATAGTATTAAACTTTTATGTTTTTTTAGATTACGGGTAAAGGTCTGATTAAAGTTATTCCTGTTTTTATACATAATATGCAAAGGAATGATTCCCCAGTCTTTTTTATCTCGTACCCAAATGTCTCAAAAAGTCATGAAAAAGTTATAAATTTGCTGCCAAATGAATATTTCAGCTTACATTTTAGAATACTTGAAACAATTTGGAACTGTAACAGTTCCGGGCTTTGGCGTGTTTTTACTGAAAAATTCTAAGGCAATTATTAATTCTGAAAACGGAAGCATTCTTCCGCCAGCCAGCGAGATTGATTTTACGATTGATTATGAAGTGCAATCTGAAGAACTGACCGCTTTTATTGCTGGACAAAAACAAATGTCTTTAGAAGCTTCCCGAAGTGATTTAAAAATTCAAACAGACTTTTGGAAGAAAAAGCTTCAGGCAGAACAGATTCTGGAAATTCAGAACCTGGGGACTATTTTTATCGAAGAGGGACATACCCATTTCAAGGGTAAAAGAATAGAGTCAGGGAGACCTGATTTTTATGGGCTGGAGGAGATCAGATTCTCAGATATCAATAATGGTGAAAAAGTAAATGCCTCGGAAAGCCGTGAAAAAGATTATAAGTTCAATAAGACAATCCTTTGGGTTTTTCTATTGGCAATTCCAATTTTAGGTATTTTATACCTGGCCTATGCAAAACAGGAGTTTATTTTTGGAAAGAAATCATTTGATAATGTTTCCGTGCAAACTTCTACCCACAGGATCGTGAAAGATACTGTGAAAGTTGTAGCCCATTCACCTGAAGTATCTGTTTCAGATTCTTTGAAAAAAGATTCATTAGTAAAACCTGCCGTGAAAGCAACACAACCTGCTCCGGCTACCCGAAATAACACTAAGACTAGATGGCAAAAATAAAAACTGCGTCAGAATCTCTGACTATTATGACTAATATCGTTCTTCCGAACGAAACAAATTCTTTAAGAAATCTTTTTGGAGGTGAGCTTTTGGCGAAAATGGACAGATGTGCCTCTATTTCTGCTGCCAGACACTGTGAAAGAAGAGTGGTAACGGCTTCTGTAAATCACGTTTCCTTTAATCATCCCATTCCTGAAGGAGGAGTGGTAGTATTGGAATCCAAAGTTTCCAGGGCCTTCTCAACTTCTATGGAGGTGTATGTGGATGTCTGGCTGGACGATCCGATCAACCAGAAGAAAATTCATACGAATGAGGGGATTTATACATTTGTTGCGGTAGACGAATTTAACAGACCGATTCCAATTCCTGAAATGATTCCTGAGACAGAAGAAGAGAAGCTCAGACATGCAGCGGCATTCCGTAGAAAAGAACTTTCTCTTATCCTTTCCGGAAGAATGAAACCGTTGGAGTCTGTAGAACTGAAAAAATTATTCCAGGAACCGCAACCTGCTAAAAAAGATAAAAAATAAATAAAAATGCTTTTAATCATGGTCTTCCAAATTAAAAGCATTTTATTCTGAACTCCTTATTATATACTTCGATTTTAAATTGCAGGTCCTTTTATGATGATATTAGGAACCTGTGTAATCAGTATTTTTAAACTATGAAAATTCTTCTTTTAGATAAAAACCATCCTCTTATTACTGACCAGCTCCTGGCTAAAAATTTTATACTGGAAGAGGATTTTACCTCTTCTTATGATGAGGTTTGTAATAAAATTGAGCAATATGACGGTGTTATTATCAGAAGCCGGATTCCATTGGATAAAAATTTCCTGGAAAAAGGGAAAAAACTGAAATTTATCGCCAGAGTGGGAGCAGGAATGGAAAATATTGATATCCCGGCAGCTGAAAAGTTGGGAATTCAGTTGATCAATTCTCCTGAGGGGAACAGGGATTCCGTGGCAGAACATGTTGTTGGAATGCTGCTTGTCATTATGAACAGGCTGTTTATTGCTTCTCAGGAAGTAAAAAACGGCATCTGGAAACGTGAAGAGAACAGAGGTGATGAATTATTGGGGAAAACGGTGGGGCTGATCGGATATGGAAATATGGGAAAAGCTACTGCCAAAAGGTTGTCGGGGTTCGGATGTAAGGTGATCTTCCATGACATTATTCCCGGGCTTTCTGATGAATACGCAACACAGGTTACATTGGATGAATTGAAAAAGTCTGCAGAAATTTTAAGCTTACACATTCCTTTAACTTCAGAAACCCATTACCTTATTGATGAGGCATTCATTGCGGGAATGGAAAAAGACTTTTACTTTGTCAATACCGCAAGAGGAAAAAATGTAAAAACCAAAAGCCTGGTGAATGCCTTAAAATCCGGAAAGATTAAAGGAGCATGCCTGGATGTACTGGAATATGAAAAGTCTTCATTTGAGAATATTGAAAATGAAAATGAAGACCTGATATATTTGTTGCAATCCGAAAAGGCACTTATCACACCTCATATTGGTGGCTGGACTCATCAAAGTAAAGAAAAGCTTGCACAGTTTATTGTTGATAAAATTGTAGCTTCCTATTGCTAAATAAATACAGAGAGGTGAATGAGATTGTTATTCACCTTAATTTCTTTCATTCACTTATGTTAAATAATTCATAATATCCACCTCATATTTATTATTTATTTTGAGTTTTATTAAATTGCCGCTCATTTTTGAATCTCATGACGACGCGTAATTTTGTACTCATTTTAACTGTTCTTCTATCTATATTTTCCTGTAAAAAAAAGCCTGAGGCTAAAGCTGTTTCGGCGGATAATTCCACAAATCTTCCTAATTATGGGAATGTAAATCTGGGAGATGTTTTCACTAAAGCTGACGGCCAGCTTTTAGATAAACAGACAACGGTAGGATATATAGATCAGTATTATAAAAAAATATGGGAAGGAGGTGATTTGAGTGGTGGAATACTTGTCGCTAAAGGGGATGATATTTTGTATGAGAACTACAGAGGTTATGGAAGAGAAGGGAATCAGATGCCGATTGATAAGAATACTCCTTTGCATGTGGCTTCAGTATCTAAAACACTGACAGCAATGGCTATGATGAAACTGGTAGAAGCAGGGAAAATAAAACTTTCAGATCATCTTACACAGTATTTTCCAGGATTTCCATACCCTGAAGTTACTGTTCAGACCTTATTGGATCAGAGAAGCGGCCTTCCTAAATACGAGTATTTTATCACAAAAATTCAACCCGTTCCGGCTGAACTTTCCAAGCCATTTATTACCAATCAGGATATTCTGAATATGATTATCAGATATAAGCCAGATCTTGCAAGAGATACAGATACAGGATTTATGTATTGTAATACCAACTTTGCTTTATTGGCTTTGTTAATTGAAAAAATAACAAAAACCCCTTTTCCGCAAGCTATGAAGGAGATGGTTTTTGTTCCATTGAAAATGGATCATTCTTATATTTTTCAGGAAAAAGATATTTCCACAGCTTCACAGTCTTTTTATTATGGAGGCAACAGACTTTATCCTCTGGACAGGCTGGATCTGATCTACGGAGATAAAAATGTTTATACAACTCCGAGAGATCTGTATAATTTTTCAAAAGCAATGTTCTCAAAAGACTTCTTAAAGCCTGAATTAATGCAAATGGTTTTTACTCCTTACAGCAATGAAAAAGCAGGTATGAATAACTACGGACTAGGATTCAGGATGAAAATATTTGATAACGGGGAAAAATTAACGTACCACAACGGTTGGTGGCATGGAACCAATTCTGTATTTGCTCATCTTTTAAAATCTAAAGTGACCATTGTTGCCATTGGAAATAAATATTCAAATAAAGTATATACAGCACTTGCCTTATCTGGTTTATTTGAAGATTTTCCTTTGCAAAAAGATAAGCTTCACTCCGTCATGAATGATAATAAAGATACTTTGAATTCAGGACACGAAGTTTTTGGAGAATAATGTTTACTTTTGCTTAAACATTTTCATGAAAAGGTTTCTTTTATTATTTGTCATCTGTTTTCTTGTACATTCCTGTGCGAGAGTAGGATCTCCTGTTGGTGGACCAAAGGATACTTTAGCTCCCAGATTTTTAAGCTCCAATATTGATACAACGAGAATCAATGTGAAAAGAGATATTCATGAACTCCGGCTGGATTTTGATGAATATGTCACATTAAAGGATATTAATAAAAACCTGATTATTTCACCTCCCATCAAGAATATTAAACGAATTCTTCCATCCAATATTGCAAACAAGTTCGTTTTGATTCAATGGACAGACACTTTACAGGCAAATACAACTTACAACTTCAACTTTGGAAATTCAATTGTAGACAATAATGAATCCAACCCGTTGCAATACTTCAACTTTGCTTTTTCTACAGGAGATAAATTAGATGATTTATATATCAGTGGTGAAGTAAAAGATGCTCTTCAGATTAAGCAGAAATCCGGAAGTAATGAGAATAAACTGGTAGTAGGGCTATATCAGGCCAAGGATACAATGAACTATAAGCAAAAGCCTTACTATATTACAAAAGTAGATGATGACGGATATTATGAACTGAACTATCTGTCACCCGGAAAATATAAAATCATTGCGTTTGCTGATGAAAACGGGAATTCAGTTTACGATCCAGGAAAAGAAAAAATTGGATTCAAAAAAGAAATAATAGAGGTAGAAAAATCAATATCAGGCTTAAACTTAAAAGTATACCCTTCCCAGAAGCCTTTGAAATATTCTGAAATGAAAGAAATTGCCGGTGGGGTTCTTATGACTTTTGAGGGGCATCCGGATGAGGTAAAGGTTCAGTCATTGAATGATAAGCTAAAAGATATAAAAGTAACACACCGGCCCAAATCAGATTCTGTACGGATCTGGTTTGATGCAGTTAAAAATGATGTGGGACAGACTACAACAGAGAAGCTGATGTTCAGTCATAATATTGGTGCCAAAAAGGACAGTCTCTATAATGTTTCTCTGTTTTATAAATACAATCCAAAAAATGTAATGGATATTAACAGTAATAATGGAGGAGGTTCACTGGATCCAAAAGCTGATTTTAAAATCTTATCCAATTATATTATTGATAAAATTGATCCTGCAAAATGGGTGTTGAAAAGCGACAGCCTGACAACGCAGGAATTTACAGCAAAAATATCTGAAACCAATCCATATCAGATTATTGTTCAGTCTGATTTTGTAACCGGAAAAAAATACCAGCTTACTATTCCTAAGGAAACAATATCTTCTTATTATGCTAAAAATGCACAGTCTAAACGTTTTGATTTTGATGTAGCAAAAGTAGAAGAATTTGGAAGCCTGGAATTCACTCTTTTCAATGCTCCTGTCTCCAGCTATTGGATTCAGCTTCTGGATTCCTCGGAAAAGGTTATTTATCAGAAATATACAAAGGGAGATAAAGTTAAATTCGATATTCTGAAGCCAGAGGAATATATTGTTAGAATATTGGTTGACAATAACGAGAATAAATATTGGGATGAAGCAGATTTTGCAACTGAAACCTTTGCAGAAGATGCCTATATTTTCTATAAGAAAGTAGTTATAAGAGGACTTTGGGAAACAAGAGAAGATTGGGATCTGAATGATACAAGAACGCTGGATAATCCGAAAGGGACACCTGCCACCGTTCCTTCTCCTTCTGTTGAAGAAAATAAGGAAACAGTACAAGCAGTACAGCAGGAAGCTAAAAAGGAAATAAAATCAGATAATGCAATTGTAACTCCCGTAAAGTAGCAGATACATGACATGGCAAAAAAAATAATCTTCTGGAGTCTGGTAGCTTTTGCTTTGATCCAGTTTATTCCTATTGACAGAGTAAATCAACCGGTTGATGTAAAAGTAAACTTTGTTGATTCTAAAAAAACTCCCGAAAAAGTAAAGGCCTTACTTAAAAACGCATGTTATGATTGTCATTCCAATGAAACTGTTTATCCTAAATATGCCTTTATTGCTCCGGTATCCTGGTCTGTAAAAAGCCATATCAACGAAGGGCGTGAACATTTGAATTTCTCTGTCTGGGAAACGTACAATAAAGACTTAAAGGAAAATATGCTTTCTAAGTCAATACAGACGGTTCAGAATAAGACAATGCCGATGCCAGGTTATATTGTTTACCATAAAGAAGCAAATCTTTCAGCAGCAGAAAGGTCTCTGCTGGTTCAGTATTTCGAGGAAATGCTCAAATCAAAAACCTATTGATTTTACATAAAAAAACCCGCAGATTTTGCTGACCGGTCATGATCTGAATAATAATATTCTGTCAATTGCAGTTGTGGCAGAATCTGCAGGAGGATAAATTATTTGCTTAAATAGCTCTCAAAAAATTTTTTCTGAGAATCAAAAGCGATATCTTCAAGACGAAGTTCTTTTAACGGAATCCATACAGCTTCTGATATTTCTGAAAGTTCAAGACTGACTTCAAACTTTTCCTGAACGCGATATTCATAAAAAAGATCAATCGTATTGTAATCAATCTCTTTATATTGATATAGGTTTGGCAGGCTTGTAATATATTTTAAATTTGAAATATCAATATCAAGCTGAAGTTCTTCAAAAAGCTCTCTTTTACAGGTTTCCTCGGCGCTTTCCTTAGGGTCAACAAATCCACCTGCCAAATCAAGTTTTCCTTTTTGAGGATCCCTGTTTCTTCGGGTAAGGTAGACTTCATCCCCGCATCGTATCACTACAGCGACGGCTCCTGCTACATTATTATACAGTGTGAAACCACATTCAGGGCAGCTCCATTTTTTTTCGCTGTCCCAATGCAGGGATTCCTTGCCACAGCTTGGACAATATTTTAATAATTTCATCTGTTTATATTTGTTTTCAGATCAGATGGAATATAAGTTTATTGAGCTACGTTAATATTTCTCGGATGGTAGCTCAAAATAACATCTCTCAGTTCCTCTGTTTTCAGGTGAGTGTAGATTTCTGTTGTTGTAATACTGGAGTGTCCGAGCATTTCCTGGATATAACGCAAATCCGCACCGTTTTGCAATAAATGTGTTGCAAAAGAATGTCTGAAAGTGTGTGGAGATATTTTTTTATTAATTCCTGCCTTATCTGTAAGTTCCTTAATAATAAGAAATACAATTACCCTGGACATGGATGTTCCACGACTGTTTAAAAACAGGGTGTCTTCATATTTCTTATTAATTTTCCCTTTAGGACGTATTTCCCTGATGTAATTATTCAACAGATCTGCCGTATAATCAGCCAATGGAACAAAGCGGGTTTTATTACCTTTTCCATGGACTTTGATGTATTGCTCTTTAAAGTTGATGTTGGATATTTTCAGGTCAATCAGTTCAGAAACCCGCAGTCCGCAACCATACAGAACCTCAATGATACACAGGTTCCTTTGGCCAAGATCTGTATTGACTTCTATGGCTGCAATAATCTTGTTGATATCAGGCAGGCTTAAGGTGTCAGGCAAATATAATCCCAGTTTGGGGCCTTCAAGTAACGCTGCTGGATTATCTTCACGAAATTCATCCTCAAGCAGAAATTTAAAGAAAGCTTTAATGGAAGAGATCCATCTTGCCTGAGATCTTTCGCTGAATTTCTGTTTGGAAAGGTTGAAAATGTATTCCTGCAGGTTCTCATAACCAATAGAATCTGGACCGACGTTCTCCAGATCTTCTTCTGCGTAATCTTTTAATTTTTTGATGTCTCGAACATAGGCGTCGAGCGTGTTTTCTGAAAAATTTCTTTCGAAGCGAAGAAATATTTCAAAATCTTTGATCTTTTCATCCCAAGTCATTTGTGCTTATTTTTTTAGTTCACAGTCCGATATTTGTTCTATTTCAATACCATGGTTTCTCAGGAACGATATCCCATCGTCATCTGAATACTCATTAATATACACAAGTCTTGTAATTCCCGCCTGCAGGATCAGCTTACTGCATTCTTTACAGGGTGACAATGTTAAATATAATGTTGCCCCTTTTGCAGACTGGGTGGAAGCTGCCAGTTTTAATATGGCGTTGGCTTCTGCATGCAATACATACCAGTGTGTTTTTCCTTCTTCATCTTCACAGCAGTTCTCAAACCCCGAAGGAGTTCCGTTGTAACCATCTGAAATAATCATCCTATCTTTTACGATAAGAGCTCCTACCTGTTTTCTCTTACAGTAGGAAAGTTTTGCCCATTCTTGGGCCATTTTAAGATAAGCCTTGTCAAACTTATTCATACCGCAGCATTGGTTTTTCGAAATAATTTGGATTAAAAGTTTTGAAAGTTCAGAAGTTCGGCTTTCTTTTCTCGAGGAAAGCAGTTACTCCTTCTTTCTTATCTTCCATTTCAAAAAGTTCGCCGAAATACTTAATTTCGGTATCAAAACCTTTATCCGTGTCAGATAAATTCACGGCATTGATTGCCTTGGATATTGCCATTGGTGAGTTGTGGGCAATAAGATTTGCTAATTCTTTCGTTTTGGTTAATAATTCTTCAATAGGGTATACTTCATTAACCAAGCCGATTTCTTTTGCTTTTTGAGCAGAAATCATTTTGGCAGAGAAGATCATTTCGTTGGCAATACCTTTACCGACAAGTTTCGGAAGTCTTTGGGTTCCTCCATATCCGGGAATCAGGCCCAGCGTTACTTCAGGAAGTCCTAGTTTTGCATTCTCTGATGCATATCTGATATGGCATGCCATGGCAAGCTCTAAGCCTCCTCCTAACGCAAAACCGTTCACGGCAGCGATAACAGGCTTAGACATGTTTTCTATTTTGTTGAATAATAAATTCTGTCCGTTTCTGGCTAGTTCTTCTGCTTTTTCCTGGCCGAATTCACTAAATTCTTTAATATCAGCTCCGGCAACAAATGATTTTTCACCGCTTCCTGTCAGAATAATTACCCTGCAGGAGCTGTCTGTATTAAGTTCATCCAGTGCTGTGCTGATCTCCTGAATGGTTTGTGCATTCAGAGCATTCAGACTCTCAGGTCTGTTTATTGTAATGATAGATACTTTATCTTCATTTTTTAATAATACATTTTCGTAATTCATTTTTCCACTTTGAAATATCATCCTCTGCAAATTATGAATTTTTTACAAAAAAAAGGAAAAAATATTATTTTTTTTTCCTTTTTTTTAAATTATTATTCAATACGATCATTTAGAATGATTCATCATATTTGCATCTATATTAACATTTAGCTGAGAAGCTACTTTCATGCCAAGTTCAATATTCGCTCTGAAAAAGTGACACAGCTGGCGGTTTATGATCTCCTCTTTTTTAGGGCCGTCAATTCCTTTCATGCTTCCAACAATATTTTTAACCAGGTGATCCCTGTCTTCCGCATTCATTGCTTTTGAGTATAAGAGACCTGGCTGTGTATAATGATCGCTGTCATTTTCATTTCGGTTGTAATTCGCAACATGGGCACTATCCAGCTCATATTCATAATTTTTATAAGAAGGATCAGGTTTGATATCATCAAAACTGTTAGGATGGTAATTAGGTTTATCCAGATAATGGCTTGAGTCCGCCATATATCCGTCTCTCTGATAATTGTTAACGGCAAACGGACATCTGTTTACTTCTAACTGATGTGCGTTTACTCCTACTCTGTACCGGTGTGCATCAGGATAAGAGAATAATCTTCCCTGAAGCATTTTATCCGGGGAGAAGCTGATTCCATTAATAAGATTACTTGGCGAGAAGGTAGATTGTTCTACGTGGGCAAAATAATTAACAGGCACCTCGTTAAGTTCCATTTCACCTACTTCAATCAATGGGAAATCATCATGGAACCATACTTTGGTAACATCAAAAGGATTCCATCTGAAATCTTTTGCCTGTTCTTCCGTCATTACCTGGATATACATGGTCCATTTCGGGAAGTTTCCGTTTTCAATTGCATTGCAAAGATCCTCCTGGGCAAAATCAGGATTTTCACCAGCCATTTTTACTGCTTCTTCATCCGTGAAATTTTTTACTCCCTGTTTCGTTTTAAAATGGAATTTTACCCATACTCTTTCATTATGGTCATTAATCATGGAAAAGGTATGCGAGCCGAAGCCATGCATATGCCTGTAGCCATATGGAGTTCCTCTGTCTGACATCAGAATGAGAACCTGATGGAGAGATTCGGGATTTAAACTCCAGAAATCCCACATCATGGTAGCGCTCTTTAAATTAGTCTTTGGTACTCTTTTCTGCGTATGAATGAAATCCGGAAATTTTTTAGCGTCTTTAATAAAAAAAACAGGAGTATTGTTTCCTACCAGATCCCAGTTCCCGTCTTCTGTATAAAATTTTAAAGCGAACCCTCTTGGATCTCTTGCGGTATCTGCGCTTCCTTTTTCTCCTCCTACAGTAGAAAATCTGGCAAACATTCTGCACGAGTTTCCTACTTTTGAAAATATTTTTGCTTTGGTATATTGAGTAATATCATGGGTTACGGTAAAAGTCCCGTAAGCTCCGCTACCTTTAGCGTGTACAATTCTTTCAGGAATTCTTTCCCTAACGAAATGGGCAAGATTTTCCTGAAGAACAAAGTCTTGCAGTAATACCGGGCCTCTTGGTCCTACCGTCTGGGAATCCTGATGCTCAAAATAAGGCGTGCCGTTACTTAACGTTAATTTTTTAGAATCCATATATCGATGATTTGAATAATTGCTTTCTTTAATTTTAATTCCAACTGTAAAGGTAGTGAATATCAAATTTACTTGAATTTTTAATTGCTAATAGCAAAAACATTATATCTTTGTAATAGATAATATTAATCAAATGAACATTCAGCAACTGGAGTATCTTATCGCCGTTGATAAGTATAAACATTTTGGAAAAGCAGCGCAGGCATGCTTCATTACCCAGCCTACCTTAAGTGCCATGATACAGAAATTTGAGGACGAACTGGATGTGAAGGTTTTCGACAGAACTACACACCCGATCCGTACAACAGATGTAGGTCTTCAGATCATTGATCAGGCTAAGGTTATTATAGAATCTGTCAATGAGCTGAAAAACAAGGCAAATCTTTTGAATAATATTTTAGGAGGAACCATTAATCTGGGAATTATCCCTACGGTCTCTTCTTTTATTCTGCCTACAGAGATCTTTAAGTTTCTGGAAGATAATCCAAAGATCCAGATGAATGTGAAGGAGATGACTACAGATAATATTATTAAGGCTTTAAAGGCCGGAGAACTGGATGCCGGAATCATTTCGACTCCTTATGATACAGCAGATGAGTTTTATCAGGATTTTCTGTTTAATGAAGAATTAATGATCTATAGCTCTAATACAGAGGCTAACAAAAAGAATTCCTACATTATTCCTGAAGAACTGAATGTAGAAAAGGTTTGGTTACTTGAAGAAGGAAACTGTCTCAGAAACCAGTTCGAGAATATTTGTCATCTGAAGGAAAATACATTAAAGCCTAAAAATCTTGATTTCTTAGCTTCCAATATTCAGACTCTGGTTCATATGGTAGATAAAGTGGGGGGAATCAGTATTCTGCCTGAGCTTGCATTGAGCCAGCTTTCGGAGGAACAGAAAAAAAATGTTTTCAGATTCAAAAAGCCATTCCCATACCGGGAGATCAGCATCATTTATTATAAGCCGACTTTTAAGCAGAAAATTATTGATGAATTATCACATTCTATCAAAAATTCATTGGAACTTAAATTGAATTACCATGAAAGTCCGAAAGAATTTGTAAGTATAAAGCCGCAGTAGTCTGGATGTCTTAAAGTGATATAAATCATTAATTTAAACAAAATAATAATTAGTAAACAAAATTTTTGAGTATTAAAAAAATAGTGCTTAAATTTGCTGACGTTTACTACGAGGAAAAATTTGACCTGATTGCAACCTCTATAAAAAAATGCTAAAACAGTATTCTTTTTTCTGGGCAATTTTATTCTTATTTTTCTTCGAAATTTTAATCTAAAAAAACAGAGAATAATATGTCTTATTTATTTACATCTGAATCAGTTTCAGAAGGACATCCGGATAAAATTGCCGATCAGATTTCCGATGCATTAATCGACCATTTTTTAGCATATGATAAAAGTTCAAAAGTTGCATGTGAAACACTTGTAACTACAGGACAGGTAGTATTGGCAGGAGAAGTAAAATCAGACGCTTACCTGGATGTACAAACCATCGCCAGAGAAGTAATCAACGGAATTGGTTATACAAAGGGAGAATATATGTTCAACGGGGATTCGTGTGGAGTGATCTCTGCAATCCATGAGCAATCTCCTGATATCAACCAGGGAGTTGACCGTGTTGTTACGGATGAGTCTTTTGAAGCCAAAGCAACTGCACAGGGAGCTGGTGACCAGGGAATGATGTTTGGATATGCAACGAATGAAACGGCGAACTATATGCCGCTTGCTTTAGATCTTGCTCATACAATACTTAAAGAGCTTTCTGCAATAAGAAGGGAAAATAAAGAAATCACCTATCTTCGTCCGGATGCTAAAAGTCAGGTAACTATTGAATATTCTGATGATCATAAACCGATCAGAATTGACTCTATTGTAGTTTCTACACAACATGATGATTTTGGTACAGAAGAGGAAATGCTGAACAAGATCCGTGAAGATATTAAAAATATTCTGGTTCCGAGGGTTGTTGCACAACAAAGCGAAGAGATCAAAGCATTATTTAATGATCAGATCAAATACCATATTAACCCTACAGGTAAATTTGTGATCGGAGGGCCTCACGGAGATACAGGTCTTACAGGAAGGAAAATTATCGTTGACACCTATGGAGGTAAAGGAGCCCATGGTGGAGGTGCTTTCTCCGGAAAAGATCCGTCAAAAGTTGACAGAAGTGCTGCATATGCAACGAGACATATTGCTAAAAACCTTGTAGCAGCAGGGGTTGCTGATGAAGTTTTGGTACAGGTATCTTATGCCATCGGAGTTGCTGAACCTTGCGGATTATACATCAATACTTACGGAACTGCAAAAGTTGACCTCCACGATGGTGATATCGCTAAGAAAGTTTCTGCAATCTTTGATTTAAGACCCTATGCTATTGAACAGAACCTGAAATTAAGAAATCCTATCTATCAGGAAACAGCTTCTTACGGTCATATGGGAAAAGAGCATTATGTTGCTGATAAGACCTTCAATAAAGGTCAGAAGAATGAACTTACCCTAAAAAATCTTGAGTTCTTCACCTGGGAGAAGTTAGACAAAGTGGATGAAATTAAAGCCGCTTTCGGAATTTAATTTTTTCTTTGAGAATAAATGAGCTGCTTTATCTTCTGATAAGGCAGTTTTTTTTAATTTTACATCTTAATTAATTGAACGATGATGAATTTCAGAACTGCAATTGCAATCCTGTCCATGTTTTTTCTAAGTACGTTGGTGAAGGCACAATATACGATGCATAAAATGATAAGTGTGGGATATACCTATCAGAATCAAAGCTTCGGAGAGGTCGGAGGAAAGTTGCTTTTTCTTAAAAATGATGATGTAATTTACAGGCTTGGTGGATCTGCTCTAATGGGATCTGTTGATTCCAGGTTTGCTATTATGCCGAAACTGCAGGCAGATGTACTGCTTAACTTTGAGAAGAATGTAGACTTTTATCATTCCTACTATTTTTTAGCAGGGGTAGAAGGAACCAGTAAATATGTTGCACCTAAAATAGGAGTGACTTTATTCGGAATGCTTGACCTTACAGGAGGATATGCATTTCCTGTTGGAGAAGCCCGTTTAAACGGGAAAGAGCTAAAAGGCTTAAATATTAATTTAACACTAAATATTCCAACTGTGTTTATTCATGATATGTTTAAGTGATTTTTTTTAAATTTTTCTCTTTAAAAATTAATAATTAGTTAACAGTTATTAAAAAATTATTATATTTACACCATAATATAATGTACCGCCTATAGAAGAGACTCTACTCTAAAAAACTGTTTTGTAAATACAGCAATGACCGGATGAAATATCTGGAGGAATACGTGTCTGCAAACATTATATTGAGAAGAGTTATGAAATCAAAATCGGATAGTTTACTAATTTCGCTTTACCAGAAAGGAGACGAGGAAGCGTTATCAACCCTTATTCATCGTCATCAGAGAGAACTGTTTACATTTATTTTTTACAAAATTAATGATGAAGACCTGGCCAATGATATTTTTCAGGATACCTTTATGAAAATCATTGTAATGCTGAAAGAAGGCCGTTACAACGAAGAAGGAAAATTTATTCTTTGGGCTAAAAGAATCTCTCATAACCTGATCATTGATCACTTCAGATCAAAAGCCAAAAACATCAAAGTTTCTGAAACTACTTTTGAAACCGATGAGTATTCTATTTTTGATCTTATCCGGGAACCTTCAGAAAATATTGAAGATCAATTGGTAACCAATCAGATTCAGGAAGATTTATTGAAAATGTTACAGTTTCTTCCAAAAAATCAGCAAGAGGTGATCAAACTGAGATTTTTTGACGGTTTAAGTTTTAAAGAAATTGCTGATCATACAGATATGAGTATTAATACAACATTAGGAAGAGTACGATATGCATTGATAAACCTGAGAAAAATCATGGATGAAAATAATATAATATTAACCAGATAAATAATATTTCGTAAAATTTCACGTTTTAAGGAAAACATATTTCGCGTATGAAAAAAAATGATTCTTTAAAAGTGAAAACTTTGAAACCTAAAAAACAAACAATTGATTTCTTGCTTAATTTTTCTAAAAACCTTGAAATTGTGAAAAGCAAGAGCAAGAATTACCCGATTTCAAAAAATTAAAATTATTAACTTTGTGCTGTATGAAAATGCAGCACGTTTATTTTGACCTGGACAATACACTCTGGGATCACCGCAGAAATGCTTATTTAACCATTAAAGACCTTTTTGAAAGACAGGATATTACTTCAAAGTATCAGATTGAGTTTGAAGAGTTTCATGCTGTTTATCATGAGATCAATGAAAATCTATGGGAAAAAATCCGGGATGGAATTATAGGCAAAGATTATTTGAGAGAACACCGTTTCTATGATTCCTTTAAACATTTTGGCGTAGATAATAAAGAACTTGCCCTTTATTTTGAAGAGCACTTCCTGGATAATATTGTAAGTCATAATGAACTGGTAGAAGGGGCAGAAGATATTCTCAATTACTTAAAAGCTAAGAATTACAGATTGCATATCATTTCTAACGGATTTCAGGAAGTGACCGAAAGAAAATGTGCTCTATCAGGGATTGCTTCTTATTTTGAGACGATTACCAGTGCAGACGCTGTCGGAGTAAGAAAGCCAAACCCCAGAATTTTTGAGTACTCGCTTGGGTTATCTGAAGCAAAAAAAGAAGAAAGTATTCTGATCGGTGATGATTGGATTGCCGATGCAATGGGGGCAACGAATTTCGGAATGGATGCTATTTTCTTCGATGTCTATAAGGAAGATAAATCCGGAACGGATTTAAAAGCGATTACACATCTTCAGCAGATAAAAGAATATCTGTAATTATTCTTTCAGACCATACAGATTTTTATGCCATCAGGATTAAATATTTAATTAACAGAGATCATCAAAGTTCAAAACACAGAACAATGATCATAGTCTTGTCATTTTGAATCTTTTACCGATGGTTTAATTATATCTACTTTTCACATTTTTTATTCTTTCTTTACAAATTAAGTTTTCCCAATTCTTTCCCAAATTGATTCAGAACTTTGCTCCGGAATATAAACGAAAACTTAATATTATGAAAAATGTAAAAAAAATCACCGGAGCATTTATTTTATTTTTTATGTTGATTGGTGGATTTGTTTCTGCTCAGGATCGGGCGATATCTGCCAGCCAATTACCTAAAGCAGCCAAGACTTTTTTGACCGTCCATTTTAAAGGAATTCCTGTAAGCTCAGCAATAGAAGACAGAGAAATCTATGGGATTGATGATTATAAAGTTTATCTGAATAACGGAATGAAAATAGAGTTTGACAGTAATGGTAACTGGAAAGAAGCAGATGGGAAACATCAAAAACTACCTTACGGCTTTATTCCTGCATCCATCAGAAATTATACAGCCAGAAATTTCCCGAATACATATATTGTAAAGATAGAAAAAGAAAGATGGTCTTATAAAACAGAACTTTCCAACGGATTAGAACTTGAGTTTGACAGGAAAGGGAATTTTAAAAGAATTGACGACTGATTTGCTTACAGCTTAGATGAATTTAGCATTATGATGCAGCCGGAATATGTAAAATCAAATTAATAGTTTATGAAAGAGGACTGGAGGAAGGAAGCCGGAGATTATTTATTCATTCTTGACGTTTTATGGATAATATATCATATTGTTCTTGTCCTGGTAATGCTTTACTAGTTCTTAAAAGCATCTGTCTTTCCTCTATAATTTTATATATTTGATAGAAATTTAGTTGTATAGTAAAGTATACAAAATCAGTGATATGAAGATTTTAATTGTAGAAGATGAGCCGGAACTAAAAGATACTGTACAGAAATTTCTGGAGTCAGAGCATTTCATCGTGGAACATGCAGAAAACTACAGATCGGGCCTGGAAAAAATTATTTCTTATGATTACGACTGTATTCTTTTGGATATTATGCTGCCGGATGGAAGTGGAATAGATCTGTTGAAAGAAATAAAAAGGCTGCATAAAAAAGATCCTGTGATTATCCTTTCTGCTAAAGATTCTGTGGATGATAAGGTATCAGGCCTGGAGATTGGAGCAGATGACTATCTTGCAAAACCTTTTCATCTTGCGGAATTGATGGCCAGAATTAAATCTGTGATCAGAAGAAACCATCAGGATGGAGAGAATATCATTCAATATAAAAACATTAGTATTGATCCGGAAAATAGAAAGGTAATGGTTGGAAATGAAGAACTGATACTGAACCGTAAAGAATATGATCTTCTGTATTATTTTATTATTCATCCGGAAAAAACTTTACAGAAAACTACTTTGGCAGAAGCCATTTGGGGAGATTATATTGATCAGGCCGACAGTCTGGATTTTATTTATTCACAGATTAAAAACCTTCGCAAAAAACTAAAATCCCAGCATGCAGAAGCTGATTTCCAGGCTGTATATGGAATCGGTTATAAATTTGTCTGATGAAAGTCTCACTAAAATATTATACCATTAAATATCTTATTATGATCCTGCTGCTGATTATTGCAGTCTGGGCAGGGTTATTCTATGCATATATTCTGGATGAAGTGCATGATAATGTGGATGATGGACTGAAAGACAGAAAAATTCAGATTATTAAGGCGGTATATTTGAATCCACAATTGTTGAGGAACAATGAATTTGGATTTAACGAATTTAAAATAAATCCCATTACAGCCGGAGAATATCAAAATAAAAGCAGGCTCTACAATAAGATGTATTATATGGAGTATGATGATAAGGACCAGCCTTACCGGGTTCTGGAGGCCGACTTTATAGATCAGTTTAAGGGGCATCAAAGATTGGTGATCCGGACCTCTACGGTTGAAGAAGATGAATTGATATATGATCTTACAACTGCTTTAATCGTACTCTATATTCTTCTGGTCATAAGTATTGTTGCAGTAAACGGGTACTTATTGAACAAAGCCATGCGGCCATTCTATCAGATTCTTGATAAGCTGAAGAAATATCAGTTTGGTATTCCATCCGAACAGGAAAATAAAAATTATCTTATCAAAGAATTTGAAGAGCTTAACCAGGAGATTGATGAAATGATTGAACGGAATGAACTTGTTTTTTATCAGCAGAAGCAGTTTATTGAGAATGCATCACATGAGCTTCAGACGCCTCTTGCCATTGTAATCAATAAAATTGACCTGCTTATCCAGAATGAAAATCCTGATGAAAATAACCTGAATTTCCTTACCGGGGTTAAAAATGATCTGAGAAGAATGGTTGGACTGAATAAGTCATTGTTAATGTTGTCAAAAATAGAGAACAGCCAGTTTAATAAAACATCCGGAGTGAATTTCAATGCAATGGTCAGTACCTTGGTTAAAAATTATGAGGATTTTATTGAATTTAAAAATGTAGGTGTCAATATAATAGAAAAAGGTGTTTTTGAAGCGGACTTTAACCGGGACCTTGCAGATATTTTACTTTCCAATCTCCTTAAAAATGCTATTAAATATAATAATGAGGAAGGCATTTTAAATATTATAATTGAATATGACCGGATTACTTTTCAAAATAGCGGGGCTTCTGTGCCATTAGATACATCCAGAATTTTTAACCGGTTTTATAAACAAGGGGCAGATCACACTTCTACCGGCCTTGGATTGTCAATCATTAAAACTATAATAAAGCAATATCCGGGTTGGGATATCAATTATGAATTTGGTGAAGGAATGCACTATTTTATTCTTGTAAAAAATAAAGGTTAAGCCCTGGAGTCAGTTAGTATCCAAATAACAGAAAAGCCTTTCAATTTGAAAGGCTTCCTTATTTTATAGTTAAGCATTAAAATCCTAAACTTGCCCGCACTCTTTTAAGAGTTTCCAAGGCAATCGGTCTGGTTTTTTCCGCTCCTTGCTGTAATTTTGCTTCCAGCTCATCCAGATTGTTCATATAATAAGCAAAGGTTTCTCTTTCTTTGGTAAAACGTGTAAGGATAAGATCCAGCAATTCTTTTTTAGCATGTCCGTATCCAAAGTTTCCTGCAAGATATTTAGCCCTTAATTCTTCAGTCTGTTCTGGTGTCGCAATCAATTGATAAATGGCAAAAACCTTGTCAGTTTCAGGATCTTTAGGCTCTTCCAGAGATTTAGAATCAGTTTCAATACTCATAACCTGTTTTTTCAATTCCTTTTCCGGTAGAAAAATATTGATAATATTTCCTCTTGATTTTGACATTTTATGACCATCTGTTCCCGGAACGTATTTTGTATCTTCCTGAAGCTCTGATTGTGGAAGCACCAGAATTTCTCCCATCTGATTATTGAATCTTGATGCGACATCTCTTGCAAATTCCAGGTGTTGCAGCTGATCTTTTCCTACCGGAACAATCTCTGCATCATATAATAAAATATCTGCAGCCATCAAAATAGGATAAGTGAAGAGTCCTGCGTTCACATCATGCAGCCGGTCTGCTTTATCCTTAAAAGAATGAGCTAATGTTAATCTTTGATAAGGGAAAAAACATGATAAATGCCAAGATAATTCACAGGTTTCAGGGATGTCACTCTGTCTGTAAAAGAATGTTTTTTCGGTATCTAGTCCACAAGCAAGCCAAGCCGCAGCAATCTCGTAGGTATTCTGTCTTAAAGTCTGCGCATCTTTAATCTGGGTAAGCGTATGAAGATTCGCAATAAATAAAAATGATTCATTTCCTTCCTGCTTGGATAATTCAATAGCAGGAATAATTGCCCCAAGAAGATTTCCAAGATGGGGAGTCCCGGTGGCTTGAATGCCGGTAAGAATTCTTGACATTTGTTAAAATATTTTAAAAATTAATGAATGCAAATTTACAAGGTTTGGAGGGAATAACGAATAAAAAGATTAAAACAATTAGAATCAGGTTTTATATTAGATTCACCGGGAGTTTATGAATCCCGTGGAAATTTTACGGAACCATAATTTTTTCTCCTCCAAATTTTGGTTTTACTCCGAAAAGAAGATCCCAATATACTTTGGCCTTTGCAAAGTACTCCCTGATATTAGTTTTAATGCCTGCATACTTGTTAACGTCTGCTGCATTAAATCCAAAAGCTTCCATATGATTTTTTTTAGCAAGAAAAACAGCCCTTTCATTATGGAACTTTTGTGAAATAATAATCAGTTTCGTTTGGCCGAAGATATCTCTCGCCCTTATGACGGAATCCAGTGTTCTGAATCCGGCATGGTCCATGATGATCTTATCCCGCGGGATACCATTCTGTATTAAGGCGATTTGCATGTCTTCCGGTTCATTGTAGTCTTTGGAACTGTTATCACCACTTACGATAATGTACTTTATTTTCCCGCTTTTATAGAGTTCTGATGCAGCTTGAATCCTATTGTAAAAATAGGCATTTGGCATTCCGTTGTTTAATGTTTTTCCTGTCCCGAGAAGTAAAGCAACTTTAGCTTGCGGTACATCTGCAATATCGTAGGAAATAAAAGATTCACTTTCTTTTTTGATATTGTAATTTGCCCAGGCTATAAAAATAATTCCTGCAACAAGAAGAAGCAGGAAAAATTTAAAAATATTTTTGATTATTTTTCTCATCCAGGTATTTCTAGAACTCAAGACCGTTTGGAAAAGCTTTTTTTCTGAATATTAACAACAGGATAGCTCCCACGGTAATTGCAGAGTCCGCAACATTGAAAATATATTTGAAAAACTCAATATGCTTTCCTCCGATCAATGGAACATTTTCAGGAACATTCCAGTCTACCAGCGGAAAGTGAAGCATGTCTACCACACAACCTTTCATAAAGGTAGAATATCCCTGTCCGAAAGGTGTAAACTTGGAAATTCCGCCATAGCCGATCCATCGGTCAATACTTTGGTCATAAACTGTTCCGCTGTCGAATATCATTCCGTAAAACATTCCATCAATAATGTTTCCGATAGCGCCGGCAAAAATAATAGACATTGGGATTAAAAGATAATTGGATGCTCCTTCCTTTAGCCATTTCTTAAACATATACACCATTCCGCCGATCAGGAAAAGTCTAAGGATAACCAGAAAGTATTTTCCGATGATGCCTCCGAAATGGAGTCCGTATGCCATTCCCGGGTTTTCAACAAATGTTAATTTAAAACCTGGAAATACGGAAACACTATCGTCCAGATTGAAATGGGTTTTAATATAAATTTTTGAAGCCTGGTCAATCAACAATACCAAAAATGTGATAGCTAAAATCTTTTTCATTATTGTCCCTTAGGTTTTGACGGTTTTGCCGCTTTTACATTTTTATTATCGCTTGCTTTCTTGATTACTTTCTGCCCGTTAAACGAACTTTTAACATGGGCCTTTTCAAATTTAATGTTCATTTCTTTTAACACACTTTTCAGCGCACTAAGCTCCATAGAATTTTTAGGATGTACTATGATAGATTCCATTTCTTATATTTAATTTTTACATTCTGGACAATTCATCAAGTCTTTTTCTGTCTTTTGCAGACAAGTCATTGACTCCGTTTTTGCCCATCTTATTCAGAAGTCTGTCGATTTCTTTCTCCCGTTCACGTTTGTCAGAATTAAACTTATCATCAATGGTGTAGTTTTTTTGCTTGTCCGGAAAGGCTTTACTTTTGATCCATTGCCTGTTAAAAAACAATAAGACTACTGCGATGATAATTGCTAAAATCAATAATTCGCTCATGGGTATACATTAAAAATTAGGTTTATAAAGTATCCGTAAATACGATATAAACCCAATATTATTTTACAAACCTTACGGTTATTTCTGCATGTTTTTCGCTTCGATGCTCAATGTGGCATGAGGAACAGCTAAAAGTCTTTCCTTAGGAATTAATTTTCCTGTTACTCTGCAGACACCATACGTTTTGTTTTCAATTCTGATTAACGCATTTTTAAGATCACGCACGAATTTTTCCTGTCTTCCTGCTAAAATAGAATTCTGCTCTTTGCTTAATGTTTCTGCTCCTTCTTCAAAAGCTTTGAATGTAGGAGATGTGTCATCTGTACCATTATTCTGGTCGTTGATAAAACTTTCTCTTATGAGCTGAAGATCTTTTTCTGCTTTTTCTATTTTTTCTTTAATGATCGCTTTAAATTCCTGTAAATCAGCATCGCTGTATCTAACTCTTTCGTCTGACATATTCTTTCTCTTTTTTAATAAAATTATGAAATGGAATTTGAAATACAATAACTACATGTTAATTTTTTTCGACATTTATCTTAAAATTAACCTCATCTATTTCGATTTCGTTAAAATTTGAAAGTGAAGATACAATTTCTATTTTATTTGACAAGACTTCCGAAGAAATATATTCCTCATTTTTCTTAACATCTTCAATAAACGGTGAATCTTCTTCAATGAAGATATTAATTCTGTCTGTCAGCTCAAAATTCTTATCTTTTCGCAGATTCTGAATCCTGTTAATGAATTCTCTTGCGATTCCTTCAGATTTTAATTCATCTGTTAACGTCAAATCTAATGCCACAGTCGTTTTTCCATCAGAAGTAACAGTCCATCCCGGAATATCTTTTGTGGAAATTTCCACATCTTCAAGGGTGATCTCATAGCCCTGAATATCAAGTTTTCCTTCTTTCTCAAGAACGGCAATCTGCTCTGTGGTAAGATTAGCAATCTCGGCACCTACCACCTTCATGTCTTTTCCTAATTTAGGACCCAGCGCTTTGAAGTTAGGTTTTATCTGTTTTACAATTAAGTGAGATGCTTCTTCGGCATTGATCAGCTGTAATTCTTTTACATTTACTTCCTGCTTGATAAGATCAGCAACCGCAAGAATCTGTTCTTCTGTTTTAGAATCCAACACAGGAACCAATACTTTTTGTAACGGCTGACGAACTTTTACATTTTCTTTCTTTCTCAGAGAGAAAACCATACTTGTAATATTCTGGGCTAAATGCGTTTTTTCAACCAGATCCTGGTCGATCAGGCTTTCATCAGCAACCGGGAAATCTGTAAGGTGTACAGATTCACAGTTTTCTTTTCCTGTTACTTTATTTAAATCCTGATACAATTGATCCATAAAGAACGGAGCAATAGGAGCCGATAATTTAGCAACTACTTCAAGACAAGTATATAAAGTCTGATAAGCAGAGATCTTGTCATCAGAATATTCTCCTTTCCAGAAACGTCTTCTGCATAATCTTACATACCAGTTGCTCAGGTTGTCATTCACAAAAGTGCTGATCGCTCTTGCTACTCTTGTAGGCTCATAGTCTTCATAGAATGCTTTTACTTCTTTGATCAGGAGATTCAGCTCGGAAAGGATCCATCTGTCAATTTCAGGACGGTTTTCCACTTCTTTCTCTGAATAGTTGAATCCATCCACATTCGCATATAGAGCAAAGAATGAATATGTATTGTAAAGTGTTCCGAAGAATTTTCTTCTTACTTCGTCGATTCCTTCAATATCAAACTTCAGGTTTTCCCATGGGTTTGCATTGGAGATCATATACCAGCGTGTAGCATCCGGTCCGTATACAGCAAGTGTTTCGAATGGGTCTACAGCATTTCCTAAACGTTTTGACATCTTTTGCCCGTTCTTATCCAGAACAAGACCGTTACTCATTACATTTTTGTAAGCAACAGAATCAAAAACAGCCGTTCCGATTGCGTGAAGGGTATAGAACCATCCACGGGTCTGGTCTACTCCTTCTGCGATAAAATCAGCAGGGAATGCTTTATTGTTATCAATTAATTCTTTGTTTTCGAAAGGATAATGTAATTGTGCATAAGGCATTGAACCTGAATCGAACCAAACGTCAATCAGATCACTTTCACGACTCATTGCTTTCCCTGAATCAGAAACCAATACTACTTTGTCTACTACATTTTTATGAAGATCCACAAGTTCATAGTTGGACTCTGCCATATTTCCGATGATGAAACCTTTGAACGGATTTTCAGTCATCAGTCCTGCTGCAATTGATTTCTCAATTTCATTGTATAATTCCTCTACAGAACCTATAATCTTTTCTTCTTTCAGGTCATCGGTTCTCCAGATCGGCAGTGGAATACCCCAATATCTTGAACGGGAAAGATTCCAGTCGTTTACATTTTCCAGCCAGTTTGCAAAACGTCCTTCTCCGGTAGCTTTCGGTTTCCAGTTGATCTCTTTGTTCAAATTAACCAGTCTGTCTTTTACAGCGGTCATTTTCACAAACCATGAATCCAGCGGATAATATAATACCGGTTTGTCTGTTCTCCAGCAGTGTGGATAAGAGTGGACATATTTCTCTACTTTGAAGGCCTTGTTTTCTGTTTTCAACAGGATTGCCAATTCTACATCCCATGATTTTTCAGGAGCAGTTCCTTCATCGTAATATTCGTTTTTGATATATTTTCCAGAAAATATCTCGGGTACATTTTCTCCTTTGATAAATCTACCCTGTAAATCTACCAATGGTACAAGATTGTCATTTTCATCTTTTACCAACATTGGAGGAACTTCAGGCTGGGCCATTTTAGCAACTCTCGCATCATCAGCACCGAAAGTAGGGGCCGTGTGAACAATACCTGTACCGTCCTCTGTCGTTACGAAATCACCAAGGATTACTCTGAATGCATTCTCGGGATTATCATTGGGTGTAAACCAAGGCACCAGTTGCTCATATCTGGTATCAACAAGCTTTTCTCCTGTAAATTCTTTTAATATCCTGAAAGGAATTACTTTAGTTTCCGGAGTATAGCTGGCAAAATCTTCATCTGTTCCTTCTGTGTATTTTTTACCGAAAACTTTAGGTAAAAGAACACTGGATAACACAACTGTTACCGGTTCAAATGTATACTGATTGAAGGTTTTAACCAAAACATATTCAATATCTCTCCCTACAGTAAGAGCAGTATTGGATGGAAGTGTCCACGGAGTTGTCGTCCATGCAAGGATATGAACATCCCCGTCAACATCGTTGAACAATGCTGAAGAGTCTTTTTTTACTTTAAACTGAGCCACAACTGTAGTATCCGAAACATCACGATATGTTCCGGGCTGGTTAAGCTCGTGAGAAGAAAGTCCTGTTCCCGCTTTTGGAGAGTAAGGCTGGATGGTGTATCCTTTGTACAATAAGTTTTTATCATACAATTGCTTCAATAACCACCAAACCGTTTCCATATATTTTGACTTGTACGTGATATACGGATCATCAAGGTCTACCCAATATCCGATCTTCTCCGTAAGGTTATTCCATACGTCGGTATAACGCATTACTGCTTCACGACAAGCTTTGTTATAGTCTTCAATAGAGATTTTTTTGCCAATATCTTCTTTCGTGATTCCTAATTCTTTTTCTACACCCAGTTCCACAGGAAGACCATGCGTATCCCAGCCTGCTTTACGGAAAACCTGCTTTCCGTTTTGTGTCTGGTAACGGCAGAAAATATCTTTCAATGCTCTTGCCATTACGTGGTGAATTCCAGGCATACCGTTTGCTGAAGGCGGACCTTCATAAAAAACAAACTCAGGATTTCCCTGACGAATCTCAACACTCTTATTGAAAGTTTTATTTTGTTTCCAAAATTCCGCTACATTTTCTGCTACGTCAATAAGGTTGAGGTTTTTGTATTCTTTAAATTGGCTCATTGTAAATATCTCAATATCGTTGATTAATTAAGTCTGCAAATTTAGTGATTTTTGTCGGTTTATAATATATGTTTTAATGAAGTAATATCTATTAAAAAGTTCAATTTCAGAAATATAAATGAAACTAATAGCTAAAAATGAACAGAGATTAATTAAAAAGGGCATTACTAAAGTCTTTTTATGCAGATTCTACAGCTTTATTTTCAATAGAATTATAAGTGACTTTCTGCTATTTATATTAATAATTTTGTTTAATGATCCTGGACAGAAAGAACAGATAGCTGCTGATCATGAAATTTCGTATATTTAAATAAAATAAACCCAAATGCTGTATGAAAAACTTTTGTAGACTGGTGCTGTTTGTCTTCCTTGTCAGCAGTGGCATTGCACAGGCACAAAATGATTACCCGAAAAATTATTTCCGGAACCCATTAAATATTCCTATGCAGCTTGCTGCCAATTTTGGTGCGGTGCGGGCCAATCATTTTCATATGGGACTGGATTTAAGGACCAATAGTCAGGAAAATCTGCCGGTTGTTGCATCTGCGGATGGTTATGTAAGCAGGGTGAAAATTGAGCGCTACGGATTTGGAAATGCAGTTTATATCTCTCATCCTAATGGATATACAACAGTATATGCCCATTTAAACAAATACTTTGACGAGCTTGATGAATATGTTAAAGAAAGGCAGTATAAAGAAGAAAAGTGGGAACAGGATATTGCCTTTTCACCCGGTCAGTTTCCTGTGAAAAAAGGGCAGTTGATTGCTTTAAGCGGAAATACAGGAGGTTCGGCAGGACCTCATTTACATTTTGAAATACGGGATACCAAAACCGAAGAATGTATTAATCCGCTTCTTTTTGGATTTGTCATTCCCGATTCTGTATCTCCTGTGATCAGCGGACTGTATTGGTATGACAGACGTTTCAGTACTTATGAGCCTGGAGCGAATAGTATTTCTGTCAAAAAAGCGGGGAGTGTCTATACTACGAATGTGGTCAGGGTGAACTCTCCGGTAATCAGTTTTGGGATTAAAGCTGTAGACAAAGCCAATAAGGGGTTTAATCTGGGTATTTATCAGGCTGAATTACTTATGGATGGACAGCTGATCTATCGTTTTTCTATTGACAAAATAAGTTATGATGATACCCGGTATCAGAATGGCTGCATAGATTATACGAAATTTATCAGGGATAAAATGAGCATTCAGCATTTGTCTGCCTTACCGGGTATGCAGTTGCAGGGATATAGTCAGCCCGGATTATCCGGAATCATTAATCTTCAGGATGAACAACTTCATAATATCGAAATTGTTTTAAAAGACGTAAACGGGAATATAGGCAGGCTAACAACAAAAGTTCAGCTGAATAAAACAGAAGCTGGAATTTCGTCAACCGGTAAAACAGTAAAAGCAGGAGAAACTAAAACGATAACGACAGAAAATTCTGAAATTACTTTTGATAAGAATTCGGTGTATGATGCTGTTAACTTTAATCTGTATGAGAAGCCTGAGGCTGCTGAAAATGCAATTTCCAATACCATTTTTTTGCATAATACCTACGTTCCGGTTCATGATAATTATACGTTAAAAATAAGACCGGACCGAAAATTAACCAAAGAAGAGAAAAATAAAGTGGTTATGCTGCTTGATTACGGCAGTGATAAAGAGGCAGTAAAAGTTACCTGGGATGATGACCGGGCAGAAGGAAAATTCAAAAGGCTCGGGAATGTCAGGCTGATATTGGATACCAGTCTGCCATTAGTTATTACAGAATGGAAAAATGAATCAGAAATTAATACTGCTTCTCTCCGTCTGAAAGGATATACGGAAGTGGGAGATATTGTTTCATTTAGGGCTGAGCTTGATGGGAAATGGGTACGTTTTGCCCGTTCAAAAGATTATTTTATCTATGTTTTTGACGAAAGATGTCCGAAAGGATCAGGGAAACATACACTCAACGTAACTACTGTTAATACTGCGGGAAATATCAATACCCAAACCTTAATATTTTACAGATAAATAAACTCTGATTAATGATTAAAAATCATTGATACATTTTACTCCAAAAACACTGTACAATTTAATACATTTGCTTTAAAATTAAAATCATTGGAATTCTATCCTTCAATTGAAAAATCGAGTATACAGGAAATCAAACAGTTTCAGGAAAAAAAACTTCGGGAGCTATTGATCTATCTTGAGAGTAATTCACCTTTTTATCAAAAGTTGTTCAGGGAAAGTAATCTTAAATTACAGGAAATCTGCACGTTGGAAGACCTTCAGAAGATACCTACCACCACAAAGAATGATCTTCAGCAATACAATCATGATTTTTTCTGCATTCCGCCGGAAAGGATTGTAGACTATAGTACCACATCAGGGACGTTAGGCGATCCTGTAACTTTTGGGTTGTCAGACCATGATCTGGAGAGACTTGCCTATAATGAAGCGATCTCCTTTGCCTGTGCAGGGATCAGGAAGGGAGATGTGGTCCAGATGATTACGACTATAGACAAACGTTTTATGGCAGGCCTGGCTTATTTTCTGGGGTTAAGAAAAATGGGAGCAAGCGTGGTGAGAATGGGACCAGGTATTCCTGAATTGCAATGGGATTCCATTTTCAGGTACAAACCGAAATATTTGATTACTGTTCCTTCTTTTCTGTTAAAAATGATTGACTATGCGGAGAAACATGGCCTCGATTATAAGAGCTCAAGCGTCTATGGCGCTGTGTGTATAGGGGAGAGTATTAAGAATCAGGATTTTAGTGATAATATTCTTTCGCAGAAAATCAAAGAGAAATGGAATATTAAACTTTTTTCTACCTATGCTTCTACGGAGATGAGCACTGCCTTTACAGAATGTGAATTTCAGATTGGAGGGCATCATCATCCGGAACTGATCATCACCGAAATTCTTGATGATAATGAAAATCCTGTAGAAGAAGGTGAAAGTGGAGAGCTTACCATTACTACTTTAGGCGTGGAAGCAATTCCTTTGTTAAGATTCAAAACGGGAGATATTGTAAAAGCACATTCCGAACCATGCAGATGCGGAAGAAAAACCATGAGGCTGGGGCCTGTAATCGGAAGAAAACAGCAGATGATCAAGTATAAGGGAACTACACTGTATCCACCGGCAATGAATGATATCCTGAATGACTTTAATAATATTCTTTGTTATCAGATTGTTATTCAGTCTAATGAGATCGGGCTTGATGAAATTATTATCAAATTAAGTACAGATGAAGATCATGGAAATTTTGTGAATGAAGTAAGGGATCATTTTCGTGCAAAACTGAGAGTAAGCCCTAAAATAGAACTGGTAGATTTTGAGGTTCTGTCTAAAACTGTATTCAATCCAAACAGCAGAAAGCCTGTGACCTTTATTGATCTCAGGTAGCCGGGTAAGGCAAAGAGATTTACATATATTTACACTTTAATATTAATAAAACTAATAATTTATGAAAAAGCTGACATTGCTGCTGTTTATAGCAATCTCATCATTTGCCTTTTCTCAGGGGATGAAAATCATTTCAGGGAATTTTGATTTTTTAAAAGATCAGGCTGAGGTCAACACAGAAGTTAAAAGTGACCATGTTCTTTTTTATGTGGAAAACATGAGTGAAGAACAATATCTGGAAAAGAGAAAAAAAGAAGTTTTGGGAAACCCGAAGAAAACACAGCAGGATTGGGACAAATGGATTAGTGAATGGAATAATCACAAAGAAAATATTTATGCTGAAAAGGTTATTACAGGATTTAATGAGAAATCAAAAAAAATAAAGCTTAATAAAGGAATTGCATCAAAGTATACACTTATTGTGGATACCAAATGGATTTATCCGGGATGGCACGGAGGAATGCTGATTCAGCCGGCAAAGCTTACCACAGATTTAAAATTTATAGAAACAGACAATCCTTCTCATGTTGTCTTACATCTTGAATCTTCTGAAGTTCAGGGTAATGGCTCAAGTGCAGAACTGTATATGGAGTATGGGAGAATTGCTGCTTCCTTTAAAAAAACAGGTAAGGACCTGGGTAAGAAAGTAAAAGAAGCCTTGAAATAATAAAAGAGCGGTCTGATTCAGACCGCTCTTTTATTATTGATTTTGTTGTTCCTGTTTTTCCAGTTTGATGAGATTTGCAAGATTTTTGATAACTGTATCATGTTTTTTCACAAAAGGATTATCTTTATTCCACACGTAACCTGCGAGAACGGCACAGATCTTTTTCTTAACGTCCGGATTTTCGGGCTGATGGAAAAAAAGCTCCTGAAGATTTCCGGTATACCATTCTTTTACATAGGTAGTAAAAACATCTACTCCATATAAGATATAATCTGTATACTCAGTCTGCCAGTTGATTTTTTCGCCGTTCAGCTGTCTTAAAGCCAGCTTTGCAGCAAGCATTCCTGATTCTGTTGCAAATGCCATTCCCGACGAAAAAACAGGATCCAGGAACTCAGAGGCATTTCCTGTTAAAGCAAATCCGTCTCCGAACAAACTTTTTACGGAGCAGGAATAGTCTTTCAGATGTCTTGGCTCAAAAAGGAAATCCACTCCGCCAAAACGTTTTACATAATAATCTGAAAGGGAGATGGCTTTTTTTAAAGCCTCGGCAGTGTTACCATTTTCAGCCAGTTTATCAATATAATCAGTGGGTCCTACTATTCCCAGGCTTGTATTCCCATTGGAAAAAGGGATTACCCAAAGCCATACTTCTGTTTCAATAATATCGAAAGATATTAATGTTCCTTCTTCTCCCGGCTCCCTGTTAATATCCTTTACATGAGAAAAAATAGCAGAATGGGGAGACAGTTTGGATGGCTTTTCCAAATCCAGAAGGCGAGGTAAAACCCTTCCGTAACCACTGGAATCAATTACAAATTTAGCATGGATATCTTTTGTTTCTCCATTCCTGTTTCTTACTGTAGTAATAGAATCTGTGCCATTAAATCTGATGTCAATGACTTCGGTTTCGAATTCCAGATCAATTCCTTTATTAATGACTTCCTGAGCAAGTGTATTATCAAAATCAGCTCTTGGAACCTGCCAGGTCCAATCCCATCCTTCTCCGAATTTATCGCTGAAATCAAAAATGCAGACTTCATCTCCGCGAAGGAAGCGTGCACCCAGCTTTTTTTCAAAGCCCATTTTGTCTAACGCAGGAAAAAGCCCGGCTTCATCAAAGTGGTCCATTACCCGTGGAATTAAGCTTTCTCCAACTACCAGCCTGGGGAATTTGGTCTTTTCGACTACTTTTACGTTGACATTATTCTTCTTTAGGTATGAAGAAGATACGCATCCGGAAGGACCGGCTCCGATTACAAGAACGTCAACAAATTCTTTGCTCATCTTTGATTTTTTATTTTAATAATAACTTCTATCTTTGCCGCAAAATTAGTGACAAATAATTAATATTTTACAAAATTATCAACTATTACTTTTGATTAATGAAAATAAATAACTTTTTAGAACTGAAAGACTTTCAAAAAATTATTATTGAGAATGAAAAAATAGAACTGGATGGATCACTTTTATCAAGAGTGAATGCAAGTTTTCAGTTTTTAAAAGAATTTTCAAAAAATAAAGTAATATATGGGGTGAATACAGGTTTTGGGCCGATGGCACAATTCAAAATCAGTGATGAAGACACCCATCAGCTTCAGTATAACCTGATAAGAAGTCACTCCTCAGGAATAGGGGCTCCATTGCCGGAACAGGAAGTTAAGGCATGTATGCTGGCACGGCTGAATACCTTGTCATTAGGACACTCAGGGGTACATGAATCTGTCATTTATCTTTTACAGGAGCTGATCAATAGAGATATAATACCACTAATTTTTGAACATGGCGGAGTGGGAGCAAGTGGTGACCTGGTTCAGCTGGCCCATCTGGCCCTGGTGCTGATTGGTGAAGGTGAAGTATTCTATAAGGGAGAAAGAAAAGCTACAAAAGCTGTTTTTGAGATAGAGGGACTGGAGCCTATACAGGTAGAGATCCGCGAAGGACTTGCTTTAATGAACGGTACTTCCGTTATGTCCGGAATCGGTATTGTAAATGCTTATAAAGCAGCACAATTAACGGATATTTCAATTAAGCTTTCCTGCGCGATCAATGAAATTGTTCAGGCTTATGATGATCATTTGTCGGAATCTTTAAACGGGACAAAGAAGCATTATGGACAGCAGAAAGTTGCTGAAAGAATGAGAGCACATTTAGCGGACAGCAAACTTATCAGGAAAAGAGCAGACCATCTGTATACGCATTTTGAAGAACAGGAAAAGGTATTTAAAGAAAAAGTTCAGGAATATTATTCTTTAAGATGTGTTCCTCAGATATTAGGACCTGTACTGGATACATTGGAATATACCGAGAAAGTTCTTGAAAATGAGATCAATTCTGCAAATGATAATCCGATTATTAATGTTGAGGACCAGCATGTATATCACGGAGGAAATTTTCATGGTGATTACATTTCTTTGGAAATGGATAAACTGAAAATTGTGGTAACAAAGCTAACTATGCTGGCTGAGAGACAATTAAACTATCTTTTAAATGCCAAAATCAATGAAATTTTGCCTCCTTTTGTAAATTTAGGTAAATTAGGTTTTAATTTCGGGATGCAGGGGGTACAGTTTACGGCTACTTCTACAACAGCAGAAAGCCAGATGTTGTCCAATTCAATGTATGTTCACAGTATTCCTAATAATAATGATAATCAGGATATTGTGAGTATGGGGACAAACGCGGCGGTGATCTGCAGAAAGGTTATTGAAAATGCATTTGAAGTATTGTCAATAGAGGCTATTACTATTGTTCAGGCTATTGAATACCTTGATTTTCAGGATAAGGTCTCATCTTCTACAAAAGAGCTTTATGATGAGATCAGAAAAATCATTCCTGCTTTCTCGGATGATATGGTGATGTATCCGTATTTAGAGGAGGTAAAGAAATATTTAAAGACCATGTAATTGCTGAAGGTGATTAATTGTCTTTAAATAACAGCTAATAAAAAAACTAAAAACGAAAATAAACACTAACGCATGAAATGTGCAATCATAACAGGAGGCTCCAGGGGGATAGGCAGAGCAATCTGTATAAAACTGGCAGAAGAGAAAAACTATCATATACTGATTAATTATACAGCAAATGAAGAAGCTGCAAAAGAGACCTTGGACAAAGTAAAGGAGCTTGGTGCTACTGGAGAAATTCTTAAATTTGATGTAGGAAATGCAGCAGAAACATCAGAAATCCTTACAGCATGGCAGGAAAATAATCCTTCGGCAATAGTAGAAGTAATTGTAAATAATGCCGGCATCACAAAAGACGGATTATTTATGTGGATGCCGCAGGAAGACTGGAACAGTGTGATCAATACAAGTTTAAATGGCTTCTTTAATGTTACCAATTTCTTTATTCAGAAACTGCTTCGCAATAAATACGGAAGGATTATTAATATGGTTTCCGTTTCCGGAGTAAAAGGAACAGCAGGACAGACGAATTATTCTGCAGCGAAAGGAGCTTTGGTAGGGGCTACAAAAGCTCTTGCACAGGAAGTCGCTAAAAGAAATATTACAGTAAATGCAGTAGCTCCGGGGTTTATTAAAACAGATATGACACAGGATATTAATGAGGATGAACTAAAGGCAATGATTCCTGCCAACAGATTTGGAGAAGCGGATGAGGTTGCTGATCTTGTCGTATTTTTAGCTTCTAAGAAGGCTTCATACATAACAGGAGAAGTGATTAATATTAACGGTGGAATTTATTCATAATGTTTAGGGCATACTTCAATATGATATTGTTACATTGCAAGACTGATATATTTCTAAATTTAGTGCATACAAATGGAAAATAGGGTTGTAATTACCGGAATGGGAATTTATTCCTGCATCGGGACTTCTTTGGACGAAGTCAGGGAATCCCTATATCAAGGAAAATCCGGTATTGTTTTAGACAGGGAAAGAAAAGAGTTTGGTTTCAGATCGGGTCTTACGGGAGTGGTTCCCAAACCGGATTTAAAACACCTGTTAAACAGACGCCAGCGCGTAAGCATGGGTGAAGAAAGTGAATATGCTTATCTTGCTACTATTGATGCTTTAAAACAGGCGAATCTAGATGAGGCTTTTTTAGATACTCATGAAGTAGGAATTTTATATGGTAATGACAGTGTTTCCCAGGCAGTCGTGGAATCTATTGATATTGCAAGGGAAAAGAAAGATACAACGTTGATGGGATCCGGAGCGATCTTCAAATCAATGAATTCAACCGTGACGATGAACCTTTCCACAATTTTCAAACTGAAAGGTATCAATCTGACGATCAGTGCGGCCTGTGCCAGTGGATCGCATTCTTTAGGACTTGCCTATATGATGATTAAGAACGGCTTTCAGGATATGATCATTTGTGGAGGGGCTCAGGAAACAAATAAATATTCGATGGCCAGTTTTGATGGTCTTGGTGTTTTTTCAGCAAGAGAAGAAGAACCAACAAAAGCCTCAAGGCCTTTTGATACGGAAAGGGATGGACTGATTCCCAGCGGAGGGGCAGCAACATTAATTGTTGAGAGCCTGGAGTCTGCCCGGAGAAGAGGTGTCCCGATTATTGCTGAAATCATCGGCTATGGTTTTTCTTCGAACGGAGGACATATTTCAACACCCAATGTGGATGGTCCGGCTTTGGCAATGGACCGTGCTTTAAAACAATCCGGATTGAAACCTGAAGATATTGATTATATCAATGCCCACGCAACTTCTACTCCTATTGGAGATGCTAACGAAGCAAAGGCTATTTATGAAATTTTTGGAGGAGAGGTACCGGTAAGTTCTACCAAATCAATGACCGGACATGAGTGCTGGATGGCAGGCGCGAGTGAAGTTATTTATTCTATCCTGATGATGCAGAATAACTTTGTTGCCCCCAATATTAATCTGGAAAATCCTGATAATGAAGCAAAAAAGATAAATCTGATCTCAAAAACAAAAAATCAAAAAATTGATGTATTTTTGTCGAATTCTTTTGGTTTTGGGGGAACCAATTCTGCCTTAATAGTTAAAAAATTTGATTAAAAACATGGAAAGGGATAAAATCGTGGCGATTGTTAATGATTTTCTTGTAAATGAATTTGAAGTGGACGGGGAAGAGATCAGCAATGAAGCCAACCTTAAAAATACATTGGGTTTAGATAGTCTGGATTATATTGATATGGTTGTGGTTATCGAATCTAATTTCGGAGTGAAGTTAGGAGAAGCTGACTTCAAAAAAATGGTTACATTTAATGATTTCTACACAACGATTGAAAATAAGATCGCTGAAAAAAACGCATAGCTGTTAAATAGCTATGTTTCCTTAAAATGTACCGGTGTAATAATAGAGTATACTCAAAGATATTGTTACATTGGTACATTATATTAGTAAATTGTATTTATGAACAAGTGGAAAGGTAAATCTAAAGGAACGGTATTGGGATACAGGATATTCGTTTGGTGTATTAGAAATATCGGGATCAGGAGTTCATATTTTGTTCTTTATTTTGTTGCTGCTTATTACGTTCTGTTCCAAAAAAAAAGCAACCAGTATATTCTCTATTATTTCCGGAAAAGGCTTAAGTATGGATATTGGAAGGCTAAAGCCTCTATTTTTAAAAGCTATTTTACTTTTGGAAAGGTTTTGATTGATAAAACGGCAATTTCTGCCGGGCTAAGAGAGAAATATACCTATGAATTTGATGGTATTGAAAACCTTAGAAGTCTTTTGGAACAAAAAAAAGGAGGTGTTCTGATCAGTGCTCATATTGGTAATTTTGAAATTGCAGAGCATTTTTTTGCAGACATTGATTTTGACTGCCAGATTAACCTGATTACAACAGATCAGGAGGTTACAGTGATCAAAGAATACCTGGAAAGTATCGCTGTAAAAAAGAGCAATATAAAATTCATTTACGTCAAAGACGATATGTCGCATATTTTTGAGATCAATCAGGCCCTGTCAAATAATGAGTTGATCTGTTTTACCGGGGATCGTTATTTTGAAGGCTCGAAATTTCTTGAGACGGAACTGCTTGGTAAAAATGCCAAGTTCCCCGCCGGACCATTTCTTATAGCTTCCAGGCTTGGAGTACCGGTAGTATATGTTTATGTGATGAAGGAAGATAATCTTCATTATCATCTGTATGCAAGATTAGCCCGGAATATTAAGAACCGGGATTCCCAGGGACTGTTAAAGTCATATGTTCAGAATCTTGAAGCTATGATCAGAAAATATCCGCTTCAATGGTTTAATTATTTCGATTTTTGGGATGATATTGATTAATTTTTCTATTTTTACCCTGAAAACTAACAAAACTAAAAACCATCAGATCGGGATTAAAATTTGATTCATCCGTTTATATCCATAGAGTTTGCCATTCCGTCAGCAACTGAATAAGATGTTTACAGCATGACAATTAAATGTTTAAATTCTGGATAAACTACTTTTGGATCTCTGTCTCTAAATAAAGCACATTTACTTGAAGAAAGAATATGACATACTTGTAATCGGTAGCGGATTGGGAGGTCTTGTTTCGGCTCTTGTTTTAGCAAAAGAAGGACTGAAAGTCTGCGTATTGGAGAAGAATAGCCAATACGGTGGAAATCTGCAGACTTTTTCACGTGACAAACTTATTTTCGATACGGGAGTTCATTATCTCGGCGGGCTTTCCAAAGGACAAAACCTGAACCGTTTCTTTTCCTATCTTGAAATCATGGATGAACTTCAGCTACAGAAAATGGATGAAGATGGATTTGACAGAATTTCTTTTGGTGGGGAAGGAATAGAATATCCCCATGCACAGGGATACCGGAATTTTGTTGAACGGCTTTCCGAATATTTCCCCGATGAAAAAGAAAATCTGGAGAATTATTGTGAAGAAATTCAATATGTCTGCAGCCAGTTTCCTAGGTATAATGTAATTGGAAAGGAATACTATAATGAGGAAATCCTGCATCTCAATACCAAAAGATTTATAGAATCAGTTACGCAAAATAAAAAGCTTCAGGCAGTTCTGTTAGGGTCTAATTTTCTATATGCCGGTGATTCTGAAAACATTCCTTTTTATGTTCATGCCCTGACTGTTAATTCTTATATTCAAAGTGCCTATAAATGTGTGAAAGGAGGTAGCCAGATTTCAAAGCTGCTGATTAGAAAACTAAGAAAATATGGAGCAGAAATACATAAACATGCAGAAGTCACAGAATTTATTTTTAATGAAAATAATATGCTGTGTTCTGTAAAAACAACCTCCGGAAAAGAATATTTTGCCAGGCAATTTATATCCAATATTGAAATCCGGTCAACCGTTAAACTGATTGGAGAGGAACGGCTGAAAAAGTCATTTTTAAACAGAGTGATGAGTTGGAAGCCTGTTTCTTCCTGTTTTAGTGTTTATCTGGTTCTGAAACCCCAGGTCCTTCCCAATTTCAATTATAATCTATATCATTATGCATCAGAAGATCTGGTTTGGAATGCGTGCCGCTATCAGGAGGAAGCCTGGCCGGAAACTTATATGCTTTCCTGTACGCCGTCGAAACAGCATCCGGAATTTGCAGAAAGTCTTACCATTATTTCCTATATGGATTTTGAAGAAGTAAGAAAATGGGAAAAAACCTTTAATACAGTGGCTGCTGAGCATGAAAGAGGAGAGGAGTATGAAAGATTTAAATTGCAAAAAACCGAAAAAATGCTTGATGCCCTGGAGAAAAAAGTTCCGGGTATAAGACATGCGATTAAGACTATATATACCTCTTCACCGCTTTCATACCGGGATTATATAGGAAGCTTTGAGGGAAATATGTATGGGTACATGAAAAGTTCAGAAAATCCACTTAAAACAATGGTTTCTCCCCGTACTAAGATTGAAAATCTGTTTCTGACAGGACAATCTGTAAATATGCATGGAATCCTGGGGGTAACAATTGGTGCTTTTAATACCTGTGCAGAGATCCTGGGAAAAGAAATAATTGATAACCGCTTGAAGGAAGCAACTTAATAAAGATAACGTGAAAAAAACTAATACCAATTCAGGTGCCTACAACAGACTTTTGCTGTGCCTTTTTTCAGTGGTGATTCTTATTTCATGCGGCACCTCAAAATCTGTACACCATCTTCCTGACATCAGGCAATATTCATTGGAAATTCCCACCGTTCATCAGTTCAATGATACAACATTCAGTTATAAACAGAATTTTCTGACTAAAAATAAGCAGCAATTGTGGGAACTTTATATCCAGGGAAATCCTTTGCAGCTGGGATATAATAATGGTGCACTTACTCAATATCTGATGCAGAAGCAGGAAGAAATTTTTTTTTCTAAAGTAGAAGGGTTTGTTCCATCAAAATTTAAGCAAAGGATATTAAGAGGATTTCTGAAATGGTATAACCGGAAAATGTATCTCAATGTAAGAGAAGATTATCAGGCTGAGCTGTACGGTTTGTCAAGATACTCATCTGACCGGTATAATTTTATTGCTTCAAAATACCTGCGAAGTCTTTATTTACATGGAGCACATGATATAGGACATGCATTACAGGATCTTGCCATGGTTGGCTGTTCTTCACTGGCGGTATGGAACGAAAATACGGAAGACGGAGACCTTCTGATAGGAAGAAACTTTGATTTTTATGTAGGAGATGATTTTGCAAAAAATAAATTGGTTGAGTTTGTTAAGCCCGAAAGTGGCATTCCTTATATGTCAGTAAGCTGGCCCGGGATGATAGGAGTTGTTTCCGGGATGAATAAAGAAGGGATAACTGTAACCATTAACGCAGGAAAATCTAAAATTCCTCTGACGGCTAAAACGCCAATTTCCCTGGTAACACGGGAGATTTTACAATATGCAAAGAATATTGAAGAAGCAATTGCTATAGCCCGGAAGAGAAACGTATTTGTATCAGAATCTATTCTTGTAGGAAGTGCTGCTGATAAAAATGCAGTCCTTATTGAAGTATCACCTAAAAATTTTGGAGTTTACAGGGTGGAGAATACGAGTAGAATTATTTGTACGAATCACTTTCAGTCTGAAGCTTATAAAGATGATGCCAGAAATCAAAAGCAAATCGAAGAAAGTCATTCAGAATACCGCTATGAAAAACTGAAGGAACTTCTGCAGAAGAATATAAAATTAAATCCCGAGAAAATAGCTGCTATTCTGAGAGACCGTTCCGGCTTAAAGTCTCAAAAAATCGGTTATGGAAATGAGAAAGCACTAAATCAGCTTCTGGCCCATCATGCTGTTATATTTTCTCCTCAGAAAAAACTGGCGTGGGTATCTTCAGGCCCCTACCAGCTGGGAGAGTTTGTGTGCTATGATCTGAACAGGATATTTACTGATGAAGACAGGAAAAACAATGACCTTTCCAGATCAGAACTGAATATCCCGGAAGACGGTTTTGCAAATTCTCAGGAATTTAGAAATTATGAGGAATACAGGCAGTCCACAATAAAGATTAATGAAACGATCCATAACACAGATGTGCTTACAGATGAATTTCTTACTCATTATACAAATTTGAATCCCGATTTCTGGAAAGTATATTATATAACCGGACGATATCATTTTTCAAGAAAAGAATATGAAAAGGCTAAAACCGAGTTTGAAAAAGCACTAACAAAGGAAATTACGACCCTTCCGGATAAGAGAGAGATCGAAAAATACCTGAAGAGATCGAAAAGAAAAATTAATTACTAATTATTTTCAGGACTTAGTTTATTAAGGAAAAGAAAAGCTGCTATTCCTGAAAGTGCAGATAGAGTAGTACTTAATATCATACTTCCTATCACATATTGTAGAAGATTATTCTTAATCAGTTCAAAATTCAGGTCCTGATCCATAATATTGCTGTCTCCATGAACAAATGGAGCGCCTAAAAATAAAGAAGCTGCAATAATAAAAGGAATAAATGGAGGGAGGCTGACATTGGAAGCAACAAATGCTAGAACCTTATTCAATTTAAAAAGTACTGATAAGCTTATTACAAGAAGTGTTTGAAATCCCCAGAAAGGAGATAATCCAATAAAAACTCCCAATGCAATGGAAAATGCCTTTATACGGTTGCTTCCATCACTTTCCAGGACATCCTCCTGTATGAATCTTTTAAAGCTTTTTTTTTTGAAGTTATTCACGAAGTTTCTCGGAATAATATAAAAAAGGGTAATAATCACCAGAATTGTATTCAGAATACTGATCCTCGTGAAATCTTTGAATGGCCTGAAGTGAGATACCCGTTCTGCAGGATCATACAAAACCTTTACCGGAACATTTTTTACCGGAACATGTCTCCATGCCGTCCTGACAATAATCTCAATTTCAAATTCAAATTTAGGGGTGAAGTATTTCTGCGGAATTTTATGTAAAGGATAAAGCCTGTAACCCGATTGGGTGTCTTTCAGCTTTATTCCGGTTTCAAACCAAAACCAGAAATTGGAAAAGCGGTTTCCAAAGCTGCTTTTTTTGGGAATACCGTCCTGAGACATATTCCTGTTTCCAATTAAAAGTACGTCTTCTTTTTCAAAAAGTAATGCGTTGACAAATACAGGAATATCATCAGGATAATGCTGTCCGTCCGAATCAATTGTTATTGCATAGTCATAGCCTTGTTCTTTTGCTTTTCTGAATCCGGTTTTTAATGCATTGCCTTTTCCTTTGTTCTCAGATAGACTAATTGTTGTAATCTGAGGATATTGCGCTATAATATGGGCTGTAGAATCAGTAGATCCATCATTGACAATAATAATGTTGCCGGTATAATGCAAAACACCGTCGATAACCCTTTTTAGGGTCTTTTCATTATTATAAGTAGGGATTAAAATGCAGATTTTCTTTTCAGAGATTGCATTTTGTACTTCATCAAGGGACATGATTCTATTTTAAAGTGGCTTTTTCTGTTGCAGTAATTGTTTTGGACTGCATAGCAAACTTTTTTATATAGTTTTTTAATGCTGTATTCTGTTTGCTGTAATTATTTAAAATAAAAGCTTTATCATCTTTGAGGCTTCCTCTGTATCCAACAATTTTTGGGATGTTTTCCTGTACACTTAAGCGGATAAGGCGGAGCTCTGCGTTATTCGGATTGCTTTTAATAATACTTTCAAGGCTTGTTGCTCCGGTTTTCACCAGCGATTTTCTATTGTTTTTGGAGACCTTCGCTTCCATAATCTTTGCCGCAGCCTTATACCCTAATGTTACAGGGTCAGATCCGGATTGCTTTGCTGCAGTATCAATAAAGTTCCGTGTATTTGTACTTGAATCGTTGGCATTGGCATAGCTGTTTCTCAGGGTCTCCAGGTCAGACTGAAAGAAAAACATGAATGCTGCTACAAATGATAGTATAAGTTTCATAATGTCAATTTTTTATAGCTTACTGACATTTTTAATGCAATAGTCTCGCCAAAAGATGTAGTATTTTTTACTTTAATATCTTCCCCGTTGTTATCAATGTCCAGCTGAAGCTTCAGATCCGGAGTTTCAAAAGGATTGATAATGGCCATGAATTTAACATTAGACGCTGTTCTTAAAAATAATTTTGTATCTGTAAACTCTTCCGTCAGTTCTTTTACAATCTGCATCATACAAACTCCCGGAGTCACAGGATTACCCGGAAAATGCCCCTTGAAAATCTCATGATCTTTATTCAAACGGATATAGGCAATATAATTTCCGTTTTCTGTTTTTTCATAGGATTGTAATGTGTAAAAATCTGTAAGAATAGTTTGCATGATCTTATTTTTTCATGTTAAAGGTATAATAGACGCCGGCCTGGAAAGTAACATTGGTATGATTGTCATAAAAGCTGTAGACAGGAACAAAACCTTTTTTTACCCTTGCTTCCACTCCAAAGTTTTTAGTGATATCGTATCCTAACCCTGCAGTGATCCCCAAATCAATTTCGTTATCAGTATTAATGTTCTTTTTTTCAACAACAAAGTCCAGGGTAGGTCCCACGTGTATATTGAACTGATTGAAATAAAACTTATTAACCAGCTGGATACCAAGGTATGAAACGGTTACATTCTGACTTCCTATATTATTAACATTGGATTCAACCTTAGTTCCTTGTCTCGAATAGTTAATTTCAGGCTGAAGTGCATAAAATTTTGCGAAACGGATATTTCCGAGAAAACCAACGTAAAAATCTGTTTTTGTTTTGAAATCTACTTCCATTGTAGCCTGAGGATAGTACATATCTCCGGGATAATAAAATGTTTGGTTTTCATCATTTGTGAAATGTGAAAAATTGGCTCCGGCTCTGATTCCGGGTGTAAATGTTACCTGTGCGAAAGATATGCCTGATATGAGCACAATAAAAAATAAAAATACTTGTTTCATGTTAAGTTATTCAGTTTCGGTTATTTGAAATAGTTTTATATTGATCTTGAAATCTTTGTGCTGAAGATTTAAACTGTCTGCGAAGATATGCTTTTTTGCTTCAAAAGTGAAATCGATCTTTTCTTTCCTGTTTTTTGTATAAATGATCTGTTTTAAAAGCCCGTTTTCTTTATCAAAAAATAAATAATAACTTTTGTTGTGAACTCTGGAAAGATAAATCCGGTCCTTATTATTTTCAAAACCATCATTTACCTGATATTCCCTTTTTAAAAGTTGCTGGAAATCATTCCTTAAAAAATTAACAACAATCTTTTTGTCGAGGTCAGGAAGAACGTAGTTTAATTTAAAATTCTGATCAGAAATCTCAAAGTCAATCAGCTTATTTCCGAAATCCGAGGTCATGGCGACACGGTGAGTAGTTTCATTAATTTTTTTTATAATCAGAATACCGCTGATATGATTTTTATAAATATCCATCTGACATTTATATACATAATCCTGATTAGAAGAAAAATAAAGATTTTCAACTGTTTGTGGTGAACCAGAAAGAGGCTTTACATCAGTTAGCTGGTAGGATTTACACGAAATAATTCCTATTAAAAGAAAACTATAGGCTAAACTCTGACGCAGGAATCGAGGCATTGATCTTAGTGTTTTTGAAGACAATATTTGTAGTATCTCCGGAAGCTTCAGTCATATTAACCTGTGAAACCGTTGATTGGTTTTTAGGAAAATAAAGTTCGATCTGTTTAATATATTTAATCAGCTGGCTTGTTTTGGGGATAAATCTGGCAACATTATAACTTCCATTTTTGAAATAGGCTACTGTAAATTCAGGATCATTAAACATTGTTCCATTTGAGCTTCCCACAATAAGCTTATTGATTTTTTCAAAGGTTTTGCTCTTTGCATCTACGGAAGATTTTTTACCCTGATCATTAATAAAAATCTTATTATTTTTAAAAACAATACTGTACTGATAAGGTTTGGTATATTTCCAGCTTAACATATTAGGTGCTTGTAAAGACATTCTACCATGGGTAACAATACTCTTATCTAAAAAGTCCAGTTTTTTGGTTTGGGTAAAGTCACTTTGTAACGTTTTATAACCTTTGGTATCAGAAGAAACTTTAGTGACAAATGCTTTTGCTTCAACTCCGGACATCGCTGTATTTTGAGCGAAAAAAAGCCCTGATACCAATAAAAATGCTCCCAAAGCAATATTTTTAATCATTTTTCCTTGAATTTATAATTGAGTCAACGGTGAACGTTGAGTATTTTTTATTTTCCAAAAATACTAATAAATCTATCAGAACCCGATAGGTTTTTTCTGAAGTATCGTGAAGGAGAACTATACTTCCATTTGTTACTCCATTTGTTATTCTTTTGTAAATTTTCTTCTCATCATCAATAATCGTATCTAAAGAGCGGACATTCCATCCGATACTGGTCTTATTAGTTTTTTTAAGGGCTTTTGCAATGTTGGGATTGGTCACTCCAAAAGGCGGCCTGTACAGACTGGTTTTTATGTTTCCTATTCGGGCGATCACTTCATCGCATTTTTCAATTTCCCGGATCATTTTGGACTCAGATAAAAATCCGGTTGATTTTGAATGGGAAAGGGTATGATTTCCAATGATATGTCCTTCGGAAATAATTCTTTGAAATGTTTCAGGATATTTTTCAATCTGTTTTCCGATACAGAAAAAGCTTGCTTTTATCTGATGTTCTTTTAAGAGATCCAGAAATTTAGGAGTAAATTCTGTGGGACCGTCATCAAAAGTCAGTGCAATTTCTTTAACTTTTGTCCGTTTATGGGTAATACTGTTGATAAAATAACCCAGTTCTATATCAAAAGATCCCCAAACGATCACTGCAGAAAAAGCCATAAAGCAAAAAATATATACCCAGATACTTCCCTGAAATGCATAAATAAAAGCATTACAGAAAAGATAAAACAGGATGAATAAATAATGTTTCATCGTTTATTGATTTTAGCAAACAGCTCTTTTTCCAATCAAGCTCTCTCTAAAAGAACAAGGCTGTGATCACTTCCTGAAAGGTGGTTATACAGGAGTATATTTTTTATTTCCTTTTTTTCTGTCCGGTTAATCATCATTACTTCAGGAACCTGTTGACTTTTAAGAATATGGCAGGCCATAAAGATTGAAAATCCACTGGCAGTATTGAACTCTCCGCTCAGGTGCTTATAATATAGCAAAGATGAGTCCGGAAATAAATTCATGACATTTGTATAATAAACATCAGAGGCTGCTTCTCCGCTGAAGCCCAGGATTACAGCATCAATATTATGAGTAGATAATTTATTTTTGGTCAGAAATGCAGTAATAAAATCCTGAGTTTCATTTAACTCAAGTTTATTAATGACCTGAATGTCCTTAAGCCTGGCATAAGTACTTTTTGTCTTGTCTTTTCCTACGACAAAGAAACTTGCTCCTTCTCCCCAGATGACTCCGTTTGTTGGGGAGTGTAAATGATCAGCAGGGAGATCTGCTTCCTTTTTAATGGTATTATTGAGACAGTAAAGCTCCATTGTTCTGTCTGTTTGCTCATCGGTAGAGCCTACCAGGATATTTTCTGCTTCTCCATCAGTAATCTGAAGCTGAGCATCCAGTAGTGAGAATTCTAATGAAGAAGAAGTATTCACATAAGTGAAATTGTAAGCATGGCATTGTAGCCCCAGCGCAATTTGCCCGGCAACGGTATTATGGGTGGACTGAATAAAAAATGTAGGGGTTAAAAACTCCTCATGATTGTCAATCACATTTTTCAGGAACTTCTCAGAATCCTGTGAACAGCCCATTCCGGTTCCGACAATAATAGCATCCGGCTGTTTAATTCCTGCTTCCTGTAATGCATTATGTGATGCCACAGAACTCATTTTTACTGTTTTAGACATTCTTCTGATCATAGCCGGAGGAATGAATTCTTTGTAATTTGGTTCTATAGCTTTTATGATCTGTGTCGAATTTTCAGGCTGTAGATGCTGAAAGAAGTTTTCGTTCAGGGTATCCTGAACCGAGATGCAGGATGCACTGTTGATGTAAACTGCATTCATGATTTCGAGAATATTAAAGTTGAACAGTTTCCTCCAAACCCAAATGAATTGGAAAGAACATGATTGATTATCTTTTCTTTCAGCTCCGTAACAGGAGTCAGGTCAAATTCTTCCATTTTTGTTTTGAAATTCAGATTTGGAAAAATAAGATTGTGCTGCATTGACAATATTGAGAATACAGCTTCTATACCTGCAGCAGCGGCTAATGTATGTCCGGTAAAAGCTTTTGTGGAACTGAATTCAGGAACCTGATTTTCACCAAAGATCCTGATCATGGCAATTCCTTCTGATAAATCATTATTGGGAGTGGCCGTTCCGTGAACATTGATATAGTCAATCTGTTCTTTAGCTAATCCTGAAATTTTCAAAGCCTTTTGCATAGCCAGGAACGCACCTTGCCCATTTTCTGAAGAAGCGGTCTGATGGTGTGCATCATTGGCATTCCCGTACCCGGAAAGATAGGCAAGAACCTGTTTATTTTCTTTTTTAACGGCTTCTTCCGATTCAAGGACTAAGTAAGCAGCAGCTTCTCCAAGGTTCAGGCCTTTACGGTCATTATCAAATGGGGTATTATAAGAATCGGTAAGGATCATCAGGGTGTTGAAACCATTCAATGTAAATTTTGAAAGAGAATCAGCCCCTCCCACTATTACACGGTCTAAAACACCGCTTCTGATCAGCTTAGCTCCCATCATAATCGCATTGGCGGCAGAGGAACAGGCTGTGCTTATGGTGGATACCATACCTTTTAATCCCAGATAATCTGCGATCTCCAAAGAAGAATTTCCAGCGTCATGAGCGTCAATATATTTTTGCTTTTCAGGAAAGTTTTCGTACGAATAGAAGTATTTTTCAGTAATATCCATACCTCCCACACTGGTAGAAGATATCAGACCGGTTCTATATCCGTTAATATCTGAAATTCCGGCATTTTCTACAGCTTCCTTTGCGGCAATCATTCCCAGTAAGGAAGTTCTTGTCAGGTTGTTATCTTCATTTATCTGAAGCCTTTTCACAAGCTCTCCGTTGGTTAACTTTATTTCACCGGTTTTAATAGTTCCCGCATGACGGGTTTCAAACATCTGAATATCTGATATTCCATGTTTTCCGGACCGTAATGAAATAAAATTTTCCTCCACATTCGTTCCAATAGAGGAGATGATACCCATTCCTGTTATGGCAATTTTTTGGCTCATAGTTTTTTACAAAAGTAACAATGCAACAATCCTAATTATCAGTAACTGTTATATTGATACATTGTTATATTACCTTATTTTGTTCTGTTTTCTTCGATGAATGTGGCCATCGTATCAATAGATTGGAAAATTTCTTTTCCTTTTTTAGGATCGGCTAATTTTATTCCATAATCTTTATCAAGAAGTACAATAAGCTCCAGAGCATCAATAGAATCAAGCCCCAATCCTCCTCCAAATAACGGATCCGCATCTTTGATTTCCTCTACAGAAACGTCTTCAAGGTTAAGTACTTCAATAATTTTGTGCTTCAATTCTGTTTTTAAGTTTTCCATAAATATTATTTTAATGTAACAATATATCAATGTACCAGTTTACCAATAGTTGTTATTGCCTTTAGCGTTGGTACATTTTCAGATTGGTACATTGTTAAATTATAATGTGAGCAAATATACAAAAGCTTTATAATTTTCCTGAAATAATTCAACCCAGCCGCATAATACTTTATCAGCTTTTCCGGATTGAAGAATTTGTTCAGAATAGTTGTTCAGAAATGTTTCGTCAAATTCATCCAGGACAAAGAATGCGTTTTCCGTCTGCATTTTATGTTTAATACTGATTTCTCCTACGCAAATATTAGGTAATGTATAGACAAATACAGCAGGGCTGGGGAAGTAGTTTTCTTCGGAGTTAATACTTTCCTGATACTTAAAATCTGTATCAAGGCTTGAAGACCTGTTGGCGAGCACAATGGCTGTCCTGCCATGGTCGTGATCTTTTAAAAGCATTTCTGCGGAAAGAAAAGCCAGTTTGCTCAGACCATCCATTTTGTGAAATTTCGGATAGTTAAGCTCCAAATCTTTATAGGCATCTTTCGCAAATTCCGGAAAGGCAACATTTTCGCTTTCAAAAATAATGTTTCCATCAACAGTTATTTTTGAATGTTCTATAGTACAAATATTAGTTTTCTTCATGATACACATTTTAACATTTTTCCAATACTATAGCTGCATTGCATCCGCCAAAACCGGATGCGGTTTTCAAAATATACCGGACAGCTGCAGGTCGATTTGCCTGAATGATATTTAACGGCTGTGATACTCCTGTTTCCTCAAAGTTCTTGGAAGGGATCAGCATATTGTGAAGAGCTCCTTCCATAGAAATGATACTTTCCAAAAGTCCTGATGCTCCCAGACAATGTCCATAATAGCCTTTCATACTGTTAAGAGGAGCATTTTGCAGTTTCATTCTGTTGAAGGCAATGGCTTCCATTTCATCGTTATATAGAGTAGCAGTACCATGAGCAGAGATAAAATCAATTTGTTCTGCTGAGACCTGAGCTTCAGTCATAGCATTTCTAATACTTTCGTACAGCCCGTCTCCGGTTCTTGATGGCCCTGAAATATGGTTAGCATCATTAATGGCTGAATCACCGAGGACCTTAAATCTGAACTTTTCGTTTTCAGATGGAGCTGAGGTGATATAGACTGCAGCAGCAGCTTCACCGATATTGATTCCGTTTCTGTTTTTATCGTAAGGCTTACACGGGCCGGTTCCAATGGCCTGAAATGAATTGAATCCGGAGATTACAAACTCCGAAAGTTCATCTCCTGCAATCACAAAAGCATCTTTATATTTTCCTGCCCGAATCATATTTTTAGCAACAGCAATTGCCATGACTCCGGAAACACAGGCATTGGATACAACAATGGCTTTTGATTTAAAACCAAAAAAGTCCGCAATTTTTTGTGCCAATGTTGAAAGGTAAACACTTTCAGGCAGTGCAGTCTGATTTTTTAATAAGCTGATATTTCCTTTTGTAGTTGATAAAATGAATGCTGTTTCTGCTGTAATATGATGTCTTTCCATCAGGGGCTTGAGACTCAGGAGTAACATTTTTTCCAGCCTTGTAAAATCCTGATTCTTAAAATTTTCGCTGAATTCTTTATTTAGCTTTTCAGAATCGATCATCGAGGCATAAAAAGCATTCTGGTCTTTTATAATCTTGTGTAATGCAACCCCTGTTTGGCCTTCTAAAAGAGCATTCCAGTTGGTTTCTACATTAAATCCAAGGGGAGTAACGCAGTTGTAATCTGTGATATAAATCTCTTTCTTCATAATAATCCCATTTTCTCTTTCCAGGCTTGAAAAAACTCCGGGTTATACAGACATAAATTTCCGTCATTATCTAAAAATACCTGAATGGTCTCTCCCTTGCAGACTAATTTACCTTCCTGGTTGAAAAGCTCATATTGATAGATCAGTTTTGCCGAAGCGGAGTTGATAAAGGTCGTTACAATTTTAAATGTTTCTCCATATTTCAAAGGAAGAAAATGTTCGCAGGTGCTTTTTACAATAGGAGTTACATATCCTGCATGCTGAATGTCAAGATAAGTAAGGCCATGCTCGCGGCCAAACGCTTCTCTGCCATCTTCAAAATAAACAATATAATGACCATGCCAGACAATTCCCAAAGGATCTGTCTCATTGAATCTCACTCTTACCTCTTCAGTACAGGTTAATATGTTTTCTTTAAACTGCATTTTGTTTTCTTTCATAAAAAATGGAAACAGAAACGGTGGCCAGATAAAACAGGAATAAAAATATCAGCTCTTTGGCAATTCCTCCGATCCCGCTGTTTCTTAAAATAATGTCATAATATGCATTTAACCCCCAGTTCATAGGAGAGAATTTAGCAACGGTCTGCATAAATTCAGGCATTAAAAATACGGGAACCCAAATTCCTCCGATTGCTGCAAGGACAACTACTGACGTTGCTCCAAATGGAGCGGATTGTTCCTGTGTATCTGCCACAGTGCCCAGCAAAACTCCAAATCCAATGGCTGCAAGCCCCGCAAATAAAGTTACGGTTAAAAGCTGAAACATTTTCCCGGATACATCAAATGCGGGTAAATCCATATACGGAAAAAGGTAAATTCCTACAGCTACCATCAGTGAAAACTGAATGATGCAAATGATCAGATAGGTGAAAGTTTTTCCCAAAATATGAATAAAGTAGGGAGTCGGGCTTATTCTTGCCCTTACATTGGTCCCCTGACTTTTTTCTTTAACCAGATTAATCGACAATGGAACTACGATGAAGAAAATGGCAAACAATGTCCATGCAGGAACATTGTGCTGAACAGAGTTAGGCATTACATCCATTTCTCCTTTCTTTGGAGTAATTTCTTTAAAACTGATGAGGTTTTTATTTTCTTCAAGATTTTCTTCTGTCCCCAGCTGATCCTGAAAGGCCTTATAAATCTTTTTATTTTCAATCTCAAAAACCATTTTATTAACAGAATTCATTACTGAATTTTTGAATCCTGCATTGGTAGCAGGGTCAAAATATAAATGAATTTCCTTTGTTTTGGGAACTGTTTTTTTTACAGCTGCCGAATCACTTTCCAGACCAAATGAACTTACGATGGTCTGTACCTTGGAATCGATATTGGAATTCAGATCTTTTGTGAGGTTTTCAGGAATAATAATAGCCATTTGATAATCCCCCGAAAATACTGCATCCTGGGCTGACTTTTCATTGAAATTTGTCAATAACTGGAATGTTTTGCTGCTTTCCAGCTCACTTTTTATATTTTTTGATACTTCGGATTTGTCATTATCAATAAAGATGATCGGGATTTTTGATCCCTCAAGATTTTTGAAGGTTGAATCCTGAATGAGGGTAATAGTTACAATTAAAAGCAAGGGCATTACAAATATGATAACAATACCCCCGATATCTCTTTTAAGCAAAAGGATTTCTTTAATAAAACTTCTCCACAGTTTATACAACAACATCTCTTAATTCTTTTCCGGTTAATGAAATGAAAACGTCTTCGAGGTTTTCTGCATTGGCAATTTGAGAAACAAGCTCTTCAGGAGTCCCTACAGCATGAATTTTACCCCTGTCAATAATGGCAATCTTAGTACAGAATTCTTCTGCCTCAGAAAGATGGTGGGAGGTATAAATGATGCAGGTTCCGTTTTTGTTTAATTCCTGCAGGAAGTCTATAATCACTTTTTTAGATTGAACATCAACACCTACAGTGGGTTCATCCAGAAACAATACTTTAGGACGATGAAGCGTTCCTGCAATCAGGTTGCATCTTCTTTTCATTCCTCCGGAAAACTGTCCGACCTGTTTGTCAGCGAATTTTGAAAGCCCCATAATTTCAAGAGACTCATCAATAGCCTTTTTAAGATGTTTATGACTGAGGCCATACAGGCTTCCGAAAAACATAAGATTTTCTCTGGCGGTAAGTGTTGGATAAAGTGCATACTCCTGTGGAACAATACCAATGATCTGCCTTATTTTAAATCCATCTTTATGGGGAGAAAGACCATCAATATTAAACTGTCCTGAAGTCGGCTTAATCAATCCTGAAAGCATGGAAATCAAAGTTGTTTTTCCTGCCCCGTTGGGCCCCAGAATACCATAGATCTCATTGCTGCCAATGTCCAGAGAAATATCATTTACAGAAAACTCCTCAGAGTTTTTGTATTTCTTATACAGGTTTCTGATCTCAATCATATTCTCTGCCATATCAGATCGCTTTTCTCAGTTTTTTATAGAAAGCCTCTTCCAGATCTGCAATATGAAGCATTGTTTTTGAAAGCTCATTATAAATATTGCTTTTAGAGTTTCGGTTTTTGTAAACCCTAGCAATATCCACTGCAAAATCTCTCCAAAGGTCACCAATAGCTGTGATTTCTTTTGATAGTTCCTTTAGCTGGTCATTTTTAAGGATTACAGCTGCTTCCTGAAGAAATGCTCCATAAATGAACCTGAAACCTCCTCCGCCAGTTCCGATTTCCTCCTGCATTCTGATCAGTTGGCCCAGATAATGGTTGGTCACTTTTGTTCCTTTCTTTTCTGCCCATTTCGGAATACTCTTCGCAACCCATCTCATGGCTTTTACCCCGATAAGTGGTACAGGAGCCAGCATATTCTTACAGGTATCCCTGATGCCCTTTTTTATCGCTTCTTCTAAATTGATATTTTCAGGAACATACACAGGATAGTACATGTGTCCTTTGGGAGGTAATGCTCCTTTTGCATATCTCACTTTTTCCAACTCTGATTCAGAAAGAGATGTTACATAATCCATTACCGGATCGCTGATCAGAAATCTTCCGTCTTCCTTACCATATACAACAAGGTTATGGGCATTGAAGTGGAACTTATATTCTTCAGGAAAATAGGTGAGATTGAAAACGCCTACCTGTAATCCTGTAGGAATATTCTGTTCCAGATTCCTCTCTAAAGCTTTCTGTGCATCTTTAGGATTGGAAAATTTTTCTCTTTTGATTTTTATTCCCAATCTTTTTGCTGCTTTACTGAAAATGGCACCGGGCATCGGACGATAACTAAACCCTGGGGCAAAATTGACCTTTAAAAAAGGAAGATAGACAAAAAATAAGCCGGATCCGATTCCAAAGATCATAGGTTCACTCAGCTTAAGCCCTTTATTGAGCAATAGATTGGAAGCAACACCGTTTTCGCAATGTGCAGTCTGGTGATGTTCAAAGTTTAATTTCATTTGCAGCTTTTATCTTTTTCATTGGTAAAACAGAAGTTATACAACAGGGTATGCCTCCATTTATTTCCCATCGAAGTTTTTTAATTCATCCACTGAAATTCCAAATGCATCAGCATATTTTTTCAGTACAGTTTCGTTTAGTGTTTTAAATTTTCCGGGTTTAAAATGCCTTTTCACTCTCCATTGCCACATTCCTACATAAGAAGCAAGTACGCCCAGATCCATTTTATTTAATTCCATAAAGTAAACAATCGGGCTTGCCGTATTGTTGGCAACATTCTGTCTGGCTTCCTCAATTCTTTCATGAATGAGTTCCATAGATTCATCCAATGCCGCTTTCTTTGCATCCCAGCCTGTGCTGTTTGCCGTAGTATAATTGTCATTCTCATCCGTTACATACAGCACTTCAGTCATATTAGCGGATCTCAGATTGCTTTCATCCTGAGGTAGGTCTTGTTTTTTCATCTAATAATGTTTTTTAGATCCCAGATGGAAAATGGTTTACCTTTTTGATTTTAATCAGATGGCTAAAATAGTGAAAATACATAATATGTAAGTTATATTAAAATTAGAGGAATTTTAATTTGAAAAATAGACTGGAGCGTAGAATAAATTACTTTTATTAGGGAAATTTTGTTAATATATGTGTTTATATTTTAAAGCTATTAAAAGGAAGAACTTAACCAGAAAGAAAGATTTCAATCTTACACTGTATACGTTTTATGATTTATGTTTGTAACAGATCTACTGTAACAAGTGTATTATATAATAAGACTAATGTTTCAGAGTTTGATAAAAGAATAATTTAAATAATCACTATGAAGAAATTTTTTATTTCTGTTTCGCTTTTCTGTATGTTAAGTGCTATGGCGCAGAAATTCGATACCCAAAAACTAACGGATAGTCAGGGATATACTTATGAATCGGTAAGGGGTGACCAGACAGGTGTAAGAGTGTACACCTTGAAAAACGGATTGAAAGTGTATCTGGCAAAAAATGAAGATGCGCCAAGAATTCAGACTTATATTCCTGTAAGAACGGGATCAAATAACGATCCGGGCGACAATACAGGATTGGCTCATTACCTTGAACATATGGTTTTCAAAGGGACTTCTCATTTGGGAACGCAGGATTGGGAAAAAGAAAAGGCTTTGCTGAAGCAAATTTCAGATCTTTATGAACAGCATAAAACTGAAAAAGATCCTAATAAAAAGAAAGAGCTCTATAAAAAAATTGACGAAGTATCCCAGGAGGCCTCAAAATTTGCGATTGCGAATGAATATGATAAAGCGATCTCTTCGCTGGGAGCTACAGGAACTAATGCTCACACATGGCTCGATGAGACGGTTTACAAAAATAACATCCCTTCCAATGAGCTGGAAAAATGGCTGAAAGTTGAAAAAGAACGTTTTTCTGAATTGGTATTACGTCTTTTTCATACAGAGCTTGAAGCCGTATATGAAGAATATAACAGAGCTCAGGATAATGACGGACGGCTTGTGAATTATGCATTAATGGAAGCTCTCTTCCCTAAACATCCGAATGGGCAACAGACAACGATAGGAACTTCGGAACATCTGAAAAACCCTTCAATGGTAGCCATTCATAAATATTTTGATACCTACTATGTACCTAACAATATGGCTGTTGTTCTGGTAGGTGACCTTGATTTTGATAAAACGATAAAATTAGTTGATCAATATTTCGGGTCCTTTAAATATAAAGAGCTTCCGATGAAAAAAATGGTAACGGAAGAACCTATGTCAGCAATTGTTTCCAAAACTGTAAAAAGTCCGTCAACCCCAAGAATGACAATGGCCTGGAGAACAGATTCGTATGGGAGCCAGGAAGCGAGATTAGCTGATGTGGTAGCTGAAATCTTAAGTAACAGAGGAGATGCAGGATTAATTGACCTTAATATTAATCAGAAACAGAAAACTCTTGGTGCAGGCGCTTACGAGTCTCCCTTCAAAATGTATGGAATGTTTGCACTGGTTGTAACTCCTAAAGAAGGACAAAGTTTTGATGAAGCTAAAAAGTTATTACTGGATCAGCTTGACCTTGTAAAAAAAGGACAGTTTCCCGACTGGATGCTGAAAGCAATCATTAACGATAAAAAAGTTCAGCGGATGAAAGGCTGGGAAACGGCGGACGGACTGGCCACTGAGCTTTATGATTCTTATATTAAAGGAAGAACATGGGAACAGGAGCTGGATGAGATTAATCAGTATGAAAAAATTACAAAAGCGGATGTGGTTAAGTTTGCCAATGAATTCTTCAAAGATAATTATGTGGTAGTTTATAAGGAAAAAGGAGTAAATGATAAACTTGTGCGTGTTGAAAATCCGGGTATTACTCCGATTAAACTGAACAGGGAAGCACAATCTCCTTTCCTTAAAGAAATTTTAAATACTAAAGTACCTGAGATCAAACCTGAGTTTATTGATTATAAGACTGCTATCCAAACTTCAAAGATTAAAGACAAAACGGTAAGTTTTGTGAAGAATAAATATAATGAGGTCGCTCAGGTGAGTTATGTTTTTCCTTTCGGTACAGATAATGATAAAGAACTTTCTATTGCAGGAATGCTTTTTGAATATCTGGGAACCGATAAGTATACTCCTGAACAACTTAAAGAAGAATTCTATAAGTTAGGAATTTCCAACAGTTTCAGAACATCCAATGATCAGATAACTATTACTTTAACCGGTCTTGAAAGCAATATGAAGAAAGGGGTAGAGCTGATGAATCACTGGCTGACCAGTGTAAAAGCTGATAAAGCAATTTACAGCCAGACGGTAAAAACAATTCTGGAGGCCAGGGCTGTTGCCAAAAAGGATAAAACAAGAATTATGGCAGCCCTTTCAAACTATGCCAAATATGGGAAGAATTCAAGGATGACGGATATTGTTTCCAAAGAGCGCCTTGAAAGTATTGATGTAACAGAGCTGATAAAGAAAGTGAAAACACTGAATCAATATCCTTATCAGATATTCCTGTACGGGCAGGATCAGGCTGGTCTGGAAAAAGCGGTAAAGCCTTTTGTAGTCAATACAAGTTTACAGCCTGCCAAAGCTAAACAGTATGCGGAACCTGCAACCACAGGAAAGGTGTATTTTACCAATTATGACATGGTTCAGATGGAAATGGCTAAAGTGGCAAAAGGAAGTACTGTAAATCTGAATAACTTTGGAAAATCGAATGTTTTCAATGAATATTTTGGTAGGGGGCTTTCTTCCATCGTTTTTCAGGAGATCAGAGAAAGTAAATCTTTGGCTTATTCTGCTTATGTTTCTTACGGGAATGCTTCAGAAAAAGGTCATGCTAATTATATTACAAACTATATTGGGACGCAAGCTAATAAACTTCCTTTAGCTGTCAATGCAATGAATGATCTGATGGCTGAGCTGCCACAGATTCCGGCTCAGTTTGAAAATGCAAAAGGATCTGCATTAAAACAGATCGCTTCTAACAGAATTAACAGAACCAATATCTTCTTCAGCCAGCTTGCTTTGAAGAAACTTGGGGTAGATTATGATATCAGGAAAGATACTTATGCTGAAATTCAGGGGCTGACATTGCCGCAACTGACAGGATTCTATAATACCGAAGTTAAACCTGTACAATATAATACAGCGATTATTGGTAAAAAAGAAAATCTTAATATGGAGTCAGTCAACAAAATGGGAGAATTCCAGGAAGTTTCTCTTGAAGAAATTTTCGGATATTAATCTGTTTACGGTATTGATTTTAAAAGTGAGGCGAAACCGTCTCACTTTTTTAATTGTTTGGCGGAGGTCTTTCCGATGGTAATCTTACTGAACAACATAATGTTCCACGTGAAATAAGAACTGTTGTTTTTGGTGATGAGTATTTGGTGTTTCGTTTTAATTGCTGGTAATGTGTTTGTTATGGTTTCATAGTTATCTTCCAGAAATTAATCAAAATTGGCAGATAAGACATACATATTATATAAAAGAGGCTGTCTCCAAAGACAGCCTCTTTTCAGTTTTCTGTTGATCTCTATGATTTCAGCTCCTGGATAAACAGGCTGATCTCTGCCCTGATCAATAATACATCATCCCTGAAAGTTTCACAGAATATATGACAGATGTTTTCAAACTGGGAAACCAACGATGCTTTTGAGATGATGGTATTTCCTGTCTTCGGAAGCTCAAAAACTTCAATTTTTTTGATGTTGGTAATAAAGCCAATTACTTTTGTATTGGCATCAGGATTTTCAAAGAAGCTTTGTCCAAGAATAGAAGAACAGGTTTGTGCCAGATTTTCAATAAGACCCGCCTCCACAAATTCATTATGATGAACAAATATATTGTCTTCTTTTATCTCAAAGGAAGTTACAACTTTTTCTTTGGTTAATTCCAGTATATAATCAGCCATTAACATCGGCTCACGATGGGGCAGAAAGTTGTGTATATTAATATGGTCTTCCCTGATTTCCATTCCTGTTATTTTACAGCAGTTTTCATTTGAGATTTTGCAATAATGTGGCCATTCAATCTGGTTACAATATCAACTAATGTAACTCCCATCACTTCATTAAGAATAGTAACTTCTGATATAAGGCGGTCTCCTGTTTGTGGTAAAACTTCTGCTTCAAAAGATTTGATGGCTCCAATATATCCGGTTGGTGCTTCTTTCCCTAAAAGATAATACTTGTAACCTGTATGTAGTGCCACGCTCTGCGCCTGATGTTCTATCACTCCTGAAGCCTGGAAAATACCGTCCTGAACAAATATATTATCTTCTTTTATTTCAAATCCGGAAACAAGATGGTTTTCAGAAAACTCTGTCAGCTCATGAACCATCACAAAAGGAAATCTTTGAGGAATAAGGCTTTCTATAAAACCATTGTCTGATGTTGGCAATCTGTTTTCCATTAGCAGACCGTTAATAAAGAGCAGGAATAAGCGAATCTTCCGCTTTCAGGAACACAAAGAAGTATTTTCTCTCCTTTTTTAAGAGTACCGGAATTCATTAATTCTTCTAAAGCAATAAAGATAGAGCCGGCGCCTATATTCCCGACTTCAGAAAGGTTATAAAACCATTTTTCTGAAGGAAAGTCCATTCCCTTTTTAGCAAACTCTTCTTTTAGACCGTCTTTAAAATATCCTGAAGAGATATGGGCCAGCACATGATCAATCTTTTCCGGATCCAGATTGTGTTTGTCGAAAGAAGCTCTTAAACTTTCCGCTCCTTTTACAAGGATGTACTTATCAAGAATTTTAGTATCCTGCTTCAAAGCAAATATTGATTGTTTCAACCATTCGTCAGATGAATAGTCTGCCCAGGATTTTAAGCTTCCGTCTTCCTGCTTTTCACAGCCGGCATACATACATGCTTCGATTTCATGAGCATACGAATAGAAATCAATAAACTCTATTTTTAAAGAGGTTTGATTTTCTCTTGGTTTATTTTCAAGAAGGAAAGAACCTGCTCCGTCAGAAAGCATCCATCTTAAAAATTCCCTTTTGAAGGCAATGATCGGCCTTTCTTCAAGCAGTTTCAGATTTTCTGCTTCGTGGTTGAATTTATCTGCAGTCATCCATGCAGACATTCTTTCTGAGCCTGCGCAAACAGCATTTTCATGTACTCCTGCTTTTACAGAAAGAAAACCGTAATTAAGGGCATTCATTCCAGAATTACAAAGACCTGTTGCCGTATTAATCTCAATAGATTTTCCGATATTCAATTCACCGTGTACCATAGAAGCATGCGAAGGTTGGATCTGGTCAGGAGAGGTAGTTCCTACCGACAGTAACTTCATGTCTTCCTTTTTGAAGTTCTTATCAAAAAGTCCTTCAATAGCCTTTGCGGTGATTTGTGCGTTGGAATGTGTAGGATTTCCTTCTTTATCCAATGCATAATACCTTGTTGTAATTTTATTATTTCTTAAAATAAGTGTTCTTGCTTTAGAAGGCGCATCATTGATCAGACCAAGATATGTCTCCATTTCATCATTCGATACCGGCTCATTAGGTAAGTATGTTGATGCTTTTGTTATAAATACGTCGTACATTCTATTTTAAATTAATTCCTTGTAAATATCTTTTTTGTTTTTGTCTTTTAAACCAAAATATGGGGGTGGTGAGTAAGTGTAAAACTAAAACAATGGGTGAGATAATCCATATTGCTGCCATCAAATATACCTTAAAGAATTTTATCAGCAATGGGCGCTTCTCTTTTTTCTTGATAATCAGATTAGACCATACAGTAAAGATCTTATTTCCTACTTTTTCCACACGCACCAGAAAAGGTCTGATTTCGATGGCACCATTTTTAACTAAATCCGGTTGTAGATGATTCAGATTATTATTTTTAAAATGTTTTTCTATAATCTCACCATACTTTACAGAACCTGCGATCTCGGAATCAGAAATGCCAGCCGCAGGAAGTACTCCGGATTTTTCTTTCTGACCTGTTGTCAGCCACCTTAGGATGGTCAGTACACTGGTATAATTGTCATGTCGGTCTACCAAAGCGATATTTCCGACAAGCTTGGCTTTAAGATCTCTTAAATATACTTTTAATTTTTCCTGAGATAACATCCACATATTTCTTGTGCCGGAAATAGTTACAACCGGAGTGTCTTTAAGAATTTGCTCTGCATAGCCGCTTTTCAGAAACGAAATAACAGGAATAGATGGCGTAAGATACCATACCTGATATCCGAACAGGATGAGATCATATTTCTTATTCAGTACTTCTTCTGATGGGGGCAGAATTTCTTTTGGGATCTGTAGATAAGATTCCGGAAAAGTGTTGAAAAAAACATCACTTGGCCAGGGAAAAGGAAAGTCCTCCTTCAATTGGATATTATAATAGGTAACATTATATTCCTCCTTTTTAGCTTCAAAAGGACTGGCAATATTTCTTACAATATCTTCCAGCTGGCCAGTCTGAGAATAATATATTACAAGTACATTTTTTTTCATTACTATTTTTTAGTGTTTACAAAAATATGTTTTTCATATTTATTATTTAGTTTTAAATACTTTTAATGATTCAGAACTGAATTTTAGTGTATAATCGTCATGGTCAAAGTCTGTACCAGGGAGATTAAGCAAAATGATGGTCTCAGGCAGTATCTGAATATTATTTATACTAAATGTCCTGTCAGATACAAGAAGAGTGTTAATATTTTTATTCACTTCAGAAATATCCTTTATATAATGCAGTTTTCTTTTCTTAACAAGGTAATTCTGAGCGGCAATTTCCCTTCTTTCCTGATTGCTGATGAATGAGAATACTCTTCTTCCTGCCTGATATAAGGTGAGAAGCACATCTTTCTGACCAAAATCATCTGCAATATGTAAAATGCCGGCATCCTTGGGAATGTATTTGTTCAGCTCATAGTAGATGGATTTATTGTTGTTGAAATCGTCCTTTACTTCTTTCACTACTTCACTGTTTTTATACAGATAACTTAGAAATAATTTCTTTTTAAAATAGTTTTCATCTTCAAGGTCTTCTCTCAATTTTGCAAACTCACTTCTGAAATAAGCATTGATCTTTTTTGTTCTCTCTGAATAATTGGCGCCAAATTCCGGATTATCTTTACTGATTCTGCTTCCTACCTTTACTGTAATGCTTCCGTCATATATAATAAAATCTCCTTTCGGCAATACTTCTGAGTTTCCGTGAATGTAAAGGGGCAGAATATCAAGTCCGAATTGTTCCGCAAGATAGAAAGCTCCCTTATGGAATCTTTTGATATCATTAGTATAAGAACGTTCTGCTTCAGGGAAAACAACAAGGGAATATCCTTGTTCGATTTTTTCTTTCAATTTATCCATTCCATTTTCTATGCCTTGTGAAACAGGATAAAACCCGAGGGCCCTTACCAATCTGCCAAATATGGGTGACTGATATACCCAGTCATTGACCAGATAAATAATTTTATGGGTGGTCATGGCAATAGCCAGAGTGTCCAGAAAAGAAGTGTGGTTGGCAATAATAACAGCAGGTTTACTAAAATCTTCAGAAGTATTTTTAATCACTTTTTTCTTTACAAATGGATTGGTATACAGTACAGAAGTTAAAAACTTTGCTAATATCAATTTTATAATTTCCAACGTTCTGCCTTTAGAGTTTCTGACAAAAAAGCTTCCGAAAACCGAAAATAAAATACCTCCTAATCCATAATATAAAAAAGAAAAAACAGAATGAATAAACAATCTGAAGGTAATAGGTGACAATCCTTTTTTTGCTCTGTTGATAATTAAAAACCTGAACCAGAAAGGATACAGTGTTGAGGTTATGATGATGACAGAGAACATTCCAATCAGAGCTACCAAAGCTAAAGAATGTAAGGCAGGATGCTTGGCAAAAATCAGGGAGCCAATCGAAAGGATGGTTGTAAATACAGCCAGAATAATTGAAATTCTATAAGTGGGAAGTTCATTTTTTCCTGTGGTGTGTTCCTTTTGCATGGCCTGGGTGAGGAAAATGCTGAAATCATCACCCACCCCAAAAACCAGAGTACATACCACAGTGCTGAAGATATTGAGTTCCAGTCCTAAAAAATAAAGAATTCCTGCGGTTACTATTCCGGTAAGGACAATGGGGAACATCGTAAGAACAGTTAGTTCAAAATTCCGGAAAAAGACAATAATCGTTAATATGATGGCTAAAAGAGAGTAATTGATCAGGGTACTGAAATCTCTTTTGAGAAGGCCCAGAAAGTTTTCATTCATCTGTTGGCGGTCAATAGCAATCACATCATGTTTTTTTTCGATGTCCTTCATGAAATGATCTCTGCTGTTTTCATTAACCTTTACAACATTAGAGACTGTATAAAAACCATTATCATTGCTCAGAAATTCTGAAATCTGCAATGCTTTTACTTTTTCATAATCTTTTAGGGTTAAAACAGAGTGATTTTTATATAAAACTTCCCTGAAATCTTCAAAAGCAGAACTGTTGAACCCAAATTTATTCCCATTGCGGACAAGCTCAGACATGGCCTGGGTCTTTCTGTCAATAGTCCAGAACTGTTGCCAGTCTTCGATTTTTTTTAGTTGATCCTTCTCTGAAAGAACAATATTTCCGACAGAATTGTAGCTCAGTATTTTCCCCTCTTTTTTTTCTTTCTCAAGAAACTTACTTAACTGGCTATTCCTTGACAGTGCCTCTTCCTTAGAGTTGCCGTAAGATATGGTATAAATGGATTTTGAAGTAATATCTGAAAGCTTCTGTAATTTAGCCTCGCTTATTTTTAATTCTTTTGGGATATAGTTGAGGTCACCAATATCTTCATTAAACCCTACATGTCTGAACCCAAATAAACAAGCAAGGATAATCAGGGAGCAGCCAATAATCAGAGGTTTGTTTTTTTCATATGGATATGATCCTATCCTATCAATAAAATTGGTGTTGAGTTTTTCTTTATCCTCTTTTGGTTTGTAGAGTTGTGGAACAATAATTAATGCTGTAATAGATGATAAAATAACAGTAATGGCGGCAAAAAGCCCAAGATCCTTTAAGGCTTCAGAACGTACAAAAACGAGGCATAAAAATGAAACAGCTGTGGTAGCGCTGCTTAGTATGATAGGCTGGGTAATATCCTTATAAAGTTCTTCAATATTGTTGTTGTGTTTATAATGGGTAAGGATATGCAGGGCATAATCTATGGTGATTCCGATTAAAATAGCTCCTACACTTAATGAAATTGCTGAAATTTTATCTTTAATAAAATACAAGATCATTAAAGATAATAATCCAGAAAATACAGTTGGTAGAAAAATAATAAGAGGAGTAAAGATATTTCTGAAATAATAGATCAGTAATACCAATAGCACTGTCATTGAAATTAATACGGTATTTTGAATGTCTTTTTTTATTTGCTTGGCATTAGCAACAGCAATCACTGGCGAACCAAAATAACTGATTTCTGTTTTTCCCTTAAATTGCTTATTGAGATTTTCTTTGATTAGATTGAGCTGATCAATGAAAGCTTCATTTGCTTTCGTATCATTGCTTTTGTTCTTGGGGTCAATGAATAGCAAAAGATTTTTTCCGTCTTTGGTAACAATGTAGCTGTCTTCAAGTTTAAAATCTTTGCTGATATTTAATGCGTTTAATTTCTTAACGCCTAAAAATGTCAGCCCCAAAGGATCTTTTTTAATGAATTCTTTCGTGACAAGACTGGCAGGAGATACCAGGGAGATGTAATTATTTTCTATTTGTCTGGCAATACTGTCTTTTTGAAGTTTGTTGCTGATTTCTCTGTAATCGTTTTCATTGAGAAACAAGGGGAGGTTCTGATTGACAAAATCAAAGGTTTCGGAAATTTCATTATCATTGACTTTACCCTGAATTGAACCAATATACTTTTCCAGAGGCTCTATTTTTTGTAAAAAAGTATCTGCTGTTTCGGAAAGCTGAAAACTCTCCTCATCTGATTGGTTTTCTACAATAACAATGATTTTATCCGAAAAATTAAGTTGCCCGAGAACTTTTGCCGTAAGATCTGATTTTTCATTTTTAGGGATAATCTGATTGATATCTTCTTCAAAATTAATTTTTGAAGCGAAGAAAATGCACAAAGCGGCAATTCCCAGAGCTGTAAAGACAGAAAGGATTTTATTTCTGGAAATCAGATAATATAAGAAAATAAAAAAACGATGCATTGCATTTTAAAATCAAGTCTGCAAATTTAAATTTTTAAGTATTAGTTCAAAATATTTGGAGATAAGTTTTAACTGAAAATCAATAAAATATTCTAGGAAGAATGAAAAAAAATTCTACTTTTGCAAAAGTTCCCTTTAATGAAATGTATTTTAAACCATAATTATTATTAAAAAATAAGAATCTGTTTTTAGATATGTTGAAAAAAAATGATGAAAAAATAAACGGATTTCTATTTGTAATAGTACTTCCGCTTCTGTTGTTTGCCATGTCTTATTATGGATTTGAATCTTCCTACACAAGACTGAAAACATCAGAAAGACCTCCCGATTTTTTATTCTCATCCGTATATGCTTACAGAGTTATTCCTAATTATCTGAGTGTACAGATGACAGAGCTGGTCTATTATTCAATCAATGGACCTTTTTCCTTTTTTAAAGATTTTCTGACAAAAAACGGAACTCCGTTTTACCATGGGCTTTTCCTGATGAATAGTTTCTTCTTTGTTCTTTGCTCTGTATTGCTCAATAAAATATTACAGTTCAAAGCAGCGTTCTCAAGTGTTGATATAAGGAGAATTGTTCATTTGATGTCAATTTTCTTTATCGTGATTACACAATATGCACCAACAAACTGCGATACCATTGCATTGTTTTGTTATTTATCAGGTGTTTTTCTCACGCTGAAATATTTACATGAACAAAAAAAACAATATTATTATATTTTGATCGTTCTGATTGTTGTTTCTACGTTTGTAAGGGAAACAGCTTGTCTGAATATTGCTTTTTTTGCGGCTGTTTTTTTTAATTTAAAAGATTTAGAACAAAGAAAATATCAGTCTGTTCTGAAAATTATTCCCTTAATCATTGCGTTTTTAATTCCGTATCTGGGATTGAGAAAGTTTATTACTTTAGAAGAAGCTACCTTTGTTGAAGGTTTTTATATTGACAGAAATTTTTCAAGCCCATTTAATTTAGCAGGGTTAATTTTTGCTATTGTTGTATTGTATTTTATATACAGGCTTTGTATTGATAAAGAAAACAGATTGATATTCCAAAAATATATATTCTTTTCATTACCTTATCTTATTATGATTACCTTAGTCGGGCTTTTCTGGGAAGTTAGGCTTTTTCTTCCTTTGATTCTGACCGGGATTATAATAGCATTTCACCATTTAAAACAACTGCAAAGATTCAGTTAGTATGAGTTTATTACATCCATATTATATAATTGCAATGCTGTATATGCTGTTTTTCAGCGTTCAGGAAGTGTATGGGAGAAAAGTAGAAAAAAAATGGTTTTGGTTTCTGGGGATTTATCTGATTATTCTTGCCGGCTTCAGGCATGATGTAGGTCCGGATTATGGAAGCTACTATGGGATTTATATCTATTCAGACACAAAAAGTTACTTCAGTATTTTCATGAAAATGCTCCATATGGAGGGACCGGACACTCTGGATGTGGAATGGTTGTATACTTTGCTCAATAAGGTATTGCTTAATGTCTTTAATGCCCCGTTTTATATGGTTACTCTTATTGTAGCTATTTTTGCAATATGTTTTAAAGTAGAATACACAGATGACAATACATTTTATCCTTTTACCTTTACCCTTTTTATGTTTATTCCCAACTTCTTTGTTGGAGAAAGCGGCCAGATAAGGCAAAACCTGGGTACATTTATCGTTTATTTTGCAATACGGTATATTAAAGAAAGAAAATTCTGGCATTATATGTTCTTTATCTTCCTGGGATCCGGGATTCATAGTGTCTGTTATTTATTTTTGCCAATGTATTGGCTGGCTCGTGTTCCCTTAAATAAGATAACCATGTTGATCCTTATTATCGGATCTATTTTCTTATCTCCATTTGAGATTTACAGGGTTTTTGGTGATTTTTTGTCTGGGATGGCGGAAGAAAGTACACTTGTAGAAGGGTTTAACGGATACATGGATGAAACAGTACAAAGACTGAATGGAGGCTTTGGAATTCCGGAAGCCATGATGGCTATTCTTACTTTCTTCCTTTTCGTTTTTGACACCAAGATGAAGGAATTATATCCTTATTATGAATATCATAGGAATTATGCTGTTGTGGGAATTTGCTTTTATTTTATTTTCAGAAATAATCCGATATTTTCATCCCGTCTTGCCGGAGCATTTATCGGTTTTTCCTATATTATCATTCCAAATACAATGTATGTTGTTCCAAGCAGGGTCAAAAACATGGTTTATGCATTTATTATTGCACTCGTTGTTTTTAATTTTGTTGTTTTTGCTTCATTTAATAATATTAAGGCAGGGAGATTCTCGATCGACCTTTATAAAAATTATATTCTTCCATAATTGTATTTAAAAGGCTGCCGGCAGGTTGCCTTTTAAGCTATATCTATCCGTAAATTTCTTTGAATGAATATTTATTTCGACTTGCTATGTTGTAAATGAATTGTATTGAATTATTTATATTATAATTGAAATATGTTGTTTTTATTTATAAAATAAATTTATTTTTATTAAATAGGGCTTAAAAATTGTATTTCTGGTTTTACATACAAATCCAGAATATGAAACGAATAGTTGAAAAATTAGTGGCAATTTTTTGCTTAGTATCGGTTAGTCTCTGTTTTAAAAGTAACATTATTTCTGCAAAAGATTTGCCGCCGGCCGGATATTTGGAAAATGCGTTCGTGATTGCAGATCCGGATTCATTGGTTAAGCCTGCCAGCGATTCTGTATCTCTCATAATTACTGATTGGAAGAAAGCTCCCAATAGCTATTTTTTTGATCCGGAGCAGAAAAGTGCAGGTTTACTGATTCCTGTAAGAAAAGCTTATGCAATGTGGGAGGGAGGAGGTCATATTAAGGGAAATGGAATACCGGCAGGAACAATTACAGCAGATGTTCTTTGGGAAGATGAACATGGTCTGATAAAAACAGATGCAAATTATACCTTGGCTATTTCGGGCTCGGGACAACAGGCAAAAATACAGGTTCCGATCAATAAATCTAAAAAAGGAAATGCAGTGATTGCTTTCAGGGTCAATGGAGAAATCTACTGGAGTTGGCATGTCTGGGTAACTGATGATCCCAGTAATGGACCTTCTTATAAAAGTTTTGATCATCTCAAAAGAGTTAGGGCAGACGGAGTGATTGAAGAAATTCCGGATTCTGACTGGAAATGGATGGACAGGAATCTGGGTGCTCTTAGTAACTCCATTACCGGATCAGACTGGAACAGAAATAGTGGTTTGCTTTATCAGTGGGGTAGAAAAGATCCAATCCCTCCGCTGGTTACAAGAGGGAATGATTTTTATGAAGCGTCGGGAGCAATAGGACGGGTAAGACATCGGGGGGCAAAAAATTTTACAAATGCTGTGAGTATTGATGATCTTGTGAAGGTTGTTTTGCTTTCCGGAGCAGAAATAACTAATAATATCCGGCTCTCTATAAAAAACCCTTTAAGCCTGATCTATATCAACAAGGATGATAATTCCGGACAGGCTTATTATAATAACAATGTGAATCTTCCTGTAAACTGGTTCGGGAGATCTGCAGAACTTCCGGATAACCGACTTTCAGAGCTGAATTTGTGGTCAGATAATTCACAGGGAAAAATAGAATCAGTATATAATACGGACAGCAGTGCTAAACCTTACAGGGATAAATCTCCTTACGATCCTTGTCCTAATGGCTGGCGTGTCCCTTCTATGCTTGTTGCCAACCTTGCATCTCCATCGTATGTGGATGATATCAGAGTTGATTTTTCTCCTTTTGGCGTAAGAACCAATATGAGCAAAAATGTCTTTGATGCCAATAAATATTATATCATAAAGCCTACAGATTCTGGAATGCCTAATTTTATGACGGGATTTGAAGTGTATCCAAACTGGGGGTTTGACCTTTCAAATGTAGGTGGTTATAATATGGGAATCTTTCCGGGAACAGGCCAGCTGATCAGAGGGGCTCATTTAGGACAATATAGTGATCAGCATCATACGGCGCTGTGGACAGCTACTATGGCAAGGCACTTCGATGCTTCTCCCGCTGTTGGGGTCAGAGGTTTGACTCTGATTCCCGATAAAGGGCAGCCTGATGTTCCAGATCCTGCTTATCCAAACATTAAAGGAAGGTATTACTATATGCCAATGACTGGAATGTATACTTCAGATGCCAATGGCTGCAGATGTATAAAAGATCCGTTGTATATAGTGAATGATTATAACTTTCCTACCGAATATATTCCGGCGGCCATCTCCGATTATAAGGAGGGGATTAATAATCCCAATACATATCTGGCAGTTAAAAGTACACAATCGCAAAGTATTGAAATTCCTGTAAGTAAAGCTTTTTCAGTACAAAGCCAGATGATGAACAATACGGACATACTCAATCCTTCAAATTTTAATGAGCTGAAAGCAAATGTATTATGGACAACGAATGTTAATCTGATAGATAAGATCTCGGTATTTAATCCGTCTCCTTCCTCTCTGGAGGATGTCAGGTTTTCCAGGATCTCAGTAGAAATAAGACCTAATCAAAGTGGGAATGCGGTGGTGACTTTGCATAATGGAAGCATTACCAATCCTGTCTATTGGAGCTGGCATATCTGGATTACCGATACTCCTGTCTATTCTTATGCATATACAACAGAGCTTCCTGTAATGCAGGCTTCTAATTATATGAATTATACCCCTAAAGCAGATGTAGTAATGATGACGGAATTTTTAGATAGAAATATAGGTGCTCTGGCAGCTTTTCCTACGGTAGTAAATCCGCTAACTCCTAATGCTGCTGAAATTGCACAGATCAGGGCATCTACCGGACTGCATTATCAGTGGGGAAGAAAAGATCCTATTCCAACATTTCAATATGCTGATAACAGGGCTGCTTTCAATGTGTTCCTTGGAAAAGTATCAGATAACGGAAGCATTTCTTATACGACACTAACTGCGTCGGCATATAATAATTTGTCAGGAGGGTATATCGTTCCATATAATACGTATGCAGCAGCCTCGGGGGTGCAGAATACAGATAAGCCTGCTGATAGAGTAAATAAAATATTGGCGTATTCTGTCCGGAATCCACTGGTTTTTATGGTTCCCAGTACCTTTTCCCCTTTTAATAGTGTAACTCCAAATTATACCAATGGAACAGACTGGATTGCAAATGAACCGAATCTTGCTCCTGACAGATGGGGAAGGGGAGGTGAAAAGTCTCCTTTTGATCCTTGCCCTGATGGCTGGAGGATTCCGGATGTTACCAGTGTAGCGCTCGTTTCGGGACAGGATTTTGGCCAGACTCCGTGGTATAAAAAAGATAAAAATATCGCAACTATGTATAGTGTATCTTCAGATTACCAGGGAATCAGGGTAAGGAACCCTTCCACAACTTATACAATTGGTTATCAGTTTACAGATAAATCATACAGTATTGGGAATTACCCTAATTCCGGATCCCGCGCATTCAGAAGCGTGGTCGGAAATCAGTCTCCGCAAGGAACGTTAAACGTTCTGAATTTTCAATATTTCGGTGTTTGGACGGACGCTCTGACAGCAAATTATCTGGGAAGACCTGTTAATATATTATTTGATGCTGCATCAACAGCTAATCGTTTGATTACTTTTCATGATAATAATGATCCTTATTTTGGAATGGGCTGCCGATGTGTGAGAGTGAAATATAATGCTTTTGGTAAGGAAGAAGGACCTGTACCAAGGTTGTTAATCAACGCGTTGAAGAATGGGCTTGGTGCGCCGGTTATGCTAAGTAATTCAGAGGTTCCATCAGACAAATCGATAATTTCCCTGTTTCCTAACCCTGTTAAAGATGTACTTTATATTGAAACCCCGGAAAACAAAAATTATAATTATGAAATTTATAATATGACGGGACAACTTTTGAAATCCGGTCAGTTTAAGAATAAACAGATAAATGTTTCTTCTCTCGTACCCGGAGCGTATTTAATAAGAATAAATAACTCTGAAGTGATTGAGAAAGTTATAAAACAGTAACTTTAGTATAGTTTAGGGGGGTAGTGAAGATAGCTGTCACTACTCCTTTATATTTCCTGTATCTATTGCAATTGGTGAAAAATTCTATATCATTAATATAATACCTTCTCTGGAGGGCTAAAGTATACATAACAAAGGACTTGATTGGTTATTGTGTATTTGGTCTGATCCTGTGCAAAGTGTTGTATTTACCAAATTAAAATTCCAGAACCAAAGTATATAATAAAAAAGCTTTACTTTTGCAAAAAATTTTTAGAATGTCGAAAAATTTAGTAATCGTTGAGTCCCCGGCAAAAGCAAAAACTATTCAGAAATATTTAGGAAAGGATTTTGAAGTGAAATCCAGTTTCGGACATATCCGGGACCTGCCTAAAAAAGGGATGGGAATAGATCTTGCTACATTTAGCCCCGATTACGAAGTTTCTGCAGACAAAAAGAAGCTGGTAACAGAATTAAAGGCTGCAGTAAAGAAAGCAGATATGGTATGGCTGGCTTCCGATGAGGACCGCGAGGGAGAAGCTATTGCGTGGCATCTTGCAGATGAATTGAAGCTGAAGCCTGAAAACAGAAAAAGGATTGTCTTCCACGAGATTACTAAAAATGCCATTCTAAAAGCAATTGATAACCCACGGGATATTGACCAGAATCTAGTAAATGCCCAACAGGCAAGAAGGGTTCTGGATAGAATTGTAGGGTTTGAAATGTCTCCGGTTTTATGGAAAAAAGTAAAACCAGGTCTTTCTGCAGGAAGGGTTCAATCTGTTGCAGTAAGGTTAATCGTAGAAAGAGAAAAAGAGATTCGTGAATTTATTCCAAAAGCAAGCTTTAAACTGGATGGTGTCTTTTTAAACAACACCGGCCAGGAGATTGCTGCGAAACTTAAAAAAGATTTTGAAAAAGAAAAAGAGGCAGAACATTTCCTTGAGCAGGCGAAAACTACAGAATTTAAAGTTCTGAATGTTGAAACAAAACCTGGAACACGTTCAGCATCTGCTCCGTTTACAACATCAACATTACAACAGGAAGCTTCTTCCAGACTTGGATATAATGTGACCAGCACAATGCGTCTGGCGCAAAGGCTTTATGAGGAAGGATATATTACCTATATGAGAACGGACTCTGTTAACCTGTCCCAGGAAGCTATTGAAGGAGCTAAGAAACAGATTATATCAGAATACGGAGCTGAATATTCTTCACCAAGAAATTATACAACAAAATCAGCTTCAGCACAGGAGGCGCACGAAGCAATCCGTCCTACGGATTTTGCAGTAAAAAGTATAGGAGATGCCCAGTTGAATAAACTTTATCAGCTGATCTACAGAAGGACTCTTGCTTCTCAGATGGCTAATGCAAAAATTGAGAAAACTGTTATTGAGATCGGAAACACTTCGTTGCCATATCATTTTGAGGCCCAGGGAGAAGTAATCATATTTGATGGTTTCCTTAAAGCATATGGAATTGTGAAGGCAGAAGACGATGACGAGGAAAATAATGAGAAATTGCTGCCAAAAGTTAAAGTGGGAGAAGTGCTTGATTACAAAAGTATTACTGCTACTGAAAAGTTCACAAAGCCAAGTGCTAGATATACGGAAGCAGGGCTGGTCAGAAAGCTTGAAGAACTGGGAATTGGTAGACCTTCTACATATGCGCCAACAATTCAGACTATTCAGAACAGGGAATATGTAGATAAGAGAGAAATAGAGCCACAAACCCGGGAAGTGATTAAAATGTCTCTGGTAAAAGATAAAATCAAAAAAGTAATTGTCAACGAAAAGTTTGGAGGTGATAAAAATAAATTTGTCCCAACAGATATTGGAGAAGTTGTCAATGATTTCCTAACAGATAATTTTAAAGAAATCTTAGATTATGGTTTTACGGCAAGAGTAGAAGAGAGTTTTGACGAAATTGCGAGTGGTGATCAGAAATGGAAAGAAATGATGACCAATTTCTATTCTAAGTTTCATCCGAGAATTGAAGATGTAGAAGAAAATGCGGACAGGGCAACAGGAGACAGGTTGTTAGGTGTTGACCCTAAAACCGGTAAGAATGTCCATGCCAGAATAGGGAGGTTTGGAGCGATGATTCAGATCGGGGAAACTGATGATGAAGAAAAACCGATTTTTGCTTCATTAATGGCTGGACAGAATATTGCAACCATTACTTTTGAAGAAGCTATGGAGCTGTTTAAGCTGCCGTTTGACCTGAACGAATTTGAAGGACAGCCTGTTTCTGTAGGAGTGGGGAGATTTGGTCCTTATGTAAAATGGGGAGAAACTTTCATCAGCATCCCTAAGGGTGAAGATCCTCTTTCTGTTGATCAGAACCGTGCTGAAGAGATCATTAATGAAAAGAAAAAAGCAGATGCCCCAATTGCAACTTATAAGGGAGAACCGGTAACCAAAGGTACAGGAAGATTTGGCCCATTTATTAAATACAAGGATATTTTTGTAAATGTTCCGAAGAAATATAATTTTGATAACCTTTCCCAAAGTGATATTAATGAGCTGATTGATGCAAAGCTAGAAAAAGAAGCCAACCGTTATATTCAGCAATGGGAGAAAGAAAAAATTTCTCTGGAGAATGGAAGATGGGGACCTTTCATCAAATTTGGAAAAGCAATGTTTAAAATTCCAAAGAAAAAAGATGATACGAAGTATGAAGCCGAAGAATTAAAGCAGATTTCCCTGGAAGAGGTAAAAAAATGGATTACTGATCAGGATAAAAATGCGTTTGCAGAAAAGAAAAAACCTGCAGCAAAAAAAACAGCCGCCACTAAGAAAACAACAGCTGCCAAAAAAACAGCGGTTAAAAAGAAGTAAATTAAAAGGATAATAATAAGCCGTTAATAGTAGTGTTAACGGCTTTTTTTATGAATAAAAAGAAAGAAAGGTGGGCTGGTGCTAAGGTTTTTTGTATGTTTGTTCCGGAAAGCAATTAGCAAATATTACATTTTCAAATTTTTAGATTAATATGGATTTTGAAGACTTTATCATTTCACCAAGAAATTTCAAAACAGAAAGCTGGCAAATAGGGAGCCGGATAACAAAAGATATAAAAGAAAATAGTATTGTACTTTTGTTTGTTTCGGATTACAGGGGAGCAGGTGGAGAGGCTGAAGTTCAGGATTTCACAGCGGTCAGGAAAGAGTTTTACAGATTGTCACAGCTGGATTTTGAGATCCCCATTGTAGATCTGGGTGATTTGGTTTCCGGAAAATCTGTTCAGGATACTCACTATATATTGCAGGAGGTGCTTTCGGCTTGTCATTACAAAGGAGCTCTCCCTGTTGTTATCGGCGGATCCAATGATTTTGCATTTTCATTGTTTTCCACACTTAATTTTCATCAGAAAAGTATCAATTATACTCAAATCAGTAATATTATTTCTCTAAAACAGGGAGAGGAAATTAATGAACATACTTTCCTGAGTAAAATATTCGGAGCGAAAAATTTTTCAATTAAAAATTATCATCATTTGGGGTATCAGAAGCATCTGAATGAAATGGATTCTGTACGATTGATCAAAGAAGTTGAATTTGATATTATCAGACTGGCAGAAATGATGAATTCAACAGAAAGAACAGAGCCTTTTTTTAGAAAAGCAGATCTGGTTTCTGTTAATTGTGATGCTGTTGAAAGCTTTGGGGAGCCCTTTTCTATGAATCCGCAGGTTAATGGACTGAACAGGAGAGAAGTTTGTGCATATATGAAAGAGATCGGATTAAGTGAAAATTTGAAATCCGTAGGAATCTTTAACTATAATATTTATTCTGGAAGTCAGCTGAACCATCAGCTTCTGGCACAGATGCTCTGGTATCTTATTGAAGGGATTAATATACAGAGGTCACATCCGAAAGAAAGGCATTATGAATTGTTTTATGTTTTAATTGATGACAGACAACATGCTTTTAAGCGTGATACTTTCAGTAATTTGTGGTATTTTGGTGACGATGAAAATATAGAGAATTGTATTCCGTGCTCAAGAAAAGATTTTGATGATGCTAAAAAGGGCTGGTTAAATGCAAGACTGACGAAATTTTAATGTATGATAAACGTTACTCCGAAAGTTTCAATCATTGTTCCTGTTTATAATGTCGAAAATTATTTGGCAAAATGCCTCGATTCACTGGTTAATCAGAGCCTTGAAGATATTGAGATCCTCGTGATCAACGATGGGAGTAATGATGGTTCTGCTGAAATTATCCATACTTACTCTCAAAAATATCCTGATAAAATAAAACCTTTTACTAAAGGAAACGGAGGACTAAGTGATGCCAGGAATTTTGGAATTGACAGAGCTCTTGGAAGTTATATTGGCTTTGTAGATAGTGATGATTATGTGGAGAGAAGTATGTTTGAAGAAATGTTTTTTCTTGCACAAAAACATGATGCAAAAATGGTGATCTGCAATATCCAGAAAGTAGATCAAAATGGTAATATCACTCAAAAGTTAACCCAGATCCCTAATATGCCGGAGAAAATAAATCTTAATGATAATTTCTCGGTTTTTTCAGATTTGAGCTATTTCGCATGCAATAAGTTATTTAAAAAAGAGCTTTTTAACACGAAAAGGTTTAAAAAAGGTATCCACTTTGAAGATATCCAGCTTATACCGCAGCTTTTACTGGAGTGCGAAACGATCGCCCAGACGCAGCACTTTCATTATCAGTACCTGGAAAGAACAGACTCTATTACAAAAACACATACAGAGAAAGGGCTTGATATATTAAGAGCGGTAGAAGATGTAGAAAAATCTTTTAAAGAGTCACCATACTCACAGAAGGTGAAGGAACTGAAAAATTTTCAGATTTTTGAAGGTATATATTCGTTTCTGGCCTATCTGGCCTTTGTAAAAGATGAAAAATTATTCTATGAAATGGCCCATGAAATGGATGTTTTTAGGAAAGATAGGCAAATAAAAATTCAAGATATATTGAAGTATAATCGTTTTGATAAGAATTATCTTTTATCTTTGCCACTGAAAAAAAAGATTTTTTATCTGTTATTTTTTGCGGGGCAAATGAAACTGATAAAAAAATTAATGTAAAACACAAATGTAAGTACTATTGTTTCGAACAATAGAAATTATAGTATAGGTTATTTTAATCTGCATTATAGTTTTAATTGAAGCAAGGAAGTACTGAATAAGGAAAAGATGAAAAATTTTGAATTGTTCTTAAGCGGGTCGGGAATTCCTATTTTCTATGTGAAAATAGGTTTGGGTTTTATATTCTCCTTTTTAATTACCTTTTTTTCGATACCTACTATTATAAAGATCTCCAGGAGGAAAAACCTTATGGATGAACCTGGGATAAGGAGTTCTCACCTTAGGAAAATTCCTAATCTCGGAGGGATTGCTATCTTTTACTCTATTGGAATTTGTGCTTCTATATTTGCTTATGAGCTGTTTGATCTCTATAAGTTTTTATTTGCGTCTCTGATTATTCTGCTGTATGTAGGAGTAATGGATGATATTGTGGTCATGAGGGCTTATAAAAAACTGGTAGCTCAGATTGTTGTTTCCTCATTGGTTGTAATAGGATCGGATATAAGAATCAGGAGTTTATTTGGCATATTCGGAGTATATGAACTTGGCTATTTTGTAAGCGTCATATTCAGTATTATTACATTTATTATCCTTATTAATGCTTTTAACCTTATTGATGGGATAGATGGCCTGGCTGGTGGATATTCTGTCATTTGCAGTGCTCTGTTCGGAATCAGTTACTACAGATTGGGGGAGTATAATTATCCGCTGGTTGTTTTATCAGTTGTAATTATCGGGACTGTTTTAGCTTTTCTTTACTATAATTTATCCAATTACAGAACCAATAAGATATTCATGGGAGATACCGGTTCTATGCTTCTGGGTTTCCTGTTGGCATTTACTTCCATTTGTTTTATCGATATTTTCATTGATAAAAAGCTTGTGGATGTGCCAAGATATCACTTACAGTCAGCTCCTGTTGTTGCTGTTGCTATTCTGATTTTGCCTATTGTTGATACATTAAATGTGATTTTTGTAAGATTGTACAATAAGAAATCTCCATTTGATGCCGATAAAAACCATATTCACCATAAACTGTTAAAACTTGATCTTACCCACAGAAGGTCGACATTCTATATAATTGTATATTATCTGATGATTGTAACAGTAGCTTATTATTTTAGGCATATTAATGTTAATTTATTGCTATTAGTTGTTGTTTTGTTAGGTTTTTTTGGTGCATATTTACCAGATCTGGTGTATCGGTTGAGAAATAATAAAAATTAACAATTTAATCTTTACTTTTGTAAACATATTCAAATATGATGAAGAACTTTAAGTATTTATTTTTAATCTTACCTTTTTTGATTACTTCCTGTATTACAACAAAGGATGTAAGGTATTTACAGCCAAGTGAAAGCCTTGTAATTAACGAAGAAGGTCTTGTTCCCTACAACATTCCTGTGTACAGGATAACAAAAAATGATATATTAAACCTGAACATTGTTACGACTCCCAAAGGAGATGCAGCACAGTTCTATTCCTCCTATAACACTTCAGGAGGAACAGGAGTGCCTTCTTCGAATAATGCCACCACATTAGCAGGCAGAGCAGGGGGATTAGGTGGTAACGGATCCAGTATTGGGGGAAATATAAACTTTTATTTTAATGGGCTAAAAGTTGATTCTAATGGAGAGATCAATGTTTTTGGTATTGGCTATATCAAGGCTGAAGGCAGGACTCTTGACGATGTAAGGAAAGAAATCCAGGATAAAGTGAATGAAAATTTCCAGGAAGGCAAATCTGAAGTAAGATTAAATACAGACGGAATTACATATTATATCCTTGGTGATGTAGAAACTACAGGGCTTTCCGGTGAAAAAGTAGCGCACAAAAATACAATGACTATTACCGAAGCTTTAGCCATTAATGGAGGACTTAACAGAAGTGTGGACCGAAAGAATGTTGTAATTCACAGAAAGCTTCCGGAAGGAATTAAGATAGTTAAAATTGACCTTACCAGAGAAGATCTGATGAATTCACCATATTATTATGTTCAGAATGGGGATGAAATTTATCTGAATACCAGAAGAAAGAGCCTGAACGGATTCGGAAAAGATCCAATACAAACTTTGCTTACCAGTGTGACGGCTATTACAACAGCATTGACTTTATATACAATCCTGCAAAAACTTTAACCTATGATTCCAGGAAAAGACGATAAAGTAGGAAAAGCTGATTCCCCGAAAGAAAAGTACGGGGTATTTGCGTTATTCGATGTTGAACATTTTTTGAGAAGGATATTTAAAAACTGGTACTGGTTTGTGTTTATGTTTTTTATTGGCTACATCATAGCATGGGTGTACAGTAAATATTATGCACAGAATGTATTTTCTTCAGATATATCCGTAAGTACTTCAAATAATACGGCCAGTTTCTTACAGCCTACCCAGGCAAGCCAGTCCATCAATTTTATCTGGGGACAAACTGGAAATCAGGATGGAATCTTTTTAAAGAAAATGCTTCTTTCAAGATCTCATAATGAGTTTCTTGTAAAAGAATTGGATCTCTTTGTTAATTATTCCACTAAAGGACTTATAAAGTCTACCTATCTCGATAAAGATGATTCTCCTGTTTTTCTCCAGATTGATAAACAGCATCTTCAGCAGGTTAATTACCCTATTACCTTATTACCTAAAGGAGGTGGGGCATATGAAGTTGTTCTTCCCGAAGAAGGAGAGTCTACTTATTTATATAGTTATTTAGGGGAAAGTTTTCAAAATATCGCAGCTTTCAGCAGACCGGCTAATAAAATCATCAGAATTAATGAATGGTATAATTCTCCTAACCTGAGATTCAGATTGATTCCAAATCCTGTTTCTCCTACAATTAAGCTTGATAATATCATTATTAATCTGAATACAGTAAATGAGAGCGTAAATGAGATTGTTTCTACTATAGGGGTGGAATTTGATAAAGAAATTAACAGCATCATGGTAATTAGTAAGAGAGGGTACAATCTGAACAGTACGGTAAACTTTCTGAACAAATCTATTGCTGAGCTGCAAAAGAAAAGGCTGGCGGACAAAAATATTGTGAATAAAAATACTGAAATTTATCTTCAGGGCAATCTTGATATTATTCGTAAAAAGCTTGATTCCAGTGCAGCTGTACTGAATTATTTGAAAACATCCGAGAAACTTTATAATATTAAAGACAGAGATGAAAAGTCTCTTGAGAAAATAAAAGATCTTGAAGCAAAGAAAGCAGATTTAATAAGCAAAATCAGTTCGTTAAATACTATTAAAAATACGCTGCAGTCCCAGAATTTTGATAAAATGATCGGAACTAATGCTGCGGGATTTGAAGATGGTTTGTTTTCTGCATCAGTTACTGAGCTTAAGGCCTTATATACCAAACGTGCAGAAATGGCTTTGATTTATAAGCCGAATTCTGAACCTATGAAGGAAGTGAACAGGCTTATTAATGAGTCAAGAATGGGAGCTTCAAATAGTTTGAGAAGCTATTATGCGAAGTATTATGATGAAATCAATAAAATAGACAGACAAGTTGCAGATGCCAATGCTGATTTATCCTCATATCCGGAAAAAGAAAGAAAATATCTTGATGCTGAAAGAGGGTATAATATGATTGAATCTACATACAACAGCCTTTTGGGAAGACAGAACGAAACGCAGATGAGAATGGCAACCAATCAATCTGACATTACGGTGATTGACCCGGCTAAGAATTTAGGACAGCATCCAATAAGTCCGAATATAAAACTGGCAAAAATTGGTATAATCTCCGGGATGTTACTGCTTCCTGTATTGTTTATTTTAATCGGAGAACTGCTTGATAACAAGATCAGAAATATTAAAGAGCTTCTGGGAGCTACAAAAATTCCTTTACTGGGAGTTATTGGAAACAATAGCAATGAAAACATGCTCACTGTGCTCGAACAGCCAAAATCTTCCGTATCGGAAGCATTTAGGGGAATCAGGGCAAATATGAGGTTCTTAATGGATAATGAAGATAAAAATGGAAAAGTAATCTTGGTGACGTCATCTATTGGAGGAGAAGGGAAAACTTATATTTCCATTAATTTAGCTTCAGTAGTAGGATTGAGCGATAAAAAAACAATCCTCCTGGGAATGGATCTTAGGAAACCTAAAATTTTTGGAGATTTTAAGATTGATAATAAATATGGTATTTCAAATTATCTTACAGGAGAAGTAGAAATAGATCAGATTATCAATAAAACGAGAATTCCTAATTTGGATGTGGCTACTTCAGGACCTATTCCTCCAAATCCATCTGAACTTTTAATGAGTCAGAGAAATATTAAATTTATACAGGAACTGAAAGAAAAATACGATTTTATTATTATTGATTCCCCACCGGTAGGTCTGGTAGCGGATTCTTATGAGCTGATGAAATATTCTGATGCAAATATCTATGTGGTACGCCATGAGTATACCGAGAAGTATATGCTGAGAATGATTAGTGAGAAATATCACAATAATGAGATCAGTCATCTGGGGCTTATTTATAATGACTACAATACTAAACAAGGCTATGGGTATGGCTACGGCTATGGATATGGTTACGGATATGGTTATGGTTATTTTGACGAAGACAAGAATTATAAGGAACCATTACTGATCAGAATCAGGAATAAAGTGCAGGCATTGTTCAATAAAAAATAGAGCTTTAAACCCTCATTTAATGGGGGTTTTTCCATACATAATGTAAATTCAATCTGTGAAAAAAAGAATATTTTTGCCACTTTGCCGTTTACTTTATAACAAATTATGTTTTTTTGTTTATTTTTAACTATACATTAAGAATATCATTAATATAAAAATGTTTTATATTTGCAAAAATTAAATTTTAAAATAACCATAAATCCATATTCTTTTATGAATAAAAAATTATTGTTTAGCTTCCTTGCCTTCCTTGGATTGGTGAGTGTTAAAGCACAAAGAAACGAATTGGGAGTTCGTCTAGGGATGAGTAACCTAGTGGGAGATGTAGGAAGGACAAATTATATTTTACAAAAGCCGTTGGATTTAGATAGAGTTTCAGATTGGGGATTCCCTTTTTATGGTGGAATATTATATAGATTTAATTTTAATCCGCACCAGACCGTTAGATTGGATTTAGGATATAACCAGATTCAATTTAGTGATAAAGTTGCGAAAGAAGAATATAGAAAGAATAGAAATTCATTTGGAAAGAATAATGTGTATGAAGCAAGCTTAATGTTTGAATATAACTTCTTTCCGGTAAATAATGAACAGATGGGTATGGTAAGTCCGTATATCTTTGGAGGTATCGGTGCTTTAATGTTTGATGCTCCTAAAGCAACTCTTGTTAATGACTTTAGAAGAGATGCAGATGGTGTGGCTCTGGCTCCGGCCAATGAATTGGATTTTAAAACGTATACCGAATATTCATTAGGGAAAAAAATAACCATGCATATCCCTTTTGGTGTTGGTTTGAAATATAAGTTCAATCATTCCTGGGCTATATTTGCAGAAGCTACATTCAGGTATACATTGACTGACCAGCTGGATCATAGTAAAATTCTTTCTAAAGATGTGAAAACATCTTATAATGCAGATATTTTAGATCCTGCCACTGGCGGATCTCTGTTGCAGTCAGGAAATTATTACGCTGTTTCTAAAGAAAGAGAGGAAGAGTTTATTAAAAAAAGAAATATTGGAGATGATAGATCTAACGATTGGATGAATACTTTCAGCTTAGGGCTGACATTCTCATTCGGAAGGCCTCCATGTTATTGTGATTAATATGTCGTTGATTAAAGATAAAATAAATTCTGAGAATTTACCAAAGCACGTAGCTATCATTATGGATGGCAATGGAAGATGGGCGAAATCTCGTGGCGAGGAAAGAACTTTCGGTCACAAAAATGCCATTAATGCTGTAAGGAATGCCATTAATGCCTGTAATGAGATCAATATCCCTTATTTAACACTTTACACATTCTCTTCAGAGAACTGGAGCCGTCCGGCTGAAGAAGTAAATACCCTTATGAATCTCCTGGTGGAGACCTTATTGCTCGAAGCAGAAGAGATCTTTAGTAAAGGGTTAAGAATGCATGTAATCGGGAATTTGGATAAATTGCCCTCTTTAGTAAGAGATCAATTGCAGCGGGTGATAGAACTTACAAAAGAAAACACAAAAGGAAACTTAGTATTGGCTATAAGCTATGGCTCACAAAACGAAATTTTGAATGCCGTTAAAAATATAAGTTCTGATGTAAAGGAAGGGAAGGTAGAGATAGGGAATATTAATGAAAAATTATTTGAAAGCTATCTGTATACAAAGGATTTTCCTCCTGTAGACTTACTTATCAGGACTAGCGGTGAAATAAGAATAAGCAATTTCCTTCTTTGGCAGATTGCTTATGCAGAATTACAGTTTTTAGACGTCCTGTGGCCGGATTTTACCAAAGATATTTTCTTCCAGTGTATTGTTGATTATCAAAACAAGGAAAGAAGATACGGATTAACCGGTGAGCAGATAAAAGGCCAATAAATTTTTTAAGAAAAGAAAGACTCGATAAAATGAAGTTTAGACTATTACCCATCATTATGTTTGCTGCTTCTGCACATTTTTATGGACAAGTAACTCCACAGGACAGCACAAAAGTAAATAATGCTGTACATGCAGAAAATGAAGTAGGCACTTATACACTTAAAGACATTGTTGTAGATGGGGTAAAAAAATATACACCAGCTCAAATCCTGAGATTTACAGGACTATCCAAAGGAGAAAGTGTAGATATTCCCGGACAGAAAATTAGTAATGCTGTTAAAAAGCTTTGGGATACCCAATCTTTTTCTGAAGTAGAGGTTTATGTACAAAGTATTGAAGGACAAACTGTAGTTTTGAGATTCTACCTGGAAGATCTTAAAGAACTTGGAGAAGTGAAATTCAAGGGAAAAGGAATAGGTAAATCCAAAGGAGAGAAACTTGCTAAGGATAATAACCTGAAGCCAGGAACAAAAATTACACAAAACTTAATTTCAAGCCTTAAAACCAATATTCCAAAGGACTATATTAAAAAAGGCTTTGCTGATGCAAAAATTGATATTCAGGATAAAGTGAATGCAGGAGATCCTGCATTGGTGGACTGGACAATTACTGTGGATAAAGGCAAAAGAGTAAAAATTGATCATATCGAGTTTGAAGGAAACGAGAATGTTACAGACAAAAAACTTAGAAATAAAGCCTTTAAAGAAACTAAACAAAAACGTTTCGGTATCGGTGGTATTCTTAAATCTTCAAAATTTATCGAAGATAAGTACCAGGAAGATAAACACAGTCTGATTAATTATTATAACTCTCTGGGATATAGAGATGCCAAAATTGTTTCGGATTCCGTATGGAGAAATAAAAGGAATAATTATGAAATCAATGTAAAACTCAATGAGGGTAAGAAGTATTATATAGGAGATGTTACATTTACCGGAAATACGGTATACTCTACAGAATATTTACAGAGATTATTAGGATATAAGAAGGGAGATATTTATGATGCTGTAGGTTTTAACAAAAAAGTAGGAGAAGACGGAGGTAAAGAAGATGATTCAGATATTAAGTCTGTATATATGAATAATGGTTACCTTTTCTCTAATGTAACTCCGGTAGAAAAATCAGTAACTGGAAACGCTGTAAACCTTGAAATCAGAATTAACGAAGGAGAACAGGCTACCTGGAATAAAGTAACATGGCAGGGAAATACAACAACACATGACCATGTGATCCTTAGATCTTTAAGAACTAAGCCTGGAAATCTTTTTGCAAAAAGTGATATCAAGAGAACCTATTTCGATCTGGCAGGAATGTCTTTCTTTGATCCGCAACAAATAGGACAGGATATTCAACCTAATCAGGTGGATAATACGGTTGATATTAACTGGAAGCTGGTGGAAAAAGGATCTTCACAGGTTCAGTTACAGGCTGGTTACGGAGGTAACAGCTTTATCGGAACTCTTGGACTGACGTTTAATAACTTCTCATTAAAGAATTTCCTTAAATTCAAAGACTTTAAACCGGTACCACAGGGAGATGGGCAGACATTATCTATTCAGATGCAGGCTGGGCAATATTTCCAGAACTATGGAATTTCATTTACTGAGCCATGGTTGTTTGGAACAAGACCAACTGCTCTTTCTGTAAGTTTAAATAACTCCAGAGTAAAATATACAGATCAATATGGAAGTTCACAGAAACTTAATATCTTTTCTGCATCAGTAGGACTAAACAGATTATTAAACTGGCCGGATGATTATTTCTCATTATATACAGGACTTCAGTTCCAGAAATATAATTTCAGTAACTATCCATTCCAGTTTGGAGATACAACCGAATATTATGGAGATGCTAATAACCTTAGTGTTAACATAGGATTAAGTAGGAACTCTGCGGGTATTGACCCTATATTCCCAACAATGGGTTCCAATATTGAGCTTTCTGCAAAATTAACTCCTCCATATTCATTATTTAGTAATAAAGATTATTCCTCAATGGCCCCTATCGAGAAGTATAAGTGGATGGAATTCTATAAAATCAAGTTCAAGGCAGATGTATATAATGAAATTGCCGGAAAACTGGTTTTAAGATCGTCAGCTGAAATGGGCTTCATGGATGGATACAACAAACAGTTGGGAGCTCCGCCTTTCGAAAGATTCTATATGGGAGGAACCGGTCTGTTTGGAGGGCGATATGATGGTAGAGAGTTGATTCCTTTAAGAGGATATGAAAATGCTTCTACTTATGGAGGGGATGCTTCTCAGGGAGATATCACGCCAAAAGGAGGAGGAACAATTTATAACAGATTTACCTTAGAATTGAGATACCCGATTTCAATGAACCAAACAGCGAAGATTTATGCATTGACATTTGCTGAAGGAGGAAATGTCTGGAACTCCTGGAGTACTTATAATCCATTCCAGTTAAAGAGATCGGTAGGTGTAGGTGTAAGAGTTTATATGGGAGCGTTTGGATTAATTGGATTTGATTTCGCATATGGATTCGATAAAACAATATCCGGAACAGAACCTTCAGGATGGAAGACACACTTCTTGATGAACCAATCATTATAATTATAAATATGAAGAATTTTAAAGTAACTTTCACATTCGTGTTGCTCTTGATTTTCGGGCTTGGTAATGCCCAGAAAATAGGGGTGGTGGATACTGACTATATTCTGAATAAACTACCTCAGTATAAAGAAGCCGAAGCAAGACTGAATTCGCAGATTGATACATGGCAGTCAGAGCTTCAAAATCTGCAAGCTGAGTATGAAAGAAAAAAAGCTGCATTTGAAAGTGAAAAAGTGTTATTGATAGGAGACCAGCTAAAACTTAGAGAAAAAGAAGTTGTAGACCTTGATAAGAATATCAGAACCACAACAAGTCTTCGTTTTGGAGCCAATGGTGAGATTACAAAATTAAGAACAAATTTGGTGCAGCCTTTTCAGGATCAGATATGGAATGCAATCAAAACAATGTCTGAGAAAAACGGTTTGGGCATAGTTCTTGATAAAAGCAATAACATTAGTGTTATTTTTCTTCAGAAAAAATATGATTTTACAGACAAAGTCCTGGATATATTACTGAAAGGAACTGATAAGAAAGAAAAAACTAATAAAAGTAAAAAGTAATTAACTTTTACTTAAATTTAAAATCTAAAAACAAATTAAATTATTTATTTACCAGTTATGAAAAAATTAAGTGTATTATTTGCAGCGGTAATGATGGTTGTATCAGTAGGTATGGCAAAAGCTCAAAAAATTGCTACTTTAGATGTGATGGGAGTGCTTAATGCAATGCCTGAAAAGAAAAAAGCAGATGCAGATCTTAAAACATTCCTAGATACTAAACAAGCAGAAATCAAGAAAAAGGCTGATGCCGGACAAGCTAAACTAAAGCAGTACAGTGAAGAAGCTCCTAAGAAAACTGCAGAAGAAAATAAAGCTAGAGAAGCTGAATTACAGAAAATTCAGGAAGAAATAGCTCAAATGCAGGATAAAGCTCAAAAAGATCTTCAGGCTAAACAGGATGTTGCTTTTGGACCTATTGAGAAAAAGTTAAACGATGCAGTAGAAAAAGTTGCTAAAGCAAACGGTTACGATTATATTATGGATGCAAATTCATCTGCTTTTGTTTACAAGGCAGGTCCGGATGCTACTGCAGCGATTAAAAAAGAATTGGGAATTCAATAATTCATTGAATTAACAAAGATTTATAAAAACTAGCCATCTCTTTTAGAGGTGGTTTTTTTATTTTTGCGGAATGGAAAAAGAAGTATCAACTACGGTAAAAGTCAGGTTTAGTGATTGTGACCCTATCGGGCATCTAAACAACGTAAAATATCTTGATTATATGTTTAATGCCAGAGAGGATCATGTAGAAACTTTCTATGGGTTTACCTATGAAGAATATACGAAAAAAACAGGTTGTACCTGGATTGCAATCCAGAATGAAATTGCCTATTTAAAAGAAGTAAGGTATAATACCCAGGTAGTGATCAGCAGTAAGACAATAGATGTACAGGACAGAACTGCTAAAGTCGAAATCCTGATGAAAAGCCTTGATGAAAAAACAGTGCATGCTGTGTTATGGGTGACAGTAATTTATTTCAATGTTAAAACAAGACGATCCGAAATTCATCCTGAAGATATAAAAGAGACTTTCCATAAGTTTTATGTAGATTTAGAGCAAAAAGATTTTCAGCCAAGAGTTAAGTACCTGAGATCGCAAAATGCCAGAAACTCTTAAGCGTAGTTTTTTGCAGGATCATTATCAATTTAAGTAACCATTATAACATGAAAAAAATACTCGTAATAGGAAGCAATGGACAGTTGGGAAATTGTATTAGAAAACTGGCTCCTGATTTTGAACATCAATATGAATTTTTATTTACGGATTCAAAAACTTTAGACATTACCAGTGAAGAACAGGTAAATGACTTTTTCTACGATAACAAGCCTGAATATTGTATTAATGCCTCTGCATATACCGCAGTTGACCTTGCAGAAACTGAAAAAGATAAAGCCTTTGCCGTAAATGCTGATGGAGTTGCCAATCTGGCGCAGGCTTGTGCTGATTTTAACAGCATTTTAATTCATGTTTCAACAGACTATGTTTTTGATGGAGACACAAATCTTTCCTATTCAGAAGATGATTTCACGAACCCGATTGGCATATATGGACAATCAAAACGAAAAGGAGAAGAGCTTGCACTGGATATAAACCCTAAAACTATTATTATACGAACTTCCTGGTTATATTCAGAATTCAACAAAAACTTTGTCAAAACAATGCTGAATCTTTTTACTCAAAAAACAGAATTAGGTATTGTTGCAGACCAGTTTGGGCAGCCAACAAATGCTAATGATCTGGCAGAAGCAATAATGAATATTATAGAGTTCCCGGTAAAGACTTTCGGCATTTTTCATTTTTCAAACTATCCGGAAACTACGTGGTATGAATTCGCTAAGAAAATTGCAGAATTTTCAAAGTCTCCGATAAAACTGAAGCCGCTGACAACTGATCAGTATCCCACTCCGGCAAAAAGACCGGTAAGGAGTACCATGTCATTAGATAAAATTGAACAGTCCTATAAAATAGAGCCAAAACATTGGGAAAACAGCCTGGAAGAATGTTTAGAGGTGCTTTCACAACAAAAAATATAAACATCTTATGAAAAATCTGGCAATTATCATTTTTGTATTATCCCTTCAGCTTTACAATGCGCAAAACGTCTATCTTACAAAGGTTGAAAAAACCAATGATAATACAGATAAATTTCTATACAGAAAAGATGAAACATTGTCTGACCAGATTTATCTTGGTGAGATAGAAGTTCAGGGGTTTTCAAAAGATGATGCTGCTGTCTTTTCATTGGTGTATAAAAAAGCGAAAGAAATTGGAGCCAACACCTTTGAGCTGAAACCTTTTGAAAATATTGATGGTACAGCTCAGGCATTCAATGCAGCAAACTATAAAATTGCTCTTTATTATACGCCCAGAGAAAAACTGATAACCAAAGATGGGATGATGTATATATTTGCCTCTTCAGAAAAAGCACAGAAAATAAATGTGAATCAAAGAGATTATATATTACAGCCCAGGTCATTTATTAAAATAAAAATAGTTCCTGGTGAAATTTATACTGTTTCTACGAAAAAACTTTTGGGATCTACTATAAAAGTGCAGCCAAAAGATAATAATGATAATATGTATTTTCAGGTATCATCGTTAAAGGTTAAATCAGACACTTCCGGAAATGGTGGTTTAAATTTAAAATCAGGCGATGTCATTGGTCTGGAAAAATCTTACGCTGAGTTTTTAAGCATGATTTATAAGGACAATACATTGTGATGCTTAAATCTGGTAATTCTTAATCCAGTTTCTGAACTAAAATATAACTTCACATATACCATTCCGTAGGAGCCGCATAATAGTACTCTTACGGAATGTTTTTTTTATCAGCAGGAAAAATATCCTATACCACTAATATATCAGGAGCTATATCCTGCTATCCATTCATACTCCTCGCGCCCTTCTTTCGGTGCTGGCTGCTGATCTTCCTCCGCGTGCTTCGGGGTAACCATTTCTATCAGGGCTAAGATGGATTATAGTTAATAAATTTCACGGCTGGAAACATTTCTATATAATTATAATAATAAGACACCACCTTTCCCCAATATTTTTCCATCCTCCAACTCTTCGACCTCATTACTCAAACATTTGTTTAAAATTTTTCTCACTTTGTTTCAGGGTGTTATGGTTAAATATGAATAAAGGGTCAATTTTAAGTTAAATAAACTTGTTTTGCGTTATGATAAGTTGTTATCTTTGCCCCACTGAAAACGAGAGTAGATCAGTAAGCGCAGAAGGGCTTTTAGATAAGCAGGGACAATATTTACTTCAGGATGACAGACGAAAAAAAAACTTTCAAAACTTTTTGTAAAAAGAGTTGCGGGAATAAAAAGAGTTTGTATCTTTGCAGTCCGAATAAATCGGAGCGCAGGAGTAGGGTGATAAGGTGTTGAGAGGGATTTAAGGTTACTTAAAAAACTTTAAAATTTTCTTCAAAAACATTTGGTCATTAAAAAATAAAGTTTTACTTTTGCACTCGCAAATACGGAGCGACA
>NZ_QNUE01000002.1 GCF_003385595.1 Chryseobacterium flavum | reverse complement strand
ACACACAGCAAATTAATCAATTTGCAAATATTAGGAAAGCAAAAGCTTTCCTTTTTTTATGCTCAAAAAAAGACTGCCTCACTTTTGAGACAGCCTCTTTTATTATCAACTATATAACGTTTAAAATTCTATATCTACTTCTAATTTCTCGGCCAGTAACTTTGATATCTTTTCCTTAAGCGGCTCGATATCGATGTTTTGCATGGCATCATTAGCAAAGGCATACAAGAGCAGGGCCTGAGCTTCTTTTTTAGAAATTCCTCTGGCTCTCAGATAAAATAGGGCATCTTCGTTCAGTTGTCCTACTGTACATCCATGAGAGCATTTCACATCATCAGCAAAGATTTCCAATTGTGGTTTTGTATCTATGCTTGCTCCTTCACTTAGCAAAACGTTATTATTCTGCTGGTATGCATTCGTTTTCTGTGCAATTTTGTCAACAAAGACCTTTCCGTTGAAAACCCCATGAGCATTGCCATCGAAAATACCTTTATAATTTTGATAGCTTTCACAGTTCGGATAATTGTGGTGAACTGCTGTATGATGATCTACCAGCTGATCTTTTCCTATAATTGTAATTCCGTTCATAAATGAATTGATATTCTGTCCATTATGAATGAAATCCAGATTATTTCTTACCAGTTTTCCACCAAAGGAGAATGTATTTACAGTAGTCAGACTGTCTTTTTCCTGTTTTGCAAAAGTGTGGTCAATAAGATAGGAGGTATTATTATCATTCTGTAACTTATGCCAGTCTGCTTTGGCATTGGGATATGTGAAGATTTCTGTTACAGAATTCGTCAACACATATGTGCTGTCAAAATTATGATGGCTTTCAATAACTTCTACCTTTGCACCTTCTTCTACGATCAGTAAATTTCGGGTATTGTAAAACGTATTTTCTTCCTGGTTCTGAGAAATGTAGAAAATATGAATAGGTTTTTCAATGACTACATTTTTAGGAACTTTTAAAAAGAACCCATATTTACAGTACGCCAGGTTCAAATTAGTGAAAGCAAGATCCTTAGATGCAATACTGTTAAAGTACTGATCAAAAACTTCTTTATGTTTTTCATCATTCAGTGCATAATTGAATGAAAGAAATTCTGCATTTTCAATTGAAATTTTTGATAATTCTTTGTGAAGTGTACCGTTTACAAAAACAATCCAATCGAAATGTTCCTCTCCTAAATGCAGTTGGTCAAACTGTTCTTTAGTGATGTTATGGCTCTCTTTCGGGAAGAAGCTATAGCTTTTTTCCGTGATCTCCTTCAGATTGGTATATTTATATTCTTCGTCTTTTTTTGTTGGAAAACCAATGTTTTCAAATCTTTGCAGAGCAGCTTTTCTTTCATCATCCAGAAACCTGTGACGAAGACTCTCCAAAAATTCATTATGGTTCTCTATAATCTGTTCTTTTAATGCCATTACTGGTATATCTGTGGTTTGCACCATTTTTTCTTTTTATTTGAACTAAAATATTGCCATTCCAGGGAATATGGAATCTGATTTTTTAAGTAGAGGTTCTTCATTTTGCCAGCCTTCAGTTCAGGAGGCTGCTAAAACTTTAATCTCTGAAATGACCGGTTTCCCTCTTAGTTAAGAAGCCAGTCGTACCCTTTTTCTTCAAGCTCAAGGGCTAAGGATTTATCACCGGTTTTGATGATTTTTCCATTGGCCAGAACGTGAACAAAGTCAGGTTGAATATAGTTAAGCAATCTCTGATAGTGAGTAATCAGAAGAACTGCATTTCCTTCATTTTTAAAATAATTTACTCCATCAGCAACGATTCTTAAAGCATCAATATCTAATCCTGAATCTGTTTCATCAAGAATAGCTAACTTGGGATTAAGCATCATCATCTGGAAAATTTCATTTCTTTTCTTCTCTCCACCAGAGAATCCTTCATTCAGTGATCTGGAAAGGAAATCTTTTTTGATTCCCAGCTTTTCAGATTTTTCACGAATTAAAGCAAGCATTTCTTTCGCCGGCATTTCTTCCAACCCGTTAGCTTTTCTGGTTTCATTCAGGGCTGCTTTTATAAAGTTTGTAACAGAAACCCCTGGAATTTCTACCGGATACTGGAAAGAAAGGAAAATCCCTTTATGAGCTCTTTCTTCAGGAGCATCTTCACTGATATCTTCTCCCTCGAAAAGAATTTCCCCACCGGTTACTTCGTAATCCTCCTTACCGGCAATTACAGAAGAAAGTGTGGATTTACCGGCTCCGTTCGGCCCCATGATAGCGTGAACTTCACCCGGTTTTATTTCAAGATTAATACCCTTTAATATTTCTGCGCCATCTTCAATTTTGGCGTGAAGGTTTTTAATTTCTAACATTTTATTTGCTTAAACAAATTATTTTTGAATTCTATATACTAAACTTTCAGGTTGACCGGGAACATCATTAAGTGTTCCTATTTGGGTCATTCCTGCCTTTTCCAAAACTTTAACGGAAGCTATATTATCAGGACGAACAACTCCGAATATTTCTTCTTTATTGCTGTCATTCAATCCAAAGGCTATAGCTTTTTTCGTGAATTCTGTGGCATATCCGTTCCCCCATGCCCCGGGAGCAAAACGATAACCAAGATTCAGCTTTTCTTCCTCTCCATATAATTTATAACTCAGACCTCCAAAACCTATAATGTTTTCAGGATTATCCTTTTCAACAATTGCCCAGCTTCCAAAATGATATTTTTTCCAATGTTCAAGCATTTTTATAAATGTGCTTTCTGCTTTTTCCAGATTCATTGGCCCGCTTGGGTTATGCTTATTGGTTTCAGGATCATGATTAATCTCAAAGAACCTTGCAAAGTCTTCTTCTACGGGCTTCCTTAAAATTAATCGTTCTGTCGCTATCATATTTTTTTATCCTACAGATCCCTCTAATGAAATTTCCAGTAATTTTTGTGCTTCGATGGCAAACTCCATTGGAAGCTTATTCAAGACTTCTTTACTGAAACCATTTACGATCAGTGCAATTGCTCTTTCTGTATCAATTCCTCTCTGATTGCAGTAGAAAATCTGATCTTCTCCGATTTTCGAAGTGGTAGCTTCGTGTTCTAACTGTGCAGACGGATCTTTGATTTCAATATAAGGAAAGGTGTGGGCACCGCATTCATTACCCATTAACAAAGAATCACATTGAGAAAAGTTTCTTGCTCCTTTCGCTGATGGCATTACTTTTACCAGTCCTCTGTATGAGTTTTGAGATTTTCCTGCAGAGATTCCTTTGGATATGATGGTAGATTTTGTATTTTTTCCAATATGGATCATCTTTGTTCCTGTATCTGCATATTGGTGATTATTGGTTACAGCAATAGAGTAGAACTCTCCGATTGACCCGTCACCTTTCAGAATACAAGATGGATATTTCCATGTTACTGCAGAACCTGTTTCCACCTGTGTCCATGAAATTTTTGCATTCCTTTCACAAAGCCCTCTTTTTGTTACAAAATTGAAAACTCCTCCTTTTCCTTCTTCATTCCCGGGATACCAGTTCTGAACTGTTGAATACTTAATCTCAGCGTTGTCTAAGGCAATCAGCTCCACAACTGCTGCGTGCAATTGGTTTTCATCTCTTGAAGGCGCTGTACAACCCTCAAGGTAAGAAACATAACTTCCTTCATCTGCAATGACAAGTGTTCTTTCAAACTGGCCGGTTCCTGCCTGGTTGATACGGAAGTATGTAGAAAGTTCCATCGGGCATTTCACACCTTTAGGAATATAACAGAAACTTCCGTCAGAGAATACTGCGGAGTTTAGTGCTGCATAAAAGTTATCACCTCTCGGAACTACTTTTCCAAGATATTTTCTTACCAGGTCCGGGTGGTTTTTAATAGCCTCAGAAATCGAGCAGAAAATGATTCCTTTTTCTGCCAGTGTTTCCTGGAAAGTAGTTTTCACAGAAACTGAGTCCATAACAATATCTACTGCCACACCTGAAAGTCTTTTTTGTTCTTCAATATTAATCCCCAGCTTTTCGAAAGTTTTCAATAGCTCAGGATCTACTTCGTCAAGACTTGCCAGTTCAGGTTTTACTTTTGGAGCAGCATAGTAGCGGATTGCTTGAAAATCCGGCTTTTCATATTTGATATTAGCCCATTCAGGTTCTACCATTTTTTGCCAGATTTTGAAAGATTCAAGACGCCACTCCGTCATCCATTCAGGCTCTTCTTTTTTTGCAGAGATTGCACGGATGATGTCCTCATTCAGACCAGTCGGGAAATCTTCATAATCAATCTTCGTTTCCCAACCGAATTCATATTTTTTATTTTCTAGATCGACTCTTAAATCGTCTTCAGTGTATTTACTCATTATTATTTTTTAGATTTCAGATTTTAGATTTCAGCGGTCAGATAAGCCTGAATGCAGATCTCTAGTATCCAATGTCTTTCTCTAAAGACTAAATGATTCACCACATCCACATGTTCTGGATGCATTAGGGTTGTTAAATACAAACCCTTTTCCGTTCAATCCTCCTGAATATTCAAGAGTTGTCCCTGCTAAATAAAGGATGGATTTTTTGTCTATAACAATTTTAATGTTATTATCTTCAAAAATCTGATCCGTATCTGTCTTTTGGTTGTCAAATTTTAAAACATATTCCAGTCCGGAGCACCCTCCGCTTTTAACTCCCACTCTTATATAATCTTCAGCAGGGTTAAAACCATCTTCTGTCATCAGCTGGATGGCTTTCTCCTTTGCTTGGTCTGATACTTTTATCATTGTATTTATTTAGAATGATTTAATGATGCAAAAATACGAACAAAAATCAGGATATAAAAATCAGCATTTTTATTTTATCGATTTTTATTATTGATGGCTTTAACCTTGGTAATCTTTTGAAATCCAAAACATAAATAATTCAAAAATGAAAAAATTAGGCATTATTGCTCTGGCCCTCTTTATACAGCATATTTCAGCACAGGTAAACAGGTTTGTGTATCAGGTAACGATGAAGCCTGATGCTGAAAATAAAAGTGAAGTTAAGACAGAAAATGCATATTTGGATATTTCTCCGGAGAAGTCAGTTTTTTATTCTGAAAACCGGATCAAAAGAGATTCTATTATGCAGAAAGCTTTCCAGGGAGGTGGTGGAAGAGGAAGTATTAACAGGGATCAGATGGAAAACCTGAGAACCAGTATTAATTATTCTGTTGAAAAAGATAAAACAAACCAGAAAATTTTTTTTAAAGACCGTATCGGGAGAGACATGTATTCCTATGAAGAAGACAGACCGCTTAGCTGGACGATTTCTTCAGAAACCACAAAAATCGGGGAATATAAGGTTCAAAAGGCAGAAACGGATTTTGCTGGAAGAAAATGGACGGCATGGTTCACTACAGATCTTCCCTATCAGGATGGGCCTTATAAATTTGGCGGGCTTCCGGGATTAGTGGTGAAAGTGGAAGATGAGAAAGGAGATTATTCTTTTGACCTGATGAAGAATTATAAGATTGCTGAATTTCCGGAGCTGAACCAGTTTGGAAATACAATTAAGGTAAAAAGAGCTGATTTTGTAAAGCAGCAGCAAAAGTATAAAAGTGATCCGGCAGCATTTATGAACCAGGGTGGGGGACAAGGCAGCTTTTCTACTACCATACGGACTGGAGGCAGAAGTGGAGCAGGCGGAAGAAATCAGAATCCTGCAGATATGAGGAAGAGAATGGAAGAACGGGTAAAAGAGGAAGTGAAGAAGAGCAGTAATCCAATCGAACTGCAATAATTAAAAAGCCCTGAAGAAAAATTCAGGGATTTTTTTGTATAAAATTAAGATCTTAGCCAAGATCAGGAACTTTTGGTTTATTAATGATGATCATGTCATCACACATTTCCTTTACTTCTTCCAGATGATGGCTGATGATCATGATGATTTTTTCAGACTTTATCTTCTCAATCAGTTTACAGATAAACATTCTGTTCTCCTTATCCAGAGAAGAGGTGGGTTCGTCCAGAATTAAGAATTGAGGGTCATGATACAACGCACGCATCCATCCAAGCAGTTGTTTCTGGCCTCCTGATAAATTAATACCTTCTTCACCTGCCAGGGTGAAGAACCCTTGAGGTAATGAATCAATAAAAGCATCAAAGCCTAATGAGATAACCTTCTGTAATTTATGCTCATTAACTTCTTCACTGAGAATAATGTTTTCCAGTATATTTCCGTTAAATAGCTGAATGTTTTGGGGGACAACACCGGTTAAACTTCGCCATGCCTGAATTGATATATCTTTTAAGTTGATGTTGTTATTTATAATGATCGCTCCATTTTCGGGAGAATAATTTTTTTGCAGAATTTCTGTAAAAGTGGTTTTACCACAACCACTTTCTCCAAGAACACAAGTGACTTTTCCCTGTTCCAGGGAAAGAGTTATCCGATGAAGAAGCCGGCTTCTGCCATTAAATCTGAAATCTATGTTTATTACATCAATGGAATCTATATTTTTAATCTCTTTTCCTTCTGTTTCTTCTTTTTTCAAAGAAGAATATTCAAACATCCTGTTAAAAGCGACTCTTGCTTCCTGTAGAGGAATTGTAATCAGTGCAAGATTAGTAATAGAAGAAAGAAGTGAAGAAGAAATTCCTATAATAGCAGTAAGTTCACCAATTTTAATAGTACCATTCAGTACCCCGTAAGACGATAATCCTATGATGAGAAGAAGAAAAACAACCAAAGCTGCTCCTGAATATAATGATATGGTAAGATTAAGTTTTCCAAGTTCAAATACCCTGCGCTGATAAAGGCTGAAAACGGCCTCATTTCTTTTTTCAAATAAATACTGCTTTGAGAATGCTTTGATCACATCTATTCCTTTTATACTGTCAATATAGTTAGATTCGCGTGCGCTGTAAGATTGCATTACATTACTCTGGGCTTCAATAATTTTTTTATTAAAACTAAACAGTATTAAAAAGACAATGGGAGATATAATAATACAAACCACTGCAAGCTTCCAGGCGTAGGCAAAAAGAAAACCTATGGATATCAGAACCCCTAAAGTGTCAACAACAGTATTGGTTATCAATTGTTTTATAACAGTTTGAATTCTCTGGGTATCATTCAGTCGTGCTACGAAGTCTCCAATTTTCCGGGTATCAAAGAATATTTTAGGGAGGTGGAGAAGTGAGGAGTAAAACTGTTTGTTGATTCTCTCATTGAATGACCTACTTTGTTTAATGTTATATAGTTCTCTCAAAGCCTGGATACCAATTCTTGCAAAAAGAAGAAACCCAAGAAAAGAGATGCTTAACAGAAGAAGGTGAATTTTTTGTTTCGGAAGGATATCATCAATTAGTTTTTGTGAGAATACAGACATAGACATTCCCAACAAAGTAAAAATAAATCCAAGTATGATAATCGTGTAAATGGCTTCCTGATCTTCTTTAATAAGATGTTTTAGCCAAACTTTTTTCTTTTTCTCAATTACTGTATTGGTCTCAAATAATAAAGCCGGTTTAAGGGTAAGACACGTTTTGGATACCCAAACCTCATTCAGGTATTCTTTTTTCCAGTATTCTAATCCCTTTGCAGGATCCCCGATATAAAACTGATTATTCTTATCATTGAAAGAATAGCAGATTACATAGTGCTCATATTTTTGATCGATAATAACATGTAAAATAACTGGTGCACCATGTTTGATGAGTGTATCGATATCCCCTTCACAACCCTCTGCCTCGAAGCCGATTTCTGTGGCGCACTGATAAAGCCCCAGTAATGTTGTTCCGGTTTTTCCTGTGCCACTTTTCTCCCGGAGGGTTTCCAGTGAAATATTCCCATCATAATATTTTACCAGGGATTGAAGACAGCTTACACCACAATCGGTAAGGTCTTTTTGAAGTGAAAAGGTTTTTTGTATAAGTTTATTTTTTTTCATGTAAGGTTTCTGACAGTAATTTTTCCAGCTTTATTACTCCTGACCATCTTTTAATAAGCCTGTTATTGTGGTCATAAACTAAAAAATAAGGGATGCTGTTCATTCCAAATGTCTGATAAAGCCTGGCTTGCTCATCCTGGCACCATTGAATATTCTGATACTGGTCCAAATTGTATTGGCAAGCAAATTCTTTAATTTCGGTTATCGGTTCGCTGGCAATCCAAATCCATTGAACCTCAGTATATTTGTAGTGTATTTTAGAAAGCTCTTTTGCTTCTTTCCGGCAATAATCACAATCCGGGTTAAAATAAATGATAACTTTGCTATAAGGCCCTATTAAGCCTTTTGACTCAAATAATGTATTGTCAATTGTTTTAAGACTGAAGACAGGAATGTTTTTTAATGTTTTTATTCTCTCATTCTTTTTTTGAAAACAGAATAAAAGGTAAAGAATCATTCCAATTAGCAGAACAGGTATAATAATAGCTGTTATTTTTAAAACGAATCTCTTTTCCATATTAAGACTGGATGTTTAATACCATGAAAGAGATTATCCCTGCCCAAAATAACAAACCAGTGCCATAAGTAAGGGCAGTAAGGACAAAAGATTTTTTAAAGCTGATTTTTTTTCCAGAAAGTTCCTGAATTCCCCAGGCAAGAATTCCCCAATAGAATAGTTCAAAAAAATTTACCAATTGTAGAGGATATGCAATCCATTTTTCGGAAGAAATATATTCCTTATAATTCAGCAGTGAGATCGGATAATAAGTCTGAAGGCTTTCCAGTGTATAGTCTGTATCAATCCCGTAAAAGTTGGCAAACTTGTAAAAACCAGCAATAATAAACACAAATTCTGCTGTTAAAACAAGAGTCATTAAGTCTGTAAATTTTATATTTTCTAAACCCGGAAGGTCCAGTAATTTGAGAAAATTGAGACAGAAGGTAACTAATGCTATCTTAATTCCAATTAAAATAAACGTTGTTATATAGCTTACCCACCACCATTTTTTTTGACTTTCTATATAGCCTTGAACTATTTCGTCAGGATAATCTTTAGATAAGAAATCGAAGATTTTTGAGCTTGTGGTAATATAATGCTTATCCAGATAAGTGAGCAGGAAATAGAAAGAGACGATGCTTGTGAAAAGAATTAAATTTCTCATGTTTTTTCATTAATTAAGTAATTATTGTACAGTCAATATATTGTATCTATACAAATTGAATTTCTTAGTTTGTGTTTTATAAATTGGAGATAACCTGGAATACAGGTTCTGTTTTATATTTATAGTTCAGCTGAATCTGAACATAGATATTCTGATAGGCCGCCATTACAAATGTCCTATGATGTATACACATTCTGCTATCCGGTAAATACGGATTGGGAGTTGAGAAAAGAGAGGGAAGTTACCCCCTCTCTAAATAAAACCAATAGTTAATAAATAATATATCATCCTTATTATAAATAAGACTAATATTCCTTCTACATATTATAAAGTAAAAAACCTGTAAAAAATATTGAAAGGCCACATATGATGGAGAAAACAATATCTTTAAAAGTGGTATTTTTACTTATTATTAATGTAAACAGACAGGACATACCAACAATAAAAAAGAATGTATATGCCCCGAAGGATAATGCAGATATATGATAGGCCATATATAAAACAGGAATATAAAATAAGATAATTAAACTCCTTTTCTCTTTAAGTTGTGTTGACGCTGCCATAATATTATTTACCAGGATGAAACCCAGCAAGACCATGCCAGGTTATAGCCAAAAACAGGATTAATCAATGTTGCAACAACCGCTCCATTCCAGCAGTCTTTAGGACTTCCTCCTTTTATGGCTTCCATGTTTTTATTTTCTAACTTTTTCATAATGTGTATTTTATATTTACATTGAATAAAGATAACAACCAAGGGCCCAGATCCCTGCTCCCACGCCAACGGCTGGGATAATAGCACCTACTCCTCCAGCAATAATTGCTGTTATATTACAGTCGCGGATACTTCCGCCTTGCAAATCTTCCATTTGCGAAACATTTAGTTTTTTCATTTTCTTTAAATTTTAATTAAATAGTTCATTTGTCTGGATATCCAGATATAGTTTACCTGTTTTAGATCCTATTACTGTGCACTCCTAAGACCAATGGTAAATATTTCAACGTTGAATGATTTCAAAAATAAATATAAATTTTATTCCAATTGTTTATATTATTTGTAATTATGTTGCAGATTTACATACAATATTGTATGCATATAAACTTAATTTTGAAATGTTATAATTTGTTAAATTATAAATAAATCGAAAAAATAGTATATGGAGAATTATTCTATTGGAGAATAATTAAGGTAAAATTGTAATGTGCATACTTATTTTCTATTGTACACATATACAAATAAGGCGAAGAGCATACAATATGAAGACTTTAGAATTTCTAATAAAGAAAAAAAATAACCCCCTGATAATTTCAGGGGGTAAATGTTGTATAATAAGTTCTCTTTTATTTTAAGAGCTGGTTGAAGGTATCTCCTTGTCTGATATCTCCGGTATTGTAACCCTTCATGAACCATTCTTTACGCTGGGCTGAAGATCCGTGGGTAAAGCTTTCCTGATTTACATATCCCTGGGATCTTTTTTGGATATTATCATCTCCAACAGCCTGTGCTGCGTCAATGGCAGACTGAATGTCTCCGGGTTCCAGAATATGTTTGGTGTCATCTGTTCGTCTGGCCCAAACCCCTGCATAAAAATCAGCCTGTAGTTCTGTAGCAACCGATACCCTGTTCATTTCTGCCTCAGAATATCTTCCGCTTCTTCTGAGGGCATCTACTTTTTGTGTAGTACCTAAAAGAGTCTGGACATGGTGGCCTACTTCATGGGCAAGAACATAAGCTACCGTAAATTCTGTAACCTGTGCTCCAAACCTTTGCTGTAATTCGTTAAAAAAGCTCATATCCATATATACCTTCTGGTCTGCAGGGCAGTAGAAAGGACCCATGGCAGACTGGGCAGTTCCACATGCTGTATTTGTTGTATTTTCAAAAAGCACAATCCCCGGATCGGTATAGGTCATCCCGTTTTCTTTAAAAACCTGGCTCCAGGTCTGGCTGTTCCAGGCATCCATCATTTTGACCATCTCACCGATTTGTTTTTCACTGGCTGTAAGTTCTCTTTGCTCTCCGGTATTTCCGGAGGATTGCACACTGCCGGAATTAAGTATACCTGAAGGATCACCTCCTAAAAAGAAAACAATAGCAGCTATAATTAATGTTCCAAGGCCTCCGCCTACGATCATTCCTCCGCCTCCGGAACCACGGCGGTCATCAACGTTTCCGCCTCTGTCGTCTGTCCATTTCATAGTAATAAATTTATTGGTTAATTTAAATATTTTAAGTTAAATCAAGGGAATAAAATATTTAAATATTTATCTGTTAAGTTGTTTGGTCTGTAACCAGTATGATGTGGACTGGTAGGCAGATATGGCATCATTTACCAGCTTTTGATCTATGTTTTTCAATAGTTTTTCTGTATAGTAAAGCTTAAATTCCGGAGCTAAGTTACTTTTTTCCAGCTCTAAAGAGTATTGTTTTATCTTTTTTATCGGAGAGATAATCGTTAAATGCCCGTCTTTTACAAAGCCCAGGTCCTGATAGGTAGCAATATAAGCTTTAGGCTGAAATTCCTGTTTAAGAACGTCCTGGCCTAAAAACCTGGATTGGTAGCTAAAGTTTAAAAGACCGAAAACCGTTGGCATCACATCAATCTGAGACATCAGTTTGTCAAATTTTTGAGGTTGGATAAAACCTTCTGAAAAAACCAGAGCAGGGATTCGGTATTTGTCCATCGGCAGTTCTGTATTTCCGGCACTTGATGCACAGTGATCTGCAATAATTACAAAGACTGTATTTTTATACCAGTTTTGTTTTTTAGCCATATTAAAGAACAGCCTAAGGGAGTAATCCGTATATTTTACCCCTCCTTCACGGGATTTTGATGTTCCGGGAATGTCTATTCTTCCATCCGGGTAGGTGAATGGTCTGTGATTGGAAACAGTCATCCAGTGGTTAAAGAATGGTTTTCCGGATTTTGCTTCTGCATTCATAACCTGTATTGCTTTCCTGGCCATATCTTCATCCGAAACACCCCATACATTGGCGAAAGTAATTTCTTCAGGCTTAAAATTATTCCGGTCTACAATACCATAGCCATTTCCTTCAAAGAAATCCTGCATATTATCAAAATAACTGTATCCTCCATATAAAAACCTGACATCATATCCTTTGGATTTGAAAACATTTCCGGTTGTAAATTTATTTTTATTGTCATTCCTTTTGATGACACTCTCTCCTGCAGTAGGAGGAATACAAAGCGTTAAAGCTTCCAGGCCGCGAACCGTACGGTTACCTGTAGCGTACAGATTGGTAAACATCAGTGATTTTTCTGCCAGGCTATCCAGAAACGGTGTTATCTTTTCAGTATTTCCATAATGTTCCATAAAATCAGCAGAAAGGCTTTCGATAGAAATAAGGACTACATTTTTTTTGGTTTCAGGCTGATCTGCTGTAATATTTCTTAACAAGACCTGTTGTGAGTATTGGCTTAAAAAATTCTTTTCTGCCTGTTTCTGGCTGATTTGTGGGTAGAACTGGAAATAGTCAAGCTCATTATGGGTAAAAGCCCAGTAAAATTTAGGAATTCCATTGGCTTCGATCTCATCTGCAAATACATTACCGGATTTGATCTGCATGAGTGATGGTATGGCCAGCAAACTCATTGCACAGAGTACCATAAAAGTCCCCAATAAGACCATTTTTTGTTTAAAGTCAGGTAACTCCAGCAGTTCTTCTTTTGTCTTTTTATAAATTAATAAAGTAATGGATATGGTAACAATCAGTATCGCAGAAAAAAGTGGAATAACCGGATAGCTTTCCATGATATTTCCGATCACTTCGTTGGTATAGATCAGATAATCAACTGCAATGAAATTATAACGTACACCAAACTCATTGTAAAAAAAGTATTCGCTTACTCCATTGAAAATAATGAGAAGGACATACAGGAGGAGTGTAATAAAATATAGCGCATTACGGATCTTTATCCTTTGAGCGGGAAGAAAAAGCATCAATCCAAAGAAAACTATTTTCATTCCTACAAATGCCATAGTTATTTCCATTATTGATCCCCCGTACTGTTTGAATATGTTGTTTGGAATAAGCCATACGTAAAGGAAGAACAGGATAAGTACACTCAAAATGATATAGCCATATGGCTTTTTATATTTTGAGTTGGAAAGAAATAAAAAATAAAGTGCTAATAATGAACTGGCCAGTATGAATACAAAGATGTCATTCAGAAGCCCGATAAAGAGAACTTTTAGAACTTCGAAAAAGCCAAAACTGGCAGTGGTAATAGGATGAAAAAAGAATATAATCCTTATTATAAGAGAAATAGCAAGATAAAAAACGCCTAAATATAGGAAGGGTTTTATTTTTTTTAAAAACATGTCGGGCTGTTTTTATAATTTTTGCAAAGATAGTTTTTGTACGCAAGTTTTAACATAAAAAAAATAAAATATCGCTCTTATTAGTAAGATTTATGAATTTAAAGAGGTGAAGCTTTGCAGAGGTTGTCATTCTATTGTTTGTCAGAAAGGTTTTACAATTCAATAAAAAAGGACTATTAAAATAGTCCTGTATGCTGTTAAGTTTTACTCAATTATGAGTTTCCGAAACCGATATTCCCTTTTTTATCTGAAAGCTTCCTTTTGAAGTCAATCATCTGTAAAGCTGTTACAGCGGCTTCAACGCCTTTGTTCCCCAGGTTACCACCGCTTCTTGCAATAGATTGTTCTTTGGTATCATCCGTCAGTACACAGAAGATTGTAGGTGTGTCAGTCATGATGTTGCAATCCTTTATTCCCTGTGCTACAGCAGAGCATACATAATCAAAATGAGGAGTTTCGCCACGGATAACACATCCTATCGAAATTACAGCATCGTATTTTCTTTCTTTACAAAGCTGCATACTGGCATAACTTAATTCAAAAGCTCCGGGTACGGAAAAAAGTTTGATATTTTCAGGTTTTACGCCTTCTTTTTCAAGAATTTCTAAAGCTGCATCACGAAGATTGTACGTTACAAAATCATTCCACTCAGAAAAAACAATGCCGATAGAAAAATCTTCGGCATTGGTTATATGAAGTGGCTTGTAATCGGAAAGATTAACTGTTGCCATTTTTTAATAATATTTAGTCATTTCAATATAAGAATCAGACATTCCATTGTCATAATCCTGATATTTTTCATCAATTGTAGTGAAGTACTTTTTAGCTTCAGGATTCTTTTTTAGTCCTAATGCTACAATACCTGCCTTTCTTGTAAAGAAATAAGTGGTGTATGGGTCATCAGATGCTGTTGCTGCTTTATCTAATAAAGCCAGAGCTTCATCATTTTTGTTAAGACCTGATTTAGCATCTGCCATAGCTCCATATTTCAGGGCCATTAATGTTTTGTTATCCGAAGAAAATTTATCCAGAAGATCATATGCTTCCTGGAATTTTCCTTCTTTGAACTTAAGTAAACCAGCATTGTAAGCTGAAAGCTGACCTACACTTGTTCCTGAATAATCATTATAAGTACCCACGAAACCAGGATTTGCAGCAGACTTTCCTCCTAATGCCTCTTTATCTTTACCTTCTGTAAGATTCTTTTGAGCAGCAAGGAAACTTTTTACAGCTTCAGCGTTCTTAGGAGCAACTACAAATTGCTTGTATGCAAAGAAGCCAAGAACTCCTAAAACTAAAGCTCCCAATACAATACCTAAAGGTTTTGAATATCTCTCAAGAAGCCTTTCAGCATTTAAAGCCTCTCTGTCAAGGTCTTTAAAGAACTCAACTGTTTCTTTACCTTCTTGCTCATGTTGAGCATTCTTTCCCAATTTTGCCATAAATTCTTAAAAATTGAATTGCAAATTTAATTGTTTCTTAATGATTTACAAAATACTTTAGGTGCATTATTCCTTAAATATCCTGAATTATTACTATTTAATTATAAAAATACTTCGTAAACGTCATTTACGAAGCATTAATTTTTTATCAAAAATCAGTATTCCAATATATGGTAAACCTCAGCACCGAATTTTTTTAGTTTTTCATCACCATTTAAGCTTTTGAGTCCAATAAGGAAACTAAACTGAGCTACTGTAGCCCCTTGTTTTTCTATCAGTTTTGCTGCTGCTTCTGTAGTTCCTCCGGTTGCAAGAAGGTCATCATGAATTAATATTCTCTGACCTTTTTTGATTTGTCCTTCGCGGGTCTCTATTTCAGCACTTCCATATTCCAGGTCATATTTTTCAGAAATAATAGGAGGAGGCAGCTTACCCTTTTTCCGGATCAGAATGAATGGTACTTCCAGCGCCACTGCAATAGCAATTCCAAATAAATAACCCCGGCTTTCTATTCCGCATACAGCATCTACTTTCCCTTTACTGGCTGCAGCCAGATCAGCAATTACTTCTTCATAAAGTTTAGGGTCTAAAAAAATAGGCGAAATATCTTTAAACTGAATACCGGGAATTGGAAAATCAGGGATATTTTCAATGGTATTTTCTAATTTTTTTATCAGATCTGCTGAAGCCATTTATTGATTTATTTTATAGCTGGAAATTTTCCAGTCTCCATTTACATTTTTAAGTCCGAATGTTACCTTCAAAGAAGTCGTTTTGCCATTTTTATCTGTGACATCGTAAGTAGCATTTACACTGGCTCCATTAGGATTTGCAGCATTTGTTGTAATGTTTTTCACACTTACGTTTTTTACAGATCCGAATCCTGAAGTAGGGTTTGAAAAAGATTCATAGCTTCCCCAGCTTGGATTATTGGAAACGTCATAAGCTGCCTTAAGGTTTTGAGAGCTTACACTGTTTAAAAATTTACTTACCGTATTTTTAGGGTCAGTTGTTGGCTGTTTAGGAGTGGCTGGGGCTGCAGGCGTAGCTGCACCAGGTTCTGTAACAGAAGGTACCGTGGCTGCAGGATTGTTTGGATCTATAACAGCGCCAGGTTGCTGGGATATATCTGTGGTATCTGTTTTAGGCACTACAGGTACTTTAAGAGCTGCTGCATTAACATCAAGTCCGATCTTGGACATTTTGAAAGTCTTTGCCGTTGTTTTTACTGAAACCGTAATATCTATTTTATTATCTACCACTTTTGCAGCAGGAATAGAAGAAAATTTAAGATTAAAACCTTTAAAATTATTATCCTGCATCAGGTTTTTAGCCGTTGACAGCCTTACTCCGTTACTGAAAACTTCTAATGTAGTTTCCAGACCTGCACCAGTGAAAGATACCGGGTTTCCGGCAGCATCCACAAGCCGGGGAATAATCTGAATGGCGGTTGGAGCTCCGTTTCCATCATCTCCGGTTGGTCTTGTAACAAGACTTAAAGCTCCTGCTTTTACATCATTAGGATCACTTTCTTTTGCTTTGTCATCTCCGAAGATATTCATTTCTCCAAGTGATGGTGGAGCTGTACTAGCCCATTCTATTCCATTTTTTTGAGCAACCTCATCAGCGAGCGACATGATCTCAGGAACTTTCTTTCCATCAATTAGTTTTCCAAGGGCTTTTAGTTCATTTATATCGCCGTCAGCTTCCACACCAAATGTTTTCAGGATATAAAGAGCTTCATTAAACTTAATCTGTTTAATGGTTGGCAGGCTGGAGGTCATATCATTGATACTGGTCTGCAGCGTTTTAGTATTCGTAGCATCTACATGATCTTTCTTACATGCTGTAAAAAGCAATAGACTGAAAACAAGTAGAAAAGAAAACTTTTTCATTTTTATTTGGTTTGTTGCAAATTTAATAAAACCTTTATTAATAGAGGATTTTATTTTTTGTTTTGTTTTTCTTTCAGATTTTCTTTAAAGAAAGAACTGAATATGGTTTGCATATTGGGGAAAGAAGGATCCTGCCAGTACGGAGTTTTGTAGTGGCTGTATTCCGGACTGAACTTTACATTTTCAATATTATTTTCATTACTAAAGCTGATCTCCGTCGTATAAAAGTTTGCGTAGGATATAATCTGATTATAGTTTTCTTCACTTTTATGTTTTAGTTTTATGAAGAGGATTTCATTGAATTCAAGCAGGTCCTTGAGTGTTTTTTTTGATCCTGGTTCAAAAGCAATATTCTGGATTCCCCTTATATCAAAAAAACGGAAGCCAAATAAAGCAAATTCTTTTTGCTGAAGATATTCCCCTGTTATTTCTATTTCATCTTTTGCGTTACTCTTAAGCTCCTTAATCCGTATGTTTTTCTTTTTGTATTCGTTCAGTGTTCCTGCTTTTTTCATTTTTGGAACATCTAAGGAACTCCCATAATCCCAACTGGAAGTCTGCTTTTTTTCCTGTTTGGGATCTGATAGCCTATAGATTCTATATTGCTCAACATTAGCGCTTTTGAGTTTCTTGCTTTTATTGTCAAATATGTAGGTTACAATTCCATCTGCATACCCATTCAATTTACTGTTTACCGTAACATAAGCATTAAAATTTCCTTTCAGGTAAATATATTTTGATGGTTTATTGTTTTTAATGATGACGGCTTCTATTTCTTTTACCTGATCATTGATCTTAATGACAGGCTGGTCGAAATCCGAATAAGATAGTATTCCTACAGGTAAATTATTGTAAACGAGCTGATATTTTTCCTGAGATGGAAGTATGGACTGCTTTTCAATTTTTCCGTCAATATCAGAATATGCGAGAATGTTACCGTCTTTTCCAAATACTGAGACTTTAGGTAATGGAGTATTACTTTTTTCAGATATAAAGGTGATGGTTTGTGAATTGATAAAGATGAAAAAAAAGAGTAATAAAATGCAGATAGGATGAGTTTTTTTCATAGCTGTATATTTTGACAGATGTGAAATCAGCTTTAATGATAACAGAAGAATAGACTGCCACTTTTGTCCATAAAAAAAGACTGATTGCTAAAACAATCAGTCTTTTATAGTTTTATTTTGTTACAAGTCCTTAGAAAGGATACTCATAAATTTCAGATTCGTGTAAGAATGGGTTTCCTGTAGGAATCAGCTTAAGTTTAGATAAAGCTGTAAGTACAGTAAACATAAATAACCCTGCTACAAATAGGATAGCTCCTACAATTAAAAGGAATACTTCGGGAGTTTTCCAGTATGGTCCTACGGTTCCCGGCATTACCATGTTGAAGTAGTCTAATATATGTCCTAAAAGAACAACTACTGCCATTGTTGTAACTACTTTATAGTTTCTCTTGATGCTGCTGCTTACTAAAACCAATAATGGTAATAAGAAGTTGATAATCAGCATTGGTAAGAAAGTAGGAGAGTAGTGCTGGAATCTGCCGAAGAAGTAGTTCACCTCTTCCGGAACGTTTGCATACCAGTAAAGCATGAACTGAGCAAACCATGTATATGTCCAAAGCATACTTGTAGCGAAAAGGAATACTCCTAAATCGTGTAAGTGGTTGTCATTGAACTGTGGTAAGAAACCGTTTTTCTTAAGATAAACACTTAATAGGATGATTACGGCAATACCACTTGAAAGGCAGCTAACCATTGAATACCAGATATACATTGTAGAATACCAGTGTGGGTCAATAGACATCAACCAATCCCAAGCCCAAGCAGCAGATGCGAAACCGAAGAACGCAATATATCCTACTGACCATCTGTAAAGCATTTGGTACTCTACCTTAGATTTGGTTTCGTCTACTTTTTTAGACTGTGCCTTTAATTTCCAGGCAAAGAAAGAAGCTCCTAATACATAGATTAAAGTTCTTACTGCATAGAAAGGGATATTTAAGAATTTTTTCTTTTCGAATAAGATCACATCAAAATGAGGAGAATCCGGATTTGTCAATTCAGGGTCCATCCAATGGAATAAGTGCCCGTTATGAGTGATATTTAAAATCATCAGGATTACTAAGATTGCACCACCATAAGGGATATAAGAAGCAATTGCTTCCATTACCCTTGTAATAATGATTGGCCATCCTGCATGTGCAGCGTGCTGAATAGAATAGAAGAATAATACGCAGCAGCTTACTCCAAAGAAAAATACAGCTACAAAATGTATTGCTGCTAAAGGCTGGTTATGAACCTGCATCGTAGCATGCTCTAAGTGAGCAGCATGATCCTGAGGTCCAACCATTTCACTTGAATGTGTAGGAGCTGTGTGACCTGAAGCATGAACAGCTTCCATCATTTGTTCTATTTTTTCAGTAGAAATTCCTTTATTCATAAAGAAACCAATACCGAACAGAACTAAACCTACAACAAGAAGTATTATAGAAGTTGATTTTAATTTTGGTGAAAAACTATACATTTCTTTTCTTATTTTTTAGTTTCGGTAGTCGTTTCAGTTGTTGCTGGTGCTGCTTCTGTAGCGGCTGCCGGTGCTGCTCCTTTTTTGAAAGCACTCATTACATACATAGCCACTCTCCATCTGTCTCCCGGGTTTAGTTGTCCCGCATAAGATCCCATCGCATTTCTACCGTTAGTTAATACATAATGAACAGATCCTACAGTTACTTCTCTGTCAGCATAATTTGGTACTCCAGAATATGCTCCGCTTTGTACTATTGGTCCCTGCCCATCTCCACCTACACCGTGACAAGCAGCACAAGTACGCTCAAATAAGAACTTTCCTCTTTCAATATCCTTTGCGGCATTCGCCGGATTTAAAGGAGAGGCAGTAATCTTTTTGGAAGCATCATAACCTGCATTATACTCATCAACATTCTTTGGCAATAAGCTTTCTTCGAAAACTCCATCTTTGTTCTGAGCAACACTCCCTTCTACTGGAGAAAGACCTGTAGCTCCATTATTTTTAACGAAAGCAGGAATTTCATTTTCATGATCTGAATATGCATCCTGAGCTTTCATCAATGGATCATAAGCTACCGGAAAATACATGTCCGGGAAATATACCAATGGTACATTTTCTTTTGGCCCGCAAGAGTTAAGTAAAACTGTTGTTAAACCTAAAACTGCTGTAATTTTTAATACATTCTTTTTCATTTTAAGCATCTTTAACAGTTATTTCTTCAACTCCAGTTTCAATGAGTAACTGCTTTACAGATTCTACATCATCAGTTACAAATTCCATCATGAATTTATCATCAGTAGTTCTCGGATCTGGATTCTGAGCCGGAGCACCCGGGTACATTTTATTTCTAACCAGGAAAGTTAAAGACATCATGTGAGCTGCACAGAATACCATTAATTCAAACATTGGAACTACGAATGCCGGCATATTGTGTCCCCAGTCAAATGCTGGTTTACCACCGATATTCTGAGGCCAGTCATGATTCATTACATACCAGGTTAAAGTAGCACCGATAGTAACTCCATAACAAGCATAGATGAAAGCTGCATCAGAAATCCTGGTTTTCTTTAAACCTAAAGCTTTATCTAGCCCGTGAACCGGAAACGGAGTATAAACCTCGTTTATTTTGATTCCTTTATCGTTGAATGCTTTAACGCCGTTCATCAAATCGTCGTCGTCAGCATAAAGTCCGTATACAATTTTAGTGGTGCTCATCTCCTTCTTTTGCTTTATAAGTTTCACCTGAGATTTTCAAAATCGATTTTAATTCAGCCTGTGCAATTACAGGGAATGTTCTTGCGTATAATAAGAATAATACAGAGAAGAATCCGATAGTTCCTAAGTATACACCCACATCAATGATCGTTGGTTTAAACATTGTCCATGATCCTGGTAAGTAGTCTCTTGAAAGGTTAATAACAATGATATCAAAACGCTCGAACCACATACCGATGTTGATGATCAATGCAACGATAAATGTCCAGATAATGTTTGTTCTTAATCTCTTGAACCAGAATGAAGCTGGTACAACAAGGTTACAGATGATCAGTGACCAGAATGCCCACCAGTAAGGTCCTACAGCAGCACCTGGAGACAGGTATGTGAAATCTTCAAATCTTGATCCTGAATACCATCCGATGAAATATTCAGTAGCATAAGCTACCGTTACCATACCACCCGTTAAGATGATTACGATGTTCATGATTTCGATATGATACATTGTAATATATTCTTCCAGGTGACAAACTTTTCTGGCAACCAATAATAGGGTCTGTACCATTGCAAATCCTGAGAAGATCGCCCCGGCAACGAAGTAAGGAGGATAGATTGTTGAGTGCCATCCTTTAATTACTGAAGTTGCGAAGTCGAAGGATACGGTTGTGTGTACTGAGAATACAAGTGGAGTTGCCAAACCTGCAAGAACCAAAGAAAGTTCTTCAAATCTTTGCCAGTGTTTTGCTTTACCACCCCAACCGAATGCAAGGAATGTATAAATTTTCTTAGTCCAAGGCGTCTTTGCTCTGTCTCTGATCATTGCAAAGTCAGGGATTAGTCCCATGAACCAGAATACAGTTGATACTGAGAAATACGTAGAGATTGCAAATACGTCCCAAAGTAGAGGAGAGTTGAAGTTCCCCCAAAGAGAACCGAACTGGTTTGGTAATGGGAATACCCAGTAACCAACCCAAACTCTACCCATGTGAATTACCGGGAAGATTGCCGCCTGTACAACCGCAAAGATCGTCATTGCCTCTGCAGATCTGTTTACAGACATTCTCCATCTCTGTCTAAATAATAATAATACCGCTGAGATTAGGGTTCCGGCGTGACCAATACCTACCCACCATACGAAGTTGGTAATATCCCAACCCCAGTTAATAGTTCTGTTAAGCCCCCATGCTCCAATACCTGTTCCGATAGTATAAGCGATACATCCGAATCCATAGATGAATAGAACTAAGGCAGCATATAATGAGATCCACCATAATTTACCTGCTCTTTCTTCGATAGGTCGTGCAATATCTTCTGTGATATCGTGATAAGTTTTGTGACCAATAATTAGAGGTTCCCTTATCGGAGCTTCGTAATGTCCTGACATTTTTTACCTATTTATTATTTAAACTTTATTTTTCTACTCTGTTTCTTACTTTAGTATGATAGAACACGTTTGGTTTTGTTCCGATCTCCTCCAGTAAATAATATCTTCTGTTTGAAGCATATAGCTTTCTCACTTCAGACTCTTTATCATTCATATCTCCAAATGTCATTGCTCCTGTAGAACAAGCTTTAGAACAAGCAGTCTGGAATTCTCCATCCTTCACTTTTCTTCCCTCTTTCTTCGCCTCAAGAATTGTATTCTGAGTCATTTGGATACACATTGAACATTTCTCCATTACCCCTCTAGTTCTTACAACTACGTCCGGGTTAAGTACCATTCTTCCTAAATCATTGTTCATGTTGAAATCGAACTTATCATTTAGGTTATAAGTAAACCAGTTGAAACGTCTTACTTTGTACGGGCAGTTGTTTGCACAATATCTTGTCCCGATACATCTGTTGTAAGCCATATGGTTTTGACCTTGCTTACCGTGTGAAGTAGCCGCTACCGGACATACCGTTTCACATGGAGCGTGGTTACAGTGCTGACACATTACCGGCTGGAAGATTACATCCGGATTATCAGCAGGGTGGTTCAATGCACCTCCTTCTTTGTTGAATGCAGTACCGTATAGTTCTGGTACAGCCATTCCTTCTTTTAATCCTTCATATACTTCTACCGTCTGTCTTGAAGAATAGTAACGGTCAATTCTTAACCAATACATATCTCTTGACATTCTTACTTCTTCTTTACCTACAACAGGAACGTTATTTTCTGCCTGACAAGCGATGATACAAGCTCCACAACCCGTACAAGAGTTCAGGTCAATAGATAAGTTAAAGTGAGGACCGTCTGTGTCATCGAACGCATCCCAAAGGTCAATTTTTCTTGCAGGAAGAGCTCCGCTGATCGTATGATACTCCAAAGGCTTATTCCATCCTTTATGCTCATCATCGAAAGGAACATTGATGAATTCAGCTAAAGGAACTTCTTTTGCGATCTCATAACGGCCCATCAATGTATTTTGAAGCTGGATACCTGCGAATTCGTGATCTTCTCCCGTTTTTTCAATTTTAACACCTGAAAGAACAAGGTTTGAACCATCAAATAAAGGATAAGCATTTACCCCTGTATCTGCAGTTGCTCCAGAATTTTTCTTACCATAACCAAGCGCAAGACCTACTGATCCTTCTGCCTGTCCTGGTTGTACGAATACCGGAACATCTTTTATTGTCACTCCGTTTACAGTAAGGTTTACGATAGAACCATCTAACTGCATTCTTGCGTTAAGGTCATTATCGATTCCGAACTTTTCTGCATCTTTCGGAGAAATTGTCAGATAGTTATCCCAAGACATTCTTGTGATTGGATCAGGTAGTTCTTGTAACCAAGGGTTGTTTGCCTGAGTTCCGTCTCCCATTGAAGTCTTAGTATATAGTACTAATTCTAATTCAGAAGCCTTAAAGTTCCCTAATTCAGCAACGGCCTGTGCTGCATTTCCTCCTGCGTAAGATAATGTTGCTGCGTTGGAAGAGGTATTGATACCGTTGTACAATGCTTTGTTGAATGAAGTACCACCTAATATAGTAGCTGCATTAGCTTTTAAATAATCGTAGTAATTATTGGCTGCATTGTTTTTTCCATTCTTCCAAACCAATAAAGACTCTTCAATCTGTCTTGATTTGTAGATTTTCTGAATAGTAGGCTGCATTAATGAATATACTCCTGTCTGAGGTTCAATATCTCCCCAGGATTCTAACCAGTTTGCTACCGGAATTACAGCTTTCGCTGCTTTGTACATTTCATTTTTCTTATCAGCTACTGCGATTACATAAGGAACCTTTGATAAAGATTTTTTGAAATCTTCACCTTTTGGATGAGAGTAAATCGGGTCTACATTGTTGGCGATCAATACACCTACCTGACCTGCGTTAACCCATCCCAGGAATTCCTGATATCTTGCTTTATCAAATTCTTTCAGGAAGTTGGCTTTCCCAGTGAAAGCTACTGAACCTAATTTCTGGTTGATTAAGTGTGCTAAAACCTGTGCTCCTTTTGAACCATCAGCAAAAACAACAGCTTTGCTTCCTTTTGCCTTAAGTTCATTAGCAATTTCAGTTGCGGTCTTATCAGAAGTACCACCTCCTACGATTGCATTGTAAACCTCAACTAACGTTTTGTTTACAGCACTTGGTTTTAATCTGTATCTTGAGTCAGCGTTTGCACCAGTTAATGACATATTAGACTCCACCTGAATGTGTCTTAACATGTTTGGACCCGGTTTTCTTGCTGCTGCGTAAGATGTTTCTAAGCTTGAAGCATTATAGTCTCCTAAGAAGTCAGCCTGGAAAGAAACTACCAATTCAGAACCTTTAAGGTCATAAACCGGCAAGGCTCTTTGTCCGAATACTTCCTGAGCAGCATCTAATGCTGCTGAATATGGGAAAGCATCATACGTTACTAATTCTGCAGTAGGATATTTTGCTTTAAATTCAGCGAATAATTTTTTGAATGTAGGTGAAGCGAAAGAATGTGATAATAACACAATCTTTTTACCTGATGCTTTAGCCTCGTCTAACCCTTTAAGAACAAAACTGTCTACTTTATCGAAGGTTTCGTCTTTGCCGTCTAGTTTAGGCTGTTTTACTTTATCATTATCATAAAGAGAAAGTACACTTGCCTGAGCTCTTGCATTAGTTTTACCTAAATCACCAGCTGCTGGGTTGGGTTCTATTTTGATAGGTCTCCCTTCACGGGTTTTTACTAAAACACTAGCAAAATCGAAACCGTCAAAATATGTTGAAGCGTAATAATTAGGGATTCCCGGAATAATATCGTGTGGTTTTACCACATAAGGAATCGTTTTGATTACCGGAGCTTCACAGGCAGCTAATGTTACAGCTGCTGTAGAGAATCCTAATAGTTTTAAGAAGTCCCTTCTTGAAGTACTTGATCCGTTTTTCTCAGCATCTCCAAGGAAATCTTCTACCGGAATTTCTTCCTGAAACTCTTTTTGAGCCAGCTTATTATTTAAAGCCGGATCTTTAAGTTCATGAATACTTCTGAATTGTATTTTGTTTGAAGCCATTTATACTTCTAATTTTTTAGTTATTAATAATGACATTTACCACACTCAAGACCTCCAATTGCATCTACTGTGATCTTACCTCCATCCTGAGGGTATTGTTTTTTCAACTTGTCATGTAGATTTTTGAAGTACTCTTTATTATAACCGTTGTTCATATCAACCTCAGTAGTTCTGTGGCACTCGATACACCATCCCATAGTGAAGTCGTTAGCCATTTGAACAACATTCATTGTATCAATTTTTCCGTGACAAGCTTTACAAACAACATCAATTTTGTTGTTAGGGTTTTTCTTATTGAAAGAATTAATGATCGCCTGTTCACCTGCAACAACGTGCTGAGAGTGGTTGAAATACACGAAGTCTGGCATGTTGTGGATTCTTGTCCATTCAACCGGTTGTGTTTTTCCTGTGTATTGTTGTTTTGCAGGATCCCAACCTGTTGCAGCGTAAATTTTCTGGATTTCTCCGTCATAGAACGCTTTATCTTTACCTGGCTCAAGATATTTGCCATTGTACTCGGAAATTGTTCTGTGACAGTTCATACAAACATTCATAGAAGGAATTTCAGATACTTTTCCGTATTTAGCACTAGAGTGACATAACTGACAGTCAATTTTGTTTTCTCCAGCGTGGATTTTGTGAGAGAAGTAGATAGGTTGTTCAGGTTTGTACCCTTTGTATACACCAATCCACATTAGCCAGTTCCATACTCCGTAAGCGGCCAGGATAGCCAGAATAGCTAATGCTGCTTTACCAATATAATGGAACTTTTCATACATTTCTTTAAACGAACGAACTCTGCTTTCGTTAAGTCCTGCAAGATCTTCAGATTGCCCTAGTTTAACCAATTGTCTTAGTTTAACCAAGATCCAAACCAATAAACCTGCGATCGCTAAAAGAGAAATGATAACAATGTTTGTAGTAGTTTTGTCTGCTGGTGCAGCAGCTGCAGTATCTCCGGCTGGAGTTGTTTCTGCTGTTTTTTCCGGTTCAGGAGCCGGAGGATTAGTTGTAAAAGCTAAAATGTCGTCTATATCCTTGTCAGAAAGATTTGGAAAGACCTGCATTTCAGTCTTGTTATACTTTTCAAAAATCTCATTGGCGTATTTATCCCCGGAAGCTCTTAAAGCTTTGTTGTCTTTGATCCACTTGTGAAGCCAATCTTTGTCTACACCACCTTCTGTCTTTACACGTTCTACGACCCCTTTTAATGGTGGCCCAATAACCTGTTTGTCCAGCGCGTGACATGCAGTACAATTCGCTTTGAAAAGTTTCTCTCCGTTTTTAGGATCGCCGTCTTGCCCGTAAAATGAAGCACTGGTTGATAGCAATAAGCCTATCGCGATCAACGTTTTTTTATAATGCTTTCTCCAACTAATCATTTAAATTATCTTATGTTAGTAAAATATTGAACATTCAATCAATTCCGCAAAAATAATATTTTTAACAGTAATTTAACGGCATATAAAAAGGGGAAAATGTCATTTAAGGTTAATTTGTATTGATTCTAAATAACCTGTTTGGTATAGTTTTTTAATTTGTATAAATTTGCGGAAACAAGTTTAAATGAGAAATTTGATTAAAATATTTTCGATATTATCATTATTTGGTTTTTATAGTATTGAAGCCCAGCAGGTTGTTAAGAAAGATACCCTTTCAGGAACAGAACTTGTCATGACAATGGATTCTAAAATAAGTGCTGCTCTGGAAGGAATTGAAGGTAAATGTTCAAGGAGTGTGGCAAATAATTCGTCCAGAGACAATAGTAATATTGACAGTGGTATCTCTACCGGAAGTATTGCAAGACCTCCTAAAATCTATGTGCCGAACAGAGAGCTTACCAACGCTGAAATTTGTAAAAAGAACCCTAGGATCTTAGGGTTTAAAATTCAGATCACAACGGTGAAAAGTAATGAAGAAGCAAATGAAGTAAAATCTTATTTCAGAAAAAGATTTCCAAATCTGAAAGTAGAAACAGATGCTTCTTTAAGACCCAACTATAAAATTTTGGCAGGAAGTTATTTCACAAAACAAAGTGCAGCCGGTGATCTTTCAAGAATCAGAGAATATTTCAAATCTGCAGTTGCAGTTCAATACAGAATTTTCTGTGCCGAGGCAAAATAATAAAGCAGGTTTGATCTGAATAATATATAGTCGGGATGATATGCTTTTCCCGGCTTTTTTATTGATAATAGGTTTCCAGGAACCAGAAGAATTCTGACATTCTATACCAGTTGTTGGCCAGCAGGTAAACGAACAATATGCAAACAACTGAAGTCAGGAATATTATTGTTTTTGGAGATGTCCTGTATGCGTAAAAAAGCCATCCTATCAGCAGGGGATAAATAAAAATGAAGTGGCCTCCGTAAATATATGAAGTATGTAACCCGAATCTCATGAAGCAATGTATCAGTAAATCAACAAAGAATGATAAGGCTATGGTCTGAACCCATTTGTTGTTAAAATTTTTTAGATAACTCCAGCTGATCAGTACAACTAATATTGCAATGAAAATGTAGGAAAATAAAGATGAATACAGGTCCATATAAAGGGCTTTAAAGGAAAAGCCTTTCATATTATGTTTGTCAGAGATGATGAACCCGGGAAATAAAATATTTCCCCCAAAAAAGAAAGAAAGGATCATATCCCAGCCAGCCATGGATTCTACATTGGAGAATTTTTCATATTGCTGATTGGTTTTTGAAAAGATATTCTGATATTTGAAGTCAATTCTGTTTAGGTAAAGGAGTGTATAACAGATTATTGCAATTGCTACCCTTATCGCTGCATTTCCAAATTTTTTCCAATCTCTGAAAATACCTTTTTCAAAAGCCAGTGGAATAAAAACTTTTATCAGATTGGTTATGGTGAGCCCGCCAATGGTAATTGTGGCAAGTGTCAAGGCTGCAGCTGGTGTTTTCTGTTCTTTTTTTAGCTTTATGGCTGCATAATAATTGTATAAGCTAAGTAAAAAAAGAGTATACGTAAAGTTTTCAGGAGTAAAGGAAAGAATAATATTGGTAGAGAATACTCCGAAAAACAAAATAATCAGAATATTTAGCCACAGGGGGAGTTTAATGATATATTTTAGATATTTAAAAATCTGAACAATATTCAGGGTAATGATGATATTGCTGAGCCAGGCAAGTGTAAGTCTGAACGTGGTATCCATCTTGCCATTAGAAATAAAGAGACAGAATTCTCTGATCCAATTGAAAAAATAATATGATAAAGGGTGTCTTTCAAAGCTGCCCCCTGTCATGAGAATAGATTTGTTGTCAAAACTGAAATAGGCATCCCACGGAATTCTGTTATCAAATATGATTCTGTAATTCAGTGCGATATAAGACCCTAAAGCTCCATAACAAGTAATAAAAAACAGGAAGACAGCCAATTCAGCGTAAGTGGATGGAAATACAAGCTTTAAAAAATTAATGATTTTTATTTTGATAAAAGACACGTGTCAATTTTTTTGCAAAAGTAAAAATAAAAAGCTCACCGTATAGAGTGAGCTTGAATATTCTGCAATGATAATTAAAATAAAAGTATTATTCTTTAACAATTTTTCGGGTAGAGCTGCTGCCATCAGTAAAGATAACCTTTAACACGTAATTTCCTTTTGGAAGTGCGGAAATGTTTAACTTTTCAGTGCTTTCCTGTTGTAATGCTTTCCCTGTTATATCAAAGAGTGTTGATGATTTGATATTCTTATCTGTTCTGATGTTTATTTCGCCTTTTGTCGGATTCGGGTAAATTTCCAAAGATGCTCTTTTAGAAGCAGCTTCATGTGTTGCCAGGGTGCCGCTTCCCAGAACTTGAACGTCATCAATGGAAACCGCATCAGCGTCATTTGCTACATATCTGAATCTTATCTGAACGTTCGCTTGCCCTGCGTATGCAGATAGATCCTTTTGGACAGATACTGTATTATAGAAATCTGTATCCGGATCAAAGTCACCATCATCGGTAAATCCTGTTTCAGTATCTTCATCCCAAAGGGTCGTCCAGGTTGTTCCTCCGTTTGTGGATATTTGTGCAAGAAGGTTACCCAAATCCTGATCAATCATATATGACCAGCCAACTACAACCTTGAATTTGAGAACTGGGTTAGTTGTTCCTGCTAAGCTAAATGCAGGGCTTACAAGATTAGCTGTATTATTTTGCGCTATATAGTCTATTGCTGCGGATGTTCCGTTTATAGAATAAGTAACAATGGCATCAGCGCCGCTTGATGGGAAAGTGGATGCTACATTGGATGGTCCCCATTGTCTTGAAGCAAGGGTTGCCGACTTTGTCCATCCGGTTGGTGGAACTACATCAAAAGTTTCAGATAGTATTGTTTGTGCATTGCTGCAAAAACCTGATAATAATGCTAAAGATAGTAGAGTTCTTTTCATGTTAAATATTTTTTTCTAAAATTAGCAAAATTTTCTAATATGATATTTATTTCTTATTAAATAATTAAAATTTTTAATATTTTATCAAGAGCTGCATGAAAGCATAGAACATCCGGCAATATCATTATACCTGTCAGGTCTTTTGACTGAGAATTCAGGATATATTTCTTTATACGGATTCTCGAGAGCTGTGGTCAGCTTTTTTAACATGCTATTGTTCCCATTACTGATTTCTTCAATGCATTCATAAAGAAGATAGTTTCTCAGAACGAATTTTGGATTTGTTTTTTTCATGATTTCCAAAGATTCTTCCCTTGATATAGTATTCAGGCTTAATCGTAAATGGTATCTTCGAATGAAATCATTCAGTTTTTTTATATACTCTTCACCAAGAACAGTGTAGGAAATATCCTGGAAATATTCTTTTAGATCAGTATCTTCAGTTAAATTTTCCAGGCGGCTGAAGAATAAAGTATAGTCCAGCTGAAGCTCCTGCATTAAAGCCTGCCAGTTGGTGAAGAAATCCTCATCATCCTTATTCAGTGTATCAAAACCAAATTTTTTACAAAGCATTTTGTCATGTGTATTCCAGAAATAAGTGCCAAAATTATTCAATGTGTCTTCTAAAAATTTTTCATCTTTAATTAATGGATACAATGCATTGGCCAGCTGCCACAGATTCCACTGTGAGATCTGGCCCTGCTTTCCAAAGGCATATCTTCTTCCGGGAAGATCGGTTGTGTTTGGAGTAAAGTTAAGGTCATACTCATCCATCATCGAATAAGGGCCATAATCGATAGTTAAGCCCAGAATAGACATGTTATCTGTGTTCATGACTCCATGCACAAAACCTACCCTGAACCATTCAACGGCTAAATCTGCTGTCCGGGTGCAGACGCTTTGGAAAAAATCCTTATAACGCTGAATGCCGGTTGATATGATCTCAGGAAAGTAATTTTCAATGGTAAAATCTACCAGTTCCTGCAATGTTTTATATTCCTTTTGTGAGGAGAGTAATTCAAAATGCCCGAAACGAAGGAAACTTTCAGCTGTCCTTATAACAACTGCTCCCTTTTCCAATTGTGGGTTTCCATTATACATGATATCTCTGATCACTTCTTCTCCTGTAAGAGCAAGGCTCAGGGCCCTGGTAGTGGGGATGCCAAGGTGGTGCATAGCCTCACTCATCAGATATTCCCGTACAGAAGACCGAAGTACAGCCCTTCCATCTGCATGTCGTGAATAAGGAGTTGCTCCGGCTCCCTTCCATTGTATTTCTGTCTTTTTTCCTTTGTTTTCAATCTGGCCTGCAAGTATAGCTCTGCCGTCACCAAGTTGTCCTGCCCAGTTCCCAAACTGATGCCCTGCATAAGCTGTTGCATAAGGCTGAATGTTTTCAGGAAGATTATTGCCAACCAGAAAATCCAGGTCTTTTTCTTCAAATTTACCAAGCCCTATTTCTTCAGACAGGTGTTGGTTAAATGCAATCAGTTTAGGATGCTCAAAACCTGCAGGAGAAATTGTGGCAAATAATACTTTAGGGGTGTTTCTCTGCATCGGGTTGCCGGAAAAGTCTCCCGGAAATTTCCTGATAAAAGGCTGGGTGATCTGTTCAATATTCATAGATCAAAGGTATAAATTATAAAAGAAAAGACCTTTCAGATTATTGAAAGGTCTTGTATATTTTTAAAAGAGAATTTATTTATTGAAATCTACCTCATCATTGGAATGCAGGTTTTCATTAATATTATCCTCTTTCTTTTCTGCAGGTTTTTTAGGTGTAGGGTCTACAGGTCTTGGATTTTTGATCTCGTCAATGGTCTGGAGACTGCCATCATCTCCATATCCGCCTCCTAATCCTTTAAGGTTCGAACAGCCATCTTTCCAATCCGAAGGTTTGGTGAATTTATCATCTGGCGTAATACCCAGACTCTTATCTGCCCAGACTTTTTTCATAAAAATAGCCCATATCGGAAGTGCCATTTTTGCTCCTTGTCCTTCACCTGTTCCAAAGAAGTGAGTTGCCCTGTCTTCCCAGCCAACCCATGCTCCGGTTGCCAACTTTGGTGTAATTCCCATAAACCAACCATCGGAGTTGTTCTGTGTTGTACCTGTTTTGGCAGCAATCTCAACAGCTTTTGAAATTCCTCTTCTTCCCAGTTCTCCGGAAGCAGTACCATATTGTGCCACCCCTTTCATTAATTCAATCATGGTATAGGCGTATAGTGGGTTCATGACCTCTTTAGGCTCTACATTTACCTCTTTGATCACTCTTCCGTTGGCATCTTCAATTCTCCAGATCATTTCCGGTTTGTTGTAGTTTCCGTAGTTGGCGAATGTACTGTAGGCACCAAGCATTTCATAGATGGTGATATCTGATGAACCAAGGGCAATTGTATTGTTTCTTGGAATATCTTCCGTTACTCCCAAGTCTCTTGCGGTCTGGATTACAGCATCTACTCCTGTCATTTCAATAAGTCTGGCTGCAATCGGGTTTTGAGAGTGTGCCAGTCCATCTTTAAGAGTAAGCATTCCTCCTCTTCCCGGTACATGCCATCCATTATGGTCATAAGTTCCGTTGGAAACGGTTGAACAAGGGGTCATTCCCAATTTCATAATAGCTGTCGCATATACAAAAGGTTTGAATGTAGATCCTACCTGTCTTTTTCCTTGTTTAATGTGGTCATATTGGAAGTGTTGCCAGTCAATACCACCTACCCATGCTTTGATCTCTCCGGTCCCCGGAACCATAGACATCAGCCCGGCTTGTGCAATCTGCTTGTGATATCTGATAGAGTCCCAAGGTGACATTTCAACCTCTTCTTCTCCGTTCCATGTAAATCGTGAAGTTTTGATCGGTTTTTTAAACTCCATCATGATGGAATCTTCAGGCATACCGTCCGCTTTTAGTAATTTATATCGTCCGGTTCTTTTCATGGCCTGAACCATTACATCTTTGATCTGCTTATCGGTAAGGTAGTAGAATGGTCTGTTCTTTCTGCCTCTTTGCTCAGCATCAAATCTTTTTTGCAGATCTGTTAAGTGTTCCTTAATCGACTCTTCTGCATATTTCTGCATCTTGGAATCAAGGGTTACATATATTTTTAAACCATCTTTATAAAGGTTTAGTTTTTTACCGGTTTCCTTTTCATAGGATTCAAGATACTTGTCAATTTCTTTTCTCAGATAAAATTTATAATAAGCAGAATAACCATCAGTAATACTTTTGATAGGGTGAAAGTCTACTTCAACTGGTGTATTGATGGCTTTTTCGTATGTAGCTGCATCAATATATCCTGTTTTCTGCATCTGATCCAAGACAACATTTCTTCTTTCTTTAGCTTTTTCCGGATATCTGTATGGATTATTCTTTCTTGGGTTTTCAAGCATTGCTACAAAAGTGGCTGCTTCCGGTAAGGTAAGTTCCGAAGTTTTTTTATTGAAATAAACTCTGGATGCCATTTCAATACCATTGGCATTAAAGAGAAAATCAAATTTGTTAAAATATAGGGTAATGATTTCCTCTTTAGTGTATCTTTTTTCAAGGCTTACTGCTACTACCCATTCTTTAAGCTTCTGAAAGGCTCTTTCAATTTTATTCTGAGAAGCGTTTCCGGTAAAAAGGAGTTTAGCCAGCTGTTGGGTAATCGTAGAACCTCCTCCACGTCCACCACCATATGCTACTGCCCTGGCTACAGAGTAAAGATCAATCCCGGAATGTTCCTTGAAACGCTCATCTTCTTTAGCCTGTAAAGCATAGATAAGGTAGGGAGGCAGATCTTTGTACACAATAGGTTGTGTTTTTTCTTTTTCAAATTTACCCAAAATAACACCATCAGAAGAGATGATTTCAGAAGCGACGAAGATGTCAGGATTTTCGAGTTCTTTCACATCGGGCATTTCCCCAAGAAACCCTTGAGAAACTGCAAAGAAAAGTCCCGAAATCCCTAAAACTACCGCAATGAGCCCAATCCAGATGAACGAAACCCATTTTCTCCAAGAGGTATCTTTCTTTTTTTTGGGAGGCAGAGGGAATGTTTTCCCTTTATTTCCTGTATTTTTTTTGTTTTCTTCCATTTATGGTTACGGTTTAGCCGTTTCTATTTTTATCCCAATATCTTCAATTCCGGGAAGGTCGTCGTTTCTCATTGCCTGAACCAGGCCAATCTCATATTTACCTTTTCCCGGAAATTTGTAATTCAATTTATACTGAAACAATGTTTCCTTCGTATCTCCAAAGCCTGTACCAAGCCATTCTCCATTAGGTTTCGCCAAAACATAATTCAGAGTGTCAGTTTCCTTTTTTTTACTCTGCAGATCGGTGAAATTCACAATAAACCTTATATTGCTATAAGGATAATTGTTATTGTTTCTTACAACAAATATAATATTTTTAGGATTTTGCGGATCTGAAACTTCAAGATTAAATTTTTGCTCACTTTTCTTATTCCATTTGTTGTTAACGGAATTCATAATAACATTCTCTCCCGAAGAAGAGGAGCAGCTAAAGAAAAGGATAAGGGAAAATAATCCTGAAATTCTACGCATTTTTATCTTTTTTTGGAGGATATTTCTTTTTAAATTTCTTCTTATTCGGATTGTTTTGTGGTTTTTTATCCGTGTCTGAAGTGGCTACTGTTTTTTCTGCCGGTGTTTTTTGTTGCGGCTTCTGTTGTTGTTTAGGGGCATTCCCTGAATTAGCATTTATGTTGTCAGCTTTTTCAGATTTGTCAGATCTTTCCGGTCTGTTTCTTTTTTGTCCCTGCTGATGATTATTTTGCTTATTCTGGTTATTTCTGTTCTTATTTCCTCTGTTTTTCTTTTCAAAGCGGTCTACATTGTTTTCCTGAATGAGGTCAATGCTTTGAAGTGATGATTCAGGTTGTTTCAATTCTTCCAGTGGAAGGGTCTTTTCACCACGCTTATTTTTTGAGATTAACTTTTTAACAAGGTCGATGTCAAAATCATACCATGCAATGGAGTTTTCTACATATGCAAACCACATTTTCTTTTTGAAAACATCAATTTTGATACAGAATGCCTTCCCTTTTTCAGTCTCTAAAGTGGTAGAAGAGGATGGGAAGTTACTTAATGCATCCAGGTAGCTGTCCAGCTCATAATTAAGACAGCACTTAAGCTTGCCACACTGGCCTGCCAGCTTTTGAGGGTTGATGCTCAATTGCTGATATCTGGCGACATTTGTATTAACAGACCTGAAATCCGTAAGCCATGTTGAACAGCAGAGCTCACGTCCACAAGAACCGATACCGCCAACTTTTGCAGCTTCCTGTCTGAAGCCGATCTGTTTCATATCGATCTTTGTTCTGAACGCACCCGCATAATCTTTAATCAGCTGTCTGAAATCCACCCGGTTATCAGCAGTATAATAAAAGGTGATTTTTGAGGCATCTCCCTGATATTCTACATCGGTAACTTTCATTTCAAGGCCCAGTCTCTGGGCTATTTTCCTGGCTTCAAGCTTTACGGCATCTTCTTTCTTTCTTGCTTCCTGCCATACCTCAAGATCCTTTTGGTTGGCCTGTCTGTATATTTTCAGTGCAGATTCTTCAGAAGCTTTTTTCTTCTTCATCTGAATCTTTACTAATTCTCCAGTGAGGCTTACTACGCCTACATCGTGTCCCGGACTAGATTCTACTGTAACTACACTACCTATATGTAAAGGAATATTATTTACATTCTTATAAAACGATTTTCTGTCATTTTTAAATCTAACTTCAACAAAATCACACCTGTTAGGTGCCGGATTGTTAATGTTAGAAAGCCAGTCAAAAACACTTAATTTATAACTATTCCCGCAGGTATTTACATTTTCACAGCCATTTGCGGTCTTCTTAGGACCACAAGAATGTGCAGAATCGCCGGATGTTTTACATCCACAACTCATATTACTATTATTTATAATCCTGCAAATTTATGTATTTTTATCTTTATGCAATTCTAAAATATTTAAATATTCAATAAGGTTATTGTTTAATGTTAAACAAATTGTATAAGTGTGTTTCTTCATATCCTTAAGTGTTTATAATTAATGCACTTGAAACGGTTTTTCCTTGAATTGTTATTTTAAACATAATTTTCTTTTAAGATATTGTTTAAAATATTGGGAAATATTAACAGGCGTATCCAAAATAATTTTATATTTGGGTTATATAATAATAGTCTATGAAAAAAATATTAGTATCAACTGCTTTATTGGCGGGGGTTTTAGCTTATGCAGGAGGCTTCAGGGTTTCTCTGCAGGGGGTAAAACAATTGGCAATGGCACATACTAGTGCTCATGCCGAAGATGCAAGTGTGGCATTCTTTAACCCGGCGGGTATGTCATTTATCCCTTCCAAGCTGAGTATAGTGGCAGGAGGGTTCGGTGCAAGTAATAAGGTTACTTTTCAAAACTTAAATACTTTACAAAGTACAGAAACAGATAACCCTCTGGGAACTCCTATCTATGCAGCGGTTACTTATAAACCTATTGAAAATCTATCCGTAGGATTCAGTTTTTCAACGCCATTTGGAAGTACAATTCAATGGCCTGAAGACTGGGAGGGACGGGAGCTTGTTCAGAAAATGGAGCTGAAAAGTTTCTATTTCCAGCCAATGGTTTCAGTTAAACTGGCGCCTTGGGTAGCTTTTGGTGCAAGTTATATTTATGCAAAAGGAAAAGTAGACTGGGATAAAGCGGTAACACAATTCGGAGGAGAGCTTAATATTAATGATGAAAAAGCAAGCGGACACGGGTATGGATTTGGTTTTTATTTCAGACCGGATCCGAAGTTGGATGTGAGTATTGCTTACCGTTCACCAATAGATATGAAAGCGAAAAACGGGACAGCAACATTTAGATTCCCATCTCAGTCAATCTATCCTTTACTGGGGTTAAATCCGGCAACAGGACAGGATAAATTCTCGGCGACACTTCCTTTGGTTGAAGAATATACTGTCGGTTTAACTTATAAGGTAACTCCGAAATGGCAGATTTCCGCAGACTTTAACTATCATGGATGGGAAAGATATAGTAAGCTGGTATTGGATTTTGAAAACGCTCCGGTTGGAAACCAGGCAGATCCTACAGTTCTTGTAAATCCTAAGAACTTCAGAAATTCAAAAACTTTCAGATTAGGAACCCAGTATGCGTTCAGTAATATGATTTACGGACGTTTGGGTGCTTATTATGATGAATCGCCATATAGTGATGAAAACTTTATTCCTGAAACACCATCGTTTAACACCTATGTAATTACGGGTGGGGTAGGGTTCAAGTTAAAACAATTTGGAATTGACCTTGCAGGAGGATATGCAATGCCTCAATACAGAGATGTAAATAATGCCAATATCGGACTTTACGGACAGGCAAAAGCAAAAGCATTTTACTTTGGTCTAGGTTTATCTTATAATCCTTTTTAATTGAAGACTATGAAAAAAATTATAATATCGACAATTGCTGTTTCTGCACTTCTTTTTACGGCAACAAGCTGTGAAAACGATTTTGATACTGATGTAAAAGATATTCCGGTAACGAAAGGTGATGCAGATTTTTCTAATTATGTTTCGCTTGGAAATTCTTTGACATCAGGATTTAGAGATAATGCATTATATATTGACGGACAGAATGAATCATACCCTAATATTATTGCAGGGCAAATGAAACTTGCCGGAGGGGGAAATTTTGTACAGCCTTTAATGGCAGATAATAACGGAGGATTGTTGTTTGGAAATACGCCGATCCAGGGAACAAAACTGTATATAAAATCATTCACTAACGGAGCTCCTGATATTACAAATGTAAGTGGTACACCAACAACTAATATTGCCAATAAAGTAACAGGAAATCTGAATAACTTTGGAGTTCCGGGTGCGAAGTCATTTCATTTACTAGCCCCTGGATATGGAAATATTGCCGGAGTTCCTCTTGGGACTGCAAATCCTTATTATGTAAGATTTTCATCAAGTCCCACCTCTACAGTAGTAGATGATGCAGTAGCTAAGCACCCAACATTCTTTTCTTTATGGATCGGGAATAATGATGTTCTGAGCTATGCAACCAGTGGAGGAGCAGGAGTTAATCAGACAGGGAATACAAATCTTATCAATTACGGGCCAAATGATATTTCTGATCCAAATGTTGTTGCCGGTGCTATCAAAGGAATCCTTGATAAAATGAAAGCAGGAGGAGCAACCAAGGGAGTTATCGCAAATATTCCTTATGTGACATCTATTCCTTATTTCACAACAGTGCCTTACAACCCGCTGACACCATCTTTGCTGGGTGCAAATATTACAGAGCTCAATGCTAAGATTTATGGTCCTCTTAAGCAGGTGCTTACAGCTTTGGGGGCAGGAAGCAGACTCAATGTACTTTCTTCTACAGAGACGAATCCTGTTTTGATCAAAGATACTACACTTCCTGATTTGTCAGCAGGGATTACTGCGGGACTTACTCCTGCAATGGGACCTGTTATTGCGACTATTTATGGGCAGCTTTACGGACAGGCAAGACAGGCAAATGCAGATGACTATGTATTGCTTACCACAAAATCTGTAATCGGGACTACTGCAGCCGGAGTACCTGCAGGATTAAATGTTTACGGGATATCTTATCCTTTACAAAATCAGCATATATTAACAAAGACAGAAGCTGCAGCAGTAAAAACTGCGGTGGATGCCTATAATGCTTCCATTAAAACACTCGCAGATAATTATGGATTAGCATTTGTAGATGCTAATAAGAAAATGGTTGAACTTAATGGGGTTTCAGGGATTTCCTGGGATGGTGTGAGATATACGGCTAAATTTGTCACCGGAGGAACATTCTCGCTTGATGGGGTACATCTTACAGGAAGAGGATATGCAGTAGTAGCAAACGAATTTATTAAATCTATCAACGCTAAGTATAATTCAACTTTACCACAGGTAGATCCTAACAAATATTCAGGAGTTAAATTCCCTTAATAATTGATAAAATAAAAACTTAGAAACCACAGGAGTAATTCTTGTGGTTTTTTTTTAAATTTGCAAAATCTTTTAAAAAGTAAAAATGGCCGATCAGTTAAGTTATCTATTTTGTACAAGAACCAGCAGGGACTTGGCAGAGAAAATTGCCCAGAATTATGGGAAAGAATTAGGAAAAATCAACTTTCAGGAGTTCAGCGACGGGGAATTTGAGCCTGTTTTGGACGAATCTGTAAGAGGAGGAAGAGTTTTCCTGATTGGATCTACATTCCCTCCTGCAGACAATCTTTTGGAACTTCTTCTAATGATTGATGCAGCAAAAAGAGCTTCTGCAAAAAGCATTACCGTAGTAATTCCTTACTTCGGACTTGCCAGACAGGACAGAAAAGACAAACCAAGAGCGCCGATCGGTGCAAAATTAGTTGCTAACCTTCTTACTGCGGCAGGAGCAACAAGAATCATGACAATGGATCTTCACGCGGATCAGATTCAGGGATTCTTTGAAATTCCGGTAGATCATTTGTACGCTTCCACTATTTTCGTAGATTATATCAGATCTCTGAACCTTGATAATCTTACTATTGCTTCTCCGGACATGGGAGGTGCAAAAAGAGCTAAGAACTACGCAGGTCACTTAGGTGCTGAAGTGGTAATTGCTTATAAAGAAAGAAAAAAGGCAAACGTTGTGGAAGAAATGTTCCTTATTGGAGATGTTACAGGTAAGAACGTAATCCTTATTGATGATATGATTGATACTGCAGGTACACTTTGTAAAGCAGCTGATATCCTGATAGAAAAAGGAGCAAAGACTGTAAGGGCAATGGCAACTCATGGAGTGCTTTCAGGAAAGGCTTATGAGAATATTGAAAATTCAAAAATCCTGGAAGTTATTGTAACTGACTCAATTCCTGTTAAAAATAATTTGTCATCTAAAATAAAAGTGCTATCTTGCGCCCCATTATTTGCAGATGTGATGACAATGGTTCATGAGCATAAATCAATTAGCAGTAAGTTTGTTATTTAATTGATTTTTAGCAATTTGCAATTAAAAAGAAAAATAATTTTTTAAATTTTTTATAAATGAAATCTATTACAATTCAAGGTACAAAAAGAGAAAGCGTGGGCAAAAAGTCTACAAAAGCTTTACGTGATGCTGAATTAGTTCCTTGTGTTGTTTATGGAGGTGAGGCACCTTTAAACTTCTCTGCTGAAGAGAAAGCTTTCAAAGGATTAGTATACACTCCTGAAGCACACACGGTATCTATTGAAGTTGACGGGAAAACAATTCCAGCTGTTCTTCAGGACATTCAGTTCCACCCAATCACTGACAAAATTCTTCATGCAGACTTCTATCAGTTATCTGATGACAAGCCTGTTATTATGGAAGTTCCTGTAAGAATTACAGGTCGTGCTAAAGGGGTTGTTGCTGGTGGTGTTTTACGTCAGTCTTTCAGAAAGTTAAAAGTAAAAGCTATCCCTGCTAACCTACCTGACGAAATCGTTGTAGATGTTACTCCATTAAGAATTGGAAACAAACTTTACATCGGAGGTATCAAAACAGAAGGATATTCTTTCATGCACCCGGACAATGCAGTAGTAGTTGCAGTGAAGATGTCTAGAAATGCAATGAAAGGTGGAGCAGCTGCAATGGATGATGAAGATGAGGATGAAGTTGCAACTGAAGAAGGAGCAGCTCCGGCAGCAGAAGAAGCTGCAGCAGAATAAGAATTGCTTATTTAAACAATATAAACCCGTCAAAATGACGGGTTTTTTTATGAGTTAAAGCTATAATATTAAGAGCTGAAATTTTATGAGCTAAAGAATTTCTTAAGATTCGCTTATCGGTTTTTCCTCAATCTGCTATTGAATATTTCTATAGGCTGATAAGTATCACCTCTTATTCTCATTCTTCCTTTCGGAAAAAAAGACGTAAATTTGAAGTGTTCTAAATAAGGACACTTAAATTTAAAAAATAAATAAATGTTTGACATTCAGGAAATAAGAAGCCAGTTTTCTATATTGGAAAGGGAAGTAAACGGTAAGCCACTGGTTTATTTGGATAATGCAGCTACATCTCAAAAGCCAAATTCGGTTTTGGAAGTCTGTCACGCATATTATACAGAGCTTAATGCCAACGTTCACAGAGGAATTCATACTTTAAGCCAGCTGGCAACAGAAGAGATGGAACTTTCCAGAAGAAAGATTCAGAAGTTTATCAACGCCAAACATGATTTTGAAGTAATCTTTACAAAGGGTACCACAGAGGGATTAAACCTCATCGCTTATATTTTAACACAGAAATTAAAAAAGGATGATGAGATCATTATCTCCTATCTTGAACACCACTCCAATATTGTTCCATGGCAACTACTATGTGAAAGAACAGGGGCAAAGCTTCGTGTGATCCCTATTGATGATAATGGTGTTCTTCAGATGGATCATTTTGATGGACTTTTAAATGAAAGAACAAAAGTTGTCTCATTAAATCAGGTTTCTAATGCATTAGGAATTGTGAATCCCGTTGAAGAAATCATATCAAAAACGAGGAAAAATACAAATGCATACATAGTAATTGACGGAGCTCAGTCTGCTCCTCACTTCACTATTGATGTTCAAAAGATGGATTGTGATTTCTTTGTGTTTTCCGGCCATAAAATGTATGCACCAATGGGGACAGGGATTTTATATGGAAAACAAGAAGTATTAGAGGATTTACCACCATTTCATGGGGGAGGAGAAATGATTGCAACCTGCTCTTTTGAAGGAACAACCTATGCTGGTCTTCCATTTAAATATGAAGCAGGAACACCAAACGTTGGGGGGAATATTGCTTTGGGAGCAGCCGTTGATTTTATGAATAAGATAGGAAGGGAGAATATTCGTAATCATGAGAATTCTTTGCTGGAGTATGCCCAGAGACAGCTTCTGGAAATAGAGGGTATTAAAATCTATGGTGAGAAGGCGAAAAGAACAGGCGTTGTTTCTTTCAATCTTGAGGGGGTCGGAATAGCATCTGATGTAGGAATGATACTTGATAAATTGGGAATTGCAGTTAGGACAGGGCATCACTGTACGCAGCCTATCATGAACTTTTTCAATATTGCGGGTACCGTAAGGGCAAGTTTTGCCGTTTATAATACTTTTGCTGAAATTGATGCTTTGGTAGAAGGAGTTAAAAAAGCACAGCGAATGCTAAACTAGAATAAATTATTCTTTAATATATCAATAAAAAAGCAGCCATCGGCTGCTTTTTTATTGGGGTTTACATGATATATAGTCCGTTGATAGTAACCTGATGATAGGATTTAAAGTGTTAGTGACCGTTGATACAGTATCATATCGGAAATTACTTAGCATATTTAATTTAAAAGCCCTGACGTTTAGTGTCAGGGCTTTTTATGTATAAAATAAGATTTGAATTACTACAGACCCGGTTTCCAGTCAACAACAGCCCGGATGAATGCTTCCGCATTTTCCACAGGTATGTTAGGTAAAATTCCGTGGCCTAAATTGGCAATATATCTGTCCTTACCGAAACGATTGATCATCTCTGTTACCATTTTTTTTATGGTTTCAGGGGTTGAATGAAGTCTTGCCGGATCAAAGTTCCCTTGTAATGTCATCGTATGATTGGTTAATGTTCTGGCGAATTCCGGCTTAATGGTCCAGTCAACACCAAGGGCAGAAACCTTGGACATTGCCATGTCTTCCAGAGCAAACCAGCATCCTTTACCAAATACAACAACATGAGTAAGAGGGCTTAAGGCTTCAACAATCTGATTGATATACTGCCATGAGAATTCCTGATAATCAGCAGGAGAAAGCATTCCTCCCCATGAATCAAATATTTGTACAGCAGATACTCCTTTTTCCACTTTTCTCTTTAAGTAGGCAATAGTGGTATCTGTAATTTTCTGAAGTAATAAATGAGCGGCTTCAGGTTGTTGAAAACAAAATGATTTGGCAATATCAAAAGCTTTACTTCCCTTTCCTTCCACACAGTAACAAAGAATTGTCCACGGGGAACCGGCAAAACCGATCAATGGAATATCATTGTCCAGTTTCTGAAGAGTCAGTTCAATTGCATCAAAAACATAACCTAAAGTGTCATTCACATCCGGAGTTTCAATATTCTGAACCTGTTCCATTGTTCTGATTGGAGTATCTAACCATGGCCCGACGGATTCCTTCATTTTAAAATCAATTCCCATTGCCTGAGGAACTACCAGGATATCAGAAAACAGAATCGCTGCATCCAAAGGAAATCTTCGGATAGGCTGCAGAGTGATCTCAGCCGCAAGCTCAGGGGTCTGGCATCTGGTAAAGAAATCATATTGGTCTCGAAGGGCAATGAATTCCGGCAGATATCTTCCAGCCTGCCTCATCATCCAGACAGGAGGTCTTTCAACGGTCTCGCCGCGAAGTGCTTTTAAATATAGGTCGTTTTTAATCATAATCTATTAAGGTAACACTGCTAAAATTTAGCATATTATTCAGAATTTACTGCCTATCTCTCTCTTTATCAGTTCGAAAACTGAGGTCAGATTATTGTCTTCGGAAGTAAAAATCTTTTCTTTGGTATAATTTCTCAGTTCACCGGAAGTGGTTTCTCCAATCGAAAAAAGCATCATGTCCTCCAGTGAATTTTGCTTTGCAAAACTACGAACTCCACTTGGACTAAAAAATACCGCAGCATGATATTTTTCAGTTATTAAAGGATTGGTTTCCTCTGTATTATATATTGTGATCTTTTTGTATTTGATATTTTGCAGCGGAAGATCTTTATCCAGAACATTCAATGCAAGATTACCACAGAAATGAAGGAATTGTTCATGCTGGCATTTGCTGATGATAAATCTGGATAATGTTTCTGCATTTTTCAATACTTTAAAAGTTCCAAAACCATGTTTTCTAAGTTCTTTTTTTGTTTTTTCACCTACACAATAGATCTTATTGTAATTTTTTGCCGTAAAATCCTCATTAGGTTTAAAGCGGTTTTTAAAAAATGCAATCACTCCGTTTACACTGGTAAAAATCAGTGAAAAGTTTTTCAGGTCAAATGGATTGATCATGATAGGCTGGGTCTTAATTACCTCAACACAATCAGCCGAAATATGCTCTCCTAATTCTTTGGATATAATCGCTTGGTCTATATTTTTGGTAAATAAGATTTTCATGTCTTTAGATTTAAAACTGAAAAAGAAAAACTGGGAATGGATGTAAATCTGTCAGAATCAGATCTGACTTTTGATTTCAGACATTAATTCTTTTCCACCGTTTTCAAGAACTACCTTTGCGTATTTTTCACCGAAATTTTCTGTTGAGTTATACACAAAATTTTCATCTACAGCGATACAGTTCTTTCCATCCAGGGAACAAAGCGCAGCTTTAAAGCGGATCTGGTCTTCAATAATTTCAGCAAATGCTCCGATGGGAGCAGTACAGCCTCCTTCTAAAGTGCTTAAGAAGTTTCTTTCTATCTCTACACAGATTTGTGTAGGCTTGTGATTAATCTTAGATAGTATCTCGTTGATTTCAGATTTGGAAGAATGTCCTGCAACGGCAATAACACCCTGGGATGGGGCAGAAATCATTAATGGAAGCATTTCGTAATCGATTTCCATTTTCATTCTTTTTATACCAGCAAGTGAAAGAATCGTAGCATCAAAGTCTCCTTCCTCAAGTTTTTGGAGGCGGGTCTGGATGTTTCCGCGAATATCTGAAAATGCAGCGGTTGGATAATGCCTTAACCAAAAAGCTCTTCTTCTCAAACTGCTTGTGGCAAGTTTAAGCTCATGAAACTCTTTGTTCCTTGCAGATTCTTTTCTGATCAGAATATCCTGAGGATAATCTCTTTCAAGGTATGCAACCATTTCAATATTCTGAGGTAACTGAGTAGGTACATCTTTTAAGGAATGTACGGCAATATCAATTTCATCATTTAATAATGCGACATCAAGGTCTCTTGTAAAAACACCCGTAATGCCTAAAGAATATAATGGCTGATTAAGATTTTTATCACCGGAAGAAACAATCGGGATAATCTCCGTTAAATAATTGTTGTTCTGAAGGTGCCTCGCAACCTCTCTAGCTTGCCAAAGTGCAAGTGCGGAATTTCTGGTTCCAATTCTAATGCTTTTCATTGAATTCGTTGTTTGGTTGTTCAACTAATATTTCGTGCATTAATTTACTAATTTCTTCGGCTTTTAAGGGATTATCGATGATATATTTTGCAAAACGGTTGGTGATTTTCTGGATCATTTTATCAGAAAGTTCCATGTCCGTGATGTTTATGTATTTATTCTTTTTATAGAAATTATGCATTTCATTGCGCTCCATATTCTTTAAAACGGCTTTGAAATGATGAATATTAGGAGCAAGCTTTCTCTTTTTCTCCCATTCGATGAAGTCTTTCATCAATTCTTTGATGATCTTTTCAGCTTTTGGAATCTCTCTTTCTCTCTGTTGAATGGTTTCCTGAATTTGTTTTGAAAGTTCATCCACATCAATTAAGGTGACATTTTCATTTTCAGTAACATTTTTTTCAACATTATGAGGAATAGAAAGGTCTATTACCAGTGTTTCCTTTCCGTTAGGAAAATGAGACTGATTGACAATAGGGTGCTTTGCACCGGTTGCCACAATAAGAATATCCGTATTTTTTAATTCCTTGTCAAAATCAGAATAATCAACATGAGGAATATTGTATTTCTGAGAAATTTTTTCAGCTTTTTCCTGCGTTCTGTTAGCAATTTTGATTTTCGGCTGGTAGACGTGTTTGACCAGGTTTTCAACAGTATTCTGTCCTATTTCACCCACACCTAAAAGAAGAATGTTTTTTTCATTAATTCTTTTCTGACTGTTTAAAATATAATGAACAGCAGCATAGGAAACAGAGGCGGCACCATTTGATATACCGGTTTCATTCTTTATTCTTTTCGAAATCTGAATGGCTGCATTGATCGCTCTTTCCAGATAAGGATTGGAATTCTGTCTTTCTTTTTTAAAGCGGTTATATGCTTTTTTGATCTGGCCTATAATTTCAAAATCACCGATAATCTGGCTCTCAAGTCCTGCGGCTACTCTGAAAAGATGAATGAGTGCTTCTTCCTTAGTAAGGATATTGGCAAACTGAAGGAAGTCAGTAAGCTGAACTCCGATTGTTTTGCAATATTCTTCAGCTACCAAAAGATAATTTGGAGAAGTTGTATAGATTTCAGTTCTGTTACAGGTAGACACAACGAAGGCATCACCCAGATCTTCCTGATGGACCCTGGCAACAAAATTTTTGATGTTTTCATCAAAGAATGCAAATTTTCCTCTCGTTTCTACATCAGCCTTTTCGTAGCTTATCGAAAGCACGGCAAAATTTGATGTTTGATGGATGTTGGAATACTGTAACATAAGCAGTCGCAAATTTACGTTTTTTTTAATTAATCATCCTCTGATAGTATATATGATAATTATCGTAAAAAACTATAGGAATTTTGGCTTGGTCTGAGCGTTTCAGAATAATGAGTCTTCAAAAATTCAGTGCGGGCCTGACTTCGTATTAAGGATAGCTTTGTTGTTGAAATTCCGGCATATTGTTTATCAAACGAATTCTGTCTTTTATCCCTGTCTTTATTCTGTTAATTTTAGTTTAATTGGAAGTCTGTAAATGTCTAAAGTAAAAGTTAATAAAGAATTATAAATTTTAATAAAATTTTAACCAAATTATATTGTTATGAAATTTCTTTAGTATTGTTAAATTTATATCTTTGTAAACTTAAAATCAGAAGAAAAATATGAGTTTATTTGATATGTTTACGCAAGAAATTGCGATAGACCTTGGAACTGCTAATACCCTTATCATCCATAATAATAAAATTGTTATAGATCAGCCTTCAATTGTTGCAATTGAACGTTCATCGGGTAAGCCGATTGCTGTAGGAGAGCAGGCCAAGCATATGCAAGGTAAGACTCATGAGGATATCAAAACAATCCGTCCGCTGAAGGATGGGGTTATTGCTGACTTTCATGCTTCTGAACATATGATTAAGGAATTTATCAAAAAAATTCCTGGGATCAAGGGTAAATTTATTCAACCTGCACTAAGGATTGTTATCTGTATTCCTTCTGGCATTACTGAAGTTGAGAAAAGAGCTGTAAGAGATTCTGCCCAGAAAGTAAATGCAAAAGAAGTACGTTTGATTTATGAGCCAATGGCTGCGGCAATAGGGGTAGGTATTGATGTGCAGAAGCCCGAAGGAAATATGATTATCGATATAGGCGGGGGAACAACTGAGATTGCTGTTGTAGCTCTCGGTGGTATTGTTTGCGATAAGTCTGTGAAAATTGCAGGAGATGTATTCACCAATGATATCGCATATTACTTAAGAACGCACCATAACCTGTACATCGGAGAAAGAACTGCTGAAAGAATTAAAATTGAAGTAGGTTCTGCAGTAGAAGATCTGGATGTTGATATTGAAGATATTCCGGTACAGGGTAGAGACCTGATTACAGGTAAACCTAAAGAAATTATGGTTGGATATAAAGAGATTGCCCGTGCATTAGACAAATCTATCATCAGAATTGAGGATGCAGTTATGGAAACTCTTTCTCTTACTCCTCCCGAACTGGCAGCAGATATCTATAAAACAGGTATTTACTTAGCAGGTGGAGGAGCGCTATTGAGAGGCCTGGCGGATAGAATTCATAAAAAAACAGGATTACCTGTATTTGTAGCTGAAGATCCGTTGAGAGCTGTTGTTCGCGGAACAGGGATTGCTCTTAAGAATATGGATAAATTCAATTTCTTAATTAAATAATTTTAACTTTTACGACTATATATCTGAATGGGATTTTTGCTGAGACTATTTTCGAAGAACACTCTTTTTGTCTTCTTTATATTCCTGCAAATTATTGCTTTGGTTCTGATATTTTCCAGAAATGCCATGCAGAGATCCTGGATCGCTGGCCAGACGGCTGCTTTGAATTCATGGGTGTCGGGCTATATTGATGAGGGGGTTTCCTATCTTAAGCTTAAACAGATTAATGAAGACCTTGTTGCTCAGAATAAGGCCCTTATGACTGAGCTTTATGGGAAAGAAGGAGCTAAGAATCCTGTTTTCAGAAAAGTTCACGATACCATAGGAGGAGGGCAGATCTATACTTTTGTAGATGGAGAAATAGTCTTTAACAGTATCAATAGAAGAAATAATTATTTTACTATCAACCGTGGCCGGAGAGATGGTGTGTTCCCGCAAATGGGGGTGATGGCACCTAGAGGTATTGCGGGTATTGTTATTAATTCTACCGACAGTTATGCATTGGTACAGTCTGTCCTGAGCGTAAACAAGATCAGAATTAATGCAGCACTTAAAAATTCAGGATATTTTGGAACCTTGACTTGGAATGGAGATAATTCCCGGGTAATGCATCTTGCCGATATTCCAAAATATGTGGCTTTAAAAATAGGAGATAGCGTTGTAACTGACGGAAAATCTGCAATTTTTCCCAAAGGGGTAATGATCGGAACTATCGCAGGATATTCCGTAGACAATAAAACCGGCTTTTGGGATATATCAGTAGAACTGAGTGAAAAAATGGGTGCGTTAAATAAAGTGTACGTAGTAAAGAATCTTAAAAAAGCAGAAGTGCAGAAGATTCAGGATACTATGCAGGCTGTAATAAAAAAGGAAAATGATTAGCAGAACTTTATTTACAGACATATTGATTATGATCTTTCTTGTTGCTTTACAGATATTTGTATTGAACAGAATTACACTTTTCGGGAAATATACTCCGGTACTTTATCCCGTTTTTGTTATGTTTTATCCTTTTTTCAGAAATAAATTTCAATTTCTTGCATTAAGCTTTTTAATAGGTCTGGCTATTGATGGGTTCCATTATTCATGGGGGATCAATGCATTTGCTACTACATTGATTGCTTACTTCAGGACTCTTATATTCAGGACGTCTACCGATACGTCTACTGATTTTTTCTCTTTTCAGTCCCTTCAATGGGCGCAGTTTTTGCTATTTTTATTTTCAAGTATTTTTCTGCACCAGCTTTTGGTTCAGTATATTGAATTCTTTAAATTTAGCAGATTTTTTGAAATATTATTTAATGTGTTGGTGACGAGTGTAATTTCGTTTATCTTTATAGTTGTTTACGCATTAATATTTAAAATCAAACAGAAAGTTTGAACACACGTTATTTAAAAATTTTTTCAATTCTTGTCGTGATCGCCCTTATTTTTGTGGCGAGGCTGGCTTATTTACAATTGTTTACGGATCGTTATGCGTTAAATGCCGCTAATACTTCAATTAAAATAGAATATGTAATTCCTCAGCGGGGAGTCATTTTTGACCGGAATGGAAAAATTATGGTGGGAAACCAGCCTGCTTATGAAATCTCATTTACTCAGGCTCTCATGAAGCCGGATTTTGACACATTGGGTTTTTGCAGTCTGATGAAGATTAGTAAAAGAGATTTTATTAACAGAATCAATACCATTAAAAAGGAAAAATATTATTCCAAGCTTACCCCGATGACTTTCCTGAAGGATCTCAGCAGGGAAGATATTGCAAGAGTTCAGGAGATTATTTTTAAATATCCTGCATTTAATATTGTGCAAAGACCTCAGCGTCAATATGAAGTATCAACTTCCGGAAACCTTCTTGGATATACCAATGAAGTAAACGATGCAGAGATCAAAAAAGATTCAACCTATTATTTACCGGGAGACTTTATCGGAAAGAAAGGTGTTGAGAAATCCTATGAGAAAGAACTACGGGGAATAAAAGGGATGAAATATATCCAGAAAGATATCAGGCTCCGGAATATAGGTTCATATAAAAACGGTGCACTGGATAAAGATGTTGTTACCGGGAAGGATATTACATTAACCATTGATTATGATCTCCAGCGAATGGCTGAAGAAATGCTTGTTAATAAGCATGGAGCAATCGTTGCCATTGATCCGAATAACGGGGAGATTTTAACATTGGCTTCAGGTCCTGATATTGATCCTAATTTATTTACCGGTCCCAATAAGTCCAAAAATCTGTATGCGCTCTCAAAAGATACGCTGTATGAGAACAAACCTACTTTTGACCGGTCTGTTCAGGCTGCTTACCCTCCGGGGTCTACTTTCAAATTGCTGACTGCCCTTGCCGGAATGCAGATGGGAGTAATGGATGAGAATACAATCTTTCCTTGTGGAGGAGGTTTTTACTATAAAGGGCTAAGGATTAAAGGACATGGAGGAGCAGATCCTCTGATTCCGTCTATTCAGGTATCAAGTAACTGTTATTTTTCACACGCTTATCTGGCTATCATGAATAAATATCCGGGGGATCCTTCCAGAGGAGTGGATGAATGGAAAAAGATAATGAACAGCTTTGGAGTAGGCGAATTTTTAAATAATGACCTTGCTTCAGGGGCAAAAGGAAGAATTCCAAGTGGTGAATTTTATGAAAAAAGACAGAAAGCTTTAAATAAATACAGTGGTAAAAAAGATTTCAAAAACTGGGATCCTTTAGCTACCGGAGCGGTTTTCAATGGAATGGGACAAGGAGATATCATGATTACTCCTTTACAAATTGCCAACTATGTTGCTGCTATTGCAAACAGAGGATGGTATTATACTCCGCATATTGTGAAATCCATTGATGGGAAGCCTAATCCGGACCCCAGATTTAAAGTAAAACATAAGACACTTGTAGATCCTAAGCACTTTGATCCGGTTCTGAAAGGTATGGAGGCGGTGGTTCTCAGAGGTACTGCAAGGAGTTTAAAATCCAATGATTTTACCCAGTTGGCTAAAACAGGTACTGCACAGGTACCTCAAGGAAAAGATAACTCGATCTTTGTGCTGATTGCTCCGGCAGACAAACCTAAAATTGTAGTTGCGGCGGTAATGGAGCACGCGGGGTTTGGTGCAACATGGGCTGGTCCTGCGTGTACAGTAATTGCAGAAAAGTATATTACAGGGGATCTTAAGAGAGAACATCTTTATAAAAAAATGACCAGCGCAAGCTTTATGCCTGAATATAAAAGACAATGGGTTGCAGATCTGAAACGCAAAGGATTATATGTGGACCCCAAGGCAGATTCCGTTAAACGTAAAAGAATACAGGACAGCCTTGAATTTGTAAAACAGCAAAAAGCTAAGCTTAAGAAGAAGATAGAAGAGGAAACTAAAAATACTAAACCTGCAAAGCGATGAAATGGACGGAAGGAATAGATAAACTTGGTCTTGGGCTGTATTTCCTGCTTTGCATTTTCGCGATTGCAAATATTTACAGTGTAGATCAGAAGCTAGGAGAAAAACAGCTGCTTTTTTTCTGTATTTCTCTTTTTGTAGGGTTAGTCATATTTGTAGGAAGAAGTAAGTTTTTTGAAAATATGGCGGGGATCATCTATATAGGTGGTGTACTGTTGCTGATAGGGCTTTTCCCTTTTGGGAAGGAAATTCTGGGGCAAAAGAACTGGTATAAGTTCGGGAGCTTTACAATGCAGCCTGTTGAGTTTGCCAAAATAGGAACAGCTTTAATGCTTGCCAATTATGTTTCCGGTCCTGATTTTAATCTTAAAAATAAAAAATCTTTATGGACAGCCCTTGCTATCATTGGAATTCCTGCTGCTGTTGTGCTGGCTATTCCTGATGTTGGGTCCATGCTTGTATTCATTGCATTTTTCATTGCATTATATAGAGAAGGACTTAGTGGTCTTCTCTTTGGAATTGGATTTATTTTTGCGGGAGTGTTTTTAGTTTCACTGGCTATTCCTCCTGTATATGTTGCAGCTGTTGTTGTTGTGATTGCCGCAGTACTGATTGCTATGAATTATCATAGAATGTCCTGGGATATAATTTCTATTTCCGGAATTGCGGGATCTATCCTTTTGCTGTGTGGATTGGCTTTTGGATCTCCTTATCTTTTAGAGAAGCTTCCAAAACACCAGCGGGAAAGAATCGAAGTTCTTTATAAAGGAGAAAAGGCTTTCAGAGATACTTCAGGATATAATTTATTATATTCAAAAACAGCTATTGGATCAGGAGGCCTTCTGGGTAAAGGATACCGCGAAGGATCTGTTACCCAGGGTAAATTTGTACCGGAACAGGAAACGGATTATATCTTCTGTACAGTAGGAGAAGAATGGGGGTTTGTAGGAAGTGCTGTTCTTATTCTGTGCTATATGGTATATATAGGCCGGATCTATTATCTTGCAGAACAACAGAAATCCACCTTTAACCGTGTATTTGGTTATTGTTTTGCCTCTATATTGCTTATGCACTTTTCGATCAATTTAGGGATGGTTATGGGGCTGTTCCCGACAGTAGGTATCCCTCTGCCTTATTTTAGCTATGGAGGAAGTTCATTGCTGGCCTTTTCTATGATGACTTTTATCTTCTTTAAACTTAATTATTCTGATAAGAACAGTTTGGTATAACTGTTTTCCGTCAGACCGTCCTCCTTTGCAAAAGATTGATTGAGCTGTCATTTAATAAATCTTACCTGATGAAAGACCCTTATATTTCAGATCAATATTTTGAAAGCATGAACTTTATCCGGCTTCCCTTAGAAAAAGGGGAGTATGAAAGCTGTACATTCAGAAACTGTAATTTTGAATATGCGGAATTGTCTGGTTTCAGCTTTACGGATTGCGAGTTTATAGGCTGTAATATGAGTATGGCAAAATTAATTAAAACTGCATTTCATGATACTCTTTTCAAAGAGTGTAAAATGTTTGGTCTCCAGTTTAATGATTGTAATGAATTTGGACTGTCTTTTACATTTGACAGTTGCTCCTTAAACAATTCTGTATTCTATCAGACCTCTGTTAAAAAAACTGTTTTTAGAGATTCCAGGCTTATCGAAGTTGATTTTGCGGAATGTGATCTGTCAGGGGCTGTCTTCAGCCATTGTGATTTATCCGGTGCTGTTTTTGATAATACAAACCTTGAAAAATCAAATTTTGTAACTTCATTCAATTATACTATAGACCCTGCTTCAAACAGGCTTAAAAAGGCCAGGTTTTCTCTTTCTGAAGTTTATGGACTCTTGTATAAACTGGATATCGAAATTGATAAGAACAGCTGATATTAATACTATATTGTATTAAGGATACATTGATATGAAACAGCTTAAAATAAAAAAGCCATCAAATCTGATGGCTTCATTATTTAAATCAATTATTTATAAAATTAAAAATTTGCTGGTGTAGCAGGAGTAACAGCTGCTAAATTATTGTACGCTTCTCCGTTTTCATTAATGACTCTTTTTGCAAATCTGTACTTAGGACCCCAATATGAATCATTAAGTGAAGAAATCATTACTCCTTTTGATGTTGCTGCGTGGATGAATTTTACTTCACCATCTTCAGAAACACTTTCTACAATGCCTACATGAGAAATTCTCCTTCCGTGAGAAAAGAAAATCAGATCTCCTTTTTGCAGGTCTCCTTTTTCAATTCTTTCACCTTCCTGTGCCTGTGATGCAGCTACTCTGGGTAAAGTAAGACCTGCAGCTGCTCCAAATACTGAAAGAACAAAAGCTGAACAATCTATACCTCTTCTTGTTGTACCTCCGTATCTGTATGGAGTTCCAAGATAGGTTTCTGCCTCTTCAAGGATACCATCAATGGTTTTGTTGTATTTTACTGCCTTGGCAATCTCAGAATTCTTGATAGCTTTCTTTGCATTAGCTAGAGCGGCTGTCTTTTCAGCAAGAAAGGAATCAATAAGTCTCTGCTTATCCTGCTCAATTTTTTTGCTGTCTATAGAAGCTAGTTTGGCATCTGTTTTGTATTCTTTAGCGTAAGTTGCTGGTTTTGAAACTACATAATTTGTAGCACACGATTGCATTGAAACTGTAGTAACTAAAGCAACTAAATAAAACAAAACTCTTTTCTTCATATATATTTGATTATCCGTGTTAAAAAGGAATATTTATTTTCAAAAGCATTACAAAAGTAGAGATTCCGAATAAAAGACCCCTGATATGATAATTGTCAGGATCTTATTTTAACACATTTTAACATATAATTTACATATGTTAAAGAAAAATAAACCGCAACCGCCATTTTTTGGTGAGTGTGCGGTTTTTTTTATTAAGATTCTTTAACAAACGATATCGAATTTCTTCTATAGATCAGGTTTTCTGATGTAAGGGATGACTTTACCAAATTGTTAAGAAATACAAAAAATTCCCCGGGAAACCGGGGAATTTAAACTAATATGGAACTTTACAGATGTTATTTTGTAAACAACATTTCTCTGTATTTTGTCATAGGCCAAAGCTCATCGTCAACCATCATTTCCAATGCATCAGAAGCTTCTCTGATCGGATCAAATAATGGTTTTACTTTGTTACAATAGCTTTCTGCCTGTTTTTGGCTGTCTGATATGCTTTTTGCTGCTTCTCTGGCTTGGATTAAATCTTCAACACCAAGCTTGATTTTAGAAACATTTTCGGAAATGCTTGTAATTAAACTCATCTGTTCCTTTGCCAGAGATTTGAATTCTTTATCACCAAAGATTTCTTTAAGACCTTTTACGTTTTCAATTAATCTGTTCTGGTAATTTAATGCAGAAGGAATGATGTGGTTTCTTGCGATATCACTTAATACTCTTGCTTCAATATCAATAACAGTAGAATACTTTTCTAATTTGATCTCGTTTCTTGCCTCAACTTCTCTGTGGGTGAAAATTCCCATCTCTTCATAAAGGTCCAGGAATTTCTTATCCATTTCCTGTTTTAAGGCTTCAGGAGTTGTTTTAAGGTTATTTAATCCTCTTTTCTTAGCTTCTTTTGCCCAGTCATCAGAATATCCATCTCCTTCAAACATGATGTTTTTACACTGTTTGATGTATTCTCTCAATATATTAAAAATAGCTTCATCTTTCTTAAGACCAGATTCAATTAAAGCATCAACTTCTTTCTTGAAATCATTTAATTGTTTTGCTGCAATAGTGTTCATTACAGTCATAGACTCTGCACAGTTTGCTGACGAGCCTACTGCTCTGATTTCGAATTTATTTCCTGTAAATGCAAAAGGAGAAGTTCTGTTTCTGTCAGTATTGTCTAACAGGATTTCAGGAATTTTTCCTACTACATTTAACTTTAATTCTGTTTTTTCTTCCGGTGATAATTTTCCGTTGGTTACTTTTTCAAGCTCTTCCAGAACGCTGAACAGCTGACTTCCGATGAATACAGAGATAATTGCCGGAGGGGCCTCATTGGCACCAAGTCTGTGATCATTGCTTGCAGAAGCAATACTTGCTCTTAATAAATCAGCATATTCATGAACCGCTTTAATTGTGTTCACAAAGAATGTCAGGAACTGTAAGTTTTTCTTTGGGTTTTTTCCCGGGCTCAATAGGTTTTCACCTGTATCTGTTGCTAAAGACCAGTTATTGTGCTTACCGCTTCCGTTTACTCCTGCAAATGGTTTTTCGTGGAAAAGAATGTGGAAATGGTGTTTGTGGGCAACCCTTGCCATAATATCCATTAATAATGAATTGTGATCTACAGCAACGTTTACTTCCTCAAACATAGGAGCTAATTCAAACTGATTGGGTGCAACCTCATTGTGTCTTGTAGTTGCAGGAATCCCCAATTTCATGCATTCAATTTCCAGCTCTTTCATGAAATTCATAACTCTTGTCGGAATAGAACCAAAGTAATGGTCATCAAGCTGTTGTCCTTTGGCAGGTGAATGCCCTAATAAAGTCTTTCCTGTTAATACAAGGTCAGGACGTGACTGGTATAATGCTGAATCCACAAGGAAATATTCCTGTTCCCATCCTAAAGTAGGAGTTACTTTTGTAACGTTTTTGTCAAAATACTGCATTACACTGGTGGCAGCTTCATCCACAGCATTCAGGGCTCTTAAAAGAGGAGCTTTGTAATCTAATGTTTCTCCTGTATAGGAAATGAAGATTGACGGAATGCATAAGGTGGTTCCCATGATGAAAGCCGGAGAAGTAGGATCCCAGGCAGTATATCCTCTTGCTTCAAACGTATTTCTGATACCTCCGTTCGGGAAAGAAGATGCGTCAGGCTCCTGTTGGATCAGCATGTTTCCGCTGAATCTTTCGATGGCTCTTCCTCCTTCTATCGGAGTAAAGAAAGAATCATGCTTTTCTGCTGTAGTTCCTGTTAAAGGCTGAAACCAGTGAGTGTAGTGGGTAACTCCTTTGCTCATTGCCCAGTCTTTCATAGCTACAGCTACCTGGTCTGCTATATGTCTCTGTATTTTGGTTCCTTTTTTAATGGCATCCATGATAGAGCTGAATGCTTCTTTCGTTAAATATTCTCTCATGGTTTCTTCTGAGAAAACATTTTTGCAGAATAATTCTGAAAGTTTTGCAGGAACCTCAACTGAGTTGTCTCTTCTGAAGTCCTTAAATGGTAGGGTTTCTAACGCTTTGAATCTTAAGGTTGACATATTGGGTGATTTTTTACAGGGCAAATTTACAAAAAAAATGAATCGAAATCATTTTGACCCTAAAAAAATAGGGGTTGTTTTAAAAATTAACATAAATTAAACATTGGTTTAATGTTTTTTGCCGGGGGTATGAGCTGTGGATTGTATTACTGATTAACAATAAAGGCCTGTTTTAACGGGATGGGTGCCTCATTTATACAAAATACAACATGTACAGTATTAAGCTACTTATTAAAAGATAGTTAAAATAAAATGGACAAAGATTTTGTATATTTGTGTGAAATTTATTTTATGACAAATTCTAGAGCAAGAGAAACAACAGAGGCTATTGAAAGGTTATATATCTCTATGAGACATTTATTTTATAGAGGATTTTTCAAGCCGGGTGGTGTTTCAGGAGAGAGCCTTAGGAGTTTGTTGAAAACAATCAATCCGGAGATTTACGGGACTATGAATATCCCTAATAAACTGGAGCTTGATGGATTGATGTATGTTTTAGACAGACTTCCTGAAGGAATTGAAGAATGTGCTTTTATTCATCTTACATCTGATGAAGGGTTTGATAAAGGAAGTTTCGAACCGATAGTTCCCAAGAAAAGAAGAAGGAACTGTTATAGAATAGACGAACACCAGATGAATATCGAAGTTCTGTTAGGGCGTTCTGAAATTTATGACATTCTTACCCATCTTACCTTCCTATTTATAGAAGCTGATAAAATCCGTAACCTCGCTTTCATCCAGGACGAAAACTGGAAACCGACACGCGCCTTCAAAATTATTGAAGAAGTAGTGAAAGGAGAAAAAAAATTCAGCAGAAAGGAAAAAGAAGTTGCACTTATACACCTTTCATCTTTAATAGGAAGAACTTTTGATGAAACTTTAAGGGCTTATAATACTTTTGGTGATGATAATAATCCTGACCGCTTATTTAAAATCATTTATAACTTAGGAAAAGTAAGTCTTGAAGATGCAAAAGAATCAAGAGAGAGGGAAATTCATTTCAGTGCCATATTAAAGGAAAGGGTAGGACATCATTATTTTGGAGAGAAATGGGCCAATAAAGTGAAGGAAGTTTTATTTGAAAATGATCTTCATATGCGTCCGTTACATATTATTTCAGCCAATATGCATTCGGTAAAAAATATGCTGTATGCTAATGATGCACTTAAGAAAAAACATCATCATGAGGTAGACTATAAGCTGTATGAAGATATTTCAAACAAAAAAGACCTTCGTGATAAAGTATTAAAGTATGCTTTGGAAGAAGGAATGATTCATATTGCAGATAAAAGCGGAAGTAATATAGATGTTCAGATCATTGATCTGGGTAAGACTAATCTGAAAAATACACCTTTCAGCCATCTTAAGTTTGGAGGAGATGATGTAGTGATGGTGTTTGACTATGCCTTCGGAGAGCAGGCATTTGAAGTAATGGATGAGTTGCTGAGGCCTTTTGAACATAAAGGAGAGGTATATATGATGCATGTAAAATCTGTTTCCATTATGGGAAAAGCAGGTATTCTTACCGGAGAAAAAGGAGATATTATGATTCCAACCTCCCATATCTTTGAAGGTACTGCAGACAATTATCCTTTTGAAAATGCATTGAAACTTGAAGATTTTAAGGATGATGAACTAAAAGCATTCGAAGGACCAATGATTACGGTTTTGGGAACTTCTCTTCAAAACAGAGATATTCTTTCGTATTTTATGAATACTTCATGGAAAGCAATCGGGCTTGAAATGGAAGGGGCACATTATCAGAAGGCTATCCAGGTAGCTTCCAAAATCAGGCATCATATTTCGCCTGAGCTGTTTGTATGCTATGCTTATTATGCATCTGATAATCCATTGGAAACAGGAAGTACATTGTCTTCAGGAGGACTGGGACTTACGGGAGTAAAACCCACTTACCTGATTACGCTAAGAATCCTTGAAAAGATTTTAAACAGCGGAAAGAAGGAAACTTCTGACAAAAAATAATTGTAATTTAAAAATTATAACACAGGCCTCAGATACTTTTGTATCTGAGGTTTTTTGTGCTTATAAATATCTACGTAATCAGTAAATCGTTGAAATTTAAAATGTTATTTTCCAATTGCTTATCTTTAAAAACGATAAATAAAATAGTAACTATGAGTTCAGTATTACAATTATCAAAAAGATTCAGAGAAGTTATGCTGGATGGTCTCTGGATTGCCAATACTAATTTTAAAGATCAGCTTTCAGATGTAGATTGGCAACAAGCCGTCACGAAGATAGGTTCTTTAAATACTATTGCAATGCTTACTTTTCATATTGATTATTATATAGCAGGAATTGTTAATGTTTTTGAAGGAGGAGGCCTTGAGATCAAAGATCAATTCAGTTTTGATCTTCCGCCCATAGAATCCCGGGAACAATGGGAAGACCTGCTGAATAAACTCTGGGTAGATGCTGAAAAATTTGCAGGATTATTGGAACAGATGCCGGAGTCCAAACTTGACGAAGTCTTTGTAGATGAAAAATATGGTACTTACCGAAGAAATATTGATGGCATGATTGAACATGGCTATTACCATCTGGGGCAGATTACCCTGATCAAAAAGATCTTAAAGTTTGATAAACAATTTAACAATTAATACCCAAAACCATCTAAAATTTCAAAATAACTCCTATTTGAGGGTGTTATTTAAATTACCTACCTTTAGAAAAAAATAAAATTTTAAATGAGAAAATCGGCTGCAATCATTTTTGCGTTTATCATTTCACAATTTCAGGCTCAGCAAGGAGCTTATTATCAGCAGGCTGCAAAGTACAAGATGGATATTGATGTCAATGCTGAAAAATTTACCTATCAGGGAAAACAAACTATAGAATACACCAACAATTCACCGGATGAACTGAATGTGGTTTATTTCCACTTATACTGGAATGCTTTTAAACCTAATTCTATGATGGATCAAAGAGTCGCTTCCCAGGGAAAAAATGGTGACGGAAGGTTGCAGAAAGATGGAATTTCACGATTGGCTTCTATTCCGAAAGATCAGGAGGGAGTTCAGAATATCCATTGGATCAGGCAGAATGGAAAAGATTTGAAATTTGAAGTTCAGGAAACTATTATGAAGGTGTATCTGTCAGAGCCTATCAAACCAAATTCCACAACAACGTTTACGATGGACTGGGATGCTGTAATACCTCAGCAGATCAGAAGAAGCGGAAGAAACAACAGGGAAGGTGTTGATATGACAATGACACAGTGGTACCCCAAAATTGCTGAATACGATTATGACGGCTGGGCAACATTTGATTATATGGGCAGGGAATTCCATGCCCCATTCTCTGATTTTGACGTGACCATTAAAATCAATAAGGATTATGTTGTAGGTGCGGGCGGAATTCTTGAAAATCCGGCAGAAGTGAAAGGATATGATTCCAATGCGAAAATCAAAACAGAAAAAGATAAAAAGGCAACCTGGAAGTGGACTGCGAAAAATATTCTTGATTTTGCATGGAGTGCAGACAGGGATTATTCTGTGGAGAGTTTCAATGTTCCTGATGGTCCGAAAGTATATCTGGTATATCAGAAAAATGATAAAACTAAGGTCTGGGGGGAGGCTCAGCCTTATATTACCAAATATTTCCAGATTATGAATTCTCATTTTGGTAAATATGTATATCCGACTTACGCATTTATTCAGGGTGGAGACGGTGGAATGGAATACGGAATGTGTACCATGATTTTAGGTGAAGCCAAAAGCATAAAGGATCTGATGGGGCTTATGGCTCATGAAGGATCTCATTCATGGTACCAGCAAATGCTTGCAACAAATGAATCCGTACGTCCATGGATGGATGAAGGGTTTACAAGCTATGCCGAAGGCTATACCATGTACCAGCTTTTTCCCGAAGAGCTTCCAAATCCTTTTGCAAAAACACTGGATGCTTACCGGAACTTTGTTAAAAAAGGAATCGAAGAACCTGCTGTATGGTTAGGAGACCATCATGATAACGGGACTTCTTATACGTATGCATCTTATGTAAAAGGTGAATTATACCTGGTTCAGCTGGGATATATTATGGGGGAACAAAATCTTGCAGAAACCTTAAAGCAATATTATGATCAGTGGAGTATGAAACATCCTTCAGACAGGGATTTTCTTCATATTGCTCAAAAAGTTTCAGGAATGGATCTGAAATGGTTCCATAATTACTGGATCAATACAACCAAAACAATTGATTACGGAATCAAAGATGTGAAATATGATGCCCAATCCACTACAATTACTCTGGTAAACAATGGACAGGTTCCTATGCCTGTAGATTTCAGTGTAATGACTAAAGATAAGAAAATAGTTACGTATCAGATTCCATTGAATATGACGCATACATGGAAAGAAAAAGATGTGTATGGTGATTTTAAGACCATGCCGTACTGGCCTTGGACCCAGAAGGAATATACTGTAACGATTCCTTATTCAAAATCTCAATTGTCTGTATTGGGAATTGATTTCAGCCAGAGAATTGCAGATGTGAATATGGCGGATAACTTTATAGAAATAAAATAAAACGATAAACATATAGATAAAAGGAGTATTTGAAAGTACTCCTTTTATTTTTTTATAAATTTGGGAGGAAAATTTTTTCAAATCATAGCCTGTTAAAATATAAATGAATTCAATTGTAATAAATGTAGGGAACAGTAACATCCGATTTGGTCTTTTCAATGGAGATAACTGTGATATTTCTTGGGTAATCAATACAAAACCTTACCGGACCGCAGACGAACTTTATGTGCAGATGCTGATGCTGTATCAGACCTATAAAATTGAGCCTAAAGAAATTGACAAAGTGATTATAGGATCTGTGGTTCCGCAGCTTACTAAAGTAATGAGCTCCGGAATTAAAAAAATACATGGGATTCTTCCTGTTATTGTTGACAGAACAACACCCTCAGGCGTTCAGGCAAAATCAAAACAGATGGGAACAGATATTTATGCAAATCTTGTAGCTGCTCATAATCTGTATCCGGACAGGAAAAAGATTATTATCGATTTCGGAACCGCTCTTACTGCCAGCTGTGTAGCCGAAAACGGGGAGACATTAGGCGTTATTATTGCACCGGGAATAGTTACTTCGTTAAATTCACTGATCAGCCAGACAGCACAGCTCCCTGACATCGAGCTGAAAAAACCTAAATCAGTTCTGGGGCTGGATACGGTAACCTGTATGCAGAGCGGGATGGTATATGGTTTCCTGGGAATGGTTGAAGGCTTTATTAACCGAATCAATGATGAGGTTAATGACGATTGTTTTGTAGTCGCAACCGGTGGTGTTTCTCATGTATACAAGCCCCTGACGGATAAAATTCATGTCATGGACAGGCTTCATACCCTGAAAGGGCTTTACTTCCTGGGTAAAGACCTGTAACTTCAAAGGTAAGTTGGGAAAGCCATGTCCAAATTGTTATTAATAAAAACCAATCACATATGATAAAAGAATTTCCTGTGCTGGAAACGGAGAGGCTTGTCCTTTCTAAGCTGGAAGAAAAAGATATTCCGTTGATTACTAACTATCTTCAGCATCGGATTTATTCTGATCTGACGTCTAATATTCCACATCCATATACTGATAATGATGCCAGGCTCTGGATCAAAATGTCCGAGGAATCTTTTAAAAACAATACTGGTTATACTTTTGGTATACGGAATAAAGAATGGCACATTATAGGTGCTATAGGTCTTCATGACCGTGATGATGACAAAGCAGAGCTTGGATATTGGATAGGAATGCCTTACTGGAATAAAGGATATGTAACTGAAGCTGCCAAAGCAATTGTGAATTTTGGTTTCAGCCAACTTAATCTCAATAAAATTTTCGCGACTCATTTTATTCACAATCCTGCCTCAGGAAAAATTATGGAAAAGATAGGAATGGAGAAAGAGGCTGTTTTAAAACAACATGTCAAAAAAGATGGTGACTATTTTGATCTGATAATGTACTCTATTTTTAATCCTTCAAAATAATCAGGAATAAGCTAGTATGCTGCTATCTTTTACTTTTAAAAAATTCCTTAACAATGGTGGAGCATTCATGTTCCATAACCCCTGTTATAATTTCTGTTTTGGGATGAAGGGACAAATTTTTGTTGATAAATCCTCTCTGTTCGTCTCTTGCCCCGATGACAACTTTTGAGATCTGAGACCACGAAAGGGCTCCCGAGCACATTACACAAGGTTCTAACGTTACATACAGTGTACAGTTTTTAAGATATTTTCCTCCCAGGAAATTAGCTGCGGAAGTAATGGCCTGCATTTCTGCATGGGCAGTAACATCATTCAAGGTTTCTGTAAGATTATGGGCTCTTGCAATGATCCGGTTATTAGAAACTACTATACATCCAATAGGGACTTCATCTTTTCCCAGGGCAGCTTCTGCTTCCTGCAGAGCCATTTTCATATAATATTCATCAGTAAACATTATTCTGCCATAGTTAAAGTTAAAGGAAGCCTGAATTGAAATCTTGCCGGATCTCCTTTGGTTAAAGCCGGAAGGAATTTTTCAGAAATAGAGTATAAGGCAATTTCAGCCTGACGGTTAAAAGTGAAATTATCGCCCTGTGCATGAACATTACTGATGCTTCCGTCTTTTTCTACAATAAAAGCAACACTTGTTTTTACTGTTTTGGCTTCCGAGTAAACGGCATCTACATAAATAAGATCTGCAACCTCCTGTCTCAGTGTATTGATTCCTCCGGGATAATCGGGGGCTGTTTCTGCAGTATTTCCGGGCCTTTCTCTGAATGCTCCTTTTGACATTTTTATAGACTCAAGATCTTCAAGATTCCTTACTTTCAGCAGAGCACCTATCAATGCTGTATTTTCAATACTGTCCATTTTTTTCATGAAGTAAAGAAAATCTCCCTTTATGGCCTGTTTTTTAAAGGTATTGGGTTCGGCATCAAATTTTTTTCTGAATTCCTGATTCAGCATACTCCGGTGTTGATTATAATAGCTTTTTACAAGCCTGAACTCCTCCTTTTGCTGTGACAGGCAAAATGAAGAAATAAAGAAGCAGGTGCAAATAAATAAAGCTCTCAAACCAGGTATATTTATGTAAATATACTTAAAAAATATGAGATGAAATGATTTGTTTTCAGCTTTCAAGATAGCGGTTCAGTGACTCCTGAAGATGATTACGGATCTCATCAACTAAACCTTTCGGTTCTAAGACGGTTACTTCTTTTCCATATGAAAGTATTTCCTGCATAAAATCATACGTAGGATGAAGGAAGAACTCAAAGTAGATTTCTTCCGGGGTCTCTTTGGTTTCTTTCTGCGATTGATGGAGTGGGAAACTTCTGATATATTCTCCCTGATGACGGCTGCATTTCAGCACAATATTCTGGGGCTTCTGTTCTGCCAGATTCATTACTCCGAAAGCATTCTTAAAATGCTCCCTGAAATTAAAATTATATTTTTCACGGAATTTATTTTTTCCCACATCCAGATAATTAATCCGGTCCAGTCCGAATGACTTCAGAATTTTGTCTTTGGTATCTATTGCAATAAGATACCACCGGTCTTTGGATTCCTTTAAAGCCAGGGGATGGACTTTACGGGAAGTCATGAGTTTGTTTTTAAAGTTATAATGCTCAAAAGTAATTACCCTTTTATTGCGGATGGCAAAGAATAGGTCATAGAAATGTTCCACACCTGTAGGTTTACGGGTTTCAAAGAAGATTAAATTTGAAAAATCAGGATGAAGATTAAGCGCATTGCTCACCTGAAATGATTCCAGCAGCTTTTGATTGTATTCATCCACTTCCATAATAGGACGGCTTTCAATATAATACCGGTTATCACCCTTTTTTTTATTATGAATGGAAAGATTAAAGAGATCAGAAATCTCACGGATATCCCTTTGCAGGGTACGGATCGAATAACTCTTGATTCCGGCATCCTGAAATTCAAAAGAGTTTAAAAGGTATTCTTCCAGCTGTGAATAGGTCGCCGGAGAATTTTCCAGTCTTTTTATAATCAAAGCATATCGTGTCAGGTAAAAATCTTTCTTCATGGTAAAATTTTGAAAGACAAATATAAGAGGTTAATACGACAAAATATGTCGTATTTTAATTTTTATGAATTAACCTAAAAAATCTTTTTTGTAAAATTTTTACGTTTAAAGTTTTGGTGAATGAAATATTCAGATTTATTTACCATAAAATTTAGTATTTCATTTTATTTCGAAAATGGGTTTTAATAAGAACCCATTTTAAAGTACTAATTATTTTAATTTCTGTTTAAAAAAAATGAAACCAACTATTCCCTGTTGTTGCAGAAAAGTTCGTTGGTTTCATGAGATGTCAGGTTATAATTAGAGCACTTATAACATGCTCGTGGATTTGTCTGATACTAAGCTCCGGCTGCCCTCTTTTGTGAATGGTGAGTTCAAAGGTGATACATAAATTTGACGAGATTGCAGTGAATGCATTATGGATGCATAAAAATAGTGAGCAGCTCGGGCTTGTTATCAGTTGATTTGTTTAAAGTGTGTCTTCTTCGAAGATATCATTTTCGAAATCATGCCTGAAGAAATTTTCAATATCGTTGAGATAGTTTTCATAATCCATCTCTGCATTTTCAATGTCGCTCCATTCTATTGTGTAGAGGTCTTCATCAAAAATTATATCTGGGTTGTGATTGGTTGTCTCCATGTTTTTGTGCTTTAAGGTTTGATAAAATTGAACATACTGAGGGGGTCAGTGTTGATGCATCTTGAATTCAAAGGCCTTTTTTAATTTTTTACTGACTTTTTTTTTGCGATTGTTTTTATATTTCAAAAGTAACAGGCAGTGGCGACAAAACTCGACGTATAAAAAAATAGCTCAAAAAATTTGAGCTATTTTTAATTCTAAGAAAAATCTGTAATATAATTCATGGTTAAGGTTACTGAATAGTTGATATAGTAGTTCTGGCAGGCTGATGTTTCCTGTTGAGAGTATTATATGCTGATTTATTTGAGAAATGTTACTTCTTTAGAAATCAGTAAAGATATATAAGCTTAAAAGCTTATAATAAAGCAGTATAAGCTTAAAAGCTTATATTTTGTTTTTGATGAGCTTTTGTACAATTTGATTTAAAGTGTCTCTATGGTCATCAATATAGCTCAGACCTGCCTGTATCAGGTTCTCAATATTAGAGCGCCTTACATTATCCATTGCAGGAGAAGCATTTTTTAGTGAAGGGTTCAGCCGGTAATAATTTTTCTGGTTTCTTAAACCTAAAGTCTGGAACATTTGGCATAGCTGATAATCCACTGTTTCTGCATTGGCAGACATCAGAATATCAATGATGGGATTTACCCAGCCTATTTTTCCTGCTTTTTCCAGTCTCTTAAAAGAATAAGGCCTGGCTTCAACACCTGTTCCTATAGAGATAATGATCATATCGTTAACTCCGGGATGGTTGGCTTTCTGATGGTTTTTCAATACTTCAGCAAAAGGAATTTTCCGGGCTTCCGCATAGGCACAGAGGGCTGGATTATTCGCAAACATTCCTCCATCAATCAGACTAAAAATCTGTCCGTACATGGACTTGATCTGTATAGGACTGAAATAAGTGGGAGCTGCTGCTGTTGCCCGGCAGATATCTTTTACATAAAAATTATCCGTACTAAGATTCGCTTCCCATGAATTGAAAAGTTTAGCTCTTCTGTTTTCTATATCATAACTTGTTATTAAACATGGTTTTATTAATTCTTTTAGTTCTAAATTTCCAAAAAAATCATTCAGATTTTTTTCAAGTGCTTCCTGGGAAATTTTTTCGTTCAGCAATCCGAATGGATTAACCAGTTTTTCCCAAAAGGATACCTGGAAGATGTCACCACCCTTTTCAGCATAAAGTTCTAATCCTTTCTGAATAGAATACTTTGCTTTCCGGGTTTCATCGGGGCATAAGATAATAGACGCAATCAGACCTCCTGTACTGCTGCCTGCAACCAGATCAAAATAATCCCCGAGCTTGGCACTCGGTTTATCATAGTACTGGAGCTGTTCTTCTATGTAGCGTAGAATAATGCAGGTTACAATCCCCCTTATTCCACCCCCGTCCAAAGAAAGAATGGTTGTCTTTTTCATGTGATGTTTTAGTTGTTTTTAAAAAAGGACATGTACAATCTTAAATCTATAGAAAACACATTTTTAGTAGAATAAAGTTGTGTTTCTGTATTCAGATTTCATTGCTTTTTTAGTTGTTTTTTGTAAAGCAAAGGTAGGAGGGAGTAGCGACAGAACTTGTCGTATTATAAATGATTTTAAATAAAAAAGAGTTAAAGTATGATATAATTATGTTGATCTCTTGGCATCTTTGAAAATATTCTCCAATTGGTTTTAATAAGATTTTTTCCTTTGTATACCGTTTTCTTTTCGAAGTGAGGAAGATCTTTATATGTTTTCCAGTTTCCTCCCCAATTCCAGCCATTTCTGGCAAAAATCTGTACACATTCATACCAGTCTGCCACTTTATCATTATCCCAATCTTTTGCAGTATCCCAGCTGGCTGTTTTTCCGTCAATAATCAGACAGATATCTACTGCAAGACCATAATTGTGTAGACTCTGTCCTGCTCTGGCATTGGTCAGCTTTTTTCCGGAAGTAAGTCTCCCGATCGCATAAAGTCTTTCCTGTTCTTCAAAAGATCTCAATCCCTGGGTAATCCTTACTTTAGCCTTTCCTGTAAGTGCGAGATTACACTCCTGAATGATATTTCTCATTTCGTCCCTGACTACAGGATGAAGAAATTTGATTCTTTCTGATGTTACTTTGTCCATGATATTTACTATTGTCTGACAAAGATATCAGGCGGGTACGACGAAACTTGACGTATTTTAATTGAAAAAGTATAAACGATGGAAAATGTTTTTTGAAAACAAAATTAGCAGTCACAAACGACAAAACATGTCGTATTAAAATAATTTAATAGGTTAAAATACAGAGTGTTAAATATGATGTTAATTTTTAAATGAAGCCTTATTTTATTCTTTAAAAACTATAATTTTGCATTAAATATTCACAATCCGTATGTATGCCCTCGTAGACTGCAATAACTTTTTTGTTTCCTGTGAGAGGACTTTAGATCCTGAACTGGAAAATAAACCTGTTGTGGTGTTATCCAACAATGACGGGTGTGTTGTATCCAGAAGTAAAGAGGCAAAAGATCTGGGTATTCCTATGGCAGCACCAGCCTTTAAGTATAAAGAGCTTTTTCAGAAGTATGATGTGAAAAGCTTTTCCGCAAAATTTGAATTATATAATTATAAAAGCCAGCAGGTGATCAATATTGCTAAATCCTATGTTGTTGATCATGAGGTTTATAGTATTGATGAGCTTTTTCTTGATCTTACAGGTTTCAAATATATTGATATTCATAACTATTGCCTGGGAATCAGAGAAGAGATTAAAGAGAAAGAAAATATTCCTGTAAGTATAGGAATTGCTCCTACCAAAACCTTATGTAAAGTTGCCAACAGGATCGTTAAAGAGTTTCCTGATAAGTTTGATGGAGTGTATATGCTGGATACTCCCGAAAAAATTGAGAAGGCTTTGAAGTGGCTTGCTATAGGCGATGTCTGGGGAATAGGAAGAAAGCTGGCGGCAAAAATGAATGACAGCGGGGTGTACAAAGCCTGGGATCTTCTTCAGAAACCCGAAATGTGGGTTCGTAAGATAATGGGAATTCACGGGGTAAGAATGATTAATGAACTTAAAGGGATTCGTCAGCTGGAACTAGACACTCCTTCTCCTAAAAAGTCAATTGCTGTAACCCGGAGTTTTATGGAAATGCTGACGAGAAAAGAAGATGTCCGGGAACGGGTAGAAACGTTTGGTATGTATTGCTCAGAAAGATTGCGGAGACAGAATACCTGCTGTAAAATAATTACGGTGTTTGTACAGACGAACCGTTTCAGAAAAGACCTTCCTGAATACAGAAATGCAATGACCAGAATACTCTCCAATCCCACCAATTCTTCTATATTGATAGGAAGGGTGGTAAATGAGCTGTTCGAGGCTATTTATAAAGAAGGATTTCATTATAAAAGGGCAGGCGTTATTGTGAATGATTTTGTTCCTGAAGACCAAAGACAGATCGGGCTTTTTGAAGAAGATGTGCAAAACCATCATCTTCCTGTGATGAAAGCAATGGATGCCATGAATAAAAAATTCGGGAAGGATAAAGTACGCCTTGGCAGTATGAGTGGAGAAAATACTTTCGGCCGAGCCAAACTTTCTCCGGAATATGAAGCCTTCTTAAAAAAGAATACATTGCCTGAAGCAAATTTCAGATTTCATTAGAGGACTTACAGTTACTTTCTTTCATACTTCCAGTTTCTTCCTTTTCCTTCTGCAATCCATTCCAAAGCCTGTTCTATTCTTTTATTCCGGGTGGCTTCTGTTTTGGCTTCAGTAATCCAGTTTACATACTCCTTTCTGAAAGATGGCGAACTTTTTTCAAAAATCTCCAAAGCTTTTTTATTCTGGGTCAAAATTTCTTTAAAATAATCAGGAACTACAGTTTCTGTTTTTGAAGGAGCCGCTCGTTTCATGGTAACTCCCATATCTGTAAGTTCCATGGCTTCCCTGATTGCTTTTTTCAGCTGAGGTCTGGAGGGTAAATCTTCCATTTTGGTGATTTTACCTAAACTGAACATAGAACTCTTTTCAGCTGTTGTTTCCAGTTCTTTTAAAGTAGACATTTCCTGATGAAGCCAGAATCCAAGGCTGCAATATTGTTTGAACGAGGTAATTGAACAAAGAATCTTTCCTTTATACATGAAAGTAGGAAACTGCCATTTGATTGCTTCTTCTGCATCGGGACAGACTTCATGAATTGTTTCACGAAGATAATTTAAGATTGGCTTTGCAAAATCCGGAGATTTTTCAATGTATTCCTCAACTTTTATACTGTGCTTTTCCATGTGTTTACTGAAAGAATTGTACGGTTTCATTGACCAGGAATTTCACCTGATCCGGTCTGCCTTTATCATTTTTAGGATTGTTTAAGTAGCTCCCGGTTCTTACGATAACCATATCGTATTCAGGAACTATAATGATATATTGTCCTTGTAACCCCAGAAAGTAATAATGTTTAACGGGATTATCATAATTGATCCAGAGCCCCAGCCCATAAATACCTTCTGATTTTTCTGTAGGAGTTCTCATTTGCTCAATGAAAGCAGAATTTAGAATCTGATCATTTCCAACTTTGCCATTGTCGAGGAATAACTGCCCCAGTTTGGCAAAGTCTCTGGCATTCGAATGAATACAACAATAGGCTTTTTCCATTCCGGAATCATCTGTACTCCACTTTGCATTTTGTTCCATTCCCAGGGAAATCCAGAATTTTTCTGATAAATAACTTGCAAGAGGCTTTCCAAGGGCTTTTCTTACAGCAAAGCCCAGCAGCTGTGTAGATCCGCTCTGGTATTCAAATCTGGTTCCCGGTTTTTCTTTGAACCTTCTGGAAAAAACAGCTTTTACAAGACTTTTTCCATAATAAGCTTTTGCATTGGGGAGAAATGGATTGTTGTAATCTTCATCCCAGTCAAGACCGGCTTCCATCTGGGCAAGGTTCCTGAGTGTGATTTCGTTTCCGTATTTTTTTTCATTAAGCGCAGGATAAAATTCAGAAACCTTCTCATCGATACTCCTGATGAGGCCTTCTTCCAAAGCTTTACCCAGAAGCATGACCGTAACCGCCTTAGCCATAGAGAATGAATTGGTCTGTGAAAGCTGATTATAGCCTGCCCAATATTGTTCATGCAGGATCTTTCCATTCCGAACCACTATAAAAGCAGCCGTTTTAGACTTTTTTAAGTTATCAGCCAGATGGTCCGGTAAATCTGTTTTATTATACTCAGGGGCTTTTTCCCAAAGTTTTGGAGTTACTGTTATAACAGGATTGCCTGGGAAAAGGTCGCCGTCATCTATGTAGGCACCTGATTTTCCTTTAAGATAAGTTTTGGAAATACCGCTGAACAGATAGTCGTATCCCAGAAAATAAGCTGCTGCTGCGCCTGCTGCAGCTCCGCCAATCATATATTTTAGTATTTCCATTTTTGCCGGTTACCCATTAATGATTTAAATTTAAAAATAATAAATTAAAAAACATCCTTGGGGGAAATAAAAAAGCCTTGAAATTTTTATTCAAGGCTCAAGTATTGTAATCGTTAACTTATTTATTGTATTCGTACAGATAAGTATGGGAATTTGTTCCTAAAACTGAACTGGTGTAAGTCATAACTGTTTTAGTCGGATAACTTTCACTGTTAAATGTGTGATCAGCTTTAGATTTGTTAGTTCCGCTTATAAGTCCGGAATAATTACTGCTGCTGCTTAGCAGATTATTGTATCCTGTTTCTCCATCACCCATAAACAGATTTATTTTGATAAAACCCTTTACGTTTTTCATAGGATGATTGGCATTATCATAAGTATTGGTGGTATTATAGGTTACTCCATTATGGGTATAGCTTCTGGAAGCTACATTACCATTGCTTGATAGATAAATGTCTTCCTCAATATACTGAATATTTGAATAAGTTCCTGTTGACGGATTATAGGTGGCGCCCCCATAGTTAGTAAACTTTATATGATTATCCGTTATATACTGGTATTTTTTAGTGTAAACCAGCGTTCCCTGATATTTCTCGGTTACTTTTTCAGCCATAATCCTTCCATTGGAATAGGTGAATTCTCTGATCTCTCTTAATACCCCGTCTTCATAGTCTTCAGTTTTTACTATATTATCCCCGCTATATGTATAAACGGTTTTTGCATTTTCACCCGTATCAATAGCTTCAGTGATCTTGTCGCCGTCGTATTTAAACTCTATTACATACGTTTGATTATCCTGGGTAATCTCGGTAAATTTTTTTAATAATAAAGGGGAATTATCATTGCTGTTGTTGTTATCATCCGCAACAGAATCATTGGATGAGCTACAGCTGGTGATCACTGCTAAAGCCAGTGACGAAATAATTAATTTCTTCATAATGATTATTAGTTTTTTAAAATCCGTCAAAATTAATAATTTTTACGATATTTTTTATATAGTATTGAAAAAATAAAGAGCCCCGATTTGTCAGGGCTCTTATTTTATATTTTAGAAAGTAAATTTCTGAAATTGGTTTTTTCATCAATGATCCTTCTCAATTCAGAAACAGGCACTCTTTCCTGCTGCATCGTATCTCTGTCTCTTATGGTTACTGTATGATCAACAAGTGAATCATGGTCTACGGTAATACAGTAAGGAGTACCAATTGCATCCTGTCTTCTGTAACGTTTCCCGATTGCATCCTTTTCTTCATAGAATAAGTTGAAATCATATTTCAGGTCATTGAATATTTTTTCTGCGTATTCAGCCAATCCGTCTTTTTTCATTAACGGAAGAATTGCAGCTTTAATTGGAGCTAAAGCCGGAGGTAATGATAAAACTGTTCTTTCTGAACCGTCTTCAAGAACTTCATCTCTCAGGCAATGTGCAAATATTGAAAGGAACAGCCTGTCCAGACCTACTGAAGTTTCTACTACATAAGGAACGTAGTTTTCATTTCTTTCAGGATCAAAGAACTGGAGCTTTCTTCCCGAATATTCTTCATGTGCCTTTAAGTCAAAATCCGTTCTCGAGTGGATTCCCTCTAATTCTTTAAATCCGAAAGGGAAATTAAATTCAATATCAGCAGCAGCATTGGCATAGTGTGCCAGCTTCTCATGGTCATGGAATCTGTAATTTTCATTACCTAATCCTAAAGCAAGGTGCCAGTTCAGACGTTTTTGCTTCCATTGTTCATAGAATTCAAGTTCTGTTCCCGGAGCTACAAAGAACTGCATTTCCATTTGTTCAAACTCACGCATTCTGAAGATAAACTGTCTTGCAACAATCTCATTTCTGAATGCCTTTCCAATCTGAGCAATACCAAAAGGGAGTTTATGACGCGAAGTTTTCTGTACATTCAGAAAGTTAACAAAAATACCCTGAGCTGTTTCCGGTCTTAAATAAAGATCCATTGCATTGTCTGCGGAAGCTCCTAATTTAGTTCCGAACATCAGGTTGAACTGTCTTACTTCCGTCCAGTTCTTAGAACCTGTATCAGGATCAGCAATCTCCAGTTCTTCGATCAGTGCTTTTACGTCAGCCAGATCTTCATTTTCTAAAGATCTTGCCAGTCTGGAAAGGATAGCCTCTCTTTTAGCTTTGTATTCCAGAACCTTTGGATTGGTTGCTATAAACTGATCTTTATCAAAAGCGTCACCAAATCTTTTTGCCGCCTTTTCAATTTCCTTCTTTTCTTTCTCTTCAATTTTAGCACAGTAGTCTTCTACCAGAACATCTGCTCTGAAACGTTTCTTGGAATCTTTATTATCAATCAATGGATCATTGAAAGCGTCTACGTGGCCAGATGCCTTCCATGTAGTAGGATGCATAAGGATTGCCGAATCAATACCCACAATATTTTCATTAAGCTGTACCATAGCTTTCCACCAATACTGTTTGATATTATTTTTAAGTTCGGCTCCGTTCTGTCCATAGTCATACACAGCGGATAAACCATCATAGATCTCACTGGATGGGAAAATAAAACCATATTCTTTAGCGTGAGAAATCACTTTCTTGAAAACATCTTCTTGCTTTGCCATAATTTTTTTACGTCTGATGTGCAAAAATAGGAAATTGAATGTCAAATATCTAACAATAGGTACAATAGATGTAAAAATATTATTTAATTTTTCTGGAGTATGAACCTGTTGTCCACTCTATCTTTATTTAAAAAGGATGTTGTTTCCGTCACGATCAGATCGAACGGAAATTTTTACTTTTGCCTTATGTTAGAAATTCTTTATCGCGACGAGCATTTAATTGCCATCAATAAACCAAGTGGGTTATTGGTTCATAAATCTTTTTATACAGGAGATGCAGATACCTTTGCTATTCAGGAATTAAGAAATCAGATCGGGCAATATGTTTTTCCTGTGCATCGTTTAGACCGGAAAACTTCTGGTGTTCTGCTGTTTACTTTAGATAAAGATACACTTAGAATAATGAGTGATCAGTTTGCAGCGCGACAGGTTGAAAAGAAATATTTAGCAATTCTTCGGGGCTGGGCAAAAGAAGAAGAAACCATTGATTATGACCTGATTAATGAAAATGAAGTCAGGCAAAATGCTGTTACTTATTATCATCGGTTGCAGACTTCAGAAATAGATTTACCTTTTTTAAAACATCAGACTTCGAGATATTGTTTAGTAGAAGCAATTCCTGAAACGGGAAGGATGCACCAGCTGAGAAAACATTTTAAGCATATTCTACATCCGATTTTAGGGTGTCGTAAGCATGGCTGCAACAAACAAAATAAATTGTGGCTTACAACATTTGGTATCAATAAAATGACGCTTCACGCTCATCAATTGATTTTTAATCATCCTGTTTCTAACGAAAGAATTACAGTAAATGCCGGTATAGATGAGGAGTTCAAAAAGATAGGAGATATCCTGAGTTTTGATCTGAGTGCGTATTCTTAAATGAGCCGGAAAAATAAATCCTGAGTATTGTACAGTTTACACAGGTTATGTCTTATAGATGATGTAGATAAAAGACATTTTGATAAAATATCACAGGATAATGGAAGATTAATTTTAATTTGAGTATTTTTGTAAAACTTTTTTTCAATGTACAAATCGCTCATCCGTCCGATTCTTTTTAAATTTGATCCCGAAGATGTTCATCATTTTACCTTTTCGGTACTTAAAAATTTTGGATTCCTTACTAAATTATTTTTCCCAAAACCTATTGAAGATAAACGTCTGGAAAGAGAAGTTTTCGGATTAAAATTTAAAAATCCTGTAGGACTGGCTGCCGGTTTTGATAAAAATGCAGTTTTGTTCAATGAATTGGCAGACTTAGGCTTTGGATTTGTAGAAATTGGAACTGTAACCCCAAGAGCACAGGCTGGTAATCCCAGAAAAAGATTGTTTCGTCTCATTGAAGATGGAGGGATTATTAACAGAATGGGTTTCAATAATGATGGTCTGCAGGCTGCTATTGAAAAACTGAAATCCAATAAAGGAAAGATAATCATCGGTGGAAACATCGGAAAAAATACAGATACAAGCCCGGAAAACTATACTCAGGATTATCTGGACTGCTTTGAAGGTCTTCATCCTTATGTAGATTATTTTGTGCTGAATGTAAGTTGTCCGAATGTTGGAAGTCATGCTAAGCTTGAAGATGTAGAATATTTGAGAGAGTTGATTACAGAAGTTAAGAAAATAAACCAGTCAAAAGCTGTACAAAAACCTGTATTACTGAAAATTGCTCCGGATCTCAATAATAATCAGTTAGATGAAATTGTCGAACTGATTGCAGAGACAAAAATTGACGGACTGATTGTTTCCAATACTTCGGTAAACAGAGAAGGGCTGAAAACTTCTCCGGATGTTTTAGGACAAATAGGAAACGGGGGATTAAGCGGAAAGCCTATTCGTGAAAGGAGTACAAAAATGATCAGATATCTTTCCGATAAAAGCAACAGGGCATTCCCGATTATTGGAGTGGGAGGGATTCACTCTGCCAAAGATGCCATGGAAAAACTGGATGCAGGAGCAAGCCTTGTTCAGCTGTATACAGGATTTATCTATGAAGGGCCGGAACTGATCAATGAGATCAATCAGGAATTATTAAAAAGAGCAGGCAGCTTACCGAGATAAAAAAAGAGAGTCATAGGGCTCTCTTTTATTTTGATTTTACTATTGTAGCATTTTTAATATTAACGGTAAATATATAGGCGGGTGATGATGTTGCCTTTCCTACTTTAAACTGTATGGTCTTTTTGTCTTTTGACTCTGTTTCTGTTGTTTCATAAATATTTTCCAAACAACTTTCTGTCAGAAATTCTTCATAATTTTTATAGTTCCAGTCTTTTGTGAAATAAAGAAGCCGATATCCTTTTTCTCCTTCGCTTGCTCCACATCTTCCGCAGGCATTAAAATTAGAAGAGTGCTCAAAATACAGCAAAATCCTGTTTCCATTCGCTCCGGAGGCATAGGAAACCAGTTGATTTCCACCATGTCTGTTAATAAAATCGAAAGTGTTAATTTTTTTATTGTTGGGCAAGATCAGGTAATTGTTATAACGATAGATCATACTGTTGGATGTAAAGAGTCTCGCCGGATGAGTTTTCTTATTATCCAGATTAAAAGTTCCCGCAATACTATTTTCTTTTTCGGTGATCTTATCAAATATGATATATTCTTTCGGACTAAGTGTCTGCGCAATCTCATTGACCTTTTCTACCTTTTGGGGTGAAGTGATCTGTTTTTTTAACACTTCGGCATTTTGTTGTTGTCTATTCCCGAAATTGTAAAGTGATAATTTTCCATAGTTATACATTCCGGTGAGCGGAATTTTCTTCTGATATTTATCGTAGTAATACCATCCATCTACAAAATACTGATATAAACTACAATCCGCAATTCCTGTAAAATTCAGCTGCATTGTAAAAGGAACTCCTGCAATTTCTCCTTTAAAGGTTTGTGAGGAGTCAGTTACGGACTTTAGCTCCACACTTTGGCCGATACAGAAGATGTATACAGGAAATAATAATACAATAAAGATTTTTTTCATGGGTTCGTTTGGTTTATATTCACAGGAAAAAATGAGCTATAGTATAGATGATCAATCCTACAAGCCCGCCGACCAGTGTCCCGTTTACTCTGATGAACTGTAAATCTTTTCCTACTTCCAATTCCAGCTTTTCACTCAGCTCTTTTCCCTGCCAGTTTCCTACAGTTGTACTGATGAGGTTTCCGAACTGATGTGTATTTTTAAGAATATATTTATAGGCGGTTACCCTTACCCAATGATCTATTTTGTTTTGAAGGTTCTCGTCCGTTTTCAGATTTTGTGAAAACTCATCAAGATTTCTGTAAAGATACTTTTTTAATGTGGAATCACTTTCCTGCAGCTCTTTAATCAGCGTCTCTTTGATTGATATCCAGATGTCATTGGAATACTCTTCCAGTTTGTCGTTTTTCAGAAGTCCGTTCTTAATAGTTTTAAACTCATTTTCCCATTTAGAGTCTTCTTTAAGGTCCACTGAAAAATCATGAATTTTTTGAGTGATCAGCTGCCTGACCTCATGTTCCGGATTTTCTTCAATTTCTTTGAAGAAATCTGAGAGTCCGTCTGCAATCTTGTCTGCAATTTTATTATCCACGAAAGAAGGGATAAAAGAATAGCTTCCTTTCCTTACCCGTTCTTTGATTATTTCATCATTTTCAATAATATATTCCTTGATTTGTTTTGAGAGATTGGTAATAATTCTCTGATGATCATTCTTTTCCAGGATATAGCTGATTCCGTTTCCAACTATTTTGTTAAGTTTGATATCATCAGTCATATCCGAAACCTTTTTACTAATGAACCGGCTTACTGTAGAGTTGTCAAGCTTATTGAGGATATCCAGTACAATATCAGAAAGGTTTTTGAGAAGAATTTCCTGGTTTTTTTGTTTACCAAGCCATTCTCCGACAAAATTTGATATTTTAAGCTTTTGGATGTAGGGCCGTATATTTTGTGGAGAAAGAAAATTACTGACCACAAAACTACCCAGATTATCACCCAGCTTTTGCTTGCTGTTTTCAATCAGGTTCGTATGAGGAATAGGAAGGCCAAGAGGGTGACGAAATAAAGCAGTTACAGCAAACCAATCTGCCAGAGCTCCAACCATGGCTGCTTCAGAAAAAGCCCGTACATATCCGATCCAATGGGAAGAGTAAGATTTCTGTAAAATAGTGGTAGTAATAAAAATTGCTGCCATCAGGATAAATAACCCGGTAGCAAATAACTTATATTTCCTGAGTTGTTTTCTTTTTGCTTCGTCATTCATATTCTCAAATTTACTAAATTTGGTTATCAAACTGTTTTAATATTAAATCATAAAGACACAAAGATTTTATTTGGAATTCAGAGGCTTTCACCCACTATCACTTTGTGGTTAAGATACAATAATTAAAACCCGCAATGAAATTTTTAATTTCAATTACCATATTAATCTTTCTGCAGGCATGTACGCAGAAGCATCAACCTATTAAAATTACTTCTATGGAAAATAAAGAAGCAAAAAATAATCCATACTACTCAAGGACTGATACTACCAAACTTAATATTTCCAATAATGAGTGGAAAAAAGTCCTGATTCCGGATCTTTATGCGGTCGCCAGAGAGTCAGCAACAGAAAGAGCTTTTACGGGAAAATATAATGAATTTGATGAGGTAGGGGATTATTATTGTGCTGTATGTGGGAATCACTTATTTCGTTCCACTTCGAAGTTTGCAAGCAGCTGCGGCTGGCCCAGTTTCTTTGAGGCAGATAAAAATGGCGTTTATTATAAGAGAGATCAGTCTTATGGGATGGATAGGGTGGAAGTGCTTTGTAAGCGATGTGATTCGCATTTAGGACATGTTTTTGATGATGGCCCCAAACCTACCGGATTAAGATATTGTATGAACTCAATCAGCCTGGAATTTGTTGCGGTTTCTCAAAAATAACTACTTTTAATTCACAAAATCAGGACGTTAAAGTTTCTTAAATTCAGTTAAACTTTTTAGAGTTATAACCGTCTGGTAATGATGTTTTTATAATTTTGCCCCACTAATTTGGAATTAATATATTATTGAATGAAAGGATTTTATAGCATAATTGGCCTTATATACGTGGTCACGACTTCATTCTATCTTTCTCCGGGAGCGGTGGTAAAGAATGAGAAAATCAAAACAACAAAAGTTGAAAGAGTAATTGAAACGAAATCTGGGAATAATGCAGAGACTGCATCTTCGTCAGAAGTATTATACAAATCAATAGCTTTTGATCCGGAACATGAATTAAATTATGAAGTGTTCTCAAAAGCACTGACTGGGTTTGAAAATTTAAGAAAGGCAGGATTGCTTACCGAAGACTCGCATTTATTGACTATCTGCGATTTTTCTATGTCTTCCAATACGAAAAGACTTTGGGTAATTGATCTTAATGAAAAGAAAGTTTTGTTCAACTCATTGGTTGCGCACGGAAAAAATACAGGTGAAGAATTTGCAACGAATTTTTCTAACAGGGAAAGTTCGTTACAGAGCAGCCTGGGATTTTATATTACCGATGCAACTTATCAGGGAGACAACGGCTATTCTCTCAGATTGCTTGGAATGGATAAAGGATTTAATGATGCGGCTTACAGAAGAGCCATTGTAATGCACGGAGCAAATTATGTAAGTGATGAATTTGCTGCCATGCACAAAAGGATCGGAAGAAGCTGGGGATGCCCGGCAGTGCCTAAAGAACTTACACAGCCTATTATTAATACAATAAAAGGAAGGAATCTTCTCTTTATTTATTATCCTGATCAGAATTATCTTTCCTCTTCGGAATGGCTAAACGCATAATAAAAAAAGGCAATCATTTGATTGCCTTTTTTTATTACAAAATCCAGGGATCTCATACATATTAAAGTTAGCTGAATTTTTTAAAAACTACAGTGGCATTATGCCCTCCAAAGCCGAAAGCATTGCTTAATGCTAAATTGACCTCCTTTTCTTTAGCTTCTCCAAAGACAATATTGATATCCTGTGGGATATTTTCATCAATGCGGTGAAGATTAATTGTCGGAGGAATAATATTATGCTGGATCGCTTTAATTGAAAGTATGGCTTCAACGGCTCCTGCTGCTCCCAATAAATGTCCGGTCATAGATTTCGTTGCACTGATATCTAAATTTTTACTTCCTTTGAATGCAGTGTTGATTGCTTTCAGCTCTATCAGATCTCCTAATGGAGTAGAGGTAGCATGCGGGTTAATATAGTCAATATCTTCCATATTGGCTCCTGCTTCTTTTACTGCAAGCTGCATAGCCTTAATTGCTCCTGCTCCTTCGGGATGAGGGGCGGTCATGTGATAGGCATCAGCTGTCATGGCAGCTCCGGCAAGTTCAGCGTAGATTTTTGCTCCCCTGGCTTTTGCATGCTCATATTCTTCAAGAACTAGAGCACCTGCACCTTCGCCCATGACAAAGCCATCTCTTTCCGCATCATAAGGACGGCTGGCCGTAGTAAAATCTTCATTTCTGGTAGACATTGCCTTCATAATGGAGAATCCTCCGATGGAAGCAGGGGTAATGGCAGCTTCAGAGCCTCCACTGATAATTACTTTAGCTTTTCCGAGCCGTATATAATTAAAGGCATCCATTAAGGCAGTATTTCCTGTTGCACACGCAGAAACAGTAGTATAATTAATCCCCTGGAGCCCATATTTCATAGAGATCATTCCCGATGCCATATTAGCAATGAACTTTGGTACAAAGAAGGGGTTAAAACGTGGAGTGCCGTCACCCTGAGCGAAGTCCATAACCTCTTTTTCAAATGTCCACATTCCTCCCTGTCCTGTTCCCCAGATAACTCCTGTATCAAACGGATCCATTTTTTCCAGTTCCAGACCGGAATCCTGAATAGCTTCAGAGGAGGCGTACATTGCATATTGTGTGAAAAGATCACTTCTTTTTATTTCATTATGGGAGAGGTGTACTTTAGGATCAAAGTTCTTTACTTCGCACCCGAAATGTACCTTAAACTTTTCGGTATCAAAATGAGTGATCAGACCTGCTCCGCTGATCCCCTTAATACTGTTTTGCCAAAAATCTTCGACATTATTTCCCAAAGGCGTAACTGCGCCCAATCCTGTTATGACAACTCTTTTCATATTTTTAGTTACTAATTTTAAAGATTAGATTTCTCATGTGATAAGACAATTTATCCATGCTTAGTTTTGAGACTGTTTTTTACGCCTGCAATATTATCATTTTTCTTTCGCTACAGACAAATATTTAGAGATATTATTTAAAGCATAATAAAAATAATGCTTGAATCATGCAACTTTGTGCTACCCTTTTTCAAGGATCATCGTTACACCCTGACCACGGGCAGCACAAATAGAAATAAATCCTTTTCCATGTCCTTTTTCATGGAGAAGTTTTGCAAGTGTTGCAACAATTCTTCCGCCTGTAGCTGCAAACGGGTGTGCTGCTGCAAGACTTCCTCCTTTTACATTCAGTTTATCTCTGTCAATTTTACCAAGTGCTTTCTCCAATCCGAATTTTTTGGCCAGCTCATCATTCTCCCAGATTTTTATCGAAGCCAGTACCTGAGCTGCAAATGCTTCGTGGATTTCAAAGTAGTCGAAATCATCAAATGTTAATCCTGCTTTTTTTAGCATTCTTTCAGCAGCAAAAACAGGAGCGAGAAGTAAATTCTGTTTGTTTTCAACATATTCTATTCCTGCTACTTCTGAAAAAGTAATATAGACCAAAACCGGAAGGTTATTAATACTTGCCCATTCTTCACTGGCTAATAAGACCGCTGAAGCGCCATCCGTAAATGGCGTGGAGTTTCCTGCTGTTAGTGTTCCGTTTTTTTTATCAAATGATGGTTTGAGTTGTGACAGTTTTTCAAGGCTGGTATCGCGGCGAAGATTATTGTCTTTGTCCAGGCCGTAAGCGGGTGTGATCATATCATCAAAAAAACCTTCATCATAAGCTTTTGCCATATTTTGGTGGCTCCTTAAGGCAAGCTCATCCTGTTCTTTGCGGGAAATGTTATAGTATTTTGCAGTAATCTCAGTATGTTCTCCCATAACGAGTCCGGTTTTAGGTTCCTGTCCTTTATAGGGAACAGGCATCCAGTCTTTTAATCCGGGACTTAACAATTGTTTTAGCTTCCCAAATGCAGACTTTTCTTTATTGGCTTTTAGTAATGCTTTTCTTAATCTTTGCGAAGATTCAAATGGAAGATTGCTCATGGCCTCCACTCCGCAGGCAATCCCACTTTCTATTTGCCCCAAAGCAATTTTATTAGCAATATATACAGCTGCTTCAATACCGGTATCACAGGCCTGCTGGAGATCACAGGCAGGAGTAGCTGGATCAAGGGCTGTATTCATCACAGTTTCCCTGATGAGGTTACTTTCTGAAATGTGTTTAATCACGGCGCCACCGGCTACTTCTCCTAAAAGTTTGCCCTTCAGTTTATAACGGTCTATTAATCCGTTGAGGGCAATAAGCAGAAGATCCTGATTGGTCTGTTCTGTATAGGCTGTATTCATTCTGGCAAAAGGAATTCTGTTGTATCCTATAATAGCCACCTTTTTTGTTTCCATATTGTATAATTTATGATGGAAGAATATTGAGTTCATGATCAATTATGGCGGTAACTCTGTCCAAAGCTTGGTTCAGATAACTTTGATTTCCCATGGTTTTCGAAAGAAGGATTCCGCCTTCAATAAGCATGATGAATAGAGATGCATAATGTACTGCATTGATTTTTTTTTCAATTTCGCCTTTATTTTGCCCTTCAGCAATAACATCTGATATTTTTTTCATCCATTGTTCAAAAGACCTTTTTACCTGAATCTTCAAAGCCGGGAATGAGTCATCAGCTTCTGTTGCTGCATTCATCAGGGGACATCCTCCGTTAGAGAACACAACCTCCCAGTTTTTCCGGTAAAAATCTACAAAAGCATAAAGTTTGTCCAAAGAAGTGGGGTACTTATCACCAAAAGATCCGCTGAGGGTTTTACTTAATAATCCTGCATTGTATTTATAAACTTCAATGGCAACTTCATCTTTGTTTTCAAAATTTCCATAAATGCTGCCTTTTGTAAGGCCGGTAATCTGGGTAATATCAGACAGGGACGTAGAAATATAGCCCTTCGTATTAAAAAGAGTTGCTGTTTTTTCTATGATCAGCTGTTTTGTTTTTTCTGCCTTTGACATTTTTATATTTAAAAGATATGCAAATATATAAAAATATACCAAATGGTATATTTTGTTTGAAAATTAAATCTGAGTCCGGATTATGCTCAGATTTAATTTCTTTTGAATTTTACATATTACTGTTCCAAGGTAGCATTTAAGGTAATCTCAAAGTTAAATGCTGCACTTACCGGACATCCTTCTTCAGCGATTTTAGCAAATTTCTGAAACTCTTCTTCTGTAATACCAGGAACTCTTGCTGTCAGGGTAAGTTCAGACTTGGTGATTTTCCCTGCATTGGGATCAAGAGTGATAACCGAGGTTGTTTTTAGTTCCTCAGGATTATAACCTGCCTGGGAAAGTTCTGCATCCAGTTTCATGGTAAAACATCCGGCATGCGCAGCCGCCAGCAATTCTTCAGGGTTTGTTCCAACTCCATCCGCAAAACGGCTGTTAAAAGAATATTGGGTCTGGTTCAAAGTTGTGCTTTGAGTGGTTAAATGTCCTTTGCCTTCTTTAATGGTACCGTTCCAAACGGCTGTTGCGTTACGTCTCATAATGTTTGTTTTTTCGTTATTTTAATATTAATTTGATTTTGTGTTACAAAGGTATGGTAGAGAGAAGATAAGTTCAATAGATAAAAAGATTTAAATATTGTACTTTTTTCCCGAAGTGTAATTTTTTTTAAAATTAGCCGGTGTGCTTCCCGTTTTATTGGTGAAAAGACGATTGAAATAGGCGGGATCTTCATAGCCCAGATCATATGCTATTTCCTTAACCGGTTTATCAGTATAAAACAGGAGCCTTTTTGCTTCCAGTAAAATCCTGTTAATAATAAACTGATTAGGAGAATCAAGATTTAAGCTTTTAAATTTGTGTGTTAGGGTTTTTGGAGCTATATGCAACAATGCAGCATAATCTGCTACATGATGTTTTTCTCTGAAATGAATTTCCAGGTATCTGCTGAAATCCCTGAAAATATCAAGTTCATTACCAGGAATCTTGATATGATCATTATTTAAATTCTGTTTTTTCCATTTTCTTGTTGCTCTGATTATGATTTGTTTAACGTATGTTCTGATCATTTCTTCGGCAGAGGAATCTTTCCATTCAAGCTCATCGCTGATACTCTGATACAGCCCTTTAATAAGTAAAGCCTCATTAGAGTCAAGTTCAACATATGGGATTTCAAAAATATTGTGAAATAAAAGGCCATCACAGGCAACTTCTTTATCATGAATCTGAATACAGTAGAAATCACGGTTATAATAAAGTAATAAAGATTCTTCTTTTCCTTTTTCCATGGTTAAATGCTGATTGGTGAGAAAAAAGAGAGATGGCCTTTTGGTTTTGTAGCGTTTGAAATCTATAGTTAAATCATATCCGGAAGGGATAAAGAAAATTTTGATATCTGTTTTGAACTTATTTTCGTTTAAACTCTTCAGATTTTCTTCTGAAAATACTTCCAGACCCAGTCTTTTGTAATGATCTTCAAAAACAAGCTGTTGCCGCATATCTAAACTTTAGTTTAAAGATACAAAAAAGCACGATTTAAAGTGATTAAATTTGTAAATCACAACTTTATTCTTTTTTAGGAATTGATTTATAAATAAAAAAATAGAAAATATGACTTTACATTAATTTTATTTTATCAATTTTACAAGAATTTGTACTGTTATCCATATTGTTTAATTATTTTCAAAACTGCTGCATGAGTGAATTAGAAAATATCTTGAGAGAAATAACCCCGCTATCTCCGGAAGACAGTTTTCTTGTGTTTGACAGGATTAAAGCATCCTTTGATTTTCCTTACCATTATCATCCTGAAATTGAAATTAATTTTATTTATAAAGGAAAGGGATATCGTAGAATGATTGGTGATCATACAGGAGAAATCGGTAACATAGAACTGGTTCTTATTGGCCCCAATCTGCCACATTGCTGGGCTAATCATAAATGTAACAACAAAAAGACCCATGAAATCACCATACAGTTTAATCAGGATTTCTTTAATCAGTCATTAATGCAGAAAAATATTCTGAAACCTATCAATAATCTGATGAAAGATTCCATACGGGGAATTTTATTTTCTACCGAAACGGCTGAAAAACTAAAAGATTCGTTTTTAAATCTTTCAAAAATGAACAGCTTTGAATCCTTTATAGAAATGATGAAGATCCTTAATGAGCTGGCCATCGCAGAAGATAAGACCTTTTTATCCTCCTATAGTATAGAGCTTGAATCTTTTGATGACAATGATAAAATGAAGATCATCCATGATTTTGTTCATAAAAATTTCGAAAATAAAATAACATTGGATGATGTTGCCTCACTGGTTAATATGAGCAATGTTACCTTTAACCGGTTTATTAAAAAAAGAACAGGTAAAACCTTTATCAATTATCTCAACGAAATAAGAATAAGTTATGCTACCCGTTGGCTGATGGAAAAAAATCTTAGTGTTTTTGAAATTGCTTTTGAAGCGGGCTTTAATAATATTGCCAACTTTAATAAAGTATTTAAGTCAATTAAAAAGTCAACGCCCACTGAGTTTAAAGAACAGTTTAAAGGTATTAAGAAAATTGAATGATTTAAAAATAAGAATCCGGATTTGTCCGGATTTTTTTAAGAGATAACTGTAAAATAAATCCTCTTTTTAATATTTGAAAATAACGTTATATATTACATTGTAAATCAGCATTTTATTTGTTTTTAAATAAAAATGCTGAAAAAATAATATCGTTTTATGATAAAATAGTATTATATCGGACTGTCAACAAAATTTAGATTTGTCAATATGAATTAAATCTTAACAAAACTTTAAATCATTTAATACATAAAGAACTTATTATTGCTTTAAAAGAAAGAAAATTTGTATTAAACACTAAGGGATTATTTAAAGTGATGTGATTGATTTTCAAATAAATCTAACTAATCTAAGCCTTATGAGAAAAGCAGTTATACCGGTTCTATTAGTTCTTTCCTTCTATTCCAATGCTCAGGAGAGAAAAGCGGCCGACACCACTAAGACAACCGATATTCAGGAGGTTGTTGTCACTTCTTTGGGGATAAAAAGACAAGCCCGTTCCCTGACGTATTCCAGCCAGCAGATCGGAGGAGACGAACTTACTGAGGTTAAAACTCCCAATCTTTTAAATTCTATTAACGGGAAGGTTTCCAACGTACAAATTAATAGAACGAATGGTGTAGGAAGTTCCGTAAGGGTAATTATGAGGGGGAATAAATCTGTATCCAATAGCCAGCCACTATATGTAATAGATGGTATACCCATTATTAATGGAACAGGTAAATCTACGGATATCAGTCAATATGCCAATATGCCTGATCCCGGCGATGTACTGAGCTCAATCAATCCGGATGACATTGAAAGCATTAACTTTTTAAAAGGTGCGTCTGCATCAGCTCTGTATGGTTCTGCAGGAGGTAACGGAGCTATATTGATCACGACAAGGAAAGGGAAATTAGGTAAAAGTTCTATCACTTATAGCACAAGCTTAACAGTTGAGCGTGCATACAGTTTGCCTAAGTTACAGCACAGCTATTTATCGTATGACCCGTCCGTACCTAAGCAGGCTCCTGGTGATAATATTGAGAGCTGGGGAGCAAAAGGTGCGTCCAGGGATTACCTTAAAGATTTTCTGCAAACAGGTACAACCTGGGTAAACAGCCTTTCTTTCCAGTCTGGAAATGAAAAGTCAACAAACTATTTTTCTATTGGAAATACAACCAACAAAGGAGTTATTCCAATGTCTTATTTTGATCAGTACAATATTTCTTTCAGGAACTCAAGTAAGTTTCTGGATGATAAACTAACTCTTGATGCAAACTTTATCGGTTCTTTACAGGATAGTAAAAACAGACAAACTCCGGGAGCTTCTTTCTCTCCATTAACAAGTTTGTACTGGTTACCGAGAGGTGTGGATTTTGATCAATATGGACCGGATAATTATTCATACCTAAATAAAAGCAGATTATTACCAGCCCAGAATTGGTGGGAAATAAAACCGGACGGTACCTTCAAAGGAAATCCGGAAACTCAGAATCCATATTGGATTTTAAACAGGAATGTGGTTACTGTCAAAAATAAAAATGCATATAGTGCAGTTACATTATCTTATGAAATTAATCCATGGTTAACGGCCAGGGTAAGGGGAAACTACAGCTGGAACAGTTCAGATAGTCAGCGTGATATTTCTGCGTTTTCAGCACCAAGCTTATTAGCAGGAGGTGAAAATGGAAGAATTCTTAAGAACGTATATGAAAATTCTTCTACTTATGGTGATGTTCTACTTATTGGGAGTCCTAAGTTAAGCGAGTCAATTTCTTTGGACTTTACAGTAGGGGGAAGTGTAAACTCCACGAACAATAAAGTAGCACAGGTGGATAATGCATATCTGGCAAATCCGAATTTATTTACACTGAACAACCTTCAATGGAATGTTGAAAGAAGTCCGGGAGACGGATATCACAATATCTATTGGAATTTAAAGAAACAAGTGCGATCAGTCTTTGCAAGTGCTTCTGTTGGGTATAAGAATATGTTCTATATAGATATGACTTTTAGAAACGATTGGGATTCTACTTTATCTTTAACAGGAAGAAGTGGTTTTGATTATGAGTCTATAGGAGCAAACGCTATATTGACTTCAGTCTTTAAGCTTCCGGAAGTCTTTAATTTCTGGAAAGTAAGAGCTTCTTATGCTACTGTCGGACTTGGCTTGCCGGCAAACTTATCCAATGCAATGAATGAATATTATAAAGCATATTCATATGGAGTAGATGCCGGAACTATCGTGTATCCTAAGAGTTCATTTGTTACCGACCCCCGCTATAAAGAGTTATTTCCAAAACCTGAACTTAATAAAACATTTGAAGCAGGAACCGAGTTAAGGATGCTGGGTAACAGGCTGAATTTTGATATTACATATTATAATTCCAATGCGACTAACCAATTGCTGGAAACAACAATCTCTTCAAACTTAGGGGGACTTCCTTCAGGATCATATTATATCAATGCAGGGAAAATACAGAATACAGGGTTTGAATCTTCTTTGTCCTACAAAATTTTTGATGGTGAAAAATTCGGATGGACGGCTACCTTGAATGCTTCTGCGAACAAAAACAAGATTGTTGAATTATTCCCATCAAGTTTAAGTATTCCTCAGGATCAGCTGTTTTCTCTAACCGGAGGTGGTGAATTCACAAAGTTAAGACTGGGAGGGTCTTTTGGAGATCTTTACGGAATTAAATTCCAAAGAGATGATCAGGGAAGAATATTAGTTGATGAAAATGGGGTTCCATTGGCAACAACGGGGACTCCCGGATATCTGGGAAATCCAAATCCTAAATTTATATTGGGCTTTAGCAACTCTTTTAATATCGGAAAACTGGGATTCTCTTTCCTTATTGATGGTAAATTTGGTGGTCAGGTACTGTCTCTTACTGAGAAGGCAAATGATTTGTATGGGGTAAGCCAGGCTACTGCTGATGCAAGAGATGCTGGCGGGGTATCTATTCCAAATGCGGTATACGCTCCGGGAACACCTCTGGCAGGACAGGCGTATAATGGAGTGACAGATGCAAAAGCATATTATAAAAGAACAGGAGGTGCAGGAGGTATCGGAACAGGAATTGATGAAGCATATATGTACAGTGCAACAACAGTTCGTCTGCGCCAGGCATCTGTTTCATATACTTTTGATATCAATGCAAAATATATGAGAAATGCGACTTTAAGTCTGGTGGGAACTAATCTGTTTTTCTTCTATAAAAAAGCACCGTTTGACCCTGAACAAGTATCTGGAAATACTCCCGGAGGAGTAGGAGTGGATTCATTCGGACTTCCGGTTACCAGATCTATCGGACTATCATTAAAGGCTAATTTTTAATTCAACGAAAATGAAAATCAAAAATATTAAAACATTGGTATTGGGGGCAGTAATCTTATTTTCTGCTTCGGGATGCAGCGATCTTGATGAAATTAACCAGGAGAAACTAGGAGGTCCTGAGAATTTTTATGCAGATTATAATGCAGTAGTAAACCCAATGAAATCTATGCAAAGAGGACTGCAGGCAGACTATCAGTTATACCCAAATCTGAGTGCAGATATGTTCAGCGGTATGTTCAGTACGGCAACTCCTTTTAATGGGGGAAAAAATAATATGACGTATTTCATGATGGACGGTTGGAATAACAGGATCATTGCAAGGCAGCAGGATATTTTCAATTATTCTATCATCATTGATGATGCCGCTAAAAATATCTATCCCGATATAGACTTTACGGCTACGTTTGCGGTTAAAAAAATATTAAAAGTAATTACTGCAGCAAGAGTATCAGATAATCACGGTCCTGTAGTATACAGTAAATACGAAATTCCTAACGCAAACGGTGTAACTGATTTTGATTCCCAGCAAAATGCGTATCAATATTTTATTAATGATCTTAGTGCTGCTATTACTGATTTACAGAAGGTGCAGAATATGCCTGCTACAGAAAATGAAGGAGATAAAGCAGCATTGAAAAAAGCAGATTTGGTATTTGGCGGAAATATTGGACAATGGGCAAAATTTGCAAATTCCCTTAAGTTGAGATTGGCGATGAGAATGAGCTATGCCGATCCTGGAAAATCAAAACAATATGCTGAAGAAGCTCTGGCATCATCTGCTGGATTAATTACTGATAATGCAGATAATGCGTTGATCAGTGTGGGGCAGTCTGAATTAAGCTTTATCATATACTCATGGGGGGATTGTTTAATAGGAGCGCCTTTAATGGCTTATATGAATGGATATAATGATCCAAGGCTTCCTGCATATGCAATTCCTGCAACAGACAGTCAGGTTCAGGGGAAATATATTGGAGTTCGCCAGGGGATTAATCTGCTTAACGGGAAAACAACTTATGGAGGGTTTTCCCAACCGCAGGCAAAATCTGCAAATGGTGATTATTTCTCCGGAACAAATGGTAAACTTAAATTATTTACTGCTGCAGAGAGCTGGTTTCTTAAAGCTGAAGCAGCATTAAGAGGATACGCTGGTGCCGGAGATATCCGCACAAATTATGAAAATGGAATAAAACAATCTTTTGGAGAGTGGGGGAAAAGCGCAAATGTCGATACTTATCTTGCCGATACAACTTCTACCGAAGCTCCTTATATTGATCCTAAAAATGCAGCCAACAATATAAATGCAGGAGATGCTCAGTTGAGTACGATTACTATTGCTTGGAATAATGCAGACTCTATGGAAAGAAAACTGGAAAGGATTATTACTCAAAAGTGGTTGTCACTTTATCCGAACGGCCCTGAAGCATGGGCTGAGCAGAGAAGAACAGGATATCCTATTCTGTTCAAGATAAGACAAAATGATAGCGGCGGATTAATCAGTACTGATGGAATGATCAGAAGAATTCCTTTCACCACAGATACCAAAACATCACTTTATAATTATCAGCAGGCTTCACAAATGCTTAATGGTCCGGATACAGGAGGAACAAAGCTTTGGTGGGATAAAAAATTATAATAAGACATCCAAAATACAGAGGCATCTCAGAATTCAGATTTTATTTGAGTATTCATTTCGTAAGGAGAGGAGAATCTCCTCAATTAATTCTTCAATAGTTTCGTTTTAGTCGGAATGAACTTTGAGGTGTCCTCTTTTCTTTAGAATTTTATAAACATGGGAAAAAATAACTCCGAAACCCGCCGGATCCAACCGATCTTCTGGATATCAACATTATATTTTGCAATGGGAGTACCCTTTGTAACCATTAATGCAGTGTCCGGGCTTATGTACAAGGATATGGGTGTTTCGGATTCACAGATCACATTCTGGACTGCCCTGATTATGTTCTCCTGGACATTGAAGCCTCTTTGGAGTCCTTTTCTGGAGATCTATAAAACAAAGAAGTTCTTTGTGGTTTTTACCCAGTTTGCTATAGGAGTTCTGTTTGCCCTGATAGCATTAAGCCTGCCTTTGCATGATTTCTTTAAGTACAGTATTGCCCTTTTTGCAGTGGTCGCTTTTTGTGGCGCAACTCATGATGTGGTAGCAGATGGAACCTATATCAGTTTTCTGACCAATAAAGAACAGGCCCGGTATATCGGATGGCAGGGCGCTTTTTATAACCTGGCGAAAATTATCAGTAGCGGAGCATTGGTTTATTTTGCAGGAGTCCTGGAAAAGACGAAAGGAGTGACCCATGCGTGGATGATCATTATGGCAATTTATACCTTATTATTCTTTGCATTAGCCATTTATCATTATGTTATCCTTCCCAAAGAAAGCAAAGAGGAACATCAGAAAGAACTGAAAACTGCCGGAAATGTCCGAAAGGAATTATTGGAAGTAATAACCTCATTTTTTACCAAGCGTAATATTGTATGGTCTGTATTATTCATCATTCTATACCGTTTTGCTGAAGGATTTGCTATAAAAATTGCACCGTTGTTTTTTAAGGCTCCCAGAACTTCAGGAGGACTGGGGCTGTCTACATCAGATATTGGGCTTATTTATGGTACATATGGTTCTGCAGCTTTTATTCTGGGATCTGTACTTGCGGGTTATTTTATATCGGCCCGCGGACTTAAGCGTTCTTTAATATGGCTGTGTTGTGCATTTAATATTCCATTTGTGGTGTATGCATTACTGGCTTATTATCAGCCGGATGATCTGTTACCGGTAGGAATTGCAGTTGTAGTGGAATATTTTGGTTACGGATTTGGCTTTGTAGGGCTTATGCTGTACATGATGCAGCAGATTGCGCCGGGAAAACATAAAACAGCCCATTACGCATTTGCAACAGGGATTATGAATCTTGGGGTAATGATTCCCGGAATGTTCAGTGGGATGATCAGTGACTGGATCGGATATAAAATGTTCTTTATCTGGGTGCTGGTTGCAACCATTCCTGCATTTTTGGTGACCTTATTTGTTCCGTTCCCCTATCCAGAAAATCAAAAAGAACAAGAAATCAATTTATAAAACAATTTTAAATAAAAAGTAAAAAATACTTTATGACAGCTCAATCAGTAATGATCCCTTGGCAGGATCGCCCGGAAGGTTGTAGTGATATTATGTGGAGGTTTTCCGAAAACCCGATCATTAACAGATATGCAATACCAACATCCAACAGTATATTTAACAGTGCGGTAATTCCTTTTGAAGATGGATTTGCCGGTGTTTTCCGTTGTGATAACAAAGCCGTGCAGATGAATATTTTTGCTGGCTTCAGTAAAGATGGAATCAATTGGGAGATTAATCATGATCCTATTGAAATGCAGGCAGGAAATACAGATATGATCGAGTCCGATTACAAATATGATCCCCGTGTTACTTTCATAGAAGATCGTTACTGGATTACCTGGTGTAACGGATATAATGGACCTACCATCGGAATCGGATATACTTTTAACTTTAAAGAATTTTTTCAGTGTGAAAATGCTTTTCTTCCATTCAACAGAAACGGAGTTTTATTCCCTGAAAAAATTAATGGAAAATATGCCATGCTGAGCCGTCCCAGTGACAACGGACATACTCCTTTTGGAGATATTTATATCAGCTATAGTCCTGATATGAAATATTGGGGAGAGCATCGTTGTGTGATGAAAGTAACACCTTTTGAGGATAGTGCCTGGCAGTGTACAAAAATAGGAGGGGGACCTGTTCCCATAAAAACAGAAGAAGGCTGGCTTCTTTTTTACCATGGTGTTATCAATACATGCAGAGGGTTCAGATACTCAATGGGGGCAGCCCTTCTTGATCTTGAAAATCCTGCGAAAGTATTGTACAGAACAAAGCCTTATTTACTGGCTCCCGCAGAATTGTATGAGCTTACGGGAGATGTTCCCAATGTAGTGTTTCCTTGTGCAGCACTGACAGAAGGGGATAAGGTTACGGTATATTACGGTGCAGCTGACACTGTAGTGGCAATTGCCTTTGGATACATTTCAGAAATTATTGATTTTATGAAAAAGAATTCAATCTGAGTAATATAAGGTTTTAAGAAAATATGTAAACCCGCTTAATTTCTCTGCTTTTTGGGATCTTTGTTCAGGTTTTCATATTTTTAAACCAACTTTTAAATTAAAAAAGTTCGATATCTCTCTTATCATGAAAAAAGAATTACTTATCTGTTTTTTTACAGCTCTGCTTTCCACTGCTAATGCACAACAACATAAAGATGATGTTTTGTCATGGGTGGACCCTTTCATCGGAACCGGAGGACACGGACATACGTTTCCGGGTGCTACAACACCATTTGGAATGATTCAGTTAAGCCCGGATCAGAATACTAAAAGTGGTGACTGGGACTGGTGTTCCGGATACCATTACAGCAGTAAAACCATTATGGGCTTCAGTCATAATCATCTTAGTGGAACCGGATGGGCAGACCTGGGAGATATCCTTGTGATGCCAACTATAGGACAGGTAAAAATGACCCCGGGATCAGAGGAAAATCCTGAGACAGGGTATCGTTCAAAATTCAGTCATGACAGAGAAACCGCTTCACCGGGATATTATTCAGTACTGCTTGACAGCTATGGAATTAAAGCTGAGCTTACAGCCTCCCCAAGGGTTGGATTCCACAAATATACTTTTCCAAAAAGTGATGAATCCAACATCATTATAGATCCTACCAATAAAATATTCGGAAATATTTATCATACATTGGTCAGTATAGAAGGCAATAACAAAATCAAAGGATACTGCTATAGCAATGGTTGGGGAGGAAAAAGATTTGCCTATTTCGTAATGGAGTTTTCCAAGCCCTTTGCATCTTATGGTGTATATGCTGAAGGAAAAATAAAAAATAATGAAAAGATTGCACTTGCTAAAGATGCCAAGGCCTTTGTGAGATTTTCAACAGAAGATCAGGAAAGCATTGAGGTGAAAGTTTCTTTGTCACCAGTGAGTACTGAAAATGCACAATTGAATTTTGATACAGAAGCGAAAAATATAGATTTTGCGAAAGCAAAAGAAACAGCACAAAAAACATGGAGAGATCTTATTGGCAGATTTCAGGTAAAAGGAGGAACAGATAGCCAGCGAAAAATTTTCTATACAGGAGTATATCATACTTTCATTGCCCCTAATCTTTATATGGACACCAATGGAGATTATGTTGCAGCAGAAGAAAATATGAATACCAACTGGTTCACAAACTACAGTACCTATTCTTACTGGGATGGATTCAGGGCTACTCACCCGCTGCTTACGATAATGGATCAGAAGCATACCAGAGAATTTGCAAATTCCCTGATCAGCCGATATACAGACCGCAAAGATCATATGCCTATCTGGGAGCTGTGCGGATATGATAATTTCTGCATGCTTGGTTATCACAGCGTATCAGTAATCTGGGATGCCATTTCAAAAGGAGTTCCGGGCATTGATGCTGAGAAAGCTTTTGCTGCGATGAAAGATGCCTCGCTTACGGATAAAATGAGCAGCAGTGACGGTGGTGGAGGTCTTAATGATTATATCAGGTTAGGATATACACCCTCTGAGAACGGAGCTTCTGTTTCTGCAACCCTGGAATATGCATATGATGACTGGTGTATCCAGCAGCTTGCTGAAAAGTTGGGAAAGAAGGAAGATGCTGAAGTGTATAAAAAACGTTCAATGAATTTCCTTAATACCTTCAATAAAGAAAATAATCATTTCTGGCCAAGGCAGAAAAATGGAAAGTTCTTACCGGATTTCGCATTAAACGACTGGAAAAAATTACAGCCACACTGGGTTTCAGGAAATATCTGGGCATATGACCTTTTTGTTCCTCACCAGATTGATGAGATGATGAATCTGTACGGAGGTAAGAAAGGATTTGAAGATAAACTGGATAAAACCTTCTCAGAGGCTTTGAATATGCAGGGAGAGCAGCATGTTGATATTTCAGGATTCATCGGCTCTTTAGGATTCGGAGATGAGCCGGGACATCATGTTCCATATCTGTATAATTATGCTGGCAGCCCTTACAAAACACAGAAAATGGTAAAATATATCCGTGATAACATGTATGCTGCGAAACCTGACGGAATAGTCAATAATGAAGATTGCGGACAGATGTCAGCCTGGTATATTTTCTCATCATTAGGTTTCTATCCTGTGACTCCGGGTAAACCTGTATATGCAATCGGAGCTCCTCAGTTTCCTAAGGCATCTCTGCAGTTGGAAAACGGAAAAGTATTTACAGTTATTGCAGACAAGATATCTGATAAAAACATCTATGTACAGAAAATATTTCTGAATGGAAAAGAGTATAAAAGCTGGGAACTTAACCACAGTGATATTATGAATGGAGGAGAATTAAGGTTTGTAATGGGAAATAAACCTGTAAAATAAAAACAAATAAAACTAACGAAATAAAGTATCAATGGAAAGGAGGAATTTTATTAAAAAAAGTGCACTCGCAGGGGCAGGATTGCTGTTTACTCAGAATGTTTTTGCAAAAAACCTGATTACAGACAATTTCCCTGTTGTTAGGGTTCCGAAAGATAAGAGACACTTTACAAGTGAATCTGTGGAAAATGCTATCGCAGCTTTTAAGAAGAAAGTTAAAAATAAAGAATTGGGCTGGCTCTTTGAAAATTGCTTTCCTAATACATTGGATACTACCGTTTTTTATAGTGAAACAAACGGACAGCCTGATACCTATGTGATCACTGGAGATATTGATGCGATGTGGCTTCGCGACAGTTCTGCACAGGTTTTTCCTTACCTGCAGTTCTCCGGAAAGGATGAAAAACTTCATAAACTGATCTCAGGAGTTATCCATAAACAGACAGCATTTATCCTTAAAGACCCTTATGCCAATGCATTTTATAATGATGATAAAAAGATAAGTAAGTGGAAAGAATATGATCATACAGATATGAAGCCGGGTACCCATGAAAGAAAATGGGAGATAGATTCGTTATGTTATCCTATCCGGCTTGCCTATCATTTCTGGAAAACGACGGGAGATACCAAACCTTTTGATAATAACTGGCTCCAGGGAATTAAGCTCACTTTACAGACTTTTAAAGAGCAGCAAAGGAAAAATGATCTTGGACCTTATAAATTTGAACGGACTACATCATGGGCAACTGATGGGGTTCCTATGGGAGGATATGGTTACCCAACAAATCCGGTCGGATTGATCAGCTCCATGTTCCGTCCAAGTGATGATGCTACTATTTATGGATTTTTAATCCCTTCCAATTTATTTGCAGTTGTAAGTCTCCGGCAGGCGTCAGAAATGGTAGCTGAGATCAAGAATGATAAATCTTTGGCCCAGCAATTAACAAGCCTTGCTGATGAGGTAGATGCAGCGATCAAAAAATACGGAATCTATGATCATCCCCAATATGGAAAAATATATGTTTTTGAAACCAACGGTTTTGGAAGCTATAACCTGATGGATGATGCCAATTGTCCGAGTCTGTTAGGATTGCCTTATCTGGATGCAGTAAAATCAGATGATCCGGTTTATTTAAATACAAGAAAATATGTATGGTCAAAAGATAATCCATTTTTCTTTAAAGGAAAACTTGCAGAAGGGATAGGAGGACCACACATTGGGCTAGATATGATCTGGCCGATGAGTATTATTATGAAAGCGCTTACTTCAAAGGATAAAAGTGAGATTAAATGGTGTATAGATACTCTTCAGAAAACGCATGGAGGAACAGGCTTTATGCATGAATCCTTCCATAAAGACAATGACAAAAAATTCACCAGAGAATGGTTTGCATGGGCCAATACTTTATTTGGAGAATTATTGTGGAAAACCTTTAATGAAAATCCGGAGCTGCTGACATAATCATCGTTTTATATTGCTCTCATTTTCAGGTATTTTTCTTTAAAAAAGAAAGATGCCCGGGGGGATGCTGTATAAAATTTCAACATCAAAAACATCAAAATAATTTATACAATGAAAAAAAAATCCTTCTTTATTACACTGATTGCAATGATGCTCCAATCAGGTTCTCTGCTCAACGCACAACAGCTTAATCCTGTAGGAATCTGTTATGTGGAAGTGAACAACAACAATATGCTGAATGCAGGGTCGTATACTTTGCAAAACAGTGGAAAACAGCTTTTTGATGTCGCTATTATCTTTGCGGCAAACATTAATTATGATGTTTCAAAAAGCAGGGCATATATTTCCAGCAATAATAACGTTACCAAAGTCCTGAATGATGTAAATACTTATGTAAAACCTCTGCAGCAAAAGGGAATCAAAGTATTGCTGGATATTCTGGGAAATCATCAGGGAGCGGGAATCTCCAACTTTCCTAACCGTGAAGCTGCGAAAGACTTTGCATTACAGATAGCCAATACTGTTTACACCTACGGGCTGGATGGGGTAGATCTGGATGATGAATATTCTGATTATGGAAATAACGGTACCGGGCAGCCCAACAGCAGTTCTTTTGTTATGCTGTTACAGGAGCTTAAAGCAGCAATGCCGGACAAGCTCATCACATTCTATTACCTTGGCCCTGCAACTTCAAGGCAAAGTTACAATGGAGACCAGGCCGGAAATTATATAGATTATAGCTGGAATGCTTATTACGGAACGTACAGTGCACCTAATGTACCGCCTCTTACCAAAGCTAAGCTTTCTGCGGCTGCTACCTGGATACAAAATTCGAACTCAGGTTCTACATCTGCTTCTACCCTTGCCAATCTGGCTACCAAAACAAAGAATGACGGATATGGAGTATTTATGTGGTACGACCTGAATGGAGCCAACAATGCAAGTTATCTGAGTACCGGATCAAGCATTCTGTATAATGAGAATACTGCACTTACCGGTCAGCTTTATTCATGGACGCAGGGACAAACATGTGATCCGCCACTGGGTCTTGAAGCCAACAATATCACCGGAACAACTGCCAGGTTAAACTGGGTCTCCAATGGATCACAAACGTATAATATTGATTATAAACCAGCCGGCTCAGCAACGTGGACCAGCGCAGCAGCCAATTATTCAGGAAATAATATTGTGATCAATAATTTAACCCTTAATACGGAATATGACTGGAGAATACAGAGCAACTGTTCCTCAACATTAAAAAGTACCTATCTTTTTGCTCCCAGATTTAATTCAGGAAATGGATGTGCTACTCCATCAGGGCTTAGCGCATCAAATCTGGGAACTACCACTACACTAACCTGGGGTGCTGTAGGAAGTGCTTCTTCCTATACACTACAATATAAAACCTCTTCAGCTTCAACCTGGACTACTGTTTCCAATATTTCCGGTAATACCTATACACTGCAGAATCTGACAGCCAATACAAACTATGTATGGAAAGTACAGTCTGTATGCGGGGGAACCACTTCAAGCGCTTACTCAGCAGAAACTCCGTTCAATAGCGGTTTTGCCCCTGTGACCAGCCCTGGCCCAAGATCGTTGTCTTTTAACGGAAGTACTCAATATCTTAATGCAGGACAGTTTAATCTTAATGGAAACGCGGTAACTTTTGAAGGCTGGATAAAAGTAAATTCATTCAAAACAGCCTTTCCATATATTTCATCAGTAATAGGAATTGAGGTAGGAGACAATAATTCTGCCATATTAAGACTGGGAGATGCAAACCTTGCCAATAATAAACTGCAGTTTATATTAAGCTTTGGTTCCAGTCAGATAAAGCTGAATGGGAATACAGGTTTAAGTGCCAATACATGGTACCATGTAGCCGCTACTTATGATGGAGCAGCAATGAAACTGTATATTAATGGAAATCTTGATGCAAGTACAACGGCCACAGGAAATTTTACTGCCAATGGTATTCTTTACATGGCCAGAAATTATGATAACTCCCGAACCCTTAACGGACTACTGGATGAATTCAGGGTTTGGAAAAGAGCATTGACAGCTCAGGAAATTCTGAATAATAAATGTAATGTTACAGCTGGTTCGACAGGTCTGGAAGCAAACTGGAAAATGAATGATGGTAGTGGAAATGGAGCTGTAGATGCCGGTTTAAATGGGCATTCCGCGACTTTGATCGGGATGACTGATACCAACTGGAAAACGGATGTTCCTTCATGTTCCTCTTCTTTAACAGCCAGAGAAGCAACATGGAAGCTTGGGGCTGCAGTTGAAAAAGAAAACGGTATTTATCCGAATCCTGTTAAAAGAGGAGATCTTGCTCACTTCAGAATCAACGATAGTTCTGCTTTTGAAATAACATTATATGATGTATCCGGGAAAATAGCTAAAAAACAGAATGTTGACACAGAATATATAACAATCAGTACACAGGAGCTGACTGCAGGTACTTACCTTTATAAAGTAACATCAAAAAATAATCAGATGATCTCATCTGGTAAATTAATTGTGAAATAGACCAGCTGAAAGATAAAAAATTAAATGTGGATTAATAAGGGCAGGCAGAAACGGAAATGAATATAAAAAAAGTATGATGATCATGCTGAGTTATTTATTTTTGCTTTTTGTTTGTCCGTTTTTAATTATCAGTAAAATAAAACTATAAAATGCAGAATATACTTGGAATAGATATTGGAGGATCGCATATAACATTGGCTCAGGTTAATCCTGAGAAAAGAGAAATATTATCCTCTACATATGTCAGAGAACATGTTGACTCCTTTGGGGGGCGTGAAACAATATTTTCTTCATGGATTTCAGCTGTTGAGAAAGCAGCTTATGATCTGAGCAGAAAAGACCTCTTAATAGGAGTTGCAATGCCCGGGCCTTTTGATTATGATAGCGGAATTTCTCTGATGCAGCAGGGAAAGTTTATCGATATTTATCAGGTTAATGTTAAAAAGGAGCTGGCAGAAAGATTATCAATTTCCACGGGACAGATACATTTTGTAAATGATGCAGCCGCCTTTATGGAAGGGGAAGTTTTTGGCGGCTGTGTACAGAACTTTAAAAAGATTTTTGGAGTGACTCTCGGAACAGGGCTCGGGACTACTTTTTATAATGGGGAAATTGCGACAGATGAAGACCTTTGGGATTCACCATTTAAGGAATCAATTTGTGAAGATTATTTGGCAACAAGATGGTTTGTGAACCGCTATGCTGAATTAACAGGTGAAAAGATTTCAGGAACTAAAGACCTGCTGGAAAAGGAACAGGAAATACAAACCCAAATATTTGATGAATATGCTGATTCTTTTGCAGAGTTTGTTGTACAATATGTTAAGGGTTATGAACCGGAAGTTTTAGTTATAGGAGGGAATATCGCAAAAGCTTATCCATATTTTGAAAAAAGATTTATTCACAATTTAATAAAGAACAATATTAACCTACCCATCAGAATTTCTGCTATTTTTGAAGATGCAGCCATTTTAGGAGCTGCCAGTTATGCTTTAAAAAAATCCTGAATACACTAATAAAATGATAATGAAGTCTATACTTTCTACGTACTTTCTCTTGCTGAGTGCTTTACTTTTTAGCCAAAACCCATCTCCGGTGGATTATGTAAATCCGCTTATGGGCACACAATCCAAGCCATCCTTATCAAACGGAAATACTTATCCGGCTGTAGGGTTGCCATGGGGGATGAATCTATGGACTCCACAAACAGGTAAAATGGGTGATGGATGGGCTTATACGTATGATGCAGACAAGATTAAAGGGTTTAAACAAACCCATCAGCCGTCTCCCTGGATGAATGATTATGGAGCTTTTGCAATCATGCCGGGTGTCGGGAAACTAAAGTTTAAAGAAGAGGAGAGGAGCAGCTGGTTCAGTCATAAAGCAGAAATTTCAACACCTTATTTTTATAGTGTTTATCTTGCTGATATTAATGTTACTACAGAGTTTACTCCTACGGAAAGAGCTTCTTTTTTCAAGTTTGATTTTCCTAAGACAGATAGTGCTTATATCGTCATAGATGCTTTGAATAAAGGTTCTTATATCAGGATTCTGCCCAAAGAAAGAAAAATTCTTGGTTACACGACAAGATATTCAACCGGGAAGTATGAAAACTTTAAAAACTATTTTGTTGTTCAATTTGATAAAGATTTTGAACTGGCAAGAACATGGAAAGATAATCAACTGGTTGATGGACAGCTGGAAATAACCAGTGAACATACAGGTGCGGTAGTAGGTTTTAAGCTTAAAAATAAAGAAACGGTGTATGCTAAGGTAGCTTCCTCATTTATAAGTTTCGAACAGGCTGAACTGAATCTTAAACGAGAGATTGGGAACCGTAATTTTGAACAGGTAAAAGCTGATGCTAAAAGTATCTGGAACAAAACATTGGGTAAAATTGAGGTAAAAGGAGGAACAGATCAGCAGATAAGGACATTTTATTCCTCTCTGTACAGGACACTGTTTTTTCCTCAAAAATTATATGAAATTGATGCTCAGAATAAAATCCGGCACTGGAGCCCCTACAATGGGAAGATCCTGGATGGAAGAATGTTTGCGGGAACAGGTTTTTGGGATACATTCCGTGCCTTATATCCTTTCCTGAATCTGGTATATCCAAGCATAAATGTTGAAATGCAGGAAGGGCTGGCTAATGCCTATAAAGAAGGTGGTTTCCTGCCGGAGTGGAGCAGTCCCGGATATTCTGATATTATGATCGGAAATAACTCCGCTTCCGTTGTGGCAGATGCTTATATCAAAGGACTTAGGGGATATGATGTGGAGACCCTTTGGCAAGCAGTAAAGCATGGAGCCAATCATGAAGGACCGATTGAAGCTGTAGGCCGTGCAGGAGTACAATATTACAATACATTGGGTTATGTTCCTTATGACGTTAAAATAAACGAGAATGCTGCCAGAACCCTGGAGTATGCTTATGATGATTTTTCTATTTACCAGCTTGGAAAGGCATTGGGAAAACCTGCTTCAGAGATTGATATCTATAAAAAAAGAGCTTATAATTATAAAAATCTCTTCGATAAGGAAACAGGCCTGATGCGTGGTAAAAATAAAGATGGTAATTTTCAGAAACCTTTTAATCCGTTTAAATGGGGGGATGCTTTTACAGAAGGGAACAGCTGGCATTATACATGGTCTGTTTTCCAGGATATCAACGGGCTTTCAGAATTAATGGGGGGAAGAAAAAAGTTTGAAGCCAAACTTGATGAGGTTTTCTCATTGCCTCCGGTTTTTGATGACAGTTATTACGGAGGAGTAATCCATGAAATCAGAGAAATGCAGATCATGAATATGGGACAATATGCCCATGGGAATCAGCCTATTCAGCATATGATCTATCTGTACAATTATGCTGGTACACCCTATAAAACACAGTATTGGGTGAGACAGGTAATGAATAAATTATATCAGCCAACACCGGACGGATATTGCGGGGATGAAGATAACGGGCAGACTTCTGCATGGTATATTTTTTCAGCATTAGGGTTTTATCCGGTAACTCCGGCAACTGATCAGTATGTTCTGGGAGCTCCATTATTTAAGGAAGCTACAATTCACCTGGAAAACGGAAAGAAAATAGAAATAAAAGCTCCTGAAAACAGTGCAGATAACCTGTATGTGAAATCATTGAATGTGAATCATCAGCCATATTCCAAAAACTGGGTAAGTCACAAAGAACTGATAAAGGGATCTGTTTTAGATTTTAAAATGGATAGTAAGCCCAATACAGAACGGGGATCACAGGAAAAAGACTTTCCATATTCAATGTCAAAAGAATAATCAGATAATAATTTAATTTACAAATACAACCGTATGGATACAGAAAAAAAAGAAATATTCGATAGAGTAGAGAAAATGCTGGAGGCGCAGGGTTTTAATCTTGCAGCAAAAGATGATACAAGACCATGGGGTGGTTTTTTCGTGATTGATGAAAATCAGGCACAGGATTTTGCCAACCAGTATTTTGACGGGATTGATGTGGATGGTTTAAGAATAGGGGGAAAGCTGAGTCCAAAGATTCTTATTGTTGCTCCCGAAGCCAGACTGAGCTGGCAATACCATCACAGAAGAGCCGAGATCTGGCAGGTAGTGGAAGGAACAGTGGGTATTAAAAGAAGTAATACAGATGAAGAAGGAGAGCTGAAAGAATATCATCCGAAAGACCAGGTCAAGCTTCAGCAGGGAGAAAGACACAGGCTGATTGGTTTAGAAGGTTGGGGAGTTGTCGCAGAAATCTGGCAGCACACCGATACAGACAATCCCTCAGATGAAGATGATATTGTAAGGGTACAGGATGATTTTGGAAGATAAAAAAAATCAGCTTCAATATTGAAGCTGATTTTTTTATTAAAATGTAACATCCAGTCCCACATAGAAATTAGCTTTCATTATGGGAGCATATACCATTCCGCCATCAAAATAATTTCCAAATGGATTTCTAAAATCAACAATTGCATTTTTCTGGTAATAAGAGGTAAGGTTTTCACCACCTAGATAAGCTCTGATTTTTTTATTGAAATTTCTTGAAATCTGTGCATTCAGAACGGCATAAGAATCAGAATAGGCCGGAAGCTGGAACTCTGCGGGATTAGTTGTCGTATCCGGCAGCCTTTGCTTTCCTACCCAGTTTAATGTGGTATCAAAACTCCAGAATCCACCTTTATCATTTTTATCAGTTGAGTATGCTAGATTTACAAATCCTCTGTGTTTTGCCATAAAAGGGATTTCCCTTCTTCCTCCGATATAATCTGCCTGTACATCATAGTATTTATAAGCCAGCCTGACGTCAAAATTTTTGAAAGGAGTAAAGTCCCACTGTGTCTGGAAGGAATTGGCAAAAGATTTTCCTTCAAGATTATAAAATGTAAGCTGCTGAGGTGATTTGTCAAGGTCTACCAAAACCTGATCCTGGAAATCTGTCCTGAAAAAATCAGCAATAATGGTTGATTTTCTTCCGAAAAGCTTAAACTCCTGCTGTAAACTTGCCCCATAGTTCCATGCGATTTCAGGTTTTAATCCATAAATATTCCCGCCATTTGGCATAATATTAATGACCCTGTTAGAGGCAAAATATTGTTGATTTTCTGCAAAAACATTTGCTGTTCTGAAGCCTCTTCCTGCAGACAGTCGTAAGATGGTTTGAGGGGTGAAATCATATTTGAAGTTGATTCTAGGGGTAAACTGTGTTCCTGCCAGATTATGAAAATCAGCTCTTGCTCCGGCTACTAAAGTATATTTTACACCTGTTAAGGTGTATTCAGCAAAAATCCCGGGAACAACTTCGTTTCTTTTAAAATTGTTTGTCAGATATGTTTCTTCGTAACCATCATATAAAAAGCTTGCTCCTGCCTTATACTTATGATTGGTGTTTCCCAGAATGCTTTCAAATATCAGATTGGAATAATAAGTATGCTGTTTCCCGTTATAATTTCTAAGTCCGAAAAAACTATCCTGCTGATGATATACATATTGATTCATCCAGCCTATGCTCTGGTATGGTTTTCCTTTAAAAACATAACCTGTTTTATTCCAGACCTGAAATCTTGAAATATCAATGCCAACTCCATAAGGATACTGTTCTTTCTGAGTCAGTCTTTTATCGAAACCGATTTGTCCGGCAGTTCTTTCATCACGAATAAAATTAATTCCAAAGTGAGATCCGAAGCCGGATTTTTCAAGATCGTTATAGTTAAGAAGGTAGGCAGCATTGATTTGAGTTCCTTTTGGCCTGTCAAGGAAGCTGTCATGATTCATATCAGTATTCCCGAAAGTGCCGTTTCCATGAAGTAAAAATGTTTGTGTCCATTGATCATTAATGGGAGAAACACTTGTGATATTAGCTTCAGCCCTTCCATTGAAATCAGAAAAAAGATTCAGCGATGTTTCGGGAGTTTTTGCATTTTTCAGAAGTTCAGTATTGATCTGTCCTGTAATACTTTCATATCCATTGGTTACTGTACTTCCTCCTTTTGTCAGCTGAATGCTTTCAATCCATCTTCCGGGAATAAAATTCAGTCCGTATGCCGATGCCAGTCCCCTGATTTCCGGGAGCTGTTCTTTGGTTAAACTTGTATACTTCTGGTCCAGCCCCAACATTTTCAGCTGTTTAGTTCCTGTAACAGCATTGCTGAACGAAACGTCTACTGTAGCATTGGTTTCAAAGCTTTCTGATAAATTACAGCAGGCAGCTTTTAACAATTCTTTTTTATCAATATTAAAAACAAGTCCTGCCTCTTTTTTACTTAAAGAAGTTGCCGCTTTAGAACCGGTCACTACTACACCCTCAATTTTCTTTTCATGCTGGCCGTGGGACTCAATAGTCTGTTCCTGTGAGGCATTATGACCATCATGTTTTGTCTCCTCTTCATAATGAACTGTAGGATTGGGCTCTCCAAATGTAAAATTCCTGTCATATAAACAACATCCCGGAAGGTTTTTATAAACAGCATCCGAAGCTTTATATTTTTCATTATCGTGACCTGCATCTGCAATACTTTTCAGAATCTTATCTGCTGAAGTATGCAAAGGGTTAAAATTTAGCGTAACAGTCTGATGTTCTGCACTCCATTCTGCTGATTCAGCACCTGCCGCTTGTGCTGCTTTTTCTATTCTCGCTTTACAGGAGGCACAGTTTCCTCTTACATAAAATTCATTCTCTTTTTTAATGTATGCAGTGTGGTGACCATGAGGTTCAGCAGAAGAAGGAACAAGATCTCTTTCGTAATGACAACACCCCGGCAGCTTTTCATAAATATCATCAGAAGCTTTGTATTTTTCATTATCGTGACCTGCTTCAGCAACTTTTTTCAGGATGTCATCAGATGAAACATTGCTGGTGTCTAATGTTAACGTTTGAAGATCAATAGAATATACAGCTGTTTTTGCACCTGCTTTTTTTGCTGCATCTTCAATCCGGGTTTTACACATTTCACAGTTCCCTTTTACTTTGAACTGATTTTCAGAAATATTTTGAGCAAATATAAATTGGGTAAATAAGAATAATGTACCAAGTATTAACCTGGAAATATATAATTTCATTTTGTTTAAAAGTTTAGATTAATTAAAAAACGGTTCATTAAATTGCTAATGAACAAGAGAGGCTTAATTAACCTATTTTAGGCGGCTGCCAGATTTCTTTTAAACGGTCAGACAGATATGGGGCTGAATATTGAAACTGGGAATTCTTGTTCGCTTTATAGTAAGATAGTTCCAATCGTAAATTTTTTGAAAACGGAGTTTCTATAAAAGTATAGCATGCAATACATGATGAACAACAATCATCATTACACGATTTATTTTTATGATCTTTGCTGTTCTTCTCAGTGGAGCGGTGATTACAACAACTACTACTTTTAGATTCTGCCTTGCAGCAGGTTTCCTGCATGGTCTGGGCATAGAAGCTATCCTTAGGAACTAAAAAAATTCCTAAACAAAAAACTATTGCAAATAGGTGAAACAGCTTCATATCTGCAAAAATACAAAATTTATGGCAAAGGATCACCAACTTTTATAGCACAGTTATGCCAGGGTTCACCATGCGCAGGGTTTACATTTGGTTTTTCTCCCATTGCGAGATTCTGAGACGCCGGAGCCGGAATAGTCTGTGCCGTATTTTGAGGCTGAGGTGCCGGAGCAGGCTTACTGTTTAATGGTTGCCCCACGGGAATATCACACCGATGGCCAGGCTGGCCGTGTGGAGGGTTCATTCCGGGAGCTGTCTTTACTTGCTTTCCATTATTATCAATTGCAATCTTTCCGGGAGAAACAGCATTGGGATCAATATTGACAGTACTTTTTCCTCCTGTTGTTATATTTTGTGTTACCGGTGCCGGGCTGCTGTTTAGAGGTTGTCCTACAGGAATATCACAGCGGTGCCCGGGTTGTCCATGAGGAGGATTCGTTCCCGGTGCAGCAGCGATAGGGGCAGGCGAAGGATTAGATTGTATTCCTGCCTGATCCATTAATGATACCTTTGGAGTATTCAATGCAATTTCAGGCTGGGTGCCCGCTTCTTTTATATACGTTGCCCTTTCATCCTTTTTACAGGAAACAATAAGTACTGATACGGTTATTAAACCTAAAAATGTATTCTTCATATCCTCTGGTATAAAACAAAATTAACAAAACATTTTGAATTGTTTTGCTAATTTTATATGGATATTGTATTTTTAGGATTAATTTTTCACTAATAGTCTGAATCCTTCTCCGTGGACATTGATAATTTCCAATCCTTCATCGTCTTTTAATAATTTACGAAGTTTGGCTATATAAACATCCATACTTCTGGCTGTAAAGTAGTTTTCCTTTTTCCAGATCTTTCTTAAAGCAAGATCTCTTGGCATAAAATCATTCCTGTGGATACAAAGAAGTTTCAGCAATTCATTTTCTTTCGGGGAAAGTTTATATTCTTTATCCCCTACTTTTAGTTGTCTTAGCATGGAGTCAAAGAAAATATTGCTGATCTTAAACTGTTCCTGCTCTTCGTTTTCAAGAGTAGAACTCCGCTGAAGAATTGCTTTAATCTTGTATAAAAGAAGTTCAGTATCAAAAGGTTTTGTGATATAGTCATCAGCTCCCAGTTGATATCCTTTCAGGATATCTTCTCTCATATTTCTTGCCGTAAGGAAAATAATTGGCGTATTTTTATCTATCTTTTTTACATCTTCTGCTAATGAAAACCCATCCTTTTTAGGCATCATGACATCAAATATACAGATGTCGAATTCATTTTCTGTAAATTCTTTAAGTCCCTGCTCGCCGTCTGTTGCAAGGGTAACTTCAAAATTATTGATTGTTAAATAATCTTTAAGCACCGCTCCGAAACTCTGATCGTCCTCTACTAATAATATTCTGTTGCTCATAATTTTACTAATTAATAATTAACAATTAAGAATGAACGTTCTCACTCTTTTCTTCTATATTTTGTATTTGATTTGTTACGTTATTTTTTATCCCATCGGAAGTTTTATTGTAAACGTACTTCCTTTGCCTTTATGGGAGTCTACCAAAATCTGTCCTTTATGCAGTTCTACAATTTTTTTAACATAAGAAAGCCCTAAACCCTGTCCTTTCACGTTGTGAATATTTCCGGTTTCTTCTCTGAAGAATTTCTCGAAAATTTTTGTTTTGTTCTGGGTTTCCATTCCCATTCCTTTATCTGAAACTTCAATAACATACCAATGCCCTTCGTTTCTAGTTTCCACATGGATTTCCGGTGCTTCCGGAGAATATTTATTAGCATTATCCAACAAGTTAACCAGCATATTGGAAATGTGGAATTCATCTATTTTAAAAGTATATTGAGTAGCATTGAACTTCTGGGTAAGTGACCCGTTTCTCTGTTCTACGATCAGATTGAAAGATTCTGTAGTCTTCTTAATCAGTTCTCTTACATTGGTTTCTTTCAGGAACAAATTAACTTCATTTCTTTCAAGTTTCGACATATTAAGTACATTCTCCACCTGTTTTTTCATTCTGAGGTTCTCCTGTTTGATCAGTTCTGAATAATATTTTACTTTATCAGGATTTGTTGCAATCTTATCATTAGCCAAAGAATCTGTGGCTACAGAAATTGTAGCCAGCGGCGTTTTAAATTCATGAGACATATTATTGATAAAGTCCGTTTTTACTTCAGCCAGTTTTTTCTGTCTCATCATATAATTGATAGAAATAATATAAATTCCCAGAATAGTAAGCAAAGAAAGAAAAGTTCCCAATAACATAGGCCAGTTGTTCATCGCCAGCGAATATTCTTTTTTAGGAAAAACCAGGGCAAGATTATATAAGACCCGGTCTTTTTTATCAGTAAAAAGAGGAAAGCTGTAGGTGTTGCTGTCTTTTTTTTCTTTATATACTTTATTGGCTACACTGGTAAGTTTATTATCTTTATCTGTTATTCCGTATCCGAATTTAGCAGTAATACCTCTTATTTTCAATTCTTTAGCGATCACTGAATCAAGTACAGCCGGATCCACTCTTTTAGCAATCGGCAGATTGTTTCCGTAAACTTTTACAAATTCCTTAATGGCATAGTCTCCGTTTTCAATATCTGTATTAAGGTCTGCGGTAAGCAGCTCGCGGTTGGTTGTGTCTTTTTTGATTTTATAGGCCGCTTCATCAGTATAGAGAGTCGTTAGCTTTACGGAATCCCCTTTTTGAGAAATAGGTAACTGTGTATTGGATATAATATTTTTAGAGTAAATGATTTGCCTTTGAGTACCTGAATCTTCTACCTGCTGGATGGTTGTTAAAGAGGGCTGGCTGTTGTTGGCAAGAATCGTATTTCTGTTATCTTTATTCAGATATTTGTCGGCTTCAATTTCCTCAATACTCTTTGAAGTATTTTCCAGCGCTGAGTACACCTTATTCGAAAAGTCCTGCTCTAAAGCACCGTAATAGCCTTTCAACCAATAAAATTGGAGTGTAACAAAGACAATCAGCGAAACTGTCATAAACACCGAAATTATTGGGATGAACTTATTATTCATTATTATATTGTATATATTTTAAAAAAATGAATGTTAAAATTAATTGTTTTAAGACAAGCTAAACAAAAAACGAGCCAAAAAAATGTGTTTTTTTTCTTAAAAGAGTGTTTTTTAACAATTATTTATGAATTGAAGGTTACTTGTTATATGAAAACTGTGATTAATAAAATAAATATTTAACTTTATTTAAAATAAGAAGTTATGGAATCTGATATTATTTTCAACAAGGATTTTGATTCAAATAGTGCTTATGTTATGAAAATTTATGATGCTGATGTTTCAAAAATATGGGATTATTTTACCCGGTATGAATTGCTGGATCAATGGTGGGGGCCAAAACCTTGGAACTGTAAAACGATCAAGCAGGAGTTCAGAGAAGGAGGAGTCTGGTTATATGCAATGGTAGGACCTGAAGGAGAAAAGATATACTCCCAATCTAAATATGGTGAAATCATGCAGCATAGAAGTATTGATTGGACTAGTGCATTCTGCGATGAAAGAGGAAACGTCGACATAGAATTGCCAGGCTCAAAATGGCTGATTGGTTTTACCGGAGTAGAAGACGGAACAAAAATAACGGTTAACATACATTACCAGTCTCAGGAAGTAATGAAAAAGATGCTGGAAATGGGATTTGAAGAGGGGCTTAAAATGGGATTGAATCAACTTGAAGAAATCATAAGATAATTCAAGCCTAATTGTAAACTGAATTAATGTATATAAAAACAGGATGCTTCACCCGAAACATCCTGTTTTTATATAATTATAACTTTTCAATACTTATAAAAGTTCCGTCTGTAGGGACAATTTTGTAAACGTCAGCTACAGTGAGGATAGAAACTCCTCCGGAAACCTGTACTTTTAGTTGATCCCCTTTGTCGAACATAGCTAAAAATTCCATTGTTCCCACTCTGTTTGCACCGGCTGTAATTAATATTGCTTCATTCAGGGATACATCGTTTCGGGCCAGTATATTTCCATTTTTTAAAGCTCTGAAAGAAATGACGGGCGGACTTACATGTAAACCGGAGGTTTTTACTTTTAAGCTGATCAGAATTTTATAAAAACCTGATTCTTTAAAAGTAAAATTATTGAAATTGCTGTTGACAGTTCCCTGAGGATTGATAATACCCAATTTGTCGCTATCCAGATTGCTGTTGAAAAAACCAAAAGGAACATCTTTTTCTCCACATCCTATGAGAACACATCCTACAGTTGGATAATCACCTTCTGCTGTTGCAGGATTCATGCTTGCCCGGGTAGTTCTTCCTCCGCTTTCATAAAAGGTTGGTTTCCATTTTTCACCATCATACACTACCACTCTTCGTATATCTTTTTGATACATGATCATTCCCTGCATTGTTGAATCATCATCGAAATGGTCAGCCTGGCTGATATTGTATAAAGGTAATAATGCTTCATTATCAACAGTCGGAATCATCATTCCTTTTGACCGTTCAGAATTGTCTTCCTGATTGACAACACTGAATATTGAACGTGAACTTGGATTTAGAGAACTTCCTACTATAACCTGGGAAAAAAACAGCTTTACAGTTAATAAGAGGAGGATGGTATATATTTTCTGTTTCATGTTATTTTAATTTTTCTATATATAAAAAAGTGTCTTTATCACTCATTTTAAAAGTTACCCCTGTTCCGAGATTTAATCCGGTGTCGGCCTGTATACCAGCCCTTAAGCGGATTTGGTCACCAGCGTGAAAATATTTTGTAATCGAAAAGCTGTTAATGGAATTGGAACTTCCCGCCGTTACGACCAATCCGTATAACAGGAAGCTATTTTCATGGATCTTTTGCCATCCATCTCCGGAAGCATTGGTATAAAGAGCCTGTAATGATATAATGGTAGCAGCATTTCCTACAGACAGACCTCCGGCGCTGCTTGTTTTGACAGAAGGGTTTATCCGGTAAAAGCCGTCTGAAGGAATTGTAATTTCTCCGCTTGGATTGATGATTAAGCCCAGGTTATTTATATTATTCCTGTCCATATCATTCAATATATTAAACTGTAGGGTAGGGCGGCCTGTAATGCCTAATACATTGGCAACTACCTGATCAGAAGCATTGGATCCCAGAATACTCACATTGGTATAATTCTTAAGGCTTTTTTCTGTTGCAGGCATCCATCGGTACCCGTCATATTTTACCACATCTTTTATTTCCTTGTTGTAAAATACCAGGCCGTTGTCTTCATTCCTGTTTTCATACAAATCAGATTCTGAGGCATTATAATTGGGAAGTTCTGTGTGATTTTCCACAACAGGAAGCATGATCCCTTTTGTATGATGTTCTACCTGTAAGATAGCTCGCGGATGGATAATGTCAGGCCTGTTTCCGATTTTTACCTGGGTGTAACCCCGACCTGATAGAGCTGTTAAAATAAAGATGGATAGGGTAATGTATTTTTTTATCATTTTAATCACTTACTTTGGTAAAAATTATTTCTCTTGGATAGTATTTGGCGATATTGGTTCCTGTTGCTGCGGTGAGTGTAACTACTACAGAAACCGTGGCAAGGGGAGAATGTATTCTGGAAACAATATAGTCCCCTGGGTTTAAGCGTATTCTGGTTGTAGTAAATGCTGCGGTGTTAGTATCTCCCCCGATTCCCAGAATCCCATAATAATCAGGAAAAAAAGTAGTGAGTTTGGCTTCGCTGTAACTTCCGTCACTTTGTTTCAGATATGCTCTTAGCTGGTATTGAGGTCCGCTTGTTAAAGAAACAGCACCTCCTGTTTTAGAAGGTACATTTAAGTAAATGTCATAAACGCCCGGTTCATTGATGATAAATTTTGCGTTATCAAAGCTTTTATTTCCATACAGACCACCTCCGGGAACTATGGCTGCCTCTCTTGTAATATTAAGATTATTATAAGACAGAATACCATCTACAGGAGCGCTGAAGCCAAGTCCTACATGGCGTCCGCATCCCAGCAGTACACATACTACACTTGTTTCTTCGTTTGAAGTCGAGAGAAATCTTGATTGATTAAGCTTAAAATCTGAAGCTTCGGGTTGATGATTCCACTTTGTTCCGTCATAAGAGTAAAAGGTAGAATGTGTTTTTTCGAACATCAGCATTCCCGTCATATTTGCGTCGGCAGCAGGAGGATTATAAAGAGGAAGATGATCTGCAGAGGATACTTCGGGAAGCAGCATCCCCATACTTTTCCCTTCAAATTTACCATCCGCCTGTAAAATAGCTCTGTTATGAATTTCAACGGTCTGGTTTTTTGAAATTCCAACTTGTGAAAAAGCTAAATTAACAATAAGCAACATCAAAGATGTGTTAATTTTTCTCATGGTTTGATTTCTATTTAAATTTTATCTGTTCTTTTCAGATGATTTTAATACATAGGTTTTTGCTTAACTTTTACCAAAAGTTTTTCCTTCCGGTCCCATGTATAGACCGGTAATTTTTTACCGTGTATTCGCTTTATCTTTTTTGAAAACTTATATTTATAGTATAAGCTCCGAAAGATTTGGCCATAATATTCTGAGGGAAATTAGCTGTAATAAAAGGCTAAAAGAACGTGGCCAGGAGCCTCTAAAGTACAAAACAAAAGTGGTATTATCCCCCTGTTATGGGATAAATTGTGTTTTTTTATAAACAAGAGGAAGACCTGCTTTTAGAAATCTGGTCTGAGGCCGGGATAATGGTTTGGAAATGAATGTTTTTAAAATAGGTAAGGCTGTATTCCATCCATTCTTTATGGTTTGTTTTTTTTTCTTATTCATAAAAAAAACGGGCAAAAAAGCCCGTTTTTAGGTATGTTTGGGAAGTATTTAGTTTATTTGCTGTCCCCAAAACTATTGTTCAGCCTGATAAAAATTCATTTTTTTATTCAGTTTAAATAAGTTCTTCCTCCTGAAAATAATGAATAATTGCCTTTTTCATGAGTATGCTTTGCTCATTTGGTTTTAATTCAGGAAGGTCTTCCAGCTTTTCAAAATGTGGCCATCCGTCCTCATAATGGGTGAATTTATAATAGCCAAACGGTTCAAGTAATCTGCATACAGCAATATGGATCAGATTTACCTTATCGTCTTTTGTATATTTTTGCTGGCCGCTCCCCAGTTCCTGCAGTCCGATTAAGAATAGCAGGGTTTCAATAGGCGGATTTTTTTCAGTTTCGAAATTTTCCTCGAAAAACTGTTCTATTTTTTTCCAATATTCGGATTCATTCATATAGTTGCTAATGATGGTTAATAATTAATTACGGCGTTAAAAGGAAAGATATAAACTTTACCATTTATTTGCCTTTATAACTATGAAATACGATCAATTTTTAATAAAAAAGCATATTCCAGTGCATCTTCCTTCAAAGATTCGAACCTTCCGCTGGCACCACCATGTCCGGAACTCATATCTGTTTTAAAAATAAGGATATTTTGGTCTGTTTTTAATTCTCTGAGCTTTGCAGTCCATTTTGCAGGTTCCCAGTACTGTACCTGTGAGTCATGAAATCCTGTTGTGATCAGCATGTGGGGATAATCTTTAGCTTCTACATTATCATATGGAGAATAATCCTTCATATACTGATAATATTCTTCATCGTTTGGATTGCCCCATTCATCATATTCCCCAGTAGTTAAAGGAATGCTGTCATCCAGCATGGTTGTTACCACATCTACAAAAGGGACCTGTGCTACAATTCCGTTGAACAACTGTGGCTCATAATTAACAACTGCACCTACTAAAAGTCCCCCGGCACTTCCTCCCATCGCATAAAGATGTCTGGATGAAGTATAATTTTCTCTGATTAAATATTTTCCTGCATCAATAAAGTCAAAGAATGTATTTTTCTTAAACAGCATTTTTCCATCCTCATACCATTCTCTTCCCAGGTATTCCCCGCCGCGGATATGGGCAATGGCGTAAATAAACCCTCTGTCCAGGATGGATAATCTGACATTGGAGAAGCTGGCATCAACTGTATGTCCGTAACTTCCGTAACCATATAAAAGAAGAGGTGTTTCAGGTGATTTTCTGGTATTTTTGTGGTAGACCAATGAGATAGGGATTTTTGTTTTTCCGTCACGTGAATCAGCCCATATTCTTTCCGAAATATAATTTTCAGGGATAAAATTACCACCTAAAACTTCCTGCTGTTTAAGAAGCCGGGTGGTTTTTTCCTTCATATTGTATTCATAAGTTGAGCTTGGCTGTGTTAATGATGTATAGCCATAACGCAGGATTTCTGTATCAAATTCGAGGTTGATCCCAATGTACGTTGTATACGTTGGGTCTGAAAAAGGCAGATAATAGGATTCCTGTGTTTTTTCATCAATAATCCTGATCTGAAGCAGGCCTCTTTCTCTTTCTTCAAGAACAAGATAATCTTTAAAAATTTCAAACCCTTCCAGCAAAACTTCAGCACGATGAGGTATAACGTCTACCCAGTTTTCCATGCTGCAGTTATTGATCTTTGTTTTTACAATTTTGAAGTTGGTGGCATCATCAGCATTTGTGATGATATAAAATTCATCTTCATAATGTTCTACAGAATATTCAAGATCATCAATTCGCGGTTGAATCACAGTCCATTCAGCAAAGACATTATCAGAAGGAATAAAGCGGTGCTCATCAGAAATTGTGCTTGAACTTGCGATGAATATATACTGTAACGATTTTGTTTTAAAGACGTTAACATCAAAAGTATCATCCTCTTCATGGAAAATGAGAATATCTTCGGAAGAATCAGTTCCCAATTCATGCCTGTAGACTTGGAATGCTCTGAGATTTTTGTCTTTCCTGATATAGAAGACATGTTTATTATCATTTGCCCAGACCGTCTTTCCTGTTGTGTTCAGAATTTTATCCTCGAGTATTTCCCCTGTTTCCAGGTTTTTGAAGTTTAAGGTATAAATTCTTCTTCCTACATTGTCTGTTGAGAAAGAAGCGAGCTGATTATCAGGGCTTACGGCAACACTGCCTACTTCAAAGAAGTCTTCTCCTTCTGCCAGTAAATTGACATCAAGTACAATTTCTTCCTGATTGTCCAGGCTTTTATGTTTTCTGCAGAAAATAGGATATTCTTTGCCTTCTTCGTAGCGTACAATATACCAATATCCATTAAAGAAGTAGGGAAGAGATTCGTCATCTTTTTTATAGCGCGCCTTCATTTCTTCAAAAAGTTCTTCCTGAAGTTCTTCAGTATCCTTCATGATGAATTCTTCGTAGGCATTTTCTTCCTCAAGATATTTGATGACTTCAGGATTTTCTCTTTCGTTAAGCCAGAAGTAATTATCAATCCTTTTATCGCCGTGGGTTTCTAATATTTTTTCTATTTTTTTTGCCTGTGGAGCTTTCATCAGAATATTTAATTTTCTTATTACATCCCTAAATGTACTGTTTTAACACTGTTTTTCATGGATGTTTGATACAATATTAATTTTTGTTCAAATTTAGGTAAAAAAAAACCATCTCTCCTTTATTGAAAAGATGGTTGGTTGTATTTTATAATAAAGACTATTTATGAAGTGCTTTAATATATTTTTCCAGAGCCATTGTCATGGATGGTGTTTCTTTTGTAGGAGCCATTAAATCTACTTTTAACCCTGCTTCTTCAGCAGCAGCCAGGGTGGTGTTTCCAAAGACCCCGATTTTTGTTTCTTCCTGTTTGAAATCAGGGAAATTCTGCTGTAAAGATTTAATTCCCTGCGGACTGAAGAAAATTAACATATCATAATCTTTAATGCTGATATCTGTAAGATCACTGCATACGGTACGGTACATAATCGCTCTTGTCCAATCTACATTAGCAGAGTCTAAGGTTTTTACAATATCCGGACTTAAAACATCTGAAGAGGGCAGCAGATATTTTTCGGTAGGAAATTTTTTGAAAAGAGGAAGCAGGTCTGAGAAGTTCTTTTCTCCGAAACTGATTTTTCTCTTTCTGTACACGATATGCTTTTGTAGATAGTTGGCAATGGCTTCAGACTGACAGATGTATCTCATGGTATCCGGAACTGCAAAGCGCAGTTCTTCTGCTAGTCTGAAATAATGATCAATTGCATTTTTACTGGTAAAAATAATCCCAGTATATTGCGTCAGATCTATCTTCTGAGTTCTGAGTTCTTTATTGTCAACCCCTTCGACATGGATAAAAGGACGGAAATCAATCTTTATTTTTTCCTTCTTCGCTATATCCAGGTATGGAGAAGACTCACTAGGCGCTGGTTGAGAAACCAATATAGACTTTATTCTCATCATTGACACTTATTAAAAAAATAACAACTTCCAAAGCAATAATAATGGTGCGATTTGGAGGGTGCAAATATACAAAAATTTATAATACCATTTCTCAGGAAGAATCTTGTTCTTGTGAAATAAATAGAAAAAAACTTTGAAAATGAACACAAAAGAAAAGAAGATGAAATAGTAGAGGAATATTTTATTTCTGTCAACAGGGAAGTAATAATGGGCTACACATAAGATTATTAACAAAAATGACAAAATAAAATAAAACTTGGTAGAGGTAAAATAAAAGACCGGCCATTTTTTTCCGTCACCTATGCTTTGATAAAACAAAAATCCTAATGAGGATCTTATCAGATAAAAACAGAGAACAGCCAATAAAGTATAACCGAATTTATTAAGCTGGTAACCTAAAAGTTGCAGGTCTGCTATATATTTGGGGACAACCGGAATATATTGAGAGATCAGAACTGACAATGTTAGCGTTGTTACACATGAGGTAATGATCCAGCTCGGGAGGTTGTTGCTCGCATCAAAATATTTCTGAAGCAGAAAATCTTTTAAACTGGCATCCCTTTCTACGATATTCATCATAAAAACATATAAAAAAATGCATCCTAAGAGAATAAAAATTACCCAATCATTATTTTCAGGTATTCTTACATGATTTATAAAGTTTTGTGACGATAGCAAAATTTTAATATTTTAATTTTTATTTAACCACAATAACACATCCTGGCACAGATTTTATTTTATTGCATCATCTGTGGCTAAAAATATTTTCCCCAGTTGCAATGAAATGATCAGAATATCCGGAATTAAACTCAAGCTAAACTGTTCAATCTGTGAGATATATTTTTTTGCAAAATTATAGATTATTTTGTATAAAATAAAAAGGTTAAATAAACTATCTTTGCAAACTGAAATGAAAAAACTAGTCATTATTCCAACTTATAACGAAAAGGAAAATATTGAAAATATAATTTCCGCAGTTTTTGCATTGGAAGATGAGTTTCATATTTTGGTGGTAGACGATTCTTCTCCGGACGGTACTGCTGAAGTGGTAAAAGAACTGCAGAAAAGATTTCCACATTATCTGCACTTGTCTGTAAGGCATATTAAAGATGGTTTGGGAAAGGCTTATATCCATGGTTTCAAATGGGCAATCGAAAATAAATATGATTATATTTTTGAGATGGATGCTGACTTTTCACATAATCCCAATGATCTGCCTAAGCTGTATGAAGCCTGTCTGTATGCAGATATGGCCATAGGGTCCCGTTATTCAAAAGGGGTAAATGTGGTTAACTGGCCTATGGGAAGGGTGTTGCTTTCTTATTTTGCCTCAAAATATGTAAGGTTTATTCTGGGACTTCCGATCCATGATACTACAGCAGGTTTTGTTTGCTTCTCAAGAAAAGTGCTGGAGGAAATTGGTTTGGATAATGTGAAACTGAAAGGATACGGGTTTCAGATAGAAATGAAATTCAGAGCTTATAAGAAAGGCTTCAAAATTGTAGAAGTTCCTATTATATTTACAAACAGAATTTTGGGAGAAAGCAAAATGAACGGAGGAATTATTCATGAAGCGGTTTTTGGTGTTTTAAACCTGAAATGGAAATCATTGATTAACAGACTATGAAGGCCATTAAGAACATAAAAATAAATTGATGAAAAAACTGATTTTTATTTTCGTTTTGTTAAGTTTGTTTTCATGCAAAGATTACATCGATAAGCCTGCAAATCTTGTTGATAAAGATCTGATGTCTGAAATTTTAGCTGATTTAACGATTAATGATCAGGCTACTTTTATGTTTCAGGACAGAAATTTAGAAGCAGGTACAAGGTTTATCCTTAAATCTCATCATGTAAAACCTGATGATTTTGTTGAAAGTTTTAAGTACTATGTAATTAAAAATGAAATGCAGGATATTGCCAATAGTGCCCAGGAAATTTTGCTTAAAAAAGATCCGAAAGCGGATAAATATATAAAAGAAAAACAAAAGAATAACGGAATTCCGCCTGTTATAAGATAATGTTATACAGAATATATCATTCAAAAATAATTGCAGATAGCGGTCGGTTAAAAGCATACTAATGAAATTTTTTAATATAGAGAAAACCTCTGAAGGTAAAGCAAGAGCAGGAGAAATTACTACAGATCACGGGAAAATACAAACTCCTATTTTTATGCCTGTAGGAACAGTAGCGAGCGTAAAAACGGTTCATCAGAGAGAATTAAAAGAAGACATTAAAGCCCAGATTATTTTAGGGAACACCTATCATCTGTATCTGCGTCCCGGAATGAAAACAATGCAGGATGCAGGAGGGCTGCATAAATTCATGAACTGGGATCTTCCTATTTTAACGGATTCAGGAGGTTTTCAGGTATTTTCGCTGGCCAGCAACAGGAAAATGACTGAAGAAGGAGCGCGGTTCAAATCGCACATTGATGGAAGCTATCATATGTTTTCTCCGGAAAGATCAATGGAAATACAAAGGCAGATTGGGGCTGATATCTTTATGGCCTTTGACGAATGTACTCCTTACCCATGCGATTATAACCAGGCTAAATCATCTATGGAACTGACTCACCGCTGGTTAAAAAGATGTATAGAGTGGACTGAGAACAATCCGGAATTATATGGTCATAAGCAAAGACTTTTTCCTATTGTACAGGGATCAACCTATTCTGACTTAAGAAAGATTTCAGCTGAGGTAATTTCTGAAGCCGGAGCGGAGGGGAATGCCATAGGAGGACTTTCTGTGGGAGAGCCTGAAGAAGAAATGTATAGAATTACTGATGAAGTGACAGATATTCTTCCAAAGGAAAAACCCAGATACCTGATGGGAGTGGGAACTCCGTGGAATATCCTGGAGTCCATAGGATTAGGAATTGATATGATGGATTGTGTAATGCCTACAAGAAATGCAAGAAATGCAATGCTTTTTACATGGCAGGGCGTAATGAACCTTAAAAATGAAAAATGGAAACGTGATTTCTCTCCTTTGGATGAGTTTGGAACCAGTTTTGTAGATAAGGAATATTCCAAAGCATATCTTCGTCATTTATTCGTATCCAAGGAATATTTGGCAAAACAAATTGCATCGATTCATAATCTTGCATTCTATCTGGATTTAGTTAAGGTAGCAAGAGAACACATTATTGCCGGTGATTTCTATGAGTGGAAAAATTCTGTAGTCCCGGCTCTCAGACAAAGACTGTAAGATTATGCTAAAAATAATAGACAGATATATTATCAAAAAATATCTTGGGACTTTCAGTTTCATGTTGATACTGCTGTCTATAGTAGTACTTGTGATTGATGTCCAGCAAAAGATTCCAAGGATAGAAAATGCAAAGGCAATTGATGCCAAGCTGGACCTGGTTTATTTCCTGATTCATTTTTATCCTTTCTGGATCATCAACCTTGTGGTGACATTCCTTTCTATTCTGGTGTTTATTACTGTGATTTATTTCACATCGAGAATGGCCAATAATACAGAAATTGTGGCAATTATCAGTAGTGGGGCAAGCTTTCACAGATTTGCGAAACCCTATCTGTATACCTCTGTTCTGATTGCGCTTATTTCCCTTATGGTAAACCATTTCGTTCTGCCGTGGGCAAATATTAAGAAAAATGAACTGGAGGCATATACCTATAATGCAGCTAATAAGGAAAAAATATTAGGAACAGCACCGGCTTCATCGCAGCTGAGCAAAACAGAATATATTTTTGTGTCTTCCTGGAATAAAAGGGAAAAAAGAGGGTCTGGTTTTGTTTACCAGAAGTTTGATAAGGACAGGCGTATGGTATACGAGCTGAAAGCCAGTGATGTATATTGGGACCAGGAGAAAAAGCAGTTTGTCCTGAATAATTATCTTGAAAAAACAATCCATAAAGATAATACAGAGAAGCTGGGAAACGGAGTGGAACTAAGGAAAAATTACAGCCATTCCCCCGAAGAGCTTTTTCCCAATGAACTTTTGGGACAGAATAAGACCACGCCTGAGCTTTTGAAATTCATTGCCCGGGAAAAGGAAAGAGGAAACAGTAACCTCAATTCTTATCTGAATGAGCTTTATCAAAGGACCTCAATGCCTGTATCTATTATTATTCTTACCTTTCTGGCCTTATCCCTGTCATCACAGAAGAAAAGAGGAGGACTTGGAATTAATCTGGCTATAGGGATTTCCCTGGCTTTCCTTTTCGTATTTTCATTTGAAGCCTTAAAAGTAGTTTCAGAAAATAAAAGTATGCAGCCGGCATTAGCGATGTGGCTGCCTAACCTGGTGTTTCTTCCGCTTACTTTGTACCTGTATATCAAAAGAGCAAATCAGTAAAGAAGCTTTACTTCCTTATGGTAGAAAGAACGCATTCCTTCTTCCAGTTCGATCCAGAGTTCACCCCGTATGTCAGCATTTCTGATGATGCCATTTTGTCTCTCTTTTTCAATTTCAAAGACTGATATCTCATCTTTACGGAAAAGATGGTCATTAAAATTATTTAAGACTGTCTGATCAGAAGGCACGTTTTTCAGTTTTTCGGACAGGTATTCATGGAAGCTTAAAGAGAGTTCTTCAAGGGCAAATTTTTGCCCTGTCTGGGTTAAGAGTGAGCCGGCATTGGATATTTCATTAAAATTCTCCTGAAGGACATTGATTCCGGCTCCGATGATGAAATAATTATTTTGATTAATTTTCCTCTTTTCAATTAAAATTCCAACGATTTTTTTACCTTTAAGGATAATATCATTTGGCCATTTTATTTTTACATCATGATCAGCCAATTTGGCCAGGAAATCCCTGACAATAATTGCGGTATAATAATTGAATATAAAGTCGGAACACAGGATGTTTTGGGTATTTACTGCCAGCGTATAAGCCAGGTTTTTTCCGGCAGTCTGAGTCCATATATTTCCATACTGACCACGGCCTTTAGTCTGGTTAAAAGTATGTAATCCTATAAAATCTGAATTTTCGTAAAGTAAAAACTTTGATATTTCGTCATTAGTAGAAGAACATTCCTTCAGGTAGAATAGTTGGCTCATTTAAGAAAACTTTAAGACATTAAGGGGGTAAAAGTAAGGTTAAAGTAAAGAAAAAACAATAAATTTGCAGATTATAGTATTTTTTTAATGAATAAAACAGCAGAAAAACAAGCACTAATAGATAAAATCGTTGAAGCACTTCAGGATGTAAAAGGGGAAGATATTATGATCTTCGATCTTTCAAATATCGAGAACTCAGTGGCCGAAACTTTCGTGATATGCAGCGGAAACTCAAATACACAAGTAGCTGCATTAGCAGGGAGTGTAGAGAAAAAAGTAAGAAACGACCTTAAAGACAGGCCGTGGCATGTAGAAGGAGCGGAGAATGCCATGTGGGTATTGGTAGATTATGTTTCAGTGGTGGTTCATATATTCCAGAAAGATGTACGTGAGTACTACGATATAGAAGAACTTTGGGGTGATGCAGTCATTACCAGAATTGAAAATGAATTATAAATTTTAAAAAGTATAAATGAATAATAAGGGATTCAACTGGTTCTTTCCTATTGCAATCATAGCTCTTTTGCTATTCTTCGGCTCCAATTTCCTTGGAGGTGATGCTGCAAAATCTATTGATGAAGATGGTTTCTTTAGAGAAATGCAGGCGGGGAAAGTCCAAAATATAATTATATATAAAGATATAGAGAAGGCTGATGTTTTTCTTACCAAGGAAGCAAAATCAGCAATGGTTAATAAAACAGCTAAAGAAAATAATCCTCTTTCTGCATTCGAAATGGCTCCTAAAGCAGATTATTCTGTAAAATATGGAGACCTTCAGCTCTTCCTTCAGAAATTTGATCAGATTAGAGCTGCAAATCCAGCAATTAAAACAGCTAAAGATTACGGAACAGGTAAAAGCCCGTTCACTGATATTCTGGTGTCTGCACTGATCTGGATTGCTATCTTAGGATTGTTCTATTTCCTTCTTTTCAGAAAGATGGGAGGTGGAGGAGGCCCTGGCGGTCAAATCTTCTCAATCGGAAAATCTAAAGCTAAGCTTTTTGATGAAAAAGAAAGAATTCAGGTTACATTCAAAGATGTGGCCGGACTGGAAGGCGCAAAGGAAGAAGTTCAGGAAGTAGTGGATTTCTTAAAGAATTCTGAAAAATATACCAAGTTAGGAGGGAAAATTCCTAAAGGTGTACTTTTGGTAGGGCCTCCGGGAACAGGTAAAACATTATTGGCAAAAGCTGTTGCCGGTGAAGCCAAAGTTCCATTCTTCTCACTTTCAGGTTCTGACTTTGTAGAGATGTTTGTGGGTGTGGGAGCTTCAAGGGTAAGAGACCTTTTTGCTCAGGCAAAAGCCAAATCTCCTGCGATTATCTTTATCGATGAGATTGATGCAATCGGACGTGCAAGAGGGAAAAATAATTTTTCCGGCGGGAATGATGAGAGGGAGAACACACTGAACCAGCTTCTTACTGAAATGGATGGTTTCGGAACAGACACCAATGTTATTGTAATGGCAGCAACCAACAGAGCTGACATTCTGGATAAAGCCTTAATGAGAGCCGGACGTTTTGACCGTTCTATCTATGTAGACCTTCCGGAGCTTCATGAAAGAAGACAGATTTTTGATGTTCATTTAAAGAAAATCAAACTTGATGATACTGTAGACCGTGAATTCCTTGCTAAGCAAACACCTGGATTCAGCGGAGCTGATATTGCTAATGTGTGTAATGAAGCAGCACTTATTGCTGCGAGAAACAATCACACTTCTGTTACTAAGCAGGATTTCCTTGATGCCGTAGACCGAATTATCGGAGGTCTTGAAAAGAAAAATAAAGCAATCAAACCTTCCGAAAAAAGAAGAGTTGCCTATCATGAAGCAGGACATGCTACAATTTCATGGCTGGTAGAACACGCGTCTCCACTTTTAAAAGTAACTATAGTTCCGAGAGGACGATCGTTAGGGGCAGCATGGTATCTTCCTGAAGAAAGACAACTTACCACTACTGAGCAGATGCTGGATGAAATGTGTGCTACGTTGGGAGGCAGAGCTGCAGAGCAGGTCATCTTCAACAATATTTCTACAGGGGCACTTTCTGATCTGGAAACAGTTACGAAAAGAGCTCAGGCGATGGTAACCATCTATGGATTAAGTCCGAATATCGGTAATATTTCTTATTACGACAGTTCAGGCCAGTCTGAATACTCTTTTGGAAAGCCTTATTCTGAAGAAACAGCGACTAAAATTGATGCAGAGATCAAATCCATCATCGAAAACCAGTATGAGAGAGCTGTAAGAATCCTTGCAGAAAACAAGGATAAACTTGATGCTTTAGCCAATAAACTTTTAGAGAAAGAAGTGATTTTCCGGGAAGATCTGGAAGAAATATTTGGGAAAAGAGCCTGGGATCCTGAGTTGACAGAGAAACCGGTTACCAATACAATTCCTGAAAAAGATCAATCAGAACCGGAAATGCCTCAGATAAAAGAGAAAGAAGAAGAAAGTGAAATACAGGCTCCGGAAAGCCCGACACAGCTTTAATCTTCAAAAACAGAATAAAATTTAAACCTGACAAAATCTAAAATTGTCAGGTTTTTTCATATTTAAAGAGATATTTTGGAATCTATTGTAATTTATTTTCTATTTTTGTATAAAGTTGACTAAAAATAGATTAAGTTGAATTTATTCAAGAGGATTGTAAGCAAACTTACCAACCAGCCTGAAGAAGAGGAAAAACAGAGCCTGGAGAAGCTTGGGGACTCGCTGAAAAATGCGGATCTCGACTATAAGTTTGCGCAATTATTTACGCATTCAGGAGGATTTTTTAATTATTGTGCAGATGAAGCGGAAGCTCTACAGACTTTAAATCAGATTATCAAGATAGAAGGTATTGGCAACCTTTTCTGCTGGGATAAAGAACTTCAGAACTTTTTGAACGTTGTGAAGTCTCCTTATACCTCAGAACTGCAGTCATCAAACGATGCTGCATTTATTACATGTGAATATTTGATTGCCTATGACGGAAGAATCATGCTTTCGCACAATAATATTCTTCATTATCATTCTTCAAGGCTTCCGGATAAGATTATCATCATTGCCAACGTTTCACAGATTGTGAATAACCTTAATGATGCCATGGGAAAAATTAAAAGAAATGGGAATATAAAAAATCTTACCTCTATCAGTGGAGGACAGTCAAAATTAGACGGATCTTCCGGCTCTAACCCGAAACTCTTTTTATTACTGCTTGAAGATTAAGCACGCAATTCTAAATTTTAAATTTTGGACAAAAATCTTATTCAAAGAACGATCTCAGGTATTGCTTATGTAGCTATTATCATTCTTTGTACCACTCCGCTGGGAGCACAGCTGATCAACAGTATTTCTCCCGGTCTTATCCAGCAACAATATCTGTATCATGGACTGATCTGTTTATTATTGATTGTGGGTTCCTGGGAATGCATTAAAATTATGAAATTTGGTAAGGGATACGAGAAATGGGTCGTTTTTCCATTGGTTATCTTCATATTTTATATTTTTTCAAAAAGGTATTTCCATCATGACTTTTTCTTTGATTTCAGGCTCAGTGAGATATTAGCCCTCTCTTTGATAGGAATTGCTGTAGTTACTCTATTTAAATATCCGAACGAGTTATATTACGATAGCGGGAAACTGATTTTTACTGTTATTTATGTGGCTTTACCGTTCAGTTTTGCTTTGGGGCTACCTAAGTTTTCGGCATACAATGACACATTCTCTTTAGAAGTGCTGTTTTTGTTTATCCTGATCTGGAGCAGTGATACATTTGCCTATCTGGTAGGAAAATTTTTTGGAAAACATAAAATGGCACCTAAGATATCTCCTAAAAAAACCTGGGAAGGATATGCAGGAGGTGTTATTCTTACCCTTATTTTGTCATATTTTGTAGAGCATTACCAACCCGAACTCAGAGGGAACTGGATGATGGTAGGATTTTTAGTGGCTGCTTTTGCTCCACTGGGGGATCTGGTGGAGAGCCAACTGAAAAGAAACTTCGGAGTTAAGGATAGTGGAAACATCATTCCGGGGCACGGAGGTGTTTTAGATCGACTGGATAGTTTCATAATCTGCGTTCCTGTCGTATATTTGTACTTTATTTTAGAAAAATTTATTTAGTCTCATGAAATTGCATAGAGAATCAAAAGGAACAATCACCGTAGCAACCATAATTTTCATTATACTGGGAGCTTTAGCGATCTATTTCCTTAAAATATGGTCGCTGTTGATCATCATGCCATTATTGGTTATTTATAGTCTTATATTCTGGTTTTTCCGGGTTCCGGACAGAAATATTCTTGACCATAAGGAAAATGTAATAGCTCCTGTGGACGGGAAAGTAGTAATGATCAAAGAAGTGGAAGAAAGTGAGTTTCTGCAGGGAAAAGCGATCCAGGTTTCGATCTTTATGTCTCCATTGAACGTTCATATCTGCAGATATCCGGTTTCCGGAGAAGTTGTTTATAAAAAATATCACCCGGGAAAATATCTGGTAGCATGGCATGAGAAGTCTTCTACAGAAAATGAAAGAACTACAGTAGCAGTACAGACTTTGACCAATCATAAAGTAGTTTTCAGGCAGATTGCCGGATATGTGGCAAGAAGAATCGTTTTCTATTGTAATGAAGGAGATCAGGCAAAAGCCGGACATGAATTCGGGTTTATTAAATTCGGCTCCAGAATGGATGTATTCCTGCCTTTGGATACCGAGATCATCTGCAAGATCGGCGATATTACAAAAGGTGGTTTGGATGTGATTGCTAAATTGAAAGAAAATTAAATATTATTTATCGTATATAATAAAAGAGAGGGTCATATTGACCCTCTCTTTTATTATACCTGTAAATGATTATTTTGAGTTTGACTACGCATGCGTAATATTGCGTACTCAAGGATTAAAGCTTTTTTTTCCGGATCAATAATTTTGCGGTTACAAGAACACAGGTTGTTCAGGCCTTTATAAGATTTATGACTGATTATATTTTCCTTTATAATTTAATATGAATTTTATAAATTGGCTCTGAAAACACAAATCATATTCTTTTATCGGTCAAAGTTACAGGCAAATATTGGTTGTAAGTTTTTTTAGTTTAAAAGCTGCTAATATTGAAAAATTTATATTTTCAGTGGTACAAATACCAATTTGATCTTTGTGAAAACATAAAAAACAACATGATGATTTATAAGTTTTTCTTTAAAATGATGAATGAAGAGGCAGAGAAAATAAACGATGATTTTGATAGCAGTTATTTACGCCTTATTAACCGGTATCTGCTTTTATTGTTCTCTATTTTTTTGTTCTATTCTATTTTTATAATCACTTTTTTCGGAGATATGCTGATTTCAACATTTCTAACAGTGATTACCTTTTTCTGGTTATTTCTAATAGGAGTAAAAGGCAAGACAAAACGGTTTAAAAAAGTTTTAAAGCCCTCTATTATGGGCGTATTCGTTTTACTTACATTTATAGTAAATTTTTTTAATATTTATACTTATAAAAATGCTGGAGTAGAATACTTTTACTTTTGTCTTCTGTTTGCTGTTCCGTTTTTTATGAATTACAAAAAAGATGCTTTTTCTATCTTTTTTATTGTATTCATGATTAGTATTAACTTCATTGTATGCCTGTATTTTGATTTTGATTTTCTGCCTAAAAGCAGATTTATAGATAATAAAGATCTCAAAACAATAAGGCTGCTGAATATCTTATTTTCTATTGCTTCCTTTCTGATGGATATTGTTTTTATTACACAGAAAGATGGGCTTATTCATGGTTTGATTACGGATAAAAAAGAGCAGGATTCTACTATCAAGGATCTTGTAAAAACAAATACTGAGCTGATGAAGCATCAGATGTTAATTAATCATCTTTCTGAAGAAAATATAGAAGAGCTTTTAAGTTTAGCTGAAAATAATTCTCCTGTATTTTTTGAACGGTTTCAGGAATTTTTCCCTCATTTTATCCCTGATATTCTGAAAATAAATGCTAACCTTATTCACTCCGAACTGTATTTCTGTGCTTTGATGAAGCTTGATTTTGATACAAAGAAAATAGCAAGATGTACGAACAATAGTATTCGTGCCGTTGAAAGCAAAAAATACAGGATCCGGAAAAAGCTGAATATTTCTTCTGAAATTAACATCAACAGCTTTCTTATTAAAATTTAATACAATTCCGATTTTTATTACTTATACGTAGTGATGAGTATTGTTTGATGGTATGATTTGTTTTTCTTGTCAATATTTTTACCAAAAATATTGTGATGAATATTAAGAACATTCATATTGGTAATCTGATCAGAGCTAAGGTTGAAGAACATCAGATTCCCATAGAAAGAATCTCCAGATTTTTGGACAGAACAGAATATGAAACAGAAATGATGTATCATTCAAAAAGTATTGATACTGATGTTCTGTTAAAATGGTGCAAGCTTTTGAAATTTGATTTCTTTAGGTTTTATACTGGTCATTTGATCCTGTATGCCCCACAGGCAAAAATTGATAACATCGCAGGCGGGAAGGGAAATACAATGATTTTCAGAAAGAATATTTACACACAGGAAGTAAAAGATTTTATACTGGAAAAGATCGAGAGCGGAGCCATGACGGCTAATGAAGTTGTTGAAAGATATAAGATCCCCAAAACAACCTTATATAAGTGGATAAAAAAAGTATAAAATAAAAATGATGCCTGACTATAAGCAAATCTATACAGATATTCTTAAAGAAAAATTTCCCGAAAAAATAATAGATCATAAGATTAAATCCAGACTGGAAAGATTACATTCTGCCATCGATGTTCTGAGATTTAATCAGCTGGTTTTTGGTGAGCCTGAATTTACAATTGGATTTAATAATCAAAGGCTCCGTTCTTATGATAAGAAATCTATTTTAAAAATTCTCAACTATCAGAAGAAAAATAAACTGACAAACCTTCAGCTCAGCAACCATTTTAAAATAAGCAGAAATACAATTGCCAAATGGAAAATAATTTTTAATTATGAATGAGTCGTGCATTTTATTGGTGCAATTTTCTTTTATAGTACATAAAAGCAATAAATTATAAATCTGGTTGTGCTTGTAAAGTATGTTTGAATTGAATTAAATAATCCGGCTTTTATTTGAGCTTTGTATACTGTAAGTTGCTGGTGTTTTGTGAGTTTTACTACGCATGAGTAGTATTGCGTAGTGTAGATTTGGTTTGTAATTGCTTGTGGATGATAATTTTGCTGACAGTTACTTAACTAAAAAACAATTATTAAACAATTAACTCATACAATGATGGAAACAAAATTTACAATGCCTCCAATCAAAGTCCTGCTCATAGCAATGCTCTTTGTTTTTGGAAAATTTTTTTCTCAAACCTATAATGGTGCAGTAGGAATCAATACGACAACGCCGAACTCTAATTCCGTTTTGGATGTTATTTCAGGAAATAACAACAAAGGAGTACTTATTCCAAGGTTAACAGAAGCGCAGCGCAACGCAATTGTAATCAATCAATCCAGTGATGATGGCTTGACTATTTACAACACCACAGAAGACTGCTTCAATTACTGGAGCTTTGCGGATAACGAATGGAAAAGCGTCTGCGGACAGATGGGTAAGGCCGTTTTTACGATAGACTGCTCATCTTCCAAAGCAATGGGAAGCTATATAAAAGGGAAAGAACTTACCAATTCCAATTACCTGAAGATTACTGTGAATGTGACTAAACCCGGTAATTATACCATTTCCGGAACGACAGCCAACGGATACAATTTCTATGGAACCGGAGTATTTCTAAACACCGGAACGCAAACAATACAGATTCCGGGGCAGGGAATTCCTCAGAATATCCAGACAGATAATGTGTCGCTCGAAGCAAACGGGACGGAAGTGACTTGTACCCCTGCTATTTCGATTACTGTTCTGAGTCCTGCAGGAACCTATACCATGAGCTGTGGAACTGCAACGGTAAACGGAGTATACAAGGTTGGGACAGCCCTAACAGCTTCCAATACAATTACTCTTCCTGTTAATGTAACAGTACTGGGAAGCTATACTGTTACCACTAATACTGTTGACGGAATTTCTTTCAGCGGATCAGGCACATTTAGTTCTACTGGAAATCAGAATATTACATTAAGCGGAATAGGAACTCCAACTTCTACATCGGTGAAAACAATTACAATTACTTCTGACAGCCAGGGTGGTGTATCTACAACATGTTCTGTAAATGTAGTCGTCGTCATTCCTAAAAAAACGGTTCTCCATATCGGATTAGAAACAGCTTACGGTTATAGTGCATATACCGGTCCGTCAAGAAGTCTGATGGATTCTCCAACAAATTTTGGTACGGCTGCTTCCAGTATTGTTAAATATGAAGGCTTTACGCATATCTCTTTAGGAAGCTCACCTTCTTCGGCTGCTCTTCAGACGGCTCTTAATAATAAGCCGGATATTGTTGTCATTGGGTACAACTATACACCTAATGTTACAGATGCAGGTTATATTGCTTCCTACCTTAATAAAAAAGGAGTTGTCATTGCGATGACAGATGATACGGGTACTGCACAGAACTTATTCAGAGGAATATTCTCTGATCCTACCATTTCAGCATCTTATGGAAGTGGTGCAGGCTCCGTGTATGCTCTTACCAATTCTGATGATCCCATCCTTAACGGACCTTTTGGAGATGTAAGAGGTAAAAACTGGGGTGAAGATGCTTCTACCACAGTAAATATTTCGGGATTGACAAGCGGTTTTGTTCCATATAGCTATGCACAGCCTGTCAACAGCACAACTGCCAGAACAGGAATTTCAGGATTAAGAAATACCAGCCTAAACTTCATATGGTTTGGTGACGGTGGTTTTTTAAGTAATGAGAATGCCAATGGAAATCAATACACAAGTAATACCATTGAGCCGTTTGTGGCACCAAGTACAGGTGGATATTTTCCTGTTCAGAAATCCGCTTACGGATACGCAGGTAACGGATATGCTGCGGGAGGAATGCAGGTACAGAACTCTATACTGTTTGCCAATATGATTGCCTGGGCAATTAAACAGGCAGAATTTAACGGAATAAACACAAAATGATAAAGTTTTTAAAGATGGCTCCGGTACGATTATTCGTGCCGGGGTTTTTATTTTATATATCTTTTAATTTCTTCTATCAGATTTAATATGAATTCCACAGGCAGATCTTTCTCCGGATCAATAAGAAGGATCTTAAATTTCTTTCTGCCATCCTGAATAAGTTCAGGATAATCCAGTTTATCCCCATGGTAAAAACTGATATAGTGTCTTCCGTATTTCTTGCTGTAATAAAAATAACACAGCATTTTCTTTTTATACTTGATAAACGGAAGCCCAAAACTGAATGTTTCTGTAATATTTTCCTGATCCGAAGCCAGTATTTTATCACGCAAAAACAAAAGAGTACTTCTTTCAGGCTCTTCGATTCTGTAGAAATACTCTTGTATAGGGTTCATTTTAATTCGATTAAAATATATTAATCAAAGTTTTGTAACTCAACAAGCTTGTGATACATTCCTCTTTTTGCAATCAGATCATGGTGGGTTCCCTGTTCTACAATATCACCTTTTTCCATCACAACAATCCAGTCTGCTTTCTGAATGGTTGAAAGCCGGTGGGCAATTACCAGTGAAGTTCTGTTTTCCATCATTTTTTCCAGGGCATCCTGCACAAATCTTTCGGATTCAGTATCCAGTGCCGATGTTGCTTCATCAAGAATCATGATAGGAGGATTCTTCAGCACTGCTCTTGCAATGGAAACCCTCTGTTTCTGCCCTCCGGAAAGTTTATTTCCATCATCTCCGATATTGGTATCATATCCTTCAGCAAGGTTGGAGATGAATGAGTCTGCATTGGCAATTTTAGCGGCTGCAATGACTTCTTCTCTGGTAGCATCAGGTTTGCCCATCAATATATTATTGTAAACCGAATCATTAAACAGCACAGATTCCTGAGTCACCATTCCTAAAAGCTGACGATATTCTTTTAATTTTAAATGTTTAATATCTGTACCATCAATCAGAATTTCACCTTCAGAAACATCATAAAACCTGGCCAGAAGATTAGCAATAGTTGTTTTTCCACTTCCACTCTGCCCAACCAAAGCAACAGTCTTTCCTTTTGGTATTGTTAAATTGAAATTCTTTAAGATCAGGTTTGCTTTATCATAGTAAAAGCCAATATCTTTAAATTCAATACTATTTTGAAGAGTAGAAATTGAAACAGGCTCTGCTGCTTCTTCGATTTTTACATCTGCATCCAGAATTTCCAATACTCTTTTCAGGGAGGCTTCTCCTTTCTGTACATTAGAGATTGCTGTAGATAAGCTTTTCGCCGGAGGTAATATCTGGAAGAACATTCCCAGGAATACCAAAAAGTCTGCCGGTGATATGCTTTGTTCAACAATGATTTGTTTTCCTCCGTACCATGCAATGATCAGAAAAGTAATAGAACCTAAGAATTCGCTCATAGGAGAGGCAAGCTCTTTCTTTCTCCCCAGACTGATCGAACTTGAGATCCATCTGTTCATAGACTTCATAAAGCGATTATCCATGATTTTTTCGGCATTGAAGATCTTAATTACTTTTGAAGATTTTAATGTTTCATCAACAATGGAAAAAATGGTGCCCATTTCATGCTGGGCTTCATGAGAATCTTTTTTCAGGCTTTTTCCTACCAAAGCGATCATTGTTCCCATAACAGGCAGTACCAATAAAGAGAAAAGAGTCATTTCAGGGCTTAGGAAGAACAGGGTCACCAAGGTACTGATCAACATAAAAGGAGCGTTAATCAATTCAATTAAACTTCCCAGTATATTGCCTTCTACTTCTCCTACGTCATTGGACATACGGGACATCAGATCTCCTTTCCGGCTCTCTGTAAAAAAAGAAACAGGTAGTGAAAGTATTTTTCGGTACATGGCCCCACGCAGATCTTTGGTTACTCCCACACGATAGTTAATCAGTAAAAAAGCGCCAAAATATCTGAACGCATTTCTCAGAAGGAACATAAAAGCAGTCACAATACACAGCCACGCAAGGACGGTAAGAGATCCGTATTCACTTACTAAAGCCTGGACATAGTAATTGGAATATTCTTTTAAATAAGAGAGGAAGTCAATAATTTCACCGGAATAAACAGGTGCGGAGTCATATTTTTCAGGCTTAATTGTACCGAAAAGCATTCCTAAAACCGGTAAAATCGTTCCTAATGAGGCAATCTGAAATACGGAATACAGAATATTGAAAAATAAACTTCCGTAGATATATTTTTGATGCGGTCTTGCGAATTTTAAGATTTTTTTATATTCGTTCATTCAATGAAAAAATTGGATAGCAAAATTACGTAAAATAAAAGATAAGACGTTCTTAATCCTGTTTTACTTTAATTGATTTGTTCCAGAAAACCTCTTTTTGTTACAATACAAAACTATTCTGTACTCTTTTTCACATAAAATGAGTGGACACCAGAGTCCGGAATTGAATAAAATCAGGTGTAATAAAAAAAATAAACCGCCATTCCGGCGGCCTATATCTAATTAAATTTTACCTGCTCATTATATTTGGGAGCAAAGTTCTTTGTGCTTAATTTTTCGAGTGTTTTGCTAAAGTTATTGATGATCTGGGTCATGTTATCAAAATCAACAATATGAATGTCATCATTTTCATGATGGTAATGTGAGGCTTTAGTCATATCAACAGTTGAAAATGAATGTGCAATGATTTTCTTTTTTACAAAACTTACATTGTCTGAACGATAGAACAGTTGTTGTTCTGCATAGGGATCAGGATGTAGGGTTAGTCCGTTCACTGCATTTTTATTAAAAAGTTCATCAAGATCTGAAAATCCGTCTCCAGTCATATATAATGCATTTTTCCCCCACTGGGATTCTGTGGCTACCATCTCAAAGTTGAAAAGAGCCGCCATATTGTTATAGATTTTATCAAGATTCTGATCTTCAGAAATAGCCCGTGACCCCAGCATTCCTTTTTCTTCTCCGTTAAAGGCCATGAAAACCATTGAAAATTCAGGTTTCCTGTTCTTAAAATAATCGGCAATTCCAACCAATGTAGTGATCCCGCTTGCATCATCATCTGCTCCATTGTAAATATTGTCACCGTCCTTATCACTGGTACCTATGTGATCAAAATGTCCTGAAAATCCCAGATACCGATCTGATTTTCCTTTTTTAATGCCGCATACATTATAAGCCTTCTTACCTTTATATTCAAAAGGAATAAGATATGAGCTGCCAGTACAGTACTCAAGTTTGTTTTCCTTAAAAAGTGTGGAAATATAATTTGCTGCGTTTTCATTCTCAGGAGTCCAGATTTCCCGTCCTTTCATTTCATCGGAAGCAAGTGTGGAAAGAATTGTTTTTACTCTTTCTTTTGAGACTTCCTGGGCGAAGGTTAGTATGGAAAACAGCGATAGGGTCAGATAAGTTAATTTTTTCATTATTTTAAGTTGAATTTTATATAATTTGTGATCAGTCGAATGTTCAACAGAAAAGCTGCATGAAAATACATAAATAAAATGAATTAATATTCAGAACCTGTAAGGATGAATATAATAAGTGGCAAAAATAAAAAACAGTTCCCTGGGGAACTGTTCTCACTCAAAAAATCGTTGTAAGGCTATCGAAGTCTGTCTACAGATTTTACGAGCCTCTCATCTTTACGGATGTAAATGTTTGCGATAAGCAGACAAATCACCGCAATTAATGGGAAAATCGGCTCAATACCCTTCTCAGGAAACTGAATTCCTCCGGATAAGTTTAGCAGCCAGTACGCCAATACACCAATCAACAAAGCGTTTATAATGATGCTGATGGTATTCAGCAAAATTTGTCTTTTTCGGTTTTTAAAACTAAAAATACTTAATGCTCCAGCTAAAACGAGTACAATACAGGCAATATTAAGTACGGGAATACTGCCGAAAACAGCAACATCTTGTCCTGTGATGAAAAGAAAAACAGCAGATAAAACTGCCAATAAAGTCCATATAGTCTGTATTCTCTGTAGCATTGAATATTAAATTCCTGGCAAAAATAATATAAATTTTGCACAATTCAAAAATAAGTGTAGATTTGCATTATACAATGTACTTGAAAACCAAAGTCACCGGACTTACTTTTCTTACTCACAATTAATTACATTTTTACATTAAATATGTTTAACATAGAAACGTTAAGGTCAAAATCCGTAACGGAACTGACTAAAATCTTAAAAGATTTAGGCGTTAAAGTTGCAAGAAACAGCAATGAAAATGACAAGATCTTTGCAATTCTTGACTTTCAGGCTTCCAATCCTAAAGTTGCAAAAGATTATTTCAACGCCACAGAAACCAGTACAAATACTGAAGAGGCCACAGCAGAGAAACCTGTGAAAGCCCCGGCAAAAAAAGCTGCTCCCAAGAAAACCGCAGCTAAGCCAAAAGTGAATACCCCAAAACCAGCAGAGCCTAAAGCAGAGGAAGAAGTAGAAGAAAAGGCCCCGGCTTCTGAAGAAATAAAATCAGAAGAACCAATAGCTGAAACGGTGGCAGTAACTGAAGAAAACCCAGCTGCAGCACCTGCTAAAAAGAAAAGAAAAAGAGTTTCCACGAATACTGCTAATACAGAAGTAACCCAGGAAAAGACAGAAACTCCAAAAAACACAGTATCTCAAGAGCCTGCTCAGGCAGAAGAAAAGCCTAACAATCCTCAACCGTCACAGGCTAATAAGTCTACCAAAGGACACAATCACCCGCAAAACGGCGGACATCAACATAAAAACCAACATCAGCACCAAAACCAAAACCAAAATCAGAACAGACATTCTGAAAAGGGAGAAGAGCAGCCGGACCATAAGAAAGAGTTTAACTTTGATGGAATGGTAAGCATTGAAGGGGTGTTGGAAATTTTACCTGATAATTATGGTTTTTTACGCTCGTCAGACTTCAGCTATATATCTTCTCCTGATGATGTATATGTTTCTACGGCACAAATCAGAAATTTTGGTTTAAAAACAGGTGATACAGTTAAAGGAATTGTAAGGCTTCCAAAAGAAGGTGAAAAATATTTTTCTTTACTAAGACCTACAGAAGTTAACGGAAGAGATCTGGCTTTTATTAAAGATCGTGTTGCTTTTGAATATCTTACACCACTTTTCCCTGAAGAGAAATTCAATCTTGCAGGAAGCGGATCAACCGTTTCTACAAGAATTGTAGATTTATTTGCTCCGATTGGAAAAGGACAGAGAGCCATGATTGTCGCCCAGCCCAAGACCGGTAAAACGATGCTGCTTAAAGATATTGCTAATTCCATTGCAGCAAACCACCCGGAAGTATATATGATGGTTCTTCTGATTGATGAACGCCCGGAAGAGGTTACTGATATGGAAAGAAGTGTCAATGCAGAGGTAATTGCTTCTACGTTTGATGAAGCTGCTGAAAAACATGTGAAAGTAGCGAATCTTGTTCTTGCAAAAGCCCAGAGAATGGTAGAATGCGGCCATGATGTAGTCATTCTGCTGGATTCTATTACAAGATTGGCAAGAGCATACAATACAGTAACTCCTGCATCAGGTAAAGTTCTTTCCGGTGGGGTAGATGCCAATGCTCTTCATAAACCTAAAAGATTCTTCGGAGCGGCAAGAAAAATTGAAGGAGGTGGATCCCTGACCATTATTGCTACTGCACTTATCGATACAGGATCTAAAATGGATGAAGTAATCTTTGAAGAATTCAAAGGTACGGGTAATATGGAGCTTCAGTTAGACAGAAAAATTGCTAACAGAAGAATTTATCCTGCTATTGACCTTGTAGCGTCAAGTACCCGTAGAGATGATCTTCTTCTTGACGAAGTAACTTCCCAGAGAATGTGGATTCTTAGAAAGTATCTTTCTGAGATGAATCCTGTAGAAGCCATGGAATTTGTGGATAAAAATATCAAAGGAACCCTAAATAACGAAGAGTTCCTGATGTCTATGAATAAATAAATTAATTTAATTGATTCCGGGCTTCTATACTTTGAAATAAGGTTGTAACAGATCTTCAAATTTATAGAAGCCCGGTTTTTTGTTGATAAGGTGTTCTGCTGCAAATAAAGCACCATTACCAAAAGCATCCCTTGAGATGGATTCATGAATAAGTCTTACCGTCTGAAAAGGAAATCCGAAAATAACTTCATGTTTTCCGACAATCCCACCAGCCCGGATCGTATTGATTTTTTCATCTTTTACATCCAGGACATCTGCAATACGGATGGCAGTTCCTGATACCCCTTTCTTATCTTTGAAATGTTCTTCAACAATTTCAATATCTACTGAAGGAGCAATCTTTTTTAAAAATGTAGAAGCATACAAAAGATAATTGATTCCAAGGGTAATATTGGGAGACCAAAATACAATTGCTTTCTGCGCCAGCTTATGGAGAAATTTGATTTCTTTATCGGAATAATGGGAAATTGCTGAAATAATCTTAATATTCTTTTTGGCGGCTGACTCCCCATATGCGTATATACCTTCCTGGGAAGAAAAGTCAATAATGGCATCAACAGGGTGTTCTTCTAGCAACTCTTCAATATCCTGTTTTTTTTCAGAATAAAAATGTCCGGGATCATTGCTTTCTATACCGAAGAATTCAGCCGCATCCCTGCTGTTCAATCTGTTTGTTTTTCTGTAAATCCATTGCAAGGAGTGTTCCTTGTTTTGAAGAATGACTGATGCTACAGCCTTACCTGCTTTTCCAAATCCAAAAAGTCCAATTTTCATAATAATCGTGTTATGTTAAACTTCAGTGAAGAATATTTTATAAAAAAACATTCATTTTGTGTAAGTTACGAATTTGAAAATAAAGTATGCTTTGAATAGCTTTGAGTGCTGTAATCCAGGCTTATAAAATAGAATAGGACCATTTAATTTTAGCGTAAATATAAATGCTCTGAACGTATAAACAGAATTTTTTAAAATTTAATTCATTCTAAATCAATATATCAATGTTAAAGATTTATTAAAGTAATCCCCAATCTTTGATAATAGCTTAAATATTGGCTAATTTTGGGTTATAACATTAAAAATAAAGATTATGTCATTTGAATTACCAAAATTAGGATATGCATACGATGCATTGGAGCCTACTATAGATGCAAGAACTATGGAAATCCACCATACAAAACACCACCAGGCATATATTGACAATTTAAATAAAGCAATTGAAGGAACTGACCTAGCAGGAAAAACTATTGAGGAAATCTGTCAGACAGGAACTGATAAACCTGCTGTAAGAAATAACGGAGGAGGACATTTCAACCACACTTTGTTCTGGGAAATTTTAACTCCCGGAGGAAGCAAAGAGCCGGTAGGAAATGTAAAAGCAGCAATAGAAAATTACGGAGGATTAGAAAAGTTTAAAACTGATTTTTCTGAAGCCGCAAAAACAAGATTCGGTTCAGGATGGGCGTGGTTGGTTAAAAATGCTGACGGTACTGTATCTGTATCATCTACTCCAAATCAGGATAACCCGTTAATGCCTGTCGCAGATGTTAAAGGAACACCTGTTTTAGGATTGGACGTTTGGGAACATGCTTACTATTTAAACTATCAAAACAGAAGACCTGATTATGTTTCTGCATTTTTTGATGTGGTAAACTGGGATAAAGTGGAGGAGTTATTTAACAAATAATTTTCAGCTATTATAAAAGTAAAAGGTTCAGAAGCTTTCTGAACCTTTTTTATATTTAATATATACAATCGTTACCGGATGGCATCACTTCCGGATAACCCGCTCATTTTCAATCCATATTTCCAGTTGACGTAAGCGAAGACCTGATAAAGCTTATACTCGAACTTGATTCCATAGTTCTCTTTTGGATCATACTCTATTCCGGACTCAATAATATTCCTGTATTTTCCGGTATTGTAGTAACTGTTCCATTCGTTTACCAGAAATGTATTCTTTGTTTTCAGGTAAGATTCTGAATATTGGCTCATAGGTTTGGCAATTGCATTCAGGAAATAATCGAATTGGGTATCAATTACAGTGATGTCCCATTCTCCGTCCTCATTTTTAGACGGCTTCATTTCGGTCTCTTTTTCTTTTTTATCCTTATGGGTGTCCTGGGCATGGCAGCTAAAGGGAATCAAAGCTATAAGAAGTATTAAAACAAAATTTTTCATGATTCAATATTTAATTAAAAAAGCACTCCAATAAGAGTGCCTTTCTGTTTATTTTTTTACATATTCTTTCTGAACAACAGAGACTGCAGGAAAGTGATCACTGTATCCTCCTGTAAAACGGTCTCCATCCCATGAACGCAGCGGATATCCTTTCCATTGGCCTTCCTTATTAACCAGGTAAGCCGGAGCATAGATTTCTGCTTTATAAATAGTATAGGTGGGCGTAAGTTTCTCAGGTGAATAAAGATTTTTTGAAACAATAATCTGATCAAACAGGTTAGGTGCATCCCTGTAGGCTAAAGAAGCAACTCCTGCTTTATATAATTTATACATCAGGTTATAATATGGTGTTTTGTCAGATAATTCACCCGGATCTCCTACTGCAGCCAGGTGCTTTTTTAAACTTGGGCTTACAGGATCGTCATTATAGTCACCCATTGCGAATAACTTAATTCCCGGATTTTCTGCAGTTACTTTGTCCATTTCATTTTTTAATATGGTAGCGGCTGTATTTCTTTTTGCAAGGGAAATTGCTTCTCCTCCTCTTCTGGAAGGCCAGTGATTCATGAATATTCCTACTTTCTCCCCATCCAGAAGCCCGATTGCCACTACAATATCCCGGGTATATTCTCTTTTTCCATTTTCATCATAAATTTTGATCTCTTTTTTATAAGAATCTAAAACAGAGAATCTTCCTTTTTGATAAATAATCGCTACATCAATTCCTCTTGCGTCGTATGAATTGAAATGTACGATTCCGTAGTTGCTTTTAGCAAGGACGGGTTGTTTGATCAGGTCCTCAATAACCTGTCTGTTTTCTACTTCGATCAATCCACATATTGCCGGATTGTCATTGGTGTATTGTCTTCCAAGCTCTGAAATAACTTTAGCTTCATTGGCTAGTTTCTGATTGTAGTATTTTGTACCCCATCTTTTAGGGCTGTTCACAGTAAAGTCTTCGGACAAAAATTGTTTTCTGATTACTTTTTTCCCGATCAACAGATCATCACTCCATTCACCTTTATAATCCTCAGTGGTTTCAAGGTACTTTAGTGAATCTACAGGTACACTTCTGTGGAATTTAGGATTGGAGCGCGGAAGAGTTCCGTCAATATAATCTGCAGAAGGAATGGTGTCCCAAAGGTTTTCAACATTCAAAAATGCAACAGCGGCTCTTCTTACCTGCTTTTGCTGTGAAAAAGTAAAACCGAAGCAAAATAATGCGGTAAGGATTAAATATTTTTTCATGTTTAGTATTGTCAAAAATTGAAGGGTAAAATTACTAATTTTATATAAGAATACAGAGGTAATGATAACAGATCTTCTGTTCGGGTGATCTCCAGGTAGTGAAAATTCTTTTGTTTATTTGATGAGCATCCTTTTTTATAATGCATTGAATCATAATTATTTCTGTTATTTCTCATATTAATGAAAATTCTTCTGTACTTTTAAAAAAATAATGGAGAGTTAAGAAAAATTAATAGAATAAAGGTCTAAAAATGTTTTAGTTAATGAAAATAGTCCTAAATTTGTTGCCCCTTAAAATAAAGAAGGATTTAAAAATAAGTTTATTATGATTAAAAAACTATCCCTAATCTCTTTATTTACATTAATGCCTGCATCTTTTTACTTTGCACAGACTACTGTGTATGCCTATGTTAAAGATCAGGATGGTAAGCCTTTAGAGAGAGCAGAAGTAGATCTGGCACAATCCGCAGATGATGTGACCGCGGATAAAATTGGATACTTCCAGTTTGTGGATTTAAAGCCTGGACACTATCTTATTACAGTGACGAAGCCAAATTTTGAGTCTAAAACCTTAGAGTTTGATGTAACTGAGGATGAGAAGAGAAAAGATTTAGGTGTTATTACACTTAATTATTCCCTGGGATCTGATGCAGGAGTTATCGTTATTGATGACTCGGCAAGTGACGCTGAAGATGGAGGATCATCAATGCAGCCAACTGTGGGCCTTTTAAGTTCAGGAAGGGATGCTTTTCAGAATGTTTCTGCCTTTGAATTAGGAGCTTATTGGTTCAGACCCAGAGGAGTAGATAACAGATTTGAGGATGTGCTTTTTAATGGGATACCGATGTCTAAAAATGATGACGGAAGAATTGATTTTAACAACTGGGGAGGTCTGAATGATGTGACAAGATATCCTTTTGAGAATGTAGATAATATTACTCCTTCTGAATATACTTTTGGAAACTTAGGAGGTGTTGTTTATTATAATACCAGAGCTTCCAGCTACAGAAAACAAACTTCACTGGCATATTCATTTACAAACAGGAGCTATCTGCACAGGGCAATGGCAACTTATTCTTCGGGACTTAGCAAGAATGGATGGGCATTCACTTTTTCAGCAAGCAGAAGATGGGGAGACAAAGCAATTATCGATGGTGTATACCAGGATGCCTATGCTTATTTTGCTTCTATTGAAAAGAAATTCAGTGATAGACACTCTATTAATTTAACTGCCTTTGGTTCTCCTACCTACAGGGCCTCAAATTCACCCAATACCCAGGAGGTTTATGATATTATGGGAAAAGACTATAATTCATACTGGGGCTGGCAGGACGGAGAAAAGAGAAACTCCAGAATCAGGAAGGTATTTGAACCTATGTTTATATTGACTGATTATTTGAAGATTGGTAAAAATTCAAATTGGAATAATACGGTTTCTTACCAGTTCGGTAGTGATGCGAGAAGCCGGTTAGATTGGTTCCATGCCTCTGATCCGAATCCTACCTATTACAGGAATCTTCCGAGTTATGGGCTCTTAACAGCTGATGAATTCAGAGACAGATCACAAATTAACTGGGAGGAACTTTATAATACAAACCGTCTTAACCTTACCAATATGGATGGTACTCAGAGAGGAGCATCGTATACTGTAATTGAGGATGTTAATAAGGATAAAACGTTTAACTTCGCATCACATTTTGATACAAGATTAAAGGATAACTGGAAGCTGAATATCAACTTTAATTATCAGAACCTGAAATCGGATAATTTTAGAAGGGTTAAAGATCTTTTAGGAGCCAATTATGCTAATAATTTAAATCCGTTCACCAATGATTCCCCATATAATATTGATGATCCGAATACGCAGGTAAGAGTAGGGGACAGAACTCAATATTCATATGAATTAACAAAAAATCATTATTCATTGAATATTTCAACTGAAGTTGATTTTAATAAATGGAATATAGTAGCTTCCATCTTCTCTTCATATTCTGAATCCTATCGGGATGGAAAATACAGAAACTCCATCTATACAAATAATTCAAAAGGTAAAAGTGCTATTTACGACGCACTCGATGCAGGAGTTAAAGGTAAAATTACCTACAAAATCAACGGGAAGAACTTTATCGTTTACAATGGCGCACTATTTAGTTTAGCCCCTACCTTTAATGAAATATTTATCAATCCGAGAGTCGTAGACTTTGTAACTCCCGGTGTTAAAAACCAAGTGATTAACTCGAATGATATTAGCTATATCATGCGAGGTCAGATCTTAAAGTTAAGATTATCAGGGTACTATACGACCATTAGCAATTCTACGGAAATCTCAAGATATTATGCAGCCGTTTCAAGTCTTAATTCAGGGTCATATAATACCCTGGTTAATGAAGCAATGAGTGGAGCAGATAAAAGATACATCGGGGCTGAGTTAGGTTTTGATGTAAAGATTACTCCTACAATCAATGCAGTAGGGGTAGCCAGCGTTGGTGAATATAAATTTACAAACACGCCTCAGGTATATACTTTTGATGACCTTAACGGTTTCAGAAGTTTTGGTGCTGCTAATATAAAAGATTATAAAGTAGCAGGAACTCCACAGAAAGCTTTTTCCCTAGGGCTAAAATATAATTCTCCCAAATATTGGTGGGTTGGAGCTTCTGCGAATTATCTGATGGATCAATATCTGGATTTTTCAGCAATTAATAAGACTTCGGCAATGTATACGATTCCGGGTACTGATATGAATTATGATGGTGTTACTCCTGAACTTATACAGGCTCTTACTGCACAGAAGAAATTTGATAATCAGTTTATGCTGAATGCTAATGCAGGTAAATCGTTCCAGTTTGGTAAATACAGAATAGGAGTTAGTGTTTCAGTAAATAATATTTTAAATAACAGAAATTACGTAACGGGTGGATTTGAACAGGGCAGATATGCTAACTTCCCTGATGCTCTTGAAGAATATCAGAGAGCCATTCCTTACTTTGGTCCAAAACTTTGGTATGACAGAGGTAGAACGTTTTTTACTAATGTTTATTTAAGATTCTAATAATGATGACTATTATGAAAAAATATAATTCAATTTTAAAATATATTTTTATCACAGCAGCAGCTCTGTTTGTAACAACAGGCTGTGTGCATGATGATAAATATGAAGAACCTAATCTTGATGGCTATCAATGTGTCGCAGATTTTCAGGCAAATACGACCCTAAGTCAGTTAAAAAAGAAGTTTACTGAGAATAATCCTGCAGGGGAAGCATATGTTTTTCCTGAAGATAAGACGCCTAATGATTCCAGTGATGATTTATATATTCAGGGATATGTTTCATCTACCGATGAAACAGGGAATATTTATAAAACAATTTATATTCAGGATGCATTGGAGAACCCTACTCATGGTTTTACGATCAGTGTGGATATGGTAAGTTCTTATACCAAATTTCCTCAGGGGACTAAAATTTATGTAAAGCTTAATGGCCTTGCTGTAGGAACTTACGGAAATGTAGTTCAGCTGGGTGTAAAAACAGGAGCAGAGTCATTTGCAAATGCAGTTTCCAGAATTCCTGAGAAAAAAGTACCTCAGGTAATCTTCAGATCTTGTACAACAAGAGGAGAGATCAAACCCAAGCTGATTACTCTGGCTGAGATGAAGAATAATGAAGACCTGATCGGATGTTTGGTTCAATTGGACAATGTGGAGTTTGACAGCAGAACTTTATGTTCTAATTATGCTCCTAACGGACAAACCGTTGACCGGGGAATTGGGCAAGGATGGAATGCGCAAACCAAAAAATATCTGGCTACAGCTGTTGTAAGAAACAGTGGTTATGCTTCATTTGCTAATCAAACACTTCCTGCAGGAAAAGGAACCCTTAAAGGAATCTTCAGCAAATTTAATTCTACTTATCAGATGTATATCAATAAGGTAAGTGATGTAGATTTGGAAGGAGATAAAAATGGAAATGGTAAAGATGAGGAGCACTTTCCGCGTCTGGATGGAATAGAGGAAAATCCTTGTAAATTCAGCTCAGCAAATCTAACTGCAAAAACAGTAGCGGATGTAGAGCAGCTGGCAGGATCCCTGGCTCCGGGAAGTCTTGTTCAAATTACCGGGGACTATTATTTAAAAGCTCAGGTTGTTGCTAATGATGAAACAGGAAACTTATTTAAATATGTTTATGTGGAAGATGCAACAGGAGGAATCAAAGTAAATATTAATAAAGCGGACCTGTTCCTGGATAACAGATTTAAACTGGGAAAAGACCTTAATATAAAACTGAAAGGATTATACATCAGAAATGTAAACGGGGAGCTTCAGCTGGGCTCTAACGATTCCAGCTCAGCAGTTGGATATAGAATCAAGGAAGAAGATATATATCAATATCTATTCGATTCCAATGCTCCGGCGAGACCTGTTGTTGCTACTGAAAAAACAATTTCTCAATTGACAGCTGCTGATGTGGGAAGATGGATTAAAATTAAGGATCTTCAGTTTATAAATGGCGATTTAGGGAAAACATATGCAGACGGTACTTCAACTTCTAACAGAACTTTAGAAGATTGTTCAGGGAATAAAATCACATTAAGAACCAGCGGACGTGCTGTATTTGGATTAAAAACAGCCAGTTCAATTGAAGTGGCAGGTGGAAAAGGAGATATTTATGCCGTTTTAAGTGTATACAATGATACTTATCAATTATGGATCACACAACTGACGGATGTTAAAATGACGAATCCAAGATGTGACGGAAGTATTTATACTCCCATTCCAGTCCTGTACAGCGATGACTTTGCTGCCGGTGGCTTTAGTACAGACTGGACACTTGTAAATAAAGAAGGACCCTCACAGTTCTGGGTGACTTCTAATCAGGGGAATGGCTCAAATTACTATGCAATGATGAATGGCTATGCGTCAGGAAATAATGTGAATGAAGACTGGTTGATTTCCAAAGCAGTAAGTTTAGTTGGAAAGACCAAAGCTGCAGTAAGTTTCACAACGGATGTGAGATATAATGGTAATGCTTTACAGGTATATGCTACAGATAATTATACAGGAGATGTAACTACCACTAACTGGACCCAGCTTCCGGCAACGTTGGATACCAATACAGGAGGATTTGGAGACTGGGTAAGTTCAGGTAATGTTGATTTAAGTGCATTCTTAGGAAAAAATGTGAGAATTGCATTTAAATATACCTCTACTTCTTCTGCCGCTGCAACGTGGGAAGTAGATGACTTTAAGATCAAAGGACAATAATCCATTGATATTATAATGTAAAGCCGGCCTTTAAGAGCCGGCTTTTTTATATGGGCATGAAATTAGCCGGAACAGATTCTGAGTATAATCAAATAAAAAAATGGGACAGACGTTTCCCATTCCTAAGGAATAAATTTAATTATGAATATTTTGTTTATGTCTTCAGGCATATTGATATATCGGCAGCGTACGTCTTAAAGAAATGATGTGGGAACAGGATTGGGGATTATTAAAACAAAAAACCACTGTTTTGGCAGTGGTTTTTATATTACAAATTATTTTTTAAAAAGAGACCTCATTAACTTCTTTTCCTCTTTGAAAGTTCATCGTTTTCTGGTTTCCTTTGTACGCAATGTTGACCAGATTAATTTGCTTAGGAAAAGCACTTAAAAGGATCGTATTTCTAATTTTTAAGGTATTGATATCTGAAACACCTCCTGCTTCAAAATATACCCATACTGTTTCTCCGCTTACCTGACTTCCGGTGAAGGTTATTGTTTTAGGAGCACCATTGACAAATACATCAAAATTATTATTCACATATTTTTTCACTTCAGCTTCAAATCCGGCTGTATTTGGATTTATTTTAATAGCATCAGAGATATGGCTTGTATTCATTTTTGTGGTAAACTTCAATGTCTTGCTTCCATCAATATAATCCACTTTGGTCATTGAAGAGAAAAAGTCTACATACATAAAACTCATTAACACAAAAAATGTTAAAATTCCTGATATATATAAAAGTTTTTTCATCTTAATTAATAGATTTACAATCATACTTGCTAGTTATAAGTCACAAATAATATGCCAATTAAAAATTAACGTTTACAGAATATTTGTCATAAAATGCTTTAATATGTGCTACCGCCTCGTCTGCAGTGTCTACCACTCTGTAAAGATCCAAGTCATCTTCTGCAATCATCCCTTCTTTAAGTAAGGTTGCCTTAAACCATTCAAGTAGCCCTCCCCAAAATTCACTTCCTACCAGGACAATCGGAAACTTTCCTATTTTATTGGTCTGGATCAGGGTCATTGCTTCAGTAAGTTCATCTAACGTTCCAAATCCCCCAGGCATTACTACGAATCCTTGTGAATATTTTACAAACATTACTTTTCTTACAAAAAAGTAGTCGAAATTCATTGAATAGGATTTGTTGATATAGGGATTAAAATGCTGTTCAAAAGGAAGATCAATATTAAGACCAATAGATTTTCCTTTAGCATTGAAAGCTCCTTTATTCCCGGCTTCCATAATGCCCGGGCCTCCTCCTGTAATAATTCCAAAGCCTAATTTAGTGATCTTTTCTGCAATTTCCACAGCCATTTTGTAGTATTGGCTTTCCGGTTTAAGTCTTGCAGAGCCAAATATAGATACACATGGACCTATTTTAGCTAATTTTTCATAGCCATCAACAAATTCAGCCATTACTTTAAAAACCATCCAGCTGTCTTTAGTAATGGTTTCGTCCCAGGTTTTTTGTCTGAAACTGTTATGTAGTTTTGTTTCGTTAATGTCAAGCTCCGGATTCACTAAACTTTCATCTCTGGTTCCCTCAATTTCCATTTGCAAAAATTATTTAAAATATTTTTCGGCTTCTGTTACAGATTCTGGTCTTCCGACATCAATGAGAATACTGTCATGTACAAATCCGTGTATATGTTCGGTCTGCATTAGATCAAGATATTCTTCCATTACAGAAAATTTGCCTGTTCTTTTTATTTTTTCAAAGATGACCGGATTGATACAGTGAACGCCACTGAAAGCTAAAGCTTTAAATCCTTTATTGAATTCGGCAAGTCGCTGTTCTCCTGTTTGTACATTAAGCCAGCCCCTTAAAACCATCTCATCATTGAAAAGAAGTTTTCTCGAACTTTCCCGGTCCGAAACTGCTAAAGTAGCAAAATCTTTTATTTTTTTATGATATTTTACCAATTCGTTAATGTTGATGTTGGTGAGAATATCAGCATTCATGATTAAGAAATCTTCTCCATGATCAAGAAAGTTTCTGGCGAAAATTAAGCCGCCTCCTGTTTCCAATAATTCATTCGTCTCATCAGAAATTTCAATCTTACAGCCGAAGTTATCATTTTTATTTAAAAAATCAACTATCTGATCTCCAAAATGATGGATGTTAATAACAAAGTCTTTTATTCCAAAGCTTTTCAGGTAATTAATATTTCTTTCCAAAAGTGGAATTCCGTTTACCTTTGCCAGAGCTTTCGGATGATGGTCAGTAAATGGTTTAAGCCTTGTTCCTTTTCCTGCTGCAAAAATTAGAGCTTTCATAAATAGTATGGATAATAAATGATAAATAACGGGTAATCTGATTCCATTCCAGCCTATCCCTGATTTAGTTGAGGTTGTTCGTCATGATGGAGACTTATTTCTGTCCCTTCAGGATATTTCTCTTTGATATATTCTGCAATTTTAATTGCAGAATATACAGATCTGTGTTGTCCTCCCGTACATCCGAAATTAATCTGAAGATTCTCAAACCCTCTCTCCAGATAGTTTTCAATATTAATGGCAACAATGGATTTTACCAGTTCCAGAAATTTAGGCATTTCTGTCTTGGTTTCAAGGTACTCCTGAACTCCTGTATCATTTCCTGTCTGACTTTTATATTCTTCGATTCTTCCGGGGTTTAAGATTCCCCTGCAATCGAAGGTAAAACCGCCTCCGTTTCCTGAGTTGTCTTTGGGGATTCCTCCTTTCTTATATGAAAAGCTGTGTATGTCTATGTGTAGCATTTTATTATTTTTTATATACCGATTAAAGCTATATAGCTTTAAGATAATATGAAATCTCTTTTGTTATGATTAATTTTCAATATTTATTCATCCCTAATGGTTCAAATTTAATATTTCATCAATTTTCGATTTTGTCTTTTCGGAAGTTAGCTGATGAATAACTTTTTTCAGTTCAGGATAATTTTCCATGTATTTCCAGGAATTGGAAAGCTGTGTTATATTTAGTATTCCCTGTTCCAGGCTTGCAAGAAAATGTGATTTTCTCTGGATAAGCCCCCTGAAGCCATAAGCCCCTAAAACCTGTAAAAATCTCATCAACTGTATTGGCTTCACCGAGCCTTGAAGTTGGGCCCTTACCATTGGATCCTCAAATTGCTGAATATAATACGCCAGCATTTCATTTTTGAATTCTTCAGGGAAGTTAGCCTTAGCCTGGAAAAGAAAAGAGATAACATCGTACATCAATGGCCCTTTCATTGCAGATTGATAGTCAATGAAGGATACTTCATTATTGGTATTTACCATAATGTTTCTTGCCTGAAAGTCACGGATCATAATTCCTTTTGGTTCTAAGCCTTCAATTAGTTTTACAATCAACTTGAATTCTCTCAGAAGTACAGACTTGTTATATTCAAGTTCTAATACATCTGCCACAAAATTTTTAAAATAGTATAAATCATGAGTAACGGGAAGTTCATCATAATTTTCATATTCAAAGGTTTTTGTGAAATCAATTTTTCCCTGTGTCAGAATCTGAAGGCTGAACAGTTTCTCCAGGGTTTGTTTTATAAGGAGTTTAACATCTGTTGAAAGCTGTTCTTTTGCAATGATCTCTGAAAGCGTATGTTCTCCCAAAAATTCCTGTACATACATTTTTCTGTCAGTCGAAACAGCTAATATGTGGGGTGTATTGAGATGGAGCTGAGAGAAAATATTGGAGTAGTATAGAAAACTTTCATTTTCCGGGACGTTTTCATTATACGTGATGATAAATTTTTCATTACCGGATGTGGCCAGAAAATTAACCCTTGCAGAGCCGCTTTGGGCAAGAGTGACAAATTCGGAAGATTTTTTGCCACATTGAATTTCGAAAAATCGTTTTGCGTTTTCAGAAGTCATAATACGAAAACAAATATACTAATTTAACATGAGTTGGAAATCATCTTAAATTTACAAGGATTACTGACGGAATTAATGGTTTTTAAAGAGATATTTATTTGTCAGGACAAATATATTCCGGAAATCTTAGCGATGAAACATAAAGAATGATCTTAAACCGAAGTTTTTAGATTAGAATTCAGGTTATTACAGGCTAATTTTTATCTTTGTAGTATCATGTTAAAAGATTTCAAGCCGGTTTTAGGTATTTTGCTGCGATTCATCATCATATATCTGGTGTTGCTTTTTGCTTATCAGTTTTACCTGACGGGCAGCAAAGATACAGGGCTGGACCCTTTTTCAAGAATAATTGCAGATCAGGTAAGTTTCTTACAAAACAAAATAGGCTATAAAACAGCGTTGTACGACGATGTAAAAAACGAACAGGTATGGTTTTATGTGAAAAATCAATATGTAACACGAATGGTGGAAGGGTGTAATGCCATTTCTGTAATGATCTTATTTGTATCTTTTGTTTTTGCTTTTTATAAAGGAATAAAGACTGTTATCTTTGTCCTGATAGGACTTATTTTGCTATATCTCATGAATCTTTTGAGAATTGTTGGGCTCAATATTGTTATGTCAGAACATCAGGAATATGGTAAAATGTTTCATGACTTTGTTTTTCCTGCTGTTATTTACGGAAGTGTTGTTCTGCTCTGGCTTGTCTGGATTAAATTCTTTGCCTTAAAAAATGAAAATTCTTAATTGGTTTTTGGTCATAGCAGGTATTTGCGGTCTGATCAGTGTAAGGGTTTTTGAGGACAGGATTTTTTATGACCCTTTTCTTAATTACTTTCATGAAGCAAATAAAAATATCGCATTCCCGGAATTTGAATGGAGAAAGCTGGTAACCGGCCATGTATTCCGGTTTATTTTAAACCTTTTATTTTCCTGCCTGATTATTCAGGGACTATTTAAAAATAAGGAATGGACTGTTCAGGGAGCTGTTTTAATTATCATCGTGTTCATTATTACTTTTCCGGTGTATGCATATTGTATTAATGACCATTTTGATATCGGTTATCTTTTTTCTTTTTATATGAGACGGTTTGTAATCCAGCCTTTAATTATATTATTGGTGGTTCCAATGTTTTATTACAGGAAGCAATTGGAAAAGAAAAATTAAAGTAATTCCTGTTTTATTCCACGGTATGTTTATCCATACTGGTAATATTTTCCGGGGTCCATACTACGCGTTTGATGAAGTCTTTTTCGCGGACGGGACAATTTTTGATCTGGCAAACAGGGCAGGAAATTGGCTTACAATCATCCATATGGAAATTAAATTCAATACTCCTTTTTATGTTTCCGGCCAGAAGCAGGATTACTTTTTCCATTTCGTCATGGGCATCACGGAGACTGTAATACCAGGGAAGTGTAATGTGAGCATCAATATGAAGGGATGAACCAAATTGCTGGATTTTCATATTGTGTACATCAATCCATTCTGTCCTCCTGTTTTCTTCAAGAATTTTAATGATCTGATTTAATATTTCAGGGTCCTGCTCGTCCATAATACCACTTAAAGATTTGCGGACAATTTTATACCCTACCACTATAATGTAAAGTCCGAATGCTAATGCTACAGCGGAATCCAGCCAGTAAATTTTTGTAAAATAAACAATAATAAGGCTGATAACAACCCCTAATGTTGTAATGGTATCCGATTGGAGATGTTTTCCGGATGAAATCAGGACCAGGGAATTTTCTTTTTTGCCTTTTTTAATAGAAATATACCCCAAAAGGTAATTTATAATGGCGGTAGCTGCAATGATCCAGATACCCAGATCAATTTTGCTCAGTGTTTTACCTATAATTAAGCTATGAATTCCTTCATAAATGATCATAATACCGGCAATTGCAATAAGAGCTCCTTCAATTCCGGCGGTAACAAATTCTACTTTTCCGTGTCCGTAGGGATGGTCTTCATCTTTGGGTTTAGCGGCAAGGTGAAGTGAATAAAGTCCCATGAATGCACTGATAACATTAACAATGCTTTCCATAGCATCAGAAAATACAGCATCAGAATTAGTCAGTTTCCAGGCTATGATCTTTCCAACGAAAAGGATAATCCCAAACGTGGCTATGATCTTTTGAAATCCTATTTTCTCTTTATGTGTATTCTTTTGGGTATTCATATTGTGTTTGATAAAAAAAAGAATCTCAATTCTGAGACTCTTTTTTATTTGTTAGTTTATACTAAGTTGTTTGCTACAAGGTATTCTGCGATTTGTACTGCATTGGTTGCGGCTCCCTTCCTTAGATTATCTGCTACAATCCAGAGGTTAAGGGTCTTCGGTTGTGACAGGTCCCGTCTTATCCTTCCGACAAAAACTTCATCTTTGCCTTCCGAATAAAGTGGCATCGGATATTGATTGTTTTTTACGTCATCCATTACGATTACCCCGGGAGTCTCCGATAAAATTTTTCTTACTTCATCCAGATCAAATTCATTTTCAAATTCAATATTTACACTTTCGGAATGCCCGCCTTGCACCGGAACCCTTACTGCAGTAGCAGTCAGGTTGAACGTATCATCACCTAAAATCTTCTTAGGTTCCTTCATAAGCTTGATCTCTTCTTTAGTATAATCATCATCTGCAAAAACATCACAGTGAGGAAGTGCGTTTTTGAAAATCTGATAAGGATATACTTTAGCAATAGAATCATTTCCGCTGATTTCACCATTTAACTGGTCAACAGCAGCTTTTCCTGTCCCGGTTACAGATTGATAGGTAGAAACAATAACTCTTTTTAAGTCATATTTTTTGTTCAAAGGTCCTAAAACCATTACCAGTTGTATGGTAGAACAGTTCGGATTTGCAATGATCTTGTCTGTTTTAGTCAATACATCTGCATTGATTTCCGGAACAACTAATTTTTTATCAGGGTCCATTCTCCATGCTGAGGAGTTATCGATTACTGTTGTCCCTGCTTCTGCAAATAAAGGAGCAAATTCCAGCGAAGTAGAACCTCCGGCAGAGAATATCGCAATATCCGGTTTGGCAGCTATAGCGTCCTTCATGCTTACAATCGTAAATTCCTTCTGTTTATACTTCACCTTCTTGCCTACAGATTTTTCGGAAGCTACCGGAATTAATTCTGTTACAGGGAAGTTTCTCTCCTCCAAAACTTTAAGCATAACTTGTCCAACCATTCCTGTTGAACCTACTACAGCTACTTTCATTGATTTTAATTAAAAATTTAAAGTTAAAATATTTATAAATTATAACGCATCATGTATAATTTCATAATTCTTTTTATGCTCCAAAGACCCTGGTCCATGGAAATGCAAATGCAAACAGCCCTACTGCGATTAACCCCATAATAACAACCCCTAAAGAAATGGTGTCATTGGATTTAACTTTTTTGTTGACAATAGTCATCAATACAGCCGCTATAAGCATAGAAAATGGGTGTTCAACATATTGGAACCTTAATGCCGAATTTTTCATTACTTCTCCCATATTTAACCCTCCGCTAAAAGTAGTAATCAGCATAATGATCCCTAATAAAAACTGAATGTGGAAGAAGATCATGGTAAACAGAGTTGTTTTCTTTAAAAAATTATTCACTTTTCCACTGAACCCGAACATGGTAGCTAAAAGTGCAACGATAAATAAAGCAACTAAAAGAAGTTCCAGATACCCGAATCCTTTGTGGGCATTAAGTAAAATGTTGTAAAAATCCATAATCCTATTTTTTTGTAGACAAAGATAGCAAAAATCCCGGCTCAAAGCCGGGATTGATATTTATAAAATCTAATATTGTGATATTATTAGAAGTTGAAGGATAATGTTGCAGCCCAAGTAGTTCCGAAACCAAAGTAAGCACGGTTACCTGTTGCAAGACCTTTGTACATCATACCAAGTTGTTCGTAAGTCTGGTTATTTGTATTAGGTGTTTTTCCATCAGCCAAAAATTTTGGTTTGTCATCAGCAAATACACTTGTTGCAGAGTCAGAAATATATACAGTATCAAATAGGTTATAAACGTTAGCTCCGATAGTAAAATATTGAGCCTGATCTCTCAATCTGATTTTATAAGAGAAACCTACATCGAATAGGTTGAAATCAGGTAATTTCAATACTCCTCTTTCCTGTGCAGAAACATTAGTAAATGTTCCGGCATCAATAGTTGAATAAAGTTTACCTACATATCTCCAGGTTCCGAAGATATTAAGATCTTTTACCGGCTTTACAGTAAGTCCTAATGAAGCAGTCATCTGAGGAATACTGTTATTACTTGAACCTCCTACTTTTACTTTATCCAAGTATAATTCGTTTCCTCCTGACCCAGCTAAAGTAACAGGATTGTTGTTATCATCGAAAGAAGCTACATTAGCATTTCCTTTGTAATAGTAATCTCCCCAAGAGAACATACCCTGAATTTCAAGGAAATTTGTTGGTTTGTATACTCCATCAAATTCTACTCCCTGGTGAATTTCAGTAATACCATTGATTTCAGAATAACCTGTTGTAGTAGAACCGTCTGCTAAAGTGAAAGTCTGTCCTGATTTTCTTAGCCATCTGTCTTTCCACTGTGTTCTGTATACGTTAACATTTGCAGTGAATTTTGCAGATCTGAATCCATATCCAACTTCAGCAGAAGAAATCTTCTCATTAGTCAGGTAAGGATTAATAAGCTGCTGATTACTTGGATAAACAGTGTTAAGGAACGGCTGCTTGCTATAATAACCTAAGTTAGCAAAAACGTTATGGTGCTCATTGATGTTATAGTTAGCTCCCCCTTTTATGTTATATCCGAAAAGGTTTTTGAACCCGGTCTTAGTGTTGACGGTCTGACCTTTTAATGTGCTTCCATCTACCACGAAATTATCAATTCTCTGGTAAGCCTGATTAGAAACTGAACCTTGTAAGAAAGCAGACAGGTTATTTTTACTATATTCCACCTGTGCAAATCCACTATACCAAAGTACTTCTCCATCATTGCTATATCCGATCTGGTCTTCAGATGGAGCTAATTTGCCTCCGAAAGGATTCCAGCTAAGTTTTTTATAATCATAAGTCTTGCTTACGATTCTTGGAGGTAAATTTTTGTTTGCATTGTCTTTATATCCTGCTGCTCCATAAAGGTCACTGATAACCTGATAATGGTAGCCATAGTAGTATCTGTCATCAGTTCCTACTGAGAAATTCCAGTTGTCATTGATTTTATGTTGGAAGTTAGCCAAGATACCATACCAGTTGTGAGAATTGATACTTGATCTACGAATAAGAGTACTTCCTGCACCAGCAGTATTTAAGTTAACAGCTGCATTAGCTGCAAAAATAGCATCATAGTTAAAGTGACCAGCTGTATCATAGAAATCAGTCATTCCCTTTCCTCCTACTTTACCTAAATCACCTGTTCCACCACCTCTACCATTAGACATATATAGAACGGTACTTAATTTAGACTTTTCATCCATTGTCCAGTCCCAGTTCAACATCATTACTGGTTTAGAGTAATAGTTGGATCTGTTTGCTAAAGCAACTCTGTTTCCTGAAGCATCAGTATAATATCCGAAATCAGAATTATATTTTCTGTAAGGACTTTTTCCATCATATTCAGGATTATAGTTAATATAATTCTGGATTGTTGGAGCAAAAGTTCTCTGGTCATGCCATTGAGGAGCAGATGTTAAAGTAAACTGGAAGTTATGCTTTTTGTTAGGCTCAAAACCTAAAGCGAAAAAGTATGCATAGGCTTCATAATCAGTGTTTTGGATGTATGTTCCTCCTGATTGTCTGCTCATTAAGAATGATGAAGACCATCCTCCTTCAGATTTTCCTGTATTATATGCAAAAGATGTTTTTAAATAATCATTGTTACCAACTCCTAATCTTATAGTTCCACCTTTTTTCATGTCTGCGGAACGGGTAAGGAAGTTAACTGTACCCCCTACAGAAGCAATTGCTAGTTTAGAAGAACCTAAACCTCTTTGTACCTGTAATGTACTGGTAACATCAGATAAGCCTGTCCAGTTTGAAAAGTAAACAGTTCCACCTTCCATATCGTTAACCGGCATACCATTTACCATTATGGCAATGTTTCTTGATTCGAAACCTCTGATGGTAAGTCCCCCGTCACCGAAACCACCTCCGGATTTTGTAGCATAAACAGACGGAGTAGTGTTCAAAATCTCAGGTAATTCCTGATTTCCTAATCTTTCTACAAGTTGTGCTGCTTTAATAGTAGATGCAGCAACAGGTGTCTTTCTATCTTTAGCGATATCCGTAACACCTCTTAGGATTACCTCATCAATGTCCTTTGACTTCGTGTTCACTGTGTCTTGAACTTGTTGGGCGTAATAAACACTAGCTGTAGATAATGTAATAACCGCAGTTAGTATCGATTTGTTGATTAATTTCATAATCGTTAGTAATAATTAGATTTAATTTTTCTGCAAAATTCGCAAAATTTAATTTAACTATTATTAACTCAATGTTAATTTTTAATCAGTCTTAATAATGTTAGTGCTCTGAAATTCAGTTTTGTAAGCAAAAAACGAATTTTTGTATGAAAAAAGTCATGTTAGTGAATATTTAACAAATTGAGGGTGTTTTTGTTAAAAATACAACGCTATTTCACGGCTTTGAGACTCAGATCTATATTTTCTGCAGAGTGTGTAAGAGCACCGGCAGAGATAAAAGTTACTCCTGTAGAAGCAATTTCTTTTAGCATGTCACGGGTAATTCCTCCTGATGCTTCTGATTCGCATGAGCCATTGATCATTTCAACGGCCTGTTTCATTGTTGGAACATCCATATTATCAAGCATGATCCGGTCTACTTTTGCATTGATGGCTTCCCGAACTTCCTCAAGATTCCTTGTTTCCACCTCAATTTTTAATTTTTTCTTGTTCTTTTTGATATAATCTTTTGCCATTTTTACAGCATTGGTAATACTGCCATTGTAATCAATGTGATTGTCTTTCAGCATAATCATATCATAAAGGCCATATCTGTGGTTGGTTCCACCACCGATTGCTACGGCCCATTTTTCACATATCCTGAAATTGGGCGTTGTTTTTCTTGTATCTAAAAGTTTGGTTTTTGTTCCTACTAACCTTGAATCCCAATCATGGGTAAGGGTGGCAATCCCACTCATTCTCTGCATACAATTCAGGATCAGCCTTTCTGTAGAAAGAATAGATCTTGCGCTACCGGTTACAATAAGAGCAACATCACCAACTTTTGCAGTGTCGCCATCCTTCAGGAACGTTTCTACTTTTAAGTTTTTATCAAAAGTTTTGAAAATAAATTCAGCCAGTTCAACCCCCGCTAAAATACAATCTTGCTTGACAAGGAGTCTGGCACTTTGATTCAGATCTTGTGGAATGGTGGAAAGAGTAGAATGATCACCATCCTGAATATCTTCTTCCAATGCATTCTTTATGAATGTTTTTAATGCTTTATCTGTTACGTAGCTGGGTCTTTTCATTGCTGTATGCTTTTTGTTAAGCTAAATCTTTATTATAAAATGCACCTTTATTCTCTTTCATTTCCATAGACTGGGTAATGATAAGATGGGCAACGGTAGTTAGGTTCCTTAATTCTGAGAGTTGAGGAGAAAGAATAGAGTAGTGGTATATTTCATCTACTGCAGCTGCAATTTCCTGATGCTTTTGCAGCGCCATATTCAGACGTCTGTTACTTCTTACAATACCTACAAGGTCACTCATCATTTCCTGAAGCTGCTTTCTTAAATAGCTGATAATAACCATTTCATCCATGATTTTCATTCCTTCTTCATCCCATTCCGGAACTGCTTTAAGGTCATCAAAATTAAAATGGTTTTCTAGTAACAGGTTTACTGTTTTCATTGCTGCATTATGACCAAAAACTAAGCCTTCAAGTAAAGAGTTTGAGGCCAGTCTGTTTGCGCCATGTAACCCTGAATTGGTACATTCTCCAACAGCGAAAAGATTTTTAATGGAAGATTGCCCGTCCCTGTCTACTTCAATGCCTCCCATCAGGTAATGACAAGCCGGAACAACGGGGATCAGCTGTGTAAATGGATCTATTCCTTCATCCTTGCATTTCTTGTAGATATTGGGGAAATGCTCAAGGAATTTTTCCTGATTCATCTCACGGCAGTCCAGCCCTACATATTCATCTCCTGAAATTTTCATTTCGTTGTCAATTGCTCTTGCAACGATATCTCTTGAAGCTAATTCTTCACGCTCATCATATTTTTGCATGAATTTTTCTCCCCTCTTTGTCCTTAATTTTGCACCGTCTCCTCTTACTGCTTCGGAAATCAGAAATAACATTCCATCAATTTTATTATAAAGGGCGGTTGGATGGAACTGATAATATTGCATATTGGAGACTTTTCCTTTGGCACGCGCCACAAAAGCAATTCCATCCCCGGTTGCGATGGTTGGATTGGTGGTGTTTTTATAAACATGCCCTGCACCGCCAGTCGCTACCAGAGTTATTTTAGAGGTAATTTTCTTGATTGTTTTGGACTTTTCATCCAGAATATAAGCTCCATAACAGTGGATGTCACCTTCATTAAGTTCTTTTCCCGGAACATGGTGCTGGGTAATGATATCAATTACATAATGATGATCCAGAATTTCTATGTTCGGACTGTTATTAGCTGTTTGCAGTAATGCCCGCTCAATTTCAAAACCGGTGATGTCTTTATGGTGAACGATTCTGTTTTCAGTATGGCCTCCTTCTCTTCCCAAAGCGAATTTGCCGTTCTTCATGTCAAACTGGGCTCCCCATTCTACAATTTCGTTAAACCTGGCAGGAGCTTCCTTTACAACCATTTCCACCACATCATGTTTGTTCTCACCATCTCCGGCTCTCATGGTATCCTCGATGTGTTTTTCAAAATTGTCTTTCTGAAAATCTGTGACTACCGCAAGTCCACCTTGTGCATATTTGGTATTGCTTTCATCTTCGTCAGATTTTGTTACGATAATGATTTTGGCATCAGGGAGCTGTTCAGAAACTTTAATGGCATAGGAAAGTCCGGAAATGCCGGAACCGATTACTAATACATCCGCTTTTATCATATGCTTGCTTTAGGTACAATCATTTAAATATTACATAAATTTAAATAATTTTTCATTTGGTTTTCTTACTTTTTTCATGTGTTGGAAGTAGTCTTCTTCAGAGCGGTAGCCTAAAGCGAGGGTTACGGTTACTTTTTCTGTTTCGGTATTAATATTCAGGATGTCTTCAATCATATCCTGTCGGAAGCCTTCCATGGGACAAGTGTCAATGTTTTCTATAGCAGCAGCATACATTAAGTTAGCTAATACGATATAAGACTGTTTTTCTGCCCAATTGAAAATTTCATCCTGTGTTTTTTGTGTAATATGCTGATTAATACTATTTCTGAAAGGTTCCAGTTTTTCAACAGGAGTTTCTCTGACTTCAGAAATATGATTAAAATAACCCCGGATATAGTTCTCTTCGATTGTTTTTTTGGAAATTATGGCAATAAGATGAGAACAGGTGGAGATTTGTGATGGATTGTAGAAAGCCGGAATCAATTTCTGTTTCATTTCTTCACTTTCAACCACTATGATCTTATAGGGCTGAAGTCCCAGGGAGCTTGCAGATAGCTTTCCCGACTCAAGAATGTTGTAAAGGGTTTCCTGAGGAATGATCTGATGATTGAATTTTTTTACAGAATATCTTCTGCTTAAAGCTTCCAAATAATTCATAGGACAAATTTAAGAATTGAATATGAATAAAATGGATTTAAAATAAAATATATCCTCTTATGATATAAAAAATCACTCCGGTCAATGGAGTGATTTTTAGTATGGGCGAGTGATTCTTTTTAGTCTCTGTTTTTTACCATAATCCAACCTGAAAATTTGACTGGCGTTCCGGTTCTGTTATTTTCATTCCATATTACGGAATACCAGTAATTTCCGGTAGGGACCCTTTTACTGCCGTGTACTGTTCCGTCCCATTTGTAACCGTTAGACTGATCGGCCTGGAATATTTTATAACCATAACGGTCAAATATGCTTATCTCAAGATTTCGTTTGCCGGCTAATGCTGAATAATCTACAACGTCATTAATGCCGTCGTTGTTTGGTGTGATAACATTAATAAGGTTGGGTACGGTAATATTAATTTCAACAGGTGCGCAGTTGTAATCATCCTTAACATACACCTTGGCTTCTCCACGGGGGACATTGGAGAATATATTAGAATCCTGCCATAAAATATTATCCATAGAATACTTATATGGAGGAGTTCCTCCGTTAGCATAGATTGTTACGGTGCTTCCTGAAATGTCAATGCTGCTTACCACAGGATTCTCCGAAGCGTATATGGTTACTGTTTGGGTGGCAATACAATCTCCGGTTTTAAGCTTTACCCAATAGGTTCCTACCCCTGCATTCTTGATGGACTGGGTAGTGGCACCGGTACTCCATTCATAGCTTTTGAAGCCGGGACCTGCATCTAATGTTGTTTTGTCCTCCATGCATATGATTTTATCTTTCAGGATATCAGAAAAGGTAGGAGGAATTACCGTCAGTGTAACTTTGGCTATTGAATAACAGTCGTTTGAATTGGAAACCCTTACATATACTACACCATTAGGAGCGATATATGGGTTTGGATTAGTGATCTCATTCGTTTCGTTAAGAGAATCAGCTAATGAAGGGTAGTATTTTTTTGTAGTTCCGTTTTGTGTGGTTACAATTGCTGTAGTGAGATTAAAAGATGCGTTGGAGGAGTTACCTTCTATAAAACAGGATCTTATTTCTGCATCATTAACAACTACTACCGGATGAATATTTAATGTGATTTTGGAAGTGCTTACACATCCTTGTGGAGTGGTTACTTTTACATAGATTGTAGCTGCTCCTGAAGCATACGCGGTGGGATTTGTGATCAGGTTAGTGCCTGCATTTAAATCATATAAGGTAGGATAGAATTCTTTAGTAACCCCAGGAACTGTGGTTACTGCAGCTGAGGTAAGGTCAAATGTTGCTGTTCCCGCATTATTGTTGTTGCAGCCGGTAAGAGAGGCGTCGTCAGCAGCAAACGGAGTTGGGTCTAATTGAATTATTCCGTCCCCATTATCGCATAAAGTGGATGTAGGATCTTTAATAACTACCTTGATGGTGGTGTTACCTGAATATTGGAAGCTTGTTGGATTGGAAATTGGTGTGGAGCTTCCCAGGATGTAATAAGTAAAAATATAATTTCCGGGATTATTTACAAATTGGGAATTGTAAGAAGTAAGATCCACAACGCCATTTCCTGTTGCGGGATTGGTACATACAAACGGGGTAATCGTATTGCTTAATATGGGAACTTTGTCCACAAAAACTTTTGCATTTTTAATGGAATGTCTGGCGCTCGCACCTCCTGTTGCTGCCGAAAATCCAAAATATCCCTGTGCCATTCCTGTGGCTCCGCCGGACGGGGCAAAAGACTGGTCAACGATCAGTACACCATCTATTCGTATTTTTATAATCCAGTTGGAGGGGTTGGTGAGATCTGTTTCACCGTTTACTTCTACGTGTTTATAAGTATCACCTACAAATGGTTGTGTAGGGTTAAGGTCAGGGGAGTGGAATGTGCTTCCCGGAGTAGTATTATATTCTATATTATTCCCTGCTGTATTATTGGTGCCATATAAAAGATGCACCTTACTCATTTGGCCTTCGGTTGTATTATTGAAAATGTCAAAACCAACCATTAAGCCTGAGGCGTTAGCGGGGATACCCAACCCTCCTCCCGACACAAATCCTGTTGGTGGGTTAGCAAGGTACCAGAATGTAAAACCGTCACCTCTGCCAAATTGTGTGGTTCCATTTCCGTCAATCCTGAAATCGAACTCTACTTTCCACTTATCACAGTAGCTCAATGTAATAGGGGTGGCTAGCTTTATCGCTCCATATCTGCCTGTCTGATCTGCGGTCAGGCGTATAAAGTCTCCGCTGATGGTTGCATCTGATACGAGGTCCCAGCCTGTTGTGTTTACGGGGTTTCCGGAAAGCTGATAAGTCTGAGAGTATATTTTACCGGGTATACAGAGTAAAATAACCCATAAGAAAATAAGTATATCTTTTTTCATAGTCTTTGGTTATGATGTTTTTAATGATTTAATTTAAGTCAGGAAGCATGATGTGATTTTGTAGTGAAACAAAAAACTATCCTTTAAAAAAGGATAGCTTTTTACTTGTATTTATTCTCTGTTTTTCACCAATACCCATCCTGAGTACTTTGTTTCAGTATTATTCTTGTCGTTCTCATTCCAGGAAATGGTGTACCAGTAAGTTCCGGTAAGTACTTTTTTGCCGGAAGCTGTTCCGTCCCATTTGAAGTTTCTGGTTTTGTTTGCTTCATAAAGTTTATTTCCATATCTGTCATACACAATAAAGACCAGATTTTTCTTATAAGAAAGGGCAGAGTAATCAATAACGTCGTTTATATTATCGCCATTAGGAGTGATGGCATTAATAAGATTAGGTACGGTGATCTGTACTTCAACAGGGGTGCAATTATAAAAATCTTTTACAAAAACTCTAACTTCTCCTCTTTGAAGACCGGTAAATGTATTTGATTCCTGCCAGGTTGCTCCATCCAGAGAGTACTGATAAGGAGGTGTTCCGCCTGATACATTTACGGTTATTGTATTATTGTTAATGTCAATGCTTGAAATGACAGGATTTGGAGAAGGGATTACTTTTACAATCTGTTTGGTAATACAGGTTCCTGTTTTAAGAAATACCCAGTAAAGACCAGGGGTAACATCTTTAATGGACGATGTGGTTTCGCCTGTACTCCATTCGTAACCATCAAAGCCCGGACCGGCATCCAAATCAGTTTTGCTGTCAATACAGATAATTTTATCTTTGAGAATAGCTGAGGGTACAGGGGGCAGAACGATAAGATTGATCTTTGCAATGTTAAAACATCCGTTTTCATCTGTAACCTTTACATACACTGCTGTGCTTGTGGATATATACTGTGATGGGTTTATAATCTCATTGGTTCCATTCAGTGCATTGTTCGCAGTAGTGTAATACTTTTTGCTGGCAGTTGTTAACGGAGTTACGTCTGCTGAGGTCAGATCAAATACAGCACTGGAAGTGTTATTTTCAATAAAGCAAGATCTTAATGATGCCTCCTGAACTTGTGTTTCGGGGAAGAACGCCAGTGTAATTTTTGCATTGCCGGTACATCCCTGAGGTGTTGTCACTTTTACATACACTGTGCCAGGTGCAGACAAATAATTATCAGGATAGGCAATTTCGTTAATACCAGCATTAAGATCGTTTAATGTTTTGTAATATTTTTTTACAACCCCGGGAACATTGGTTACGGCGGCGGTGGTCAGATTGAAGACGGCAGTACCGGCTTTATTATTGTTACAGGCCAGGATCGTTTTGTCATCAGCTGTAAACGGAGCAAGTGTCAGCTGGATTCTTGCATCCGGGTTGTCACATAATATTCCTGCATTATCTTTAATAACCACAGTAACTGTTGTATTAGTGTTAAACTCGTAGTTGGCAGGGTTAGCAATAGGAGTGGAGCTGCCTAAAGGATAATAAGTGAAAGTGTAGTTTGCAGGATTGCTGACAAATTGGGAGTTAAAAGTGGTTAAATTAGCACTTCCGTATCCTGTGGCAGGATTGGGGCAATAGGACTGGGTGGCTGTGTTTTGCAGAATTGGAACCTTATCGGTATAAATTTTAACGTTCTTGATAGAGTGTCTTGACCTTGCACCTCCTGTGGAGGCTGAAAATCCAAAATAGCCAACTGTCATTGCAGCAGCAGTACCTGAGGGGGCGAAAGACTGATTACAAATTAAATTACCATCAATAGTTATCTTTATGATCCAGTTGGTGGGTGCGGCGGGATCTACTTCTGCAGTTACTTCAACATGTTTAAAAGTAGTGCCTTGAAAAGGAATTGTTGTATTCATGTCCGGTGAATGGAAAGAACTTCCCGGGATATTAAAAAATTCCACATTGTTGGTGTCTGTAGTATTGGTAACTTGCCCATAAGCAACATGAACCTTACTCATGGTGGCTGTAGTTGTATTGTTGTAGGTATCAAATCCTACGATGAGTCCTACTGCATTCTGAGAAACTCCAAGGCCGGAGCCTAATACACTGGCAACAGGTGGATTTGCCAGATACCAGAAAGCAATTCCGTCCCCGTTGGAGGTTTGGTTAGAATCCATTCTGAAATCAAATTCTACTCTCCATTTATCACAGTATTTCAGATTAATAGGGTCATTGAGCCGGATTGAGCCGGATTGGTTATTTGTATCCGGAGTCAGCTGAACAAAATCACCATTTATTTGTGTTGGCGAGACCATTGTCCATCCTGTTGTATTGACCGGATTTCCAATAAGTTGATAAGTCTGGCTGAATACTATGCCTGATATGAAGAGAAGAAGAAAAGAAAGATAAGAAAGTAGAATTTTATTCATTTAATTGGGAGTTTGTATTTTAATAAGTAAAGATATTAAATCCCAATCAATAAATGTGTATTTAATGTTAATTTTGTTAAAATTTTTAATTATATTTCAAAAAATAAGGTTAATTTTGGATTAATAGTGAAATTTGTAAATATAATTATGCATTTGTGTTAATCAGGTTAAAAGAGAGAGTTGTTTTCCTGATTTTCAAAATAAACATCTATTTCCAGATTCTGAGAACCCGCGGCAGCAACGGCTAATTTGTCGCACAGCTCGTTTTCAAAATGTCCTGCATGTCCTTTTACCCAATGCATTTCAGGCTGGTATTTATTGTAAAGCTCAATAAATCTTTTCCAGAGATCAGGGTTTTTAACATTTTTCCAGCCTCGTTTGATCCACCCTGTAATCCAGTTCTGGTTAACAGCGTCTGCTACATACTTGCTATCTGTATAAACATGGATTTCATTCTCTGCGGATTTTAATTTTTCGAGAGCTGTAATAACTGCCAGAAGCTCCATCCTGTTGTTGGTTGTTTTCCGGAACCCTTTAGAAAATGTTTTCTGATAATTTTTTTCGGGAACGCGCATGAGTATGCCATATCCTCCTTTTCCGGGATTTCCGCTACAGGCACCATCGGTAAATATTTCGATTTTCAAATCTGTTTCTGTAAAAATTACTTTTTAAATCTACAATAATAAAACAAAACTATTCCCTGATATTTATTACTATAGTCATATGATCTAATTTAGATTAACCATTAAAACGGAAAATCATCATCATCATCAAAATCATTCATTGATGACCCTGAGAGTTGTGAACTGTCCGGCAGGTCAAAGGCAGCCCCGGGTTGGATCGTTGTTTTTATTCTGTCAAATCCGCTTGGCTCATTTGATCCGAAGTTAGAAGGATATCCTCCTCCTGTATTTCCGTCAAAAGCAGCTTCAATATCTCCGAATTTAGCAAAATGTTTTAAGAAGGATAGTCTTACATCGGCAGTAGCACCATTTCTGTGCTTTGCAATGATCAGCTCTGCCTGATTTTCAGTTGAGGTTTCCTGTCCTTCCTCATCATTATCCCAAACACTAATCTTATAATATTCCGGTCTGAAGATAAATGATACAATATCCGCATCCTGCTCAATCGCTCCGGATTCCCTCAGGTCAGAAAGCTGGGGTCTTTTTCCCGGGCGGGCTTCCACGCTCCTTGAAAGCTGGGATAATGCAATAACAGGAACATTCAATTCTTTAGCAATCGCTTTTAATGAGCGGGAGATCATGGAGATTTCCTGTTCACGGTTTCCTACTCCTTTTCCACCACCACCTGCGGTCATCAGCTGAAGGTAATCGACCATAATAAGTCTTACTCCGTGCTGCATTACAAGTCTTCGGCATTTTGCACGGAAATCAAAAATTGATAAAGAAGGAGTTTCGTCAATATATAAAGGAGCATTTTCCAGTTCAGATACATTGGAGAATAGTCTCTGCCATTCTTCATCATCCAAAGTTCCTTTTCTCAGTTTTTCAGAAGAAATTCTTGTTTCAGAAGCAATCATTCTGGTGATAAGCTGTACTGATGCCATCTCGAGAGAGAACAGAGCCATAGGTATCTTGTGGCCAACCGCGATATTTCTCGCCATAGAAAGAAGAAATGCTGTTTTACCCATTGCAGGACGTGCAGCAATAATGATAAGGTCAGAATTCTGCCAGCCTCCGGTTTCTTTATCAACATCCCGGAAACCTGAAGGTACTCCGGATAGCCCTTGTTTATCTTTTAATGATTTAATGGTATCAATAGCTTGCTTTACCAATGAGTTGGCGGTATCGAATCCTTTTTTGATGGTCCCGTTCGTGATTTCAAAAAAAGACTGTTCTGCTTTGTCAAGAAGCTCAAAAACATCAGTAGATTCTTTATAGGACGAATCAATTACATTTGCTGAGACATTAATAAGACTTCTTAAGATATACTTTTCAAGTATTACGCGTACGTGATATTCAATATGGGCGGATGAACTTACACCCATAGTAAGGTCAATAATATAATGGTCACCTCCGGCCTGGCTTAATTTATCCTCTTTCTTAAGATCCTGAATAATTGTCATTAAGTCTACAGGGTGGTTCCCTTCATAAAGTTTTAATATAGTAGAAAAGATTACCTGATGTCTCGGATCATAAAAAACTTCAGGGGTAAGGAGGTCAATTGAATGATCCAATCCTTTTTTGTCGATCAAAAAAGTTCCGATAACAAGTCTTTCAAAATCCACTGCATTGGGTGGCATTTTCCCATCCGCAATAGACAGCTCTTTTGCAAAGTTTCCGTGTGTTAGGGATGATAATGTTTCTTTCTGCGCCATGGTGCAAAGATAGTTTATTTAAAAAATAATTTAAAAATAGTATTCAACAAATTATAAGCAGTTGTTATGTAAATACTGCAAACAGGAGGTTGGTTATGTTGATAAAAAAATCACCCCGCCCGGGGTGATTTTCAATATGGATGTAAATGAAATTTATTCTTTATTTTTTACCAATACCCATCCTGAGTATTTTGTTTCCGTATTATTTTTGTCATTTTCATTCCATGAGATTGTGTACCAGTATGTCCCTGTTGATATCTTTTTACCAAAGGCAGTTCCATCCCATGTAAAGTTTCTCATATGATTGGCTTCATGAAGCTTGTTTCCATATCTGTCATATACTACAAATACTAAGTTTTTCTTATAAGCCAGTGCTGAATAATCGATAACATCGTTTACATTATCTCCGTTTGGAGTAATTGCGTTGATAAGGTTAGGAACAGTAACCGTCACCTGAACCGGGGTACACTCAAATGAATCTTTTACATATGCTGTGTTTTCTCCTCTGGGAAGACCACTGAAAGTGTTTGACTCCTGCCAGTTAATCCCGTCTATGGAATATTTATAAGGAGGAACTCCGCCTGTAGCAGTTATCTTGATTGAATTGTTTGTGATTTCGATATTTGAGATCACTGGTTGTAAGCTTGGGCGAACATGTACTTCCTGAAGCGTGAAACATTTTCCGGTTTGTAGTTTTACCCAATAAGTGCCAATTCCTATATTGCTGATTGACTGTGTGGTTTCACCAGTGCTCCATTCATATCCGTCAAACCCAGGTCCGGCATCCAATGTTGTTTTACCTTCGGCACAGATTACCTTGTCTTTTAATACGGCAGATTCTACCGGAGGCAGTACTTTTAATGTGATTTTAGCAATTGCAAAGCATTGTTTTTCATTATTAACCCTTACATAGACAATAGTGCTGGATGAAAGATAGGTATCAGGCGTTGCGATTGGGTTAGACTGACTTAGTGCATCATTCATTGTCTTGTAGTACTTTATAACGGTTCCCGTAGGAATAGGGGAAGGGAGTCCAATGCCGGCTTTTGTAAGATCAAATGTTGAAAAAGTATTATTTCCAGGAATATAACATTCTTCCAATTCAGCATCCTGCAGCACCACTGTAGGATGAAACTGCAGACTGATAGCAGCTGTTGCAGTACAGCCGAATGAAGAAATCACTTTTGCATAGATTGTTGTTTCCGGAGAAACATAATTGGTAGGCGTTGTAATTTCGTTGGTTTCTGCAGTCAGATCAGCCAGAGTCGGATAATATTTAATTGTTGCTCCTGGACCACCAAATACATTTGCTGTTGTCAGGTCATATTTTGCAGTACCTGCTCCGTTATTATTACAGGAAAGCAGAGTGACATTATTAGCGCTAATGCTGGCGTCTACAAATTTAAATTTACCGTTGATAAAACATCCGTTCATAGGATTGTCGGGGTTAGACGGGTCATGGTAAGCTACCCGGTAATAATATGTTGTGGTTGCGTCTACTGTTTCAATTGTAAGCGGAGACGAGCCTGTCAGAACGTCATTGATATTATCATGATAGGTAACCTGGAAATTAGCGTTATTGCCATTTATGATTCCTGCGGTAAGTGTAGAGAAGTCAAATTGGGTAGGTAGTCCACATACCATAACATTGCTCGGTTGTGTAGGGTCTGCAGCAGGAATTCCCGGAGTAACGAACGGAAAAGGAGCTAAAGTAGGATCATTGAAAGCAGAACTTAAACTTGCAGTGCCACTCCATTCCATTGAAAAGCCGTTTGCAGATCTTGTATGATTGTTTATAACAAGATAATAGGTTTCGCCAGCAGTTGCATTAATGTATGGGCTCCATTCCTGATTGTTCATCGTAGAACTGTTTGGAGGGAGTACTGCAGGAGGAGCCAGATTTAAATCTAATCCTGTTTCACCGGAAGCTACGGAACCCCAATAGTTACATCGTAAAGGTTTTATAAAAACGTGAGAACTATTCTGCAAAGAGGCACATCCTCCGTTAGTAGGGCCATAGACTGCAAAGTCGTAATCATCCCTTAAAACATTGGATTTAATTTTAAACGCCAGTGTACCTGATGTTGACACCGTGAAAGTATACCATACAGAATAAGTCTCATTTACACTTAAGCATCCTCCGTTTTGATTGAGGACTTCGACAATATTTCCAACACCGGAAGGAGTATAGGAGATGTCAGAGTTTCCACAAATTGGAATTGCTGTGATACAATCCGATTGCGAATAAAATGCCTGAGATATAAATAAAATTAAAAGAAGTAGTATTTTTTTCATTGTTAAAATGATTTTATAAAACAAAATTGTAGTGAAGTGGTTAAAAAAAGAAAATGAGCAACTCTACTGATGGGCGCCCTTGTTGTATACGGAAAAAAGATCAGAATAGTAGAAGTTTGGTCATAAGCAAGGGTTTTATGTAGCAAATATAAAAAATTATTAACGTTAAATTAAAGATTTTGAGATATATTTAAAGAAAATGATATATGGATTACCGATGTGGTATCTTTTGTTTTTCTTTGTATTTCTAAACAGTATTTGTAATGTTTATTATACTTTGATATAAATGTTTAGTAAAAAGTATAATAAATAAAAAGTAACCCGGAATAGAATTTCTACTCCGGGTTAATGTATGTTTTCAAATTATTTAAGGTTATTCTCTGTTTTTTACCATAATCCATCCAGAGAATTTAAATGGTGTATTCTTTTTGTCGTTTTCATTCCATGTTACAGAATACCAGTATGTTCCTGTCGGAATTCTTTTGCCGGAAATAGTTCCGTCCCATTTGTATCCATTGGATTTATCTGCCTGATGGATTTTTGTGCCATACCTGTCAAAAATACTTAAGATAAGATTCTGCTTGTCAGCCATAGCGGAGTAATCAACCACATCATTTATACCATCTCCGTTTGGTGTAATTACATTGATCAGATTAGGGACAACTACCGGAATTTCAATAGGGTCACAGTCATAAGCATCTTTTACATAGACTTTATGATTACCTCTTGCTATATTGGTAAATGTATTGGAGTCCTGCCAGTTGATGTCATCCATGGAATATTTATAATCCGGTGTTCCTCCTATTACATTTATTGTTATAGTATTATTGGAAATTTCAATATTTGATACTACGGGTTGTTCTGAAGCATACACTTTTACAGTTTGTGTTGTAATACAATCTCCTGTTTTTAACTTTACCCAATACGTTCCTACGCCTACATTACTGATTACCTGTGTGGTTGCTCCTGTGCTCCATTCATAGCTTTTAAATCCGGGTCCTGCATCTAAAGTTGTTTTATCTTCCATACAGATAATTTTGTCAACCAGAACATCAGATTTTACAGGAGGAAGTACAGTTAAGGTAACTTTAGCGATAGAGTAGCATCCCCGGGTATCTGTTACTCTTACATATACAATACCATTAGGAGCAATATAATCCGTTGCATTTACTATTTCATTCGTAAGATCTATCGCATCTGTTAATGAAGGGAAATATCTTTTTGTAGCACCTGCAACTGTAGTTACCAGAGCGTTGGTAAGATTGAATGAGCCTGTAGCCGGGTTGGTTTCAATAAAACAGGTTCTTAATTCAGCATCCTGTACTGCAACAACCGCATAAAGATTCAGTTTGATCTGCGCCACATCTGAACATCCCTGAGGTGTTGTTACCAATACATATACTACATTTGTTGAAGATAAGTATGCATATGGGTTTGTTATTTCATTAGTTCCGGCATTAAGGTCACTCATTGTCGGATAATATTTTTTTATTGCCGTTCCTGCAGGATCATCAAATACATTGGCAGTAGTAAGGTCAAAAATTGCTGTGCCTGCATTATTGTTATTACACATGGTTAATGTAGCATCAGTGGCAGTAATATTCCCCTGTTTAAATTTAAACTTACCGATTTGCCTGCATGAATTTATCGGGTTATTCGGATCAGTAGGATCCTCATAATGAATACTGTAATAGTAGACATCTGTCGTATTAACTGTCTGAGGAGTTAAAATCGGGTTGTTTCCAGAAAGAGCATCATTTTGACTTGTATGATAACTAACGAAGAAATTAGCATTACCATTAACAATTCCATCAGTTAACGTGTTGAAATCAAAAACAGCCGGATCGGTACAGATAACAACTTCATTAGGATCAGCCGGATTCGCATTAGGAGCTCCCGGGGTAATAAATGGATTTGGGGTAAGTACCGGATCATTGAATGGAGAGGCTAAGGTTGCTGTACCGCCCCAGGTCAGGGAGAAACCTGTAATGTTTATACTATAATTGTTGATTAAAAGATAATATGTTTCGCCGGGTAAAACGTCCATATATTTTGCCCATCCGTCAGCGTTTGAACCTGGCTGTCCAAAATAATCATAAGGATCTGTTGAGGTCATATTAAGACCAGTAGCTCCCTGTCCGCCTGGAGTAGAACATCTGATGGTATTCCCTTTATTGGCACATGTAATATTAGGTCCCCATACATACCAGTCATAGTCGGAGCCGGTATTTGGAGTGATAGCGAAGGTGAGGGTTCCTGCAGTAGCAATAGTAAATTTATACCACACTGAGTATCTTTCCTGGTAACTTCCGCAGTTTGATTCCGGAAGTTCCTGAACTCCGGGTCCGTCAGGAATATAGGATATATTGGAATTTCCGCAAACAGAAAGAGCTGTAATACAATCCTGTTGTGCTGAAAGAACCTGAGTGATGAATAATATTAAAATCAGTAGATATTTTTTCATGTTTAATCAGTTTAAAATTTTCAATCCTTATCTATTGTTTGTTTGGTTAATTGATTTTTTCCTCTGCCAGATTACTGGTAGTGGTGAAGCTTGTTCATCTGAGTGTTTTGAGGGAGTCCTGAAGCAGACCTTCTTTATATGCTTATATACAGTTATTAATTGGCTGCTTTTATACTAGTTGTAAGTCAATTAGATATGCTGCTTTTCTGTAATGGCATGGCCTGGGCTTCAAAAATGGATAAAATTAGTAAAGGTTTATTCATAAGGGTTGTTTTATCTAGCAAATATAAAAAATTATTAACGTTAAATTAAAGATTTTGAGATATATTTAAAGAAAATGGAGTTTTGTATACTAATGTTGTATTTGGTTTAACAAACTGAAGCCTTGCGGAATAAGAGGAAACCAATAATAAATAAGCTCAGAGCAGATACCATGTCTGCTCTGAGCTTATTTATTATTGTATGATATTGATAATCTGTAAGATTTGAGGCAAATGCTAATACTGCATTTTTCTTAGTTTAGGATTGGTACTTCCTACAAGCAATGCAATTAAAACAGTCATTGTCCCGCCAAATACAACAGAACGTACTACGCCCAAAACTTTGGCCATCAATCCGCTTTCAAACTGCCCCATTTCATTACTGGACATAATAAATATTGAGTTAACACTCAGGACTCTACCTCTGATGTGATCAGGGGTTTTTAACTGGACAATAGTTCCTCTGATTACTACTGAAATTCCGTCCAGCATTCCGCTCATCACAAGGAATATAAATGACAACCAGTAAAGTTTGGATAAGCCAAATCCGATAATACAAAGCCCGAACCCTGTAACAACTGCCAGCAATATTTTTCCCTGATTTTTACGCAGAGGAACAATAGATAAAATTGTGATGATGCACATAGAGCCGATGTCGGAAGCAGCATTAAGCAATCCAAAGCCTTCTGCTCCGGAGTCTAAAATATCTGTGGCAAATACGGGGATCATGGCAACCGCCCCTCCGAAAAGTACAGCAAACATATCAAGACATAATGCTCCCAATATCTCTTTGGTCTTAAATATATAAGATATTCCTTCACGCATGCTTTCAACTACATGTACAGAATCTTTTTTATTTTCTGAAAATTGTTTGTTAAGCTGCCAGAAAAATAATGAGGCTATAAATATAAGAGACAAGATGACCACTAATGTCCATTTTACTCCGAAATAGCCTATAAGAATTCCTCCGGTTGCATGGCCGCAGACTGAAGAGATCAGGAATGTTGCCTGATTTAAAGTTACTGCATTAGGAAGGTTTTCTTTTTTTACAATTCTTGGAATCATCGAGGGAACAATAGGGCCAATAAATGCTCTGGCTATTCCGGTAAAAAAAATGACTCCATAAATGAAATAGGTGATCTGGTGTCCTGTAAAATGCATTTGTACATTAAGAAATGCAGGAATCAGCAATAATCCTATCAGGAAAATATAGGCATAGTTACAAATGAGTAATAATCGTTTTTTTTCATTCATATCAATGACATGGCCCGCATACAAAGCGCAACTAACAGCAGGAATAACTTCCGAAAGTCCTATAAGGCCAATTGAAAACGGGTCTTTTGTTAATTGATATACCCACCATCCCAATAAAGTGGCAAGCATCCTGAAAGCTAAAACAATAAAAAATCTTCCGGTTAGAAGATTTCTGAACTCAACATTTTGTAATGTTTTTAACGGGGTAAAGGAAATCATGAACAAAAATAGTCCTAAATATTTATTTAGGACTACTCATATACTGAATTTTAAAAGATAAATTAAATATATCCCGAAAGATAAAATCTATTTTAGTCTGCTCTTGAAGCGCTGATTACCAATGCAGCAACACCTGCAGCTCCAATGATCGTAGCCCCTGCTGCTATTCTTGCTCTGGACCGGTCTTTCACAGCAGCTACATTTGATTTAGGAATTACGACTTCTGTACTATCTTTCTTGCCGGCAGTTCCCACCAGATTTTCTCCTACAACATTTCTGAATAATATTTTTTGTTTTGGAGATCCGTCTCTCATTTGTACAACATACATTTTTCCAGCCTCCAGATTGGAGTAATTATTTTTAGAAATGTCTTCGCTGTATTTTGTGGTAGCACAAGATGAAATGACAAATAAAGATGTTAATAAAGATGATTTTAACAGTACAGATGCTTTCATTATTTTCTTTTAGTTTTTCAAATTTATAATTTTTTTCGAATATACGTTTTTGGAATTGAAAAAATGTGCTTAAAGTTTGTAAATTTCTAATAGATCTGCAATATTTCTGTCATTGGCTAATCTTGGAGTCTTATTTTGCCCACCTAATTTGCCCTGAGATTTTGCATACTCATGAAAAGCATTTTTTCTAAGTTTTGTAATCTGTAGTTTTTGTAAAATATTCCCTGAAATCAAATCATTATAATATGTATTCCGGGCTCTTAGCTGTTCATCGAGCTCATTTCTGAAGGATTCCAGATCTTCCGGATCTTTTTCAAATTCAATAAACCATTCATGATATGGCAGACCTTTTCCGGGATTTACCTGAGGAGCCAGATGGAACTCTGTAATCCGGGCAGGAAATTTTTCCAATGTACTTTTTATTGCTTCCTCAACTTCAAAAGCAATAACATGTTCTCCAAACGCAGAGGTGAAATGTTTGGTTCTTCCACTGACTAAAATCCTGTAAGGGTTTTTATCAATAAACCGGACAACATCACCTATGGAGTAAGCCCATAGCCCGGAATTGGTTGTAATGACAAGGGCGTAATCTTTATAGAGTTCCGTCTCTTTTAAACTTAATCGCCTTGCCCCTGGTTTTCCATATTCTTCTAAAGGTATGAACTCATAAAAAATACCATGATTGGTCAGGAGCAAAAGGCCTTCACTTGTATAATCGTCCTGAAAAGCAAAAAAACCTTCAGAGGCAGGGAAAGTCTGTATAATATCTACTTTATCTCCCAGAAGATCTTCCATTTTATCTTTATATGGTTCATAGTTAACGCCTCCTGTAACTATAAGCTGCAGGTTCGGGAATAACTGTTTGATTTTTTTTCCATGCTTTTCCGTAAGCTTTTCAAAATACATGATCAGCCACGGAGGTATTCCGGAAATCAGGGTCATGTTTTCATGTTCTGTTTCCTCAATAATTTTTTCAACCTTAGCTTCCCAATCTTCCATAATATTGGTTTCCCAGCTAGGAAGCCGGTTTTTTTGGAGATAGGAAGGAATATGATGAGCTACAATTCCGGATAATCTTCCTGTTTTTATCCCAAAAACTTCTTCCAGTTCAGGGCTTCCCTGCAGAAAAATCATTTTTCCGTTAACAAAATCAGCATTGTTTTTTTTTGCAATATAATGGAAAAGGGCACTTTGAGCCCCTGCAATCTGAAAAGGCATTCCTTCTTTTGAAATAGGAATGTATTTGGAGCCGGAAGTTGTTCCTGAAGTTTTTGCAAAATATTCAGGGGTATCCGTCCAGAGAATATTTGCCTGGCCTTTTTTTACTCTTTCAATATAAGGTTTCAGATCTTCATAGTCCGACACAGGAACTCTATCCTGAAAATCTTTTAAGGAATGAATGTTCTCAAAGTCATGTTCTCTTCCAAAAAGAGTTTTTTCTGCAGTATGTACTAAAGAAAGTAATAGCTCTTCCTGATTCTTTTCCGCATCTTTTTTAAATGCCTTTGCTTTTTGAACATGCTTTTTTGCCCAGATAAGTGCTGTATTTTTCTTGAAGAAGTTTAACATGCTTCAAATTTATAAATAAGTACAGAATCTGTAGCTATTTTTTTATATGCTGTACCATAAAAAAACCGATAAAACTTTGTTTACCGGCATTCGAAATTTGATTATGAAAATAACAACTATATATGTTTAGGTTGTGCTTATTTGCTTGTTTTATATCTTTTGTCTGGAGTTCCGTCTTTTTTCAGATGTTTATTTGCTTTATACCTCTTGTCCGGAGTTCCGTCCTTTTTCATTTTAGCTACGGGTTGAGAAGGTTTAACTTCTGCAGGTGTTGTTGCTTTTACTGTTTTTACAGTCTGATGTGCAGTGCTTGTAGCAGGAACAGTCTGTTGTGCAGTTGCAAGTCCGAGTCCTAAAACCAGTGACATTGCTGATAATAATTTTTTCATAAGGATTACTGTTTGTTTTTGGTTGAGTAAAGGTATGCAAAAAGCAGGCTGAAAGTTTTTGTGTTTTTAAACTTAACTAAAGTTTATTACAGCTTAAAAAAAAATTAAATAAGTTTTGAGTATAAAAAAAGCCTGCTTTTAAACAGGCTTCTTATTATATAATGTATTAACGTGTACAGTTGGCTGTCCATGTTTTACCATCTTTAAGATACAGGATTTTTAATTCATTATTGTCAATTCTGATGTAAGAAGTTGTTGTGGAACCCACCATTACCAGCGTATGATCCCCTTTTTGTTCAAATTCTATCCCGTTAAGATCGGGGATGCTGTTTGAGAAAGCAAAATTGTATTTGGTCCCGCTGGCAATCTTTGTTACAAATACACTCCCGTTGTCAGTACTGATGTTGGTGCCCTGCCCGTCTTTGTATGAAATACTTCCTTTATAGGTTCCGGCAAAGAAGTCATTGTTAGTTGGATCATCATCACTGCTGCAGGATGAAAAAGATAATGCTGTAAAAACCAACAGCATCATAACTCCTAAAATTTTAATTGCTTTTTTCATAATACTATTCTTTTAGTGTTTAATAAGGTTAAAATCCCAAACATTATGCCATTGGAAATTTTTTACAACTATTTTAACAACCGGTTAAATAAATTAGTAAAAATTAAGATTTTTTGAAAAGCTCAGTTAGAAATCCAAATGCGTTTGAAAAACAGCCCAAGAAAAAATATCCGTACCTTTGTTCTTTACTTACGGTTTCGGGAAGCTCCCGAAATCGCTTTCGTCGTTTTATACTATTACTTATGCAGTTAAAACCTATTAACGAAAAATTTCTTCCGGACCTTCTTCAAAAGGAATTCGGAAAAGAAATTTTTACCCGGCTGGAAAGCGACCAGCATATCTCTGTAAAAGGGCATGCCGGTTCTTCTGTTTCCGTTTTTGTAGCAGAACTTTTTTTAGTTCAGAAGAAAAGTATCCTTTACTTAGTAGATGATAAAGAGGATGCTTTGTATGCCAATACAGAAATGGAAGACTTACTGGGAAAAGAAAAAGTATTGTATTTTCCTGCCACACATCTCGAACCCTATCAGGTAGAAAAAACTCAAAATGCTAATCTGGTCCTTAGAACTGAGGTTTTAAATAAAATAAATTCTGGCAGGTCTCCAAAGGTAATTGTCGCTTATGCCGGAGCTTTGTCCGAAAAAGTATTAAAGAAAGAAGATTTCAAAGCAATCTCTCATCATATTAAAGTGGGTGATCAGCTGGATTTTGATTTTGTAGATGAACTGCTAAATCATTATCATTTTCAACAGGCTGATTTTGTTTCTGAGCCCGGAGAGTTTTCTGTAAGAGGTGGAATTGTGGATGTCTTCTCTTATTCCCATGAAAAACCATATAGAATAACTTTTTTTGGAAATGAGGTAGAAAGCATTAAAACATTTGATATAGAAACTCAGCTTTCAGTAGATAAAGTAAAAGAATTTCAGCTGGTTTCCAACATGAATTTTTCAGTAACAGGAAGCAGGGTTTCATTGTTGCAGTTATTGCCAAAGGAGAGCTTTGTTATCTCCAGAAACGGAATGGTGGGAATGCAGAAAATTAAAGCATTTTATGAAAAGGCTCTGGAAAAGTATGATGCCTTAAGTAAAGACATCGCCCATCGGAGACCTGAGGAGCTGTTTATATCTGACCAGGAGTTTTTATTTGATTATAAAAAATTTGCAACGGTTGATTTTGGAGGGATAACTATTGAAGGTCTGAAAGAGGTGACCGAAATTAAAATTGATCAGCTTCCACAACCTTCTTTTCATAAAAACTTTGAACTGCTGATCGAAGATCTTGAAGAAAAACAGAATCAGGGTTTTGATACCTGGATTTCTTTTTCAACTGAAAAACAAAAGGAAAGGCTGGAATCCATTTTTGAAGAATTAGAGCATGAGCTGCCATTCAAAAGTTTTAAATCGGAACTTCATGAAGGTTTTGTAGATAACAATCATCAATTGTTAGTATATACAGACCATCAGATTTTTGACCGTTATCAGCGATATAAATCTAAAAATACATTTGCTAAATCAGAACAGCTTACCCTGAAAGATCTGATGTCCTTGAAAATCGGAGATTATATTGCACATATTGATCATGGGATAGGAAAATTCATGGGTCTGGTTAAAGTGAATAATGACGGGAAAATTCAGGAATGCTTTAAACTGACTTATAAAAATGGAGATTTATTGTATGTAAGTATTCATTCTCTACATAAAATTTCAAAATATAACGGACCGGAAGGAAAAGAAGTTGTACTGAGCAAATTAGGATCTCCTGCCTGGAAAACTTTAAAGCAGAAAACTAAAGCAAAAGTAAAACAGATTGCTTTTGACCTTATAAAATTATATGCTCAAAGGAAAACAGCAAAAGGATTTGCCTATACGCCGGATTCTTATTTACAGAATGAGCTGGAAGCAAGCTTTATTTATGAAGATACTCCGGATCAGGAAAAAGCAACAATTGATGTAAAAAAAGATATGGAGGCAGATACAGTCATGGACAGACTGGTTTGTGGAGACGTTGGTTTTGGAAAAACAGAGGTCGCGATCCGTGCTGCGTTTAAAGCAGCAACAGATGGGAAGCAGGTGGCTGTACTGGTTCCGACTACTATTTTGGCATTCCAGCATTACCGGAGCTTTAAAGAAAGGTTGAAAGATTTTCCTGTAAATGTTTCATATGTTAACCGTTTCAGAACAGCTAAGCAAAAGTCCGAAACCCTGGAAGATCTTAAAAATGGAAAAGTAGATATTATTATTGGAACCCATCAGTTGGTAAGCAGTTCTGTTAAGTTCAAGGATCTGGGATTATTGATCATTGATGAAGAACATAAGTTTGGTGTTTCAGTAAAAGATAAATTGAAAACCCTTAAAAATAATGTAGATACTCTTACATTAACCGCTACTCCTATTCCACGAACATTACAATTTTCTTTAATGGCGGCAAGGGACCTGTCAGTGATTAAAACCCCGCCTCCTAACAGGCAGCCTGTGGATACACAGCTTATAGGGTTTAATGAGGAAACAATACGTGATGCTGTTTCTTATGAGCTGCAGAGAGACGGCCAGGTTTATTTTATCAATAACAGGATTGAAAATCTTAAAGATATTGCGGGGCTTATTCAGCGTCTGGTTCCTGATGCCAGAGTTATTACCGGGCATGGTCAGATGGAAGGAAAACAGTTAGAAAAAAATGTTTTGGATTTCATGGAAGGGAAATATGATGTACTGGTTTCTACTACCATTGTAGAAAGCGGGGTAGATGTACCGAATGCCAATACCATTTTCATTAATGATGCCCACAGATTTGGAATGGCTGATTTACATCAGATGAGAGGAAGGGTAGGACGTAGTAATAGAAAGGCATTCTGTTATCTGATTACTCCTCCTTATGATATGATGACTTCTGATGCCCGGAAGCGGCTGGAAGCTATTGAACAATTTTCAGATCTGGGAAGCGGATTCCAGATTGCTATGAAAGATCTCGAGATCCGGGGAGCCGGGGATTTATTAGGAGCAGAGCAGAGCGGATTTATTAATGAAATGGGATTTGAAACCTACCAGAAACTCATGCAGGAAGCTCTGGAAGAACTAAAAGATGATGCAGACTTTGAGAATCTGTTTGAGAATGAAGAGGACCGGCAAAAACTTTTCAAATCTGTAAAAGAAGTAAATATTGATACCGATCTGGAACTGATGCTGCCTGACTTCTATATTTCCAATACGGAAGAGCGATTACTGCTTTATCAGAAAATTGCAGAAATCAATAATGAACAGGATCTTCATCAGTTTGAACTTGAACTGACAGACCGTTTTGGCCCGCTTCCCAAAGAAGCTGTTAACCTGTTGAAAAGTGTTTCCCTGAAGTGGCTGGCTGCTGATATTGGATTTGAAAAAATTGTTATGAAAAATGGTGTGTTTTTAGGTTATTTTCCAGGCAACCCGCAGGATAAATTTTACCAGACCGACCGATTCAGGCACATCATTAACTATTTAACAAGGAATCCTGCCGAAGCCCAGCTTAAAGAAAAGGCAGGTAAAGAAGGAAATCAGCTTATGATGAGAAAAGAAAAAATAAAGAATGTGGATGAGGTTAATGTTTTACTGAAAGCTATTATTGAACACAATTAAAAATTCCACGGGAACAATTTTTTAGGAAAGAAAAAACATATAAAAACTTAAGTTTTTATATGTTTTTTTGTGATTATTGTCAGCTTTTTGTTTCTGAATATTCATTTGTTTGAGAATTAAGATTATTTAAGTCTCTTTGAAATCACCTTTTATTGATTAAAAAAAATCTGTGAACTCTTTTGCATACGGCGTTTAAGGGATCATGGCAGCAGTAAGGAAGAGCAAAAAGTAGAGTTATGTAGAAATAATTCTACTTTTATGTGGGAAAATTTCTATGTTGTAATGTGTTTATTTCTATAGGCTTACAAATGTATAACTGGAATTTTTAGGGTTCTTATTTGTACATTTGCAGTCCTTATTATGAAAAAAATTATTTGTTGCTGCGTGGTTGGGTTAGTTTCACTCCATATTAACGCACAGGTGGGAATCGGGACTCCTAAGCCAAAATCTGCTCTCGATGTCAATGGAAAAACCACTTTAAGAAAAGAGCTTAGGGTAGGAGGAAGTTCAACTCAGGCTGGTGATGCCGGGTTAAACGGCCAGGTTTTGGTTTCTCAGGGAGAGGGTAATCCTCCGGTTTGGAAATCATTGAATGTTTCCTTTATGGAAGAGGGGCAATACAAATTGATCAATTCGTATTTGTCGTCAGATCAGGTAGGTATTTCAACGCTTTCAAATGGCGTTGCCGGAGATAATATCTATAGGAATAATGTAGGAGATGACATCACAGATCTTACAAAAGGTAAATGGACTAAAATTACCGGCCTGGAAAATAACTTTGCTATTAAAAATGGAAGGAACAGGCTAACGTACCAGTTCCAGTCAGGAGTTGAAATGAAAGCTCCTGTTTCTACCATTTCGGATAATGTTAGATTTGCCTGTGGAGTATTCAGAAATGGTAAACTGGTTGCTGTACGTCCTGATAGGATAGCTTCTAATAATAACTCTGGAAAAAACGGAATCCAGGATTATATTTTTACCCTTAATTATACAGAACTAAATGTTCCGGTTGGGGACCATAAAATTGAAATTGCATGCAGAAAGATTACAACATCTAATCAAAATTCCCAGTTCACTATTGGGCATAATGTTCAGAGTTCCAATGGTGCTTCTAATGCATTTACGTTAGAATCCAACATGAAAATAGATGTTATCGAATATGTAAGTTATAAAAACAACTAAGTGATGAAAAAATTATTATTGACTCTATTTCTTAGTGCAGGATTATTAATATACGCCCAGGTAGGAATTAAGACAGAATCTCCAAAAGCAATACTGGATGTTAACGGTGATATGAATTTAAGGAGTAAAATTGCAGTCTTTGATGCTACGGATAATACCGTGTCACAGGGAAATAATGACCAGCTTCTAGTGTCACAGGGGGAAGGCTATCCGCCTATCTGGAAAACACTACGTATTCCGGAATATGAGCCCAATAAATTTTACCTTATTTTCAACAATTCCTTTTCGGATAAGCAGGGAATTACGTTCGCTTCTTATGAGCAGGCGAATATAGCAACTTCCAGAGAAGTAACTTTTGTGAAAGGAACCAGTATAGGAAATTTGAACGGATTTAAAAAAATCGATGGGCTATCTAAGACAATCAGTGTTTTCAGTACTCAAAGTAAGGCCTACTTTCAATTCGAAACAGTAGTACAGGCTGATTTTAGTACCAATGGGTCTACAGATACATCGATAGATTATGCATGTGGAATTTTTGTAGATGATAAACTGATCAATTTAAGACAGAGAAATCTAAAAGCCATCAATTCCTCACATCCTTTTCTTACCCATACTCAGATTGGAGTTGTGGAAAATCTTTCTAAAGGAGATCATACTGTAAGTGTAGCATGTTCAAGACTTGCTTCTTACGGGGCAACGGGCAGGACATTGACAATAGGAAAAAATGTATATAGCAATATCAATGACTTTATTGCTCAATCTTCTCTGAAAGTAGATGTCTATGAGGTTCCGGAGGTATTTAACCCCATAATAAACTAAATGAGATATGAAAAAGATATTATTTTTAAAGTCTTTCTTGCTGGCTGTTTTTATGAATGCACAAGTAGGTATAAATACGCAAACCCCCACCAATATGCTGGATGTTAATGGGGATTTAAATGTCAGAAAAGAGTTAAGAACAGGGGGGACAGATTTACTAAAAGGGTCTGCCGGCAGGCCCGGGGATATTTTCCACAATAATTCTGAAATGACAGCCAATGATTGGAAATCAATTAAAATAGCTGACGGGCAGGGTAGTATGTCTTTGTTTTCTATCAATACTGTTGCAGATCAGACCGGGTTAACATTTACATCCCCTAACGGAGCCACTACTCCTTATTATGATGGTGATGCTCTGGCTGGTAACTGGACCGTACTTCCGGGAACAGCTGACACATTTTCTGTAACCAATATGACCAATAAGGTGACCTTCTCGTTCCAGACAACCGTTCAGAAAATTGGCGCAGGATCTGCGAGTTTCGCATGTGGAGTATTCGTTGATGATAAGCTAAAAGCTGTTAGAACAGACGTATTATTGGGTGAGAGCGGAGCTTATAAGATATTTAATCTTAATGCTACACTTTCCGATCTTACTCCTAAAAATAAATACATTGTCAAAGTTGCCTGTATAAAGAGAGCATTAAGCAGTACAACTCTGGGAATAGGAAGAGCGGTTGATCCTGTGTATTTAAGTAATGATATGTCACAATCTGTTTTGACTACATCTGTACTACAACCTTATTAATTTCATAATAAATATAATAATAGAGAATCTAAAAACGTTATGTTTTTAGATTTTCTTTGTTTTTAATGACTGTTTGTTGTGAATTTGTTTCTATAAATTACATGATTTTATCGAAAATTAAATTATATTTGGACGTACTAAAAACTAATTTTCTATGGTAAAAAACTATTTTCTTACAATGTTTACCGGTGTTGCTCTTATGGGGATATTGGCTGCATGTAATACAACCTCTGATCCTACAGAATCCATTCCAAATCCTGACGAGGGAGCTCCGCCCAAAAAGATATTGGAAAAGGTAAGTATGAACAGTATATCCCAGGAGGAATATATTACTTCAGGTGGGATATTGGAACAGGCAATCTTTAAAGCCGGGAATTCCAATGCATATTATACCGGTACTCTCACCTATAATACCAATAAGAAAATTACTAAAGTTAATTTTGTAAGCCAGACTTCAGGAAGTACAGCATATGAATTTAATATTACTCCTGATGCTAACGGTATGGTTTACAATGCATCTTGTACTGCAACAGCTTCAACCAGTGGAAATTCTTATGTAAGTGATTTTATTTTCAGTTATAATGTTGATGGAAAGCTGACTAAAATTCTGGAAAAGAGAAAAGTTGGGGGAATATCAGCCTACAATAAATTTATAGAGAACGTTTTTACATATAATGGGAACAATATCTTTAAAGTAACCTGCTCTAATGGTATTTTAGATAGTGATGGAGATCCGGATATGACGACTGCCACCAAAACGATTTATAGCTTCCAGAACTATGACTCTCAGAAAAGTCCTTTCGCAACACTTCCAAAGGTGTTTTTTTTAGTAAGAGGCCTTGTTGATCCTGTTAATTTCTACAGAATGTCTCCAAATAATCCTACATCCATATATGTTCAGATGCCTGCTCCGGCACCAGGAGTCAATATCTCACAAAGTTATACGTACGACAATCAGGGGTATCCGCTGACTGAAAAAAATCAGAAAATAGCTTATAGTTATAAGAATCTGTAAAAAGATTTCATTATTAATCTTATTGGAATATAATATAATCATATAATTTTTATGCAAAAAAAAATTATATTTGTCAAAAAATAATCAATTTATCAGGAAATGAAACAACTTTTCTATTTTATTTTATTAATCGCAGGCTTCTCCTCAATACATTCCTGCAAGGATCTAGTAGATGAAGAAGGGAATCCTCTGCTGGATCTTAACAATACGGGAGGATTAACCGGTCCCCGGGCATTATATAGAGAAATTACAGACAAAGATACTATAGCAGAATATCGTTATAGCGGGCTTCTTCTGAATACAGTGATCACAGATAGTGCTTCTATTACGAATGTGATGTACAGTGGAGATAAAATAAGTCAGATTAATTTTAACGGATTTTTAGACCTTGACGGAAATAGCAAACTGGACAAAGATAGTATCTCTTTTGAAAGGTTGCTGACTTATAACAATACCGGACGGTTAGAAAAAATTACTGAAAAACGTTCTGTTTTCAGAAGGCCTCCGCCGGTTCCACCTGCTACAACACCAGGTCCTCAAACACTTTTGGAAGAGACAACATCTATGTATCAAATCAAGTACACTGCAACTACAGGAAAACTGGAATCCATTCGTATGGAAAAAGGTCCGGCTGGAGCATCATTTAATTCTTTTACAGAAACCACCTATACGTATGTAGGAGACAATATCTCTAAGGTTGTAAAACATTATGGGCCTATAGCCGGGGGAACACCTGGCCCTGTTGACAGAAAGTACAGCTATGAATATTATGCATATGACAATGAAATCAGCCCTTTTACATTATTACCTTGGGCTTATAAGATTTCGAGGCTTCTAAATACTGATTTTAATGATAAAGAAAGTCTTATTTTGTCTCCGAATAACCCTAAAAGGTGGTCATTTACAGATTTGACACCGCCAATTCCTAATCCGATTGTAAAGAGTACAAACTATGTGTATGATCCTCAGACTTACATGACAAAAGGATTTGGAATAAATTATATCTATAAACCTCAGTAATAAACTTCTGAAAATATTTAAACTCAATCTTTAAGGTTGAGTTTTTTATTTTTATCCCTTAATTTTGCAAAAAATTTCTGATGAAATATTTAATAGTTGGTCTGGGGAACAAAGGCTCAGAATATGAAAATACACGACATAATATAGGCTTTAAAGTAGCTGAAAAAATTGCTGAAAAGTTAGAAGTCTCATTTAATACAGCAAATTTCGGATGGCTTGCGGAAGGAAAATACAAAGGACGAAAAGTTTTTGTTCTTAAGCCTGACACCTATATGAACCTTTCAGGAAATGCCGTAAGGTATTGGATGCAGAAAGAAAATATTCCTCTGGAAAATATTTTAATCATTACGGATGATCTGGCTCTTCCTTTTGGAACATTGCGAATGAAGGGTAAAGGATCGGATGCTGGGCATAACGGACTTAAAAATATTAATGAAGTGCTGCAGACCCAAAACTATACCCGGCTCCGGTTTGGAATTTCAGCAGATTTTGCTGCCGGAAGACAGGTCGATTATGTCCTTGGAACCTGGAATGAAGAAGAATCTGAGAAGCTTGAAGAAAGAATTGAAACCTTTTCTAAGGCAGGTCTTTCTTTTGTATTTGCGGGTTTGAACAATACAATGTCTGCATTTAATGGGAAATAAGTATCCTACTCAGGAATAGGTAATAGAAAAGGCCATCGAATCCGATGGCCTTACTGTATTCTTATAATTGTTTAATCAACCTTAGAGCAACCAGCTTACTGCCCCTGTTTCAACATCATAATTAGCCCCAACAATTTTAATTTTCCCCTCATTTTCAAGGTTTCTGAGTGTTGAGCTCTGTTTGCGTATATCTTCAATTGCATTTTTTACATTCTGCTGGTTGAGTCTTTCTAAAAGCGAGCTGTTTTTTGATGAACGCTCTTCATTTTCCTCAATCACTTCATTAATAATAGGTGTGAAATGATTGATAAGATGATTAAGGTTATCCATTCCCAGCCCTTCAATCTGTGCAGCATCAAGACTCCCTTTTAAGGCTCCGCATTTCGTATGACCTAATACAACGATAAGTTTGGAACCGGCAACATTGCATCCGAACTCCATTGAGCCCAGAATATCCTGGTTTACGAAATTTCCGGCAATTCTGATGCTGAAAATATCCCCTAGCCCCTGGTCAAAAATAAGTTCTGCAGATGTACGGCTGTCTATACAGCTTAAAACTACGGCAAACGGCCATTGTCCTTCGCGTGTGGCGTTAACCTGTTCCAGAAGATCCCTGTTTGCCTTAAGATTATTTACAAATCTCTGGTTTCCTTCCTGTAAGAATTCTAATGCTTTTTCAGGAGTGATTGTTGATTGGGTTTCGTATGTATGTGCTTTCATATAATTTTATTGTTTTGAATTTTTAAAGTTAAAAAATAATTGGCCGTAGAGATTACATGGCTCTTTTATGGGTTACCAGGATATGTGAGTCTTCACTTCTTTCATAATCTCTGTACGAAGTTTTGAAGCCTAAAAGCTCTACCGTAATATCCTGCTCCTTGGCACGGATATTGGCAAAATCCTGAATCATTTCCAGAACATCAGTAGCAATATACGAGGTGTTTCTTGCATCTATTATTATGTTAGAATTTGGCTTGATATTTTTAAGCGTTTTTTTAATAGCTGCTTTATTTAAAAATGAAACTTCCTCTGCTAATTTGATTTTAATTCCATCTGCATCATCCAGTGTTTCTCTGCTCAGATAATAAGCTCTTTTCATATTTCCCTGCAGAATATAGAAGATAGAAATGGTAAGACCTATTCCTACTCCTTTTAACAGGTCAGTTGCTACAACAGCTATAACAGTGGCCACAAATGGAATAAACTGGAATTTTCCCAAATGCCAGAAATGTTTGAATGTTGCGGGTTTTGCTAATTTATACCCCACCAATATCAATACAGCAGCTAATGTGGCAAGTGGTATCATGTTCAGAATGACAGGAATTGTAAGTACACATACCAATAACAATACGCCATGAATCATTGCTGATAGTTTAGATGTGGCTCCTGCATTGGCATTGGCTGAACTTCTTACCACAACGGAAGTCATTGGAAGCCCGCCGATGAATGAACTTATCAGGTTTCCGATTCCCTGGGCTTTCAGTTCAAGATTGGTATCGGTAATCCTTCTTTGGGTGTCCAGACGATCAGATGCCTCAATACACAGTAATGTTTCAATAGAAGCTACAATAGCAATCGTTGCTCCTACAATCCAAACTTTTGGATTGGTAAATCCGTTAAAATCAGGCATTGTAATCAGATTTTTAAAATCATCCAGGGATTGTGGAACAGGTAATGATACCAAATGCTCATTGCTGATTGCGAGGGAGCTTCCTGATAATTTGAAAAGTTCATTCAGAAGAATCCCGATTACTACTGCTGCCAGTGCTCCCGGAAGCATCTTCATTCTTTTCAGAGCGTGCACTTTGTCCCATGCAATAAGTATTGCTACAGAAACAATGGTAACAATAACAGCCCCGGGATGAATCGCTCCGAATAATTCTGTAAAGTATCCGAAATTTAATCCATTGTCAAAGATAGACTCATGTCCTTCATAATCTTTATCAAAACCTAAAGCATGTGGAATCTGCTTTAAAATAATAATGATACCGATGGCGGCAAGCATTCCTTCAATAACATTGTTCGGAAAGTAGTTTGAAATACTTCCTGCTCTTACGAAACCTAAGATCAATTGTATAAGTCCTGCAATAATACCTGCACAAAGGAAAAGTTCAAATGCACCAAGATCTGTTATAGCTGTTAAAACTATTGCCGTTAAACCGGCAGCAGGTCCGGATACTGAAATATTTGAATTACTGATTAATCCTACGACAAGGCCTCCTACAATTCCTGCAATAATACCTGATAATGGCGGAGCACCTGAGGCTAAAGCAATTCCCAGACATAATGGGAGTGCTACTAAAAATACCACGAGTCCTGAAGGAAAGTTCTCCTTTATTCCTCCTATTAATGATGTCTTTTTCATGATGTAAAGCTGTGAAATATAACCTGGCTTATTTTATAAGTCAGTTATGAAAGTTTTTAAATTTTTAATTTTTAAAGTACATGTGTATCCTATATCAAAAAACTGATACAGAATAAGTGTCAAAAAAATCTACTGTTAAAAACTAAGCTTCCGGAGGGGGAGAAAATATAGTAAGCAGAGGCGAAAGATGAAAGGAATCATCGATCAGAACAAAGGACATTCCCTGAAAATCAGGTTCAGAAAACTTAAGGTAATCAAAAACGTCCAAAGTTTTTGGAATAGCCTTTTCGTAAACAATAAAAGAAGATGGGTTTGAATGTGGTTCTTCTTCGTTGATTATCACATTCGTTCTCGCAATATCCCATCCGGCTACTGCAGCTATGCCTGGCAGCGCCGTGAAATTTAGAAAAAACGTTAATACAATAATACTCCAGAATTTCATCTTACATTCATTTAGAAAAACTATTTTGTTTTTCTGCTCATCACCCAGTCAGAACCAGTAAGGTTGTAGATTTTTTGGATATCTTTTAAGGTTTTCTCAAAATCAATCTCCAAATCAATAATCTTACCTGTTCTCAGGTCAAATACCCAGCCATGTACAATAGGATACTCTTCTAAAATGTATCTTTCCTGTACACAGGCCATTTTAACAACATTAATACACTGCTCCTGAACATTAAGTTCAACAAGCCTGTCGTAACGTTTGTCTTCGTCTTCAATAGAATCAAGCTCAGCCTGATGTAATCTGTAAACATCGCGGATGTTTCTCAGCCAAGGATTTAATAAACCTAAATCCTGAGGAGTCATTGCTGCTTTTACACCACCACAGTTGTAATGTCCGCATACAATAATGTGTTTTACTTTCAGATGCTCTACAGCATATTGGATAACCGCCGTAGAACTCATATCTAAAGTATTGACAACATTGGCAATGTTTCGGTGAACAAAAACTTCACCCGGCTTTGCACCCATCAGTTCTTCCGCTGTTGCTCTACTGTCTGAACATCCGATATACAGGTAGTCAGGAGTTTGAGTTTTTGCTAATTCCTGGAAGAAATTCGGGTCTTCCGAGACTTTTGATTCTACCCATTTTCTGTTGTTTTCGAAAATAACCTCGTACGATTGTGACATAATTTAAATTTTTAAAAGTTTATAATTATTTATTTCGTTTAAATTATTTTCAAATTCAATAGACTAAATCAATAACTATGCAAAAATATACTTTTTGATGAATAAATGGCTAGTTTTAACAAAGTTTAATATTAAAATATGCTTAAAATCATGTCTTGTAAAAACGCTGCCCGCCTTATATTAAGTTTGATAATTCAAACATCAAAATTCCAGGATAAAATTACGAAGTATAAATTATAATTCAGGATTAGAAAATTAAAATATTCTTAATTTTTCCAAATAAAAACTGATTGGATGAAAAATGTGCAGAAACCAGAGCTTATTAGTCAGACTTTGTTGTTGATATAGCCCGCTGTAGCCTCGGTATTAGGATATATTTTCCCAGGATTGCCCATGACCATTGAATCAGAGGGAACATCAAAGTTAACATATGCATTCGGCGCAATCAGTACATTGTTTCCGATGCTGATGCTTCCTACAATAACAGCATTTGGCCCGATCCAGACTTCATCTCCAATAACCGGATATCCTTCATTTTTTCCACGGTTTTGCTGTCCTATAGTAACCCCCTGGGCAATATTGCAGTTTCTTCCGATTTTTGCTTTAGGATTAATTACCAAAGCACCCCAATGTCCTAAATATAACCCCTCTCCGATTTCAGTTTCAGGATAGATCTGAAATCCGTATTTTATTTGGTAATGTCTTAAAATGATCTTCCAGAAGAGGGCGGGAACAGGATTATGTTTATATCTCTGAGCTTTTCTGAGGATATAAACATAATGAAGATTTGGATTGATACATTTTGCCCAAATTTTTAAGGGTGAAAGCCACTTTCCACTTTCTCTGTAAAAGTCTTTTTGTATAATTGTGTAATCTGGCATCGCAAGTATTTATACAGTGTCAATGATTTCCTGGAGGTGTGAAACTGATTTTTGAAGTACAAAAGGAAGGTCAGTAGCTGTTATTTCCATTTCATACTTTTTGGCTAGCTCTTTATCTGTTAGGAATTTTTTCATACCTTCATAAATGCCGTCTTCTGAATTTGAAGTAATGATCCCTAATTTTCCATTCTGGAGAAGATCTTTAATTCCTGATACATCAGTGGATACTACAGGTTTATTCAGAATAAGAGCTTCTGCAATAATGGTTGGAAAACCTTCATGTCTTGATGACATTACATAAAAATCAGATTCTTTAAGGTATGGATAAGGATTACTTCTGAACCCTAGCATTTTTACTGTTTCCTGAAGCTCAAGCTGGTTCAGTTTCGTTTGAATATTTTCAAAATCAAAGCCGTCACCAATAATGATAATCTGGTGCTGAAGCCCCTCTTTTAATAATTTTTTGTGAACATCAAGAAGCCTGTCATATCCTTTTTGCGGATATACTGTACCAATTGTAATAAAAGTGGGAAGATTTTTTGAAAATGGATAATCGTTAATAGGTATATCTGCTTTCCTGATGGTATCTTCTTTGTCAATCGGGTTGAAAATCTTTATAACAGACTGTTTTTCTTTATCAGTTTTGGCAAGTTTCTGCATTTCCTCTTTCAGTTTATTGGAAATGACCAATATCTTATCAAACCTGAAAAATTGCTTTATGATTTCCGGAGTATATTCTTTCAGATTAAAAATATCATTCTGTATCCAGATAATCTTTTTTGAATCCTTTTGGGGACTGGAAAGGAGTTCCCTGTACATGCCATGAATGGCTGCAATTTCTACATCATATTTTTTATTTTTTAAAATAAATCTGTAAAGAAGGGAAGGAAACAATAAAAACATTTTCTGGTATAATACCCTGAAGGCTTTCACAGGTATTTCATGGGGCCTGTTCGTGGTAATCATTTCTCCTTTCAGCAGATAATGTAATTTTACCCATGACGGAACTTCCTGAATATACATTCCGGTATAAAGGTTGATCAGCAGGTCTACATCATATTTATCTTCAGGAAGGTTTTTAAGAAAATTGATCAACACTTTTTCTGCGCCTCCGTGTCTTAGAGAACCAATTCTGATAAGGATTTTCTTTTTTTCAGCCATTTATTTTTTTTATTGGTTTATAGGTATGAGGAAGGTTCTGTTTAATATAATTTTCCAGCTTTGCTCTGTCCGGTTCAAGCTCACGCGGATACATTACATTGTTTTTTAAAGCCTTATTACCATATTCTTCGATTGTACAAATAAATTTTGCAGGAACTCCTGCATAAACCGTTCCATCAGGCATTGAAGAAGTGAGAATGGAACCTGCTCCTAAAACACAGTTGTCTCCCATTTCAACTCCTAACATGATAATGGTATCCGCACCAATGAAACATTGCTTTCCTATTTTTATCCGGCCAAAAGCTCTGACATCCCTGAACTTTTCAAAAAAATGTAGTGCATTATATCCTCCGTCATGGTTGATGAATCTTACATTATTGGAAAGTGTGGTTTCATCACCTATTTCAATTAAAAAAGGTTCTGTTCCGAGTTCGGGAACTTCTACGAAACGAACATTTTTTCCTACCTTTAATCCTTTGGCAATACAAATTTTCAGATAAATTTGTTTGATTAGATATTGATAAGTGGTATGAATTTTTAATATAACACGATAAATAAATATCATCATTCTAAATTTGTTTCTAATGCAAAGAAAAGAATTTATATGATAAAAATTTCTAAAATAGAGTATTATTTACCGGATAAAATCCTTACCAATGAGGATTTGGAAAAGGCGTTTCCTGAATGGAGCTCGGAGAGAATCCGGGAAAAAGTAGGGATTGTACAGCGTCACATTTCCGCAGATAATGAGACTGTTCTGGATCTTGCCGTAAAATCATCTGAAAAACTTTTTAAAGGATACGATAAAAATAAAATAGACTTTATTCTTTTCTGTACCCAAAGTCCTGATTATTTTCTGCCTACCACGGCATGTATTTTACAGGACAGGCTAGGCTTAAGAAAGAATATCGGGGCTATGGATTTTAATTTAGGATGCTCCGGATATGTATATGGACTGGGTTTTGCGAAAGGATTAATTGCAGCAGGAATGGCAAGGTCTGTTTTGCTGGTCACTTCAGAAACATATACTAAGCATATCCATCCAAAAGATAAAGGGAACCGGTGTATATTTGGTGATGCTTCTGCCTCTACTATTGTTGAGGCTGCTGAAAGTGCGGGAGACTATAAGTTCTGCCTGGGTACTGATGGGAGCGGAGCAGAAAATCTGATTGTTAAAAAGGGGGCGTTCAGAACTGATTTTGAATTAAATCCGGAACATGAGTTTAATCCAGAATATCTTTATATGAACGGACCGGAAATTTTTAATTTTACGATAGAGAATATTCCCGGATTGATTCATGAAACCCTTGATATCAATGATCTGAAAATGGAAGATATAGATTATTTTGTTTTTCATCAGGCAAATTCATTTATGCTGAATTACCTTAGGAAGAAAATTAAAATTCCGGTAGAAAAGTTTTATATTGATATGGAAAAAACAGGAAATACGGTTTCAGCGACCATCCCAATTGCTTTAAAAAATATGATGGATAAAGGGCTGATTCAGGATGGGGATAAGGTTTTGATGGCTGGTTTTGGAGTGGGATATTCCTGGGGAGGAACAGTAATTGAAATGTAATTATTTAAATCAAAAATAAAAGAGATATGAAAATTTCCGTTTTTTTAGAAAGACTACAAGAGGAATTGGATGAGAAGCAAATTCTTACTTTAGAGACAAAATTAAAGGATCTGGAAAATTATGATTCCATCAGTCTGCTTTCTGTCATTGCTTTTGTAGATGAAAATTTTGATCAAAAATTTGACAGTAATCAATTTAAGGATATACAAACTGTTTCAGATATCGTTGATATTATCGGGAAAGAGAATTTTGAAGATTTATAAAATGGTGACCTGAAAAGGTCACCATTTATTTATTCAGATGATACTGCTGATTACATTTTTTGGTAAAGGGTTTCAATGATTTTTTCTACATCATTGAAAATTTTCTGATTGTCAAATTGATCTTCAATCGTTTCAAGGTTTTTATTAATTTTTGCGATCAGTTCCGGATCAGTCAGGAATGTCTTCATGGCTTTATACATTTCTTCAGTGTCATAGCTGATAAGATATCCTGTTTCTCTGTCCTTTATCATAAGTCCCACATCTCCGGTGTCAGTTGCGATTATAGGTTTCTGAAGAATCAATGCTTCGGCAATAACGAGAGGCCAGGCTTCGGACTCTGAAGGCAGAATAAAATAATCACTATTTTTAACGTAAGGGTAAGGATTCATTTTATTGCCTGCCAGTATGAAAGTGTCCTGAACATGATTAGCCTGGATCTGCTCTCTCAGATTTTTCATTTCCTCACCGTTCCCGAGTACTATAATGCTATGATTAAAGCCTTCGTCAATAAGCTTTTTATGAGCATCAATAAGTTTGTGATACCCTTTTCTGTGATGAAGCCTGCCTACTGATACAAAGACCGGACCCTGTGGCAGGTCTTCTATCTTTTCCCGGGCTTTCTTTTTGATCTCCTCAATCGGAATAGCGTTGATCACAACACTTTCTTCCGGGTACTTAAGGTCCGGATAATAACGGTGCATCATTTCCTTGATCTTTTGTGAGCAATATATCATATGATCAAACTTTGGGAAATTTTCAAGAATATCAGGGACCAAAGGCTGTAAGGCAGGCAGATTGATTTCTGAATGAAACCATCCTATTTTTTTTGAAGTTCTGTTGCTGGAATTCGTAACAGCTGAGAAGGCTGCATATGTAGGTGCAATTTCAATATCAAATTTCTGATTTCCTAAAATACGGTCGGATATTGTATGGTTTTTTATAGCCCGGGAAAGCTTTAATCTTCTGCGAATAAGCTGAAGCTTATGAATAAAAGGGTTCTGAGAAAAATCCTCTTTGCCATCAGTAAGGTATACTTTTTTTACATGTTTGGGGAATTCATTCCTAAGCTCACCCTGATTAAAGTTCAGACATACAGTGATATCGAATTTATCAGGATTGAGATTATTAAGCATGCTGAGTATAACTTTCTCTACTCCGCCCATCTCCATGGACCGGTGTCTGAAGAGAACTTTTATTTTATTATTTTTCTTCATTATCTGAAAAGTTTTTGTAAAGTAACGGAGATTTTTTCTTTATCCTATAAAACTCCGTTCTATATGCCAGAAGGACAAAAGTTTCTGATAGCCGGACTGTTCCGGGAATTTTTCCGTTTATATTTTAAGAATACTCCTCTAACGTTTAGGCATCAATACAATATTTATTCCAGTATACGTACCGTTAAAAAATCAGGAATTTATTGCGAATTTCCTTTTTCATTTGAACTGCACAAATATAATCTGTTTTAGATAAATGAAAAAAAATCTTTATTTTTGTTTTTATTAATGACAACACAGTGAGTGAAATAACTAGAGTTCTCAAGACATTTATAGGGTATTTGAAAAGACCCGATCTTTATCCGGAGTTGGGCCGGAAAATTATTAAAAATACGGTTAACAGAGGGAATGCCTTTAAAGGAAAAGAAAAAACCGGTTCCTGGGCAGCAGAAAGAGCAATTACCCAAAAAGAAGCTGTTTTAAAACTCTTCGGATCAGAAATCGATAGTTTTCGTGTGGATTACCAGGACGTTTTGCAGGAAGCGATAAGGAGAGAAAATGCATGCCCCGTGAAAATGGGAGGTGCAGGAGCTTTAGAGCTGATTTACTATGCCTGCGAATTTACCGGTGCCAAACAGGTGGTAGAAACCGGAGTTGCCTATGGCTGGTCTTCTTTAGCGTCACTTTTATCAATAAGTAAAAGAGATGGAACACTATACAGTTCAGATATGCCTTATCTGGCGCAGGATAGTGATCAATATGTAGGTTATGTAGTTCCTGAGCCGCTTAAACCGAATTGGAAATTATTCCGCTTTGCCGATAAGGAATCTCTGCCAAAGATCTTTGCTGAAAACCAGTTTTTTGATGTGATCCATTATGATTCCGATAAAAGCTATAACGGAAGAATATGGGCATATGATGAGTTGTACAGGCATCTGAGAAAAGGAGGAGTGTTCATTAGTGATGATATTGGAGATAACTCTGCCTATCAGGATTTTTGTGAAAAAAATAATTTAGAGACCACAGTTGTAGAATACGAAGGGAAATATATTGGTGTATTTATCAAATAGGTTCTTTGAAACAAATAGGGGTTAGCTGAAAATTATGGGAGTTTTTCGGATAGGGAATAGTTTAATTAAGGCTTCGGTATCGCTGTTCAGACCATTTTTATGAAGATACCCCAGATTACATTTACCCGGTTTCTTGCGGCCATGGCTATTGTCATTTCCCATTTTAATAAAGATTTATTTCTATATAAGATAGATTACATTTCAAATATTTTTCTGAAAGCAAATGTAGGAGTCAGTTATTTCTTTATTCTGTCGGGTTTTATTATGATCATAGCTTATCATAAAAAAAGCAGGATTGATTACCGGGGTTATTACAGGAACAGATTCGCAAGGATTTATCCTTTATATGTACTGGGGCTGTTACTTTATCTGATAACACGATATACAAACTTTAGCTTTTATAAAGGTTTTTTATATCTGTTTGGACTCCAAAGCTGGATTCCTGGAGAAGCTATGATCCTGAATTTTCCCGGTTGGTCAATTTCTGTAGAGTTTTTATTTTATCTGCTTTTTCCTTTGCTTTATAATTATTTTTACTCTAAAGAAAGCAAAAGTATATGGATCATTTCGATAGTTATCTGGATCACTACACAGATATTTTGCAGTATTTATGAGGGATCTGTATATTATAAAGGGCCACATACAGAAAGTCATGAATTTTTGTATTATTATCCTTTAATGCATATTAATGAGTTTTTGGTAGGAAATCTTGCAGGATTGTTTTTTGTAAAACATCATCAGCCGAAAAATTATGATGTTCCTGTAATGGCAATTTTTATGTTGGTGTTATTGGCATTAATATTTATTCCTCTTTTTTATCACAATGGTTTGATGGCAATATTATTTGTTCCGCTTATTATTTTAATTTCACGGAATAATGGAATGCTGACTAAAATATTTTCATTAAAACCTCTGGAGTATCTGGGTGAAGCGAGTTATGCAGTGTATATTACACACATTCCTGTTTTATATATATTGAGAGAGGTTGTAAAAAAATATTATTTAGATATTGATAGTGTGTTCTGGATTTATTTAATTGTTCTGATTGCCACCTCAGTTTTATTCTACCAATTTATTGAAAAGCCATTGAGAGAATATCTAAAACAAATAAAAATCGGATGAGAATATTTATTTTTGTATAATATAAAACATTCACAATGATTGAGATAATACATGTTCCCTTAAAAAATAACATTAAAAGAAGAAGTCTTATTGCTGAAGGAAAATATAATTGTAACTCCTAAAACAGCAGTATGTTATTTAATTCGATAGGTTTTCTTATTTTCTTACCCATAGTATTTTGCCTCTATTGGTTTATTTTCAATAAAAAATTTCAGCATCAAAACAGGTTGTTGCTATTGGCCAGCTTTTATTTCTATGCCTGTTGGGACTGGAGGTTTTTATTTTTACTTATATTTTCTATTGGACTGGATTATCTTTCCGGTATTAAAATTGAGAATAGTAGAAATAACCGTGAAGCAAGATTCTGGCTTACATTAAGTATTGTCATTAATCTTGGCTTCCTGGGTTTTTTTAAATATTATAATTTCTTTGTTGAAAGTTTTGCGGAATTAATGGGTGGTTTTGGGTTCAAAGCCAACATCTGGCTGCTCAATATTATTCTTCCGGTAGGAATTTCTTTTTATACCTTCCATGGCCTTTCCTATGTGATTGATGTTTATAAAAAAAGAATCAGGGCTGAACGGAACTTTACGGATTATGCAGTATTTGTAAGCTATTTTCCTCTTCTTGTTGCTGGTCCGATAGAGCGGGCTACCCATCTGTTGCCACAGATTCAGAGAAAAAGAGTATTCAACTACGAACAGGCTGCGGACGGGATGCGTCAGATCCTTTGGGGATTTTTCAAGAAAATGGTAATTGCGGATAATTGTGCGCCATTGGTCAATCAGATTTTTGATAATTATCAGACTGAGAGTCCGGGCAATCTTGCTATAGGATCAATATTATTTGCTTTTCAAATCTATGGAGATTTTTCCGGATATTCAGATATCGCATTGGGTGTTTCCCGGTTATTTGGAATAGAACTTCTGAAAAATTTTGCATTTCCTTATTTCTCAAGGGATATTGCTGAATTCTGGAGGAGATGGCACATTTCACTGTCTTCATGGTTCCGGGATTATCTTTATATTCCTTTGGGTGGAAGTAAAGGTGGTCTTCCTATGAAGATCCGGAATACTTTTATTATCTTTCTGGTTTCGGGTTTTTGGCATGGAGCCAATTGGACATTTATAGTATGGGGAGGTCTTAATGCGTTGTATTTTATGCCTTTGTTAATCATGAACAAAAACCGGCAGAATATTGAAGTAGCAGGACAAGGAAAACTATTCCCGACTTTTAAAGAATTTTTTCAGATCTTAATTACCTTTTTTGTTACCTGTATTGCCTGGATTTTTTTCAGGGCAGAATCAGTTACGCAAGCGTATGAATATATAAAAAGGATCTGTACTAACGGAATTTTTTCTGTTCCCAATCCTTTACCTGTTAAAGTTTTAGGGTTGATAGGTTTTATGCTGGTTATCGAATGGATCAACAGGGAAAGGTTTCACGGACTGGAAATTAAAAGATTCAACCCATGGATCAGGCGTGTGTTCTATATAACAATCATTTACATTATTCTTCGTTATGCAAATTTCGGGAATAATGAATTCATCTATTTTCAGTTTTAGCCATGAAGAAGTTTATCATAAAAATAGTACCTTATGTTATTGTAGTCTTTATTCTGCTTGCTGTACTGGGAAGTTATGCTGATGGGAATACAGATGATAACTATATGCATTTCGCAGTCAAAAAGCCACAGAATATTATTCTGGGAGATTCCCGCGGGTCACAAGGGATTGTGCCAGCTATTTTGAAAACGAAGCTTTCGAGGGACTTTGATAATTTTTCATTAAATATTATGGAGTCTCCTTATGGACCGGTCTATCTGAAAGCTTTAAAGAGAAAGCTAGATCCTGAAACTCAAAACGGAATTTTTATTTTAACTGTTAATCCGTGGAGTTTATCGGCAGGAAAAAATATTAAAAGTGTCAGAGACTTACCGGAAGAAAAATCTCCTCTTAATGATATGTATTCTTACGATAGCGCTCCAAATTATGAATACCTGTTAAAGCACTATAGAAGGAGCTGGTTTAAAATATATACAGAAAGGGAAGCTGTAGGAAGATCCAACACATTTTTGCATGAGGATGGGTGGATGGAAGTGAGTGTCAATATGCATACAGATTCTGTAAAAATAAGAACAGACAATAAAATAAAGTTTTATAAAGGGTTGGCACAGCAGGTTGAATTATCACAGGAGCGATTGAGAGCGTTTGATGAGATCATCAGTTATCTGAGAAACAGAGGAACTGTTTATGTGGTACGTATTCCTGCTTCGGAAGGTCTTATGACTCTGGAAAATAGCAAATATTCCGGTTTTAGCACATTACTGAAAGATATTTCCCATAAACAAAATGTCAGGTTTTTTGATTTTTCAGAAAACCCCGCAGATTTTGTCTATACTGACGGGAATCATATGTATAAGGAATCCAGCAAGTTTCTGACCTCCAGAATTGCAGATTCTATCAAAGCAGTAAACAAGAATTTAAAATAAATTTTTCCTGAAATTGATATTGTAGATTCCTGAACGAATACTATGGTAATCTGATACCATATATTTTAGAATCATTCCCCATTTTTTTGACAAAGGGGAGTTGGCAATATCAAAACTTCTGTACATTCTTTTAATATGCAGCTTTATATGGTCAGGAATAGTAGGTTCATTTTCTGCCCAGTTATTTACTTCTTTCCATAAAAGGACTCTTGTAGAGGCAGGATTGATCTTTTTAGAATCCACCATGGTAATCCGGTTGTTTTCATGGACTCCTCTCACCGCAACTGCCCGGTCAAGGATACCGGGATAAAGATCCAGATAATAAGAGAGACGATATAAGAATTCAGTATCCTGATGAAGGCGTAAAGAAGATTTAAACAATGTACTCATTTTTCTGATCAGAGAATCCCTTCGGATTGTCAGGGCATCAATACTGAACAGTCCAAAACTTCCAAGCATATAAATTTGTCCCGGAAATACGTCTTTGGGATGATGTCTTTTATAAACGGTTGTAAGTTTATCCCCAAATATAGGATAGTATTGTTCTTTTGCTTTCTCGGAGTAATAATGAACACCAATGGCACCATATACTCCTTCAACATTATTATCCTTAAAAAGTTCTTTTTCGGCATCAAATCTGTTAGGCAGGAAATAATCATCTGCATCAAGAAAAGCAATGAAATCACCTGTTGATTTTTCAATTCCCAGGTTTCTTGTAGGGCCAGCTCCGTGGTTTCCTTTGTCCGGATGCTGATAAAGCTTTACTTTATCATACATTTCAGTAAGCTGCTGACAAACATAGAGCGCATTATCCGGAGATTTGTCTTCCACCAGAATTACTTCATATACTTCATCAAACTGAAGAGCGGATTCCACAGCCTGGGTAACAAATTTTTCGGCATTATATACTGGTATGATTACTGAGATTTTCATTTTTTGCATCATTTGTACGGGAAAATTACTGCAAGATAGTCAAATATAAAAACTTAGAACTTAAAAAATGATTAAAATTGGGAATGTGGCTTTATAAGTTATTGCCAAAAAACCTTCCTACTAAATTTTTTATCTAAGAACATCATATTAATGAATGTCTGAAATTAATATTGTATAAGCCGGATCTTATACTTGTATAGTCTGTAAGGAGATACCTGAATATCATTCCCCACTTTTTTATAGCGGGAGCCCTGGCAATCTCAAAGCTTCTGTGCATTCTTTTGATATGGAGCTTTACATCTTCAGAGATGCCCTCTTCCTTTTGTGACCAGGATTTTACTTCTTTCCATAATAGGGTACGTGATATAGATGGGTCTACTGTTTTAACGGCAACTTTTGTTATCCTGTTATTTTCATGTACGCCTCTCATGGCTATGGCTTTATCAATTGTACCTGGGTACAGGTCAAGATAATAGGACAAACGGAACAGAAATTCTGTGTCTTCATGAAGTCTTAAATGAGTTTTAAATAAGCAATCCATCTTTTTGATTAAAGAGTCCCGACGAATGGTCAATGTGTCTATACTGAATAATCCAAAACTTCCCAGCATATGGATTTGTCCCCGGAAGACGTCTTTTGGCTGGTGTTCTTTATAAACTGTAGTAAGCCTGTCTCCAAATAACTGATAATATTGCTCTTTTGCCCTCTCCGAGTAATAATGAACTCCAAGGGCTCCATATACTCCTTCTACGCCGGGATCTTTGAAAAGCTCTCTTTCTGCATCAAATCTGTTAGGCAGGAAATAATCATCAGCATCCAAAAAAGCGATAAAATCTCCGGTTGATTTCTCAATTCCCAGATTTCTGCTTGCCCCTGCTCCGTGATTTTCTTTGTCCGGGTGTTGATAAAGTTTTACTCTACCATATTTTTCTGCTATTTGCTGACATACTCTTAGCGCATCATCAGGAGATTTATCTTCAACAAGAATAATTTCGTGAACTTCATCAAACTGCAGTACAGATTCCACTGCTTGCAGGACATATTTTTCGGCATTATATACGGGAATAATTACTGAGATTTTCATTTACCTAATAATAGATTATGTGCTTTTAAGTATTATTTCAGAGACTAAATTTAAGCTTTTAATTTCAGTTGACAATCTTTGGATTCCTTTATCTTGTAAGATATTCTTTTTATTTAAATTATTAAATATAAAACCTGTTTTTATGTTATGAATATTATATGAAACGGGCGGGAGTGCTGAAAAATATATTTTTGATAATGAGCTGTTTTAATATTAAGAGCTGTAAAGTGAAAAGGTCAGGGCATAATATTTAGTCTATACCTTGTTAAAAAAGATATAAAAACAATGATGTATAATATGGGATATGGCTTACCGGGAGCAGTAATAATTTCATATTTCCTTTCTAAAGTTAGGTTTTATGAATGCATATAAGTAAACCTGTATCTGGTTTTTAATATATAAGGGTTTTTGAGAATAGCTATTAACAGGCTTATGTTTTTTAAAAAGCCTTTTTTTAAGGAAAGATCAAATGATTTTTTCTGTAAATAAATATGCCGGGATGCATCAGGAGGCAATTTTGTTTTTTTTGACCACTCATATAAAGAGTTCCAGAAGAGCTGTTGACGTTGATTATACTGTGGTGAATATTTTACGATTTTGGTAATCCTGTTGTTATCATGAATACCTCTTACGGCTACGGCCTTATCTATAATTCCGGATTTTAAATAGCAGTGATAAGACAGTTTAATAATAAAATCAGAATCCTGATGTACCCGAAGAAATTCGTTAAACCGCAAGCGATACTGGTCAAGTACAGTTTTTCGTATGGTTAATGCATTCAAATGAAAAAATGTGCCGAATGTTTTTGGGGTGAGCCCCAGCAATCCTTTGAAAACATCTTTTCCCGCTGCCGGATAATTGACTGTTGTAAGAGAACTGTCATTGAATTTAGACTGAAATTCCCTTTTCCCTTTTTCTGTGAGATATTCAATACCAATTGCGCCAAAAACTCCATCAATTCCGGGATCATTAAATAACTTTCTCTCAGCATCAAATCTATTAGGGAGGTAATAATCATCTGCATCCAGAAAGGTGATAAGACTTCCGCATGATTTCTCAATTCCCAGATTTCTTGATGCTGCTGCACCATGGTTTTCTTTGTCAGGATGCTGAAACAGTTTCACTTTAGGATATTTCTCTTCCAGTTTTTTGCAGATTTCCAGAGAGCTGTCAGATGACTTATCCTCTATCAGGATAATTTCTTTAACTTCTTCAAAAGGCAATGCAGAGGTTACTGATTTTTCTAAAAATTCAGCAGCATTATATACGGGGATGATAACAGAAATATCAAGCATTATAGTACAGATTGGTTATTATGGGCCCAAAGGGCAAGCTGCAATAAGTTCCAGTGTTTATGATCTTTTGTCAGAAATTTCTGAGTCGCATTAAAATCAATGTAATTGAAAACTTTCTGATTTCGATCTTTGAGCAGATCATCTGATAGTTTCATAAGGTTATCTTCTTCAAACCAACTTTTAACACTTAGCCCAAAACCTTGTTTATGACGTTTCCTTATAGTTTCTGTCCAATATGCTGCCATTGTTTCACGAAGGATAATCTTATCATTTTCATTGTTCAGTTTCAGCTGATCAGGTAACTGAATACAGAATTCTGCAAAATCAATATCAAGGAAGGGCGTTCTTACCTCCAGGGAATTTGCCATTGCCATTCTGTCAGATTTTACCATCATATTCCCCGGAACATAGTTTTCCAGGTCTACTCTCATGATGTCATTCAATGAGTCGGGGTCTGGTGTAAAGCTATAGCCCTGCTGATAGTCGGCTGAAATTCCTAATATACTGCGTTCTTCTCTGCTGAAATCATTTCTGACAGAATTCAGGTGGAAGTCCAGGATAGAGGAGTATTTTAGGTTTTGTTGGGTTAAAAAAGAAATTGGTTTTAATTTTTTATAAAGATTGAGACCAAACTGAGCAATGATACTCTTATAGCTAAAATGATTTTTAAGCTTGTTTTCTATGGTATAAAAATGATATCCTCCGAATAATTCATCTCCCACATCTCCGGAAAGTACTACGGTAAGATTCTCCCTCGCATTTTTACAGATCTCATAATGTGGAATGTACGATATATCGGCAAAAGGCTCATCAAAGAAAGGAGAGATGTTCAGTAACGATTGTGCCAGATCTTTTTTTTGCTCATGTACTTCAATGTGATTGGTCTTGTATTTATCAGCAATTTCTTTCGCATACTTGAGCTCACTGTCCTTATGGTCGTATCCGAAGCTAATGGTGGTCTGATGAGGTAAAAATTCATCTACAAGAGCTACTACCGATGAAGAATCTAATCCTCCGCTTAGAAAGCTTCCTACTTCAACATCGGCGATTAGTTGTTTCTTTACTGCGTTTTTCAACAGGTATATGAATTGTTCTTTAGCCTCAGATAAGCTGATCACCGCATCTTTTGCCGGGAGACTGTAGTAGCGCGATACCATTATCTTTCCGTCTTTCCACGTAAGCTGATGTGCTGGAGGCAGGGTGAAAATATTGCTGTAAATGCTCTGATAGGAGCTTACATATCCATATTGCAAATAATTGGAAACAGCTTCTGGATTTACCTTAGGTAAGATGAGACCGGAAGCCAGAATAGCTTTGATCTCAGAAGCAAAAATAAATTCATCGTTTTGGCCTATTGCATAGTAGAATGGTTTTTCTCCAAAGCGGTCTCTTGCACAATACAATTGCTGTTTCTGATTATCCCAGATGGCAAAAGCAAACATTCCGGGAAGATCATGAATTAAATTTTCCTGTTTTTTCTGGTACATGGCAAGAATGACTTCAGTGTCAGAGCTCCCATGATAAGGATATTCCGGATATTGTTTCTTTATATCCTGGTACCCGTATATTTCCCCGTTCAAAACAATGCATTCATTCTTTGTATTTGAGAACATAGGCTGTTTACCATTATCAGACAAATCTATAATGGAAAGTCTGCGGTGACCTAAGGTAGCATTTTCATAGATCTCATAATGGGAAGAATCAGGACCACGATGTATCATAGAGTCTGTCATTTTTTTGATTTCTTCCTGATAATTCCTGCCATTCTTACTAATAATTCCAGCTATTCCACACATAATATCTTATTTTCATCATTTTAATTTCCAGTTTTTGGATATGCTAATTTACAACAGATTAAGAAAAGTACTGCCTTTCTGGCTCACTCTGTTTCTCAGATCTGATAATTTTTTTTGTTCTGCAGAGATTTGTCTGAGTTTTTTAGAATGCTTTTTATAATTGCTGATTTTCCCGGTTATAAGGTTTTTGAACATGCTTTGTTTTAGCGCTTTCTTTTCCAGCTCAAACCCATTTACTATACCAGGATTCATAATATTGGTTTCAACACGAAGGTCCGGATATTTTTTTAAATCTATTTTATGGATTAATTGTATTCCATCATGTACAGCTCTGCTGCCCGGGACAAGCAAAACTTTTTTTTGATGGAAATGTATACGGTTTACATATTCATCATCTTCACCATAATGGAAAAAATAAGGATTAAAACCTCCTATTGTTTCAATGGTCTTTTTAGGCAATAGCCAATGGGCAGCATTTACAAAACTGATTTCATAATAAGGTTTCAGAGTCTGAAAATACAGATCAGAGATCATTCTCGTTTTTTCATAATTTTTAGCAATATACTGATCCAGGAAAATATCCATATGTTTTTCCGTGCCATCCACATGAATAGGACTTATAATCCCTATTTCTGACGGATTGGGATGATTATCATATATTTCCAGCATTTTTTCCATACTGTCCGGATATAGCCATGCATCCTGATTCATCAGGTAAAAAAAGTCTGCTCCGTCTTTATATGCTTTTTCAATTCCGATATTGTTGGCTTTTCCAAATCCCAGATTAATTTCCGACTGTGTGAAATCTACTTCAGGGAAATGTTTTTTTATATATTCCTGAGAGCCATCTGTAGAGCCATTGTCTATTACATAACATTTTACCGGAACAGAAGATTTTCTTAGGCTGGTGAAGCATCTTTCAGCCCATTTCATAGCGTTGTAAGTGACAATAATGATATGAATCTTAGACATTTCGAAATATATTTAATGTTGATATCAATTGTTAATCGATGAAAACCTTTTTAAAAGTATCCATTACAGGATGTGGAAGGAATTTTTCATATAATCCTTTAGCAGATAAAGTAAGATCTGCGTCTAAAATTATATCCCGAAGCTCTTTGGCGTCATTGTAATAATACGCCTGATTCTGTAAATGACTTATATGGGCTTTTTCCGGTGGATTCGCAAATGCAATTACCGGCTTCCCTTTTATAGCAAATTCAGCAACGGTAATTCCAAAGGTTTCTCCTCTTTCACGGGCATGCAGTAATGCATTGCAGGTATTGATGAATTTTTGTTTCATTATAATATCCGAACTTGGAGGAAGAAATATGATATTGGAAGGAAGAGACTTCCACCATTTTTTTTTGATAAAAGAATTTACCCCCATGAAAATAAAATAGATGTCTTTGTACTTAGTGGCTATTTTTTCTATAGTTTGCTGGGCAAAAAGAATATTAAAGCTGGCATGTCCACCATAATAGCCGAATACTTTTGCTTTGGAAGGGATATTAAGGTCAGCTCTCAAATCCTGTTCTGTATGGGTTTCGAAATTAACCATATGGGGAACATAAGGGTATTTGGAGCCCGTCATTTCTTTACTTAGCCATTCAGAAACATATGCATAGATGTCTCCATGAGGTTCAAAGTGGGTGAAAACACTATGTATTGCGGTTTTACATTCTTTGGTATCTATGCCGTCAATATTTCCGTTTTTGATAGCGTAAAACAGATCTACATTATTTTCACGAATCAGTTGATCTACTTCCTTAAAGTCTGAATAACCATGTACACGGAAACGCTTTTCAAATTTTTCGATCCCGAGCGGGTGATTGGTTTTTGAATTTTTATTGTATACAATTATAGATTCATTTCCCAGATATCTTTCATTGAAATCTGCATAATCGTAAACTGCGATGGAAGTTCCTCTGTAATTGAGTTCATCTTCATGGAAAAGAATTTTCATCTTGATCGTGTTATTTAAATTTATTTTTCAATCTTCCGATTATTTTCTGAATAAGGGTTTTCTTTGGATACTTGGTAAGATCATTATGTTTGAAAAGCCCTTCTCCCTGTGCTATTTTAAAGTTTTGTTTTACCCACCATGCAGCGATATTCCGTTCTAAAGACGCTGTTTCTCCTGAAAAAGGAATAATGGTGTTCAGTAAAAATTTTTTTCGGACAAGATAAGGATTATTGGTCCAGTTTGCCCAGCGTGAAGTAGTGATAAAGTATTCGCCCTGTTTTTGTATTTTATCGGGAAATTCAGTAGCAGGATCCAGCCAGTGCAAGGATTCCAGAAGGTGAGGGGAAGTACACTCATGCCAGTCATCATAATAATTCAGTTCGTTTCCTTTATGTCTTATCGAAATAAGGGGATTGCCCGGATTCTTTCTGCTTCGGAAACGAATTACGTCAAAGCCGCTGTTAAGCATTTCAAGCCCGCTTTTAAGACGGGAAAACGTGGTGTTTTGATTTTCAAGAAGCTCCCAGTCGTGTTCCAGGAAAAGAATATTTTCACGGGTAGCATTTTCTGCCAGCATTTTCATCCCTTTTCCAATCCCGATGTTCTCATTTAATCCAATATACCTGATCTTATACTGATCTGCCAGCTTTTTATCTTCTTCAGTAACTTCCTGAAAAAGAATAATAATATCGTCAACGATATCCAGAAGACCGAATTTTTTATAGGATTTTAATGTGTTTTTCAGAGTTTTTCCGGTTTTCCAGGAAAGAATACAAATGCTTACAGGTAATTTCTCCATATTATGGTGTCTTAAAGATTGAGGAATGGATGTTGTGCTGTCATAGAAGTTTTTCTTGCTGCCTCTATCTCTTTGAATTTTTTAGAAAAATAACGATACTGCTCTTTATAGAATTTGTATTCACTGATATTTCCTTTAGCTCCCATTTTCAGGGCAAAGGTGAGTAGTGCGTTTTTTTCTTTTTTAGTATCAAATGGATAATTGGGGTTAAGGTATTTTGTTTCCCGCTGCATGATCATGGAAAGCCTTTTGTTTTTTAAGAGTTCTTCCTTATTGGCCGGCTCTTTTTTGTAAAAAGACTGTACAGTGTCATGCACAACTTTACTTTGAGTACAAACCAATGTTTTAAGCCCGAAATAAGTAATACGGTTTACATACTCATAATCTTCGGCTCCGTGGAAAAAATATGGATTAAAACCACCTACTTTTTCAATGACCTTTCTGGGAATAAACCAATGGGCAGCGTTCACAAATCCTATTTCATAGAATGGTTTGGCTTCTCCGAAATAAATATCGGAAAGCATTCGGTTATGTCTAAGGTCTTTCGACAGATAATCTTCAAAATGGAGATCAAATCTCTTTTCGCTTCCATCAAGGTGCATCGGACTTAGAATTCCGATCTGATTGTTATCCGGATAAGAATTGTATACATCAAGCAGCTGCTGAATGCTGTCAGGATAGATCCATGCATCCTGATTCATCAGATAAAAAAAATCAGCACCTTTCAGGTAAGCTTTTTCTATTCCCTGATTATTGGCTTTTCCAAAGCCTGAATTTTCGGCTGACTGTATAAAGTCTACTTCCGGAAAATTATTTTTTATATAGCCCTGCGTTCCGTCTGTTGAACCATTATCTATTACAATACATTTTATCGGTACTGATGAGGTTCTTAGGCTGGTAAAGCATCTTTCTGCCCATTGCATGGCATTATACGTAACAATGATTACATGAATATTTGCCATTTTAGATGTACTTTTTGGTTAAAATTTCTAAATATTCTTCAGGATGTATTCCTGAGAAAAATGCCATTATTTTGTCATCAAAATCCACTTTATAAAAATCCCCTTCATTGGTTTCTGAATAGTTGCCTTTCCGGTTGGTTTTTTTTTCAATGGCTCCAATAATCTCTCTCAAATCATAATAATAAGGGAAGGCACAATTCACTATATCATTCTTAAGAAGAAGGCAGTGGGTTTCCAGAAATTTAGTGATATCATCCATATCAATCAGCAACCTTCTGGCTTTGTTGTGAATTACAAACTGATTATTCTGACTGATCTGAGTTTTCAGATAATTAAAAAGGGTATTAGGATTTCCTCCATTTCCTACAATATTACCTATTCTTAAAATGAGATAATTGTTTGAATTGATCTTAATAAATTTTTCCATTGCCAGTTTATGTAAAACATAGGGGCTGTTTTGTTTGGACTGATCTTTTACACTTAACGTAGAAAAGTATATAAATTTACCGCTGTTATTTTCCAAGGTATTTTTCAAAAGAGAAAATTCTCGTTCGAATTCAGAACTTCTGGTCTCAAGGGAATTTGAAACACCGGAAGCAAAGAATACATAATCTTCTGAATCTATCCTTTTTAATGAATTAGCGATAAGTCCGTTTCCTATAATCATTATCGATGTGTTTTTAATATACTTAAAGGGAATTTGATATTATTTATTGTTCATATTTTGCAATTCCTTTGTTGTCATGTTCTCCTTTTGTATTTAATTTCCAGGAACTTGACTTGTCTACAGACTTAATATAATGAAGATATTCCTCTGTATAATTTTGAGGATCCATATACCATCCGCCATGTAAGGCCGTATAGTTTCCTCCTATTCTTATCCCTTCAAGAAATGGCAGATTATTGAATTGCATTGGATAATAAGGTTTGTATAAGGCAAAGGTTGTATCCACATATGCAGAATAAACATTTTCTTCTAACTTCTTTTCCCAAAATTGTTTTTCCCATTTAACCACTTTTGCTTTTAACGGAAAATAATCGGGAATTGTCTCTATATCCAGGGCAAATCCAACTTTGGTTATTGTATTATAGTATTTATCCATATAAGCAATCATTTCAGACATAAAATCGGAAGGAAGCTTCCCATTGGGAACAATATCCGGGTCAGTTAATACAAAGTAGCCTTTACCATATTTCTGTTGCAGATGTGTATGATCAAAAAAAACCTTATGTCCAAAATTATCAGACATATGCTCTATGGTTATATTTTTATCTATCGATTTATAATATTCAAGAAGCGGGGGATAATCAGATTTATTATCTATGATAATAATATTTTCAAATCTCCTTTCCTGTAGAAATGCAATTAACTGCTTTAGGTAATAAAGCTGATTAAAATTAATGATAATAACCGGGATACTCAGCGGGTTATTTCTCTGGGCTTTTATGTGCTTATCATATCGGATAAGGTATTGATATAAAAGATTATCCTTAAATCTATGAGCTTTTCCGGTATAGTATTTTATATCCCAAACAGGGTTGTTATTCTTCAATAACAGATACTTTTTTCTTGGTACACCTAGCAATTGCCTGTAACTTTTCAGGTGATAATAAAGTCTGTACAGATCTATATTTAATCTTTTCTTATTCTGCCAGCAAAAATGTAAATGAACATTAATGAGCTTTTGTAAGGTCTCTGAATTGAATTTATTGAAATACGTATTAATCAGATAGCCGAAAAATTGATATTTTGCTTCTGTTTTCTGTTCCTGAAATGCCTTGTTTTCTATATCTCCTGAGATACTGGAAGATGAGATTCTTACAAATGTTTTAGCTCTATCAATACAATACACTGATCCGAAATCAGAAAATTCCAAAACTGCTAAATCATCTGAATGCCAGGCTAAAGGAAATTCCTTAAATTTATATTTCTGGTATGCACGTTTCCTGAAAATATGCTCAGACAAACTCGAACGATGACCTTCATAAATCTTTTGAAGCCACAAGTTTACTGCAGATTCTATCGTGTTATATTTTGTAAAAGAGGTAAGGATATTATCCTTTTCATCAATGAGTGCCTGAGAATATTTAATAACATTTATATTATTTTCTTCTATTGTGCTAAGATGATGATAGAATTCGTCAACAAAATTTTCCGAGATCATGTCGTCATCCCCCAGAATAAGAAACCAGTCTTCCTTTACATTTTCTAATATTCTTTCCCATTGCAAAGCCAGATTTTTACCACCCAGATTAGCAGAATAATTAAAGTAATGGTATTTTCCTGGATCTAAATATGTGTCAATAATGTAGGCAGGATCATCAGGACTTGCATCATTGCCTATATATAAAACAAAGTTCTTATTCGTTTGTGCAATAAGAGACTGTATAGCTTTTTCAAAAAAATCTATTTTATAATAAGGAATGATGATGGCAAGTTTGTTTTGAGTGTCCTGTAACATTATTTTATCATGTTTTTATAGGTAAGCATTTTCTTTTCGATAAGATGCCATGAGCCATAAGCCAGCAGGTAAGTTATCATTATGCTTACTACCATTAATACTAAAGTTCCCAGTCCCCAATAATACATCAGGGTTTGCTGAACAATAAATGCATAGATATAAACACCGTAAGAAATATCTCCTATTTTTTTTCCTATGTTATTTATATATTGTGTACTGCTTGTTCCGACTAATAAAATTAATAAGGGTAAAATAACCGGACTTACATATTTAAAGATTTCCAAGTACAGAGATGCAAGTAGTATAAAAAATAACAGCCATTTTACCCATAAAAAATTCATTTTTTTAAAATTAATAAATACGAATGAGCTTCCTGCCATAAAGTATGTGCAAAGTCGATAAAACTGATCAGGATGTAAAAATACCTTTTTCATAGTATTTCCTAAAAAAGGGATTTTGTTTACAGTAAAGTAAAAGGATATCAAAAATATACCAATGACTATATAAATTATATATTTAGATTTGCGGAGTGGATATAAAAATAATAACGCAATATACATTGTAAACTCATATGATAAAGACCATAAGCTTCCGTTAATTGCTTTGGGATAGGGGTTATTTTCAAAAATACCCTTTACTTCATACTGAATTTTATATAAAGTGAAAGAATTAGGAAAATAGCTCCAGTAAGATTTTTCGTGAAAAATATTGTTTCCCTGATATAATACAGGTAAGAAGAGCATTGTAAGCAATAAAAGTACAATATAGGCAGGATATAGGCGTAACAGACGTTTCCATATATACTCCTGTGGGCTTTTACTACGCTGCAGACTCATCATGATGAGGTAGCCGCTCATAATAAAAAAGCAATCTACAGACAATGATCCCAAACTTAACTGCTCATTTGTCAACACTCCGATTATTTCAGGCTTACCTGTAAGAGGATAAGAATGCGATACGATTACCAGGCTGGCAAAAAGCAGACGAAGGAAATCAAAATTATTACTCCGGTTAATATTTGTAGCTGTGCCCATTATTTATTAAAAAAATATTTTAATAATTGTTTTTTACTAAAATAATTTATATTTATATTTTTATGTCGTGAAATTTTATAGACTAAAAATTTCCCTATTAATGACATTCTTTCTGTAAAACTATAGTGTTGAAATTGTCGTTTATCAATTGTCACAAGTAGCTTTTCATTATCGCCATTATAATATTTGTCTGAAGTTGATTGCCAAATTCTATGAGATTTTTTAGCCAGGCTATGATATAATTCTGTCTTACGTGATTTCCAGACCTCAATACTGAAATTATTTAAAATATAATTGTATTGTTTTTGGGCTATTTCCTCTCTGTATTTTTTTTCACGGATCAACTTATTAAGGGTTTGACGCCATTCCTGTAAATCTTCAGGATATCTGATGCAATATTCCTTGTTCTCACTAAAAAGCTTAAATAATGGTAAAGGTTTATAATGCAAAATAAAAGGTATTTTGCGCAGTGCAGTCTGTAGAAGAGCTGTGAATGAAGCCATAGGAAATCCTTCAACATAGATATCCGTTTTTTTTTCGAGTTCAGCAAGGTCGCTAGAGGAAACTATTCCGTGATAGATTATTCTTTTATGTTGATACTCCTGGGCATATGATGAATCAGGATTAATTCCAACAATATTGAAAATGACTTCCGGATTTTCTTCTATTGTTTTATAAGCCTCTCTAAGGAAATTGTATTGCTCATTAGGTTTGTACTTGTAAGCAGTCCCTGTGCTTAAAATATTTATAGTATTATTATGATCTATCGTTGGTTTTTCATTAATATTGATGGAGCTCATCACTGGAATTGGAAGGAAAAGCTGTCTTTCTTTTGGAATGCCTCTTCTTTCTGCATCAATTGATATATTGGATTCTCTAATTTGAAGTACAACATCAGAGATAGAGGTGCCAAGCCAAAAAACATGATCTGCATGATTTATAAAACAAACAGGGGTTGTAATGGCTTCCTGTGATAGAACAATACTGGTAATTGTTTCATTTGGATGAATGTGGAGTAGTATAACGTCATATTCATTTAATGGTAATTGATTTAAAAGCTTGATCGATTCTATCTTAGATGGAGATTTTACACTTAAGTGTTCTAGATCATTAAAATCTGGAAGATGGAATTTGCTGATAGCTGCTATTTCATCAACTGAAAGACGAGTACTAAGAATAGTATGTTTTTTTAACTTATCATTGGTAATCCAGCTATAAATTAATTTAGAATGCCCCCCCGAAGTATAGATTTCGGAACAGATATGCAGTATTTTATTGGTTTTTTCTTTCTTTTTAGGCTGTGAAGATAGGGGGAATATTTTTTTTTGAATTTTGGTCAATAACGTTTCTAAATGTTCACTTTTATAATAACCAGAAAAATTGAACCATCCAAAAGAAGCTGTCTTTTCAATATAATTTATGCAATCTTCATAAAGCTCTTCTTTAAACAGCCTTTGAGCAATCAGAATACATGAATCAAAATACTTGCGATTTGAGTTCAATAATTGTTCTTTGTCAATATGTAGCTCTTTTTTTGTCAATTTTTGCGTTTTCAGATAAAATTAAGTGTTTTTGATCTTAATAGTGGTTTTGGGAACGATAGAATTTTGATTAAAATGTTATTGATACAGGTTTAAACGATTGATAATATTTTCTATTTCGTCTTCGCTCATTACAGAAGAAATAGGTAAGCTTAATACTTGTTCATGAATTTTTTCACTAATAGGATATGAAAGAGTATTCCATTCTTTATATGCCTCTTGTTTGTGTGGCGGAATCGGATAATGAATTAAAGTCTGAATATTGTTTTCTGCAAGATAATTTTGAAGTCTATTTCTTTCTTCTGAACGGATTACAAACAAGTGCCATACATGTTCCTTTTTATTGTCAGGATACCTTGGAAGTATTATTTTAGGATTTGTTATTCCATTAATAAATTGCTTGGCAATCTGTTGTCTCATCTCATTTTCATGATCAATATACTTTAATTTAACATCCAGAACCGCGGCCTGAATTTCATCTAATCTGGAATTTAAGCCCTTATAAATATTGACATACTTTTTATCGGAGCCATAATTAGCCAATGCTCTTATTGTTTTTTCCAGTTCCTTATCATTAGTTGTAATTGCCCCTGCATCACCTAATGCACCGAGGTTTTTTCCAGGATAAAAGCTGAACCCGGAAGCATCACCAAGATTTCCTGATTTGATATCATTCCATTGAGCTCCTATGGCTTGTGCATTATCTTCTATAATTTTTAAATTGTATTTTTGAGCTATATTTTTAAGTTCTTCAGAAAAAACAATTTTCCCCTGAAGATGAACAATAAGAACAGCTCTTGTTTTTACGGTTATTTTTTCTTCAATTTTGCTGATATCAATATTATAGGTGTTAATGTCAGGTTCTACAAGTATAGGAACCAATCCATTATCAGATAATGCTAATATAGAGGCTATATAAGTATTAGCAGGAACAATGACTTCATCACCAGGTTTCATTATTCCAAGTTCAATATAGGCGCGGAATATAAGACGTAGGGCATCTAGGCCATTAGCTACTCCAATGGCATATTTTGAACCGATATAATTAGCTAAATTGTTTTCAAAACTTTTAGTCTTTTCGCCTAAAAGATACCACCCCGATCTGAATGTCTGTATGAGAACATTTTCTATCTCTTCCTGATATTTAAGGTTTATTTTTTGTAAATCGAGAAACTTTATCATTATTGATTTTTTTAAAAAATTTAGCTGGATTTCCTACCCATATTTCATTTTCAGGAATATCTTTTGTTACAACACTTCCTGCACCTATTAAGGCATTTTCCCCTATAGTAATACCTGCAAGTATAGTTGAGTTAGCGCCTATTGAAGCTCCCTTTTTTACTAATGTCTTTACTAATGTAAAATCCTTGTTTTTTGATTTAGGAAAAAGATCATTGGTAAAAGTTACATTGGGGCCAACGAAAACATCATCTTCAAGCGTAATACCATCCCAGATCTGCACTCCTGGTTTAATGGTAACATTATCACCGATTTTTACATCATTTTCTACTAGAACGTGGCAATTGATATTACAGTTATTACCAATTTTTGCATCTTTTAAGATAACACAGAATTGCCATACAAAGGTTCCTTCACCAATACTTTTTGAATGTACGTCAGCTAAAGGGTGGATCATGTTAGTAATTTTTAAATTCTTCGAAATCTCTGAAATAATCATTTTCATCATATAACTCAGAGGCCAGACATAAGAGCACTGCATTATGGGAAAACTGTATATCTCTCCAGATTAGTTCTGGAATAAATAAACCTTTTGTTGGATGGTCTAAAATAAAGGTTTCTTTGTTTCCTTCTTTATCTTCTGTATTAAAAGTTATTATTCCCGAAACAGCAAATATTACCTGTTGGAGTTTTTTATGAGCATGTCCCCCACGGGTTACATCTTGTGGCGTATAGTATGTCCAGTAAACCCTTTGGATATCAAAGGGTATATTTTTCCTTGCTTCAGCAATAGTGATATAGCCTAACTCTGAAGAGCCTATTTTATCAAAAGTAATGATATGTGGATTGTTTTTTTCCATTGATATATTAAATCGTTCTGAATAGAATTATATTTGAAAGTAGCTTTTATTTTTAAATCATTAATGGTACTGATTAAATTTTTAAGTCTGTATAGATCTATTTTATTTTATAATTGAATTCGGGTCTGATAATACCGGGTAGGATACTGATGTTTGTTCCTAATTTCACATTTTCTACTTCAAACCCTATAATTTCATTAGCTATAAACAGTGGTGTCTTCTGGTCCTGTCCAAAAATGAGCTTAAAATAATAGTTGCCAGTATTTAAAAGATTGGGTGGAATTTCAAATTCTAATTCGTATTCTCTCTTTTGGGAGTCATTATTCCTTGAAATCAATGCTCCTGTATGGAAGACAATTGCCTCTTCATAAGTTCTAAGCTCAAAAGTAGCATCCAGATTGATATATTCTTTGAAATTATAGAATCTTAACCTAATTTTTATCCCTGAATTAATATCTAAAAATTCTCCTTTCGCCGGAGTAGCGGAGAATTCCAGGATTTTAATATTTTCATTCCCGATAGCTGTCTCCAGAGGGCCTTGATGGATATAGCTATTTTGTCTTTCAGAATTTTTCTGGTATTCAATGATAGTATTGGTAATATCACCTGAATAAATTAGTTGTCCCTGATTAAGCAATATACCACTTTGACACAATTCCTTTATGGCGGTCATATTATGACTTACAAAAAGGATTGTCCTTCCTTCTCCTTTTGTAACATCACCCATCTTTCCAAGGCATTTCTTCTGAAAATCAGCATCACCTACTGCTAAAACTTCATCTACAATTAAAATTTCAGATTCCAGGTGAGCAGCTACAGCAAAAGCCAGACGTACATACATCCCCGAAGAATATCTTTTTACGGGAGTATCAATATATCTTTCAACTCCGGAAAAATCTACAATTTCATCAAATTTACGCTTAATTTCCTTTCTGGTCATTCCTAAAATAGCGCCATTCAGAAATACATTTTCCCTTCCTGTCATTTCAGGGTGAAAGCCTGTACCTACTTCCAGGAGGGAAGCGATCCTTCCGTTAGTGTATATCTTTCCTGTTGTAGGCTTGGTTACTTTACTTAATAGTTTTAGAAGAGTGGATTTTCCGGCGCCATTTCTTCCAATAATACCAACTGCATCTCCTTGTTCTATTTCAAAATTTATATCACGGAGAGACCATACATAATCTGAATTACCTTTAGAGGTTCTGTCATTGGCTTCTCCTACTTTTAAATAGGGATCTTCTTTTCCTCTTACTTTATGCCAGAATCTGTTGAGGTCGTGAGATAAAGTACCTGTTCCTACTTCTCCCAGACGATATTGTTTTGATATGTTTTCTGCTTTTAAAGCTAGCATGTTTAAATGTTTTAAATTTTTTTATTCAGGTGTTTTTAATCTAAAATATGGTTATACCGTATCCATAAACGTTTTTTCAACTTTATTGAAAGTAACTACTCCTACAACTAGAAGAATTAAAATAATAATGGAGCTGGCTATTAACATTGTCGGAGAAAAATCACCTACACCCAGCCAACCATATTTAAAACATTCAAAAATACCTGTTAATGGGTTAAAACTAGCCAGTTTTTTAAAATACCCTGGTAACATGGATACTGGATAAATTACTGGTGTAGCATACATATATAACGTTATCCCAAAAACCAATAGCATACTCAGGTCCTTATATTTTGTAGTAAGTGCCGAAAAAATCATTCCTACACCCAATGCAAACAAAGCCATAAGAACCAAAAGAAATGGAGTGGCTAAAATCCACAAATTAGGAGAAATCTCCTTGTTGATCAGATAATATGCCCAGACAATAAGAAATAACACAAACTGAACGCTTAATCGCATCAGATTGGAAATGACAATTGAAATAGGGGTTACCAACCTTGGAAAATATACCTTACCAAAAATATTGGCATTTCCGGTGAATGTTGCTGATGTACCGAGCAAAGCTCCGGAAAAATAATTCCACAGAGTAACTCCTGCGAGATAAAATAATACACCTGGAGCTCCGTCAGTAGGAAGTTTTGCGAATCTGCCAAATATAATCAGATACGTAATTGTAGTAAAGATTGGATTGATAAAGAACCAGATAGGCCCTAAAATAGTTTGCTTGAAACTTGATATAAAGTCTCTTTTTACGAACATGTAAATAAGATCTTTATACCTCCAGACTTCTTTGAGTTTTAAATCAAATAAAGAGTGATGGGATTCAATCGTTTCTGTCCACTTTTGTTGTGGTTCATTCATCTGTGTAAGTTTTTGCAAATTTATAATAATTAATTCTTACCATATTTTAAATTGTGAATTATTATTCACTTAAAAACTAAAAGTAACAACTAATATATTGATATTTGTTGTTATAAGCAAAAACTATTGGCTTTATGGCCAATAGTATGTGAAAATTATAAACTATTTTCTTATTTATTTATAAGTCGTTTCAGGTACTCACCATAACCGCTTTTACCATATTTAGTAGCAGTTTCCAGTAATTTTTCTTCCGAGATAAATTTATTCCTGAAGGCAATCTCCTCAATGCAGCCAATCTTAAAGCCTTGTCTTTTTTCAATTACACTTACAAATTCCGAGGCATCATGAAGAGAATCAAAAGTTCCTGTATCCAGCCATGCAGTACCTCTGTCCAAAACTCCTACTTCAAGTTTGCCTTTGCTTAAGTATACATTGTTAACATCTGTAATCTCAAGTTCCCCTCTGGCAGAGGGCTTAATGTTCTTGGCAATTTCAACCACATTATTATCATAAAAGTAGAGTCCTGGAACTGCATAATTTGATTTAGGTTGTAAAGGCTTTTCCTCAATAGAAACAGCTTTAAAATTATGGTCAAATTCTACTACTCCATATCTTTCGGGGTCAGCTACGTGATAAGCAAATACAACTCCTCCGTCGGGATTGGTTTTATTTTTCAGTAAAGTACCCATTTCAGATCCGTAGAAAATATTGTCGCCCAACACTAGAGCTGCAGGATCATTTCCGATAAATTGTTCCCCTAAAATAAATGCCTGCGCTAATCCGTCAGGGCTAGGTTGTACTACATATTCTATATTACAGCCCAATTGAGAGCCATCACCTAAAAGTTTAATAAATCCTGGCTGATCATGGGGAGTGGTGATGATCAGTATATCCCTGATTCCGGCTAAAAGGAGTGTGGAAAGAGGGTAATAAATCATAGGTTTGTCGTAAACAGGCATTAACTGCTTGCTGACAGCAATAGTTAGAGGGTAAAGTCTTGTTCCGGAACCTCCGGCTAATATTATTCCTTTCATCTTTTTATTTTTGAATATTCTCTATAGCATAATCCATTTGATTTTTAATATTTAAGTCAATGTCCGGAGTTATCAGAAAAGTGGTGTTCCTTTTTGATAGTACTCCTCCTATGCTTTTGTGAAATTGAATCAGTTCTTTTAAATTCTTTTCCGAAATAAAAGAAAATGAGCTGTGTATTGAAATTTTAAAATTATCAAAATTAAAATTGTTAATAATTGATTGAATCTGTTCTTTGGTAAGCAGTTCCTTTGGAGGATCTGCACTATAGTCAAATCTTTTCAGCTCAAGATAATCTGTGGCATAATTAATCAGTGCTTCTTTGTAATGGGAGACTTCTATAAACTCATCGATCAGTTTTTGTTGAGATAAGTTGGCCATTGCCGGAGGTGGAGGGAGTGTCTGGGCATTAGCCAAAGAAGAAAATACGACAAAGAGCAATAGAAAAATTGATTTCATGCTTTTTAATTATACTGCTTTTCGTAGTATTTCTGATAATCTCCGCTTGTTACATTTTCAAGCCATTCTTTATTTTCAAGATACCAGTCAATGGTTTTACTCAGGCCTTCCTGAAAAGTTACCGATGGTTTCCAGTTCAGATCTTTGTTGAGTTTCGTAGCATCAATAGCATAACGTTTGTCATGTCCCGGGCGGTCTTTTACAAAAGTGATAAGTTTTTCAGAATAGCCTTCCTGTCTTCCAAGCTTGGCATCCATTTGTCTGATCAGTTCTTTTACCAAATCGATATTTTGCCATTCATTGAAACCTCCGATATTGTATGTTTCTCCCGTTCTGGCTTCATTGAAGATCTGGTGAATTGCTTTGGCGTGGTCAATTACAAATAGCCAGTCCCTGGTATATTTCCCATCACCATATATAGGTAAGGGTCTTTCATTGATAATGTTTGAAATACATAAAGGGATTAGTTTTTCAGGAAAGTGGTTAGGGCCGTAATTATTGGAACAGTTTGATATGATAAACGGCATTCCATAAGTATTACCATACGCTCTTACCAGATGATCAGATGCTGCTTTTGATGCTGAATACGGAGATTGTGGGTCATATGGTGTGGTCTCCAGGAAAAATCCTGTTTCTCCTAAGCTTCCATATACTTCATCTGTAGAAACATGATAGAATAAGTTTGTTCTTTCCTCATCAGGGAATCTTCCGTGAGTGTGATCCGGATTTAAATCCCAGAATTCTTTACAAAGATTAAGAAGGTTTGCAGTACCATTTACATTGGTATTAATGAATGCCATTGGGTCTGTAATACTTCTGTCAACATGGCTTTCTGCGGCTAAATGTATGACAGCATCAGGTTTATATTTTTCAAAAACCTTTCTTAATTCTTCAGGTTTTGTAATATCAGCTTTTTCAAAAACGTAGTTGGATTCGTTTTCAATATCTTTTAAATTTTCTAAATTTCCTGCATAAGTAAGTGCATCCAGATTGATTATTGTAGTATCCGGATTATTCTTTACAAATTCTCTTACAACATGTGATCCGATAAATCCGGCTCCTCCTGTAATGATTATATTCTTCATTTAATTATTTTGAGATTGTCTGTCTTCCTATACTTTTATAATAAAACCCGTTTTGAGCCGGAATTTCCAGAGGATACATATTCCTGCCGTCAAAAATAACTTTGCCTTTCATTTTTTGTGCCATGAGCTCAAAGTTAGGATTTTTAAATTCGGGCCACTCTGTACAAATGAATAAGGCATCAGCATCTTCCAGGGCATCGTACATTCCTTTTGCATATTGTATTTTATTACCAATAAGTTTTTGTACATTATTTTCTGCAACGGTATCGTATGCCACAATTTCTGCGCCCTTTTCTAATAAAAGAGCAATATTATCTAAAGACGATGCTTCCCGGATGTCATCTGTATTGGCTTTAAAAGCAAGCCCCCACATAGCGATTTTTTTTCCTTGAAGGTTCCCTCCGAAATATTTTTCAATTTCGGCGACCAGAATAGTTTTTTGCGCGGTATTTACATTTTCTGTAGCCTCCAGGAGCTGGAAGTTGAAATTTTCCTGTTTTCCGGATTTTATAAGTGCTTTCACATCTTTGGGGAAACAGCTCCCTCCGTATCCTATGCCCGGAAATAAAAACCGATGTCCTATCCGGTCATCACTTCCCATTCCCAGTCTCACCTTGTCTACATCTGCACCTACTTTTTCACAGTAATTTGCAATTTCATTCATAAACGTGATTTTTACGGCTAAGAACGAGTTGGAAGCATATTTGGTGAGTTCCGATGACTTTTCATCCATAAAAATAATGGGAATACCGGTATTGGTAAACGGCTGATAAATTTTGGACATGATCTCTTTTGCCTTATCGGAGCTGGCTCCTACAACAACTCTTGAAGGATTCATGGAGTCTTCAACAGCAAAGCCTTCTCTTAAAAACTCTGGATTTGATACTACATCAAACGGGATATCTGTTTTGGACGATATGACTTCTCTTACTTTGTCAGCTGTTCCTACAGGAACTGTACTTTTATTGACAACAACTTTATAATCAGTCATCATCTCACCAATATCATTGGCTACTTTAAGTACGTAAGAAAGATCTGCTGACCCATCCTCGCCAGGCGGAGTAGGTAATGCCAGGTAAACTACCTCACTTTTGTCCAGGGCTTCTTTAAGATTTGTTGTGAAAAATAACCTTTCCGATTGAATGTTTCTGTGAAACATCTCTTCAAGGTTCGGCTCATAAATGGGAACAACGCCATTTTTCATGCCTTCCACTTTTTTTTCATCAATATCAACACAGTATACTGAATTGCCAAGTTCTGCCAGGGTAGTTCCTGTAACCAACCCTACATAGCCTGTTCCTACAATCGTTATATTCAAAATGTTTGTTTTTAAAATTCAAGACAAAAATAATAAAAATACTTTCATATGCTCCTTTAATTTACTGTAAATGAAATTTCATCTATTTGCTTGATAATAAGATAATTTTGCTTTTTTAGAAAAAAAGCGTATATTTGCAATGGATTTACGGAAAAAATGGGAAGGCTTCGCAAGAAAGCCTTTTTTCGTACTGTAAATCAAGATAAAACAATGTATGGAGTTTAGAAAAAGAATTGAAGAATTATTAAATGAATTCCTTGAGACCAGAAAAGATCTTTTTCTCATTGATCTGAAAATTTCTGCAGGGGATGATATTACAGTGATTTTAGATGGTGATAATGGAGTCTCCTTGCAGGATTGCCTCGATGCAAGCCGGGCAATAGAGTTCAATATGGACCGTGAAGAACATGATTTCAGCCTTCAGGTAATGTCTGCGGGATTGAGTGAACCATTGTCTATACCCAGGCAGTTCAGGAAAAATTTAGGAAGAGAGATTGAAGTAATGCTGGAGGATTCTTCTAAAATTGAAGGGGAATTGTCAAAAGCAGATGAAGATAAAATCACTCTTATTTTGCGCTATCGCAAACCGAAAGATATCGGAAAAGGGAAGGTAGATGTGGAGGAGGAAAAAGAAATTCCTTACTCAGAGATCAAAAAAGCATTAGTAATAATTAAATTTTAAAAAGAAAAAAGAATAGATGGATAATATAGCGTTGATTGAATCCTTTGGTGATTTTAAAGACGAAAAAGGGATCAGTAAAATTGATCTTATGGCAATTATTGAAGACTCACTGAAAACACTCTTAAGAAAAAGATTTGATTCAGATGATCATTTTGATGTGATTGTAAACCCGGATAAAGGAGATTTTCAGATATTTTTGAATAAAACAATTGTAGAAGATGAAATGTCTGAGGATGATGACCTGGAAATTGAAATTTCTGAGGCTAAAAAGATAGATCCTACTTTTGAAGTGGGAGAGGACTTTACCATGGAAATTCCTGTTGCACAATTGGGAAGAAGAAATATTCTTACCTTAAAACAAATTTTAGCTACAAAACTTCAGGAGCACAATAATGCTATGCTTTATGAACAGTTTAGAGATAAAATAGGTGAAATTGTAGTGGGAGAAATCCACCATATCCGTCATAAACATGTTATCTTATTGGATGATGAAGGAAATGAGTTTATTTTACCGAAAGAAAATCAGATCCCATCCGATTTCTTTAAAAAGGGTGAGAATATCAGAGCTATTGTTGAAACAGTAGATTTTAAAGGATCTAAGCCGCAGATCATTATTTCCAGAACTGCACCAAAATTCCTTGAAAAATTATTAGAGCTGGAAATTCCTGAAATTCAGGATGGAACAATTATCCTTAAAAAGGTGGTGAGGATTCCTGGGGAGAAGGCGAAGATCGCCGTAGACGCTTATGATGACAGAATTGACCCTGTTGGGGCTTGTGTGGGTGTTAAAGGATCCAGAATTCATGGGGTAGTAAGAGAGTTGAGAAATGAAAACATCGATGTTATTCAGTGGTCTAAAAACCCTGAAATTTTGGTGAAGAGAGCTTTGGGAAATGTTATTATTAACAAAATTGAAATCAATGAGGAAACCAACTATGCACTGGTGTATACTCCTGTTGAAGAAATTTCTAAAGTAATCGGAAAACAAGGTCAAAATATCAGACTGGCTTCTTGGTTGACAGGATATGAGATTGATGTATACAGAGAATCCAGTGAGGACGACGACGTTGAATTGAAAGAATTCAATGACGATATCGAACAATGGATTTTGGATGAATTTAAGAAAGTAGGACTTACGACTGCAAAATCAGTCTTGGATAAAGAAACCGAAAGCCTTTTAAATATGGTTGACCTTGAAGAAGAGACAATTGAAGAGGTGAAGCGTATCCTGAGAGAAGAATTTGAAGATTAAGATTTGTAAATAAATTTTAATAAACAGTAAAAAAGAAATACTTTAATTTTAAAAATTAAAAAAACAGTAAATAATATAGATGCCAAAAATAAGATTAAATAAAGCGGTTAAGGAATTCAACATTTCGATGTCCAGATTAGTAGAGTTTTTACAGTCAAGGGGATTTGAGGTTGAAAGCAATCCTAACGCTCAATTAGAAGAAGCGGCATATTCTGCATTGGAAGCTGAGTTTGCCAAGGATGGTGAACAGAGAAAGGCTTCCCATGAGGTGGTAATTACTAAAGTTCCGGAGGAGAAACTGGAAATTGAAGAGAAGAAAACCCCCGAAGTGATAAGAGCTAAAGCTAATAAACCAGAAACTAAGATTTTAGGTAAGATAGATTTAGAACCTAAGCATATTGAAGTTGAAGAGACCCCTGCTGCTCCTGTAGTAACACCGGTTGAAGAAAAGAAAGAAGAAATCGTGAAAGAAGAACCGGAAGTTAAAGCAATGCCAGAAAAACAGGAGTTTAAAGTTTTGGATAAAATTGATTTGTCTCAGATCGAATCTAGAAATAGACCGGTTAAAAAAGACAAACCAAAAGTGGAAGAGAAAAAAGAAGAAGAAAAAACAGTGGAGCCTATAAAAGAAACTCCGAAGCCTGTGTCAGATGAAAAGCAGGTAGAAACTCCCAAAGTTGAGGCTGAGCAGGAATCTCAGGAACCGCAAAAAATTGAGACTGTTTATCAGAAGCTTGATGGTCCTAAAATTGTCGGAGAAAAGATTGATTTAACTCAATTTGCACCAAAACCAGGTGCCGGAGCAAAAAAGAAAAGAAAAAGAATTGAAAAACCCGGAGGTCAGAATAATCAACAAGGCCAAGGGAATAATCAAAATTCAGGAAATAACCAGGGAGGTCAGGGAAACCGTTCTCAGAATAATGGTGGACAAGGTGGAAACCGCCAGGGACAAGGTGGCCAAGGAAACCGTCCTCAAGGTCAAGGTGGCCAGGGAGGCAATCGTTTTGGTAACAATCAAGGTGGTGGAAACCGTCAGGGGCAAGGAGGAGGCTTCAAGAAAGGAGGTCAGAACAACAGGCCTGGACAAAGGGTTATGCCGGTTGAATTAACTGACGAACAGGTTAAAAACCAGATCAAGGAGACCTTAGAAAAACTTACCAATAAAGGAGGTAAATCTAAATCTGCAAAACATAGAAAAGATAAAAGAACTTTCCGAAGAGAGCAGGATGAGCGTCAGCAAGAACTTGAAGCGCAAGATAGAACTCTTAAAGTTACCGAATTCATCACAGTAGGTGAATTGGCAAGTTTGATGAATGTTTCACCAACTGAAGTAATTTCTGCATGTTTCTCATTAGGAGTAATGGTTACTATGAACCAAAGGCTTGAAGCAGATACTTTGTTATTAGTAGCGGATGAATTTGGTTATAAAATTGAATTCTCAGATGCTGATCTTGAAGAGAATGACAGTGAAGATGAAATTGACAATGAAGAAGATCTTGTATCAAGAGCTCCGATTGTTACCGTAATGGGACACGTTGACCACGGTAAGACCTCATTACTTGATTACGTTAGGAAAACGAATGTTATTGCAGGTGAATCCGGAGGTATCACACAGCACATCGGTGCATACAATGTGAAGCTTGAAAACGGACAGAGAATTACGTTCTTAGATACACCGGGACACGAAGCGTTTACAGCAATGAGAGCGAGAGGGGCCCAGATTACAGATATAGCAATTATTGTAATTGCTGCTGATGATGATGTAATGCCTCAAACAAAAGAAGCTATTTCCCATGCTCAGGCAGCTGGCGTACCGATGATCATTGCATTAAACAAAGTTGATAAACCGAATGCTAACCCGGATAATATCCGTCAGCAGCTTTCAGGGATGAATATCTTAGTAGAGGAATGGGGAGGTAATGTTCAGTCTCAGGAAATTTCTGCTAAATTTGGTAATAATGTTGATCTGTTATTGGAGAAAGTGTTACTTCAGGCAGAATTATTGGAATTAAAAGCTAATCCTAACAGAAATGCACAAGGGGTTGTCATTGAAGCATCTTTGGATAAAGGCCGGGGATATGTTTCTACGATGCTGGTGCAAAGTGGAACTTTAAGAGTTGGAGATTATGTGCTAGCAGGTAAAAACCATGGTAAGGTAAAAGCAATGCTTGATGAAAGAGGACGAAATCTTAAAGAAGCAGGCCCTTCAATTCCGGTTACTATTTTAGGATTAGATGGAGCACCTACAGCTGGTGATAAATTTAAAGTGTACGCAGATGAAAGCGAAGCGAAGTCTATTGCTAACAAAAGAGAGCAGCTTCAGAGAGAGCTTTCCATCAGAACTAAAAAACATACTACACTGGAGGAATTGGGAAGAAGAATTGCCTTAGGTGACTTTAAGGAATTGAATATTATTCTTAAAGGAGATGTGGATGGTTCAGTTGAGGCTTTATCTGATCAGTTACAAAGACTTTCAACTGCTGAGATTAATGTGAATATTCTTCATAAAGGAGTAGGACAGATTACGGAATCTGATGTTAATTTAGCAGCTGCCTCCGATGCGATCATTATTGGATTTAATGTAAGAGCTGGTGCTAATGCCAAAGATCTTGCAGATAGAGAAGAAATTGAGATCAGAACATATTCTGTAATCTATGCGGCTATTGAAGAAGTAAAAGAAGCAATGGAGGGAATGCTTTCTCCTGAAATTAAAGAACAGGTAATTGGTAATGTTGAAATCAGAGAAGTATTTAAAATCTCTAAAGTGGGTACAATTGCCGGATGTATGGTTCTTTCAGGAAAAGTAACAAGAAACTCTAAAGTGAGAGTATTGAGAGATGGTATTGTTAAGTTTGATGGAGAACTTGAAAGTTTGAAACGTTTCAAAGATGATGTGAAGGAAGTAACCAAAGGTTATGAATGTGGTCTGAACCTGAAAGGCTATAATGATATTGAAATCGGAGATATTCTTGAAGTTTATGAAGAAGTAGCTGTTAAAAAGAAATTGAAATAATATTCTGTTAATAATACTTAAAAGCCACCTCAAAGAGGTGGCTTTTTTTTTATTGCTAATTTGAAAATGCTGTTGTTTTATATGAATTTTATTCAGTCTATTTTTTATTTTGGTTTATTTTATTCTATATCTAATATGAGCGTGAATGAACGTGTATAGAGAGCTGGAGAGGCATTAGTGAGCTTTTTCTTTCCATATTTTTTTAGCTGTTTTATGTTTCGGTATGATATTTCCTGAATGGGATATCATTTATTATATAAGTAAGATCTTGGAAATGTGGTATTAAAATGTTATTTGATCGTTTTTTAAACAATAAAATAATGTGAAAAAGTAATTTTTAATTACATTTTAATTTAGAATGATTATAAATAAAAAATAATACATAATAAAATAATTATGCGTAGTGTGTTATTTTTTATATTTTATGCTATTTAATATTTATTTTTTCTCCAAAAATTGTCAAATATTCATATAATATACTTAAATGTGTGTAAGTCGTTAAAAATTATTTAATTTAATGAAGTGAAAAATTTGCTAGTGTTAATATTTATTAACATATTTGTTGCTAAAATATATTAAAATTTGTTAATATGAATGTTAAACTACGTGTATTAAGTGCGGGAGCTTTGTTTTTCATAGGACAAGCGGCTTTTGCGCAATCAACTAAGAAGGATACTGCTAGGCAAGAAACAAAAATTGAAGAAGTTGTTCTGACTGGAGCTTTTGGTACAAAACTTACTCCGGAGCAATCTATTGGATCTACTTCAACAGTAAAAGCTGCTGAGTTGGAAAAGCCTGCAGCTATTTCTATTGATAATGTTTTGCAAGGTAAGGTGGCAGGTTTGTATTCGTCTGCCAGTTCAGGACAACCGGGAGCAAGTACTATTACATTAATCAGAGGTCTTACTTCTTTAACAGGAAATAATGAACCATTATATGTAATTGACGGAGTAGCTGTACAATCGGGAGATATTGCAGGAGCACTAACTTCTCAAAATGCACTTTCTTTGATAAACCCTTCAGATATTGAAGATATCCAGGTGTTAAAAGATGGTGTTTCTACAGCATTATATGGTTCAAGAGGTGCTGCTGGGGTTGTTCTTATTAAAACGAAATCCGGAAAAAGAGGAAGATCACAACTTAATTTCATTAGTGAAATAGGAGGAAGTGATGTTGCTTTTGAAAAATTTAAAATGACAAACGCAGCTGAAAATACTAAACTGTTCGGGTTGTCATTATACAATGCAGGAATTGCAGGCTCAATGCAGGAAGGTTATGATATTGCTAAGTCAGAATTTGATTGGGATGGGTCTACGGATACTGATTGGAATAAATTGGCAAGAAGAAATACGCCGGCATATAATCGATATAACTTAAGTTATACCGGAGGTACTGAAAGCTTTAAAATATTCTCTTCATTAGGGTATTTAAAACAGGAAGGTCTAGCGAGAAATGCTGAGTTCCAGAGATATTCAGGATCTTTAAAAGGTGATTGGAATGCGTCAGATAAATTGAAAATGCATTTTAATATCAATTTATCCAGGTCTATTCAATCTGGAGCTACAGACGGATCTTCTTTTTCCAATCCGATTTTCTCTGCAAGATTATTGTCTCCTACACAAAGACCGTACAATGCGGATGGTTCATATAATACCAGTCTATATTTCTTGAATCCTGAATTCAATCCAATAGGAATTGAAAACGAGAACATTGAAAAGGGAACTTTTGATAAAGTTATTTCAAGTGTTGGTGCAGACTATAAAATCCTACCATACTTAACTTTCTCTACAAACTTTGCCATTGATAATACTCAATCAAGAGAAACTATATATTGGAATCCTGATTTTGGGGATGGTAATTTTGATGGAGATGTAAAAGGAAATGGTTATTTATATGGATATAACAAAAACTTATTTACCTGGGATTGGTATTCATTCTTACATTTCAATAAAAAATTTGGTGAAAAACATGACCTTTCAGCTTCTATTGGTATAGAAAGTTATGTGACAGATAATAATAACAGTAACTGGGATGCACAAGGTTTTCCTGCGGGAACCAGAATTCCTTATGCTGCTGTTGCTGCTAATCCGGCATCTACGCCTTCTTCGAATTTTACAAGAATTTCAGATGTTGGTTATATGGGAAGATTTGCCTATACGTATAATAAGTTTGTAACACTATCCGGATCTTTTAGAAGAGAAGGAAACTCAATCTTTAGTGATTATTGGGGGAACTTTTATGGAGCAGGAGCAAGTGTTAACTTGACTAATTTAAATATCTTAAATAATGTATTTAAGAATTTGGTAGTGAGAGGTTCATTTGGACAGAATGGTAACCCATCTTTGACCGCATATCAGAAAGCTGCATTATATAGTTATGCTGGCGACTACCTTGCATCAAATGCGGGGCAGATATCTCAAACCGGAGCATTCCCTGGTGAAAGATTGAAGTGGGAGGTTTCTGAGAAAATTAACCTTGGGATAGACTTCAGTACTAAAGGGAATAATAATCTATATGGTACTGTTGACTTTTTTAAGAACAGTAACGATGATCAGTTGTTAAGTTTCCCAATCCCTGTTTCAGGATCTGGGTTTACAGGTATTACAAGAAATCTTGGTAGTACAGTGTCTAAAGGAATTGAAACTACTTTAGGATTTAGAAGAAATACAGAGAATTTTAATTTTGATACAAGATTCCTTTATACGTATAATGAAAACGTAATTGAATCTTTAGGGCCAGGAGGTAATACAACAATTGTAAGAAATGGTAGTAAGGCATGGGCTGTAGGTCACAATCCTACGGAGTATTATCTGCGTTTATGGGCTGGTGTTGATCCATCCAATGGAGATCCGCTATGGTATACAGATGAAACCCGTACAGCTACAACTAATAGCTCTTCTGTAGCTAAGCAAGTATTTACAGGTAAAAGCGCGTTGCCTAAACATATGTTAAACTGGCAGACTGATATGGAATATAAAAACTTTAAATTAAGCTTCCAGTTTAATTTCTTAGGAGGGTATTCTGTATATGATCGTTGGGCATTTATTTATGACGGTGACGGGCAATATGCTAACCTGAATTCCTTCAGTGATGCATTATATAATTCCTGGACGCCGGAGAATCCTAATGCTACAAGACCAAAATATGTTTATGGAGGTAACAAAAACTCTACAGCTGCTTCAACAAGATATTTGTATGATGGTGATCATATCAGATTAAGACAGATTGAGCTTGGATATAAGTTTACTAAGAATGTGTTGAATATCGACGGAATTAATGGTATTTATGTATATGCAAGAGGGGTAAATCTTTGGACATATGCATTCGATAAAAAATTATATTTTGATCCGGAGGCGAATTCAAATGCATGGTCGTATACTTCAGAAAATATGGGGGTTTATGATCAGACGCAACCTAACATGAGACAGTATATCATGGGGATTTCAATTGATTTTTAAATTTTATTAAATAGTTAAAAATATTATGAAAAATATAAAGACAAAAATAAATACATTAGCTGTTGTCAGTTTAGGATTATTTGCAACATCTTGTTCTGAAGATAATTTCCTGAAACAAGAGTCGCCAACAAACCCTCCGACAGAGACAGCTATCACTAATGAGAAAACTTTGGAGATTGCAGTTAAAGGGTTGTATAATTTGATGCAAACCAATAGTGATGGATCTCAAAATTCTTATGGTGCATTGATTCCTACCTTAAATGAATTGTTAGGAGATAATGGTTTTGTGAGTTTACGTAATTCGAATAGGTTCTCTGCAACCAGACAGCCAACACTGACTTTTTTTGTCAGACAAAGTGGTGATATCCAGACGCTGTGGAATTCTTTATATAAGATTATTGCAAACGCTAATTATATTATCAGTAAAGAAGGGACTATAAGTGATGATATAACGACTGAAGAACAAACTCCTCAAAACTTATTCGCTCAGGCTCACCTAGTAAGAGCTATGTGCTATCATACACTGGTTAGTTTCTTCTCAGACAAAGTAGGAGGTGCTAACCAGAATTTAGGAGTTCCTATTGCGTTAAAATATGACCCTTCCCAAATGTTGCCTAGATCTTCAGTTCAGGCTGTGTATGATCAAATTAAAAAAGATTTAGATGCGGCTCAAGCTATTAACGAAGTTAATCAAGCTTATGCCGGAGATCCGTCAACTAAAACTAAGCTTTTAGGAAAAGCGGCGTTGGATATGATGTATTCCAGATATTATCTTTCTATTAAAGACTATGCTAATGCTAATGTTTATAGCCAAAAAGTTTTAGATAATAATAAATATAGCCTTTTAACTCTAGGACAAGTAGCTGGCTTTTTTACAAGTGAGCAGCAGCCTGAGACAATTTTCGAGCTAGAATATACCTCCAATGATCAGCCAGGTGCTAATGATGGAATTACAGCTACATGGTATTCTGGAGGAAGATATAGACAGAATTTTGCAACAAGGGCATTTTATGATCAATACAGTGCAACTGATGTTAGAAAAGCTGCATGGTATAGTTTAACTGGCGTTGGATCTCCAAGTATTACAACTTTCCCTGATGTTCCTAAACCTGTAGATGTAAAGAAATATACTTCGCCTGACCAGGATATCATTATATTTAGAAAAACAGAAGCTGTATTTAATCAGTTAGAAGCTCTTTATTATACTGACCCTGCTTCTGCATTAACTAAATTAGTTGCTTGGGTTAAGACTTACAGAGATCCTGCTTATGTATTTGCAGGTACTGGAACAGCTCTTTTAGATGAGATTTTAAAACAAAAGAATATGGAATTCTTCCTGGAAGGCTTCAGATATACTGATTTGAAAAGAAATGGAAGAGGATTTACCAATCCACAAACTACAGTGACTTTAAATCCAGGCATGAAAGAGTTTCAGGCTTTCCCTGTTCCATTGCAAGAACAAAATGCTAACCCAAATATTCAACAGTATCCTGGTTATTAATATTAATCAGAATTGTTATAATAATAAAAAACCTGCTTCAAGCAGGTTTTTTTATTTTGTTTTATTCATTATATACGGATAAGTAAATCTTTTATCATTTTTATCAACTCTTGAAATTTTATTAATTAATAAATAATATTTTGAAAAATATTTAATTAGTAAAATCGATATTTTAGGTTTATTTTTTTCTTTTATAATTATGGTTTTTCAAAAAATAATTAACATAAATTATTAAAAATTAAAATTTTTTTTCAATAAAAAATGTGGAGTTAATGTGCTTGAAATGGCTTCCAGAAGGCGAAAGCTTGCGAATGTTAATATTTATTAACATATTTGTCTCCTTAAAATTTATTAATAAAATTTGTTAATATGAATGTGAAACTAAGCGTGTTAAGTGTTGGGGCTTTATTTTTTTTAGGGCAAGCAACTTTTGCACAAAAGACAAAAAAAGATTCAGCTACGACACAGATTGAAGAGGTGGTAATGGTTGGGTTCGGTCAAAAAAAGACCGTACAGGAAATCACAGGAGCTACAAGTAAAATGACTGCAAAGTCGATTGAAGATGTTCCTGTAGCTTCAGTAGACAAAATGTTACAGGGAAGAGTAACCGGAGTTCAGGCCGGGAGTGCTTCAGGACAGCCGGGAGGTTTTGCGAATGTAAGGGTAAGAGGTGTCTCCTCTATTAATGGTGTAACATCTCCAATTTACATTGTGGATGGAGTTAGGGTTGCAAATGGAAGTTTAGGAACAGCTAATGGAACATCCAACCTTACGAACATTCTTGCTAACTTAAGTCCGGATGATGTAGAAAGTATTACAGTTCTAAAAGATGCAGTTTCTACAGCTGTTTATGGAGCTGATGCAGGTGCTGGTGTAATTGTAATTACAACAAAGTCAGGTAAAAAAGGAAAGCCGAGATTTAATTTGTCTTTCAACAGTGGTTTTAATAAACAAGCGGTTGAAATGCATAGAGGTTATACTGCAGGAGAGTATAAAACTTACCTGAGAGATATGTTTAATAATACTTATAATACTAATTATAGTATTGATGAAATTGCAGCTGGAGCGCTAAAATCAAAACTTTCCAATTCAGCAAATGCAAATGCCATGGCAATAATGTCATCACCACATGATACCAACTGGTTAGATGTTGCCAGAAAAGATGGATATCAGCAAAATACAGATTTTAGTATGTCCGGTGGAAATGACAAGTTTACTTATTATGTTGCAGCAAATATGTTTGAGCAAAACAGTATTATTAAGAACTCTTTCTTTAAGAGACTATCTTATACTACAAAATTGAGCTACCAGGCAACCGATAAGTTAAAAATCAGTACGGATTTTCAAATTTCCCATAGTAAAACAAGAACATTGAGTGACGCGGGAGCATTCTCAAACCCTATCTTATCTCAATATTTCAACAGACCAACAGATCCGGCAAGAAATCCGGATGGTTCATGGTATTTAGGGAATCCGTCAAACAGCAGATTAAGTAATAACCAGTTTAACCCAGGATTCTTACTTGACAATAACTATATTCAGGCTGGAACATTCAGAGCTTTTGCTAACTTAAATGTTGAGTACAAAATCCTTAAAAATTTAACGTATAGATTTGTCTTCTCCCCAGAATATGTAAGTATGGAAGAAGATACATATTGGAATCCACTACATGGGGACGGATATACTTATGGAGGTTATCAAAGAACTTCAGTAAACAGATATTTTAACTTTAACGTTCAGAATATCTTGGATTACTCACAGAAGTTCGGAAAGCATAATGTTGGTGCCTCTTTGATTCAGGAAGCATATAAAAGTGACAGGAAATTCTTAAGAGCAACAGGTATTACAGTAGGAACTCCGACGTTGGAAACCCTAAGTAATTTTGTTGTACCTTACGGTTATCAGGGAACCCGAGGTATCAACTCAAGGTATGGATATGCTGTAACAGGGCACTATGATTATGATAAGATGTTGCTATTAGATGCTTCTTATCGTAGAGACGTTCTTTCTCAGTTTATGCCAGGTAATAAAGCCGGAAACTTCTGGTCTATCGGAGCAGGATTCGATTTGGCAAGACTTAATTTTGTGAGAGAGATGGAAGCTATTTCAATGGCTAAATTCAGAGCCTCTTACGGTAAGTTAGGAAATCAGGTAAGTGCTAATCCATATGCACTATATGCTTATGATACCAACTATAATGATTACGCAGCAGGCAGGTATTTTAATGTTTATAATGCTAACTTATCTTGGGAAACTGTTAATCCGTTTAACGTAGGGATTGATTTAGGGTTCTTAAGAAACAGAATTACTGTTAGTGCGGAATATTATAATAAGAAAACTAAAAACCTTATCTATAATGTGCCATTATCTATAGCACAAGGAGGAGTTCTTAATGACAATGGTACTTTAAAGTACGGGTTAATGGTTGACAACGTTGGAACACTTGTTAATAAAGGTTTTGAATTTTCTGTAAATGCAGATATTTTCAAAGGAGATAGAAATCAGTTCAACTGGTCTATTGGTGCTAACTTATCGACTCTTAAAAATGAAGTTACTGAATTATATGGAGGAGCAGTAGATACTGGAACAACTACTCTTAGAGTTGGTGAAGGTGTTCGTTCATTCTATCTGAGAAAATGGGCAGGAGTAGATCCGTCGAATGGAGATCCATTATGGTACATTAACGGTGTTGATGGCGAAACAACAAATGATTATAACAAAGCTAAGCAAGCTGTTCAGGGATCATTCCTAAGTACAGTATTTGGAGGTGCCAATACTAGTCTTTCTTATAAAGGATTTGCTTTAGACCTTCAGTTTACTTACGGATTTGGAGGTAAAATCTATGATAACTGGGCTAGTTATTCATACAGTGACGGACAGTATTCTTTAAATTATCCTGGATATGGGGATGTAATGGGAGATTACTGGACTCCTCAAAATACAACTGCTGCTAACCCAAAACCTATTAGCGGAGGTAATAAACTATCCAATAGAGCTTCTACAAGATTCTTATATGATGCAGATTACATCAGATTAAGTAATGCAAAATTTGGATATACATTTACAGGAGACTTCCTGCAAGGTTCAGGACTTAACTCTTTACAAGTGTATGTAATGGCTAACAATGCATGGACATACAGATTCGATAAGAGATTAAAGTTTGATCCGGAAACCAATATCTCAGGATATACTGATTTGAGCTTACCGGTATTGAAATCATTTGTATTTGGTGTTAATATTAGTTTTTAAAAAAGAAACAATGAATAAAATAATAAAAATAGGACTATTATCAATTGGAGTTTTAGCTACTACAACAGCTTGTTCTGATGATTTTGTAGATAGAGAATTTTATCAGGAGGTAGAGCAAGGGCCTCTTAAAACCGAAAACGAAGTAGTATCTTTTGTTAGAGGAGGATACGATGTAATGCGTTCCAAAGAATATTATGGGGCAGATTTCTTAGCTTATGGAGAGGTAAGATCTGATGAAATGTACAGCAACTTGGCAGGAGGATACTATCAGAATGTAATGAATTATACAATGTTATCTAATGATGCCTATGCTGTAGATACATATAGTAAAATTTATGAATTGATCGGAAAGGCGAATATTGTGATCAATACGGATATGAAAAGTATTCAAGGTACCGATCTGAACAGAAAGAATGCAACTTATGCTCAAGGGCAGGCTTATGCTTTAAGAGCGATAGGTTTCTTTGATGCCTTGAGATTATACGGACAGAAATATGTTGCCAATGGAAAATCCCTGGGAATAGTACTGCCGTTAAAATATGATCCAAAGGCGATGATGCCAAGAGCTACTATTGCACAAACCGAAGCTCAGATTGAGGCAGACTTTGAAAAAGCAATTGAAATCATGTCGGCTAACGGATCTGTAGGTAGCGTGGTTAAAACTGAACTTACGGTTAATTCTGTAAAAGGATTAATGTCAAGATTCTATCTTTATAAAGGAGATTATGCAAAAGTAAGAGCACTTACTAATGATTTAATTGGAAAATACAGTGTTGTTTCTGCTGCTTTATTACAAGAGTCGTTCAGATATACACTGAATGGAGCTGCTCCAAATTCTATTTTTGAATTGGCAGTAGGAATTAATTCATCTCTGTCTACAGCATCTTACAGACAAAGACTTAATCCGAACGGATATGGAAATATTGTTGTAAATGCCAGTACAGAAGCTGCTTACAGTGATAATGATGTTAGGAAATCTTTCATCACAACAGTGAATGGTCAGAAGTATCTTTCAGCTGGTTCTAATTCCAGTGGAATCGGAAAGTATACTCAGGGCGTAGGAGCTGATAATATTAAAATGCTTCGTTACGAAGAAATTTTATTAAATGGTGTTGAAGCTGAACTGAATGGAGGTAGCCAGGCGAAAGCACTTGCATATTATAATGAGATTATTAAAAACAGAGGACTGTCTGAAGTTGCTTCTGTTGATATGGAAACTCTTAAATTGGAAAGAATGAAAGAACTTCTTGGAGAAGGTCTTAGACAATGGGACTTAAGAAGATGGGGTGTTAATGTTCCAAGACCTGCAGGAGCAAGTACAGATCCGGATCTTAATGCATTTCCTATTCCAAGACAGGAGACTGATATGACAGGATCATTAGTAGAGCCTAATCCAGGATATGATAATTCTAAATAATTAGTATATTATTATAAAAATTGAAGCCACTTCTTTATGGAGTGGCTTTTTCTTTAATATTTTTAGAAAATCTATAATGGGAAAAGAATTTTAAAGAAAAAGATTTAAATCAGTTAAATAATTGTTAAAACTCAGCTTTTGTAGACAGGATAAAACAATTAAAGACCTCGCTTATACCCGTTGAGGAAAATAAAGCCAACTAACAATATCAACAGGCCTTGTCTGATGCAGGTTTTTATTTCTTATTATTTCTTATTTTTGCTGTACAATAATGAATAATGAAGTACATCCTTTTCATACTCATCTTCTTTAGTTTTGTGGTCAGAGCTCAGGTTGTTGATAAAAAAGATACGATCAGATCTGCTCAAAAACAAGAAGATACGCTGGTTATAGATTCCGGTAAAAAAGATTCTTTAAAGATTTTCAAACCTACCATTAACGATTATCAGTATCAGACTCAGTTTTCAGAAAAGAAAGTTTTTGATACTGTAATGACGTTTGATAAAACTCATATTTTTTCACAATATAATAATACAGATAATTTCGGAAGAGTGCAGCCTGCTAATATAGGTGCGGGGTTCAATCCTTTGGTATTTGAAGTTAATGCTGAACAGAATTTGGCTTTACTGCCATCCAATAAATCGTATATGATTTTGGGAGCAGATAATGTGAAGTATTATGATGTAAAGACTCCCACAGCGTCGTTTATTTATCATAATGCAATGAAAAACGGTGCTGCATTACAATCAACCTATACTCAGAATATAGGAAAAAGATTCAATTTTGCTATTGAATATATGGGGCTCCGTTCACAGGGACTTTACAGAAATTCACTGGCGGCTAATAATAATACTATATTTTCAGGACATTATACTTCAAAAAACGGGAAATATGAACTCTTCGCCCATTATCTGCATCAAAATGTAAATAATCAGGAAAGTGGAGGTATTTCTGAAGATGACCTTTTTCAGAATGGAGACAGTAATTCCAGTAACAGGCAGAATATGCAGGTTAATTTAGCCTCCAGCAGTTCTCAGTTTTCATACAGACGATACTATCTCAGCCATCAGTTCACACCATTTAATGCTGAGAAGTTTCCTTTCAGTATCAGACATACCATTTTCCACCAGGGAAATAAATACTATTATAATCAGGGATCGTTGGAATCTTATTGGTACAATGATGTAGCGGAATTAGTAAACGGTTTTCCTCTGGCGACAAAAAAATATTCTGAGAATCTGAGCAACACGGTAAGTCTTGTCTTTAATAATGAAAAATTTAAACTGGATGCAGGAGTCCGCTATCAGATCCTTAAATTCGGTATCAATAATATAGTTTCGGAAAATGGCGTACCGTTTCCCGCTGAGCTTAAAGAAAACAGAATTGGGGCAGTAGGAAATTTGCAGGTAAAGCTTTGGGATAAAGTCCGGTTGAATTCATTTTTAGAATTTTCAAATGGAAGTCAGTTTAAAAGTTATCTTAAAACGACAAATAATTTAAAGTTCGAACCAATAAAAGATTATTTTGTTAATGCAAAATTGAATTTTCAAAGTGCTTATCCATCATTTAATTACTTATTGAATACTTCTGTTTATAACAAATACAATTACTATTTTGAAGATGCCAAAAATCAATCTGTGATGGAGATCGGAGGTAGTGTAAATCTTAAATGGTTCAAAACGGAAATCTTCGCCAACTATTTCAGGATTGAAAATTATACCTATTTTGACAGCGGTGCGCGTCCAAAACAAAGTGAAAGTTCAGTAAACATTTCCCAGATTGGAGGAGATGCAACTTTTAGTTATGGTAAATTTCATCTGAATACGAGGCTGCATTTTCAGAATGTGCTGACCAATAAAGAATTGCTTCCATTGCCAGGTTTTATAGGAAGGGCTAACTTCTTCTATCAGACACAGGCATTTAAAAAAGCAGCAGAAATTCAGGCGGGAATTAAGGTTTATTATTTCTCTAAGTTTGCTTCAAGAGATTATTTCCCTATTCTTAATGAATATATTCTTCCTGATACAAATTCATTCTCTGTAGGAGGACAGCCTATTGCGGATCTTTATATCAATATGAAAGTCAAAAAAATGTTCTTTTTCATAGAAGGACAGCAGATAGGGAATGTTTTGTCTAACAATAAAGCCTATGCATTTTCACATTATCCGGTATATGATTTTAGATTGAATATTGGAATTGTGTGGTATTTGTTCAACTAAAAATAAAGCAGGTTGAAAACAATTAATAAGATATCATTTAACGATATAGAAAATATTCCTCAGCTGATAAAAGATTTTTTAAATCAGGACATTGAGGGTTTTGAAAATAATACTTTTTCTTTGGATCATTTCAGACAGCAGATTCATCTGAAAAAAGATTCTTTTACATCAGAACAGAGAAATATTTTATCTGAGGTGCTGGACGGCCAGCTTGCAGGCTTTTCTCTTTCTTCGAAGCAGAGGGAAAACCTGGGGAATCTTAAACTGCCCAATACATTTACCATTACAACCGGACATCAGCTGAACTTATTTTCAGGACCTGTTTTCTTTGTATATAAAATTCTTCAGACAATAAAGACATGTACTTATCTGAAAGAAAATTTTCCGGATTTTAACTTTGTTCCGGTGTATTGGATGGCTTCGGAGGATCATGATTTTGCTGAGATTAATCACTTTAAAACTGAAAATAATTATTACGAAACCAATGAGAAATCCGGTGGCCCGGTAGGAAGAATTGAAATCAGTGATACCTATTTTATTTCTGAATTTGAAAAAGAATTTAAAGATTCTGTTTTCGGGACAGAACTGATCTTAATGATGAAGGAAGCCTATAAAACTGGAAACACTTTGACAGAAGCGATTAAGATTCTTGTTAATCGTCTTTTTTCAGAATTTGGGCTTTTGATTCTGGATGGAGACTCTAAGGAACTTAAAAATCAGATAAAGGAGGTCTTTAAAGATGAGCTTCTTCACTTCAGTTTACAGAAAACCTCCAAAAACAAAGTAGATTTTCTGACGGAGAAATATGGAAAGGTTCAGGTAAATCCTCGTGAAATTAACCTTTTTTACCTTTCTGAAACCAGAGACAGAATAGAATTTAACGGACAGAAGTATATCATTGTAGACAAGGGAATTCAGTTTACAAAAGAAGAAATACTGGCTGAATTGGAAAATTATCCTGAGAAATTCAGTCCCAATGCCTTGATGCGTCCGGTATATCAGGAAAATGTACTGCCTAATCTGGCTTATATAGGAGGAAATGCCGAAATTATGTATTGGCTTGAACTGAAAGATTACTTCTCCAGAATCAATATTCCTTTTCCTATCCTGATTCCAAGAAACTCGATGCTTTTCCTCAAAGAAAAAACATTAGGAAAAATTAATAAACTGGACCTTAAAGTAGAAGATTTTTTCCAGAACTTCACTGTATTAACCAATCAAAAGATTTTAGAAGATAATTCCCTTCTGCAATTACTGGAAGAAAAAGAAAAATTGCTGGTTACTAATTTTTCAGCATTGAAGGCTTCGGCAGAAACTACAGAGAAATCTTTCGGAAATATGGTGAAGGCAGAAGAAGTACGACAGCTGAAGTCATTTAAAAGAATGAAAAAACGTTTGCTTCATGCCGAGAAAATAAAACAAAATGAATTGCTGGAAAGACTTGAAAAACTATTTTTAGATGTTCATCCGGCCAAAACATGGCAGGAAAGAGTTTATAACTTTAGTGTATTCTTTTCAGACTATGGATATTCGTGGCTTGAAAATTGTTTAGAAGAGATGGTGGTACAAGAATCAAAATTAATAATTGTTGCCATTTAATTTTAAAGAAGTATTTTTGTAAATTATAATTATCAAACATGATAAAGAGGTTTTTTATTCTATCCAGTTTATGTATGGTTTTGGGAGTTTCAGCTCAAAAATCACATACGGTTGTACAAGGCGATAACCCTTACAACATTGCAAAAAAGTATGGAATAACTGTAGATGAATTGCTGAAGCTAAACCCAAAGCATAAAGACGGTAAATTGGCTATTGGGGATGTTTTAACAATAAAATCAGATAAAGCAGCTACTCCGGTAGCTACTAAAACTACAGCTGCTGAAAAAGTGAAAACCAGTGCAGGTGTTTCTTTGGGTAAAATTGTTTTACAGCCTAAACAAACAATTTATGGAATTACAAAACAATACAGGATCTCTGAAACTGATTTAAGAAAGTTGAATCCCGAACTGGATTCTCATATGAAAATCGGAGATGAGATCACATTACCTCTTGAAAGTATTAAAAAGTATGGTGGAAACCAGCAGACAGTAGCCGTTACCGGGATCCCTGCAGAAAAATCTACAGGGAACACAGACTTATCTGCAACAGAAGGTGAAACCTATGTAATCCAGTCAAAAGATAATTATTACAGAATTACAAAACAGTTTGGAATTAGCCAGCAGGACCTTTTCGCCTTAAATCCCGGATTGGAAGAAAAAGGACTAAAACCTGGAGATTCCATTAAAATAAAAAGATCAAATACAGATACGGTTTCCGAGCCTGCAAATCCTAAAGCTAAAATGGATTCAGGAAATGAAAAATCTTCTTCCACATCAAATGTTGCTGTTGCAGATGATTATGTTACCTATACAGTTCAACAGGGAGATACAGTCTTCTCTATTGTCAACAGATTTGGTGTTAGTATTGATGATTTAATCGCTCTTAACCCGGAACTTTCACATGGATTGAAAACCGGAATGGTTCTAAAGATTAAAAAGCAGGATCCGGCATATGTTAAGAAAAACGGAGATGCGTTAAGTGTAGTATTGATGCTTCCATTTGGGTATAGTACAAATGAAACCCAATACAGAACAATGGCTTTGGACTTCTTGACAGGAGCTAAGCTGGCTATTGAAAGAAATGCGGGAGGAGGTCAGAAACTGGATATTAAAGTGGTGGATTCAGGAAATGAATCTTCATTTAAAAATTCCCTGACCCAGATTAATCCGGATAATACGGATCTTATTATTGGGCCATTCTTTAAGTCCAATGTCATAGATGTACTTGATTTTACCAGAAATCAGAAAATCCCGATCGTAGCTCCATTTGCCAATTCACCGGAATTGTACAACTACAGTAATCTGATTATTGTTGAGACCAATAATCAAACTTATGCCGATAAGATTGTAGAAGAAGTAAAAGGGGTTTATTCAGATCAGAAAATTTATATTGTTGCTGATGCTAAAAAGGAAAACGCCAATTATATTAAAGCCGGCCTTGAAAAAGCGGTGAAAAATCCAAATATAGTTATTGTAAATTCTCCTGCCGAAATTCAGCTGGATCAAAATATGATGACAGGGCAATCAGCTCCGGTTATTGCTGTTTTAGCCAATGAAGATAATTCCATGGGAGAATCCTTCGCAAACAGGATGATTGTGCTTTCTAAAGAAGTACAGGGGGTAAAGGCTTTCAGTATGTTCTATTCTCCGGTGTTCGAAAAGAAAGTTGATGAATTAAGTCAGGCAAGTTTAGTTTACCTGATGGATAGAAAGATCAATACTGATGGAAGTTTTGAAAAAGAAATTCTGGCAGCCTATAAAACCAAATACTGTAAAACACCTCCAAAATATGCAATAATAGGTTTTGATGTAGTGAACGATATGTTGACCAGAGAAAATAAGAAAGGAGAGATCTTTAAACAAATGAACAAGGTACAGACTCAGCTTGCAACAAAATTTGAGTTTGTAAAATCAAAAGCTAACGGAGCTTATGTGAATACCGGTTATAGGGTGATCAGGTTAGTTCCATAAATGATTTATATCTCTTTAACAGAATATTCTTAACATTATAATTATATTTGCATAATATTTAACTCAGTACATGAAAGCACTTGTATTTCCGGGGCAGGGTTCTCAGTTCGTAGGAATGGGAAAAGAATTGTATGATTCTAGAAAAGATATCAAAGATCTGATGGAATCTGCCAATGAAATTTTAGGATTCGATATTCTTTCCATTATGTTTAACGGAACAGATGAGGATCTTAAGAAAACAGAGGTTACCCAGCCTTCAATTTTTATACATTCAGTAGCAGCATTAAAAGCCGTTAACGGTCTTGGTGCTGAAATGGTAGCAGGACATTCTTTAGGTGAATTTTCTGCATTGGTTGCCAATGGAGTTTTATCATTTGATGATGGCTTGAAATTAGTATCCGAAAGAGCTAAAGCAATGCAGGAGGCTTGTGATGCTAATCCAAGTTCTATGGCTGCTATTTTAGGGCTGGAAGATGCTAAGGTGGAAGAAATCTGTGCTCAGATCAGTGGAATTGTAGTTCCTGCAAATTATAACTGTCCTGGGCAATTAGTGATTTCAGGAGAGACTCCTGCCGTAGAGGAAGCTTGTATAAAGTTAAAAGAAGCGGGAGCAAAAAGAGCTTTGTTATTGCCGGTAAACGGAGCGTTTCATTCACCATTGATGCAGCCGGCGCAGGAAAGACTGGCCGCAGCTATTGAAACAACAAAATTCAGAAAAGCAACAATTCCCGTATATCAGAATATTACTACTACAGCAGTAACAAACCCTGATGAAATTAAGCAAAACCTTATTGCTCAGCTTACAGGTCCTGTGAAATGGACACAATCTGTTCAGAATATGATTAAAGACGGAGCTTCTAACTTTGTTGAAGTAGGGCCGGGGAAGACCCTTCAGGGATTGATCAAAAAAATTGACGGATCAGTAGAATCTACTTCTGCAATTTAATGAAGAACATATGAATGCGATATTTTCACCGGGCAAGCTTATGCTTACTTCAGAATATTTCGCAATCGACGGAGCTCTTGTCCTAGCGGTACCTACCAGGCTGGGACAAGAGTTTTTCTTTGAAGAAACAGATGATAATAGATCTCTCATTATATGGGAGGCCTATCATCAGGACATATTATGGTTAAAGACTGTCATCAACTATAAAACCTGGCAGATCTTGGAAACCAACATTCCGTCAAGCGCTGAATTTATTACTAAGACATTGAAGAATGTTCAGCAGCTTTCCCGCACCAAATTCAAGACTAACCTTACTTACCATTTAAAAACCAATCTTCAGTTTCCTGCCGACTATGGCTTGGGAAGCAGTTCTACGCTGATGACCAACCTTGCAGAATGGGCAGGGATTGATCCTTTCCACCTTAATACGATAAGCCTGGGAGGAAGCGGATATGATATTGCGGTAGCAAAAGAAAAATCTGCAGTCCTTTTTCAGAGTAAACCTGAGATTAAATATGAAAAGGTCAGGTTTAATCCTTCTTTTAAAAATGAACTGATTTTTATCCACTTAAATCAGAAACAGGACAGCAGGGAAGGAATCAATTTTTACAAATCAAAAAAGAAGTCTCCGGAACTGGTTAATGAATTTTCGGAAATCACAAAGAAAATAATGTTATGCGATGAATTGGAAAATTTTTCCGAATTAATGATGATTCATGAGCGAAAAATAGCCGATTTTCTTGAAATTCTCACAGTTAAAGAGAGATTATTCTCAGATTGCCCTTCATTTGTCAAAAGTTTGGGCGCATGGGGCGGAGATTTTGTAATGAGTGCCAAATTTGGGGACTATAAGGGCTATTTTTGGGATAAAGGTTTTCCTGCTGTTTTTGATTGGTTTGAAATAATTGGCTCATAATCAGTAGTTTACAAAACTGTTTTTTTGTTTGCCATTCTGACTTATATCAGTATATTTAAACCACCTTTAACAAATAATTAATATTATTTTTGTTGAAAGCAATAAAGAAATAGAAAATATAAGTAAAATGAAAAACACTAAAATCATCCAGGATTTAGAGAAATTAGGGATTAAAGGAAACTATGAAGTAGTGTATAATCCTTCTTATGAAGAATTATACCAGGCTGAAGTTTCTCTTGAAAATCAGGGATTTGAGAAAGCTGAGCTTACAGAATCTGGCGCGGTATCAGTAAAAACAGGAATTTTCACAGGTCGTTCACCTAAAGACAGATATATTGTTCAGGATGATGTTACAAGAGATACAATTTTCTGGGATGGTAAAGTAAACTTACCTACTACTCCGGAAATTTTCGGGTCTTGTAAAGAACTAGTGGCGAATCAGCTTTCTGAAGCTAAGAAAATTTATGTTGTAGATGCTTTCTGTGGAACAAATGCAGATACAAGACTTAAGGTGAGATTTATAATGGAAGTAGCATGGCAGGCACATTTCGTTACCAATATGTTCATCCGTCCCTCTCACTATGAGTTAGAAAACTTTGGTGAACCAGATTTCACTGTAATCAATGGTTCCAAAACAACAAATCCAAATTGGGAAGCACAGGGCTTGCATTCTGAAAACTTTATTATGTTTAACCTTACTGAAAAGTTACAGATTATCGGAGGTACCTGGTACGGAGGTGAAATGAAGAAAGGAATGTTTGCCATGATGAATTATTACCTGCCGCTAAAAGGAATGGCATCAATGCACTGTTCAGCAAACGTAGGAGAAAAAGGTGATGTAGCTTTATTCTTTGGTCTTTCAGGGACAGGTAAAACTACTTTATCAGCAGATCCTAAAAGATACCTTATCGGTGACGATGAGCATGGATGGGATAACAACGGAGTATTTAACTATGAAGGAGGATGTTATGCTAAAGTAATTGACTTGTCAGAAGAAAAAGAACCGGATATTTTCAGGGCGATCAAGAGAGATGCACTTCTTGAAAACGTTGTTATTAACAATGGAGTAGCAGATTACACAGATGGATCTATCACTGAAAATACAAGAGTTTCTTATCCAATCTATCATATCAACAAAATCGTATTGCCTTCTAAAGCAGGTCACGCTAAGAAGATTGTTTATCTTTCAGCAGATGCATTCGGAGTACTTCCTCCGGTTTCTATCCTGAATGAAGATCAGGCACAATACCACTTCCTTTGTGGTTACACTTCTAAACTGGCCGGAACAGAAAGAGGAATTACAGAGCCGCAGCCATCTTTCTCTCCTGCATTTGGTGAAGCATTCCTGACATTGCACCCAACAATGTATTCCAAAACATTGATCGGTAAAATGAAGGAGCACGGTGCTAAAGCATATTTGGTGAATACAGGTTGGAATGGTACAGGAAAGAGAATTTCCCTGAAAGATACAAGGGCAATTATCGACGCAATCATAGATGGTTCTATTGATAATGCTCCTAAAACTCAGGTTCCGATCATGAACCTTGAAATTCCTACTGAATTGCCAAATGTTTCTGCAGGTATCCTGGATCCTAGAGATACTTACGAAAACGCTTCAGTGTGGGAAGAAAAAGCAAAAGATCTTGCTTCAAGATATATTAAAAACTTTGAGCAGTACTGTGATACAGAAGAAGGTAAGAAGTTAGTGGCTTCAGGACCTCAATTACAGGAACAGACTATCTGATAGTTCCTGGCATACATACAAAAAGCCTCATCACTGATGAGGCTTTTTTATTAATATTTTTTACAATTTTCTATCAGTTCATTCTGTTCATCCAATTTATAGATTGTTGATAGGATAGATTTTTCAGTTAGATTTTTTATAATGATGAAATGTTTTGAAGAGAGATAAGATTCTTCATCCAGTATTTTATCTAAATACTTTGGAGTAGTGAAAGTCAGCCAATATTTTTCTTTGTTGGAAAATTCAATAGTAACTTCAATAGCATCAGATTTATTATTCTCTATTTTATCATCTATTTGAATTGAAATTATTTCCGGTTCATTGCTTAGACTAAAATAAAATCTAGGATACCATTTAAGTCTTCCTTCGTCATTACAGATTTTTACATTTTCAGAACTTATTTCCTCAACGATATAAGATTTTCTCTTCGTTAATTGCCTGGAATAAATTCCAATGGAGTTACAATAAATTTTATCCTTTGTTTTCACAAGTTGTTTTCTGGTTATCTTAATCAGTGGAAATAAATGACTGCAAATTACTTTAGACTTAATAAGGCTAATCTATATCCATCCATACCAAAACCTGATAATACAGCATCTGTATTGGCTGCTGTTACGGATTTTTGTCTGAATTCTTCTCTTTTATAGATATTGCTGATATGAACCTCTATTTTATATTTCTGAATATTTTTTAAACAATCCGCAATAGCATAAGAGTAATGGGTAAAAGCTCCCGGGTTAATAACTACCGCATCAAAGTCATCTTCCTGAAGCCTGTTAATAAGCTCCCCTTCAATATTCGACTGATAATATTTTATTTCATGAGAGGTAAACTCGGATTTTAAAATATCCAAATAACTTTCCATAGAAACGTTTCCATAGATTTCAGGTTCTCTGGTCCCTAAAAGATTAAGATTAGGTCCGTTTATAATCAAAACTTTCATTTTATAAAAGTAAAGAAATTTCCAGGTAAGCACAAAAAATATCTATTCTGTTTACTTTGTGTATTTTAAAATATTTTTAATGATATTTATCATATATATTGAAATGTTAAATTTTGTAACAGGCTATTTTAATGGGTTTTATTTAAAAATTAAGTTAAATTTTGAAAAATTATCATGAAAAATAAAAAGTCTACTTGTTTTGTAGACTAAATATTTTTAGATTTGCAAACATATTTCGATCGGCTTATAAAGAAAGATGGAGGGAACTGACCCTGTGAAATCTTAACAACCTGCTAGCAGGCAAGGTGTTACATTCAGCCTTTTAAAGGGAAAATAAGCATTTGGTTTATCGTATTTATCGATGCCCTTTGCTGTATTATCTGCAAAGGGCAAAATTTTGATATATGATAAATAAAATTGATTATGATTAATAAAAATTTAACAAATCCAAAAATTTGGATTCCATCTGTTGCTGTGTTTTTCCTTGGAATTAACAGTATCAGCGGGCAATCAGTCAAGGCTAAAAAAGATACTCTCAAAGAAAAGGAACTCGAGGAGGTAGTAGTAGTGGCTTATGGAAAAGCTAAAAGAACGAGTTACACCGGCTCGGTGGCAACTATTTCCAGTGATAAGATTAATAACAGACCCGTTACCAATATCACGAAAGCATTAGAAGGACAAGTACCGGGTGTGCAGACTACAAGTGCCTCCGGGCAGCCGGGGTCTACAGCAACCATCAGGATCAGAGGTATCGGATCAATCAGTGCTTCCAGTGACCCTTTATATGTTGTTGACGGAATTCCATTTGACGGAAACCTTAATTCAATAAGTCCTAATGATATAGAATCTGTCAGTGTATTGAAAGATGCAACAGCAAGTGCCCTGTATGGTTCAAGAGGAGCGAATGGGATTATCATTATTACGACAAAATCAGGAAAAAAAGGAGAAGCAAGAATAAACTTTAATATCAGTCAGGGGTTTTCCGGCAGAGCTGTAAAAGATTATGAGCAGGTGAATACAGATCAGTATTTTCAGCTATACTGGGAAGCTATGAGAAATGGTTATAGATCTTCTCAGGTAAATGATCAGCAGGCAGCACAGATGGCTACAGACAACCTGGTTTCAGGTACGGGCCTGGGAATTAACCCATATGGAATTAAATATCCTAAACCTGTAGGAACCGATGGGAAATTATTACCAGGTGCTACTGCTCTGTGGAATGATGACTGGAGAGATGTTTTGCAGAGAGTGGCTTCCAGAAATCAGGTTGATCTGGATATCAGCGGGGGAAGTGAGAAAAGCAATTATTTTTTCTCATTGGGATATCTGGATGATAAAGGAATAGCCATTGAATCCGGATTTAAAAAATACAGTACAAGATTAAAAATCAATTCCGAAGTAAAAAAATGGCTGAATGTAGGAGTGAATTTAAGCTATACCAATAGTATTCAGCAAGCCCCGACTTCTTCGGACTCTAATACGAGTAATATTATTCAGGCTGCAAGATCAGTCCCATCCTTTTATCCATACTATGAGAGAAATGCAGATGGATCTTATGTCTTGGATGCTGCAGGAAACAGAATATATGATTTTGGAAAATACAGACCTACGAATGCTCTTCAGAATCAAAACCTGGCTGCAACTCTGCCATTAGATAAGAATGAAAATAAAGAAGATAATTTCTCGGGAAAAGGTTTTCTGGATTTTACCTTCCTGCCGGAATTGAAATTCAGGTCAAGCTTTTCAGTAGATTTAGTGAATTATAATGGACATTATTATTCAAATCCGTTGATTGGACAAGGCACAGAGATCGGAGGATCAGTTACGAAATCAAACAGCAGAACACTGTCTTATACAACCAGTAATATTCTGACTTTTGACAAAAAGTTCGGAAAGCATCATTTAAACGTTTTAGCAGGGCAGGAGTTTTACAAATATGATTATCAGACGATATCCGGAACAAGAAGCCAGTTTTCACTCCCCTATTACTATGAGCCGGATGCCGCAGCTTTATTGGGAAGCTTTAGTGGAAACAGTGATAAGGTGAGTTTACTGAGTTACCTGGGTAAAGTAGAGTATGACTTCAATAATACCTATTTTATTTCTGCGTCTGGAAGGGCAGATGGTTCATCAAGGTTTTTTAAAGATAACCGATGGGGGAAATTCTGGTCTGTCGGAGGATCATGGAAGATTTCCAACGAAGAATTTATCAAAAACCTGAATTTCTTTAATCAGCTGACCCTGCGTGCGAGTTATGGAGGCCAGGGAAATGATAAGTTACTTCAACCTAACAAACTCCCGCTTTACTATGCTTATCAGGAACTCTATAAGTTTTATAACAACCTCGGAGAACCGGGAGCAGTACTTGAGAAAGCTAGAACAAATGAATTAAAATGGGAAACAAATCTTAATTTGAATGTAGGGTTAGAGTTTGCAATCCTGAATAACAGGATAAAAGGTAATGTTGAATATTTTCAGAGAAAAAGCCAGGATCTTCTGTTCAATATGCCTGTTGCTCCATCCATTGGAATCAGCGACTTTCCGGCTAATATAGGGACTATAAAAAATACAGGTTTTGAATTTTCATTATTCACTACCCCAATCAGAAATGATGATTTTCAATGGAATATAGACTTAAATCTGAGCACATTAAGTAATAAGATTACAAAGTTACCTAAAGGCTCTATCCTTACAGGAACCAAATTATTGCAGGTGGGAGGTTCTGTATATGACTTCTATATCCCGGAATGGGTAGGAGTAGATCCCGGAAACGGTAAGCCATTATGGAAAACAATCAGTACAGATGCTAACGGAAATACGGTAGAAGGTACTACTTCTGAATATGCAAAAGCAACAAGAACATTACAAGGGTCAGCACTTCCTAAAGTAACAGGAGGGCTTAGTACCAGTATCGTGTACAGGAACTTTGATTTCTCAGGATTGCTGACATTTAAAATAGGAGGGAAAATTCTGGATACAGATTATACTTCAATTATGCATAACGGTAGTGCGGGAGGAAGAGCATGGAGTGCGGAAATGCTGAACAGATGGACACCGGAAAATCGTAATACTGATGTTCCTGCATTGAGTACAATTACGAATAACTGGACCTCCTCTTCTTCCAGATTTTTGTATTCGGGAACGTATGCCAGACTTAAAAATGTAAGCCTTGGATATACACTTCCTTCGGATTATTTTGAAAAATTGGGTCTTAAAAAATTCAGAATATATATACAGGCAGAGAATCTTCTGACTTTCTATAAACATAAAGGAATGGACCCAGAGCAGGCACTGGATGGAACTACCTACTACAGATATCCTGCAATGAGAACAATCACTTTTGGTCTTCAGGCAACTCTTTAATTTTAAAATTGAAAAAAATGAAAAAACTAAAATATTTATCTTTTACTCTGTTGGCAGTATGGTCTCTTGTCAGCTGTGAAAGTGAACTTACCACTGCACCTACGGATCAGGCTAATGATGAAGAGGTTTTCAAAACCGCTGAAAGTGCAGAAACCGTAATTAACGGAACCTGGGCAAGATTTAATGATGATGGCACAACCTACGCTAATATTGGTTATTCAACAGTTTTAAGAGCCAGTGATGCGATGGGAAGTGATGTAGCTGTACTGACCAATAAGTATGGCTTTGCTTCTACCTATGCTTTTACCGAGATGGTGAATAATACAGCAAGCCGCCCGTTGTTTATCTGGTCATTGCTCTATTCCACAATTAATAATATGAATAATGTTATTGCAAAAATAGATGGAACAAAAGGAAGCCAGGAAAAAAAGGACCAGGTAAAAGGACAGGCTAAGGCATTACGGGCTTTTTGTTATCTGAATCTTGCCAGCTTCTATCAGTTCAGCTACCTTAAAGATAAAAATGCTTTAACGGCTCCGATTTATACTGAACCTTCTACCATAAGTACAGTTGGAAAGAAGAGAGCGAGCCTGGAAGAAATCTATACGTTGATCAAAGGTGACCTTACAGAGGCTGATAATTTGCTGAAAGACTATACAAGAAATAATAAAGATAAGATCAATCGTGCTGTAGTGAACGGAATTTTAGCCAGAGCCTATCTGAATACCGGAGAATGGAATAAAGCCGCCGCCGCTGCCAGAATTGCGAGGGAAGGTTATCCTCTGATGGCCCCCGAAAAATACAAAGAAGGGTTTAATGATATTAATAATGCAGAATGGATCTGGGGACACGGACAGACCCAGGAACAATCCGGGGCAAGTTATGCATTCCATTTTCTCGATGTATCTTCATCAGGAAGTTATTATTATAACTTTATGGCGGATCCTTATTTTAAAGATTTGTTCGATACCAATGATATCAGGTACCAGTTATTTTCATGGGACGGACTTAAAGGAAGGGAAGGTTTGCTGAGATATGCTAAATTTAAATTTAAAACAGGGCTTATTGCTGATATTGTCTATATGCGTGCTGCTGAAATGTATCTTATTGAAGCAGAGGGAGAAGCAAGAGGTGGAAATGTAGCTCAGGCAGTTACTGTGTTGAATCAGTTGAGGTCTGCAAGAAATGCAAACGCATATAGCGGGGCTTTATCTCAGGATGCTGTTGTGAAGGAAATCTTAATTGAAAGAAGAAAAGAGTTGTTTGGAGAAGGGTTCTCGCTTTCAGATATTATCAGAACTCAGGGAACAGTAATCAGAAAACGCTTTGTGGATGCAAATGGCCAGCCTATAAAAGTTCAGGTAACCACACCTGATGGAACCGTAAAAACAGTTGATGGAAGAGGGCATTCGGTTTTTGCGTTCCCTGATCAGTCTGCTTTTGTTCCGAACAGTAATTATTATCTGTTCAGTATTCCACAAAAAGAAATTGAAAATAATCCGAACTTATAGTTTAAATTAATAACTAGATTTGATTTTTTTAGCCACTGCTTTTGCGGTGGTTTTTTTAATAGGAGTGATAAAATAGCCACAGATTAAATTGTGGCAGCCTTATTTTTAGTTCAAATTTTCTTTGTAGTAAAATGCATATACTTTGTTCGGGAAACTAATGTAAATAGTGTCGGTAATCGGTTTTTTTTCAATTTTTCTGAGATAGATCCTATCATGAGAAGATGGGGTTATTTCCCCGAAAGTAGAAGATCGAATACTTGTAACAGTCATATCCTTACTTTTAAAAGAGATGTATATAGAATAGTGGTTTTGTATATTGTAAAGAGTACTTAGACCTACTTTTACATAATTAGCTTTACTATTTACATCTTTAATTTCATAGTGTTCCTTATCTCTTTTTAAATTCTCAATTGATTTGTAACTTTCGAAATTTGTCGATACACAGTTTGTAATTGTGCATAATGTAAAGAATAAAAAAATATATTTAATCATCATTTAATTCATATCATTGCAGTCTATATTATACAAAGCTAATAAATAAAGAAGATTTGTAATCAAATTTGGACTTTAAAATGAATAATTTCTCAATTTACAAAAAATCTCTACCTTTGTAACAATGAATCTCTTAAGATGGATACTGGCAGTTTATTTCATGGTGTTATCATTAATGCCGTGTGAAGATGTGTCCACTGCATTTGATTCAGGAGAAAAAAAATTAGCATTAAGCATCCATGAGCCACATTCCACAGACAAAGGAGATATCTGTTCTCCGTTGTGTGCATGCAGCTGTTGCCAGATTACGGTTTCAGCATTTAAAATGGATCCGTTGTTAGAAATTCCTGAGCAAATTCCAGCTTACTTTTCAAAGAAGATTCTATTTCACAAAAACGATTTTGCTTACCAGGTTTACGATCCTATCTGGCAGCCTCCTAAGATTTAATTTTTATTGATTTTCAGAAAGTTTTGCTTTCTGATACCTACCTGTGCTTGAAACTTTGCAATACCATTGCAGAGGTTTTCAGGATATTTTTGCTGCAGTATGTTATGCTGTATGCATTCATTATTTCAATAAAATTAAATACAAATCGTGTTAGATAAAATTATAAAATTCAGTATCAAAAACAAGGTGATCATTGGTTTGATGACCTTGGTGCTGATCATCTGGGGTACCTGGAGCGCCACCAGATTACTGATAGATGCTGTGCCGGATATTACCAATAACCAGGTACAGATTATTACCGTATGTCCTACATTGGCGGGGCAGGAAGTGGAACAGCTGGTGACATTTCCTATTGAACAAAGCATAGCCAATGTGCCCGATATTCAGGAAACAAGAAGTATTTCAAGATTCGGGCTTTCTGTGATTACAGTCGTGTTCAAAGAAAATGTAGATATTTACTTTGCGAGACAGCTTATCAATGAACAGCTGAAAAATGCAGTGGAAGAAATTCCCAAAGGAGTAGGCATTCCTGAACTGGCTCCAGTGAGTACAGGCCTTGGAGAAGTCTATCAGTATATTCTTCACCCTAAAAAAGGAAGCGAGAAAAAATATAATGCCAAAGAACTCCGGACGATGCAGGACTGGATTGTCCGGAGGCAGCTGAACGGAACACCGGGGGTGGCGGAAATTAACAGTTTTGGAGGTGAATTAAAGCAGTATGAAGTGGCCATTGATCCCAATCGTTTAAAAGCAATGGGAACCAGCATCACCGAAATATTTACAGCCCTTGAAAAAAACAATCAGAATACAGGAGGTGCTTACATTGATAAAAAGCCGAATGCTTATTTTATCCGTGGAATTGGCCTGGTTACCTCTTTGGAAGATATTAAAAACATTGCTGTTAAAAACGAAACCGGAAGCGTTCCCATTTTTATAAAAGATGTTGCCGATGTCCGTCTGGGAAGTGCCGTTCGTTACGGAGCATTAACCTATGATGGAAAAGTAGATGCCGTAGGTGGTGTAGTGATGATGCTTAAAGGAGCCAACAGTAATGAAGTAGTTAGCAATATCAAAGCAAAAATTCCGACCATTCAGAAGTCCCTTCCAGATGATGTGGTAATAGAACCATTTCTGGACAGAACAGACCTTGTAGACAGGGCGATCAATACTGTAGAGAAAAACCTCATCGAAGGAGCCCTGATCGTTATTTTCGTTCTTGTGATTTTTCTTGGAAACCTGCGGGCCGGACTTATTGTAGCTTCAGCCATTCCGCTTTCCTTGCTGTTTGCATTAGGAATGATGAATGTTTTCGGTGTGAGTGCCAATCTGATGAGCCTTGGAGCGATAGATTTCGGGTTGATTGTTGACGGTGCTGTAATTATTGTAGAAGCCACATTGCATCATTTAGGCGTAAGAAAATCTACCCGTGCTTTGACACAGTCTGAAATGGATGAGGAAGTATTCCTTTCTGCATCAAAAATAAGAAGCAGTGCCGCCTTCGGAGAAATCATCATCCTTATCGTCTACATCCCGATTCTTACTTTGGCAGGGGTAGAAGGAAAAATGTTTACCCCAATGGCTAAAACAGTAGGATTTGCCATTCTGGGAGCATTGATTCTGTCTTTGACCTATATCCCGATGATGAGTGCCCTGTTTTTATCTAAGAAAATATCCCACAAAGAAACTTTTTCTGATAAAATGATGAACCGTCTTCAAAAGATATATCAGCCATTATTACAGAAAGCGATCAAAGTAAAATATGTGATTGTTTCAGTGACTGCTGTGGTTTTTCTTATCTCTGCTTTTATTTTCAAGAATATGGGAGGGGAGTTTATCCCGCAGCTGCAGGAAGGAGATTTTGCATTCCATTGTATTTTACCTCAGGGAAGCTCATTGAGTCAGAGTATAGAAACCTCTATGCAGGCATCAAGGATTATCAAGCAGTTTGATGAGGTGAAAATGGTAGTAGGGAAAACCGGTTCTGCTGAGGTGCCTACAGATCCGATGCCTCCTGAAGCTACAGATATGATTGTAGTATTGAAGCCACAAAGCGAATGGAAAACCAAGAAATCCTACAATGAACTGGCCGATGAGATCAGTGAAAAGCTGGAAACGATTCCTGGGGTATTCTTTGAGAAAAACCAGCCTATTCAGATGCGTTTCAATGAGCTGATGACCGGGATCAGACAGGATGTTGCCGTAAAGATTTTTGGAGAAAACCTGGATTCCCTTGCCATATATGCAGATAAAGTCGGGAAAATTATTCAGACCGTTGACGGTGCTACAGCGCCTCAGATTGAAAGAGTAAGCGGCCTTCCGCAAATCAATGTACAGTATGACAGAACAAGAATCGCCAATTACGGATTGAATATCGAAGATGTCAATAATGCGGTAAGCACAGCCTTTGCCGGAAAAGCTGCCGGTCAGATTTTTGAAAATGAAAGGCGCTTTGATCTGGTAGTCCGTCTGGACAGTCTTCACAGAACAGACATTTCAGATGTGAATAACCTGATGATTACATCCGCCAGCGGAGCTCAGATTCCATTGTCACAGGTGGCTGATATCAGTTACAAACTTGGACCGGCACAGATCAGTCGTGAACAGGGAAAACGTAGAATTGTGATTGGCTTCAACGTAAAAGACCGTGATGTGGAAAGTGTGGTGAAAGATATTCAGACAAAACTGGATAAAGTGAAACTTCCTTCCGGATACTATTTTACCTACGGAGGACAGTTTGAGAACCTGCAGGAGGCAAGCAAGCGTCTGATGATCGCTGTTCCGGTATCATTACTTCTTATTTTTATGCTTCTGTATTTTACATTCCGTTCGTTCAAACAGGCTGCATTGATCTTTACAGCAATTCCTATGAGTGCTATTGGTGGTGTATTTGCACTTTTAGTGAGAGATATGCTATTTAGTATCAGTGCCGGAATTGGATTTATAGCCCTGTTTGGAGTGGCAGTATTGAACGGAATTGTTCTTATCGGGACATTCAACCAGCTGGAAAAAGAAGGTGAAACCGATATTCTGAAAAGGGTATTTGAAGGAACAAAAACCAGATTAAGGCCCGTATTAATGACGGCTACAGTAGCTTCATTAGGATTTTTGCCGATGGCTATTTCCACCGGAGCAGGGGCGGAAGTACAGAAACCTCTTGCTACAGTCGTGATCGGAGGTTTGGTTACAGCAACTTTCCTTACACTATTTGTTTTACCGATGCTGTATATCATTTTTAACACAAAGATTTTGAAAAGGAAAAATAATAATACAGGAATGTATACTGCAATTCTTGTTGTCGGGTTTATGATACCGGGACAGACTTTTAAAGCACAGTCCAGACCGGTTTCCGTAGAACAGGCAGTAGAGCAGGCGTTGAATAATAATTTGACTTTACAGTCAAAAGACTTAAGTATTAAATCCGCCGAAGCATTAAGGGCAACGGCGAAAGAACTTCCGAAATTAAGTTTTGAAGCACAGCTTGGGCAGTACAACAGTCCGAAGTTTGACCAGTCGTTTGTCATCTCACAAAGTATTCCTTTCCCAACACTTTTTAAAGCAAGAAAAGACTTAATCAATGAGAATATTAAAAGTAAGCAGGTTGATAAGGAAATTACGGCCAATGAACTGATAAAACAGGTTCGTACCTACTATTACCAGATCGAATATCTCCAGTATAATAAAGCCCAGCTGACCAGCCTGGACCAATACTATGAGGAATTTATTAGGATTGCAACCGTCAGATTCAAAGCCGGAGATATTAAAAAGATTGAAATCAGTACTGCAGAAGCCCAGAAAGGAGAAATTGACCTGCTGCTCAGACAAAATGAAGTTTATCTAAATAATGCTTATAAGAATTTAAAAACTCTTATGAACACTTCTGAAGATATTGAAGTTCCGTTTAATAAAGACTATATTCCTCTGACAGCAGAAAGTGTACTGGACAGTACCGTGGTAGCCAGCAATCCTTCTGTAAAAGCTTTTTATCAGGAAATGGAAATTGCCGAAAAAAATAAAAAAGTTGAAAAATCGCTTGGGCTTCCCGATTTCAGTTTAGGATATACCAACCAGTCTCTGATAGGTTTCCACACCATCAACGGACAGGAGAATTTTTATAATTCCGGAAAGCGTTTTCAGTCAGCAACAGTAGGAGTAGCGATTCCATTGACATTTGGAGCTACAAAAGCAAGAATTCAGGCATTGGAATATGAAAGGCAGGTTGCTGAAGCCAACGCTAAAATGCAGCAAAAACAGCTTTCTGCTCAGTTGGAAAATGCCTTCAACCAGTATCAGCAGGACATACAGCAGTACGAATATTACACAAATCAGGCACTGCCGAATGCTGAAAAAATTGTAAAAGCAGCTCAACTGGGATATAAAACAGGGGAAATTTCCTATGTGGAATATCTTTTTGCTTTGCAGACTGCCACAAATATTCAATTAAAATACCTGGAATCTATCCAGCAGGTGAATCAATCTGTCGTTACTATTAATTCAATCATCAATAAATAACATGAAACTAAAACACAATATCATATATCTTACAGTCACGGCTCTTTCCATCATAAGCTGCGGAAAGCAGGAAAAGGCAGATGTTAAAACTGAGCAGTCCGAAAAAGGCCATGACGAGGAACCCCAAAACATAGCTTCTCTTACAGAAGAACAAATGAAATCTGTAGGAGTTGCTTTGGGAACTGTAGAAATGAAAGAGCTTACATCCACTATAAAAGCCAACGGTTTGCTGAGTGTGCCCAACAGTAATAAAGCTACCATCACTTCCCTGTATGGAGGAATCATCAAAACCATCAATATTCAGGTAGGAAGTATTGTGAAAAAAGGGCAGGTGATTGCTACCATTGCCAATCCGGAATATATTCAGCTTCAGGAAGATTATCTGACGACCAACAGCAGAATTACCTATGCAGAACAGGAGTACAGAAGACAAAGAGAGCTTTTTGATAATGATGCAGGAGCTAAGAAAAACCTTCAGAGCGCCGATGCAGAGCTGAAAACCTTAAGAACAAAGAGAGCATCCCTTTTAAAACAGCTTCAGATGATGGGTATAAGCCCGGGAAAAGTCAGCAATGGAAACATGAAATCCGGTTTGGTGATCACAGCACCCATCAGCGGAACAATCAGCAGTATTACCGCACAGATCGGAAGTTATGTAGATATTTCTTCTCCCGTAGCCACAGTGATTGATAATGGCTCTATTCATCTCGATCTTCAGGTATTTGAAAAAGATCTTCCTAAAATGAGAGTAGGGCAGATTGTTCATTTTAAACTGACCAACAACCCGGAAACCGAATATGATGCAAGGATTTACAGCATAGGATCTTCTTTTGAGAACGAAAGTAAAACTATCTCTATGCATTGTGAAGTGATAGGGAACAAATCAGGATTAATCGACGGAATGAATATCACGGGAATTGTAAGCCTTGATAAGAGTACAACACCGGCAGTTCCTACAGAAGCCATTGTAGAAGCAGACGGGAAATATTACGTGTTTATTCAGACTGATAAAAAAGCTGAAGAAGAACACGATGAAAAAGGAAAACCACATCCGAAAACCTTAAATTTTGAGAAAATAGAAGTAGTGAAAGGAACATCAGATATGGGTTATACAGCGATAACTCCGGTTGGAAATATTCCGGACAATGCAAAGATTGTAGTGAAAGGAGCCTTTTTCGTGAACGCAAAACTGGTGAATTCCGGAGAACACGAACATTAATGAAAGCAGCCGGAACCCGTAAAATATCGTTTTTTATCCTTATATTAGAGCTGTTTACGGAATTTTTATTGAATAAAGACGGCAGGAAAAAGTAAAGAGTATCTCCGAATTTTTAATAAATGACCTGATTATGTTATTAAACAAAAAAATATCAGTCTGGTATTTCATCCGTGAAATAAAAACCCAAATTCTGCTGATCGGAATATTTGCCATAGCCATTGGTCTTCTGGACGAGCTGCCATGGTTTCGCAGGATATCACTGCCTTTGAATATTCCTGCATTGCTTGGAACAGCAGTATCATTGCTGCTGGCATTCCGTACTTCCCAGTCTTACGAAAGATGGTGGGAAGCCAGAACTGTCTGGGGGGCTATCGTAAATGATTCCCGGACTTTTGTAAGGCTTATCATTCAGTTTATGCGGGTAGAAGAAGACAAAATAATAAAAGATTTTGCAGAAAGACAGATCATCTGGACGTATGCACTTGGTGAATCTTTGAGAAAGTTACCTTTTTCTGAAAAAGTTCAGCATTATCTGGATCAACATCAGATCAAAGCAGTGAATATTCCCAACGCAATCCTGGACGAACACTCCAGGCAACTGAAAGAAATTGCAGCTTCCAAAGGACTGACCGATTTCCAGCAAATGCAGCTGAATGATATCGTCACAAGACTCTGCGACAGTATGGGAAAATGCGAAAGACTGAAGAATACCGTTTTTCCACGGTCTTATAGTGTTTTAGTTCATATTCTGATCTATGTTTTTGCGGCTATCCTTCCGTTTGGGCTTGATGATTCACAGCTGTTGGTAGAAATTGCGATTACTTTCCTGGTCCCGGTGACATTCATTGCTATTGAAAAAACATCCATCATAATGCAGGATCCTTTTGAAAACGGACCTGTAGATACACCGATGACTTCGCTGGCACAGACCATAGAAATCAATATCAGACAGATGACGGGAGAGCAGAATGTTCCGCCCAAAAAAGAAAATACATCTTATTATGAAATGTAAATAAACCATACACCCTATGGAAAACACACCAACACAAACGGTTTCTGCAGGAAGCAGACATAAAAAGAGCCTCCTGATTGTACTCTGCCTCAGCGGAACTTATCTTATCGCTGAGGTAATAGGGGGTATATTGACCAACAGTCTTGCATTATTAGCCGATGCAGCCCATATGCTGACGGATGTGGTAGGATTATTGCTGGCATTTATAGCCATCAAAATTGGAGAAAGAAAAGCAGATCCTGCCAGAACATACGGTTATTACAGAACAGAAATATTAGCAGCTGTGATTAATGCAGTGGTTTTACTGGGCATTTCGATCTATGTTTTGTTTGAAGCCTATCAGCGTTTTCAGAATCCGCCTGAAGTACAAAGTAAATCGATGCTGGTTGTAGCAGGAATAGGGTTGATCGTCAATATTGTCGGAATGATGATCCTGAGAAAAGACTCAGAAGGAAGTTTGAATATGAAAGGCGCCTATTTTGAAGTCCTTTCAGATATGCTTACTTCAGTAGGTGTAATGATTGCCGGAGTCATTATGCTGACAACCGGCTGGTACTATGCTGATCCTTTAATTTCAGCTGCCATCGGGCTATTGATCTTCCCCAGAACATGGAGACTCTTGAAAGAAGCCATTAATGTTTTAATGGAAGGAACCCCAAAAGACGTGAATATCCGGGAACTTCGCCAATCATTAGAACAAATTCCGGGTGTGGAAAATATTCATGATCTGCATGTCTGGTCACTAACATCCAGTGTAAATGCGATGAGCGCGCATGTTGTAAAAGAGAACGGATATTCTCAAAATCAATTATTAAAAACATTGACAGATACTACTGTGAATAACTTTAAAATCAGCCATACAACTTTTCAGATAGAAGAGCAAGGCTACGAAGAAAATGAAGCCCATCTGTAAAATTTTAAAAACGTATAATGAAAAAAGATATAGAACACAAACTCATTGATAAAAATACCAAACCCACCAGTATGAGGATTCTGGTATATGATTTCTTAAGCTCTCAGGATGCGGCTTTATCCCTTTCTGAAATAGAAAATCATTTTGAAAATGCTGACAGGATTACCATCTACAGAACATTGAAAACCTTTGAAGAAAAAGGAATTGTTCACAGCATTCAGGAGAATACCACCACTAAATACAAACTATGCGAAGATGATTGTGATGAAAAAACACACAAAGACTGGCATCTGCATTTCTATTGTAAAATATGCAAACAAACTACCTGCAAAGACGATATTTCATTCCCTGAAAACATACAGACCAATTTCAGGATAGATGAAATACGCTTGTTTGCCAAGGGAATCTGCGAAAACTGTCTTGAAAGTTTGCAATAGCATTGCATCAGTCTCACCTTTACATTTGTATAAAAAATATCAGTTATGGAAAAATGCTGTAGTACAACCCCGGAAAAGCCAGATACGAAAGGACATAAACATAATCACTCAGAAGGAGACGGACATGACCACGATCACTCTCACGATTCAGGAGATCAGAAGGTTTTCCAGATGTTCCTCCCTGCCATTATATCCTTTATCATCTTATTATTGGGAATTACCTTTGATAACTATATAAAACCCGAATGGTTTACAGGCTGGGTACGTCTGGTATGGTTCCTGGCAGCTTATATTCCTGTAGGATTCCCGGTATTGAAGGATGCTTATAAAAGTATCATCAGGGGAGACGTGTTTTCAGAATTCTTTCTGATGGGTATTGCAACCATTGGTGCTTTTGCTATCGGAGAATATCCTGAAGGAGTAGCGGTAATGTTATTTTATGCGGTTGGAGAGGTATTCCAGTCAATGGCTGTTACCAGAGCCAAAGGAAATATAAAAGCGTTATTGGACCAGCGTCCGGATGAGGTAACGGTTATGGACAATAATAACAGGCCTGAAATAATAAAAGCAAAAGAAGCTAAAATTGGAGACATCATACAGTTGAAACCCGGTGAGAAACTGGCGTTGGATGGTGAGCTGTTTTCAGAATCAGCGTCATTCAATACAGCGGCTCTGACAGGGGAAAGTAAACCCGATACCAAAAATAAAGGAGAAACTGTCCTTGCCGGGATGATCAATATGAACAGTATTGCTTTGGTAAAAGTAAATACGGCTTATGAGGACAGTAAACTGAGCAAAATTCTGGAATTGGTTCAGAATGCCACCGCTCAGAAAGCTCCTACAGAATTGTTCATCAGGAAATTTGCTAAAGTGTATACTCCTATTGTGGTATTTCTTGCCATAGGAATCTGTTTACTGCCATATTTTTTTGTGGATGATTATCTGTTCAGAGACTGGCTATACAGAGCGCTGATTTTCCTTGTGATTTCCTGTCCTTGTGCCCTTGTTATTTCTATTCCATTAGGATATTTCGGGGGAATTGGGGCGGCAAGCCGAAACGGGATTCTGTTCAAAGGAAGTAATTTCCTGGACAGTATTGCAGAGATTCAGAATGTAGTAATGGACAAAACCGGAACCATGACAGAAGGTGTTTTCAAAGTTCAGGAAGTAAGCATAAGCCCTGAATTTAACAAAGAAGAAATCCTTCAGCTGGTTAATGCCCTTGAAAGTAAAAGCACCCATCCGGTGGCAACTGCGATTCACAATTATGTGGGAGATATCAATCATTCCATTCCTTTAGAAAATGTAGAAGAAATTGCTGGTCATGGGCTGAAAGCCACGGTTAATGGGAAAGAACTTCTGATTGGGAATTTTAAACTGATGGATAAATTCAATATCACTTATGATCTTAACCATACCAATATTGTGTACACGGTCATTGCTGTGGCTTACGATAAAAAATTTGCAGGCTTTATCACCATTGCAGACAGCATAAAAGAAGATGCCAGAGAAACTGTAGACAATTTGCACAAAATGAATGTAAAAGCTACGATGTTGAGTGGTGATAAAGGTACTGTAGTGAAATATGTAGCAGACCAGCTGGGAATTGACAATGCATTCGGGGATCTGCTGCCCGAGGATAAAGTAAATAAGGTTAAAGAAATCAAAGCTAAAAACCAGACCGTAGCATTTGTAGGAGACGGAGTAAACGATGCTCCTGTAGTCGCCTTAAGTGATGTAGGAATTGCGATGGGAGGCTTGGGAAGTGATGCCACCATTGAAACTGCAGATGTAGTGATTCAGGATGATAAACCCAGTAAAATCCCGATGGCCATCAATATCGGAAAACAAACTAAAAAGATCGTTTGGCAGAATATTGTTCTTGCCTTTGCTGTTAAAGCTATTGTCCTTATTCTCGGGGCTGGAGGATTGGCAACAATGTGGGAAGCCGTATTTGCTGATGTAGGAGTAGCTTTGCTGGCTATTTTAAATGCAGTGAGAATTCAGAGAATGAAATTTTAAGAAGCAAATAATAAACACAACTAAATCATATTTAATAAAGCTCTGCTGATTCAGCAGGGCTTTTGTTATTTAAAACATATATATTAATAATGAGGCAGGATGAAAAGTTTTAACAGGATAAAATAAAAGCTCTCCAAAATATTCAGGAGAGCTTTTATTAACAAGATTAAACTTTTATAAAGAACTAAATTTTTGCTTTGATAAGGCAATGAAATCAAATGTTTCTTTACCTATGGTAAATTGATGTTCACCTGCCTTTGAAAACCCGTTTTTATAGTAAAAATTAAGGGCACGCTCATTGGAATTCAGAACAGAAAGCCAGAGATGGGTACTGGCAGAATTGTTAAAGAAATACATCAATTGATCCATTAAAGCTTTACCCGCTTTTTTATCCAGAAATTCTTTCAGCACATAGATCTTCTGCAGTTGGGAAACTGCATCTGCTGTAATAAACTCCGTAGGAGAAACTACTTTAAGCTTGGCATAGCCAATAGGAAGATCATTCCAAAAAGCAATCCAGAATTTATTGTTATTGTTTTGTATGCCTGCTCTGATTTTCGCTACATTAAAAGTACGTTCATAGTAGTCAAACAAATCCTGTGGGTCCCGGAAATATTCTGAAAAAGTTTCGGTAAAAGTTACTCTTCCCAGTAATGCAATGTATGGAGCATCTTCAGGAACCGCTGTTCTTATCTCAATCATAAATGTAAATCTGAAGCCTTTATCAAAGATCGGGATAATATTGCCGGGATAACAGACACAGTTTTATTAATTTTATGGGTAACAGATTCAGGAAATAAATGAAAAAACTTTTATAAGATATTTGTAAAATGATCAATGACATTCATCATAAATGAAGTATAAAACAATTTTGAAATAGTATCTTTGTAGGACAGAACCTAATAATTGAAGTTGTTAATTTCCATATTCATTATTTTTACCATTGCAATACGCCCCGTTTTGCCACTGGTGAATTATGCTGTTAACTACGATTATATTGTCAAAAACCTTTGTGAGAACAGAGCTATTCCGCAGTCAACCTGCAAAGGGAAATGTTATGTAACAAAAGAACTGGCAAAAACAGAAAAACAATCCAATAGTTCCCAAACGATAAAAATTACCGGATTAGATATTTTTTTATCCAATGAGATTTTTTCTTTTTCTGATAAAAAAGAACCGTCCGGACTTTTGGACTTATCAGGATCAGAGTATTTTGATTTCCATACCACTGACTATTTTTCCAAAATATTTCATCCCCCGTTAGTGTAGATGATGTCATAAACTAAATTTTTAGTTTTAAATTTTGAAAGGGTTAGATATGATCTAAAAAGCAATATTTCAGTGTTTTTATTACTATCGGTCCCTACAAAATTGTATTTTCTATTTTGAGCATTATCATTAATTTCAATTTAATTCAAAATGAAATCACCTATTATTTTGACAGTATTTCTGTCAATATCACTATTGTCCTGCGCAAAAGATACTCCGCAGGTAAAACATGCAAGTCACATGGACTCTTCTGGAAAGAAGATAGAAAATGTACAGGTCGTAAATGAAGAGGATCCGATCTGTCACATGAAAACTGCCGGATCCCTTAAAGATACAGCTATATATAAAAATAAAACGTACGGTTTTTGCAGTGTTTACTGTAAAGATGAATTCAAGAAAACCCCGGAGAAGTATGCCCAGAAATAATAAAACAAACAATAAGACTAAGGTAATCATTCCTATTGTGGTTATTGCCTTGCTTTTCCTGGGAATTGGGGTAGGGATGGGGTACTTTAAGAAAAACCTTTATACTGTGATGAAAGTCCCGGATTTTGAATTGACTGATCAGAACAGTAAAAAAATCACCAATAAGGATATGTTGGGAAAGGTCTATCTCGTAGAATTTTTCTTCAGCAAATGCCCTACAATATGTCCGGTGATGAATACCAATATGAAGGCTGTTCAAAATGAGATTAACGATCCCAACTTCGGAATTGTTTCCATTAGTATTGATCCGGAAAATGACACCCCTGAAACTTTGAAAGAACATGCTGAAAGAATAGGTGCGAAATCTCCAAACTGGCATTTTCTGACGGGTGACAGGAACTATATTGGTGACCTGGCTGATCAATTTAATATTTATGTCGGAGATCAGGAAGATGAAGGTGAAAGCCTGAATCATAGCGGAATGATTGCCCTGGTGGATCAGGAAGGGAATATCCGATGCAGATATAATAAGGATAACATGCCTATCCTTTATTATTCAGGGCTGAATTATGAAGATCCGGAGGGAAAAACACCTAAGTTAACCGGTAGGTACCATCCCGACAGGGAAATTCTGATTGAAGATATTAAAAAATTGCTTAAGTAAGGAAGACTCATCTTCCTACAGAAATATTGTTTAACCTTATAACAAAATGTTATGAAAATTTTGAAAATAGCTGCTTTAAGTGCAGTATTTGCGGCTCAGTTTACAATGGCTCAGTTTAAACAGACTCCTTTGCCATATGCTTACAATGCATTGGAGGGATCTATAGATGCCCAGACTATGGAAATTCACTATTCAAAACATGGTGCTGCTTATACAGCCAATTTGAATAAAGCAATAGCGGGAACCCCACAGGAAAAACAGACCCTGATCCAGATTCTGGGAGAAACTTCAAAGGTAAGTCCTGCCGTAAGAAATAATGCAGGCGGACATTATAACCACGAACTTTTCTGGACAATCCTTACCCCTGAAAAAAATACACAGCCTTCTGCAAAACTGGCAAAAGCCATCAATGAAACTTTCGGAAGTATGGATGCTTTCAAAGAAAAAATGAGCAAAGCAGGAGCAGACCGTTTCGGTTCCGGTTGGGCATGGCTTTCTGTAGATAAAAATGGAAAACTATTCGTTTCCTCAACCCCAAACCAAGATAACCCTCTTATGGATGTGGTGGAGGAGAAAGGTACTCCAATCCTTGGAATTGATGTATGGGAACATGCATATTACCTGAAGTATCAGAACAAAAGAGCTGATTATCTTTCCGCAATCTGGAACGTGCTGAACTGGAAAGAAGTAAGTAAAAGATATGATGAGGCTTTAAGCAGGAAATAGTCTCATGAAATTATTTTACAGCATACTTTTTACTCTTTATATGGGGCTAAGACCTTTAGTACCATTGGTAGAGTATGCTGTAAATTATAATTATATTGTTAAAGTTCTCTGCATTAATAAAAGCAGACCGGAGATTCATTGTAATGGGAAATGTTATCTGAGTAAAGAATTGGCAAAAACCAATGATTCAGAGTCTTCTCCTTTTCAGAAAATAAAAAACTCAGGACAGAAAATCCTGGACACATATATCCTGCCTGAAACAACAGAGATCACCACTACTGAGAAACTTGTGTTTTTCAATTTCAGCTTTATCTACGAAACAACCTATTCTTTTCTGTTTCTGACCCATATTTTCAAACCACCGGTTTTTTAAGTTAGCTGTCACTATCTAACCACAAAAGTCGCAAAAGCATTAATTAAATCTTTGATATTTAAAAAAGCTTAAGTGTTCTTTTATGCATAAAACTTATCGCTTAATAACTTAAGTGTAAGAACTTTCGTGCCTTTTTGTGGCAAAAAATGTTTTCACATTACACAAAAATTCAACTTAAAAAATCAACAATGAAAATTTATAAATTTTTATCACTATTCTTTATTGCCTTTACTGTATTCTCTTTTACAGCCTGCGGAAGCAGCAGGGATGATGACAACCCACAGGATACTGCACCCGGAAAGCTTCAGATCAAATTTGAAAATGGATTTAACAATGTGGGAGATATCGTTCTAAATCAGACGGTTCAGACTTCTTCCAATGGTCAGAAACATAATTTTTCTGCTTTGAAATATATAATCAGCAACATCTCACTGATTGACGAAAATGGAAATGAATTTAAATACAATGAAAACAACCCTGATAAAGGTGCTTTTATCGTAGATCAGGCAGATGCTGTAGCCGGAATTATATATCTTAATCTGGATGGTATTCCGAAAAACAATTATAAAACAATTAAATTCGGATTGGGAATCAGTCAAAAGGCTTATTTACTCGGACAGGACGGGCAGGCTGAGTTCTGGACTAAAGCCAAGCAGAAAGGAATGTCCTGGTCATGGGCTGCCGGTTATGTTTTTGTAAAGCTGGAAGGAAAATATGCTACAGATGCTCCTTATAAGGAATTTATGAATCATACTGGAAATATGGGGAATACAACAGAAAATAACGCCCCGGATCTTTATCGTGAGATTACTTTAAATTTTCCAACAACAGCCAGAGTAACAGGAAAAATCCGTCCTTCTGTTCACATTCTGGCAGATCTTAATCAGTTTTTAAGCGGAAACAAACCTCTTACTCTTACAACCGCCAATGATATGTTGATGGGATCAAACCAGCATTTGGTAGACGTTACCAATAATCTTACAATGATGTTTAAAGTAGACCACGTTCACAATGATTAATTTTTTTATCAAAGCGATACTCGTTCTGCCTGTATTTGTCTTAAGCTGTATTTCTTGCTCTGATGAGGTTATCCAACCACTGGAGAAAGATGAAGCGTATAATCTGCAGGCTCCTTCTTATTTCCCTGAAATGACATTTGATAAATCAATGAATCCGGTGACAAAAAATGGTGTGGAGCTGGGACGGAAATTATTCTATGAGGGAAAACTTTCCAGGAATAATACCATTTCATGCGGCTTTTGTCATATTCAGGAAAATGCATTTACCCATCACGGACATACCGTAAGCCATGGGATAGACGACAGAATAGGTATCAGGAATGCACCACCCATTCAAAATATGGCTTTCTTGAAAAGATATATGTGGGACGGAGTCATTCATAACCTTAATGACCAGCCCATCAGTCCCATTACAGACGTTAATGAAATGGACAGTTCCATACCGGAAGCCATTTCAAAAATAAAAGATGATCCGAAGTATAAAAAACTTTTCAGGAATGCATATGGAGATGAAACTATTACAGGGGAGAGAATTTTAAAAGCCTTATCACAGTTTATGGCTTCTTTAATTTCTGCGGATTCAAAATATGACAGGTTCAGACAGGGAAAAGAACAGCTGACTTCAGCAGAATCTCAGGGAATGACATTGTTCAGTAAAAAGTGTGCTTCCTGCCATAGCGGAGAACTGTTTACTGATGAAAGTTTCCGGAATACGGGAATGTACTACAATGTGGAATTCAAAGATGCCGGACGTTACAGAGTTACTCTTGATCAGGTCGATTGGATGAAATTTCGGGTCCCAAGTCTGAGGAATGTGGAATATACAGCACCTTATATGCATGACGGGAGATTTTACACCTTAGAGGCAGTACTCAATTTCTATTCGGATCAGGTAGAAGATAATGCAAATCTTGATCCTCAGCTGAAACAGAATGGCCATGTAGGAATTGCCATGAACAGCCAGGAAAAACAATCAATCATTGCATTTCTTAAGACATTATCGGATAAAAGCTTTATATCCAATCCAAAATTTGCAGAATAAATTACAGAAAACATGAAGAAGATTATATTGATAGTAAGTTTGATGCTGTTTAGTCAGTATCATGCAAAAACCATCAGAGATAGTGCTTATAGTGCTCCGGAAACCTTTAGCAGATTCGATTTTGATGATGATTGTGACGCATGCGGCTGTGCAGCAGGAAACGGATCTTCCGGCTTTGAATCTTTATTGAACCCACAGTTTATCGGAATCAAATACTTCGCCCAGCATTATAAAGCCAAGGAAAATTTATTTGTAAAAGACCTCACACAGGATCAGTATTTCAATACTTTACAGCTTTGGGGAAAAATTCCATTGACGAAAAAGCTTAGTGTTTACGCAAGTCTGCCCTTTCATTTCCATGAGAAGAAAACGATGCAGGGAGATATCAAAATCAATGGGATAGGAGACCTGAACCTGATGGGAATTTACCAGCTGGTAAGTTCTAAGGATAATTTTCATCAGTTAAGCGGAGGTTTGGGTGTGAAAATTCCTGTGGGAAAATTTGATGAAAAAGGAACATCTGGTGTTAATCCAAGTTTTCAGCTGGGAACCGGAAGCTGGGATTATCAGGCGGCTTTAAACTATAAATTTCAGAAAAATAAGGTAGCGGTTTTAGTCAATACTGACTATACGATTAAAACAGAAAATAAGAAAAATTACCGTTTCGGAAATCAATGGAATTACGCAGCAGCAGGTTTTTATCAGGTTGCAGGAAATGAAAACTCCATTTTTTCTGTAAAGACAGGAGTTCAGGGAGAAGTTTATGCTCAGAATAAACAGTTTGATGAAGCGTTACCAAATACTGCAGGAAGCGCTTTGTACGGAAAATTAGGCTTTGAAGCCTCTTATAAAAAACTGAGTCTGGGAACTGAAGTAATGCTTCCCATGTATACTCATTTAGCAGGAGGTGATATTGAAGCAAAATCCAGACTCAGTATTTTCCTGAATATCGGAATCTGATAAAGTTAGCTTAAGCTTTTACCATTCTTATTATTTTTTACCACAAAAGTCACAAAGTTTTTTATTCTAATCTGAAACTAAAAATAACTTAAATGTTTCCTCTTTGTGTCTTTTGTGGTTTCATATACAATTAAGCAAATTCAATATCAAAACCTCCAAAGGAACTTTAATTATTTATAAATCATGATTTTAATTGGAGGTAAGTAATAATTTTTTATATTTGCCGAAATTTGGTGAGCCGTAAAAAGCTCTTAAAAGGGAATCCGGTGAAAATCCGGGACAGACCCGCTGCTGTAAGCTCCGCACCAAAGTTTTTGAAAAATATATCCACTGTTTTTTTTAATGGGAAGGATTTCAAAAATGGAGTAAGTCAGAAGACCTGCCAGATAATAATCGTTTGACGCTTTCGTGGAATAAAGCTTAGGACATCAATGATTTTGTGCAGTGACAGCTGTGCTTTGTCGTTGTTTTCTTATATCCATCAGCGTCATCATTATCCCTGAATGAGCTAATGGTGGCAAAACTAATTACATTCCGGATTCAAAAAATTGTTTTCACAGTATGTGTGTTAACAATTCAACTTGTTTATTCCCAAACTAAGAAAAAAGACAGCTTAAAGGAGGAGACCATTAAAGTGATCAGCCTTTACAAAAAGAATTTCAGAGAAATCCTTCCGGCTCAAACCATTCAGGGAGAAGATCTTGAGAGGCTGAACAGCCATTCCGTGGCAGATGCCTTACGATATTTTTCAGGAGTTCAGATCAAAGATTATGGCGGGATAGGAGGGCTAAAAACGATCAATATCCGAAGTATGGGAAGCCAGCATGTAGGTGTTTTTTATGATGGAATTCAACTCGGAAACGCACAAAACGGGCTGGTAGATCTTGGAAGATACTCTTTGGACGATCTGGAAGAAATATCATTATATAATGGTCAGAAGAGTGATATTTTTCAGCCTGCAAAGGATTTTGGTTCTTCAGGATCTATCTATTTACAACCCAAAACTCCCGTATTTAAAGGGATAAGAAAAACTAACCTTGTTTTAAGAGCAAAAAGTGCTTCCATTGATCTTTTCAATCCGTCATTCCGGTTGGAGCAGAAAATTTCAGACAGGGTTTCTGCCAGCTTCAGTGGAGAATTTATGCAGAGTGACGGAATTTACAGGTTTCGGTATGCAAAAAAATATCCTGACGGCCAGCAGGCTTATGATACTATTGCCCGGAGACAGGACTCAGACATCAAAGCGAAACGTTTTGAAACTTCTCTCAACGGAACTTTAAACAACGGAAGCTGGAATATCAGAGGATATGGTTATATATCAGACCGTGGAATGCCGGCTCCCATTGTGAATGGTCGTTTTGGTGGAAGGGGAGCAAGACTTTCCGATGAAAACTATTTCGTACAGGCCAATCTGAGAAAAAAGTTATTCCCAAAATTTGACGCACAGCTAAAAGCAAAATTCGCCTACGATTATACCCGTTTTATGGATACGGTTCGTTCGCAGTCTGTTATTCATACCGATAACACTTATATCCAACGTGAACTTTACCTTTCTTCATCCAATATCTATTCGATTACGCCCAACTGGGATGTCAGCCTGAGTGGAGATTTTCAGTACAATAATCTGGATGCCAATCTGGAGAACTTTTCTTATCCTACACGGTATACAACATTGGTAGCATTGGCAACAACATATCAGTGGAACAGGTTCAAAATTCTTGGTAGCCTTTTAGGAACATTTACCTTCGAAGAAGTAAGAAAAAACAAAAGACCCGGAGACAGCAGAGAATGGACGCCTGCCGTATTTATGAGTTATCAGCCTGCGATCATTCCTGAACTTACCCTCAGGGCTTTCTATAAAAGAATTTTCCGGCTTCCAACTTTCAATGATCTGTATTATACCAATATAGGAAATACCTATCTGAAACCTGAATTTACCAATCAGTATGATATAGGGTTTACTTATCAGAAGAATTATGTCCGCCATTTCTTTAAAACCTTTTACGCTAAAGTAGATGGTTATTACAATAAAGTACAGGATAAAATTGTAGCGGCCCCTAACGGAAGCATGTTCCGATGGCTGATGATGAACCTGGGAATGGTTGAAATTATTGGTGCAGATGTGAATGTGCAGACAGAACTTCAATTGGGAAAAGTTACTCTTAGACCGTTGCTTTCCTACACTTATCAAAGCGCAAGAGACATGAGTGATCCTGAAGATACTTTTTACCGCAATCAGATTCCTTATACACCATGGCATAGCGGATCTTTCAGCCTGATGGCAGATTATAAAGACTGGAGCTTCAATTACAGCGCGATGTACGTAGGGGAAAGATATGATGTGAATCAGGACAACATTCAGTACAATTATGTACAACCCTGGTACACTCACGATCTGTCTGTTCAGAAAAAATTCAACTGGGGCAATCATCAATTCAAAGTAAGTCTTGAAATGAATAATATTTTCAACCAGTATTATGATGTGGTGATCAATTATCCGATGCCCGGAAGAAACTTTAAACTTATTCTAAACTTCACCCTATGAGAAAACTAAACTTTTATTTTTTATTTCTTGTATTAGCTTTTCTTACATCATGCCGTACAGATGATATTATTGTCCGTCAGGAAGTGGTAGAAGGACTTCCCTCAGAAAATACAGCAATAAAAGGTTTTTATATGTTGAATGAGGGGAATATGGGAAGTAATAAATGTACCCTGGATTTTTTCGATTATACGAAAGGAACCTATTACCGGAATATCTACGCTGAGATCAATCCCAATGTGGTAAAAGAACTGGGAGATGTAGGAAATGATGTCAAAATCTATGGGAGCAAATTGTATATTGTTGTTAATGTTTCCAACAAAATTGAAGTATTGGATGCCAAAACAGCGAAACGAATTACTTCTATTCCATTGCAGAACTGCAGATACTTAACCTTTAAAGAAGGGAAAGCCTATGCCAGCAGCTATGCCGGTCCGGTGGCTGTCAACCCGAAAGCACCAAAAGGAAAAGTGGTGGAAATTGATACTACATCTCTTTCCATCCAGCGCGAGGTCGTAGTGGGATATCAGCCGGAGGAGCTGGAGATTATAGGAAATAAATTATTTGTTGCCAACTCCGGAGGGTATAAAGCTCCTGATTATGATAATACTGTATCTGTCATCGATCTGAACTCGTTTACTGAAATCAAAAAAGTAGAGGTTGCCATTAATCTCCATCATATTAAAAAAGACAATTATGGTGATCTGTATGTAAATTCCAGAGGAGATTATTATAATGTTCCTTCTAATCTTTATTTAATAGATGCCGCAACAGGAGCCATCAAGAAAAATTTTCATTTATCAGTCAGTGAAATGACAATCGTCAATGATAAACTCTATTTCTATGGTAACGAGTTTAATTACACTACCCACAGTTATAAAAAGAGCTTTGGAATCATTGATGTGAAAACGGAACAAATTATTGCCAACAGAATTTTTGACAAAGAATATGAAACTGCAATTAAGACACCTTACGGAATTGCTGTAAATCCCATTACAGAGGATATCTATATAACAGATGCGAGAAATTATGTTTCGCTGGGATTCGTGTACTGCTTTGATAAAAACGGACATTTTAAATGGAAAACTGAAGGCGGAAATATCCCTGCTCACTTTGCTTTTTTATACAAATAACCAAACTTTAAGAAATGAACAGAAATAACTTTACTTATTTTAAAACCGGGTTTTTATTATGTTTCCTTATAGGAATGACAGCCTGTAAACATGATGATCAGGATGAATTTACATTTAAAGGTCTTGATGATTCTTATTCCATTGAACGTTTTAAAGTGTTGAACATTCCTACCAATGCTTCGGGATCCGTCACATGGAGTATCAATGATTCTATTATTTCACAAAATTCAGAACTTGAATTTATCAGTCCAAAAGCAGATGCTTTTCCGCTCACTTTAAAGATCAATAATAAAGGAAACGAGCAGGTTTATCATTCTAAAATCATCGTAACCAAAGAAAAAACTCCTTATAATAAATATATTTCCAAAGTATTGGAGTTTCGTCCGGCTGTAGGTCAGTTCATGAATGAAATTCCGGAATATACTCCTGGAAATACAGCTGCAAATATGCTTCAGAAAGCAAACGAATCGTTGGTGGGATCCAATTCTACGATGATCACCCTGGGAGGATATGGAGGATATGTGGTTTTTGGTTTTGACCATACGATCCCGAATCTGAATGGTAGAGATTTTAAAGTCTTAGGAAATGCATTCTTTGGAAATGATGCCAGTGACCCACGTTCTGGCTCTTGTGAACCGGGAATTATTATGGTAGCCTACGACAGAAACAAAAACGGAAAGCCGGATAATGATGAATGGTACGAAATAGCAGGTAGTGAATACTTCAAAAATACGACCATAAAAGAGTATAGCATTACTTACCACAAACCTGATGAAAATAAAATTCCCGTACCCGGAACCGAATTCTGGCAGACAGATGTAGAATATATCAAATGGAGTGACAATCTGGGAAACCAAGGTTTTAAAACAAAAAATACATTTCATGTACAGAGTTACTATCCTTTATGGTTTACCGGGGCTTCCAGCAGTTTTTCAGGAACCAGGCTGGCCAATAATTTTTTCGACCAAAATGGAGACGGATCGTATTGGGTAGGGAAGTCGTATGAATATGGTTATGCAGATAATGCTCCTAATAGTGATGAAGCTTCAAATATTGATATTTCATGGGCTGTAGACAGAAGCGGTAAGTATGTGAAACTTCCGGGAATAGACTTTATAAAAATATATACCGGAGTAAATCAGGAAGCAGGATGGGTAGGTGAGGTTTCCACAGAGGTTGCAGGCGCTTATGATTTACATTTTAAATAAATATAAACAACATAATATCTTAAAATTATAAAAATGAAAAAGTTTTATCTTTTGATCTTCCTTTTTCTGTTTGCATGTATCACAAATGCACAGATAAAAGTACAGGGAGTTCCCCGGAATGATTTACAGGGGAAAACAGTAAATCCGCTTAGTACAGCTGTTACGGCATCAATCAGTTTTTCAGACATTAAGTATTGGGTAGGAACAGGAACCAATCAGGCTGCATTTGTAGTACAGTGGAACGACAGTAAGAACCCTGATGCTTTGGTATGGGGGTTCAAATGGAACGGGACTGCCACAGGTGAAGATATGATTAAAGCTATTGCCAAGGCCGATCATCGGTTTTTAACCTTACTTTATCCGGGAACGGCACAGGGAACAGCTGTAGGAGGTTTCGGTTTTGATCTGAACGGACAGAATTCAAACGCTCTGTACTACAATGGTAATACATCCTCCCCACTTTATCCTGTTAATGGAATAGTTACCACTACAGCCTATAACTTTGACGGATATACGTCAGCCGACCAGAATGACCACTGGCAAGCCGGATGGGCATCTAACGGATATTGGTCCTACTGGATAAAAAACCCAACGGATACAAGTTTCGGATATTCCAGTGTGGGTGCTACTTCCCGTATTCTTCAAAATGGTTCGTGGGATGTCTGGAATTTTAATCCGTCATTCAACTCTGTCCCTATTTCTTCCGTACTGACTCCTGTTTCCAAGTATTCAGCTTCAGCGAGTCTGTTGAATATAACTAATGTTACAAACTATACAAACGGTTTCTTTATGGTAAATGAAGAATGGTTTGGGCATACAAACGGATCCGTAAATTTTATTGATAACAATGGTCAGATCAATTACCGTGTTTACAGTACGGCTAACAATAATCATGCTTTCGGGGCAACTACCCAGTACGGGACAATTTATGGTGATAAATTTTATTTTGTATCAAAACAGGCTGCTGACGGCGGAGATACTCAATACACTCCCGGTGGAAGGCTTGTAGTGGCCAATGCGCAGACCATGCAGAAGCTTGCCGGCTTTAATGATATTGGCGGAGGTGACGGAAGGTCATTTGTTGGAGTGAATGAGCATAAAGGTTATATTGGAGCTTCCAATGGAATCTTCCTTTTTGATATTGAAAATCTCCAGGTGGGTAGCCTGATAGCCGGGACAGGAGGCAGCGGACAGATAGGAAACATGATCCGTACTTCTCAGTATGTATTTGCTGTAAAACAAGGGACAGGGATTCTTGTAATTGATCCGAATACAAATACTGTAGTAAATACTGTTTCAGGAGGCTTCTATTCCGTCGTTCAGGCAAAAGACGGAAGTGTATGGGGGATTCAGGAACAGAAGCTTATCAGTATCCATCCAACTACTTTTGCAACCCAGGTTTATAATATTCCCACAACTAAATACCTGGGAGACTGGGGAGCATGGAATGCCGGTAAATTTACGGCAAGCAGCAAGGAAAATGCATTATTCTGGATCAACTCAATCAGCAGCTGGAGCTCCGGATCTCAGATTGTTAAATTTGACGTGACCTCAAAAACTTTTAATGAAAACTTTGCTGCAATTCCGGGACAGACAGGACAGTTTAAGCAGATTCCATATGGTGCAGCCTTACGGGTAAGCCCTGTTACGGGAGAACTTATTTTAAATACAACTGAAAGTGGATATGGAGCACATTATGAGAAGAACTGGATCCATACTTTTGATATAAACGGAAATCTTGTTAATACAAAAACACTTGACAACTATTATTGGTTCCCTGCATTAACCGTGTTTCCTGACAATACTGCTCCGGTTGTTAGCAATACGCTTCCTTCGCAGGTTGCCCTTGGAAATGTAACTACAATTGATCTGAAAACAGTAATTTCTGATGATGATAATTTATCTGCTGCGATTGTAAAATCTGTAAAGTCAAACACTAACCCAACCGTTGTTTCTTCGGTAATCAACACTAATGATGAATTGGTATTGACCCCTCTTATTGCCGGATCAGCCGAAATCGTTATCGGATTTAACTCAAACGGTAAACTGATAGAAAAAACAATATCAGTAACAAGCTCCGGTTCTACTTTAGCAACTGCGGAAGCTAAAAAGCTGGAATTCAGTATTTATCCGAATCCGGTTACGGATATTCTTACCCTCAGAACTCAGGAGAAGATTATAAATGTTTCTCTTTATGATGTTTCCGGAAAGTTGATCAATGTTCAGGTGAATAACGGACAAATCAATGTTAGTTTGCTTCCAAAAGGAATGTACATTCTGAAAGCTGTGACAGATAAAGCTGTATATCAGCAAAAGGTTCTTAAAAATTAATTTTTAGCATAGTTAATTTGTTTCATTAGCCCCGGCCGGTTTTTGGCTGGGGCTTTTGCTTACAAAAAGGATATCTTAAAATTGTACACTCTATATATTTTTGCCTTTGCTGTATTTACAGCTGTTTTAATGGGATTAGCCAGAACGTCTTGGGTATAAATGTAAAAACCCGGCAAGGTGTTTAAGCCTGCCGGGTTGGAATCATTTATATAATATTCTATTTAATCATGATTTTCTGGGAATACATTTTTCCCTCTTTTGTTTTAAGCGTCATAATATATACACCCTGTGGCTGACCGGAAGCAAATGTATTTGACCTCAATGTGGTTCGGAATACTTCTTTTCCTGACGTGTTGGTTAAGGTTACTTCAGAGCCTTCTACAGGAAGTTTGTTATCAAGTGTTACCTGCCCGCCTTCACTATAAGCTTTTAGACTGATGAATGGATCTTTATACTGATATGCATAATATACACGAAGTTCACCTCCAATATTTAGTAATCCTGAATTTACATTTATTTTAACCCTGTCAAAAGGAATATTCATGGTCAGTTCAATTTCAGCTTTGCTTGGATCTGCGCTGCCTAGTTGAATAATATCATTGTTAAGATTTTGATAATCATTGTTTGATACATCACCATTAAATGTTTCAATAGATATACCTCCTAATACCTGAGCTGACAGTGGTGTTCCGTTTGAACCAATACCAATTACAAGCTTATTGGTATTTGCGATGATGTTTGAGGTAGGGAAAATTAAAGTCTGCTCGGTTCTGGCAAGCAGTCCCACAGAAACCTGCAGGGTAGAGTAATCGTTTTCATTACTTCCTACTGCATTTTGAGGGTTTAATACTCCACAGCCTATACATAAACCATATGTTTGGTTGGTTTGGCTGCTGGCGTAAACTTTGTTAATTTGTGCAAAGGATTTTGTTCCTGTAAAAAATAATAACGAAGCAAATACTGCTGCTCTCAGATTGCGTTTGCTCAATAATAAATTAGTTTTCATATGTAGAAAATTTTGGTTTTAGCTTTTTGTAAATTTATAAATAAAATAATTATGTTAGCTATTTTATTTGATTTTGTGGAAATTTTGTAAAAATTGAATATAATAAAGTAAAATTATTATTTTTAATTCAAAATTAATTTTTCTTTGTGAAAGTGGGAAGGTAAATCAGGTTTCAATGTCTGAACCGGAGAATAATATTTAATTTATTGCTTAATTGTTATTTTCGGCAGTTTTGCTGAGTACAATAATGTAGTTTTATATCTTCAGACTTATAAGTTCTGAATTAAGTTCTGCAAGGACTATATAGAATTCAAAATATAACCCTCATATGGGTTACCAAGTTTAGGATTGTATTCTTGAGCAGTAAGGGCATAGTATTTACAGAAAGATCTATATAGGAAAAAATCGGATTGCAGTATATAGAATAAAAAAAAGGACTTTCGAAAAAGTCCTTTTGTAGCCGAAACCGAACAAATCTCGAAACATTTTCTTGAGGATTTAGAACAGCTAACCTCCCTAAGTGCGGAAGTTACTGCTATGGAATATTAAAAACTAAACTGATTTTTCGTATTCCTACTTTACCGTAGGAAAGAGAACCATTCGCATACAGAGCATAAATCAGTTCTATCAGTGCATTTTTGGTATCCGTCCAAAGAATACCGTCTGATGAAATATCCCTTGCAGAAAGAGAACCTGCCATTTCATCATTATTGATTTTTTGAAGTATGTAGGTGTAGAGTAACTCGTTGGCTATTATCCGAGCTACTTTGTTATCATAATAAGTTGAAAACAGCGGGTCAATTTCAAAAACAAAACTATTCAGTCCATCGTGGAAATTGATGTTGCCCAATCTAAAATAGGTTTCATCACGGTCGGTTCTTCCTGACCGGTAATATCTGTAAAAATCTGAATTGTAAATATGTTCCCTATATTCCTGTTTTAATTCCTGCAACTGTTCTAAAAAATAGCTCGCATACATTTTCCCTCCGTCAACTGGACAAGCCGTCTGCATACGGAATATCTTATTGTGGTAAATCAGTTTGGAGAGGATGTATGGCTTAATGTTGCGAAAGAAATTGATTTCCTCCCACTGGTTTTTAAAGCCCTGCGTTGTAACATCCTCTCTTATCGACGCCAAGTATTCTTGCAGGTATATGGTCATTTGGTACGCTTCATTAATCTCATTGGGTGCAGACAGCGAAATAGCGTTTTCTTTTCGCTGTATCTCCGAGATAATATGATTTAATGAAAATGCCTTACCTATCAAATCAGTTTATTTAAGTTTACCCCCCAAACATGTTACAATGAAAATGCTTAAATTACAATAACAAACAAGAACTTAGGATGTAATATGTATCACATCCTAAGTTCTTCAGTTTGACCGGTCTTTGGTCTTAATTCTACAATTACTGTTTTTCTCCCTCAAAGCTATATGGGATTTCTAGTGTATTCACAACCAAATTTAATTTTTTCTCCGCAATTTTGTAACCAAACAGTCCCTGGGCATCGTCTCCATTGACAAGCCCCGGTACATCAGCTTTTGCCCGGATGGTCCTGGAAGCTGCGTGTGAATAAGGTTCTCCAGCTTTAGCCTCAAATTTAAGTCGATTATCATCTACTTTCGTGACAATTAATACAGCATTAAAGTAATTGACACCATCAATTCTATAGGCGCCCTTATATGTACCTACTGCAACGTCAATCGAACCTGTTCCCTGATTAGGGTTGTCATCATCTTTGCTGCAGCCCACAAAGGTTATGAGTGCAATCATCAAAACTAAAGTCTTGCAAAATCTAATCTTAAAATTTGTCTTTTTCATACTGTACTATATTTTATTATTAATTAATGTTAAACCAAATATTTCAGGATAAACCGCGATCTGTTCATTGATTCCATCATTCCCAAGTTGCAAAGGGTATCAGATTATATGACCAGAGTGTTATAACGAATTGTGAAACCAAAACGATCAGCCAGAAATCAATACGTTTTATACTCTTACTTAGCGTTGATCCATATTTTATCAGAGATATAAAACAACCAGCCGGAAGTAAAAAGGTACACGCATAGATCATCATAGTGGGCGGGGATTTATTTCCTATTCTTATCATATCAATACTTGATACAAATAGTAAGGATAACGTGAACAATATCAACGTCGAAATACAGAACATAGCTGGTGACATGAAATATTTCCATTTTCTCCTGAATAAATTAATGATGAAACTAAGAATCATGAGTAAAGCCGCGACGACCCCAAGAACAACACTGATCGTGCTCAGGTAGATTTTCCAGCTGCTTATCTTTTTTAAGGTCATTGTGCCGGTTGTGAGAAATGTTACGCCCGATCCATCCTTATAGAACAAGTGGGAAGCTGCTGTTCTGCCCTGTGCAACAAACAGCGCGTTACCTATTGTCTTTGCAAAAATTTCTTTCTTTTGAAAGGGTCGGATAGAAATACCGTTTCCGCTATTTTTCACAACAGTATATCCGCTGATCACATCGATGAGTTCCATGGGATGAATCTTTGTAAATACAGGGACATAATAGCCTTCCCATTCGGAATCCTGTACAGACGACGAACTCTTTACTGAACCGATTTGCACTCGTAAAGTGTCCAGATCCAGATGATCGATCAGGGTTTTATTGAACAGATCATAATCGGCGGTTTCGCTGTCCATATTATGCGCTATGAAAAATGCCTTTTTTTCTTTTGGAAAGAGGTAATACATCGCCCTGAAGCCAATCGTGTTTCCCGAATGGGCTATTCCGACAACACCATGGCGATCTCTGGATAGAGCTCCCAGAGAATAGCCCAATCTCAGTCCATTTTTTGCGGCAATCGTATTTACCGGTAATCCCATTTGATCGATGAACTCTTTTTTGATGAATTCCTGGTCATTTAATCGTCCACCGTTGAGCAAAAACTGCAAAAATGTTCCCATATCTTCAGCTGTAGTTGTAAACTGGCCTGCAGGGCGAACATAGATCGGCATAGCAAAGGCCGGATCTCCATTGTCAAAATGCCCCATGGCCAGCTTTTTGTCTTCGTGCTGGGTTCTGAAATGGAAAGAGCTGTTCTTAAGACCAATTGGCCGGAGAAGGTTTCTGTCGAGATAATCTTCGTATGGCTCCTTTACGATAGTATCTATCAGCATGCCTAGTAGCGTATATCCTATATTGGAGTAGGAAAACATTGTTCCGGGTTTAACATGTACGTCCAGTACCTTAGGATTCCTTCCGTAAAACTCGTTTAATGGTGTTTGAGCGGTCGCCCCCGTACTGAAGAAGTGCCAAAGTCGAATGTCGGACATACCAGAGGTATGGTCAAGCAGATGCCGAATCGTAACAGGGTTGGAACTTTCCCAAGGGTTGTCCATAGGCAGGTCTTTCAAATATTTCTTTATTGGATCATCCAGATCGAGCATATTGAGGGTAGCCAATCGCAAGATCCCTATTGCAAGGAAGGTCTTGGTTAAGGAACCCACATGAACTTTATCGTCCAAAAGCATTGGATCGCCCGTCTCCAAATTTTTAAGTCCGGAGCTAAACGATGTAATGTGACTGTCTTTTATAGTCGAATAAACTGCGCCAGAGAGTTTCTCCTGTTTTAGGAGATCATCTATTTTACCTTGCAGGGATTGACTAGCAGCAGCTAACGGCAGGAGTATCCATAACAGGACATAACATGTTCTGAACATCCTCAAAAGGCTATCTGGTTTCCCAAAAGGTGCAATTTTACGCAACAGATAATTGAATGTCATTTTTTTATCCTTTGAAATCATTCCGGTGAAAGTCTCAGCTTTCACTGATTTTTATTGAAAAAGTTCCACATATATTCATTGATATCGAGTTCCTTTGATGTAGGCCCGATCGGAAGGCCAATATTAAAGTCATCTGCTCCAGGCCATGTGTGTCCACCATCTTCGATCGTGATCAATGTCAAGTTTCGATCCCAGCTTTGTGATTCCAGGATCGTGACCGATTTGCCATGTACAGACTTTCTGTCCATATGCAGAGGCTTAGCATCTGCTATATTAAAGAGGTTCGTTTTCCAAAACTCATAAGTATCCTTAGCTGAAAAATAGCCACCTTTCTTTCCATCATAATTGACTAACTGATCTACCTTTCCGTTCACCATAAGGACAGAAATTGGGTTTTGAGGCTTATGATAAACGGCCACTGAATCAGGAAGGTTTGCGCCGATGCTTGCGATCGCTGAGAATCTATGTGGCAGTTCTGATGCAATCCTATGGCAGAAAAATCCTCCACGGGACAGTCCGGTAGCGAATACCTTGTTCTCTATAATTTTATGTTCCTTTTCGATATGCGAAAGAAGGCTGTCAACGAAACCTATATCGTCAGTTCCATCCCTGTAGGACATGCCATAGCCTACATTCCAATCTTCGTTTATCCCCTTTGGATAGACAACGATAAATCCATGCCTGTCAGCTGTTCTGTTCATACCTGTATAGAGCATCTGCTCAGCAGGTGTCATCCCCCCACCATGGAAATTGAACACTATCGGGTAAGATCTATCAACTGAATAGCCTTTCGGAGTATAGATAATGTATTTCCTATTAACTCCTTTAAAGAGGATGCTTTTTGTTTGACCAAACCCAAAAAATGGAATATAGATCAATAAAAGAAAAACTATATTTTTAATCATATTGCAAAATTTCTGCTATTTTGGACGATAATCTTTGGTTCTTTCTTTTTATCCTTTTCCAAAGGATTTGTTTCAATATTGTCCATAGAATGCCTGTAAGGATCAATAATAATGCTGATGACAGTATAACGCTGACAGGAGAGGGAAGCAATGAATCTAAAAAATAGAGAAAAACCGCAATCAGAAAAAATGTTGACACTATACAGAACATCATCAGCTCACGTTGCCCTTGCTTAATATGGATATCTGGAAGGGTCCGGATAAAATCGGTACTGTTTGACAGATATTCTTTTCGTTCTCTCGTAATCCTCCGCCAAGAATATCCGAATAGATGAACCGATATCACGAGCAGGATAATCTCTGAAATGCTTTTGCTCATGCTGTTCAATTCATCTGTATAGATGACGTAGACAAAGCTTATTCCTGAGAAAAGTATAACGGCAATGGACCAGAGGAAAACAATTATTCTTTTCCTTTTTCTCCAATGTTGCAGAGTTTGGTTAAAATCATAGAACGATTCATTCGGATCTATCTCCAATGATTGCCAAGTTTTTTTTAAGTCCAAGATATCCTTATTCATCTTCCTTCATTTTTTTCGATAACACTTCTTTTATCCTATGGATCCGAACCCGTATGTTTGAGTGGCTCAGTCCTAATATTTCAGCAATTTTATCCTGCTTTAGATCCTCCAGATAAAAGCCTATTATCAGCCTGTCCATATCCGGAAGTTCAGCTATGCAACGGTGGAGTCTAACAAAGTTAGTCTCCTCCAGACGAGGATCTAGTTCCTCATGATCAAAAAAACTATATTCCCTAACAAGTTGTTTTTTCTTTTCGTTCTCGATCTGCCTGAGGCATTTGTTGCTCGCAATTCTGTATATCCATCCAGCTATATTTTCTTTATGTTTGAGCTCATTCAAGTTCGTGAATACGGTAATAAAAGTATCCTGCATCACGTCTTTGGCTTTTTCTGTATCATTGAAATAGCCAAAGCAAACCCTGAATATTTTACTCGAGTACTTTTTATATAGATTTTCGAATTCCATTAAAATAGATTTCCATTATACATAGATAAATACAGAAGAACTTAAAATGTTACAGATTATGGACAAAAAAATCTGCATCTAGATACCTTATTTAAAGATAGAATGATAATATCTTATTTGATCTGCAAGTTCTACTGATTGAGTCCATTTGTCTTACTTAGTAGCATACGACCATCTTGACTAATTCTTTAATTAAATCAACAACCAGAAAGCCCTAATGATATTGTAATCTTCCCTGAAAATAGTTACGATTTTTAATGTAGTTTATTGACCATTTCGTGCCATATTGTGATAAAGGTTGTTGTCACAATTTCCTACACTTATATTATAGACAAATTTATATTTTAAGTTTAAAATGAGCTATTGACATCATACAAAATGTATTTTTCAATATACTTTCACAACCTCCTCCCTTTCTTCTTTTTCTTCCTCATTCGATTAGCAAACTGTTCTTCCTCGTAATCTACGCCCTGTGCATCGGGTAACAGGCTGAATAATCCCAAATCGAAATTAGACGAATGTTCCTGCGGAATAAACCCAAAAAGGTCTTTTGGTTGGTTGTCTATTGTGTTCGTATTGGAAACTGGGCTGTCCTGTATCTTCAATTCGGGCTTATTTCCGTTGTTCCACCAATCGTTAAAGACATTTGCCGATAGGTCTCTATCCAAAGCTGAACCATTCCAAACGCTACGGCTCTCGTGGTCAATAAAGGTCATACCGTAAATTCGTCCTTCAATATTACGTCTTACAACGGTATTGATGCCTTGCTCGGTCAATTGCTTTCTAAAATCTGTTTCGTTATTTGTGGTATGTATGGCAAGTTCTATCGTGTTTTTCAGGATACTCCTTGCAGGGTTGATTTTCATTTTCTCTTTGGACTGTTCAAAGTGTTTTTGCAGTTGTGCTACGCCTGCATCTTTTCCGAAAAGCGATGCTTTGAACGGATTGCTTGCCTTGTTGCCATTGTCATCCAATGCCACATAGACCAATCCGTTTACGGTCTGACCGTTCCGCTTGCCTTTGACTTCTTCCGCTATAATGTTGAATAGCGACAGCAAAGCATTATAGCTTCCCAAAGTCGGAAAGCTGTAATACTTCGGCAAATGACGGACTACCGAAGCTATCTGACTTTTGATATCGCCCTTGTGGTAATCCACAGGTCTGAAAACTTTGTTGGCTTGTTTCTGCTCCTGCTCGGTGGCTTTGCGCAGGTTGTATTTCTGCTCCAAATCCCGACAGATAGCCATTGAGCGTGGATGGTCGTAATCATCAGGGATTTTCTTTCCGTCAATGCCTACACAGGTCGAAACAATGTGGATATGCGTTCGGTCAATATCCGTATGTTTGAAAACAATATATGGCTGATTGCTGTAGCCCATACGCTCCATATATTCCTGTGCCATTTCTGTAAATTGATTATCGCTGATTTTATCCGCAGGATCTGGGTTCAGCGATATATGGCGTACCGTCTTTTCTGTTTTGATATTTGCTGATAAATATGGTTCAAAGCATTTATTAAAATACGCTACAGAAAACCTGCCGTCCATTGTATCGGGTAGCCTGTTCAGCAACAAAACTTCTCCATTTTCCTTGTCCACTTTCTGCTGATTGTACAAAATCGCTCCGTACATATTGCTTCCCTTTCCGATTTTTGCAATCATATTTCTACTCTTTGTTTAGGTATTTCTTTTCAAATTCATCGGAAAGAATTAAAACCTTTAGCAACAGTTCTTTCATTTCTGCTGTCTGCTTTTCCAATTTATAGAGATATGCCGATGCTTTTTTATCCGAAAAATTGGCGTTCAACAGCTTTACAATCTGATTGTAATTAGTTGATATTCCCCGAAACTGACCGAAAAATTTGGTCAGTCCTGTGTGATATTCAACTGCATTCATATCAATTTTTACGGTCTTTACCGTCTTCTGAAAGATGCAAGCCGTAATGAAATGTGCCATTATCTTCATTCCCGATTGGTCAAAGAGGGCAAGAAACTTGGCATTGTCTTCTGCATTCAGGTTAATGGAATACCGATTGACCGCAGGGTCATTCTTCGGTTTCCTTCCTGTTTTCCTAATCTGTTTTCTGTTCTTCTCTTCCATAATAAATCCATTTTAATGTTAAACCAAAACTGCGACTTCGGAGCGGTTTTCAGCCTCCTGCAAGGGCAAGTGCTTTTGAGGTACTGAAATTCATTTCGAGGACCTCAAGAGATAACTTGCTCTGAACAGGGGTTCAGAGAAATCCGTCCTGCAAACGGATTGGAGTTAGCCGAAAAAAAAACAGTCCGAAACTGTTTTTATCGTGTCCGTAAATACTTTGTCTTTTCGCATTAAAACACCTCCGTAGCTTCTTTACAAAGTAAGGGGATGTGTTGTGAACCATTATCATACATCATAATGCCAAATGCTACCTCTGAACGACAAATGATGCCAAGCCATAATAGACCAAAACTTGACTATGTAAGTCGGATTGGAGAAGTGTAAAAACTGTACAAACTACCTCTGCACGCCAAACACGACCTCTGACTGCAACATTGGGAGGCTGACTTATTTCTCTAACTATTTTAGCCATAACAACACAGCGTTAGGCGATGCAGGAGAGAAAGGAAATAGAGAAAATACCTATCGAAGAAGCAATGGAGCTTCTCCGCAAAGAGGGTATTGACGTGGGGCAGGAAGAAGCCGAACTGATTATGGAATTTCTGTACAACCTTACGATGATAGTTATTCGGGAATGCTTTGATGTTGAATGATTTATTTCGTAAATTAGCAAATCCCCAAGACACATTATCCATTTAAAGAGATTAGCGATGAAAAGAGCAGATTTATACATACGTGTTTCCACCGATGAACAGGCAGACAAAGGATATTCACAGCGTGATCAAGAGGAACGCTTGAAACGATTTTGTTCAACCAATAAGATTGCTGTCGGACAGGTTATCTATGAAGACCATTCCGCTAAGACCTTTAACCGTCCTGAATGGACAAAACTCCTGAACAATCTTAAAAAGAAAAGTTCAAAGACCAACCTTATCCTGTTTACCAAATGGGATAGGTTCAGCCGTAATGCAGGTGATGCCTATCAGATGATTAGCACACTTAACAAACTTGGCATAGAACCGCAGGCTGTGGAACAGCCCTTAGACCTTTCCATTCCCGAAAACAAGATGATGCTTGCGATATATCTTTCTGCTCCCGAAGTGGAGAACGACCGCAGGGCATTGAACACATTCTACGGTATGCGCAGGGCAAGGAAAGAAGGGCGTTTGATGGGGAAAGCACCATTCGGATACATCAACAGGAGCAAAGAAGACGGACGAAAATACATCGCTCCCAAAGAACCCGAAGCGTCAAGTATGCGTTGGGCTTTCAACGAGATAGCTAAGGGCGTGTTCGCCTGTGACCAAGTACGGCAGAAAATGAATGCACAGAGCCAAACGAAATTGAGCAGAAGTGCTTTCCACGTAGCTGTACGCAATCCGCTGTACTGTGGCAAGATATTCATTGCAAAATTCAAGGACGAGGAAGCCCATTTGGTGCAAGGTCAGCACGAACCGCTTATAAGTGAAGAACTTTTCAATAAGGTGCAACTTGTATTGGACGGAAACAAAAGGATGGAACATCCGAACACCAAAATACTTTCGGACAAAAACCTGCCTCTAAGAGGTTTCTTGGTATGTCCTGACTGTGGTCGCAACCTAACGGGAAGTGCTTCCAAAGGAAGAACGAACCGCTATTACTATTACCATTGTGTTTCTTCGTGTGGCTTCCGTCAGAAAGCCGAAGTTGCCAACGATATTTTTGAAGAGGGGTTGTTTCAGTTTGAATTGGACGGTGGCATAAAGAACGTTCTCAAAAAACTGCTGTTGAATAACTACAAAAAGTTTGCGCAGAACCCATTTGATGAAAAGAAACGGATTGCACAAGAAATAGACCGCCTTAACGCAAAGCTATCCGTTGCACGGAACAAACTGCTTGCGGAAACCATTGATGACGGGGAATACCTCGAAATCAAAAAGGAATGCAGGGAACGGATTGAAACTTTGGAAGAACAGTTGAGCAAGGATGGTTCGGACACTAAGAGCATCAATATCGACAAGGCTTTAGACAGGGCTTTACATAGTATCGTAAATATCCCGAAACTGTATAGAGAGGGCGAAATCCATACAAGGAGAGCTGTGATTGGTTCGATATTCCCTGAAAAATTGGAGTTTGACGGAAAAACTTATCGAACCGCCCGAATGAACGTAATCGCAAACTATATCTTTCAGATAAACAACGGATTACCTTTAAAAAAAAACAGGACAAATGAAAATATATTTCATTTGTCCTGTTTAGTAGCCCGTAGGGGAATCGAACCCCTCTTACCAGAATGAAAATCTGAGGTCCTAACCGATAGACGAACGGGCCCTCTATCTTCCATTAGCCGAAGCTGATGTGTTAGCTTTTGTTTTTACAAGTATCAACTCTTAGTTTTGTAGCCCGTAGGGGAATCGAACCCCTCTTACCAGAATGAAAATCTGAGGTCCTAACCGATAGACGAACGGGCCTACTATGCTTTTACGCTAATTTATTAACGTGTTTTGTTAATTTGCTTTTTAAGTTAGCAGCTTTGTTTTTGTGGATAATGTTCTTCTTAGCTAATTTATCCAATAAAGCGATAACTTTTGGCAGTTGCTCTGTTGCAGCAGCTTTATCTTCCTCATTTCTCAAGACTTTCATTGCAGTTCTAGCAGTCTTGTGGTAGTATCTGTTACGAAGTCTTCTAGCCTCGTTCTGTCTAATTCTCTTTAATGCTGATTTATGATTTGCCATATCGTTCAAATGTGAGTGCAAAACTATAAACTTTTTTTTAAACTACCAAATTTATTTTCAAAAATTTTTAATTTTCTTCTGAAAGGTATTTTCTAAGTTTATTTATTGCTTGTTCTATTTTTAAATTTTCCTGTTCTTTTTCAAGTTTTTTGATCGTGTTTCCTAACATGATCATCGCATTGTTCCATTCTCCAGTAGTGTTGGTGAAAGTGAATTCATCTATTGTTACTTCAAAAGCAACCCTTTCTCCGGTCCTGTAAAGCCTGAAACTTATTTTATCATCCCTGCCTGTAATCCCGTCTTCATTGATTTTTAAATCATAACTTTTTGGGTTAGAGTGGATTTTCTTAAAAAGCAATTTTGCTTCTTGTATTTTTAAATCCGGCATGATATAAAATTTGGTAGCCTATAGGGGAATCGAACCCCTGTTGCAAGAATGAAAATCTTGAGTCCTAACCACTAGACGAATAGGCCAAATTTTGAGGTTGCAAAAATAATAATTAACTTTTTAACTTCAAAATTATTTTTAATTATTTATAGACTTTTTGTATTACAGTATTCTTAATTCCTTTACCTTCAAGTTCTTTCTGAAGCTTGACCGCATCCTCTAAAGTATATACTTTTCCATAAGTATAATAGAACACACCACTGTCTTTAGTTCTTTCAACGTCTTTAAGGTTTTGAAGGATATAAGAGTTTCCATTCAGTTTGTCACCTGCATACAATTCTATAGTATAATAGCCCATACTTATTTTCTGGTTAGGCATAAATCCTACGGCAAAAGCATTTCTGAACCCTGCATCTTTTGCAGATTTTAAGTTGATATCCCTTACGGAAGCCATATTGGTTACGGCATAGTAGTATTTGTATTGCCCGTTTTCTTTAATGGTAAGAATATAATTAAGTCCTTTCAGTGCAGGATCTCCGTCATTATATTTGGTAGGAGAACTCATAAGCAGGATTCTGAAGTCATTCTTTAATGGTACTTCCGCCGGTTTTTCAGGCTCCTGTTTTTTGATGGCTACAGCGCCGCCGGTTTTACGGTCTATTGCTTTTTTATAATCAATGATTGCATTATAGATGCTTTCGGCGATTTCACTTTGTCCTTTATCAGAAGCAATATAATGGCTTTCTTCGGGATGGTTGATAAATCCGGTTTCTATAAGTACGGAAGGCATGGCGTTCATACGAAGAACGTGCAGGTTCTTTTGAAATACACCTCTTGAAAACCTTTTGTCTTTATTCACAAAATTGTCTTCTACCAATCCGCCCAGAAGGAGGCTTGATTCCAGGTATTTGCTCTGCTGAAGCTTTAAAGCAATTAATGATTCAGGAGAATCAGGATTATATGATCCGAAAATCTGCTTATCCTTTTCATCCAGATAAATCACATCATTTTCTCTTTTTGCAACTTCAAGGTTTTCATTATTTTGGTTAGGCCCCTGTACGTATGTTTCAGTGCCATATGCAGTAGGCCTTTGTGAAGAATTACAGTGGATTGACACAAACAGGTCGGCTTTACTTCTGTTAGCCAGATTCGTTCTGTCCGATAATGATGGATATTCATCAAATTTGCGGGTGTATATTACTTTGAAATCTCTGTTTTTTTCAAGCATTACCCCAAGCTTTAAGGTTATGGCGAGGGTAATGTCCTTTTCGGCAACTCTTCCAATGTCAGAATAGGTCCTGTTTGCCCCGTGGTCGCTTCCTCCATGACCCGCATCCAGAACGATTGTAAACTTCTTTTGGGAAAAAATAAGGTTACTGATAAGGATAAGGAGAAATGATAAAATTATTTTAAAATTTTGTTTGTGCATCTTACAGTTATAAAAATTATATTAATTTTGGGCCTTAATTATATAGAATAAAATTGGCCAAAACCGTCCTCAAAAATATATTACAAATTTTAATTATCCTAATTTTTAACAATTTTTTAGCACAGGAAACGCCTGAAAAATTGCCTAAAAATGAGGTTAATGATACTATTTCCAAAAAGGATACCATAGTTGCAAAAAAAGAAGCTTTGGATGATGTTTTACGTACAAAGGCAGATGATCAGAGAAGGGATATTCCAAAAAAAATGACATTCCTCAATAAAAATGCCCAGGTAAAGTATCAGGATATGCAGATTGATGCAGATTATATTTCTATTGATGATAACAAAAATATGATCTATGCCCGTGGGAAACAGGATTCTTTAGGAAAGATTATTGAACCTGTAATTACCATGCAGGGAGGGAAAAAGTATGAGACAAGCGAATTCAGCTATAATACCAAAACGAAGCAGGCTATAGCTTATAATGCCCGGACTGAAGAAAGTGAAGGAGTTATTATAGCGCAGAAAACCAAAAAGTATAATGACTCTGTATTTGCTATGAAAAGAGCAGATTATACAACGGATGATTACTTTATCAAGAAAAAAGATACTGCGGCCGATTACTTTATGAGAGCTTCGAATATCAAGCTTATTAAATCTAAAAATAAATCGCAGATTGTTACGGGGCCTATTCAGATGTACATTGAACAGGTGCCGACTCCATTGGTTATGCCATTTGCGATTCTTCCGTTTTCAGAAAAAAGGGCTGCAGGTATTCTCATTCCCAGCTTTGGAGAGCGGGAAGATGTTGGTTTTTTCCTTAACGGAATAGGATATTATCAGCCGATAGGTGAACATTTTGACCTTAAAGTACTGGCAGATATTTATACAAAAGGAAGCTGGAATCTGCGTCCTCAGATGAATTACCAGAAGAAATACCGCTATTCGGGGAGTTTTAATGCAGACGTGGGGACTATGGTAAGAGGGATAAAAGGGCTGGATGATTACACTAGAAACAGTACCTACAGGATTAACTGGACCCACTCTCAGGATACAAAAGCCAATCCTTTTCTAACATTCAGCGCATCGGTGGATATTGTAAGTACTAAATTTTACAATAATCCATTAAATAACAATTATATTTTTAATCAAAATGTATTGAATACACAACAGAACTCTACGGTAACCCTTACCAAGAGATTCTTAAAACTACCGATAACCATTACAGGAACAGCATCCTATTCTCAAAACTTTGCGACAGGGTTAGCTGATCTTCGCCTTCCACAGATGAATGTTGCGGTAAACCAATTTTACCTTTTTAAATCAAAAACCGGGGTGAGACAGGGTCTTCTGGAAAATATTACGGTAAATACAGGATTTAACCTTACAAACTTTGTCAATACACAGGAAAATGAATTGTTTACAAAAGCAATGTGGGATAAGATGCAGACCGGACTAAAAAATAATATTGCACTGGCAACCAATACTACTTTGGCCAAATATTTTACCTTCAGCTTAAGTGCTAATATTGATAATGCCTTAACCACAAAATCATTAAACAGATATTATGACCCTGTAAAGAATGTTACGGTAGATGAGATCAATAAAAAATTTGCAGGATATTCTACATTTTCTACTACGGCCAGTCTTCAGACAACTCTTTACGGTATGCTGAAATTTAAAAAAGGATCTGCCGTGGAGGCAGTCAGACATATGATGACTCCAAGCATCGGCTTTACTTATTCCCCTGATTTTTCAAGCCCGAATTTCGGATATTATAAAAATTATTATGATGCAAACGGAGCACTTACTCCGTATTCAATTTTTGAAAAAGGCATTGTAGGTAGTCCGTCAAGCGGATTGGTGGGAGCGTTAGGTTTTAATATAGGAAACAATATTGAAATGAAGGTAAAGTCTAAAAAAGATTCTACCGGAGTAAAAAAAATTAAAATCTTTGAATCACTAAACCTTTCAGGGAACTATAACTTTGCAGCTAAAGATCATCCCTGGTCAATTATTTCCATAAACGGACAGTCTTCTTTCTTTAACAGTAAACTGACAGTTAATACAAGCCTTACTCTTGATCCGTACAGAATCGCATTTGTTCCGGGTCAGGATACAGGGATAAGAACAGAAGAATTCGGACATTTCAGCGTACAGGGATTCAATATTCAGCTGTCATATCCTTTAAGCAGTGAGCTCTTTGGAGAGAAAACAGATTATGCTAAAAAATATTCATCAAAAGGAGAGGTCCGAAATGAAAATTATTATTTTGACGATGATAATTATGCTCATTTTGATCAGGCATGGACTTTAAATGTTAATGCAAATTATGCTTATTCGAAAGGGCTGAACAGATTTGGAAGTAAGATTGCATCAATAGGTCTGGATGGAAGTATCAAGCTCACCCCGTACTGGAATATCAATGGAAGTACCCACTATGATATGGTTACAAAGCAACTGGCATACACGAGAATCGGCTTCTCAAGAGATCAGCGAAGTTTTACCATTAATTTTAACTGGGTTCCTTTCGGACAGTATAAAGTATATGACTTCTTTATCGGGATAAAAGCCAATATTTTAAGTGATGCCCTGAAATACAAAGACAGAAGCTTCACCCAGCCTAATGCACCTTTCTAATCTCAGATTGTCATTTGAGAATATAAATTTTATATTTGCAGTCAAATAAACCTGAAAAATTACTGTTAATAATATGATGTGGCAGTCATAAAAACAGATGGTATAGATCTAATAAAAAAATAAATATCCGTATGAAACAAATAATCAATACAGTTAACGCACCTGCAGCTATCGGGCCCTATTCACAAGCTAATATGGCAAACGGAGTTTTATATATATCCGGTCAGATCCCTGTAGATCCGGCAACTGGTAAATTGGTAGAGGGAATTGAAAAAGAAACACATCAGGTGATGAAAAACCTGGAGGCTATTCTTACAGAAGCCGGAATGACTTTCAAAAATGTTGTAAAGGCAACGATCTTCCTTAAGAATATGGATGATTTTGCCGTAATGAATGATATTTACGCGTCTTATTTAGATGCAGATAGCTATCCTGCCCGTGAGACAGTGCAGGTTTCTTGTCTGCCTAAAAATGTGGATATTGAAATTTCTATGATTGCACATCAGGATTAATGAATTTTATAAGAAATACAATTGCGGTGCTGATTGGTCTTGGTATAGCCGGGCTTATTATTACTCTTGGTATAAGGGCGTTTCCGCAATGGGTAACTTTTGAAGCTTTTGCTCCGTTTGAGCACTGGCAGAGGTTTCTTTTCAGCATGAAAGATGATAAGGCATTCTTCGGCTTCCTTTTGTTTATTTCCGGACTGGGAACTACCATCGGTGGCGTTGCAACGGCTATCATCGTTAAATATGCTAAAGTAGCCTATGCTATTCTTATCGGTTTTATCATGCTCTTTATCGCAATGCTGGATGTTATTATTTTTCCTTATCATCCAACATTTTATAAGATCTCCATTTTTCTCACCTTTTTTCCGTTTTCCTGGATAGGGGGTAAAATTGTAGAAGTGATTTATGAAAGAAATAAGAAGAAAAGAATTGCTGAAAAAATGAATAAAACTAAATAAAAAATGCTCTGGATTCCAGAGCATTTTTTATTTAGAAAACTTGTTTTAATTAAGGCATTTTAAACCCTTTCGTATAGATTCTTCCGTAGTCGTCCACAAATTTCACCTGTACATTCCCCTGGTATTTATCCAATACTTTTTCAACATCCTTTTGTGAATTCACCGGCTTGCCATTGATCTCTATAATGATGTAGTTGTCTACAATTCCTATTTTAGCCATCTCACTTCCTTCTGTTACATTTTTAGCAACCACACCGCTGTTTAATCCATATTCAGTTTTGAATCTGTCATTAAGCGGATCGAATTCAGCACCGATTTTTTCAGTAACACTAAGGTCTGCTTTGGTTCTTGTGGAAGTGCCTCCTTTCTGATCTTTAAGGGTTACTGTGGTAGTATTTTCCTTACCGGCTCTTACATAGGTTACCAGAACTTTATCACCGGGACGTTTGCTTCCGATCGACATTGAAAGATCTGCAAAATCTGTAATGGCATAATTATCTACTTTAGTAATGATGTCTCCTTTTTTCAAACCTGCATCTTCAGCACCACTGTTATCCCCGAATCCTGTAACATATACTCCTGAACCGGCCTTCAGGTTTGTCTTATTTTGCTTATTGTAAGCAGCTACCAATTGATCGTTTGAAAGATCTAAAGACTGAACTCCCAGGAATCCTCTCTGAACAATTCCGAACTTTTTGATATCCTCCACTATTTTTCTGGCAAGATTAGCCGGAACAGCAAATCCGTACCCCTGGTAGTATCCTGTGGTAGACTGAATTGCTGAGTTTATTCCGATAAGATCGCCGTTAGTATTTACCAGCGCACCACCGGAGTTACCGGGATTAATTGCGGCATCCGTCTGGATAAAACTTTCAATAGGGTTGGCAGCTTTGCCCTGACTTCCTAAAATTCCGATCCCTCTTCCCTTGGCAGAAACGATACCAGCTGTTACCGTTGAATTTAAGCCCAGCGGATTTCCTACAGCAAGTACCCATTGTCCTACTTCTATATTATCTGAGTTGGCAAAATTTAAATAAGGGAGACCTTTTTCTTCGATCTTTAATAATGATATATCTGTATTAGGGTCTGTTCCCACCAGAGTTGCAATATATGATTTCTTATTGCTTAAAACCACTTCCAGTTTATTTGCACCTGCCACAACGTGATTGTTCGAAATAATATATCCGTCCGGGGAAATGATAACTCCTGAACCCATCCCTGATGGCATATTGTCCGGAGCCTGCTGCTGCCTTTGTCTTTGCTGGCCTCTTCCTCCAAATGGATCCCCAAAGAAAAAATCGAACAGATCCTGCTCCGATGCTCTGCTCGAAGTACGGTTCTGGTAGTTTTTAATAGTAACAACAGCAGGAACTGTTGTTTTTGCTGCCTTTACGAAATCATCACCCACTGCTCCGGTATTCATTCCCGCAAATGTGGCCGTAGGTGCTGCCGTTGTAAAATAAGACTGATCCCCGTTATTGGAATTATGTCCAAAATATTGTATTGCTCCAACGGTAGTAGCTCCGGAAATGACTCCAACTACTGCAAATGGTAATAGTTTTTTTAAAGTACTCTTCATTGTATATCTTTCTTGTTTATTAATTAATTTCCTTTTTATGTTTTTGAGTAAACAAATTTAATGTTAAATAAGTAAGCAATTAGTATGCTATGTTTCAATTTTAACTAAAATTTAACGGCTGTTATGTCATTTTATACATTATGTCATAATTGTTAATGTCATAGTTAACAAAACTTAAAAAAATATTAAAGTAATAAAGTTTCTCCTCTTTAAATATATTTAATAAAAAAAACATACCCAACTCATAGGTGCTGTCCATTATTTCCTCCTGTTCCGGCCTGATTTTATCTTAATCCGGAAAATTATTATCTTTGCAAAAATATTTTTCTCACTTAAAACGTTTATAGCATGCAACTGTATAACACCTTAAGCGCAGAAGAAAGAGCTAAACTTATTGATGAGGCCGGTAAAGACCGTCTTACTTTGTCTTTCTATGCGTATGCCAAAATTGAAGATCCCAAAAAATTTCGCGACGAATTATTTATAGCCTGGAATGCACTTGATGCTCTTGGACGTATTTATGTTGCACATGAAGGAATTAACGCTCAGATGAGTGTACCTGCTGATAATTTTGAGGCTTTTCGCAATACGCTGGAAGTTTATGACTTCATGAAAGGAATCCGTTTAAATGTAGCGGTAGATCAGGATAATTATTCTTTTTTAAAATTAACTATAAAAGTCAGAAATAAAATTGTTGCTGACGGCTTGAATGATGAAACTTTTGATGTTACCAACAAAGGAGTTCATCTGAAAGCAAGGGAATTTAATGATCTTCTTGAAGATCCGAATACGATCGTAGTAGATTTCAGAAACCATTACGAAAGCGAAGTAGGTCATTTTGAGGGTGCTATTACTCCGGATGTGGAAAATTTCAGAGAGAGTCTGCCGATTATTAATGAACAATTGCAGGACTTTAAAGAAGATAAAAACCTGTTGATGTATTGTACAGGAGGAATCCGTTGTGAAAAGGCCAGTGCCTACTTTAAACATCAGGGGTTCAAAAACGTATACCAGCTTGAAGGAGGAATTATTGAATATACCCGACAAATAAAAGAAGAGGGGATACCGAGTAAATTTATTGGAAAGAACTTTGTATTTGATCACAGGCTGGGTGAAAGGATTACAGATGATATTATTTCGCAATGCCACCAATGTGGTAAACCATGTGATAATCATACCAATTGTTCTAATGATGCATGTCATTTATTGTTTATTCAATGTGACGAATGTAAGGCGGCAATGGAAAACTGCTGTTCTACAGAATGCCTTGAAACGATCCATTTACCATTAGAGGAACAATTGCGTTTAAGAAAAGGCAAACAGGTAGGAAACAAAGTATTCAGGAAAGGAAAGTCCGATGCTTTGAAATTTAAAAAGTCTGGTGATTTACCAAATAAACCTTTAGCAAAAGCTGAAACAAAAAATATCCGCCAGAAGATTGCTGTTAAAAAAGAACTGATTGGTAGAGCAGAACATTACTATTCAAAATCAAAAATTGCACAGTTTTTAATTGAGCATAAAGCGTTATCAGTTGGAGATAAAGTATTAATTTCAGGTCCTACAACGGGGGAACAGCAAGTTACCATTACTGAAATCTATGCTAATGGAGGTCCTTGTGAAACCGCTAAGATGGGAGATCAGATTACTTTGGAGCTTCCATTCAGAGTTCGCTTATCTGATAAGCTGTACAGAATTGTGCAGGATGCATAATGCAGAACTTTCAATAAATTATTTCTGTTTTAACAACTTAATAATTCAGGGCTTAAAATGACAACAAGCGGAAAAATAGAATTGATGTCTCCTGCAGGAGATTTCATATCGCTTCAGGCGGCTATAGATAATGGTGCTGACTCTGTCTATTTTGGAGTTGAACAACTCAATATGCGTGCAAGAGCAACAATGAACTTTACCATTGATGATCTGCCGGAAATCGCCAGAAGATGTGCTGAAAAAGGAGTAAGAACGTATCTTACCCTTAACACCATAATATATGATCATGATCTGTCTATCGTTAGAACACTTTTAGATAAAGCTAAAGAAGCAGGTCTTACAGCAGTAATTGCAATGGATCAGGCTGTAATCTCTTATGCAAGACAAATTGGCATGGAGGTGCATATTTCTACCCAGATTAATATAACCAATATTGAGACCGTAAAATTCTATGCTCTTTTTGCTGATACAATGGTGATGAGCCGTGAATTGAGTATCAGTCAGATCAAAAAAATCTGTACTCAGATTGAAAAAGACCAGGTTAAAGGACCATCCGGTAATCTTGTTGAAGTGGAAATTTTCGGGCATGGTGCCTTATGTATGGCTGTATCCGGGAAGTGTTATCTAAGCCTGCATTCCCATAATTCTTCAGCAAACAGAGGTGCCTGCAAACAGAACTGCCGGAAAAAATACACTGTGATTGATCAGGAATCAGGTTTTGAAATTGAACTTGATAATGAATATATGATGTCCCCCAAAGACCTTTGTACAATTGGTTTTCTGAATCAGATTGCAGATGCCGGGGTAAAAGTCCTGAAGATAGAAGGAAGAGGAAGGGCTCCGGAATATGTAGCAACAGTTACAAAATGTTATAGAGAAGCAATTGACAGTATTGCTGAAGGAACGTTTTCCCAGGAAAAAGTTGATGAATGGATGAAACTCCTGGAAACTGTATACAATAGAGGTTTCTGGAGTGGGTATTATCTTGGACAGGAGCTTGGTGATTGGTCTTCGAACTCAGGGTCCAGCGCAACACAAAAGAAAGTCTATATAGGAAAAGGGCGGCATTTCTATCCGAAAGCCAATATCGCAGAGTTTTTGGTTGAAGCCTATGATATTTCTGTAGGAGACAGTGTGCTTATACAGGGACCTACTACAGGATCACGGGAAATGATCATCGAAAACATGATCGTTGATAAGAAGGAAGGAGCTGATAAGGCAACTAAGTCTGATGTGATTACTTTCCCTACGAGGTTCCGTATACGACCAAGTGACAAGTTATATAAAATTGTTAAAACATAATGGTCATAGCTACACTTCAAAGAGATAAATGTATTGGTTGTAATTACTGTGTTGAATTCGCTCCGGAATATTTTAGAATGTCTAAAAAAGATGGTAAATCAGTATTGCTTAAGACAGTAGATAAAAAAGGTTTCTATACTTTAAAAACACCTGATCAGGAAGCATTTGAGCATTTGGAGAGAGCAGCTAACGCCTGTCCTGTGAAAATTATTTCTGTAAGAATCAATTAATAATTATGCTGAAAGCTGAACTTAGAAGAAAATATACCCAAAAAAGAAAGGCCTTGTCTACCGATGAGGCTTTCTTGTTATGTCAAAAGATTTTTGAAAACTTCATTCGGTATTTCAGTCCGAAAGAATCGCAGAAAGTACATATTTTTATCACGATTCCGGCAAGAATGGAAATTGATACCCAAATCTTCATTCAATACTTTTTAGCACAGAATATCCGTGTTTATGTGCCTAAAATTGTAGCTGATAAGCTGATTAATATTGAAATTTTTAAAGATACTGTTTTTGAAACCAACAGTTGGGGGATTTCGGAGCCTGTATCTAATGATGATTCCGGTGAAAATTACTTCCATTATGTGATTACCCCTTTATTATATTGTGATAAAAAAGGAAATAGGGTAGGATACGGTAAAGGATTTTATGACGGCTTGTTTCAAAGTATTTCTCCTGATTCAAAAAAAATCGGAATCAATTATTTTGACCCCGATGAAGATATCGATGATGTCTGGGAGAATGATATTCCCCTGGATTACTTGGTGACTCCCAGAGAAGTGCTGTCTTTCACCAGCGGCCTGGAATAAAAGTCCAGAAAATAAAATTTGAATTCCTTTTTCAGTTTTGGAGTAGAAAGAAGGATGTATTGTGCATTTTTTTCAAAGCTTCCCAATGATTTATTCTTGTCATCAAAATACTCTACATTGAATCTGGCATAATCCAATGTGTCTTTTTTATAAAACTCTTTATAAACATTAAGGTTATTGACCTTTACTGATCTTACTTTCAGGCTGTCCAATTCTGTGAATAACCTTTTAAAGGTCAATGAATCGGGTTTATGAAAATAGCTTTGCATCTGTGAGTATATTACTGTGTCTATTTCCGTATTCCTGTTGCCAGAAAGGTAAAGAGTAGATAAATCCAGTAATTCCTGAACTTTTTGTTTGGTTATAGAGTTGATTGCCTGCATGCTGTCCATCTGTACTGCAGGGTAGCTTTTGGTATTGTTACTGTTTCGGAGTTTTTCCAGATCGCTAATCTCAGTCTTTTTATTACAGGCAAAGATTACCAGGGAAAGCACTGCAAAAACTAAAAAATTATTTATTCTTTTCATCTGTGGATGCGATTTTAAATTTGATGGATATGATCTTACCGTTAGTATCCTTTTTCATTTCTATTACATTAAGATTTTTTAATGAAGTAGTAGGAGTGGTCACCAGGGTAATATATTTTTGTTTGTCAAGTCTTTCTATACCGTAAGTGTCATTATCATAAACCTGGTATATCACAGCATTATTGCTGATTAAATTTTCTAACTGATTTCTTTTTTGTTTAATCAGTGCGACCTGTTCCTGTGGATTTCCTCCTTTTACATCTTTTATCGAGAAATAATAGGCCGCCATTTTATAATCGTCAGGTTTAAGCTCAATCTTTTCTTCTTCAGGTGCATTTTCCAGGTTCCGGTTAACTTCCAGAGGTTCATAGAATGGCGCGCTGATGCGCATTTTAAGATTTTTGTCTTTTGTAGAATATAAAAAACATTCCCCCGGTTTGATCTTATACATAATAGGCGATTCATTTTCTTTGATCACCATGATGTCAAGGGTGTTGATGACATTTACACTTCGGTCTTTATCTATAAAGCAGTATTTGTAGGTTTTCGAAAATAGCACATCTTTAAAGCCCAGTAAACCGGTAACAGCTATCAAAACGGAAGTAACAAGTGCCCATGCATTCTTTTTGAAAAAGTTTTTTGCGGGAGGATCAATAGAATTTATTGAGGAATTTGTTTTTATGGTAACATCTTGATTATCAGTAGTTGATTTTTGTAAATCTCCGTTTTCAGGGGTTGGGATTTCAACTTTTTTGGCCTGAACTTCAGTTTTTGGAAGTTCAGGGGACACTGAAACGGTTTTTTCCAGTTCCTGAAGATTTTCATCCTCCTGATCTTCATTTTCCTGTAATAATTCTCCTGCAAAAAGATGTTGCTTTTTGAATTCATACCAAGAGTCATATCCCGCATAAATACTGAGTAAATTGAGCATGTCAATTCTGGGAAGCTTAGTGACCGGTGAGTTTTTGAAGTAGGTGTAAAAAGACTTTTCGCTGATATTGCCTTTGGCTTTTTTGCGAAGGTCTTCCTGGAAATATATAATATCTATACCCTTCCATTTTGAAATATCATCATGAGAAGGGGTGTATTCTTTCAAATATTGACTCTGGACATCCTTTTTTAGCTGTTCAAAGTGTAGTAGATCTAAATCTGTCAATTTTTTTAAAAATAATTAAATTGTTGATTATCAGTTGTGTTTTTTTGTAAAACTATTTTACAAAGGTATTACAATTATTTTTCATAGACAAATTTTCTAACTGCTCTACCTTTGTCTTGTTCAAATAACAGAACAGAAGAAAATTTTATAAAACAATATTAACAAAATTAAATTTAATTTATTATGAAAAAGTCATTATTCGTAGCTGCTATCGCTGCAATCTCTCTAGTTGCTTGTAAAAAAACTGAAGCTACTTCTACTGAAGGAACTACTGATTCTGCTGCTGCTACTGCTGATTCTGCTGCTGTTGTAGTTGATTCTGCTGCTAAAGTTGTTGATTCTGCTGCTACTACTGCTGTAGATGCTACTAAAGATGCTGCTGCTGCTACTACTGCTGCTGGAGCTGAAGTTGCTAAAGATGCTGCTGCTGGTGCTGCTGACGCTGCTAAAGGAGCTGCTGATGCTGCTAAAGGAGCTGCTGACGCTGCTAAAGATGCTGCAAAAGACGCTGCTAAGAAATAATTTTAGCATAAGCTTAAAAATAAAGGAACCGTTTCACCCTGTGAAACGGTTTTTTTATGCTCATAAGAGAAATAGTAATACCTAATTAATTCTATACGGAATATTATTATCCTTTTTTCTGTCTCAGAGATTCATAACAGGTAATGGCTACAGCATTGCTTAGATTCAGTGAGTCAATACTTCCGGCCATAGGGATCAGGGTGTTTTTACCTTTCCCGATCCAAAAATCACTTAAACCTGAATGTTCAGTACCGAATAATACAGCAGAACGCTGTTTGAAATCTCTTATATAAAGATCTTCAGCACTTTCGTCCATAAGGGTTGTGTAAATATTAAACTTGTTTTTCTGTAGGAAATCAAAAACTTCATTATTTTCAGCCTGATAAACTTCCATACCGAAAAGACAGCCAACACTCGATCTGATCACATTAGGATTGTAAAAGTCTGTTTTTCCATCCGCAACAATAAGGGCATTTATTCCAAAAGCTTCGCAGCTTCTTAAAATAGCTCCCAGATTTCCCGGCTTTTCTATACCTTCAACAATAATGACAGTAGCATTTTCTTTTGGATTGAAATCTGATAAAACATTTTCTTTAATCTGATAAATACCAATAATCCCTTCAGACGTTCCCCTATATGCTATTTTTTCATATACTCTTTCACTTACATAATGAATTTTCCCAAGAGGCAGCTTTCCTTTAAATATATTTTCACAGATAAAGAACTCCAGCGGTTCAAAATCATACTGGATGGCTCTTTCGTTTTCCTGCTGGCCCTCTACTACAAAAACTTTTGATTTTTTACGAAACCTGTTGTCAGTAAGGAGCTTAGTGACATTTTTTATTTTATCGTTTTGAAAACTTTCTATCAACATTCCGCAAAATTATGTAAAATTTATGATTGAACTTCCCTGGTTTTGATAAAAAGGTCTTTGCATTTGATTTCAAACGGAGATTTATTTTTCCTTTTCAAATGAATGATAAGTATAATCATAACGACAATTGAGCATACCTTATAAAGATTTCCATAAAGATTTCCGGAAACATTTTCTGATACATCGAAGATTTCCCAGTACAGATTCATAAAGAAATGAAGGAATATTGCGGTCCATAAGTTGTATTCCGATTCAAAATATACCCAGGCAAAGAATATGGAGCCTAAAAATGTGATAGCAAAGATCTCAGCAAGGACTGTAATGTTCTGGCTTTGATATAAATGTACCTGTGCAAACAGTAAAGAACCTGATAATGCAGATGACAAAAAACCAAGCCGGGTAAATCTATATATGATTCCGATCAGAAAGGCTCTGAAAATTATTTCTTCAAAAAATGCTGAAGATAGCGTATTAATGAACAGGGTTTCAACGTTTATTCTACTGATTGCTTTAAAATGAATTGAATAACCGATAAGCATTGGAAGGGTTCCGATAAAAGCTGGTGTAAATCCTTTGATAATAGGCTTGTTTAATGAAAATAGAGTCAGAATGTTTTTTTGGGGGAATAATACTTTTAAGGTAATTATCAATGGAATTAAAGTCACTGAATAGGCTGTTACATGAGCTAATGCTTTGCTGTGGAATATATTTTTTGAGAAATTCTGAATGGTTTTAAAATAAAAAAGATCAAAGAGATAATAGCTGATAAAGCCTAAAATAAAAATGAAAAAGAAGCGGATGTTTTTACTCATATCTGTTAATTTTTGAGCAAAAATGTGACTTTAAATCTTTCCTTTCCAGTTATTGTGATGAATAGCAAAGAATAGTGATGAACAACAAAGCTTAAGAATTCTGTTGTTTTATTTGAGGAATAATTGAAGAAATAAAAGTTCTTGAAACAGGAATTTCAAAATCAATTTCCGTAAGAATTAATTTATAACCCTGGGCATTCCCTTTAAGGCTTTTTACTCTTCCAAGATTAACAATATAAGAACGGTGACATTTTTTGATAAAATTTGTTTCGATTTGCATCAAAGCATTGGTAAGACTTATTCTGATCAGTATCTTTTTTACATTATTATTTTCCAAAAAATAAAATATACAATAATTTTCCATGGCCTGAATACATAGAAAATGATTCTCGTCGATGATGAGCTCAGTACTTTGTGTTGAAATTTTCAAGGGATTTTGTCGTAGTTCAGTAGTAGGCACCGTTATATGCTGAGAAATATCACGCGCAGAATTTTCATAAATATTCTTTAGATAGATATATCTTGATAAAACATATATGATAGAAATCGGGATGCCAACTGCCAGAGAATACAGAAACATGTAGAAAAAATTTCCCAGTTCAAGCTTTACATGGCTTAAAAATAAAGAATTGTAAAAGTAGGACAAAACAGATCCAATGAATAAAATAATGACTATTTTCAGGAATTCGGCTCCGATATTCCAGTGGGTGAACCGGGAGACCATAAGATTGGTAATTAAAAATGTGATTCCAAAAATAATACAATAGGGGAAGAGCAGTAAAAATTTGTAGGGATGTTGGAAGTTTTCCGTACCAAAAGGCTGAAAAATAATCAGAAACAGGTATACAGAAAGTCCGGCTCCCAGAGAGGAAACGAAAATTTCTTTGAAGGATTCGGATTTTGGATAAGGATATGATGCGTAGGAAAACATACAATCTATTTTATGAAACCGGAGCTTTCTGTTTTGATGTATTCGGCTGCTCAGGGGATTTTATAGGTATAATATTCCCTGCGATCATGAAAAGGCAACCTGCTGCAATGATGGGGGTAAAGGATCTTTTCACAGGAATTCGTTTTCTGATGGTTCAATAAGATTACTGTTGTCAATAAGGCTCTGTGGCAGATCTTTCTTGTTTTTGATTCCTAATGACTTCAGCTTTTGAGTCTGAATCACAAGATTATCATTTCCGGTGTACAGCTGTTTGTAGGCATCATTATATACATTCTTGGCCTGGTCAAGATTTCGACCTACTTTTTCCAGATTTTCCACAAAGCCTACAAATTTGTCATAGAGTTTGGCGCCGCGTTCTGCAATTTCCATAGAATTTCGGTTTTGATACTCCCGTTTCCAAAGATCGGCAATCAGTTTAAGTGAGGTAATCAGATTACTGGGGTTAAGCAAGAGGATTCTCCTTTCATAAGCATAATTCCAAAGATTTTGGTCAGCCTGCATTGCTGCAATATAGGCAGGTTCACTTGGGATAAACATCATCACAAAATCCAGCGATTTTCCATAGTCATCGTACGCTTTTTGACTTAGCTGATTAATATGATTCTTGATAGATCCAAGGTGCTGGTTCAGTTTCATTGCATAAACATCAGCATCGGTTTCATCTACCAATTCTGTGAAAGCAGTAAGAGATACTTTGGAATCAATGATAACATTTCTTTCATCAGGGTATTTTACCACAGCATCAGGCCGCATTTTCTTTCCGGAAAACTCCGAGAATAAAGCTTTATTATCTTCATCACGCAATTCATGCTCCAGAAAATATTCCCTTCCTTTTACCAATCCTGATTTTTCAAGAATACTTTCCAGGATCATTTCACCCCAGTTCCCCTGGGTTTTGCTTTCTCCTTTCAGAGCACGGGTAAGTTTTTTGGCATCTTCGGAAATCTGCTGGTTCAGTTCTGCCAGTTCTTTTACCTTTTCAGCAAGGGAGAAACGTTCTTTGTTTTCCTTTTCATACGCTTCATTCACCTTATTTTTTAAATCAGTAATTTTTTCCTGAAATGGTTCAAGGATATTTTTCAAATTATTCTGGTTCAAAGCTGTAAATTTTTCCGTCTTTTCTTCCAGGATTTTATTGGCCAGATTCTCAAACTGAAGTTTTGAATCTTCCTGAATTTTTGTAATTTCTTCTTTCTGGGTTACTAATAATTTCTGGAGGCTCTCATTTTTTGCAGAAAGCTCTGAGTTTTTGGCAAATATGTCCTGCTTTTCTGCAATCAGCGTTTCTATATAAGATGTCTGTTTGGAATTGGTTTGCTTCAGTTCCAAAAATTGAGTGTTCAGTGAAGAATATTCAGCAGAGATTTTGGCGAATTCATTTTTAAGATCGTTCAGCAGATCCTGATGAAGCAGACTCTGTTCTTTTTCTTTGTCGTTTTTCTGAATCAATTCCTGTATCTTCAGACCGGAATTTGCCAGATCGGAATTGATTTTAATATACTGGTTGTTTAATTCATTATAAGAACTTCTCGAAACGGTTGAAGATTTCAGGGCAAAGTATACCATAACGGCTCCCAGCAATCCGCCAACAATAAATCCGATAATTAAATAGGTCATCTCCATTCCTCAAAATTATGGAAAAAAGCCGGAAGTTTCTGCAGGGAATAGTGTTCAGAAAGAGATTTGAATCTGCCAGGACCTCCTGTCATATCCCTTTCTAAAATAGAATACCTATATTTATGGGAAATTTCGGGAATCTATGAATATTTTGTTGGTAGAAGATGATCAGAGAATAAGTAACTTTCTTATTAAAGGGCTCACTGAGGCAGGTTATAATATGACACTTGCTGATTCAGGTGAAAAAGCCAGAGAACTTCTTACGACATATGATTTTGATATTATTTTAATGGATATAATGCTGCCTGGACTGGATGGTATGCAGCTTACCCAGATTATAAGGTTTAAAGGAATTTATACTCCGATTATTGTTTTAAGTGCCTTAAACAGTCCGGATGATAAAATAAAGATGCTTGATCTGGGAGCAGATGATTATTTGTCTAAACCGTTCCATTTTGAGGAACTTATTTCAAGGATCAGGGCGTTAACCAGAAGAAATAAACTAAGCTATCAAAAAGAAAACCAGCTGCTATCCTGTGGTAATATTGTGATTGATACAGACCTTCACAAAGTTGCTCAGAATAATCAGGAGATCGAATTTTCCCCAACTGAATATAAGCTCTTTACTTTCCTGATGGAAAATAAAAACAAAGTATTGAGCAGGACCCAGATCCTGCATAAGGTATGGGGAATAGATTTTGATAATGCCACAAATGTAGTGGATGTGTATATTTCGTATATCAGGAATAAGATTGATGAGACTGACAAGAAAATTATCCATACCGTAAAAGGAACCGGATATGTAATCAAAGACTGAAAATGACGTTAAGGAACAGATTTACCCTTATCTCAAGCCTCTCTTTCGGCATTGTTTCTATTGTCACATTTGTGGTAATATTTTTTGCCTATTATGACAGCACAAAAATATTTTATTTTGAGAAACTGAGGAATACAGCGCTTATTTCAGCGATCTATTATCTTGAAAAAGATGAGCTTCCTAAAGACCGCCATGCCCAGATCAAAAAAGAGTATGATTATCTGATCCAGAATAACAGGGTTGCAGTTTTTAATCAGAACAATGTGGTCACATTCGGACAGAATCTGAGCGATCCCAATATAAAACTCCGCCATCTGCAGATTGCAAGGAATAATAAAGGTGTGCAGTTTATGTCTGACAACAGTTTTTATTACGGAATATTTTATCCTGATAATCAGGGGGATTTTGTGGTGTTTGTAAAATCATCCAATGATTCTTTCCGTTCCCAGATGATCCGGCTTTCTGTTATTATGCTGTCAGTCCTTGTGATCGGGCTGCTGGTCATTTACTTTCTCAGCAGGTATTTGTCAAAAATTGTTTATAAGCCGATCTCAAATGTAGTAGAACGCATTAATAAAGTTGATTATAACAATATTTCTACAGCAATCACTTCTACCAATACCAATGATGAGATTGAGGAACTGATTAAGTCATATAATAAATTACTGGGCAGGATTTCTGAAAGTATGTTACTTCAACAAAACTTTATCAATTATGTCTCCCACGAGTTCAAGACTCCTTTGGCTGCTATTTCCGGAAACCTTGAAGTTTTTGCCCAAAAAGACAGAACTCCGGAGGAGTATAAAAGTGTAGCTAAGGAATCTCTGGACCACGTCTATGAAATCGAGAATATTCTTAATAACCTATTACTGATGTCCGGGATGGCTAAGCTTGAAGCATCTCATAAACAAATAAGAATAGATGAACTTATTTGGAAGATCTATGCAAAACTTGAATCCGAAGCAAAGGAAAAGCAATCCGGCATTGCCATCCGGCTGAATGTTACACGTCCTGCATTGCTGGAATTTCCGGGAAATGAAACTTTGCTTTATCTCGCTTTATACAATATTGTACAAAATGCAATAAAATACTCTCAGGGTCCAGTGACCATTATATTGTCCGAAAAAAACAGTCGGTTACAAGTTGAAGTAAAAGACCATGGAAGAGGAATTCCGGAAGAGGATCTGACAAAAATTACAGAAACGTTTTACAGAGGAAAAAATGTGGATAATATCAAAGGAAGCGGCATAGGGCTTTCATTGTCAAAAAGCATCTTTGATCATCACCATATTTCCATGAAAATTGATTCTACAGTAAATAAAGGAACAGTTGTACTGCTTACTTTTCCTCTTAATATTTAATATATTATTTCCGCATACTATTCCTGGTTTCAGGTACGGAATTTTAGGTATGTTACTGCATTCTAATCAAACTCTAATGTTGGACTAACTGAATTTTAATTTCATTCGAAATTGAGTCTAATATCAGGAATATAATTTTGTGGTCTTAAATATGAGACTTTTGAACAAGATTATTTTTACACTATTTTATATTCATTACTTCGGTTTCTTTTCTGCGCAGATTTCCGATACCGTGAAAATCTCCCGAAAGGAAGCTGAAGCAGTTTTTCTTACCACCAATCTCGATCTTATTGCTCAGAAACTGGAGATCTCTCAGGCAGAAGCACGTGCTGTTCAGGCAAAATACTGGCCTAATCCCAAATTAAGTATCAGCGAAGTGAACCTATGGAGAACCTATGATATTGAAGAACAGCCCGCATTAATCGGAAACTGGGGTAAGAACACGCAGATCTCTGCCGAAATAGAGCAGGTTATTCAGACAGCCGGTAAAAGGAGAAAAAATATTGAGCTCCAGAAAATTGAAGTTGAGGGAGAAAAATATGAATTGCAGGAGGTACTGCGGGAACTCAAAAGAACCCTTAGAAATACCATTACGGAAATACTGTATAATCAGGAACAACAGAAGATCTATGAAAATCAGATCTCGTCTATTGAAAAGCTGACAAAATCGTATAACAGCCAATTAAACCTTGGGAATATCAGTAAAGCAGAATACATGCGCTTAAAGGCACAGGAGATTGAGTTTAAGAAAAGACTGATTTCCCTGAAACAGGGCCTTGAAGAGCATCAGACAGAATTAAAAGCTTTACTGATGATTCCGTCTTCAACTTATATTGTTATTTCTGATTCATTAACGATGCCGGAAAAGCAGTTTTCAGAAATGGAAATGGTCCAGTGGACAGAAAAAGCAAAAGAGAACCGCCCGGATATTATGATTTCTAAAAACAGAGAGAAACATGCCGAGAAAAATCTGGAAATACAAAATGCCATGAAGACTCCCGACGTTGCCGTTTCAATAGGATATGACCGGGGTGGAAATATTATGAAAGACTTTATTGGACTGGGAGTTTCTTTTGATCTCCCCATTTTTGACAGAAATAAAGGAAATATTCAGGATGCCAGGCTGGAGATTCAAAAAAAGAAAAATGAAACCCGGAAGAATATTCTGAAATCAGAAAATGAGATTTCTTCTGTTTTTAGAAATTACATCAGAACTCAGCAGATTTCCCGGGAAATTGACGATCATTATGAACTTACCCTTGATGGATTACTCGTCAGCCATGAAAAGAATTTCAGGTTAAGAAATATCAGTATGCTGGAATATATGGACTTTCTGGATACCTATATCGGAAATAAGATGGTCATACTCGATACCAAAAAAGAACTTAACGAATACTATGAAAACCTGCAATATGTTGTAGGTCAGGATTTATAATACATACTTATGAAAATAAATATTACCGGATGTGCTGCAATGATTTGTTTATCCGCTTTGATTACCGTTACCGGTTGTAAAGATCAAAAGCAGAATAATGAAGTTAAGAAAAGCTATTGTCTCAGCAAAGAGCTTAAAAGAGATATTAAACTCGTCAAGGCAGAAATACGGCCCATTGAAGAGAGCATTACCCTTACAGGAGAAGTCGAAAGCAATTCCGATAAAACGGTGCCTTTTGTAAGCCTTGTGGATGGAGTGGTTACCAATACTTATTTTTCCTTAGGAGACTATGTAAAAAAAGGTCAGGTACTGGCAAGTGTAAAAAGTACGACAGTTAATGAAATGCAGGATGACACACAAACCTTACAGGCTCAGCTGGCAGTAGCTAAGAGAAAGCTGGCCTCTGTAGAAGCCATGTATAAAGACGATATTGCCTCTCAGAAGGATTTACAGGAGGCCAGGTCTGAAGTGGCTATATTACAATCCAATATTTCCAGGACTCAAAAGAACCTGCAGCTGTATTCGGCGGGAAGAAGCACCATTCAGATAAAAGCTCCCGCAGACGGGTATGTGGTTTCCAAGAATATTTCAAAAGGAATGCCTGTTACAGCAGGCGGAGATCAGCTGTTTACCATTTCCAATCTGGATAAAGTCTGGGTGATGGCGAATGTGTACGCAACCAATATGAGGCATGTTTATGTAGATCAGCCGGTAGAAGTAAAGACGCTTGCTTATCCTGATGATAGTTTCTCCGGAAAAATCGATAATATTTCCCAGGTCTTTAATGAAAATGAAAGAGTGCTTAAAGCTAAAATCATTATGGATAATAATGGAATGAAGCTGAGGCCGGGAATGTCAGCAGATATTGTTCTTCCTGTTAATCCACAAAACAGAAGTGCATTGGCAATTCCTGCCAGGTCTTTGATTTTTGATAATAACCAAAGCTATGTTGTCGTATATAAAAAAGATTGTGATCTGGAAATCAGGCCGGTAACAGAAATTACGTCCAACAGCCGGTATATTTATGTAGAAGGAAACTTAAAACCAGGTGAAAATATTATTGCTTCCAATGGACTGCTGATCTATGAAAATCTGAAAAACCAATCAAATAACTCCGGAAAATAATGCGAAAGTTTGTACAGAATATAGTTTCCTTCTCTTTAAAAAATTCATTGATTGTTCTTTTGGGAACTTTTCTGCTGCTGGCAGGAGGGATCTATTCTTATATACACACTCCTATTGAAGCATTTCCGGATGTTACCAATACAAGAGTGAGGGTTATTACCCAGTGGCCGGGAAGAAGTGCTGAAGAGATAGAAAAGTTTGTGACATTGCCAATCTCCAAAGAGATGAATGCAATTCCGAATAAAACATCAGTGCGTTCCATTTCTTTATTTGGTTTGTCTGTGGTAACAGTAATTTTTGATGACCATGTTGATGATTTTTATGCACAGCAATATGCCTCCAATAAACTGGGTAATGTGGAACTTCCGAATGGGGCAGAATATAGTATTGAGCCTCCGTCAGGAGCTACCGGTGAGATTTTCCGGTACATGATTAAAAGTAAATTGCCGATCAAAGAAGTTACAGCTATTCAGGACTGGGTGATTGAAAGAGAGCTGCTGGCTGTTCCGGGTGTAGCTGATGTGGTAAGTTTCGGAGGTGAAGAAAAAATATATGAAATAAAGATCAATCCTACAGAGTTGCACAATTATGACCTTTCCCCGCTGGATGTATATGAAGCAGTGTCAAAGAGCAATATCAATGTAGGAGGAGATGTAGTTGCAAAAGGAGATCAGGCTTATGTAGTACGGGGAATTGGTCTTTTGGAAAAAAAAGAGGATATTGAAAACATTCAGATTGAAGTAAAAGGATCTACACCTATTCTGGTAAAGCATGTTGCTGAAGTTAAAGTTTCTGCAAAACCGAGACTGGGACAGGTAGGATATAATAAAGAAAATGATGTTGTAGAAGGAATTATTATTATGCTTCGCGGGGAAAATCCAAGTGAAGTGATTACAAAGCTCAAAGAAAGGATTGAGCAGTTAAATGGGGGAGAACTTCCGGGCGATGTTCAGATTGTACCCATCATTGATCGTACAGAACTGGTGAATACAACAGTTCATACTGTGTCTAAAAATCTGATTGAAGGAGTAATTCTGGTTTCCATTATTGTCTTTGTATTCCTTTATAACTGGAGGACAACGTTTATTGTAGCTTCGGTTATTCCTCTGGCTTTTCTCTTTGCTATTATAATGCTTAAAATCCAGGGATTACCGGCTAATCTGATTTCTATGGGAGCATTGGATTTCGGGTTATTGCTGGAAGGAACGCTGGTTATCGTAGAACATGTATTTGTTGCCCTTGAGCATAAAGCAAAGAAGATAGGACTCCGCAGGTTTAATAAAATTTCAAAACTGGGTATTATTAAAAAAAGTGCAGGAAGCGTTGCAGGCTATATATTTTTTGCCCTGTTGATCCTTATTGTTGCATTGATGCCAATCTTCTCGTTTCAGAAAGTGGAAGGTAAAATGTTCTCTCCATTAGCGTTCACATTAGGCTATGCATTACTGGGATCCTTAATTTTGAGCTTAACGTATGTTCCGGCCATGTGTAAGCTTTTACTGACTAAGAATATAGAAGAAAAGGAAAACTTTATTTCCAAATTTTTCAGGGTAAATATTTATAAGATCTATGAATTCAGTGACCAGTATAAAAAAGGGTTTATTATTGGGTTTATTGCCTTGCTGGCTGTTTGTGGCTGGAGATTTTCAAATTACGGTTCTGAATTTCTGCCTAAATTAAATGAAGGGGCAATTTATGTACGTGCCACACTTCCCAACAGTGTAAATCTTGATGAGTCGGTACGGTTAACGAAAGAGATGAAAGAGATTTTAATGAAGTATGATGAAGTGAAATTTGTTATGACCCAGACCGGGCGACCTAATGACGGGACAGATCCTACAGGGTTTTTTAATATTGAATTTAATATTCAGCTAAAACCGGAAAAGGAATGGAAGAAAAAAGTATCTAAAGAAGAACTTCTTGAAGAAATGAGGACCTCTCTCGAAAAATATCCTGGAATTAATTTCGGGTTTAGTCAGCCCATACAGGATAATGTAGAAGAATATGTGGCGGGGGTAAAAGCTCCATTGGTTATTAAGATATTCGGAAATGATCTGTTTCAGCTTGAAGAGTATGCCAATCAGGTGGCTAATTCTATCAAAACGGTTCCTGGTATATCCGATGTAAATGTTTTTAAGAATATCGGGCTTCCGGAACTCAGAATTCAGCTTCATGATTCTAAAATGGCAAAATACGGTGTTTCTATGGCAGATGCTCAGGCTGTTATTGAAATGACGATTGGAGGCCAGGCGGCTACCAAGTTCTATGAACAGGAAAGAATGTTTGACGTAATGCTCAGGTTTGAAAAACAATACCGTGACACACCTGAAAAAATGGGAGATATCCTTATTCCGACCCAGGATAATAAAAAAGTGCCGCTGAAAGAAATTGCTACGATAGATTATCATACCGGTCCGTCTTTTATTTACCGGGAAGGAAACAGCAGGTATATTGGTGTAGGATTTAATATAGAAGGGCGTGATTTGGGCAGTACAATTAGTGAAGCTAAATCTAAGGTCGATAAAGAAGTAAAACTTCCGAAGAATCATAAAATGACATGGGCAGGTGAGTTTGAAAGCAAAGAAAGGGCTGCAAAGCAGCTGGCGATGGTTGTTCCGATTTCATTGATTCTTATTCTGATGTTGCTGTACTTCAACTTTGGAAATATGAAAGATACACTGATCTCCTCTATAACACTTGCGTTTGCATTTATCGGTGGATTTTTATCCCTTTGGGTTACAGGAACTATTTTTGGAATCTCTGCGGGAATCGGATTTATTATTCTCTTTGGAGTTGCTACTATTGACGGGATTGTTCTGATTGGCGTAATGAAAGAAAATCTGCAAAACAGGATGCCTTTAAAAGAAGCAATATCCAGGGGGGTACAAAGCAGGATCCGTCCGGTTGTTATGATTGCACTGATGGGATCCATGGGACTTCTTCCGGCGGCCATATCAAACGGAATGGGTTCTGAAATTCAGAAGCCTTTAGCCATTATGATTGTAGGAGGATTGATTATCTGTATGCTGCTGTCATTTACAATACTGCCGGTAATTTTCCATTATGCCTATCGTAAAAAGCATAAGGAAATTTTATAGTTTCTTTTATTTTGTTCATTATGGCCGGGATCCGACAGGTAGATCCCGGCTTTTTGTTAACGGGTACTTGTAGATTCTAAAATTTCAATATTTTTCACCACATCACTGCTTTCACACTTTTTTAATTCTTTTAAAAGAGAAGCGGTGAGAATTTTCGGATTAAGAATTTGTGTAGCGACTTTTGCTGCGGCATAATCTACAATGCCGGTCACAGATTCTCTTAAGAAATTAGGTGTATTGGATGCAATGACTGCGGTTGCCCAGGAAGTATCTCTGGCTTTGGATATAGCAAAATCAAGGATGGCATTATCTTTCCCATCAGAAAGTTGATCTATGAGATCTACAGGATAGCAGATTTTGTTTAAAGAATCCTGTACGCTCTGATTAATCGAAGCAATGACATTATTAATATTTTCAAAATCTTTTTTCAATGGATTTATCTTCCGGTAAGGCATAATAGATGCCGCAGAAATACCCAGGTCCAGATTGATGTGTGCATTCATGCCAAGAAATATATGCTGCAGGATCAGCAGATTTTTGTTTTTAGCAGCTTCAAAGGCCATATACCATGAATTGGTACATCTTTCTCCTTTATTGTAACTGTCCCATGCCTGAAGATATCTTTGTGCAAAAGCAATATCAAGTATTGTCATTCTGGGATTATCTTCAAATTTTTTCTGTTGAATTCCCTTCAGAACTTGTGCAGTCATAATCCGGTATGTGCATGCAAAATATCCTGAAGGGCTTTTATTTTCCTTACACCGTATAATGATTTTATCCAGCTTTGTCAGCACTTCTTCAATGGTTTTCATAGTTGTTTTATTTATTTAAAGATAATAAAAAGCAAAAAACAAGGAGAAGGATAAGATAAAAGCTATCTTTTTGTGACAGCTTTTATATTTCCGGGGACTGCTATGGAAGTAGCGGGCTTGGGTCAACTGAACCAATAGGCTCAAGGACTAGTGGTTTACAGTATCCGGTATTTACGATACACTGTCCGCCTGCGCATACATAATCAGTCATAGTTGTTGAACCGTCAGGACATCTGATCATGGCTTCACCGTTGCATCCTCCGTTACAATTTAATGCCGGATGTAGATCTCCGCCAAATACATTCTTTTGTTTTGTTCTTGAAAGTTTTGTTAAGTTCATTTTTTTCATGGATTAATTTTTAATTGGTTTATTATAATGTTTTTAATATACAGCTGTTCCTAATAGTAATGAATGCTTTTTGTTCTAAATTTAATATAATATTTTGAATTTTAGTTATTTAAAAGTATTATTGTATATTTAACTCCTGTTATAGAGAAATAATAAAGAGGTGTCCGAAAATCTGAAGAGTAGGAAATTAACTAATACCAATAACTATGAAAAATTTAAAGAATTTAAATCGAAAAGAACTGAAAAATGTGTTGGGCAGCGGGGCATTTGCTTGTGAAGCCCCAATAGATGGAGGCTGTAATGCGGGTTATATATTCTGTAGTAATCCTTATTGCTGTTATCCGCAGAACAAACCGTTTATCTGTTTTGACTAATAAAAAATCCCTCATAAGAGGGTTTTTTTATTATAGTTCTTCTTTTGTGACTTCACTATGATGCTTCAGATATAGCGGAAGGGCTGCGGATCCATACCATGGAAAAATTTCATAACTGAAAACTCCTGCCTGAACAGCGGGGTCGGTTTTTACCCATTGCTCGGCTTCTTCTTTAGATTTCGTATTGAAAATAAACATGCCCCTGTAATTTTCTTTATTCTTCTCCAGAAAAGGTCCGGCAACAACAATTTTTCCTTCATCAGCCAGCTTTCCGATATTGTTCATGTGGCCTTTCATAAGTTCACCCATTTTGGTTTTATCTTCAATCTTTGCAGTGCCTGTTGTCAGTATGACTATCGTATAAGGTTTCATACCATATTTATCTGCTCCCAAAGATGTTGCCAGTTCCTGATTGAATTTTAGCTTTTCTGTTTTCTGCTGGGCAAATGATAACCCTGCAGCCAGAATAGTAAGTGTGAGGGAAATTTTTAGGTTCATATTTTAGTTTTTAATTCTTAAAAATTCTTTCGCCAGTTCAATCATTTTAGGATCCCCAGTATATTTACCATGCTCATCAGAAAGCTTTACCGTTGGAATCCATTCTTTATTGGGCGCCTGTACCCCAATCAGCTTCATCACAATATTCATTGGTTTTAGTCCTACATCATTGGTGAGATTGGTTCCAATTCCAAACGAAATACCAATTTTTCCTCTGCAATAGTTTGTTATTTCTTCTACTTTCTCAAGATTTAAGGCATCAGAAAAAATAATATATTTAAACATAGGATTAATGCCGTTCTTTTGGTAATGGGCAATTGTTTTGTCTGCAAATTCTAAAGCATCACCACTGTCATGACGGACGCCATCAAAAAGTTTGGCGAACTTTTTATCAAACTGCTGGAAGAATACATCGGTTGTATAGGTGTCTGAAAGAGCCACTCCAAGATCACCTCTGTATACATCTACCCAATGTTCCAACGCTAATTCATTGGCCATCTTAAAACCATATTCAGCAGCATGGAACATGAACCATTCATGAGCATGGGTTCCAATGGGTTTAACTCCGTACTTCATTGCAAAATGAACGTTTGAACTTCCTATAAAGGTGGAATCTTTTTTCTGTGTCAAAGCTTCCATGACCAGGTTTTGAACTTTGTAGGAATGTCTTCTTCTGGTTCCGAACTCTGCAAAAGTTACTCCAAGTCTGCCTAATGATTCTGCCTTTTCAATGGTTTTTCCCATAACGACTTCATTAGAGTCTCGCTCCATATGGTTCATTTCATAGTGGAGTTCACTGATCAGGGCCAATAAAGGAACTTCCCAAAGAATGGTTCTGTACCATAGTCCTTCAACAATTACAGAAAGATCTCCGCCTTCCTGATGAATCTTGACTTCCGAAGGATCATAATGATAACCTTCCAGAAAATCCAGATACGGCAGATCAATATAGGGACAGGTTTTTGCCATGAACTTCTTTTCGTCTTTTGTAAGTTTGAGTTCCGCCATTTTGTTTACAGCTTCTCTTAAAGCAATATCAAAACCCTCAGGAAAGTGATGTTTTCCCCTGTTAATGAATTCGTATTTTACAATAGAGCTCGGGAATAGTTTCACCACTGCATTCTGCATGGTTATCTTATAAAAATCATTATCTAATATGGAGTTCAATCTTACATCGTTCATAATATGTGTAATTTTAACGCAAATATAAATATAAAAAATAAAAATCGCCTAAATGTAAGGCGATTTTTTTGAAATATTTCAATGAGTGTATTGAGTTATTTTCCAAGATAAGAGTTATACATCCATACTTCTTTTTCCTGTTCCGTAATATAGTCGCTCATCTGCGAGTTTGTTCCTTCATCACCTGCAGCATCAGTAATATCTAAAAGCTCTCTCTGAAGATCAAGTACTACTTTGAATGAACTTAGAATTAATTCAACACTTTTGGCAGCATCACTCACTTCTTTACTTTCTTTAATTGTAGCTACTTTTAAATAATCAGAGTAGTTGTGTGCCGGAGTAGCACCTAATGTCAGGATTCTTTCTGCAATTTCATCAATTTTTAAAACCAGGCTGTTGTACAATTCTTCAAACTTCGGGTGAAGCGTAAAAAACTGATCCCCTTTGATGTTCCAGTGTGAACCTCTGGTATTCTGATAAAAGACAGAATAGTTGGCTAATAGTACATTTAACTTGTCTGCAATCTTTTTACAATCGGCTTCTTTAAGGCCAATGATACTTGCGTTTTTCATATGAATATATTTATTATTTATTTCTGATATAATTGCTGTTTTACTGTGGCGTTGTCGTGAAATAGCAGATGGTAATAATAAGTATTACCTTTATATCCCAAATTTACGAAATATTGTGCCGAACTTCACTGATTATTAATAGATGATAACTATAAGAAAATTTTTTAAAATAGTTTGGAAGTATTAATATTGCAGAACATGAAAAGCTTATTGATAACATCTGCTGTATTTTTTGGGACATGTTTTGTCTATATCCTGATTATGCTGTCTGCTACAGAAGGTTATTTTACCTACATCCTTGATGATGCTTACATTCATTTGGCAATTGCTAAGAATTTTGCTGTTCATGGAATTTGGGGAATTACTGAATATAGCTTTTCATCATCCTCGTCATCTCCTGTATTTACACTTATTTTAAGTGTACTGATTTTTATCTTTGGAAATCACGCGCTCATACCGCTGATTTTCAATATAGCTGCAACTGTATTGCTTATCATTCTTCTTAATAAATATTACTCACTGTATTTCAGTAAAACAATACTTATTATTGCGGCATCTTTGTTTACTCTTTTTTTTGCAGTACTGCATGTACAGATTGTATCAGGGATGGAGCATGTTCTGCAGGTATCAGTTATTGCTGCCAATATTTATTTTTTTTATCAATGGAGGGTTTATAGAACCAGATATAGTTTATATTGCTTGTATGGAACAATATTATTGCTGGGTCTGATAAGATTTGAAAGCATGTTTTATTTTGTATCCCTTGCTTTTGTTTTTTTACTGGTCCGGAAATTTAAGCATGCGGCTCTGATTCTCCTGCTGGGCTTTACTCCTATTTTTCTCTTTGGTTATTTCAATTATCCTGAGAGCGGATATTTTTTTCCGAATTCCGTCGTTGTTAAAGGGACTTTGCTGGATTTTTCAGGAAATGTTGTCATGCAGGTCTTTGATCTGGTCATAAAAAAGCTGATTTTAAATATCAGTTTTTATAAAATCGGATTATTTCCTTTGCTGATCAGTTTTATATTGTTATATAAAGATTATAAGAAGGAGGGAGATTTCCGGAAGGTAATTGAGAGTAATTTTTTGATTGTGGTCTGGTCTCTTACCCTTATTCAGCATTGTCTGTTCAGTGAAATAAAAGGAGTGTTCAGGTATGAAGCTTATCTTTTATGTGCTTTTGCAATGGTGCTTATTCCCAGGCTAAAGTCTTTTTTTGTCCACCCTTTGTCCGCTTTCAAAACAGAAAAAATAACTGGAGTATTTATTATTGTTAACGTTATATTGTTGTTATACAAATTTGGATATGCTCATGTGGTCATAACAAATGGCAGCAGCAATATATATGAACAGCAGATACAATCTGCCGGATTTTTAAAAGAATACTATAATACAGAACATGTAGTTGCCAACGATATTGGAGCAATCTGTTATTTTACCGATATCCATTTGCTGGATTTTATGGGGCTTGGGTCAAATGAAATGGTCAGGTTCAGAATCGGGGGGAAAAAACTGGATCAGGAGTTTGAAGATTTTTTACTGCAATATACCATCAAAAATAAATATAAGCTGGCTATAGCCTATGAAGAGTGGCTGGACGGGCATACTCCGAAGAACTGGAAGAAGGTAGCTTATCTGGAAGTAAAAGGCAGAAATGTGGTCCTGGCTGAAAAACATCTGTTTATTTATTCCATAGATCCGGATATTCATGAATCCCTAAAGCAAAATGTTAAAAATTTTAAATGGAATAAAAATGTACAGGTTACAATAATGGAATGAAAAGGATGATCTGTATTTTAAAGATAAGATAACAATTTGTTAATCAATTCCTGAAGTCTGTTTTGTTAGCTTTGCCATTAAATTTTAAAAACATATAAATTAATTGATACTGTGGTAATAAGAGGTGATTTTTAAAATATCCGCTACAGTAAGGCAAATAGAAAAAGTAACAGGTGCTGTTTTATGGAAAAAATATTTTTTCAGACACAAATAAAAATACTTAACTGCTTGTCAATTAAAAAAATATTATTATTTTTGCACCCTAAAATAAAAAGCAATTAAATGCCTACTATTCAACAATTAGTAAGAAAAGGAAGAGCCACGCTTGCCAAGAAGAGCAAATCGGCTGCCCTTGATTCTTGTCCACAAAGACGTGGTGTATGTACGAGAGTATATACTACTACACCTAAGAAACCTAACTCTGCACTTAGAAAAGTTGCAAGGGTAAGACTTTCTAACGGTAAAGAAGTTAACGCCTACATCCCGGGCGAAGGACATAATCTTCAAGAGCACTCGATAGTATTGGTAAGAGGCGGAAGGGTGAAAGACCTACCGGGAGTACGTTACCACATCGTAAGAGGTGCATTAGACACTGCAGGTGTAAATGGAAGAACACAAAGAAGATCTAAGTATGGAGCTAAGAGACCAAAACCAGGTCAGGCAGCTGCAGCACCAGCAAAAGGAAAGAAAAAATAATCATTAAATAAGGAATAAGACAATGAGAAAGACAAAAGCTAAAAAAAGACCGTTGTTACCAGATCCGAAGTTTAATGATCAATTGGTAACAAGATTCGTAAATAACCTGATGCTAGACGGTAAAAAGTCTATCGCATTCAAAATTTTCTATGATGCATTGGATATCGTGGAAACTAAAAAAGGAGATAACGAAAAAACTGCACTTGAAATCTGGAAAGATGCACTTACTAATGTAATGCCTCACGTAGAAGTACGTTCTAGAAGAGTAGGTGGAGCTAACTTTCAGATCCCTATGCCAATCAGAGCTGACAGAAAAATTTCTATGGCAATGAAATGGTTAATCAAATATTCTAAAGCTAGAAATGATAAGTCAATGGCTTTGAAATTAGCTAACGAAGTTGTAGCTGCTTCAAGAGAAGAAGGTGCAGCTTTCAAAAAGAAAACTGATACTCACAAAATGGCGGAAGCTAACAAGGCTTTCTCGCACTTCAAATTCTAATCTGAAATGGGAAGAGATCTTAAATTTACAAGAAATATTGGTATTGCTGCTCACATTGATGCAGGTAAGACTACCACTACAGAAAGAATTCTATTCTATACAGGTAAAACTCACAAAATTGGTGAGGTTCACGAAGGTGCATCTACGATGGACTGGATGGAGCAAGAAGCAGAAAGAGGTATTACTATTACTTCAGCTGCAACTACTTGTACCTGGAATTTCCCAACAGATCAGGGAAAGAATTTACCTGAAACTAAAGGATATCACTTCAATATTATCGATACACCGGGACACGTTGACTTTACAGTAGAGGTTAACAGATCTTTGAGAGTATTAGATGGTCTTGTATTCTTATTCTCTGCAGTAGATGGAGTAGAGCCTCAGTCTGAAACCAACTGGAGACTTGCGGACAACTATAAAGTTGCTCGTATGGGATTCGTTAACAAAATGGACAGACAAGGTGCAGACTTCCTTAATGTATGTAAGCAAGTAAAAGAAATGCTTGGATCCAATGCAGTTCCAATCGTTCTTCCAATTGGTGCAGAAGAAGATTTCAAAGGAGTTGTTGACTTGATCAAAAACAGAGCTATCGTATGGGATGAAGCAGGACAAGGTGCTACTTTTGAAGTGGTTCCGATTCCTGATGATATGAAGGATGAGGTTCTTGAATATAGAGAAAAATTAGTAGAGGCTGTAGCTGATTATGATGAGACTTTGATGGAGAAATTCTTCGAAGATCCGGATTCAATTTCTGAAGATGAGATCAACGAAGCATTAAGAAAAGCTACTATTGACCTTTCTATCATCCCGATGACTTGTGGTTCTTCTTTCAAGAATAAAGGAGTACAGTTCATGCTTGATGCTGTTTGTAAATATCTTCCTTCTCCAATGGATAAAGACGATATCAAAGGAACAGATCCAAGAACTGATGCTGAAATCACAAGAAAGCCGGATGTAAACGAGCCTTTTGCTGCATTAGCATTTAAGATTGCTACTGACCCGTTCGTAGGTAGATTGGCATTCTTCAGAGCTTATTCAGGAAGACTGGATGCTGGTTCTTACGTTCTTAATACAAGATCAGGAAACAAAGAAAGAATTTCCAGAATCTATCAGATGCACGCTAACAAGCAAAACCCGGTAGAATATATTGAAGCTGGAGATATCGGTGCAGCTGTAGGATTTAAAGATATCAAAACAGGAGATACCCTATCTGATGAAAAGAACCCTATCGTTCTTGAATCAATGATCTTCCCGGATCCGGTAATCGGTATCGCTGTTGAGCCTAAAACTAAAGCTGACCAGGATAAAATGGGTAATGCTTTGGCTAAACTGGCAGAAGAAGATCCTACTTTCACAGTGAAAACTGATGAAGCTTCAGGACAAACTATCATCTCTGGTATGGGTGAGCTTCACCTTGACATCATCGTTGACCGTATGAGAAGAGAGTTCAAAGTAGAAGTTAATCAAGGACAGCCGCAAGTAGAATATAAAGAAGCTCTTACACAAAAAGCTAACCACAGAGAGGTTTACAAAAAGCAGTCTGGAGGTAGAGGTAAGTTCGCAGATATCGTATTCGAAATCGGTCCAGCTGACGAAGGTAAGACAGGTCTTGAATTCATCAACGAAATTAAAGGTGGTAACATTCCTAAAGAATTCGTTCCATCTGTTGAAAAAGGATTCAAGGAAGCAATGAAGAATGGTCCATTAGCTGGATTCGAAGTTGAATCAATGAAAGTTACATTGAAAGATGGATCTTTCCACGCAGTTGACTCTGACCAGTTATCATTCGAATTAGCTGCTAAATTAGGATTCAAAGAATCTGGTAGAGCTGCTAAAGCTGTTATCATGGAGCCAATCATGAAACTTGAGGTGGTAACTCCTGAAGAGTACATGGGTGATATCGTAGGTGACCTTAACAGAAGAAGAGGTACTGTAAACGGTATGGATGACAGAAACAATGCTAAAGTAATCAAAGCTTTCGTTCCACTTTCTGAAATGTTTGGTTATGTAACTTCATTAAGAACATTATCTTCTGGTAGAGCTACATCTTCTATGGAGTTTGAAAGATATGAAGCTGCTCCGCAAAACGTTGCTGAAGAAGTAATCGCTAAAGCTAAAGGTTAATATTAAATTAGATTAAAATGTCACAAAGAATCAGAATAAAACTTAAGTCTTACGATTACAATTTGGTAGATAAGTCTGCAGAGAAAATCGTAAAAACGGTAAAGGCTACTGGTGCTGTTGTAAACGGTCCAATTCCATTGCCAACAAATAAGAGAATCTTCACAGTGTTGAGATCTCCACACGTAAACAAGAAAGCAAGAGAACAGTTCCAACTTTCTGCTCACAAGAGATTGATGGATATCTACTCTTCTTCTTCTAAAACGGTTGATGCTCTAATGAAATTAGAGTTACCAAGCGGTGTAGACGTTGAAATTAAAGTGTGATAATTGCATACTTTGCAATGATTATAGAATCCGTCCCTTTTTAGGGGCGGATTTTTTTATGATTATTTCGTTTTGAATTTACTATCCATAAAAGGTTAATGAGATGTAACGGCTAAGATATTTAAAAGGAATTTGATATATTGATCTAATATTGGTGCAAATATTATTAATTCTGCAATAATTACTCTTGTTCAGGTGACATATGTCACCTTTGTTTATTTATTTAGAATTAATAAAAATAATAAATTTGCAAAAAATTATCAGATGAATAAAGTAGTATCCTTTTCTCTGCTTGTATTGGGTGGGGTTTTTGCAAACGCACAGCAAGTGAATGATTCTATAAAGAAGTCAAAAGAAATTGATGAAGTAGAATTGTTCGGTGAAAGAAAGAAACAACCTGAAGGCCTTGAAGCCATCACGAGACTGCCCTTGAAGACGAGAGACCAGATCCAGAGTATTTCAGTAATTTCCTATAAAGTAATTGAAGATTTGGGAGGTTTAACTGTTACGGATGTGGCTAAGAATGTTCCCGGAGTTACACAATTCGGAAGCTATGGAGGAACCAGAGAAAGTATGTCAATCAGAGGATACAGGGGAGTCCCTGTTTTGAAGAATGGAGTTCAGATGGATTCTGATTTTCGTACTGCAGCAATGCTTACTGATATGCAGGGAATAGAAAGTATTCAGGTAATTAAAGGATCTGCTGCTGTTACACAAGGTATAGGGGATGGATTAGGATCAGCCGGTGGAGTGATTAACGTTGTTACTAAAGTTCCTAAGTTTATAAATCAGACAAATGTTGGATTCAGATATGGAAGCTGGGATTTTTACAGACCAACAGTAGATTTTCAGAGAGTTTTGGATTCACAGGGAAGAATTGCTGTAAGATTAAATGCCGCTTATCAGAATAGCAATAGCTTCAGAAGATTTATTAATACAGATCGTATTTATGTAAATCCATCTATTGCAATTCGCCCAGATGATAAAACCGAGATTGTGGTTGAAATGGATTATCTGCATAACAATACTACTCCGGACAGAGGAACGGTTAACCTGGCAAAAGGAGATACGGAAGCAATATATAAAATGCCCGGAAGAAAATTCCTTGGTTTCTCTACAGATAATGCCAAAACTGAAACTTTCAATTTTTCAACAACGGCTACAAGAAAGCTGACTAAAAATCTAAAATTAAGAGCTGCATATATGAGTTCTTCTTATCAGACAAATATTGTTGGAGCGGCATTGTCACCTATTGATAGTAAGAACCCGAATGAAATGAGAAACAGATCATTAACGAAATCTGAGCGTGAAGACCTGAATAAAGCTTTTCAGTTTGACTTTATTGGAGCTGATGTTATGACTGGCTTTATGAAACATACGTTTCAGGTAGGCTTTGATTGGAAAGAATCTAATGTAACTACTAAGTCTTATCTGGCAAAAGAAGTTGATGTCATCAATGTTCTGAATGATATTAATAACATGCTGCCTTCAAATATTGATCCTGATAATTTTGAATTAATAAAGAAAAATCCGGTTGTTAATACGGTAACTCCTACTATGGGATTAATGGCACAAGACGTTATTACTTTCAATAAATATGTTAAAGCTCATTTAGGGGTACGCTACAGTAGATTAATAGGATCAGATAAAGAAAAAGATTATGCATGGAATCCTTCACTGGGGATTATGATATCACCTGTTGAAAATATGAACATATTTGGATCCTATACAAGTACAACATCTTTGAGAAGTTCTAATAATGTACTGTTCAGCGGAGGAACGGTAGGTGCATCCACAACAAAGCAATGGGAAGCAGGAATTAAATCTGACTGGCTAAATGAAAGATTGAGATTTAATGTGACCCTTTTTGATATCAATACAGACAATTTATCATATGAGCTTCTTGACAAGGGTAATCCGACAGGAACATATGCTTTAGCCGGTAATTTGAAAAGACAGGGCGTGGAGGTAGAGTTAATCGGTAAAATTCTTCCAAACCTCCAGGTGATGACAGGATGGGCATATGTTGATGCCCAATATAAAGATAGTCCATCATTTGTTAATGGCTCAGCACCTATTAATACCCCTAAGCATTCTGCAAATGCATGGTTGAATTATAAATTTGATGCAGGAATCCTTACAGGTCTTGATGTTGGCGCCGGAATTTATTTTGTAGGAAAAAGGCCAGTTGACGACTATAAACAAAAGTATACCAATACATCAAACGGCCATGTTAACGGAACACAACCCGGAGAAAAACCATTCTTCATGCCTCAATATACTACAGTAGATGCGCAGGTAGGGTATTCTTTCAAAAATGGATTGGGAATAAGAGGATTCTTCAACAATATCTTTGATGCAGTAGGATATAATTCATACTTCAGAGGAGGATATATTGACCAGATCCAGCCTAGAAATTTTGCCGTACAGGTAAACTATAAATTCTAATCAGCAAATCATCAATTATGAAAACTATAAAAACATTATTTTTAGCATTAGCGCTGGGAGCTGTGACAATATCGTGCTCGGGAGATAAAAAGAAAGGAATAGATTACAATCAGTTCAAAGCAGAAGTAAAGCTTACCGCTGAACAGGAAAAAAGCTTTAATGAGATCACTGCAAAATATCAGCAGTTACAGGAACAGAATTTTCAGGCTGCAAAGGCACAGGGAGGAAATATGGACCGTGTAGCACTTGGAATCAAAAATGAAGAACTTAGAGCACAGCAGTCTCTTGAAATGGCAAAAGTTCTGGATGCTCCACAAATGGAAAAATTTAACAGATTTGTTGATGAGAACTCCAGAAAAAGGCCGAGATATGATAACGTTCTTCTTGAAAAAATAAAAGCTGAAGCACAGCTTTCGGAAGAGGAATTTAAAGTAGTAAATGCCGCCAATGATGCATTTGAAAAAGCATTTAATGATGCTCATGATGTGTATCACGGGAATAATGATCTGGCAAAGGAATACTGGGAAAAATTTGATGCACAGAGAAAAGCTGTCATTCAGAAAGCACTTACCCCTGAACACTATACGAAATTTGAGGAGATCGTAAAAGATGTTCAGTTTAAAGGAAGAAAATAATTATTTCCGAATCCGGTGAAATCCGGAAAAAAGGATAACAGGTACACGTGCAGCTTCCTTTCAAAACATTAATCATTCATATCAATTTTAATTAGAAAACATTAAGATGTCCCAACCATCTTAATGTTTTTGTCATTAATTCCCAATGAAACTATTATTTAAAAGTCTCTATAGAAAAAGAAGGAAAAATGAATCATTCACAAAATATCTGATGTGGCTTATTCATCTCTGGCTTGGGCTTTTATCAGGTATTATTGTTTTGATTATGTGTCTTACCGGTTGTTTATATGCATTTAAAAATCAGATTATAGATCTTATTAACCGGGACAAGGTTTATATTAGTTCAGTTCATAAACAAGCTAAAAGCCCGGATAGTATACAACTGGAACTCTCTGAGCAGAATAAGCAGCTTACATCTTTGCTTATCCCGGATGAAAAAGGAAGAAGCTACGTGATAGGTTATCGTGAAAACGGGTTGGATAAAAGTGCATATTATAATCAATATACAGGTAGAATCCTTGGCCAGGCAGATACCAGTGCAAACCGCTTTTTTGAAGTGGTGCTGGATATCCATAGAAACCTTATGATGGGAAATGCAGGACGACAGATTGTAGGAGCAGGAGTACTTGTGTTCTGTATTCTATTGCTTTCAGGGCTTATCCTTTGGCTTCCCAAAAAACTGAAATTTCTGAAACAGGGATTAACTGTAATGTTGAAAGCAAAATTCCAGCGAATGAATTATGATCTTCACAATACCCTTGGCTTTTACACTTTTCTGATGCTTTTCTTTATGGCTGTTACAGGGTTGTATGTAACTTATCCGTGGATGAAAAATGCGATTATAGTAAGTCTGGGTGGTACTTCAATAGATCATATTTCTGAAGATAAGGGTGAAGATGATGCTTTTGGTGGGCTTTTCGAAGATATGCTTCAGAAGCAGGATGAAAAGAAGGATCTTAAAAACACCGCAATAGCCTCTATAGATAATATTCTACAATCTGCCGATCAATACCTTCCTTATACTGCTGTTACCAGTATTGAGTTACCCAATAAAGAGAACCCACGGTTTGTAGTTACTAAAACAAACAGGCATAACTTCCTGGGAATGATGTTGCCTAATGAAGTTACTTTTGATAAAACAGGAGTTTTTAAAACTAAAGAATTATTTTCAGATAAACCACTCAATAAACAGTTTACATCTCTGGCAAAGCCTCTGCATACAGGGGAAATTATGGGACTTCCAAGTATAATCTTATATTTTATTGTATCTCTCATTGGATGTTCACTACCCGTTACAGGATTTCTTATCTGGTGGCATCGGTTTAAAAAATTGAAATAAATTACAATAAAATTTTACGATTATCGTCATAATCTGTATCGGGTTAATTTAATACATTTATGTAAAATAACTTGTATCATGAACCCTAAGAATAAAAACCTCTTTGAAACATTTTCGAACTGGGCCGTAAAGTTTACGGGTAGCCCTGTGGCTTTCACCGGAGCAGTGCTTATTGTTATAGCCTGGGCGATAACAGGCCCTCTCTTTGACTATTCAGAAACATGGCAGCTTGTAATCAATACAGGAACCACGATCATTACTTTTCTGATGGTCTTCCTGATTCAGAAAGCCCAGAATAAGGATTCGAAAGCAATACAGATAAAGCTCAACGAAATGATTGCGGCACATGAAAAAGCGAGTAACAGGATTGTAGATATTGAAGATCTCACGGAAGCAGAGCTTGACCAGCTTCACCATTATTATGAGCAGCTGGCGCGGTTGGCAAAAAAGGATCTGGATATTCATACTTCTCACTCTATAGATGCGGCTCAGAGAAATCAGGATTATAAATATGAATTCTTCAAAAGAAAACATGAAGAATGGATAGAGAAGCAGGAACAAAAAAAGGAATCGAATTGATTCCTTTTTTGCATATTTTAAAAAACGATTATCTCATGAAATAATTGAAATAACTGCAGCTTCCCATTAAGTTTTTCGTTGTTTCAGTATCTGAGTACTGAGCTTTCAACTGGGCAAAGTAGGTTCTGTATTTCTGGTTTTTAAGATTGTCCATTTCCTTTTGGCGGGCATCTTCTTTCTCAGACCATTTCGGATCAGAATAATCAAAATCTTTTGGGGCTTTAGCTTCATACTGATAATATTTGCCTTGTTCAGCACTTGCCATCTGGAACAGGATTCTTGCTTTCTCTTCCTTATTATTTGAAAGCTTAAGGGCTTTTTGGTAGTAATTGATTGACAGATCAAAATTATCAGGTTCAATATAAGACGTATCCAGGAAGTTCTTATAATAATACTGGTAAGGATTCTTTCTGTCAGTATTCCAGAAATCATATTTACCTCCGTTACTGTTGTCAATATCCATTACAAACAACTGACGGTAATATCCTAAAATAGATGTATTATATAGTAGATTCCCAATAAGCTGATTGGCTTTTGCGGCCTTTTCACCCGTTCCGTTTCCAATCTTTTTAAGCTGGATCAATGCATCTGCAAGCTCAAGTTTGTCCATGCTTGATTTGATGAAAGGGAAATCAGTGTAATTTTCTGCTTCCATACTTTCGGTATCAGGGCTTTCAAAGCTTTCCCATACATTATGCCCGAACACAAGATTTGAAATGTTTTTAAATCCATTGTATTCAGCAGGTGCATATTGTTTTGCCGTAATAGTTTGACCCTCTTTTTCTGTCCACTCATAATTCTGTCTCGGAATACCGGCAAAGTTTCTGGCTTTTTCGTAATAAGACTTTGCTTTTTCAAAGTCGGCAAGTCTCATTGCTCTGTCTCCATAAATTGTATTGAAGAAAGCATCAATATCGCCTACACTGTCCATGTTTTTGGCAATAATCTGCTGCTCAAACTGGGTTTTATTGGGTTTTCTGTAGAATTCTTCCACACTTTTTACGAGACTTGAATTCGGATTATACTGTAGATCCGAAAGCTTATTGTTCATCAGGAATGATTTACCATCTTCGCCCTGAAGGAAATAACGGTTAGCAAGTACATCTTTCAGGAAATCTGCAGTAGACGGTACTTCACCATAATAATCAAAATTATCAGTAGTGGCCGTGTCTTTTTCTACCTTTTTCTCTACGAAATATTCGGCATAATCTTTCATCAGATGATCTTCATATGCTGCGTCAATTCTAGGCTGGGAAACAATATCATTCAGGACTTTCATTCGTTTGATCTGTTCCTGATATTCCGGATTTGTTGTTTTGATATCGCTTAGGATTTCAGAACTGCCTTTATAATCTTTTTTCAGAAACTTGAGATAAGCATCAGCAATCTGCCAGTATTCATCCTTAGATTTCTCTTTTGTTTTTTCTGTGAATTTTTCAAGATCATCCAGGTAGTCCTGAGTCTTTTCATCATAATAATATCCTGTTCTTGTGTAGAAAGGGATTCTGTCCGGATTGCTGAATAGTTCATCATCACTCTGATCGGCTTTTACTTCGCTGCCTGTTTTATCAGATTTGGAACCTCCGAAAAGATTTTTGAAAAACCTTACGATTTTCTGCCAGAAAGAAAGTTTTTCTTCTTTTACTTCCGGAGCAGTTGTTGCGGTTTGAGTATTCTTTGCATCTTGGGCATCTGTTTTACCTCTTTGGACAGAGACTTTTCCTGAAGCAGCATCGGTATAATAATAAGTAGGAAGGTAGCTTCTTTCAAGTTCATTGATACTTCTTGCAGCCATTACTTTCAGGATCTCAGAATCTGGATTGATGTCATACATTTTTTCCATAATAGGAATAGGATTGTTGAAATCTTCATATCCTAACAGAAAATAAGCCATATTCTTTTCTTCGTTCGTATGGGCTCTTTTCATGATATTGCTGAAAGAAGCCGTGTCTGAAAGTTTCATAGAAACAAATGCAGACTCCTTGCGGTCTTTGCTGTTCATGAATACCTGGAAAAAGTTCCAGTTGGCATCGCTGTTCATCTCCAATCCTCTTTGCGCTCCGGCAAGCTGGTCAAGGGACATGAAATATACGGTTCCTTTTAATTTGATAGGGGCAACATAGGTTTTGAAAGCCTGTACTGCGGAGTCATAGTTTCTGGTATAATGATTCAGACGTACCAGCTGGTATCCGTAGCGCTGCTTGATTTCAGGATTTCTTGCTGCATTGTATAAAGACGTTAAAGCAGCAATGGTCTTATTATAATCAAGAGCTGTAGCATTTTTTCTGTTGGCATCTCTGTCATAATAAAATGAGTTTTCACTTTCGATATAATTGATGCTCATATAAGGCTCAAGGTATTTGGCCTCAATTAAATAGTCAATACCTTCCTTATATTTCTGGTAAAATCCGGTACCCAGTTTTTGTAAAAACGGATTTGTCGGATTTCCGTTCTTTAAAGCATTCAGGTCGTTCATGCTCACTTTATATACCAGATTCTGGGTTTCAGAATAACTAAGCTGATTGTTAAAGAACTTTTTCCATGTTTCAATATTATCATCAGGAATCAGTGAAGAGTTATATCCTCCATAAAACCTGCTTGAATAGTTATGCAGAAAAGGAAGATAAGCCTTGTCCTTGATGATGGTTTGCGTAAAAAGGTTGAAGTAATCATAATCAGGATCTGACCATGCGCAGGCGTCAGATTTAGTATAGAAAAGTGATACAACCGCAAGTGAAAGGATATGCTTTTTCATAGGGGTTTGTAGTGTTTTTAGTTTTATAATATTTTATGGTATGGTTCCAGGCAGGTGATTTCTATCTCCGGGAGATTAAAATTTCCGATCTAACACAAATTTACTATCTAATTGATAATAAATAATATTAAAATGTGGGATTTTTTTCTGTAGAAAACTGGTAACTTTTTCAAGTTGTTCTTCAGAGATTTCTTCTACCTTTATTTTGAACCCTTTGTTTAAATAACTTCCAAAGTAAAAGCCATCTTTCAGAACTTCAGCCTGATGATCAGCTGTCTTTTTAAAATTTGGATTTTCCAGGTCTCTGTCAGATAAGGCATTGATCAGTTTATGCTTGCCTAAATGATTGGTAATGATCCCCCAGGAATAAATAGGAAGCGCTACTTCAACTTTCCTGATAGGGTAGTCTTCCATTTTAGAAAGATAGCTTTTTAAGATATTAACATCCAGAATCGAATTCTTGTCAGATTCTTCCAATGGTGATGATGTAGAATAACACATCAGGTATACTTTATTCACGGGAGGAATTCCGGTTTGTGTTTTATCTTTCACCTGATGAAGACGAAGGGTACAGGTGACTTCTTTTCCGGAGATTTTTTTCAGTTCTTTCAGAAATTCAAAATAATCATTTCGTGTTCCGGCGGTCCAGTCACAGTCGATCTGAATTTCATTATTCGTTTTCAGCTGGTAGTCTTCCGCTTTCTTTTTAACTAAAAGATGGATGCTTTCTGCCAGAAATCTGATTTCTTCTGCGGAAATGCCAAGGAAAGTCTGATTGGTAATAAAAACTGTTGGAACGATCTGCTTGTCGGATTGGAAGCTTTTATCTTTGGTAATTACAGCTACGGGCTGGAATTTCCCATTCACTTTATCTACATCAAAAAACCTGGTGTACAAATAAGGAACGGTTGCCTGGTCTAATGCTCTCTTCTCTTCCTTGTCCAGTTTCAGATGGGTTTTCCAATAATAAAATGTATAAGGATGACTTTCTTTTCTGGTACAGGACGTAACAAGAAAAAGAAGGAATAGCAATAAGGTTTTTAAAATTCTCATTGAGATCAGAAAATATTTTCAAAAATAAAGATATTTAGCCAGAATATAAACCGTAAAATCCCGGTGGTTGGTGTGCTGATGAAGAATTTTATATAATGTTACGGTATAAAGCTTCCCGTAACAAGAAAACTACCCCGGATGGAGTGGCTTTCTCTATAAATATTTTTACTACTTATAAAATTCGCTTTCGCATGTACAGATTTCTTTATTGATGCTTTCACTGGCTGAGCAGCAGCCTTCAAGGTTCTTAACATTTCCTTTTTCATCAGTAAGATAGATTTTATCTTTGTCAAATTTCACGAAAAAGGTTTCCTCATATTTTTTAAAAACTACTTTCATTACCTTATTAGGTGCATATTTACCTGCGTTGACTTCCTCTGTTGTTTCTTCTCCGCTGGCTTGATTCACCTGGACATAGCCAAAATGTACATCGCCATTGTTTTTAACATCCAGATAATAATGAGGAGTGCCGGTACCGCTATATCCTTTCATGATATCAAAAGTCCTGTATCCAATAAAAGGAACCTCTTTCTGCTGTGCCCATGTAAAAAATACTGATGCACAGAATTATTAAACTGAAAAACTTTTTCATAGATATTTTTTTCAAAAGTAAAGATATTCCGGCAAATAGTAAGCCGTAAAAACCCGGTTATTGTAGTTCAGAAGAAATACGGAACTAAAAAAATGAATACCCTTTTGACGGGAAAGTAATAACAAAGCCACCCCGAATGGAGTGGCTTCTGTAATCTATTTGAAGTTAAATTAAAAAACGGTTGCTGCAAGTTGAATTCTTGCATACTTATTGGATGGATTCCACATAGCCATCATGGATACAGGAAGGCTGTAATGATCTGTAATCTTAACAACTTTTCCGGCTTTTACTCCTACATTAACGATGTCGAAACTGTTTTTACCGTTACCATACAAAAAGGTTTTATCATTGAGAGCAAACCCGGCACCTACAAATGCATCCAGATTAACTTTCTGTCCTTTAATAACAGGATAGCTCGCCTGAATATACGTGGAGTATCTGTTTTTCTTATAGCTTCCGTCGGGTTCCAGAATAACCTCTCCGGCATTGGCACCTCCGTACAGCATGATATCAGCTTCAATATTGATCGGGAATGAAGGTCCGAAAGTATAGTTGGTTCTTAAGTCAATAATATGGGCAGTCCTTCTCTGTGAGTAACTGAAAATGTCATCTGCCGCCACTGCGGTATTGATATTCCTGGAATTGTAAAGATCCCACAATCCGATATACAAACGACCGTCTGAATATTGAATGTAATAATTGATCTCCTTATAATGGGTGTTGTCTTTGTCATCCGCTAATGCAGATGCGCCCCAGATTCCTACCTTCCATTTCTTTTCTGCATCTAAAGCATAAGAAATGTTCCCCATTACTACAGGTTTGTCAGTGATAATAAGTCCTCTCCATAAGTGGTTGTTCTGAATGTTGGCTGTAAAATCAAGCCTTCCTTCTTCGGTTTCCTTAGCTTCACCACTTTCCTGTGAAAATAACCTTCCTGTGCTTAAAGCAAGAACGAAGATTCCCTTTAAGATTTTTCTCATCATTTGTTTTATTTTAAAAATCCATATAATACTGCTGCGATAATAGCTCCTGTAACCGGACCTACTATAGGAATCCACGCATATCCCCAGTCACTGCTTCCCTTTACAGGTAAGATGGAATGCATGATTCTTGGAGCAAGATCTCTTGCCGGGTTAATGGCATATCCTGTAGTTCCTCCCAGAGATAAGCCGATTGCCCAAACTACAAACGTAACTGGGATCGCTCCGATAGAACCCAGGCCTACTTTGGCGGTTGGATCTGCCTGCAAGGAAATACTTGGATCTGCAAAGTAAAATACGCAGAATACAAGTACAAATGTCCCGATGATCTCACTGATAAGATTGGAAGACGTTTTTCTGATTGCCGGACCGGTACTGAAACATGCTAGTTTTGCACCTTCGTCCTCTGTAATAGCAAAATGATCTTTATGAAACAGCCATACTAGAAATGCACCCAGCATTCCTCCGATCATCTGCGCTGCGATATATGACGGAACAAGGTCCCATGAGAATTTTCCTGCAACAGCAAGACCAATGGTTACTGCCGGGTTCAGGTGGGCCCCACTTATTGGCCCTGCAACGGTTACTCCCACAAAAACGGCCAGTGCCCATGCGGTAGTAATAACAATCCATCCGGAATTATTTCCTTTCGTATCTTTTAAGACAACATTGGCTACAACACCGTTGCCTAACAATATAAGAAGCATCGTGCCGATAACTTCTGCAATAAATGGGGTCATATAAGTTTTTTTTGATAAGTGAGTTAATCTTCAATCCAGCTTTGAGCACTTTTTACAGCTTTCTTCCAGAAGTGGGTCATTTTATTTACCTTCTCTTTGTCCAGTTGAGGGTGGAAGTCTTTGTCTACAATCCATTGTTCCTGGATCTCGTCTATACTTTTCCAATATCCTACTGCAAGTCCTGCCAGGTAGGCTGCTCCAAGAGCTGTAGTTTCCAGTGTCTTTGGTCTTGTGATTTTAAATCCGAAAAGGTCAGACTGGATCTGCATCAGAAGATCACTTGCAGAGGCGCCGCCGTCTACTCTTAATTCAAGACTGGCTCTTCCGGAATCTGCTTCCATTGCTTTTACAATCTCATATACCTGAAATGCAATTCCTTCCAGGGTAGCTCTGGCAATATGGGCATCGGTAGTTCCACGGGTGATCCCTACAATCGTTCCCCTTGCATACTGATCCCAGTAAGGGGCACCAAGACCTGTTAATGCAGGAACAAAATAAACACCGCCATTATCTTCTACGGAAGCAGCCAGTTCGTTTACCTGCTCAGAAGAGTGAATAAGCTTAAGACCATCTCTCAGCCATTGAATAGCTGCGCCTCCTACGAATACACTTCCTTCCAGTGCATAGTTGACTTCTCCATTGATTTTCCAGGCTACAGTAGTAAGAAGGTTATTTTTAGAAGAAACAGCTTCTGTTCCTGTGTTCATTAATAGGAAACATCCTGTTCCATAAGTATTTTTTACCATTCCCGGAGTGGTACACATCTGCCCGAATAAGGCTGCCTGCTGGTCACCGGCAATACCTGCTATCGGAATTTTGGTAGAGAATAGAGTGGTAGCTGTCTCACCATATATTTCACTGCTTTGCTTTACTTCAGGAAGGATATTTTCAGGAATGTCAAATAGCTCTAATAAATCATTATCCCATTCCAGAGTGTGAATATTCAGAAGCATTGTTCTGCTGGCATTGGAAACATCCGTGATAAACATTTTTCCGCGGGTAAGTTTCCATACAAGCCATGTGTCAACAGTTCCGAAACATAATTTTCCTTCTTCAGCTTTTTGTCTTGCGCCTTCTACATGATCAAGGATCCATTTTAGTTTGGTGGCTGAAAAGTAGGCATCCAGAACAAGTCCGGTTTTTTCTTTGATTGTTTCTGCGTGTCCCTGCTCTTTCAGTTCATCGCAGTATTTTGAAGTTCTGCGGTCCTGCCATACAATGGCATTGTAAATAGGTTCACCAGTTTCCTTGTCCCATACAATGGTTGTTTCACGTTGATTGGTAATTCCGATAGCGGCAACTTCCAGTCCGGAGATTCCTGCTTTTGCTATCACTTCTGCTGCTACGGAGATTTGTGAGGACCAGATTTCATTAGGATCATGTTCTACCCATCCCGGAGTAGGAAATATCTGTCTGAAATCTTTCTGAGATACATATTTAATTTCTCCACTATGGTTGAAGAGAATCGCTCTGGAGGAAGTTGTCCCCTGGTCTAGAGCGAGGATAAGCTTTTCATTCATGTATATAGTGCTAATTTAGGTTGATAACTTTAGGTGAATAAGGAGTTAGTAAATATCCTTTTGCCAGTTCAATGAATTCATTTTCCTGCTGCTGAGCCCATTCTTCAGAATATCCTTTTTCTTCAGCAATGATCCTTGCTACATTGTGAGCGCTGTCTATTGCTGCTCTTGCATCCAGAAAAAGCAAACGTACTCTTCTTGCCAGTATATCTTCAATGGTTTCTGCCATTTCTGCTCTTACAGCCCATACCACTTCTGCCACAGTGAAAGGATGATCCGGATGTATCTTTTGTGCATAGCGGGGGTTGCTTTCCTGTAATGCTTTTATGGCAGGAATATCAGATCCGTAAACATATAGATGATTGGTTCTGTCTACCTGTTCCGGTTTTATATTTCCATGAATAGAAAGATGCTCTGTTTTTGATGGACTGTTTCCTAACCTGTGAACTTTCATAGCTTCATCTACAGTATCTTCTGCCATTTTGCGGTATGTGGTCCATTTTCCTCCGATAATGGAAACTAATCCGGTTTCTGAGGTAATCACTTTGTGGCTTCGGGAAACTTCTTTTGTGCTTTTACTTCCATCTTTAGGAGCTGCAAGCGGGCGAAGACCTGCAAAAACTGATTTTACATCTTCACGTGTTGGCTTTTTAGCTAAATATTGTCTTGCTGTATTTAAAACAAAATTGATTTCTTCTTCCAGGGCACGAGGTTCAAAGCTTTCATCCTTTAAAAGAGTATCTGTAGTTCCTACCAAAGCTCTGTCATGCCACGGAACAACAAATAAAACCCTGCCGTCTGATGTTTTCGGAATCATGATCGCATCATCGCTTTTCAGGAAGGATTTATCCAGTACCAGGTGAATTCCCTGGCTTGGTACAACAAATTTCCCGTGCTTTGGATTGTTCATATTGAGAATATCATTCGTAAATACCCCCGTAGCGTTGATAACCACTTTACCATGAATCTGATATTGCTGCTTGGAGAACTGATCTTCTGCAACAACACCAATTACTTTATCAGAAGCATCTTTTAAAAGGTTGATTACTTTTACATAATTAACAGCACTTCCTCCTTTTTCAATAATGGTTTGGGTAAGGTTGATCGCAAGCCTTGCATCATCAAACTGTCCGTCCTGGTAAACAACACCGCTCATTAAGTGGTTTTGTTCAATAGTGGGAAGCTTTTCGATTGTTTTTGATTTGCTGATGTATTTTGTTTTACCCAGACTCAGTTTTCCGGCAAGAAAATCATACACAGATAGTCCTATCTTATAGTAGATACCTCCCCACCATGTATAGTTGGGAATAATGAAGGACTGATTTTTTACAATATGTGCTGCATTTTTTGCAAGAAGACCTCTTTCTTTCAATGCTTCTTTTACCAATCCGACATCTCCCTGGGCAAGATATCTGACTCCGCCATGTACCAGTTTGGTACTTCTGCTGGAAGTTGCTTTTGCGAAATCGTGAGATTCAAGCAATAAAGTTTTGAATCCTCTGCTTACCGCATCTAATGCTGAACCTAAACCACTGGCTCCTCCTCCTATGACAATAAAGTCCCATTCTTTTACATTGGTTAATTTACTGAGTTCTTCGTTTCGTTTCATAAATGTTTCGTTTATGTTTCGTTTTCAAATATATAAATTAAAAATGAAAGCAAAAAGAAAATAAATGAAATTTTAAGATGTCGAAAAAAATCGGTATTTTTGGTGAAACGAATAAAATGGAAAAGCTATTACCAAGGCAGGATGAAATACTTAAAGAGTTGAATGATAAAGGACATGTGCTTGTGCAGGATCTTTGCGAAAAACTTAATGTGTCTTCGGTTACGATCCGAAAGGATCTGAACTATCTCGAAAGTCTTGGGCTTCTTTTCAGAAATCACGGAGGAGCAAGTAAACAGGTAAGGTATGCTTATGAAAAGAATGTAGGGGAGAAAGAGAATATTAATGTAGAGGCGAAGCAAGCTATTGCCAGAGCTGCGCTTCCATTGATCCAGGAAAATGACTGTATTATACTGGCATCAGGAACTACGATGCACTATCTTGCAAGAATGTTGATGAACTTCGGATCGCTAACTGTTTTAACTTCTTCATTAAGGGTGGCTATTGAACTTTGTAATAATCCTAATATTAATGTGATCCAGCTGGGAGGAGAGGTCAGGAAAAGTTCAACCTCAATTGTAGGATCCATTTCAGAAGGAATTCTCAAGCAGTTTTCCTGTAATAAACTTTTTCTGGGTGTAGACGGAATTGACCTTGAGTTTGGAATCAGTACTTCCAATGCTGCAGAGGCGCATCTTAACCAGGTTATGATTGAATGTGCGGATAAAACAGTAGTTTTGGCTGATTCCTCAAAACTGAATAAAAAAGGATTTGGTAAAATTGCCTCATTGGATCAGGTGGATTATCTGATTACAGATGATGGTATAGGTAAGGAAGATATGTCTGCATTGGAAGAAAGAGGAGTAACGGTTATTGTGAAATAGGCAGCATTCAATTGTTCAAAATTAAAATAGAGGCGATCTGGTTTTAGAGGGTTTCTGTTTTAATTAAGAATGGATTGGTTTGTACTTTCCAGAAAATCTTTCTTCTTTTTCTTTCTGCTCCAGGTCGTGAGCAAACAATTTAATGGTCCTTGAGATTAAAATTGGAGTTTGCCATTGAATTATCGGGTGGAGCGATAGCAAATGAAATTGATATGGAGTTGTTACCTTAAAATGTCTTTGCTGTCAATCAGAATCTTTTAAAATAATTCGGAATATCTGATTGCTGATGATTCTCAGAATGTATTTAATCATTCACTTTTCTCCATGAGGGCGGTTTCTGTCTGCGAGGAATTCTGAATCTGGGCGGAATAAAATATATAATGATTTTCTTTTTGAGCTTCAAAGAGTGTTTTCAGAATTTTGGATAGCTTTTTATCTGAAATCGCTAAATGATTAAAAATCAAAATATTTTACTCGAAATATTTGTCAGTTATAAAATAATTCATAAATTTGCACACTCATTTTAGGGGCGTGGTATGCCTATATCAAAAGTAGAAATTACTTCAGACCTCCGGAAAATGGTGATAAATAAAGGATAAATTTTATTATAATATAAACAATGTCAGGTATTATTGGTAAAAAAATCGGTATGACATCTTTGTTTAACGAAGAAGGAAAAAATATTCCTTGTACAGTTATCCAAGCTGGTCCATGCTCGGTTTTACAGGTCAGAACCTTAGAAAAAGACGGTTATAAAGCTGTTCAATTAGGTTTCGATGACAAGAGTGAGAAGAACGTTGGTAAAGCGTTAGCTGGTCATTTTAAAAAGGCTGGTTCTGCTCCTAAAGCTAAGTTGGTTGAATTCTACAGAGAATTCGTTGATGAAGTGAAAGTAGGAGAAGAAGTAAAAGTTGATTTATTCACTGAAGGTGAGTATGTTGATGTAACAGGTACTTCTAAAGGTAAAGGCTTCCAGGGTGTTGTTAAAAGACACGGATTTGGAGGTGTAATGCAGGCAACTCATGGTCAGCACAACAGACTTAGAGCTCCAGGTTCTATCGGTGCTGGTTCAGACCCTTCAAGAGTATTCAAAGGGATGAGAATGGCTGGAAGAATGGGAGGTAAGCAGGTAACTGTTCAAAACCTTCAAGTGTTAAAAGTTGATCAAGAACAAAATCTTTTAGTAGTAAAAGGTGCTGTTCCGGGAGCTAAAAATTCTTATGTAATTATCAGAAAATGGAACTAGTAGTATTAAATACATCAGGAAAAGAGACCGGAAGAAAAGTAACTCTAGACGAAACAGTATTCGGAATTGAGCCAAATCAGCACGCGGTTTACTTAGAAGTTAAACAGTATCTTGCTGCTCAGAGACAAGGTACTCATAAAGCAAAAGAAAGAAGCGAAATTACAGCTTCTACTAAAAAACTTAAGAAGCAAAAAGGATCAGGTTCTGCCAGATACGGGGATATCAAATCTCCTGTATTCAGAGGTGGAGGTAGAGTATTCGGACCAAAACCAAGAGATTACAGATTCAAATTGAACAAAGCTCTTAAGAGATTAGCTAAAAAATCTGTTTTATCTCAAAAAATGAGAGACAACAGCATTAAAGTTTTAGAAGATATGAGCTTAAACGCTCCTAAGACTAAAGATTTCATCAATGTATTAAATGCATTGGAACTTAACGGTAAAAAGTCTTTATTCGTTCTTCCTGAAGCTAATAAGAATGTGTATTTATCTTCAAGAAACTTACCTAAAACTAAAGTAATGAACTTCAACGAAATCAGTTCTTACGATTTAGTAAATGCAGGTGAAATTATTTTCTTCGAAGGTGCAGTTGAAAAATTCCAGGAAAATTTAAAGAAATAAGTCATGTCAGTTATTATTAAACCAGTTATTTCAGAAAAGGCTAATTACCTTACAGATTTAAGAGGTTCTTATTCTTTCTTAGTAAATCCTAAGGCGAATAAAATCGAGATCAAAAAAGCTGTTGAAGCGGCTTACGGTGTAAAAGTAGCAGACGTTAACACAATGATTTATGCTCCGAAGGTTTCTTCAAAATACACTAAAAAAGGTCTTCAAGTAGGAAAGACAAACAAATTGAAAAAAGCGGTAATCAAACTTGCTGAAGGAGAGGTTATCGATATTTTTGCTGTAAATTAATTATTAATTATAAATAATAGTAATGTCTGTTAGAAAATTAAAACCTATCACCCCGGGACAGAGATTCAGAATTGTAAACAATTTTGAGGAAATTACTACTAACAAACCAGAGAAATCTCTAGTAGTTGGTATTAAAAAGTCAGGTGGACGTAACAACACAGGTAAAATGACCATGCGTTACACCGGAGGTGGACACAAAAAGAAATACAGAATTATTGACTTCAAAAGAAACAAAGCAAACGTTGAAGCAACTGTAAAATCTGTAGAATACGATCCAAACAGAACTGCATTTATCGCTTTATTAGAGTACGCAGACGGAGAGAAGAGATATATCATCGCTCCAAACGGTATCAAAGTTGATCAGAAAGTAGTTTCAGGAGAAAGCGTTGAACCAAACGTAGGTAACGCAATGAAATTGAAAAATATTCCATTGGGTACTGTAATCTCTTGTGTTGAAATGAAGCCTGGACAAGGTGCAATTTTAGCAAGAAGTGCTGGTTCTTCAGCTCAATTAACTTCAAGAGATGGTAAATATGCAATCATCAAATTACCTTCAGGAGAATCAAGAATGATTCTTACTGAATGTATGGCAATGATTGGATCAGTTTCCAACTCAGATCACCAATTAACTGTATCAGGTAAAGCTGGTAGAAGCAGATGGTTAGGTAGAAGACCAAGAACAAGAGCGGTAGTAATGAACCCTGTAGATCACCCAATGGGTGGTGGTGAAGGACGTTCTTCAGGAGGTCACCCAAGATCTAGAAACGGTAAACCGGCTAAAGGTTACAAAACTAGAAAGAAAAACAAAGTGTCTAACCGTTACATCGTATCTAAAAGAAAATAATTATGGCAAGATCACTTAAGAAAGGACCGTTCATTCATCATACTTTAGATAAGAAGGTTCAGGCAAATATAGAGTCTGGTAAGAAGACAGTTATCAAAACTTGGTCTAGAGCATCTATGATCTCTCCGGACTTCGTAGGACAAACTATCGCTGTACACAACGGGAAATCTTTTATCCCTGTTTACGTTACAGAAAACATGGTTGGTCACAAGTTAGGCGAATTTTCTCCAACAAGATCTTTCAGAGGTCATGGTGGTAACAAAAACAAAGGAAGCAGATAAACATGGGATCTAGAAAACAAGATAGCGCAATCGCAAGAAAAGAAGCAAACAAAGACGTTGTTAAAGCTTCATTAAATAATTGCCCGTCTTCTCCAAGAAAAATGAGATTAGTTGCTGATATCATCAGAGGAGAGCAGGTAGACAAAGCACTTTATATCCTAAAATATTCTAAGAAAGAAGCTTCTAACAAATTAGAAAAATTACTTCTTTCTGCAATTGCCAACTGGCAAGTGAAAAACGAAGGAGCTGACATTGAGGAAGCTAACCTTATCGTTAAAGAAATCTTCGTGGATAGTGCAAGACAATTGAAGAGACTAAGACCAGCTCCACAAGGTAGAGGGTATAGAATCAGAAAAAGATCTAACCACGTTACATTAATCTTAGGTAACAAAGAAAATTAATCAAGGTATGGGACAGAAGACAAATCCAATTGGTAACAGATTAGGTATCATCAGAGGATGGGATTCTAACTGGTTTGGCGGAAACGATTATGGAGACAGAATCGCTGAAGACTACAAAATCAGAAGATACCTTGAAGCTAGATTATCTAAAGGTGGTATTTCAAAAATTTATATTGAAAGAACTTTAAAATTAGTTACAGTAACTATTACTACTGCTAGACCGGGACTTATCATCGGTAAAGGAGGTCAGGAAGTTGATAAATTAAAAGAAGAGTTGAAGAAACTTACAGGTAAGGATATTCAAATTAACATCTTCGAAATCAAAAGACCTGAATTAGATGCTGTACTGGTTGCTGATAGTATTTCTAAGCAAATTGAAAACAGAATTTCTTACAGAAGAGCTGTTAAAATGGCAATGGCAAGTACTATGAGAATGGGTGCTGAAGGTATCAAAGTTCAGATTTCAGGAAGATTGAACGGAGCTGAAATGGCAAGATCAGAATCTTTCAAAGAAGGAAGAATTCCATTGTCAACTTTCAGAGCTGATATCGATTATCACTGGGCTGAAGCTCACACTACTTATGGTAGACTAGGTGTAAAAGTTTGGATCATGAAAGGTGAAGTTTACGGTAAAAGAGAACTTTCTCCATTAGTGGGACAACAGAAAAAAGGTGGTCAGTCAGACAGAGGAAACAGAGGAGGAGACAGAGACAACAGAAGACCTAGAAAAAACAACAACAATAACAATAATAATTAAAATTTTAGATTAGAAATTTTGAATTTTAAATTACCGTTACTTTTTTAAAATTAAAAAAAATCTAAAATCTAAAATCTAAAATCTAAAATTTAGAAATTATGTTACAACCAAAAAGAACCAAATTCCGTAGAGTTCACAAGATGAAGATGAAGGGGAATGCCCAAAGAGGTAGTCAACTTGCATACGGAACTTTTGGGATCAAAGCTACAGAAGGAGCTTGGATCACTGCAAGACAAATTGAAGCGGCTCGTATCGCTGCGACAAGATATATGAAGAGAGAAGGTCAACTATGGATCAAAATCTTCCCAGATAAGCCAATTACTAAAAAACCAGCTGAAGTAAGGATGGGTAAAGGTAAAGGAGCTGTTGAATATTGGGTAGCTGTAGTAAAGCCAGGTAAAATTATGTTTGAAGTAGGTGGAGTTCCTTACGAAGTAGCGAAAGAAGCTCTTAGACTTGCTGCACAGAAATTACCAGTAGTTACTAAATTCATCGTTGCTAACGATTTTGTTAAACCTCTATAATCTTTGAATACAATGAAAAAAGCTGATATTAAAAATTTAAGCGCGGGTGATATTCAAGCTCAATTAACTGAAGCAAAAGCTCAATATTCTAAATTGAAATTGGCTCATGCAATCAGCCCAATTGAAAACCCGATTCAAATCAGAGATTTGAGAAAAACAATCGCAAGACTAAACACTGAGTTAACTAACAAACAATAATTTCATTTTACAATGGATAGAAATTTAAGAAAAGAAAGAATCGGAGTGGTTTCCAGCAATAAAATGGAAAAGACCATTGTTGTTAGTGAAACGATGAGAATGAAACACCCGATGTACGGTAAATTCGTATTAAAAACGAAAAAATATACTGCACACGACGAGAACAACGAATGCAACGAGGGAGATACAGTTTTAATCCAGGAAACTAGACCTTTGAGCAAGAATAAGAGATGGAGATTAGTAAGAATCATTGAAAAAGCTAAGTAATAATGTTACAAACAGAATCAAGATTAAAAGTTGCTGATAACACTGGTGCTAAAGAAGTATTGGTTATCAGAGTTCTGGGAGGAACCAGAAGAAGATATGCTTCAGTTGGTGATAAAATCGTTGTTACTATCAAGGATTCTACACCATCAGGAAACGCTAAAAAAGGTCAGGTATCTAAAGCTGTAGTAGTAAGAACTAAAAAAGCAGTTAGAAGAAAAGATGGTTCATACATCAAATTCGATGACAATGCTTGTGTATTACTAAATGCAGCAGGAGAAATGAGAGGAACCCGTGTTTTCGGACCAGTTGCTCGTGAGTTGAGAGACAAAGAATATATGAAAATCATTTCATTAGCTCCTGAAGTACTTTAATTTTTAAAATTTTTAAAAGAAATGTCAAAGTTAAAAATAAAAAGAGGAGATAACGTAATCATTACTACTGGTAAGAAAGATATCAAAGGTAAGACTGGTGAAGTTATTGAAGTGATCAAAAAAGAAGGAAGAGACCCTAGAGTAGTTGTTGCAGGACTTAATATCGTTAAAAAACACGTTAAGCCTTCAGCTTCAAATCCTCAAGGAGGAATCGTTGAAAGAGAAGCTTCTATTCATATCTCAAATGTAGCTTTAGTTGGTAAAGACGGAAAAGCTATCAAAGTAGGTTACAAAATCGAAGGAGATAAGAAAGTTAGAATCAACAAAAAAACGGGTGAAACTTTATAATTTTAAATAACACATGGAATATATAGCAAGACCCAAGAAAGCATATAAAGAGAAAATTGTTCCTGCAATGATGGAAGAATTTGGGTATAAGTCAGTAATGCAAGTACCTAGATTAGAGAAAATCGTTGTATCACAAGGTTTAGGTGATGCTACTGCAGACAAAAAGATCATTGATTATGCTGTAGAAGAACTAACGAATATCACAGGTCAGAAAGCTGTTGGTACGATCTCTAAGAAAGACGAAGCTGCCTTCAAATTGAGAAAAGGAATGCCTGTAGGAGCTAAAGTAACATTAAGAGCTGACAGAATGTATGAATTCTTAGACAGACTTACTTCTTCTGCTTTGCCTCGTATCAGAGATTTCTCTGGAATCAAGGCTGATGGTTTCGATGGTAGAGGTAACTACAACTTAGGTATTACTGAGCAGATTATCTTCCCTGAAATCGTAATCGACAAAGTGAAAAAAATCCAGGGGATGGACATCACTTTCGTAACTACTGCGAAAACAGATAAAGAAGCTAAAGCATTATTAACTCACTTCGGTTTACCATTTAAAAAGAACTAAGAAATGGCTAAAGAATCAATGAAAGCGCGTGAGCGCAAAAGAGAAGCACTGGTTGCTAAATACGCTGCTAAAAGACAAGCTCTTAAAGAAGCTGGTGATTACGAAGGACTTCAAAAATTGCCTAAAAATGCTTCTCCTGTAAGATTACACAACAGATGTAAACTAACAGGTAGACCAAGAGGATACATGAGAACATTCGGTATTTCCAGAGTAACTTTCAGAGAAATGGCAAATAACGGATTGATCCCGGGAGTAAGAAAAGCTAGTTGGTAATAATCACTAATTAAAATCGGGACAATTAAGTTGTCAAGATACTAAAGAATAAAAATATCAGACCGAAGATTTCTGAAGTCTGATATTTTACTCTTCAAGTCTTTTCAAAACTGATTGTTCTTTAACCAATAATTTATAAAAGAAAAATGGTAACAGATCCAATTTCAGATTTCCTAACAAGAGTAAGGAACGCACAAAGCGCAGGCCACAAAGTGGTGGAAATTCCTGCATCGAAAATCAAAAAGGAGATTACTAAGATCTTATTTGATCAAGGGTATATCTTAAACTTCAAGTTTGAGGATAACGCTGTTCAAGGTTCGATCAAAATCGCTTTAAAGTATGATAAGCAAACCAACAAACCTGCTATTAAGTCTATTCAAAGAGCTTCAAGACCAGGTTTGAGACAGTACAAAGGTTCAGCTGAGCTTCCAAGAGTACTAAACGGTTTGGGTATAGCTATCATCTCTACTTCTAAAGGAGTAATGACTGATAAGAAAGCTAGAGAAGAGAAAGTAGGCGGTGAAGTAATCTGCTATGTTTATTAATTTTTAATCAGAGGAAAATGTCAAGAATTGGTAAAGCAATTATAACAATTCCAGCAGGAGTTACAATCACTGAAAATAATGGTGTGGTAACTGTAAAAGGTCCTAAAGGAGAACTTTCTCAGGAGCTTACAGCAGGAATTACTTTAGAACAGAAAGATGGTGAACTTAATGTGAACAGACCATCTGATTCTAAACAACACAAAGCGCTTCACGGTTTATACAGAGCGTTAATCAACAACATGATTGTTGGTGTTTCAGAAGGTTTCGAAAAGAAACTAGAACTAGTAGGGGTAGGATACAGAGCTTCTCACGCAGGTCAAAAACTTGAGTTGGCTTTAGGATTCTCTCACGGTATCGTATTAGAACTTCCAAGTGAAGTAAAAGTTGATACATTGACTGAAAAAGGTAAAAACCCAATTATTACTTTAACGTCTCATGACAAGCAACTTCTAGGAATGGTTACTGCAAAGATCCGTTCTTTCAGAAAGCCTGAGCCATACAAAGGAAAAGGTGTAAGATTCGTTGGTGAAAATGTTAGACGTAAAGCTGGTAAATCTGCTTAATAAATTATAAGTATTATGGCATTAAGTAAATTAGAAAAAAGAATAAGAATCAAAAGAAGAGTAAGAGGAAAAATCTCTGGTTCTTCTGAATTGCCAAGATTATCTGTATATAAAAGTAATAAGGAAATTTACGCTCAGTTAATCGACGATAAAAATGGTAAAACTTTAGTATCAGCTTCTTCCAGAGAGAAAGGTGTTGACGCTAAAGGTACTAAGACAGAAGTTTCTACAGCTGTTGGTAAAGCTATCGCTGCTAAAGCTATCGCTGCAGGAATCGAAAATATTGTATTTGACAGAAACGGATTCGTATATCACGGTAGAGTAAAAGCTCTAGCTGATGGTGCGAGAGAAGGAGGACTTAAATTCTAATCATTAAATTTCGGAAAATATGTTAGGACTAGATAATATAGAAAGAGTAAAACCGGGAGGATTAGAATTAAAAGATCGTCTCGTAGCTGTTAACAGAGTAACAAAAGTAACAAAAGGAGGTAGAGCTTTCGGATTTTCTGCTATCGTTGTAGTAGGAAATGAAGAAGGTGTTATCGGTTTTGGTTTAGGAAAATCTAAAGAGGTTGCTTCTGCAATTGCTAAAGCTGTTGAAGATGCTAAGAAAAATCTTGTGAAAGTTCCTGTAATGAACCACACTATTCCTCACCAGACTACTGCCAGATACGGTGGTGCAGATATCTTCTTAAGACCTGCTTCTCACGGTACAGGGCTTATCGCAGGTGGTGCGGTAAGAGCAGTATTGGAATCTGCTGGTATTCACGATATCCTTTCAAAATCTAAAGGATCTTCTAACCCTCACAACGTAGTGAAAGCTACTTTCAAAGCGTTATTGGATATCAGAAGACCTGAAGAAATCGCTAGAATGAGAGGAGTTTCTCTAAGTAAAGTGTTTAACGGTTAATAATTAAAACAATGGCAACAATTAAAGTAAAGCAAGTAAGAAGCGCTATTGGTAGAACAAAAACCCAAAAGAGAACGCTTGAAGCATTAGGATTAAAGAAACTTCACCAAGTTGTAGAACATGAAGCTACTCCTTCTATCTTAGGAATGATAGCTGCAGTGAGCCACTTACTTGAAGTTCAAAAATAATTTTAAAAAAGAGAAATTAAAATGAATTTAAATAACATAAAACCTGCTGCAGGATCTACTTTCAACTCAAAAAGAATTGGTAGAGGTCAAGGTAGTGGAAAAGGAGGTACTTCAACAAAAGGACACAAAGGTCAGAAATCTAGAGCTGGTTATTCTCAGAAAATCGGTTTTGAAGGAGGTCAGATGCCTTTACAAAGAAGATTGCCTAAATTCGGATTCAAAAACGTAAACAGAAAAGAGTTTAGAGGAGTTAACCTTGATACTATTCAAACTTTAATCGAGAACAAATCCATCACCGGAGATATCACGAAAGAAGTTTTAATTGAAAACGGGATAATTTCTAAAAACGAATTAGTGAAAATTATGGGTAGAGGAGAATTGAAATCTGCGGTTTCAATCTCTGCTGACAAATTCACTAAATCTGCTGAAGAGCTTATTGCTAAAGCAGGTGGAAAAGCAATTACCTTATAATACTTACTAATGAAAGAATTTATACAAACCCTTAAAAATATTTGGAGCCTAAAGGAATTAAGAGATAAAATTCTCTTTACGTTAGGTATTATCCTTGTGTATAGATTCGCATCTTATATTTCACTTCCTGCAATTAACCTTGCGGAGGTGGGAGATCTCTTAGAGCATTATAAAAATCAAGGCGGTAACAAGCAAGGAGCAGGTCTCCTTGGCTTGCTTTCGTCGTTTACGGGGGGAGCTTTCAGCCACGCTTCCGTAATGGCGTTAGGAATCATGCCTTATATTTCTGCTTCTATTATTGTTCAGTTGATGGGGATGGCTATTCCTTATCTTCAGAAGCTTCAGAAAGATGGAGAGTCAGGTAGAAATACATTGAACCAAATTACAAGATGGTTAACAATCGGAGTTTGTCTGGTACAGGCACCTTCTTACTTAACTTCTATTACTCAATTATTCTTACCATATGCTCAGTTCCAGTCTGCATATTATGTAGAGCCTAATTCAATCATGTTCTGGTTACCAAGTATTGTTATCCTGGTTGCCGGTTCAGTGTTTGCAATGTGGCTGGGTGAAAAGATTACCGATAAAGGAATCGGAAATGGTATCTCTATCCTGATTATGGTGGGGATCCTTTCAAGATTACCTGAGGCATTCGTACAGGAAATGGCCGTGCAGAACGGAAAAGGAGGAATGGGATCAATCATGATCCTTATTGAAGTATTATTCTGGATGCTGGTAGTTCTTTTGGCAGTAATACTATCTGTTGCTGTCAGAAAAATTCCGATTCAGTATGTAAGCAGAGCTCAAGCAAGAGGAGGTGTAAACAGAAATCTTATGCAGGGAGCGAGACAATGGATTCCATTGAAAGTAAATGCTGCTGGTGTAATGCCGATTATCTTTGCCCAGGCATTGATGTTCGTACCAGGATTATTAACAAAATTCGATGAATCAAATACTTTTCTTGCTGGTTTCAAGAATGTTTTTAGCTGGCAGTACAATGTATTGTTTGCGCTATTAATTATTATCTTCTCATTTTTCTATACTGCGATTACAATTCCGGTAAACCAGATGGCTGATGATTTAAAGAGAAACGGAGGTTTAGTACCGAAAGTAAGACCCGGAAAAGAGACCGCTGATTATTTAGATGATATTTTATCAAAAATTACCTTGCCAGGTGCAATTTTTTTATCTATCTTTGCAGTCCTTCCAGCAATTGTGCATGGAAGCTTTGTTCAGACAGATGCGTTTGCCCTGTTTTTCGGGGGAACGTCCCTATTAATTATGGTGGGTGTAATTTTAGATACAGTTCAACAGATTAATACATATCTGCTGAACCATCACTATGATGGCTTAATGCAGTCTAAATTATCAAGAACGACTGGATATTAATTTATGGCAAAACAAAAACATATTGAACAGGATGGCGTGATCGTGGAAGCACTTTCGAACGCCATGTTCCGTGTAGAGTTGGAAAATGGGCATATACTTATTGCTCATATCTCCGGCAAAATGAGAATGCATTATATTAAACTTTTACCTGGTGATAAGGTAAAACTAGAAATGTCTCCCTATGATTTAACAAAAGGGAGAATCACATTTAGATATTAAACAATAGCCAAATGGAACAAGCATTCCATTTGGCATTTGTTAAAAAATAAATACTATCAAAATGAAAGTAAGAGCATCAATTAAAAAAAGAAGTGCTGATTGCAAAATTGTACGCAGAAAAGGTGTACTTTTCGTAATCAACAAGAAGAACCCAAAATTTAAACAAAGACAAGGTTAACATTAAATTATGGCGAGAATTGCAGGTATTGATTTACCAAAAAACAAAAGAGGTGTTATCGGTTTAACTTACATCTACGGAGTAGGAAGAAGTACTTCTTCTGAAATCCTTAAAGCTGCCGGTATCAGCGAAGACAAGAAAGTCAACGAATGGAATGACGATGAATTGGCTGCAATCAGAACATATATCTCTGAAAACGTTAAAGTAGAAGGAGAATTGAGATCTGAAGTGCAATTGAACATCAAGAGATTGATGGACATAGGATGCCAACGAGGAATACGTCACAGACTTGGATTACCTTTAAGAGGCCAGAGAACGAAAAACAACTCTAGAACACGTAAAGGGAAGAGAAAAACTGTTGCTAACAAGAAAAAAGCTAGTAAATAATCGTTAGGAATTATGGCAAAACAAACTAAAGTAGTTAAAAAAAGAAAAGTAAAAGTAGAGGCAATTGGTGAAGCTCACATCCAAGCGTCTTTCAATAATATTATTATTTCTTTGACAAATAAAAACGGAGAAGTAATTTCTTGGGCATCTGCCGGTAAAATGGGATTCAGAGGTTCTAAAAAGAATACTCCTTTCGCTGCTCAAATGGCAGCAGAAAATTGCTCTGCTGTAGCTCACGAAGCTGGACTAAGAAGAGTAAAGGTGTTTGTGAAAGGTCCTGGTGCAGGTAGAGAATCTGCAATCAGATCTATCCACAATTCAGGAATTGAAGTTAGCGAAATCATTGATGTGACTCCAATGCCACACAATGGATGTAGACCACCAAAAAGAAGAAGAGTTTAATTTTTAGAATTTACCCATTATGGCAAGATATATTGGACCTAAAACTAAGATTGCTAGAAAGTTTGGTGCTGCAATCTACGGAGATGATAAAAACTTCGAAAAAAGAAAGAACCAACCGCCAGGACAACACGGTCCTAACAAGAGAAGAGGTGCTAAAAAATCAGAATATGCAGTTCAGTTAGCTGAAAAACAAAAAGCTAAATATACGTATGGTATTTTAGAAAGACAGTTTGCAAACTTATTCGATAAAGCACACAGAAGTAAGGGTGTAACAGGTGAAGTTCTATTACAACTTTGCGAATCCAGATTGGATAACGTAGTATACAGATTAGGTTTTGCTAAAACAAGATCTGCTGCTAGACAATTAGTTTCTCACAGACACATTACTGTGAACGGAGAACTGGTAAACATTCCATCTTATTTGCTTAAAGCTGGTGATGTAATCGCTGTAAGAGAAAAGTCTAAGTCTCTTGAAGTTGTTACCAATGCATTGGCTTCTAAGTCAAACTATGAGTGGTTACAATTCAACGATGAGAAGAAAGAAGGTACTTTCGTTTCTGCTCCTGAAAGAATCCAGATACCGGAGGACATTAAGGAACAGCTTATCGTCGAACTTTACTCTAAATAATTTTTTAATCAAATTTTTGCTCAACCCAATAATATGGCAATTTTACAATTCATAAAACCCGATAAAGTAATTTTACTTAACTCTGATGAATTTAAAGGTCAATTTGAATTCAGACCTTTAGAACCAGGTTTCGGGCTTACAATCGGTAATGCTTTGAGAAGAGTGTTGCTTTCTTCTCTGGAAGGATACGCTATTTCATCTATCAAAATAGAAGGTGTAGAGCACGAATTTTCAACTATTCCAGGAGTAATCGAAGATGTTACCGAAATTATTCTTAACCTTAAACAAGTAAGATTAAAAGCTGTAGCAGAAAACCAGGCTAACGAGCAGGTAGTTGCTAAGGTTTCAGGTCAAACGGTTATTACTGCTGGTGATTTAGGAAAGTCTATCAACGGATTTGAGGTTCTAAACCCGGATTTACTGATCTGCAACCTAAACAGTGATGTAACTTTCGAAATTACTTTCAATATTGAAAAAGGTAGAGGGTATGTTCCTTCAGAACAAAATAAGTCAAACAATGCTCCTGTAGGAACTATTGCTATTGACTCTATTTTCACGCCAATCAAGAAAGTACAATACAGCATTGAAAATTATCGTGTAGAGCAAAAAACAGACTACGAAAAACTTGTATTAGATATAGAAACTGATGGCTCTATCAGCCCTCAGAATGCTTTAACTGAAGCTTCTAAGATATTAATTTATCACTTCATGTTATTCTCTGATGAGAGAATCACACTTGAAACTGAAGCTGTAAAAGCATCTATCCAATACGATGAAGAAACTCTTCACACAAGACAATTACTTAAGTCTAAATTAGCAGATATGGATCTTTCAGTAAGAGCCCTTAACTGTCTGAAAGCAGCTGAAGTAGAAACTCTTGGAGAATTGGTTTCTTACAGTAAGTCTGATTTGATGAAATTCAGAAATTTTGGTAAAAAATCTTTGACAGAACTAGAAGAATTAGTGCATTCAAAAGGTCTTAACTTCGGTTTCGACGTTGCAAAATATAAGTTAGACGCTGATAAATAATTAATAATGAGACACGGTAAAAAATTCAATCACTTAGGAAGAACAGCTTCTCACAGAAGTGCCTTACTTTCTAATATGGCTTGTTCTCTAATTGAGCATAAAAGAATCAACACTACTGTAGCTAAAGCTAAAGCTTTAAGAGTATATGTTGAGCCTCTATTAACAAAAGCAAAAGAAGATACTACACATAACAGAAGAGTAGTATTCTCTTACCTTCAAAATAAATTTGCGGTTGCTGAATTATTCAGAACTGTAGCTCCTAAAATCGCTGAAAGAAACGGTGGTTATACAAGAATCATCAAGACAGGATTCAGACCAGGTGATGCTGCTGATACTGCTCTTATCGAATTGGTAGATTTCAATGAGCTTTACAACCCTAATGCTGAAGAGAAAAAAGCTACAAGAAGAAGCAGAAGATCTACGACTGCTAAAAAAGCAGAAGCAGTAGTTGCTGAAGCTCCAAAAGCAGAAGAGAAAGTTGAAGAGCCTAAGGCTGAAGCAGCTGATTCTGCTGAAGAAAAAACTGAGGAATAAGATTCATTCAGAGATAAATAAAAACCATCCAGATTCTGGATGGTTTTTTTTGTATTAGCTATCGGATAAGAGATAAAACTATTTTTCTCATTAATAGAAAAACGCCCGATTATGTGGACGTTTTCTGCATTTTATATCTTAGTTCTTTTCAGCTCAATAATATTATCACCCTGTTCCAGATGGAGACTGTCTCCTTTTACTCTTGCAGTCATATCATCTTTTTTGTAAATGGTTTCATCACCTTTTGTTTCTGCTTTCGGAAGTGTAAATGTTTTCTTATTGCTGGTGATGGCTACAGTACTTTCTTTTGGATCATTTTTAAAGACTACTTTTACCAGTGTCCCGTCCGTTGCTTTATAAACAAAGTCTGTTTTTACAAATTTATTCCCGTTAATATCTGTGATTGTTGAGCTTTGAGTTACTGAGTCAATTTTTCCATTCGTATCTGTAACCAGTGTTTCTGAACTATCTGTTTTAATAACACTTTTATTCCCGCTTTCATTTTTCTTACAGCTTATTGCTGTTAATACAAGTACTGCACTAAGTACGGAGAGACCTTTTTTCATGATTATATTATTTGATATTTAATATTAATTTTTGTTTTGAAAATTTTACAAAAATCATGCCTTACCATATGGGAAATTTTCAAGAATATTCAAGTGTGATCCTCTTTTTGCTGTGTTTCTAAAAAAGATATATAAATTCATTTAAATTGACCTGATCATGATCATTTCAAATAAGGGTTGATTTTGATGCAGTATTGTCACTTATTTACTGTTTTCCTTTTTATATTGAAATTAATTCAGATAAATATTTATTTTGAATGTAAAATTGATTAAATTTAATAAAACTAAAGACTGAAAATTCAAAATTACACAAACAGGTAATTGATTTTGCTTTAGTTTCTGCTGAAATTTGTTACAAACAAAAGTCTCATGAGTATTTCAATAGCTATAGTGGAGGATGAAAAGAACTACAACAATGCGTTGAAGAAAGTTATTAATTATCAAAATGACATGAAGGTAATTGCACAGTTCTTTGATGGAAGTGATGCTTTGAGAAATCTGCCGGACATTGCACCGGATGTTGTTATGATGGATATTCAGCTTCAGGATATGTTGGGGATTGAAATCATTGAAAAACTCAAAAAAGAAATGCAGGGAACCCAATTTATCATGTGTACCAGTTTTGAAGATGACGAAAAAATATTTAACTCTTTAAAAGCTGGCGCTATGGGATATCTGGTTAAAGGGGAAAGCATGGATAAAATTCTTGCCTCCATACGGGATGTATACAATGGCGGGGCTCCAATGAGCTTTTCCATTGCCCGGAGGGTTTTGAGCCATTTTGAAAGGGTTCTTCCGGAAATCAAAGACTTTGATGAGCTGACAGCACGTGAGAAAGAAATACTTGAACTGTTATCACAGGGACTGTTGTACAAGGAAATAGCCGATAAGGTCTTTATCAGTATAGATACTGTAAAAAAGCATGTAGGCAATATCTACAGAAAGCTACATGTAAGTAATAAAGTGGAAGCAATAAATAAACTAAACCAATTAAAAAACTAATTCATCATGGAAAATTCAAATCAAACCCATCAGGAAACTGTTGAAAAAAGAACTTCAATCGCACATGGACCGATTGGTAATAAATTTGATATTTTAACAGAAGGGCAGGAGTTTATAGAAGTTGATCATATTGTAGCGGAAAGTTTTATTAGTAACTCTCAAAAAGGTATGCTGCAAATGATGAGGGAGAAAAATCTGAACTTTAATGCCAATGGGATTTATGAAATCAAATACCCGCTTCTGGAAAATCTGTTTAAAAAGATGCTTCAGATAGATGCTAAATATTTAAAATTTAGTCTGGTGGAAATTAACAGGAAGAATCATAATGTGTATCTTCAGCCGAATTTTGAACAGGATAACCTTATTTATTTTGCGGTTTCATTAGAAGATCAAACTGAAAGGACTATTGATGGGCATAACTATTTAATACTCAATACAGATGATGTCCTGGAGAATTTGAGAATTTCAGATGAGACCCTGACGATTTATAAAACAGCCTATAAAAACAGATATCTTAATGAATTAAATAAGTATTTTCCTAATAATGGAAAAGGTAATACGGTTACCATCTCCTATCATTTCCGTGATCTGGCCAATATGTTGAGTCATGTTTGTGATAAGTACCTTATCTATTTATGTGAAATAAGTGATGTAATGGCAGTTATTAAACAGAATAACCTCAGATTATCAACGGTGGTTTACAGTACATACTACGAGTTCAGGGAAAAGCAGCTTACCATGGTATCATATTCCGGTGAACGGTATTTTGACATGGGATCACTATATCCGTAAAAAATGATTCTGCAGATATTATATTTGGCGGTTCTTCTCATAGATGCTGTGAAATCCATAATTTTAGCTGGAAAGAAAGGCCTTTCCAGCCAAAATTTTTTGGCTGTATTCTTATTCGTGTCTCTCTGTCTCGAACTTTACGGGCATTACAAAATTTATATAGGGGAGTTTGATTTTGCCGGCTTATTTAATTATTACAGTATTTTCATGATTGTATTTTTTTACAGGTATTATTCTGTGATCTTTCCAGGAGAATTAAAAAAAATTTCATTATATATTACTATTGCTGTTCTTGTCTATATTGGACTGTTTGTTAAATTCTATGATGAAAACTACCAAAATGAACTGGGGCTGTTAGTTTGTTTTTATTTTATATTAAATGTTCTTGTATGGCTTTATATCAGGTTAAAAAAATTTGATGAAACTAAAATTATTGATGATCCCCATTTCTGGATATCGTGTGGATTATTATTTTGGAGTATTTTTTTTGTTTTCAGATCCATTCCCATGTTTTTTCTTAAAGATAATGATCCCGCCTTTTTACAGATTTTAAAAAATATACAATACTGTGTGAATATTGCTATGTATAGTATGTTTTACGTTGCCCTGAGAAAATTTGGAAAATCAGCAATAAAGAAAATACAATGAGCCAACTGCCAGATACAATCAGATTAACTTATATTATTGCGGCTGTTTTGTTGATAACCTTTGTCATATTTGTTGTTTTGATAGTCATCTTATACAATAAAAAACAACTGTTTTACATTCAGCAGCAACGGCTTAAAGAAGCAGAGTACAAAAACCAGCTTCTTCAGAAGGAACTTGAAAAGCAAAAATTAATAGAGAAGGAAAGAGAGCGGATTTCCCATGATATGCACGATGATCTTGGAGCTGGAATTTCAGCATTGAAACTTCAGGCTGAATTTTTGAAACAAAAAGCAAACAATAGTGATCTGGATAATGATATAGAAGAACTTTTAAAAACTTCTGAAGAAATGAATATCTCTATGCGGGAAATGTTGTGGAGTTTGAATTCAGGAAATGATACTCTTGGGAATTTTATTGATTATGCATTATTGTATACCAGGAACTTTTTAAAGAAAACTGAAATCACAGTGTATTCTGAAAGCGAAGATATTGTTTCTGAAACATCAGTTTCCACAGAGCTGAGGCGCTGTCTTTTTTTATGTTTAAAAGAAGCCGTTAATAATATATATAAACACAGCCATGCCAGTTTCCTAAAGCTCTCGTTTTCCCAAAACCAGAATATATTTTCCATGGAAATATCAGATAATGGAACTGGCATTCCTGAAGGGCAGCTGCCTGGAAATGGTCTTAGAAATATGAAGCGGAGAATAGAGGAGCAGGGAGGAGAATTTTGGAGTTTATCTGAAAATACCGGGACCGGTCTGTTTTTTAAAATCAATATAATTTCAAAGGATAAAATTAATGATTTATCATAATATGGATTAACTATAATTTAACGTGGAATTATTTCAAAAAGATCCGCTGAAATACGCCTGAAAGTTAAATTTTGATTAAATTTGTCTAAACTAAAAAAATAAAAAATGAGTGCAATTTCTTACATAGAAGCAAGACAAATTTTGGATTCCAGAGGTAATCCTACTATTGAAGTGGATGTATTTACAGAAAACGGAGCAATGGGGCGTGCTGCAGTTCCTTCAGGAGCATCAACTGGAGAGCATGAAGCAGTAGAACTGCGTGACGGAGGTTCAGAATATTTAGGAAAAGGAGTTCTGAAAGCTGTTGAAAATGTAAAAGAAGTAATTGCAGAAAATTTAGTTGGACAGCCGGTTTTTGAACAAAACTATATTGATCAGATTATGATCGATCTTGATGGAACAGCAAATAAAGGAAATCTTGGAGCGAATGCGATCCTTGGTGTTTCTCTGGCTGTAGCAAAAGCAGCAGCAGCAGAATTGGGAATGCCATTATATAAGTATATAGGAGGAGTAAATGCCAATACACTTCCCGTTCCAATGATGAATGTAATTAATGGAGGGTCTCACTCCGACGCTCCTATTGCTTTTCAGGAATTTATGATTATGCCGGTTAAGGCAGATTCTTTTTCTCATGCATTAAGAAAAGGAACTGAAATTTTTCACAACTTAAAATCAATTCTTAAAGGAAGAGGTCTTTCTACAGCAGTAGGAGATGAAGGAGGTTTTGCTCCAACTTTCAACGGAACAGAAGATGCTTTGGATACTTTACTTCAGGCAATCGAAAAAGCAGGATATAAGCCTGGTGATGATATCATGCTGGCATTAGACTGCGCTGCTTCAGAATTCTATAAAGATGGAACTTATGACTACAGGAAATTCGAAGGAGAAAAGGGTGCTCACAGATCAAGAGAAGAACAGGTTTCTTACCTTGCAGAACTGGCAGCTAAATATCCGATTATTTCTATCGAGGATGGAATGCAGGAGAATGACTGGGAAGGCTGGAAAATGCTAACAGATAAAATTGGTGACAGAGTACAGTTGGTAGGTGACGATTTATTTGTAACAAATGTTGAAAGATTATCAAGAGGTGTAAAAGAAGGAATAGCAAACTCTATCCTTGTAAAAGTAAACCAGATCGGCTCTCTTTCCGAAACAATGGCAGCTGTGCAAATGGCTCAGAACAATAAATTTACTTCAGTAATGTCTCACAGATCAGGAGAAACTGAAGATGCTACAATTGCTGACCTGGCTGTTGCAATGAATTGCGGTCAGATTAAAACGGGGTCTGCTTCCAGATCAGACAGAATGGCGAAATATAACCAACTTTTAAGAATCGAAGAAGCATTAGGCGAAACAGCTATTTTCCCTGGATTAGAGGCTTTCAAGATAAAAAGATAATTGAATCTATAAATAACGGCAAGCGATATTTTTTGTTTGCCGTATTTTATGGAAAGTAGTATATTTAAAAAAAAATAAATAATGTCAGACAACAAAGTAATATTGAATTACGACGGTAATTCATATGAATATCCAATTGTGGATAGTACTATCGGAGACAGAGGGATTGATATTTCAAAATTAAGAGACCAGACAGGTTTAATCACTCTGGATTTAGGTTACAAAAATACAGGAGCTACCATTAGCGACATCACTTACTTAGACGGAGATAAAGGAGAATTATTCTACAGAGGTTATCCAATCGAGCAGATTGCTGAAAAATCTAACTTTACGGAAGTAATGTATCTTTTATTACATGGAGAATTGCCTAATCAGGATCAGTATACTTCTTTCGAGAACAATATAAAAAAATATAACTTTATTGCAGACGAGATGAAAAAAATCATCGACGTTTTCCCTCGTTCTGCTCACCCTATGGGAGTTTTATCTTCTTTAACTTCTGCTTTGACTGCTTTCAACCCGAAGGCCGTTAACGTAAACTCTAAAGAAGAAATGGATCATGCTGCTGAACTTATGATTGCTAAGTTCTCTCACCTTTGCGCATGGACTTATAGAAAAACTCAAGGTTTACCATTAAACCACGGGGATAACAACTTAAACTATGTAGAGAACTTCTACAAAATGGCATTCAGATTACCAAACGCTGATTTCGAAATTGATCCGGTAGTTGTTGATGCTTTAGATAAATTATTAATTCTACACGCTGACCACGAACAAAACTGTTCTACTTCTACAGTAAGAATGGTAGGTTCTGCCCACACAGGTCTGTTCGCTTCTATTTCTGCAGGAGTATCTGCTCTTTGGGGACCTCTTCACGGGGGAGCTAACCAGGCTGTAATCGAAATGCTTGAATTAATCGAAAAAGATGGTGGAGATGTAGCTAAATATGTAGCAAAAGCTAAAGATAAAAATGATAGTTTCCGTTTAATGGGCTTCGGACACAGAGTTTACAAAAACTTCGACCCAAGAGCAAAAATTATCAAAAAAGCTGCTGATGATATCCTTACAGCATTAGGAATTCAGGATAAAGCGCTTGATATCGCTATGCAGTTAGAAAGAGTAGCACTTGAAGATGAATACTTCGTAGAAAGAAAACTATATCCAAACGTAGATTTCTATTCAGGTATTATCTACAGAGCATTAGGAATTCCTACAGAAATGTTTACTGTTATGTTTGCATTAGGAAGATTACCGGGATGGATTTCTCAATGGAAAGAAATGAGACTGAAAGGAGATCCGATCGGAAGACCAAGACAGGTATACCAAGGTGCTCAGAAAAGAGACTATATCGACATCGCAAACAGATAATCTTATTATCATCATATTAAAATCCCAAAGCTTGCTTTGGGATTTTTATTTAAAATGTTCTTTGAAAAATATAAAATGATACTGAACAGATTTTTTCCAATATTCTGTATTATGATCTCCCGGTTGTGAAATGAATGTAACAGGAATTTTTAAGCGCTCGGCCTGATCTTTAATCTCAATGGTAGCGGGATAAAGAATATCTTCTGTTCCGCAATCTATAAGAAAAGGTTTTCCTGTATTATAGGTTTTTAAAAGATTGGAAATACTGTACTGGCTCCATTCTGTTGGTACTCCTAATGCGTGAGACAAATCCCTGATGATCCTTTTCGTCTTGAAGAATGTAAAACTTGCGTTAGTCAGGGTTTTCAAATCTAAAGAAAATGCACCACTTGTACTCCCTGCAGTATTAAAATAATCCTGATGGAGAAGAAAATACCGTATTGCCCCATACCCGCCCATGCTCAGGCCACTGATAAAAATGTTTTTCCTGTCAATATTGAAACGGGCATGAACTTCAGGAACCAGCTTTTTAAAAAAGAAATCCTCAGCTCTTGATCCTTTATCATAAGGACTGTTTAAATACCATGTTACAAATCCGTCAGGACATACAATGATTGCTTTATACTGGTCAGCAAGTTGCTGAAGATCTGTTGTCCGTGACCATTGCCTGTAATTCTCACTATATCCGTGGAGTAAGTACACCAGTGGATATTGTGTACGCTGATCATAAGTATCAGGCTTAAAAACTAAAACGGTATCAGCTTTGGAAAGAAATTCAGATTCTAAAATCCATTTTTCCTGAGCTTTGAACAAAGACAGTCCGGTAACTATACTAATAATCAGTAAGATATTTTTTGTGTTCATATTTTTGTATTTTAGTGTAAATTTCCGCAAGCTATTTGCGAATTGCAATAACTAACAAAATTGTGAGTCTTAATTATGAGAAAAGAAACTTCAACCAATGCGGCAAACGAGCAGTTTTTGTTTGGTATTTGTGAACTGAACTCAGCAGTAAGTATCATCAGCGGACGTTGGAAGTCACAGATTATTTATTCGATATCAGAGGGGAATAACAGGTTTCATCTTTTAAAGAAAGAATTGCCTAATATTTCTGAACAGGTTTTAGGAAGACAGCTAAAGGAATTGGAAACCCATAAAATTATCATTAAAAAAGAAATTCCCGATACCATTCCCGCAGGAATTGAGTATATACTGACAAACAAAGGGGAAGACCTTATCCCAATTCTGAAAAACTTATGTGAATGGGGTAAAGAATATGCGGATGGAAAAGAGATAATGATCTGCAATATTTCTTAGAAAAAAAAATATATGTTGCTGAAATTGAATTCAATAATTTATTAATTTTACTTTTATGAAATTATCGGTAGCTCAAAGCCGGATCATTAATCATCAGGCATTATAAAAAACAATGCACCATTTATTTCATTATATAGAAAATAAATAACTAAATTATCATGACTTTCGGACAACAGATGCTATTTTTCTTCAGTGCAGTAGGAGCATTCAATGGACTTCTGCTGGGCATTTATCTGCTGTTTGTTAAAAAACTGAAATACCTCCCGGATTTTTTCCTTGGACTTCTTTTGCTGATGCTGAGCACCAGAGTAGGAATTGCTGTATGCATTTACTTTTACCCTGATTTGCCAAGAATTATTCCGCATTTGGGGCTTTCAGCCTTATTTTTTACCGGGCCGGCGCTGTATTATTATGTGAGATCTTCCTTCCAGCAGGAGCAGTTTGATTGGAAGAGCTGCCAGAAATGGTTTGGAATACTAACATTAATTTTAGGAGCTGTTGGTTTACTATATCTGCTTTTTCCTGTTACATGGGAACATTATTTTGGAACCTTTATTTATACCGTTTGGTCAATATTTATATTTCTTACAGTTTACCAGTACTATAGCTTTTCAAGGCAAAATCATAAGAACCCAAACAAATTTGTTCTTCCGGTACTGATCAGCAATGTGGTTATCTTTCTCACGTACCAACTGATTTCAACAGGCTGGGTGCAGATATACTGTGCGGGAGGAAGTCTGGTATTTTCTTTCGTGCTGTATGCCAACTTTTTGATTTTATTCAATAAAAAATATCAACAATTTCCGGTAAAAGAAGCTGGAAAGTACTCTAATAGAAAAATTTCCGAAGAACAGGCGGGTAGCTTTTCCTCCAGATTAGAACGCCTGATGAATACTGAAGAGCTCTATAAAAATCCTAATCTGAAATTAAGCGACCTGGCATCAAGAATGAATATTTCTGCCCATCAGCTTTCCCAGCTGCTGAATGATAATCTGGGTAAAAGTTTTTCTACCTATATCAATGAATACCGGATTAAGGAAGCCTGTGAAAAGATAGAAAATGGCTCTTATCTGAAAATTGAAGAGATAGGATATGAGGTAGGATTTAATTCTAAATCGACTTTCTTTTCGACGTTCAAGAAAGTTAAAAATACAACACCTCTTTTGTATAAACAATCTCAAACCTTTCCTGAAACCAGGTTTCAGAGTTCAAATTTATAATTCAGTACTGCGGAATTTTAATTTCAAAACCGCTTTTTTACACCAAGCCAATACTTTTGATTTCATAAAATTTAAAATCTATGATCATCAAATTATGGCTATTTCTGCTTCTGTTGTTTTTGTCGATTTTCGGAAAAGCACAGGAAACTGCTAAAGGAAAAGTTTCGGATTCTCTTGCTGAAACAAGATCTTCAACAACGAATATTTCAGAAGTTATTATTCAGTCAGCCCCACGAAAAATAAAACTGAATGAAGGTAACCTTGTATTATCTGTGGCTGGAAATAAAGACTTTAAAACCTCTACTCACCTTCTTGATGTTTTAAGAAAAACACCTGGTGTTACAGTAGATCAGGAAGGTGGAATTTTTATTGGAGGAAGAATCACTCCTGCCGTTTTTATTGATGGGAAACCAGTTGTTATGAGCAGTGAGGAGCTGCAGGCTTATTTAAGGTCCTTAGTCCCCGAAATGGTAGACTCTGTGGAAGTGAATACCAATCCATCCTCTAAATATGATGCAGAATTTAAAGGGATTATCGATATTAAACTGAAAAAGAATGTCAGTCTTGGATGGAAAGCAAGCTATAATGGTAATATATACGTTAATAAATTCAACTATCGGGAAAATGCGTTCAGTATATCTTATCATACAGGCAAAGTGACATACAATTTGCAAGCAGGCTATAATGAAGGAATTTCAACCTACCGTTATCATGCCTTGCAACGGTTAGCCAATACCAATATCATGCGTACCCAAACGTATCAGGAAGATTTTGGAAAAGCTTACAATCTTCAGGCAGGGGCAGACTTCAGGCTAAATGATAAAAACAGATTTGGTATCAGTCTGAGAGGAAATTTTCGGAATAATGACCGAATACGTAGCGGATCACTTTATACAACAGACAAAAGTGAAACTCTGGTAGTATTGAATACCGCCAGTGAAAACCCTACAGATTACTCTCAGGATAACTATGGGATGACAACCGATTATTCTTTCCAGAATAAGGGATTTAAGCTTGGCTTTTTAGGAAATTATCTTTCAGTTAAAAATAAACAAAATGATGATTTTATCAATAGAGACCAGGATGCTACTGATGTTTTATCATATTGGAAATCTGACCTGATTAATAAAATTAATATTTTTACAGCACAGATTGATGCATCTCAGAGAATAAATAATATAGATATTGAAGCAGGTTTTAAATACAGTCATTCAGATACGAATAATAATATCAGGTATGACACATTATCTGTTGGTAGTCAGTTTGTTTTCGACCCTACAAGAAGCAATGTATTTTCGTATAAAGAAAAAGTATGGGCCGGTTATCTGACATTCAGACAAAAAATGGGTAATCTTCAGATCAATGCAGGATTAAGATTTGAAAACACAAACAGTATTTCCAATGCTATTACTGTAGATTCTGTGGTTTCCAGAAACTATCTGAAATGGCTGCCGTCTTTAAGTGCGAGCTACATTTTTAATAAGTCCAGTGAATTTTCTCTTTCCTACAGCAGAAAAATAACGAGACCGGCTTTTTCACAGCTTAATCCGTTTCGGTTTTATTTCAGTCCATTAAACTATTGGATAGGGAATCCATACCTGTTGCCTTCCTTTACCAGCCAGATTAAAGCAACCTATCGTTATAAAAAATGGGTGACAAGCTTTACCATTGGGAAAGAAAAAGATGTTATGACACGGTATCCCCTTTACAATCCGCAGACAAATGTACTGGAATATTTGGGAACGAATCTTCCATACCGGAATTTTGCTATGTTGGAAACAAGCTTTCCGGTCAGAGTTACAAAATGGTGGAATATCACCAGTCAGATTGCAGGATATTATAATTATGAATTCAGACCTTATCTGGATGAGGTTTTTGCATTAAATATTTACAATTATGAAGTGAGACTCAATCAGGTATTCTCACTTCCAAGAGAATATACGGTAAATGTTTTTGTCAATTATGAATCAAAAACAGGAAACAGTCTCTACATTATTAAACCACGGTATACCGTAGATGTATCAATACAGAAGTCGTGGTTTGATAATAAACTGAACACGAAGATCGGCTTTAATAATCTTCTCGATTCTTATGAACAGCGATTAGAATTCCGGCATAAACAGATCATGGATAATCGTTTTACACACTGGTGGGACAGTAGCAGGTTGGTATTTTCACTCAGTTATAACATCGGAAGTTCAAAATACCATGTAAAAGAAATCCAGAAGACGGAAGAAGAAAACAGAACAAGATAAGAAAACCTGCTTGAGAAGCAGGTTTTCGTCTTTTTATTAAGGACACATACATCTGTCGCATGTCCAGATATAGCAATTTCCTGCATCATCCCATTCACAGCATCTTTTACCTGTTGAGATTCCTATACCTCCTAAAACGGTTTTCTGTTGATCTCTTCCTAATTTTTTCGCATTTTTCAGCGTTGGATTGTTCTTGTTCATGATTTTGTTGTTTTGATGTTAAATAGCTAAGTTTAAATTATAATTTCGCGAAAACTATATCACTAATGTATGAAAATATTTTTATTGCAACAATTTTTTTTAATTCATATGTAGATGGAAGAGAGTAAGTTGTAGATGCTTTTTTTAATTCGTTCTTAAAGTTTGCATTAATAAACGGATGGTACAAAAAAGACAAAAAAAGGTATTAAATCAAAATCAGTATATAAAATAATCCAAAAGTTTTACAGATAGCGACCTTTACTTATATTTGTAGTATTGCATAAATCTTTATGAGACTAAACATTAAAAATGAAACGGGAAGGCTGAAGTCAGTAGTTCTAGGCCAGCCTAATTCGCTGGGACCTGTTCCCACATTAGAAGAAAGTTATGACGCCAAGTCATATTATTCAATCGAACATAATATTTATCCTAAAGAAGAGGATATCATCAATGAAATGAACGCTTTTGAGGCCGTTTTAAAAAAGTATGATGTTGAAGTACTTCGTCCAAGCATCATTAAGGATTATAATCAGGTATTCTCCAGAGATGTCGCTTTTGTAATTGATGATAAAATGATCATTTCCAATGTAATTGCTGACAGAGCGGATGAGCAGGAGGCATACAAAAGTGTTTTTGAAAAAGTAGCCTGGAGAAAGATTATCAATCTTCCGGAAACAGCACATATTGAAGGGGGAGATGTGATCGTATGGGATGACTTCCTTTTCATTGGAACTTGCTTTAGTGAAGATTACAGAAACTATAAAACGGCAAGAACCAATGAATATGCTATTGAAATTTTAAAAGAATATTTTCCGAAGAAAAGAATTATTGACCTTGAGCTAAAGAAGAACGATAAAGTTCCGTTTGAAGGAATTCTGCATCTGGACTGTACATTCAACCCGGTAGGAAAGGATAAATGTATCATCTATAAAAACGGATTTGTAGATGAAAGCGATTATCGTTTAATCATTGATATTTTTGGGGAGGAAAACTGTTTTCATATTAACGATGAAGAAATGTTTGAAATGTTTCCTAATATTTTTTCTATTTCTCCTGAAGTTGTTGTTTCTGACAAGGCATTTACAAGAATGAACAATCATTTAAGAGATGTATGGGGAATGACAGTAGAAGAAATACCATACCGTGAGATCTCTAAAATGGGAGGTTTACTAAGATGTTCTACCATGCCGCTTGTAAGGGAGTAGGGCCGGAAGTTTAGAATTGGGGAAATTTACTAATCTTCAATCTTTTAATTTTTTAAATCACAAAAATGCAAACAACAGATACCGTATTAATGATAGAACCGATTGCATTCGGTTACAACGCTGAAACAGCGAAAAACAATTATTTTCAGGTTGAGCAGACCGGATCAGATATCCAGTCAAAAGCTTTAGCCGAATTCAATACTTTTGTCGGAAAACTGAGAGACAAAGGAATCAATGTTATTACAATAAAAGATACATTGGATCCTCACACACCGGATTCTATTTTTCCTAATAACTGGGTAAGTTTCCATAAAGACGGAAAGGTGGTTTTATATCCGATGTTCGCTTCCAACAGAAGAGTGGAAAGAAGAGAAGATATTATTGAAAGTATCAAAGATCAGGGATTTGAAGTTACTGAAATTGATGACTGGTCATTTTCTGAAACCCAGGGACATTTCCTGGAAGGAACCGGAAGTATGATTTTTGATCATGATAATAAAATTGCTTACGGATCCGTTTCGCTGAGACTGGATGAAAACCTGTTCAGGGAATTCTGTAAAAAATATGGGTTTACTCCTGTTGTTTTCCATTCATACCAGACCGTAGGGACTGAAAGGCTTCCTATTTATCACACCAATGTAATGATGTGTGTGGCTGATAAGTTTGTTGTAATATGCCTTGACTGTATTGATGATGAACTGGAAAGAGAAAAGGTAATTGAAACAATTAAGAACTCAGGAAAGGAGATTATTGAAATTTCGGAGGATCAGATGCAGCAGTTTGCAGGAAATATGCTTCAGGTTCAGAATAAAGAAGGAGAAAAGTTCCTGATTATGAGTGAAACGGCTTACCGTTCATTAGTACCGGGACAAGTAGCTGCTATTGAAAAATACTGTGAAATTATATACTCTGATCTTACAACTATTGAAGTAAATGGAGGAGGAAGTGCAAGGTGTATGCTTGCTGAAGTTTTTCTTCCGAAAAAATAATATATTTACAAAAAATTGAACCCATTATCAAGTAAAGGTTTACATATTCTTCTGACTTTGGAAACAGAGTCAGAAGATTTGTTATTAGACAGCAAAGGCTTTCTGGCATTTACAGAAGAAATTCTGAAAATCAAAGAAGTGGAAATTGTAGGAATAACCAATCATATTTTTGAGAATGATAGTTTTACTTCCGCAGTGATTCTGAAAGAGTCTCACCTTTGTATCCATACGTGGCCGGAATTTAAACAGCTTACTTTTGATATTTTCCTTTGTAATTACATGCAGGACAATACCGCAAAAGTAGAAAAGATTGCAGATGAGGTTGTTCAGTATTTTAAAGCTAATACCATTCAAAAACACAAAATTTACAGATAAAAATGCACTATGTCTGCCCAGCATGCGAATCCGAAAATACATTAGATCTCACCTTTCCTGTTGAAGAATACGTTTGTATGACCTGCTCCCATCTCATTGATGTAGCCTGGAACAAAAAAATTAAACATCTGAAAGTCCCAACTGAAAATGTTGTATTGGATGTCGGACAAAAAGGAAAAATTGACGGTACAGAATATACGGTCGTTGCGATTACTGTTAAAAAATACGGAAACAGTATTTTCTGGCGAGAATATTCTTTAAAAGACAGCAAAGGAAATGGTGCTTTCCTGAGTGAGAGCGATGGGCATTGGGTATTCCTGATCTCTATGCATCCTGATGATTTTAAAGGTAAAAATTCGAAATTACCCACCTATGCCGGACGAACCTATCGGTGGTACGAAAATACTCCATGCACTATTGATGCTGCAGCCGGATTTTTTGATGAACATCTGGATTTCACCATTGCTACCTACAAAGAATATGTTAACGGAACCCGTATGATCTCTCAGGAGAAGACCAGCAGAAAAAGCCAGTATTTCTATGGAGTTCACATTTCAAAATATGAAGTTAAGAAAGCTTTTAAAATAGCTAATCTGCCCAATTATACAGGAATAGGGATTGTTCAGCCCTATTATTTCGATATCAGGCAAGCCGTGAACATCTTTTGTGTGGCTGCATTAATGATTTGCCTGCTCCAGATGTATGTCTACACTTCAAGAACCAACGAAACCGTTTTTGCAGAGACCATCAATTTTGCAGATGTAAAAGACAAAGAGTTGGTCAGCAAAAGCTTTACCTTGTCCGGCGGTTCAGCTCCATTAAAGGTGAATGCTTTTTCAGGTGTTGATAATTCCTGGGCGAATGTTCAGCTAAGCCTTGTGAACGAAAATACCAACGAAATTATCTATACCTCCAAAGATATCGAACAGTATCATGGTTACGAAGGTGGGGAAAGCTGGACAGAAGGAAGTCAGTCTGAAGATTTTAACCTGTGTGGAGTAGGCTCCGGGAAATATCATTTCATTATTTCCGCCGAAAAAGAAGGAGGCTTACCCTCATTTTCAGGTCTTACATCTCCTGATTCGAAGGTCATGATTTCACGGGATAAATCAGGAACAATTGAGGTTACTGATATATTCAAGGTGCAGACCAAGACTTTTACAGACAGACAGACGCTGGAAAAAGATACATCAGAAGTAATCAGACTTGCCAAAGCATCGTTCGGAACTCAGAAACTGGATTCTCTGATTAATACTGAAGCCCTTAGACTTACTACAGACCCCATTTCAAACAATACCTATGTACAGCTCAAAGCAACCTGGCTTCCCGTTTCATTCTGGAACTTCGGAATTATTTTATTCATAATGATTGCTCTGTTTGTGGTGATGTGGATAGGAAAACATTACTTTAATGTAAACAAATGGAAGAATAGTTCAAACTCACCTTATCCTGCCAATGATAACTAATATAACCAATTACATAAGACAAAACTGGATACTCTGCCTGATCGGAGGATTTTTCATGACCTGGTTTGTATACCTTACATACCGGGGAAATCAGGTCTGCGACTGTGCCAAAACCGAAACATACCGCGACGGAACTACAAGAAGCCATTCCAGAGTAGGATTCTACAGATACTATCACAAATAAAAATATAAAACTATGGACAACATCAATTTCTTACCCATACTAAACTCGGTTCTTTATTCATTTTTAGGAATCGCCATTTTACTTGTATGTTATTTCATTATTGAAAAACTGACTCCTGAAAAAACATGGCACGAGATCGCCCAGAACAAAAATATAGCAATTGCTATTGTCTTCGCGGCATTTATTATCGGAATTTCAATGATCATAAGCGCAGCAATTCATGGATAAGAAGAGGATTCCTCTTGAGCTGCTTTTATTGTTTTCAGTATTCGTCATTGCTACATGTGGATTGATTTATGAGCTGGTGGCCGGAGCCCTGGCGAGCTATCTTTTAGGAGACTCTGTAAAGCAGTTTTCTTTCATTATCGGAGTGTATCTCTTTTCAATGGGAGTAGGTTCCTACCTTGCGAAATTCATCAAAGGAAATCTTATTGATAAATTCATTGAGATCGAAATCCTTGTAGGAATCGTAGGCGGAATCAGTTCTGTTGTGCTTTTTATTCTGTTTAATACACTGGCACATTTTGAAAGCGTTCTCTATCTCTTTGTCTTCTTCACCGGATGTCTTGTAGGAGTGGAAATCCCGCTTCTGATGAATATTTTAAAAGACAGGGTTCAATTTAAAGATTTAGTTTCAAACGTCTTTGCATTCGACTATATCGGAGCTTTATTGGCATCTATTCTTTTTCCACTGGTTTTGATTCCAAAATTAGGAATTGTCAAAACCCCTTTATTTTTTGGATTAATCAATATTTCCATTGCGATATTCCTGTGCTATTATCTTACAAAGGAATTATCAAAACCTCTATCACTCAAAGTAAAATCTCTTGCAGCATTTGTATTTCTTTTAGGACTTTTCATTTTCTCAGATACTATTTTATCCTATTCAGAAGAAAAGTTATATGGTGAAAATGTAGTCTATACCAAAAACTCACCCTATCAAAGAATCGTATTAACGAGAAACACTCACGAATTCCGTCTGTATTTAAACAACAACTTACAGTTTTCATCTACCGACGAATACCGTTATCATGAAGCTTTGGTACATCCTGCGATGTCTATGGCAAAAAATATAGATAATGTCCTGATTCTTGGAGGCGGTGATGGTTTTGCAGCAAGGGAAGTATTAAAATATAAAGACGTTAAAAAAATAACACTTGTGGATCTTGACGGTGAGATGACTCAGTTTTTCAAAACCAATGAAACTATGCGAAGGCTGAATCAAAGTTCTTTTTCCAATCCTAAAGTGGAAGTGATTAACAAAGATGCTTACATTTGGGTAAAAGAAAACAAAAAGAAGTTTGATGTCATTATCATAGATTTTCCGGACCCGTCCAATTACAGCTTGGGGAAACTTTACTCCTTACAATTTTATAAAGAACTGGAGAGATTGACAACTCTTGATACCAAGATTGTAGTTCAGACCACCTCTCCGTATTTTGCTCCGAAATCTTTCTGGTGTATTGAAAAAACAATCAATCAGATTTTTCCTTTCACAGCAGCATATCACACTTATGTTCCGTCTTTTGGCGAATGGGGATTTTCTATGGCTTCATTTGAACCCATCAACAACAGGATCTACAGAAAGCTGCCTGGATTAAAATATTATGATTACAATTTTTCACAGATGTCTTATTTTAGTAAAGATATGAAGGTGAAAGACGTAGAAGTTAACCGTCTGGATAACCAGATATTAGTCCGTTATTTTGATGAAGAGTGGGGGAAAGTACAGTAGAAAAGATTTTATTACAACTATATTTTTAGGTAGTCTTATGCTTCCCTTTTTGCAGTATTGCGGAAAGAAAGTAAAGTCATTGCTGCTGAAGATTACAGGGACAAATCATGTTCTTGGACATCGGCTTTGGGCAAAAGATTTTCCACAGTTTTCAGAAGTTATCCACACAAAATATCTTATTGTTGGTGGTGGGATTTCCGGACTTTCGGCATGTAGATTTTTCAGTCAGCATAATGAAAAAGATTATCTTCTTCTGGAAATGGAAAATCATCTTGGTGGCAATTCTTCCAACGGAGAAAACTCATTTTCAAAATTTCCTTTAGGGGCTCATTATTTACCATTACCGAACAAAGAGAATACAGAAATCATCGACTTTCTGAAAGAATGTGAAATCTGCTTAGGAACAGAAGAAAACGGAGAACCCATCCTTGATGAATACCAAATGACATTTCCACAACAGGAAAGACTGTTTTATAAAAATGCCTGGCAGAATGATATTGTTCCGCAAAGAGGAATTTCAGCACAAACTCAGCAAGATCTTACCCGCTTTTTTAAACTGATGGATGAGTTCCGTGTAAAGAAAGACACTGAAGAAAGATATTGGTTTGCTATTCCAGTACATGATTCCAGCAGAGAAGATGAGGTTGTAAAGCTTGAAAAAATCATTTTTAAAGACTGGCTCAAAGAAAATAATTTCCACTCGGAAGAACTTCTCTGGCTGCTGGATTATTCCTGCAGGGATGATTTTGGATTGGGAACAGACTACGTTTCGGCATGGGCAGGAATTCATTACTTTGCTGGTAGGAAAAATAACTGGAGTACAAAATATAAAGATCAGGTATTCACATGGCCGGAAGGAAATGCAAGACTGGCAAAACATCTTTCAAAATACACGGAGGGAAAACATATGCCGGGAAATCTTGTTTTTGATGTAAAAACCAATGATAAAGTTGAGGTCTTAAGTTTTGATAATTCTCAAAAGAAAACAAAAAAGATCATTGCGGATAAATTACTCTTTGCATCACCACAATTTGTGAATGAAAGAATTTTTAATCATAAAAAAGCATTTTCATTTCATTACGTGCCCTGGCTTTTAACAACTATTACATTGAAAAATGAATTTGGAGGAGATGAAGAGCTGGCCTGGGATAATGTGATCTACGGTTCTTCGGGATTAGGCTATATCTTCGACCAGCACCAGAATCTGAACCAGGTTATAGGCGAAAAAGTAATTACTCACTATAAAAGTTTTTCAACCGGAGACTGCAAGAAAGCAAGGAAAAAGCTCTACGCTATGAAGGAGCCTGAACTTAAAACTTTAGTTTTGGATGATCTGAAGAAAGCACATCCGTTGATAGAAGATTTTATTCTGGAAATGCAGTTCCATAAAATTGGACATGCCATGATCGCTCCGATTCCCAACCAGATTTTTGGAGAAGAAACCCAAAAAGCAAAAGAACCGATAGAAGGTAAAATTTTCTTTGCTCATTCCGATCTTTCGGGAATATCTATTTTTGAAGAAGCTTTTTATCAGGGAATCCGGACTGCAGAACAAATGATTTAAAATAATACAATGAAACAGCCGTGGATACATAACGCAAAAACAGACTGGTGGTTTATTTTATCGCCGCCTTTTCTGGTATTGATGATTATTTTTCTCTTTCAGAAACAGATTCAGGGGCTGGAAAATTACTATTCCTTTTATACCTGGCTTTTTCTGATCGTCTTCGTAGATGTAGCTCATGTATATTCCACGCTGTTTAAAACCTATTTTGTAAAAGGAGAGGTCCAGAGAAATAAGCTGCTGTACATGGGAATTCCTGTTCTGAGCTGGATATTGGGAATGATCCTGTTTCAGTTTGGAAGTCTGACCTTCTGGTCGGGCCTGGCATTGATTGCCGTTTTTCATTTTATACGGCAGCAATACGGATTTATGAGAATCTATGCGCGCTTTGAACCGAATAACTGGAGCAAAAAAATAGATGAGGTGGCTGTGTATTCCGCAACGATTTATCCGATGCTGTACTGGTTTAAAACGCCCCGAGCCTTCACCTGGTTTGTCAACAATGAGTTTGACTGGCTTCAGAATCTCCCAAACTATACTCCTTGGATGAGCATAATCTATTTTTCAATCCTGATCATTTGGATCATTAAAACTGTTTTTGAAGCTTGTAAAACCAAACAAATTAATGTCCCCAAAACAGCACTGATCACCGGAACTTTTCTTTCCTGGTATTTCGGAATTGTTTACTTTAACAATGATCTCCTTTTTACCTTTCTGAATGTGGTTTCTCATGGGATTCCTTACATCGCATTGATTTATATCCGGGAAATAAAGCAAAAAGAAAATCATCAGCTGAACCGGATGCAGATTTTTAAACCGTTTTCAGGAATATTCCTATTTGTCGGTGTCATTTTATTGTTTGCCTTTCTCGAAGAATTTTTGTGGGAAACACTTGTCTGGAATGAGCACTTTTCCCTGAATATGGTGATCTCAGAAAATCTCTTTCAGTTTCTGGTTCCTTTATTGGTTGTTCCGCAGCTCACTCATTATCTTCTGGACGGCTTTATTTGGAGAAAACCAAAAAAAGTTAGCTAACTTTGTCCGGAACGTTTAAAATCTGAAAATGAGACAATACTTTTTATTATTAACAATTTTTCTTGGAATTATTGTTGGAGCCCAGCAGAAAACATTTTGTAATCCTATTAATATTGATTATGGATATACTCCTTTCGAAGCCTTTTCAAAACAGGGAAAACATCGTGCTACTGCAGATCCGGTAATTGTCAATTTTAAAAATAAACTGTTCCTTTTCTCTACCAACCAGGAAGGATACTGGTACAGCGATGATATGCTGGACTGGAAGTTTGTGAAAAGGAAATTCCTCAGAGATAACAAATACATCCATGATCTTAATGCTCCGGCAGTCTGGGCAATGAAAGATACTTTATACGTGTATGGCTCTACCTGGGAACAGGATTTCCCGATCTGGAAAAGTACCAATCCCACCAAAGATGACTGGAAAATTGCTGTGGATACACTGAAGGTAGGAGCGTGGGATCCTGCATTCCATTATGATGAAGATAAGAATAAATTATATCTGTACTGGGGTTCAAGCAATGAATGGCCATTGCTGGGAACAGAAGTGAAAGTAAAAAATCTTCAGTCCGAAGGTTTCGTAAAACCGATTATTAAACTGAAACCTGAAGATCACGGATGGGAACGCTTCGGGGAATATAATGATAATGTTTTTCTTCAGCCTTTTGTAGAAGGAGCGTGGATGACAAAACATAATGGGAAATATTATATGCAGTATGGTGCTCCGGCAACAGAATTCAGCGGCTATTCCGATGGAGTATATGTAAGTAAGAACCCTTTGGAAGGCTTCGAATATCAGCAGCATAATCCTTTTTCTTATAAACCGGGCGGTTTTGCCAGAGGTGCGGGTCACGGAGCAACGTTTGAAGATAACTACAAGAACTGGTGGCACGTTTCTACAATTTTTATTTCAACTAAAAATAATTTTGAAAGAAGGCTGGGAATCTGGCCGGCCGGCTTTGATAAAGATGATGTGATGTATTGTAACACGGCCTATGGCGATTATCCGACTTACCTTCCGCAGTATGCACAGGGAAAAGATTTTACAAAAGGTCTTTTTGCAGGATGGATGCTCCTGAATTACAATAAGCCTGTTCAGGTTTCTTCTACCTTAGGAGGGTATCAGCCCAATTACGCGGTAGATGAGGATATCAAAACCTATTGGAGTGCGAAAACAGGGAATTCGGGAGAATGGTTTCAGACAGATTTGGGTGAAGTTTCTACGATTAATGCTATTCAGATCAATTATGCAGACCAGGATGCTGAATTTCTGGGTAAAACATTAGGTAAGATGCATCAGTATAAGATTTATGGTTCCAATGATGGTAAAAAGTGGAGTGTTATTGTTGATAAAAGTAAAAATAGCAAAGATGTCCCCCATGATTATATTGAGCTTGAAAAGCCTGCAAAGGCAAGGTATCTTAAAATGGAAAATCTTAAGATGCCAACCGGAAAATTTGCACTGAGCGGGTTTAGGGTATTCGGAAAAGGAGCAGGAGAAAAACCTAAAAAAGTAGAAGGCTTTGTTCCTTTAAGAGCTGATGCAAAGAAATTTGGAGAAAGAAGAAGTATATGGATGAAATGGCAGCAGAATCCTGATGCAGATGGCTATGTTATCTATTGGGGAAAATCTCCTGATAAGCTGTATGGTAGTATGATGGTGTATGGTAAAAATGAATATTTCTTTACCGGTGCGGACAGAGTCGATACATATTATTTTCAGATTGAAGCCTTCAATGCTAATGGAGTTTCAGAAAGAACAGAGATTTTTAAATCTGAATAGGATATAAAATAAACGCTTTGAATTTTCAAAGCGTTTATTTTTTTTCCATCTGCTTTAAGAACAGATCAATTTTATCAATCAGAAATCCATCATGTGGAGAATGATCCCAATCCAGATGTCCGCCCCTGAACTCATAAGTCTTATGCAGCACTTTATTCCTGTTAAGAACTGAGTCCAGGATTACTCCCTGTCTAAGTGGAACAACATGGTCTGTTACTCCATAATAAGACAACGTAGGAGGAGAATCTTCCCCGATCCAATAGATGGGGTTTGCAGAATTTAAGTGCGAAATACCAGGTTTCAATGATTGCGGATCCACAAGCCTTCTTTCTACAAACGAATATTCCTGATAATTCCTGAAACTGGAATCTGAAAGATCTGCGGGACCCACAATATTAATTACCGCTTTCACTTTTTTTAAAGCTCCGGACTGGTATGCATAAAGCATTGATAAATGCCCTCCGGCACTATTTCCAAGCAAGATGATATGCGGACTGTAATGAAGTTTTTTTTCCAGAAAAGCAGATGCAGCCTTGATGTCATCAATCTGATATGGTAAAGCATAGGTTGTCTCTGATGCCAATCTGTAATTAATATTAGCAAAAATATGATCTGGAAACTTTTTCATCAGGGAAAGAGTAAAGAAGGTAAGCTGGGACTTATTTCCGGCCCGCCATCCTCCACCGTGGATGATGATAAAAACATCTCTTTTTTGGGAAGGTTTTCCATAAGGGAGATAAAGATCCATGACTTGTTCCGCATCATTTCCATAATGGATATCTTCATTTTTTTCGAAATGAAGATTACCTATACTTACTTTTTTCTCTTTACAACTGATAAGCAGATAGAAGAGAAGGATTCCTGTAAAAATAAAAGATGAAGCCCTCATAGAACTTAAAGATAAAAAACCTGCTGATAAATCAACAGGTTTTGATACAAAATAATTGAATATGAAGAAAGATAATTTTATCTGGTTCTGCTTTTGATAGAGTCGGATGCCCCTTCGATATCTCTTACCTTTTTCACTTTCTGGTTTCCGAAATTATAGGTAAGGCTTACGGTGAAGTTTCTGTTATAGCGATTTTGGTGGATATAATTGTAATTCCCGTTTTCCTGGAAATCTTCAATTTTCACGATGTTGGTATTCAGTACATCATTTACATTGACTGCAAAAGTCCAGTCGTTCCACATTTTCTTAAGGCTGAGGTCTAAGCTCATTAAGCCTTTCAGCAATCCAAGCTCGATCTGCTGTTTATCCACGAAGAAATAATTAACTCCAAAGAACCATGTTTTCTTTTTATCAAGACGAATGGTGTTATTGGTCTGAATCAAAAGGCTGGTAGAATTTGTTTTGTTGGTATAAACAATATCTTTGCCCTCCTGGTTCCTGAACCGGTCTCCTGTGGTAGGATCCATATCAAGACTTCCATTATTGATATTATGCTGAACACCAATATTGAAGTTGGTTGTCCAGTATTGTTTGAAAAATGATTTCTGAATACCTATCATGGCAGACATTTCCTGTTTATTTCCAAAATTGGTTCTGATGTATCTCAATACCGGATTAGGACCTACTGTTCCGTCCGGTGAAACCGGGTAACCCTGCAACGGAACCTGAGTGATGGCATCTTTAATGTAAGAATGGTTTAAAATCAGGAAATATGAGTTTTTAAACATATAGGTAAGTTCCTGATTGTAAGTGGGAGATGCTTTTACAAATGGGTTATTCTGTGTATAATTATCATCTGTCAGAATATTCTTTACCGGATTGATTTCCCAGAAGCTAGGCCTTCTCATTCTGCTTGAAAAGGAATATGAAATATTGTTTTTATCATTGATTGCATAGTTGAAACTCAAATAAGGCAGGATATTGTTATAGTTTCTTTCAATCCTTTTAAGAGCTTCGGTAGGCGCATTATCTGAAGTTCCCAAACTATTTGTAATTTCATATCTGGCGCCTATTTTTCCGGAAATTTTATCTGAAAATTTCTTTTCTGCAGTTAGATAAACACCGTAAATATTTTCATCATAGATAAAGTGATTCGGTTTGGATTCAGTATCTTTTGCGGGATCAAAGAAATAACTTATGTTTTTAGAATCGTTGTCTGTTTTTGTTTTATTATAATTTCCTCCTACTGAAATTGTCAAATCATTTTTAAATTTCTGAATGTAATCTATCATTCCGGAGAAGTTATTAATGATCTGGGGAAGATCCTGAAATACTTGTGTAGTCATTTTTCCCAGCCCCATATTTACATCGGATGCATGCGTTCTGTTATCTGTAAACTGAAATCTTCTATAATTAAGATAAGCGGCATTTACATTAAGCTTGCTGCCTAAAGAATCGGTCTTCAGTTCATAATTCAGGTTCAGTGAATTGTTATAAGATCTCGAGTCTTCTTTATTTTTTGACCAGGTATATTTTGTTTCATCTTCTGTCTTGATGGTATTGAAAAGATTTACAGTAGAATTATAGCTTTTATTAGCCCATGTGTTCCAGGATAAGGCCAGATTACTTTTATCATTCAGCTGATAATCAATATTCAGGTAACCTCCGATATTTTTATTCGGATCGTCAATATCACCTTTTGATTCATTGGATGTTTTGGCTGTTCCGTTTCTTAGAGTATAGGTTTGTGCTTCAATATTCTCACCACCACTGAGACTGGCACTGATTCCTAATTTATCTTTTCTGTAATTGGCAGAAAAACTGGCCTGGCTTCCGTTGTATTTACTGGTCGTATTAGACATTCTCATGTTTCCGTTGAGACCATCACTCATTTTTTTCTTCAAAATGATATTGATGATTCCATCCGAAGATTCTACCTGATATTCACTTCCGGGAACAGTGATGACTTCAATTTTCTGGATATTCTCAGCTGGTGTATTTTTCAGGAACTGAACCAGTGATTCAGAATCCATATTTGTTTTTCTTCCGTTGATGTAGATTAATGCATTATTTTTTCCGGCTATCTTCAGGGTTTTATCGTCTGTTGATGATAATAAAGGGGTCTGTTTCAGAAGATCGAAAGTGGTATTTCCTTTAGCAACAGGAGATGCAGCAACATCATATACAAAACGGTCGCTTTGTTTTTTGAAAACCTGTTTGGTTAAGGTAATTCCTTCAATATTCTTTGTTTTTGTCGTATCAGATTTCTTTTCCTGGGCGTAGGCGCAGGTTCCGAATATGATCGCTATTGATAAGAGAGTACGTTTCATGTTGTTTTTAAGTATTAAGTGAAGTTGTAGTGATTTATTTTCGGATTATGTTCTTGATTTTACAGCATCATTTGCAGATTTCATTTCCCTTGCTTTTTTCAGTTTTTGGTTCCCGAAATTGTAAGTAATTCCGACGCTTATCAGTCTTGGATAATTGAAGTTGGTGATGTTATTATATTTTCCATTGGGCTGTACCCCTTTAAGGCGGTAAAAGCTTTGATTGAATAAGTCGTTAACTTCAGCTACGATGGTCCAGTCTCCTGCAATTTTTTTCAGATTGAAATCAAAGCTTTGTCTTGCTCCTATCGTACCTCCTTCCATGGCAGTCTTGCTGGCAAAGAAATAATTTACCCCTAAAAACCAGTCTTTTTTAGAAGACAGTCTGATGATATTATTGATGGTTACAGACATATTGTAGTTTTTAACATCGATGATATAAGGATCCAGTGATTCGGTTTCGTACTGACCTAATTGAGAAGTTGGATCTTCCCATACCCCGCCTTTGTAGGTTACATAACCTAAGTTGACAGAATAGTTGGTTGTCCAGATATCTTTGAACCATGATTTGTTCATTCCCAGGGTAAGTGCAAGCTCCCTGTTTTTGCCGTAATTGGTTCTTATATATCTTAAGAATCTTGTCGTTTCCATTATCATATTGCCAGCGGGATCGTACAGTATGTTCCCATTTTCATCCCTTTTTGGAGTTGTTAAAGTTCCTTGTAACGGAAGCATGTCAGAAGCAGATGCATCTTCCTCCATATTAAAACTAAGATTGGCATAGAATGCATTTTTGTACATATAATTAAGCTCCTGATTATAATATTTAGAAGCCAGTATAAAGGGGTTGTTCTGTGTATAATTGGTAGGAGTAAAGTAGGTTCTTGATGGATTGAGCTCCCAGAATCTCGGTCTTCTTATTCTGCTTGAAAATGTATAGCTTAAATTATGATCGGAATTGATTGCATAATTTAAATTCAGATAAGGAAGCAGATTGTTGTAATTTCTCTCAAATCCTGTTTTGTCTACAATATCTCCCGTGCTTCTGGTCATCTCATAGCGGGCACCTATTTTTCCTGATATTTTTTCAGTCAGTTTTCTTTCATAATTCAGATAAATTCCGATAATATTTTCTTTATAAATGAAATGATTGGTTTGCTTAGTATCTACCACAAAATCATTACCGATTAATTTGTCTTGTCTGGTATCGTTATCCGTATTGGTGTAGTTGTAGCTTACTCCCATCAGCCATGTGGCGCCTTTGGCTGTTTTTTTCAGATAGTCAATGTTGGCTGCATAGTTGTTGATGATCTGTGGTACCGCCTGATGCAATGCTGAGTATTTGTTAATCGTATCATTCGTTAAAGGAAAACTCTCATTGAAACTTACTTTGTCCCTGTTGAACCATAGGTAAGAAACGTTTGATGTAAGCTTACTCCCCAAAGAATCTGTTTTCATCTCATAATTCAGATTGAAAGAGTGGTTTCTGGTCTGTGCATCCTCATTATTGACTGTTCTGTTATTTAATACTCCGTTTTGCCAGTTGGTAATATCCAGCACAGAATTGAAACTTTTATTATATCTCATGTTGTATGAAAATCCAAGACTGTGTTTTTTATTGATCTCATAATCAATATTGAAGCCTCCTCCAAAATTTTTATTGGGATCATCATTAAATCCATAAGATTCATTTCTGAAAGTAGGATCTCCGTTAGACAGAGTGTATCTTTGTCTGTCTGTCCAGCTACCGGTTCTGAAATTAGAATTTCCCGACCACTTACCTTGTCTGAAATTAAAAGAAGCCCCTGCATTGGGATTATTGTAATAAGCTTGTTCGTTCTGCATCTTCAGCGTTCCGTTGTAGCCGTTATTTTTGTTTTTTTTCATTACAATATTGATGACTCCTTCTTTGGATTCAACCTGGAATTCACTTCCGGGAACTGTAATGACTTCAATTTTCTGAATATCTTCAGACGGAGTAGATTTCAGCATTTCAATCAATGCCTCAGAATCCATATTGGTTTTTTTATTATTGATGTAGATCACTGCATCATTTTTTCCTAAGATCTTCAATGTTTTTCCATCGATGCTGGAAATCATCGGAGTTTGCTTTAAAAGATTAAAAGTATTGGTTCCTTTTGCAATAGGAGATGAGGCTACATCATAGATCAGACGGTCTCCTTGTTTTTTGAAAACCTGTTTCTTAATGTTGATCGCTTCAATATTCTTTACTTTCAGGCTGTCTTTTGATTGCTGAGCAGTAACAAAACCGCTGAAAAATATGGCTGCAATGAGAATTTGAGTTTTCATGATCATTATTTTTTAATCGTTAATAGCTTGTATGAATAATTATTTAACATTACAAAGATATATAATAAATTTAGTATCATGCAATACAAAGTACTTAAAAATAATTAATTCAATTTATAACTTATTGGTTTTTAGGGTGTAAAAATTAAATTAAAAAAATAAGTAAATTGATTTTTCTACATAATAAGACAACTATAACCCTAGTTTTGTTACAATAAAATTTAAAAAATGTGAAAAAAATAAATTATTCTCTATCGAAACGAGCTAATTTTTTATCTACCCAAATGGTGGCAAAAGGAAAAAATGCCGCTAGTAAAGCAAATACAAAATCTTCATCATCCCATTTAAAAATTTTTCTGACCGGGATGCAAAATAACAGATAAAGAGAAAAAAACAATCCGTGGATATTGCCTACAATAATGATAAAAATAGTTGGAAGAAGCCCTTCATCATCGTATCTTTTCCAGATCATAGCAACCCCGTAAAGCAAAAAACAGGTAATAGCTTCTGCTACACAGATTTGTTTAAACCATTTAATTACCTTATCCTGCGGGTATTTTGTGAAAAATTTTTCGATGAAGTTCATGTTCTATTATTATAAGTTTGAAGAAAGTACAAGTCTATTGTCCCTGCTTCAGCTTTAATTCTGTACAAAATTACTTATAAAAACTGCTTCCGTCCAAATACTCAAATACTTCAGGGGGAAGCATAGGCCTTACATTTTTACCGTTTTTAATCATATTACGGATTTCTGTAGCTGAAAGCTCTATCACAGGAGCTTTTATAAGAGAAATATTTTCATGTTGAAGATATTCGGAATCTTTTTTCTCACCCTCAAAAACTCTTGGATAAACAATAATATGATGATTTTTGATCAGGATATCAGAATTTTTCCATTTATGAAGACTATCAAGGTTATCTTCTCCCATAATGAGGCTGAAAGAATAATCAGGATATTTTTCGTGCAGATAGGTAAGAGTGTCAATAGTGTAACTCGGTTTCGGAAGAGAGAACTCAACATTGGACGCTCTCATATTGGGGTAATTTTTCACTGCCAGCTGTACCATATCCAGTCTGTTATGATCCTTTAGTAAAGATTTTTTATCCTTAAAAGGGTTTTGAGGACTGACCACAAACCATAATTCATCCATATCGGAATTCTCTAAGATATAATTGGCTAAAATAAGATGTCCGATATGTATTGGATTGAATGATCCGAAAAATAAACCGATTTTTTTCATTTTTTAAAGATTAAATCAGAGGAATTGGTACTTAGGAACTTGAAGCTTTTAATTACTGCATGAACACTTTTAATATTTCGGGTTTTCGATTATTGATAACTCCTAATCCCTGAACTTTACATCTTTTATATTCAGATAATGGGTTACATTTCCCTTCCAGTGATTTTCTTCCAGCGTAAAAGCAAGATCAAAATTTTTATTTTTAAAATCTTCTGCAAATTGTCCTAATTTAAAGCCGACACATTCAATATTACGCCCTGTGGATTCCTGTTTTATATAAAACTTCAGATGATTGTTATCTTTTCCCATTGTTTTTACATATCCCGAAAGTTTCTGGTTGGTAAGTGTAAAAATAGGCTTCATGTTATGGGGTCCGAAAGGAGCCAGCTTTCGATGAAAATTAATGAATTCACGGTTGATCTCATCAATTTTAATCTCAGAATCTATGGTGATGGAAGGTTCCTTTTGGTGTTCCTGGATTTTCTCGGAAACTATCCTTTCAAACTTTTCTTTGAATGCATCAAACTTTTCTTTTTCCATGGATAGCCCTGCCGCAGCATGATGCCCTCCGAATTTCAAAAAATATTCAGAGCACATGTCCAGGGCTTCATGTACATCAAAATCAGAAACAGATCTCGCAGAAGCTACCATTTCTCCATTGTTTCCATCGGTGAAAACAAGGGTAGGCTTATAATACGTTTCAATAAGTCTGGATGCAACGATCCCAATAACTCCCTTATTCCATTCAGGATGATAAACAATTGTAGTATATTTGGTTTCCTGCTGAGACTCAATAATTTGATTCAGAGCAGAAAGGGTAGAATTCATATCCAGTTCACGCCTTTCATCATTAAGGTTCATGATGTCATTCACAATCTGGTTTGCATGTTTGAGATTATCCGAAACCATAAGCTCAACAGCGGCTTTCCCATGTGAAATCCTTCCGGCAGCATTAATTTTAGGGGCAATTTCAAAAACAATATTTGAAATTTCAAAATGGGAAAGCTTATCTTCCGGGATCAGTAATCTTAAACCCAGGTTTCTGGTCTTTCTCAGAGTCTTTAGCCCCATTTTTGCCAATACTCTGTTCTCTCCTGTCATGGAAACAATATCGGCTGCAATTGAAATTGCCAGAAGATCAGTAAGTTCAAATAATTCGGCTTCCGGGAGTTTATAGATGGTATTTAATCCCTGGCATAACTTAAAACCAACACCACATCCTGAAAGTTCTTTGAAGGGATATCGGCAGTCGCTTCTTTTAGGATCAAGTACAGCTGCTGCGACAGGAATTTCCTCACCGGGAAGGTGGTGGTCGCAGATGATAAAATCTATTCCGAGGTTTTCAGCATATTTTACCATATCTATTGCCTTGATTCCACAATCGAGGGCAATGATTAATGAGAATCCGTTTTCCTTGGCAAAATCAATTCCTTCAGTGGAAATTCCATACCCTTCGGAGTTTCGGTCAGGAATATAGTAATCCAGATATTTCTTTTCTACAATTTTGCTGAGATAAAGATACATCAGGGCAACTGCTGTAGTTCCGTCTACATCATAATCACCATATACCAATATTTTTTCTCCATTTTCAATAGCGGTAGCAATACGCTCTACAGCTTTTTGCATATCTGCCATTAAAAAAGGATTGTGTATATCGTTAAGGTTTGGTTTAAAAAATTCTCTGGCCTTTTGATAATTGTCAATTCCCCTTAGAACGAGGAGTTTAGATTCAAAAGTACCAAAACCAAGTGACGAACTTAGTCTGTCCACAACTTCCTCATCGGGTTCGGGCTTATAAATCCATTTTTGACTCATTTCACAAAAATAAGGAAAAAAAATAGCATTGTGAAGAGATAGAGAATGAAGTTTTGACTTAATAATTGTTAAAAAATGGTTATCTTCGTGCTCCAAATTAAATGACTATGAAAAAAATTACTTTATGTCTTATTTTATTAGTAGGGACTTCATATTCCATCAATGCACAGAAAATTAATCTTGGCAAAGCTGCCGGAATTGTTTCCAATGGTGCAAAAGCTTTAACATTTACTAACGGGGATGCAATTAAATTATCTAAAGAATCTGTAGATTGGATGGATAAAAACAATCCTGTAGCAGGACCAAAAGACCCTTATACAGTCAGGCTGAACAAGTTATTTGGAAAGCACAAATCTCAGGACGGGCTGAACCTGAACTATAAAGTCTATAAAGTAAAAGACATCAATGCATTTGCCTGCGCAGATGGAAGCGTAAGAGTATTTTCATCTTTAATGGATATCATGACAGATAATGAATTGCTGGCGGTAATTGGTCATGAAATAGGTCACGTTAAAAATCAGGATACAAAAGACGCTATGAAATCTGCATACATGAAGGCAGCTGCGCTGGATGCTGCTTCTTCTGCTTCTTCCACAGTAGCGGCTCTTAATGACAGCCAGGTTGGAAAAATGGCTAATGCTTTCCTGGATGCATCCCACAGTAAAAAGCAGGAATCTGAAGCGGATACTTATTCCTATGATTTTATGAAAGCAAACAAATATGACGTAGTAGGAGCATATACGGCTTTTAAAAAATTAGCGCTGCTTTCACAGGGAAGTACTCAGACTGGTTTTGAGAAAATGTTTAATTCCCATCCGGATAGTGAAAAAAGAGCTCAGGCAATTAAGAAAAGAGCAGAGAAGGACGGATTGTGGAAAGATCCCGGAACGGTTTCTCTTCCTGCCTCAAAACTCACGAAATAATTATTTATTTATTGTTTAAACAAAAATACCTCAAAGAATTTGCTTTGAGGTATTTTTATAATTATAACTATGCTGTCTGATTAAGAATACATCTGTTCTCTTAATTCTTTTACCTTTTTATCAGCAAGGTATTCATCATAGGTCATTTCTCTGTCAATGATTCCTTTCGGAGTCAGTTCAATAATCCTGTTACAAACTGTCTGAAGCATTTCGTGGTCATGGGATGCCAGTAAAATGTTTCCTTTGAAGTTAGATAAGGAATTGTTCAGGGTTGTAATACTTTCAAGGTCTAAGTGGTTGGTTGGCTCATCTAATAAAAGTACATTTGCTTTCTGTAGCATCATTCTGCTGAACATACATCTCATCTTTTCTCCTCCTGAAAGCACTTTACAAGATTTTAATGCTTCATCTCCCGAGAAAAGCATTCTTCCTAAGAATCCTCTTACAAATTCTTCGTGACGTTCTTCATCATTTTTTGTAAATTGTCGTAACCAGTCAACCAGGCTTTGATCTTCCTGGAAGAAATTTGTATTATCCAAAGGCATATGAGATTGGGTTGTAGTAACTCCCCAGGCAAATGTTCCTTTATCAGCTTCTGCGTTTCCTGCCAAAATTTCAAAAAACTCTGTAATTGCAAGAGAGTTTCTAGAAAGCACAGCCACTTTATCTCCTTTTTTAAGATTCAGATCAATGTTTGAGAATAATAATTCTCCGTCTTTGGTCTTTTCAAGTCCTTTAACATCTAAAATCTGATCCCCAGCTTCTCTTTCCATTTCAAAAATGATGGCCGGATATCTTCTTGATGAAGGTTTAATATCATCAATATTAAGTTTGTCAATCATTTTCTTTCTTGCTGTAGCCTGTTTAGCTTTAGCAACGTTTGAACTAAATCTTGCAATGAAATCCTGAAGTTCTTTTTTCTTTTCTTCAGCTTTTTTATTAGCCTGGGCTCTCTGTCTTGTTGCTAACTGAGATGCCTGATACCAGAAAGAGTAGTTACCTGTATACAGATTAAGTTTAGAATAATCCAGATCCCCGATATGGGTACAAACCGTATCAAGGAAGTGACGGTCGTGAGAAACTACAATTACTGTATTTTCATAATCAGCAAGGAAATCTTCCAGCCATGAGATCGTATCAATATCAAGGTCATTGGTAGGCTCATCCAGGATTAACACATCAGGATTACCAAACAGAGCCTGAGCTAAAAGAACTTTTACTTTGTCCTTATTCTCAAGTTCTCCCATTAACTGCCAGTGCATATCTTCTGTAATCCCTACATTTGAAAGCATGGTCTGTGCATCAGATTCTGCAGTCCATCCACCCATTTCATCATAGATTACACCAAGTTCACCGGCTTTGATACCATCTTCATCAGAGAAATCTTCTTTTGCGTATAACGCATCCATTTCCTCTTTTATCTCAAATAATTTCTTGTTTCCTCTCAAAACAGCTTCAAGAACAGTATACTGATCATAAGCAAAGTGATCCTGCTCCAAAACTGACATTCTTTTTCCTGGCTCCAGAGATACATTTCCAGTTGTCGGATCCTGCTTTCCTGTTAATATTTTAAGGAATGTAGACTTTCCCGCACCGTTTGCTCCGATGATTCCGTAGCAGTTTCCTTTGGTAAACATAATATTTACCTCGTCAAAAAGAACTCTTTTCCCGAATTGTAAAGATAAGTTAGATACTGTTAACATATAGTTTTGTAAATTTGGCGCAAAAATACGAAAAGAATTTGGGTATTCTGTAATATTATAATAGTCAAGTTTTTAAATGTATGGTATTTTTTATATATTTCATTAACGAAATTTAAAATGATGAAGATTGAAAAAACAGTTAATATATTAAATAGGAGAGCCCGTTTTGAGTATGAAATTCTTGAAGAGTATGAAGCAGGAATGGTTTTAACGGGGACAGAAATAAAATCTTTGCGTTCTTCTAAAGCATCTATAGCAGAATCCTTCTGTCAGTTTATTGATGGGGAATTATATATCATTAATATGATGATTGATGAGTATAAATTAGGTACTTTTTACAATCATAAAACAAAAAGGGAACGGAAATTGCTGTTGCACAAAAAAGAATTGCAGAAACTTGAAAAAAAGTTAAAGGATGCAGGGAATACAATTATTCCACTAAAGTTATATATCACTGATAAGGGTAAAGCAAAGGTCTTAATAGCGCTTGGAAGGGGGAAAAAACTCTTTGATAAAAGAGACGCTATAAAAGATAGAGAAAATAAGCGGAACCTGGACAGAATATTAAAGAAAAGTTAAAAATCATTTGAAAAACTTTGTGTATAAAGAAAAATTATATTTATTTTGCATTATCAATTATTTAATCATTTAATTCTATGAAAAATCTAAAATTAGGAATTTCAGCATTGGCGCTTACTGTTGCCTCTACTGTTTTCGCACAGACTACCAACAATCCGTGGTTGATCGGAGTTGGTGCTCATGCTGAAAACCACGTAGCAGCAAGAAGTACTTTCGGTAATACGTTCTCTGCTAAAAATTTAACGAAGAGTATGTTCAATATGAACAACTTCTCTATTACACCTCCATTATCTAAGTTAACAGTTGCTAGAAACGTTGGAAAAGGTTTAGTTATTGACTGGCAAACTTCTGTTGGAAATGTTGAAAATAAAAGATTCAACATGGGGAAAGAATTTTTCCTAATGACAGGTCTAGGTTTCCAGGCTCACGGAGCTGGTCTTTTATGGAACGAAGAATCTTGGTTTGATCCATATTTAAGAGTTGGTGCTAACTACTTAAGACATGACTATACTGCACTTTCTTTCCCAAGAACAAGTGTAGATGCTAACGGTAACCCAATTGAAACTGTTTCAAACGGAAAAGATGGAAACGAGAATGGTAAAGCAAACCACTTTACTGTAGCTACAGGTGCTGGTGCTAACTTCTGGGTAACTAAGAACTTCGGTCTTGGAATCCAGGGTGATTATGTATCAACTCCAGGTGATAAATCTACTGTTGCTAACTTCTGGCAAGCTTCTGCATCTATCTTATTCAGATTCGGAAACAGAGATAGAGATAAAGATGGTATCCTAGATAAAGATGACCTTTGTCCAGATACTCCAGGTTTACCAGAATTCCAGGGATGTCCTGATACAGACGGTGACGGAGTTCCAGATAAAGACGATCAATGTCCAGATGTAGCTGGTCCAGTTGAAAACAACGGTTGTCCTTGGCCAGATACAGACGGTGACGGTGTAATCGACAAAGATGATGCTTGTCCTACTGTAGCAGGTCCTGCTGAAAACAATGGTTGTCCTTGGCCAGATACAGATAATGACGGTATCTTAGACAAAGATGATGCTTGTCCTACTGTTCCAGGTCTTCCAGAATACAACGGATGTCCTAAACCAAAAGAAGTAACAGCTATTGATGTTGAGAAGAATCTTAAGAGTGTATACTTTGATTTCAACAAAGCTACAATCAGATCTGAATCTAAAGGAGCTTTAGATACTGCTTCTGAAATCATTAAGAAAGATGGAGGTAGATTCCTATTAGTTGGAGAGACTGACAAAAAAGGAAGTGATGCTTACAACTTGAAATTATCTAAAGAAAGAGCTGCTGCTGTAGTTGCTGCTCTAGATGCGAGAGGTGTAGATACTAACGTATTAAAATCAATCGGTATAGGAGAGCAAAATGCTAAAGTTGCTGAGTCTGCATCTGATGCTGAAAGACAAGCTGATAGAAAAGTAACTGTTAGATACATTGGTGATGACAGTGAATGGAACAAATATCAAAAATCTGATATTACTCCAGCAAAAAAAGCTACTAAAAAAGGAGGTAAGAAAGCTCCTGCTAAAAAAGTAGTTAAAAAAAGAAAATAATTAATTTTTCTAAATAATGAATACCTCCAATTTTTTGGAGGTATTTTTTTTTTGTTGACTTTTAATTAATTTTGTTGAAAATTTAAAAAATAAAATGGGAAGAGCATTTGAATATAGAAAAGCTTCTAAAATGGCCAGATGGGATAAAATGGCCAAAACATTCTCTAAAATTGGTAAAGACATCGCATTAGCTGTAAAGGCTGGTGGTCCGGATCCGGAATCTAATCCGGCTCTAAGAAGATGTATCCAGAATGCGAAAGGGGCAAACATGCCTAAAGATAATGTAGAAAGAGCAATTAAAAAGGCCAGTGGAGCAGATGCTGAGAATTATGAAGAAGTTACTTACGAAGGATATGGGCAGGGAGGTGTTGCCTTTTTTGTAGAATGTACCACAAATAATACTACAAGAACCGTAGCCAATGTAAGAGCCGTTTTCAATAAATTTGACGGTAATCTCGGGAAAAATGGCGAGCTTGCATTTATCTTTGATAGAAAAGGAATTTTTACTATTGATTTAGCTCAGATAAAAATGGATTGGGACGATTTCGAAATGGAAATGATTGATGGTGGTGCAGAAGATGTAGAAAAAGATGAAGAAGAAGTAATGATTACAACAGCTTTTGAGGATTTCGGGTCGCTGTCTCATAAATTGGATGAATTAGGTATTGAAGCTAAAAGTGCGGAACTGCAAAGAATTCCGAACAATACAAAAGAGGTAACTGAAGAACAGTTCAAGGCAAACATGAAAATGCTTGAACGTTTTGAGGAAGATGATGATGTTCAGAATGTTTATCACAATATGGAAATTACAGAAGAGTTAATGAACTCTTTATAAAAAATAATATAGCATTCATATATAGTTAATTTTCAATTAGTTTCTTTGTATAAAATTATGAAACGCTGTCTGTTTTTATAAATATTGAGGCGTTCCATACGGCCAAATAAAAAGCTGTAAAATATACGGATGAAAAGAAACGTTGAATTAGTTGTTATATCGGATGTTCATTTGGGAACTTATGGATGTAAGGCTAAAGAGCTATTGAGATACCTTAATTCTATCCAGCCTAAAACGTTGGTTTTGAATGGTGATATTATTGATATCTGGCAGTTCAAAAAGTCTTACTTCCCTAAACCTCATTTGAAGGTAATCAGAAAGATCCTTTCATTCGCTACCAAAAACACAGATGTTTACTACATTACAGGCAATCATGATGAAATGTTTAGAAAGTTTACCGATTTTGAATTAGGAAAACTTAAAGTCTGTAATAAAATCTGCTTAACTATCGATCAAAAGAAAACCTGGATATTTCATGGTGATGTTTTCGATGCCTCCGTACAACATTCTAAATGGATTGCAAAACTTGGAGGAAAGGGATATGACCTTCTGATTATTATCAATAATATTGTAAATTGGTTTTTGGAAAAAATGGGTAAAGAAAAATATTCATTTTCAAAAAAAATCAAAAACAATGTGAAAAAAGCAGTGAAATATATCGGAGATTTCGAACTGACAGCTTCTGAATTAGCAATAGACAATCATTATGATTATGTGGTTTGCGGGCATATTCACCAACCGCAGATTCGTAAGGTAATCAATAAGAAGGGTGAATGTACTTATCTGAATTCAGGAGATTGGATTGAAAATTTATCTGCTCTGGAATATGATAATAAAGAATGGACTATCTTTTATTATGATGAACATAAACATCTGCTGAAAGATGATGAAATGGAAGAAATTCAGGAAATGGACAATTCTGCACTTCTGAAAATTGTAACTAATTTTACTTAATGAAGATTTTATATGCTTTTCAGGGTACAGGAAACGGGCATATTGCGAGGGCACAGGAAATTATTCCTTTACTTAAAAAATATGCTGAAGTTGATACATTAATCAGCGGCCATCAGTCGCAATTAAAGGCTGATTTTGACATTAATTTTCAATACAGGGGTATTTCCCTTCTTTATAACAAAACAGGAGGTTTATCCTATCGGAAAACATTTACTGAAAATAAGTTTCTGGATGCCATAAAAACAATAAGAGAGATGGACCTTTCAGGATATGATCTTATTATTAATGATTATGAACCTTTAACGGGCTGGGCCTCTAAACTAAAACAGCTTCCACTAATAGAATTGAGCCATCAGGCATCAATGAGTTTTCCTGAAACTCCCAAACCCGAAAAAAGAGACTTTTTGGGAGAAATGATTCTAAAGTATTATGTGCCTGGTGACAGAAAAATTGGGTTTCATTTTGAGAATTATCATCCACAAATCAAGAAACCGGTCATAAGGAAAAAAATCAGAAACTTAAATCCATACAAAAAAGGATATTATCTTGTTTATCTTCCCAGCTTTGCAGATGAGAATCTTATTAAGATATTAAGAAAAGTTCCGGTAGAATGGAAGGTCTTTTCAAAATATACTAAAGTACAGGTAAAAGTAAAAAACGTTGAAGTATTTCCTATTGATGAAAGCCAGTATCTCAAATATTTTGAGGGGTGTGAAGGAATTTTATGCAATGCAGGATTTGAGACCCCGGCTGAAGCATTGTTCATGGATAAAAAATTATTTGTCATCCCTATTCATAACCAGTATGAACAGGAATGCAATGCTTGCGCCTTAGATAAAATGGGGATCCGGAATTCTAAAGTATTACGGTTGCAGGAAATCATGGAGTGGGTGACTTCTGAACATCATTTAAAAGTAGATTATCCGGATGACATCGAAGAGATTCTGGTAAAGGATGTTTTAATGCTTTAAAAAAATATCATCCACATCATTCATACGCATCATTACTGATCTGGCATAGGAACAGTGGGGGTATACTTTCCAGTCATTTTCTCTTGCAAATCTGATAGCTTCTTCAACTAAAAATTTTCCCACACCTCTGCCTTCAAATTCAGGATGTACCAAAACAAAAGAAATAATCAGTTTCTGATCTTCAGGGAAAACAGTGTAGGTAAGTCTTCCAACTTCTTTAATTTCGTTGTTAAGCGTAAGAACTCCCCCATTCCCGGATTTATTGTTTTCAAATTTCATAATTCAATACTTTACAGCTAAAGATACAAAATTTCGCCGGTCTCTTAAAAGGAATAGTAATAATTCCAATTTCTTTTGTGACACCTTTGTAGAATAGTCTGGCTATGATTCCTAATTATCCTTTCCGGTATAATAGTTATAATCTTTGATGATAATATTAATAAACTGTCTCTCGGTCATTTTGGTAGAGTCAATTTCCAGTTTTAGAATATTTTTAATCTTATCAGAAAGCTTAGTAATGATCTGACGGTCATCAATCTTCAGAGCCTTGGTGTAATTATCTTTTATAATTCTCATATCATTATCACTTAATGCAATCACCTGCGGAAAAGACGGGATATAATCTTCATGAATATTTTCCAGAATTGTATGCGAAATATTGATATTGTTTTTTAAAGAAATCACAGCTGTTCCCGAAGCTATATCTCCCAGCCGTTGATTGTTCCTGGAAACAATCATTGAAATGAGTCCTACAACTCCGGCAAAAGAGATATCAACCAATCTGAACACCCAGCGTATCAGATAATCTCCAAAGCCTGCCTGATAACCATCTATTTTTACAACTTTAATTTTCATGATTTTTTTACCGGGCGTCTGTCCTTCCATTAAGCTTTCCAGAACCAAAGGGTAAATTTGGGCAGGAAAGGTAAGGACAATATAAATTGCCATGATAGACCATTGATCTAACCCACTAAGTAGATATCCCAAATCGAAAATATTAAAAAACAGATAAAATACAATAACAACAAAAGCAACCTTTATCAGAAGGTCAATAATAAATGCAAGCATTCTTTCTCCTACGCTTGCCGTATTGAAGCTGATATTTACATTTTGTGAGGTATTTATCGCAATTTGAGACATAATTTTTATTATTTTAGCCTTTACAATTATGAGAGAAGTTTATTTCATTAAACAAAATAAAGAAAAATGGTTGGGAATTGAACAGGTTATTCAAGGGAAAATTAAAAAAAATCCTGATGACCTGTCTTCGTTGTATATTAACCTGATCAATGATCTTTCTTTTGCCCAGACCTATTACCCAAAAAGTAATACTACAATATATTTAAACCACTTATCTTCTCAGATTTTTCAGAAAATCTATAAAACAAAAAGAGTTGAAGAAAACAGATTGGTTTATTTCTTCCGGACGGAAGTTCCGTTACTGGTATATCAGTACAGAAGATATCTTATGTATGCGTTTGCTTTTTTTATTTTATTTACTTCTATAGGGGTAATTTCTGCAATTTATGATAAAGATTTTGTTAACATTATTCTTGGTGAAAACTATGTAAATGAAACAATAGAAAATATTAAAAACAATAATGCTGTGGGAGTTTACCAAAGCGGGTCAACATGGGGAAGTACAATAGGAATTATTTTCAATAATATCCAGGTAGGTGCAAAATTATATATTTATGGTATTGCAGGAGGAGTGGGAACCTTATTTGCTCTCCTTTCAAACAGTGTCATGCTTGGATCTTTTCAATATTTTTTCTATGATTATGGAGCATTAAAGGATAGTGCGAGAGGAATATGGCTTCATGGGGTGTTTGAGATTTTTGCAATGGTAATAGAGGCTATGTGCGGACTTATTCTGGGAGCTTCTATTCTGTTTCCTGGAACTTTTTCAAGGTTCAGCTCCTTTAAAAAAGGTTTTAAGGACTCTTTTAAAATATTTTTAAGTACAATACCTTTCACGGTTTGCGCCGGAATAATAGAAGGTTATATTACAAGACATGCTTTAAAAATGCCCCTGTTCCTTAACCTGATAATCATTATCGGCTCACTGGTAATTATTGGATTTTACTATTGTATTTATCCATCTATGATCAACAAAAAAATTAATAACCAAATCAATGATACAATTTTATAAAAAAAGAGATTTTGGAACTTTTATCAGCGACAGTTTTAATTTCTTTAAATTATATGGGAAAAATTATTTTAAGAACTATCTTCTGATCAACGGATTGTTGTTGATTTTAATGGTAGTTGTTGTTATCTTTGGCTATAAAGAACTGTTTTCCCAGCTTTTCGGTTCTAATTTGGGAGGTGAGACCTATTATTTCGAACAGTATTTTTCGGATAATGCAGGAATGCTGATCGCTGTAGGAATTATTACATTTCTGCTCTTTATGATTCTGGCTATTGTTAATTATCTTTATCCGGTTTTTTATCTTAAAAGAATAGCTCAGGGCACAGAAAAAATAAAGACTGATGAAATTCTTGGTGATTTTAAAAACAATGTAGGGAAAATAGCTAAGTTATGTCTCGGAATGATGTTTATTGTTGCTCCCTTAGCTCTGTTTGTTGTAGCCTTTTCCTATATTCTTGTGATTGTAATTATCGGCTTTTTCCTGATATTACTTATTTATCCTACCATATTCAATGTCATTACATTTTTGATGTATGATTATTTTAATTCAGGCAGAGGATTTTTTGAAAGTTTAAGTTACTCCATACGCTCGCAATTCTCCTATCCCAACGGAAGTGAAAAATCTCCATATTGGAAATACTGGGCATCAGCTTTTGTAATGTTTATTATCATATCCATTGCAACTTCTGTTTTTACCTATATTCCGCTGATATTTTTTTATGGGTCTATACTTACTTCCAGTCCTAATGGAAATTTTGAACAAAACCCTTTTACAGGAGTAGCGGGAATTATTTTCTTTGTGTTTTATGGTATTTCAATGCTTCTTTCATTTTTCCTTTCCAATCTGATGTATGTAAATGCAGGCTTTATGTATTATGACAGCAGAACAGACCTTCACCAGAAGGCTGAACTTGAAGAAATAGAAACTATTGGTATAAATGAATAAAATCGTTTTCTCCATATTATTTTTCTTATTTCTGGGATCGGTAAACGCTCAGGAAAATGACCCTTTGGATGATTATTTGGGTGACTCTCTCAGTACAGGACATTATCATAATATGCTTCGTGCAGATTCCGTATTGATGAGAAATCCTGTTTCTGAAAATGTGGTTTATCCTAAAGCTTTCAGGGAAAATATTCCATCGCGTTATAAAGGAAATGAGTTTGATTACTCTGTATCAAAACCTAGAGAGTCGTTCTGGCAGAAACTCATGAGAAAGGTTGAACAGGTCCTTCAAAGTATTTTTGGGAAAACTGTTTTTACCAATTCCGGGAAATTTACAACTGTTTTAATCCGTTTATTTGCTATAATTCTTGTAGGATTCCTGCTGTATTTTGTTATTAAGTATATCTTTGGAAAGGACGGTAACTTTATTTTTGGCAAAAAAAATAAAAAAATAAATCTTAATGAAGAAGAGCTTCATGAAAATATTCATGAAATAAACTTTCCGGAAACGATTACCCGGTTTGAACTGCAGGGAGATTATCGTTCAGCAGTTCGCTATCAATTCCTGTTTATCCTTAAAAAATTAAGTGATAAAAAATTAATTAACTGGAACCTCGAAAAGACAAATAAAGATTATACAGCAGAATTAAAAGCCTCTCAGTTAAAGAACGATTTTTCTGATCTTGCTTATATTTTCGATTATGTCTGGTACGGAGAATTTGATATCGAAGAACAAGACTATCAGAAATTCAAAAATCAGTATCAGGGATTTAAACCATAATTAAAGACTAACCATGAATAAAACTTTCAAAATATATGCTGTGATTTTCATCGTTGTGATGATTATGCTGGCGTTGCTTGAAGTTAATAAAAAAGAAACAACTGACTGGCGTAAAAATTTTGATATTAATGAGAAGTCTCCTTTTGGCCTGTTTGTGTTTAATAATGAAGCAGAGGGTCTGTTTAAAAAGGTTCTGAAAAAAGAAGACAGGACTCCTTATGAATATTACAGTCTGTATAAAAAGAAGCCTCATAATATAGTTGTTATTGAAAATGAACTTGATGCAGAATCCTGGAAAAAAATACTTGATCAGGTATCCAATGGCTCTGATGCCATGTTAATAATAAACAGGAATGTTCCCAAAGAAATATCAGATAGTATAGGATATTATGATTCTGATATATCGTTTGAGGAAGAAAATGTATTGAAGCTTACGGATAAAAAATATCAGAATGACTTTGTTAAATTGGATAAGTTCCCGTCAGGCCGCGGATTTTCATTTATAAAGCCTAAAGTTCAAATATTAGGTAAAACAGTGGAAAAAAAGAATACAGACCAGGCTAACTTTATTAAAATTAAATTTGGGATGGGAAATATTTATGTTCATTGTGAGCCTCTTTTCTTAACCAATTATTATCTTCTCAAGCCCGGAAATATTAAGTATACACAGAATGTATTTTCTTATCTTCCTGACAGGGAAACAATTTGGTTCGTGCCTGACGGCAGTAAATCCTCCCGTTTTTTTATGAGGTTTATATTGTCAAATCCAGCCCTAAAATATGCATGGTGGATATTTCTGGGAGGACTTATTTTATTTATCTTTTTTAATGCTAAAAGAAAACAAAGAGTGGTGCCTATTGCCGAACCGTTGCGCAACACTTCTATGGATTTTGTGAAAAGTATAGGCAACCTGTATCTTCAGGAAGGTGATTTTCATGATATGATGGCTAAAAAAGCACAATATTTCCTTAATAAAGTAAGGATGGATTTATTAATAGATACTCAGAATCTGGATTCAGAATTTGCTAAGAAGCTACATCTGAAAACAGGTAAACCGGCAGAAATAATTGAGGAAGCAATAATACTGATTAAAAAAGCACAGGATCCCTATGCCAGTGTATTAAAAGAAGATCTGATAAGAATGAATAAGCTGCTTGATGAAATACTTAAATAAACAATGTAAAGAAAATATTTGTTATATTGATACATTGGTAAATTAAATTTATTATGGAAAACCTTGATAACCAAAATACAGAAAACCAGAGCCCTATAAATCTGAATAAAAATGAAGAACAGTTTCAATCCAGAATAGATATGATTGAACTGCGCGCAAGTCTGGATAAAGTTAAAAATGAAATAGGAAAAGTAATTGTGGGACAGGAAAGTATGATAGAACATCTTCTTGCTGCATTATTATCTAATGGTCACGTTCTTATTGAAGGCGTTCCCGGAGTTGCCAAAACGATTACAGCAAAACTGCTGGCCAAAACAATTGATGTAGGATTTAGCAGGATTCAGTTTACCCCGGATCTTATGCCTTCTGATATTTTAGGAACATCAGTTTTCAATGTTAAAACTTCAGAATTTGAGTTTAAAAAAGGGCCTGTTTTTTCCAGTTTTATACTCATTGATGAAATTAACAGATCTCCGGCAAAAACACAGGCTGCTTTGTTTGAAGTAATGGAAGAAAGGCAGATTACAATGGATGGCATACGCTATACTATGGAAGAACCTTTTCTGGTGGTTGCAACACAAAATCCAATTGAACATGAAGGCACTTACAGGTTACCTGAAGCACAGCTTGACCGTTTTCTATTTAAAATCAATGTAGGATATCCAAACCTTGATCAGGAGATAGCAATCATCAGAAACCAGCATGAAAGTAAGAAAGAAGATAAAACAGATGGGGTAAACAAAGTGATTACTGCTGAACAGTTAAAAAATTATCAACATTTGGTAAAAGATATTATTGTAGAGTCTCAACTGATGGAATATATCGCTAAAATTATCATCAATACCAGAGAAAATCAATTCTTATACCTGGGCGCTTCGCCAAGAGCTTCCTTAGCCCTTCTTACTGCATCAAAGGCTTTTGCCGCCATGAGAGGACGGGATTTTGTGACTCCGGAAGATATTAAAGAAGCAAGCTATGCTGTTTTAAGACACAGGGTGATTGTGTCTCCGGAAAGAGAAATGGAAGGGCTTACTGCAGATGAGATTATACGACAGATTTTAGAAGGAATAGAGATCCCGAGATAGGTGAAGAATAAGATAATGAAATTTTCCTTAAAATATAGCTCCTGTCCGCAAAGCGACCAATGAAAAACCTATACATCAATATACGATTCTTTTTTATGCTCATCGGAGTGGGGATACTGTATGTGCTCGCATTTTTCTTTCCGGTTCTGATGTGGGCTGCCCATATTGTACTGGTAATATGTTTTCTTGCAGTAATGGTGGATTACTTACTGCTCTTTAATCAGAAAGAAGCAATTCAGGCACAAAGGATTTTGCCGGAAAAGTTGTCCAATGGTGATGAAAATTTTGTAAAAATTGATATAAAAAATAATTACAGTTTTAAGATTGTCACTAAAATTATAGATGAGATTCCATTTCAGTTTCAAAAAAGAGACTTTTTAATTGAAAAACATATCAGCTCCGGAAACAACACTTTTTTTAAATACACTTTAGAGCCCAAGGAAAGAGGAGAATATCATTTCGGAAGTCTCAATATTTACGTTTCCTCGCCGCTGGGATTGGTTTCAAAAAGATTTAGTTTCCAGAAAGATGCTGTGTTACCATCTTATCCTTCTTTTATCCACCTTCGGAAATATGAGCTGATGGCCCTACAGAGTGAATTTTTACTGGGAGGCATTAAAAAAGTCAGAAAACTGGGACATACGATGGAGTTTGAAAAAATTAAAGATTATGTTCCGGGAGATGATATCAGAACAATTAACTGGAAAGCGACGTCCAAAGCAAACCGGCTAATGGTTAATCAGTTCCAGGATGAGAAATCACAACGTATCTTTATACTTATTGATAAAGGAAGGACAATGAAAATGCCTTTCAATGGATTAAGTCTGTTGGATTACTCCATCAATGCGGCTATGGCACTGTCTCATATTATTTTAAGGAAAGGTGACAGAGCAGGAATGATGACCTTTTCAAAAAAAACAGAAAATAAAGTTGCTGCAGATCATAAATCAGGACAGCTGAAAAAGATTTCTGAGGCCCTTTATAATATTAAAACAGATTTTTTTGAAAGTGATTTTAACCGCTTATATCAGGATGTTAAGTACTCTATTAATCAGAGAAGCCTGATCCTGCTTTTTACTAACTTCGAAACATTGGATGGATTAAGCCGTCAGTTAAAATATTTGCGGGGAATTGCCAAAAACCATTTATTGGTGGTAGTATTTTTCAAAAATTCTGAACTGCAAACACTGATCAATAAGAATCCGGAAAATATGCAGGAAGTATATGATGAAATCATAGCTGAAAAATTTGAATTTGAGAAAAAGCTTATTATTCAGGAGCTTCGTAAATATGGGATTTATACAGTATATACACTTCCTGAAAATCTGAATATTGATGTTATCAATAAATATTTGGAGATAAAAGCGAGAGGAATTTTATAAATTTGCATAAGCAATAAGCAATAAGCAATAAGCAATAAGCAATAAGCAATAAGCAATAAGCAATAAGCAATAAGCAATAAGCAAAAATGAAAATTACTCTTAACAGAATAAACGACGATTTTTTATTTGAATGTACAAATGCCCAGGGAAATTCTATCCTTTTGGACAATACTTCCCAGCCGGGAGCTAAAGGTGTTTCACCAATGGAAAGTGTACTGATGGCAGTAGCCGGCTGTAGCGGAATTGATGTTGTTTCTATTCTAAAGAAGCAGCGTCAGGAAATCAAGAACTTTCAGGCAGAGGTAGAGGGAGAAAGAATTCCTGTGGATGATGCAAAACCTTTTAAATCAATTACAGTGAAATTCCTTTTGGAAGGTGAGATAGATTCCAAGAAGGCATTAAAGGCAGCTCAGCTATCTTTTGAAAAATACTGTTCCGTATCAAAAACATTAGAGCCGAATGTGGAAATCGGATATGAAGTATATGTAAACGGAGAGAAAGTATAGTTTACTGAGTACATATAAAAAAGCCGGATAAATTTATCCGGCTTTTTTATTACTGCTCATTTAATAATTATTTAAAATGTAAGTCTCGGTTTTATAAGCTTTGCCACTGTGGCGGTCCAGCCGGTCTGGTGTGAAGCTCCGACACCGCGTCCGTTATCCCCATGGAAGTATTCAAAAAAAGTAATATAATCTTTAAAGTGTTCGTCATAATTGAACTTCGGATTTCCGCCATTAAATGCCCTCTGCCCGTTTTCATCCTTTAAGAAAATAGAACAGAGTCTTTTGCTGATATTTTGAGCCACTTCATCCAGATTTCTTTTATCCCCGCTTCCTGTCGGAAATTCCACTTTTAGGCTGTTTCCATAATAATAATGGAAACGTTGTAAACTTTCAACGATCAGGAAATTAATAGGAAACCATATAGGGCCCCGCCAGTTACTGTTCCCCCCAAACATTCTGCTGTCACTTTCTGCAGGGGTATAGTAGACTACATTTTCTGTTCCATGAACAGAGAATACAAAAGGATTTTCCTCATACACCTTAGACATTGCGCGGATGCCGTAAGAGCTTAAAAACTCTTTCTCATCAAGCATTCTGGTAAGTACCTTTGTCAGTCTGTTTTTACGAAGGATGCTCATCAGATGTTTTCTGCCATGACCTTCTTCATCCCAATGGGAAACAAGCTTGGTCAGTTCCGGTTTATTTTTCAGGATCCATTCCATTCTTTCCCTGAAGTTAGGCATCTTTTCGAGCAATCTGTGATCAACAATTTCAACAGCAAACATCGGAATTAATCCAACAATGCTTCTTAATCTTAAAGAAACGCTGTCTCCGTTTCCCAGCTGTAATACATCATAGAAGAATCCATCTTCTTCATTCCATAAACCTTTGGTTCCTTCTCCCAGATTCTCCATAGCCTCTGCAATATACAGGTAATGCTCAAAAAACTTAATGGCCATATCTTCGTATACCTGGTAGTATTGGGCAAGTTCCATGGCAATACGCATCATATTCAATGCATACATGGCCATCCAGCTCGTGCCATCTGCCTGTTCCAAATGCTGACCGTCTTTCAAAATCATATTCCGGTCAAAGGCTCCTATATTATCAAGGCCCAGGAATCCTCCACCAAAAATATTTTTACCGTTTTTATCCTTTCTGTTAACCCACCAGGTAAAGTTGAGGAGGAGTTTCTGGAAGACTTTTTCTAAAAATAATAAATCAGGCTTTCCATTATTCTTTTCATCAATTTTAAAAACCCGGAAGCAGGACCATGCATGAACAGGGGGATTCACATCGCTCATATTCCATTCATAAGCGGGCAGCTGCCCGTTAGGATGCATATACCATTCTTTAGTAAGCAGTAAAAGCTGACCCTTTGCGAATTCAGCATCAATAATAGAAAAAGGAACACAGTGAAATGCCAGATCCCATGTAGCGTACCACGGATATTCCCATTTATCAGGCATCGAAATGATATCCTTATTGTGAAGGTGATTCCATTCTGTATTTCTTACATATTCATTAAAATTCCTTGGTGCTTCAAAATTAGGATCTCCCTTCAGCCATTTTCCAATATTATAATGATAAAATTGCTTATTCCACAGCAGCCCTGCAAAAGCCTGTCTCTGAACATTTCTTTCATCTTCATTCGTTGTATCACTTTGAATTTCATCATAAAACTCTTCAGCTTCAGCTATTCTGGTGTTGAATATTTCATCAAATCCATCAAAGGGTTCATCCATCTCATCAGGACATAGCCGGAATTCAAAAGATCTGGACTGTCCGCACCCGATAAGTTCATCAATCAGGAAAGAAGCTTTAGTACCTCTTTTATCAGGATTTACAGTTTCACCACGATAAATAATGAAATCATTGATCCCATCCTTGAAGTAGGTGTTCTCAGCTTTAGGTGCACCATACAGCTTTGAAGTATTGGTTTCATTTTCACAAAATACACTTTGTGCATTTGTATTTTTGGAATAGAACTTTTTGATTGAAATGCTGTCATGCCCAATAGTAATACTTCCGTCATGAGAAGCACTCAGCTCTGCCTTATAGGTATTATATCCCCATTTCCAGTTGTTTCTGAACCATACCGTAGGTGCCACTACAATAGGGGCATCATGCCGGCTTCGGTTACATATAGTCACTCTGGCCAGAATATCATTGTGATCAGCCTTACAGTATTCGATAAAAATATCGAAATATTCATCATTGTCAAAAATCCCCGTATCAAAGATCTCATATTCAGGTTCCTTTTTGCTGCGTTTTCCATTCTCAATAAGGATATCATCATAAGGGAATTCATTAATCGGATATTTATATACCATCTTCATATAGCTATGAGTAGGAGTATTATCCAGATAATAAAAGATTTCTTTGATGTCTTCACCATGATTTCCCTGAGGATTGCTCAATCCGAAAAATCGTTCTTTTACCATTTTATCTTTCTTATTCCAGAACGAAAAGGCAAAACATAAAAGCTGCTTCACATCTGAAATCCCGGCAATACCTTCTTCTCCCCACCGGTAAGCATAGCTTTCCGCATTATTATGGTTGGTATAATTCCATGCATTGCCATTCGGGCTGTAATCTTCACGTACATTTCCCCACTGCCGGTTGCTTACATATGGTCCCCAGGTTTTCCATTTGGTATCTTGTAATCTATCTTTTTCAGCGGTCATAATGTAATCATTTTCTATACGAAGTTAGTTTTTTTGAGAAAAAGTTCCAATTCTTTCCATCTGAACAATACTTAATACAGGCTGTATCTCCTTTTATTTATAGGCTTTTTAAAATATTAAATTATTTTTTTTTGAAATTAAAAGAAAAGAACTACCTTTGCACCATTCGTTCATTCAAATATTGAAAATGTTATCAAGAAAGGTTGAGGGATTAGACCCTATGAAACCTTAGCAACCCTTTGCGCAAGCAAAGAAGGTGCTACGTTCTACCAAATAATTTTGGACAGATAACTTACTGAAGTTCTTCAGCCATTTCCTGTGGCATTTTCAATTGTATTAAAATAATAGAATTGAAAACAGAACTTAACTATATAAATTTTTCGTATCATACCCATTCCGGTAAGGAATATAATATCCCGTTAAGCTACCAGCTTTTTGGGAAAGATCTGTTTACGGCTCCCGTCATTCTTATCAATCATGCACTTACAGGAAACTCAAATGTGGCCGGAGAAAAAGGCTGGTGGAAGCAATTGGCAGGAGAAAATCAGATTATTGACACAAATAATTTTACAGTTCTGTGTTTCAATATACCCGGAAACGGTTATGACGGTTTTTTAATTGAAGAATATGAAGACTTTACTCCTTCAGATATTGCAGCAATTTTTCTGAAAGGGCTTGAAGCCTTACATATCAAAAACGTATATGCCATTATAGGGGGCTCTCTGGGAGGAGGAATTGCCTGGGAAATGCTGGCTCTGAAACCGGATCTTGCAGAAATATTTATACCTATAGCCTGTGATTACAGAACGCATGACTGGCTTCATGCCCAATGTCTGGTTCAGAAATTTTTATTGAATGATAAAGATGAGCCAGTGCAAAAAGCAAGAATTCATGCCATGTTGTGCTACAGAACCCCACAGTCACTCAATAACAGATTTCAAAACCAATATAATCAGGAAAAACAATGCCTGAAATCAGAAGACTGGCTGTTTTATCATGGTAAAACATTAAACGATAGATTTAGTTTAAAAGCCTACAGGTTGATGAACCATCTTTTGATGAATATTAATGCTGATGAAACAGATTTGGAGAAAATAGAAGCACGAATGCACATGATCTCCGTAGATACAGACTTATTTTTTCCGGCATCTGAAATCCGAATGTGTTTTGACAATCTGAAAGCGAAAAATAAGAATGTTTCTTATCATGAGATCCAATCTATACATGGGCATGACGCCTTCCTAATGGAATATCAACAATTAAATAATATCATAAAAAACATTTTGTAGAAGTAATGAAAAATGCTAACGAAATAAAATTTTTAAAGAACAGATCAATTGTCAAATTTGAAGGGGAAGATTTCTTAGGTGAAATTGGGATTGACGGCCGAATTTTTAAAGCGCTTACTTTAGCACGCATCAGTGTCGGAGTAATCTCCCAGCAAGCCATAGAAAATGGAATTTCCATATTGGTACACGAGAATGATGCAGAAAAAGCAGTATCATGTCTTATTGATGAATTTGAAGAAGAAAGAAAATCGGGAAAAGTTTCCCAGATATATAGTATCAATAATGTTTCTGTTATCGGGTTTGTAGCAGAAGATTATAATAAAGTTTTTGCCGAACTGGCCAGAAACAATGTTTTTCCATTACTTTTAAATCAGGTATCCGGCGAAAACAGAGTAAATATTGTAGTAACTTCATCACAGGATGAAAAAACCAGAAATATCATAGAATCTGAAATTTTCAAGAAGCCGAAGACCGTTCATCTGGCTATTATAGGTCATGGGAACGTTGGGAAAACACTTATAGAACAGGTGTTGGAATCTTCAGAAGAAATTAAAAGAAGGAAAAAAATTGACCTTAAAGTAGTTGCTGTTGCCAATTCAAAGAAAATAGCTTTCAACAAAAAAGGTTTTGATAACAACTGGAGTGATGAAGTGGTTACTGCAGAGAATCCTTCCAATGTTGAAGAATTAATCAACTTTTCAAAAGAGAATCAATTGGAAAACCTTATCGTTGTCGATAATACAGCCAGTAAAGATTTTGTTAAAAACTATCATGCATTGGCAGAAAATGGTTTTGACCTCGTGTCTTCCAATAAGATTTTTAATACTCTTCCAATCGAAGAATACCGTAAACTAAGATATACGTTGAACAAAAATAACAGACGTTATCTGTACGAAACCAATGTAGGTGCAGGTCTCCCATTAATTGATACCATCAAATTACTCCATCTTTCCGGAGAAAATATTACAAGAATCAAAGGCGTTTTTTCAGGAACATTAAGCTATGTTTTCAATAATTTTTCTTTGAGAGAAGATAAATTTTCAACCATTATCAATGAAGCTCTCGAAAAGGGGTATACAGAACCGGATCCAAGAGAAGACTTATCAGGAAATGATGTTGCAAGGAAATTATTAATCCTGGCAAGAGAACTGGATTTAATTAATGAATTTGAAGATATCAATATTCAAAACCTGGTTCCGGAAAGTTTACTTTCAGTTTCAAAATCAGAATTCCTTTCGAGACTTGAAGAATTGGATGAAGAATACAAAAAAATAAAAGAAAGTCAGGAACCGGGTCATGTATTAAGATATGTTGGAGATTTACATGGAGATTTACAGAAAGACAAAGGAGAATTGGATGTAAAGCTGGTCTCCGTTCCTGCAACTTCAGCATTGGGGCAGCTAAAAGGCTCAGATTCAATCTTCGAAATCTACACCGAAAGCTATGGGGAGAACCCTATTGTTATTATGGGAGCCGGTGCCGGAGCACAGGTAACTGCAAGAGGAGTATTCGGGGATATTTTAAGAGTAAGTGAAACTAAATAATATTTAATGTAACAATCTAATAATGTAACGGTTTACCAGTGATGAGTATTATCTTCTGAGTATAAACTGAATGTTTACAAACGTGATTTATTAAGAATCTCATTGTTACACTATTAGATTGATGCATTGTTAAATTAATTAAACTATATGGAAAATTTCGAAACATCAGCAATAAGAACCCAGACTGAAAGAACTCAGTTTGATGAACATTCCACACCATTATACCTTACGTCCAGTTTTATTTTCCAGGATGCCGAGGATATGAGAGCAAGTTTTGCAGAAGAAAAACCTAAAAACCTTTACAGCCGCTTTTCCAATCCGAATGTATCTGAATTTACAGAAAAGATAGCAAAAATGGAAGGAGCGGAAGCAGGATATGCATTTGCAACAGGAATGGCAGCTATTTATTCAACATTTGCAGCATTATTAAGTGCAGGAGACCATATCGTAAGCTGCCAGTCAGTATTTGGCTCTACCCACACGTTATTTACCAAATATTTTCCAAAATGGAATATTGATACTACTTATTTTAAAGCTGAAGATGCTGAAAATGTAGAAGAATATATTAAACCTAATACAAAGATCTTATACCTTGAAACCCCTACCAATCCCGCAATTGAGATCCTGGACCTGGAGTTTTTCGGGCAGATTGCTAAAAAACATAATCTGATCTTTATTGTAGATAACTGTTTTGCAACACCTTATCTTCAGCAACCTGTCAAGTATGGTGCAGATGTTGTTGTACATTCTGCAACGAAGCTGATCGATGGACAGGGAAGAGTACTGGGTGGAATTGCAGTAGGAAAAGCGGACCTGATCAGGGAAATATACCTTTTTGCAAGAAATACAGGTCCTGCATTATCGCCCTTCAATGCCTGGGTGTTATCAAAAAGCCTGGAAACATTAGCCATACGTGTAGAAAAACATTGTGAAAATGCATTAAAGGTTGCCAGGTTCCTGGAAAGTCATCCGAAAGTAGAGTTGGTAAAGTATCCCTTTCTGAAATCTCACCCAGGTTATGAAGTTGCAAAAAAACAAATGAAGCTTGGGGGGAATATCGTTGCATTTGAAATTAAAGGAGGAATAGAAGGTGGGAGAAATTTCCTTGATAAGATACAAATGTGTTCGCTTTCTGCAAACCTTGGTGATACAAGAACAATTGTTACACATCCGGCATCTACTACACACTCCAAGCTTTCAGACGAAGAAAGAAATGAAGTAGGTATTACAGCAGGATTGGTTCGTTGTTCAGTAGGTTTAGAAAATGTAGATGATATCATCGCAGATCTGGAACAAGCCTTAGATTAATTACAAAGAGATCTGCAAAGACAGGACAAAATCCTGTCAGTATCACTCAAAAACTATAAAAGAGATGACAAATATAGAATCACTAAACAAAGCCCTTAAAGAACGTATCCTTATCCTGGATGGAGCTATGGGAACAATGCTTCAGCGGTATAGGTTTGAAGAAGAAGATTACCGCGGTGAACGTTTTAAAGATTGGAATCATCCGGTAAAAGGGAATAATGATCTTCTTTCCCTGACACAGCCTCAGGCAATTGAAGAAGTTCATAAAAAATATCTGGAAGCAGGAGCTGATATTATTGAAACCAATACGTTTTCAGGAACTACAATTGCAATGGCAGACTATCATATGGAGGACCTGGTTTATGAATTGAATTATGAGTCTGCGAAAATTGCAAGAAAAGCCTGTGACGAATATACCGCTAAGAATCCTGATAAACCGAGATTCGTAGCAGGATCCATAGGTCCAACCAACAGAACGGCAAGCTTAAGTCCGGATGTCAATGATCCGGGATACAGAGCAATCACTTTTGAAGAATTGAGAGTAGCTTACAAACAACAGTGTGAGGCATTGTTAGATGGGGGTGCAGATATACTGCTGGTAGAAACAATTTTTGATACATTAAACGCTAAAGCTGCTTTATTTGCTATTGATGAACTCCAGGAAGAAAGAGGTATCAAGATTCCGATTATGGTTTCAGGAACCATTACAGATGCTTCAGGAAGAACATTAAGCGGACAAACAGCGGAAGCATTCCTGATATCTGTTTCTCATCTGGATCTGTTAAGTGTTGGATTTAACTGCGCATTGGGAGCAGATCAATTGACACCTTACCTTGAAACATTGGCCCATAATTCGGAATTTTATGTTTCCGCATACCCGAATGCCGGTTTACCGAATGCCTTCGGAAAATATGACGAAACTCCTGAGGATATGGCCAGACAGATCAAAGAATATGTGGAAAAAGGCTTGATTAATATTATCGGGGGATGTTGTGGGACAACTCCGGAACATATTAAAGCAATTGCAAATCTGGTGGAAAACTATCCGCCAAGGAAATTGAAAGAATTTGTGTGATTTAATAGATTTTTTTAATTAAAATCAAGAATGGGGGCTGGGTTATAAATATTATCTTTAAATAAACCACAAAATTTAATATAATGGAAAAGCCAAGTTACTTTAAAGATTCAGATGATGCCAAACTGTTTAATGAACTGAGAAAGAAAGTGAACCAGAGAGTAGAAGCAATTCCTGAAAACAGGGATATTTATATTCAGATCAAAGCTGTTCTTCTGCCTTTGATTTATATAGGTTTATATGCTGTAGCTATACTGAATGCTGAAAGACCCTGGGTTTACATACTGAGTTTTGTTTCTATGGGAATCTTCCTTGTTTTAATTTATTTAAATCTGATTCATGAAGCAGCACATAATAATATTTATAAAAGTAAAAAACTGAATGGATTGGTTTTGTACATTTTTGATTTTGTAGGTGCTAATTCTTACATCTGGAAAAAACGACATATTGCAAGTCATCATGCATATCCTAATGTTGACGGCTGGGACACTGATATTGAGCAAAGCGGTTTGCTTTTAATAGTGCCCTGGATCAAAGCAAAAGGAATTCAAAAATATCAGCATAGGTTTTTTTTTCTTGTATATCCGTTATATCTGTTTAACTGGATGTTTATCAGAGATTTCAGGGATTTCTTTGATAAGGAAAGGGTGATTTTAAAAACACAGGGAAAAATACCGGTAATAGAAAAAGTGAAAATGGTATGTTATAAACTTTTTTACTTCTTTTATCAGATTGTGATTCCTGTGATGTTCTTTAAAGTATCAATAGGATTAGCATTGGGAGCATGGTTTTTACAGGTAATTTCAGCAAGTATTTTTGCATTGTTTGTTTTATTGCCTCTGCATCCCCTTCCTGATAATGCCTTTCCAAAATTAGATGAAAAGAATGGTCTTCCGTTCAGCTGGCTTCGTCACCAATTGGAGGTCACCAATGACTTAAAAGAAAATAATTGGTTTGTAAGGAATGTGCTTGGAAACTTTAATTTCCATGTGGCCCATCATTTATTTCCAAACTACAGCTATATGTATTACAATGAGATCACAGAAGAAATTGAAGAATTTGCAAAAGAATATGGCTTAGCATATAAAAGATTTCCACTGTTGACGGCATTAAGTAAGCATAGAGATTTATTGAGGCAGAATGCAAATAATGCCTACTATATTTTAGAAGAATAAAATCAATGAAGTATTTAAGATTATCAGGCCTTGAGCCTCTTATCATAACACCGGAAAGTAATTTTATCAATGTTGGTGAAAGAACCAATGTTGCCGGTTCTAAAAAATTTTTAAGACTAATAAAGGAAGAAAAATTCCCCGAAGCATTAGATATTGCCCGGCACCAGGTAGAAGGAGGTGCACAGATATTGGATGTTAACTTTGATGACGGGCTGATAGATGGGAAAGCTTCTATGATTAAATTTTTGAATTTAATTGCTTCCGAGCCTGATATTGCAAGAATTCCGGTCATGGTAGACTCTTCCAAATGGGAAATTCTGGAAGCAGGACTTCAGGTAGCACAGGGGAAATGTGTAGTAAACTCTATCAGTCTGAAAGGAGGAGAAGAAGAATTTGTCAAACAGGCCAAGACCATTAAAAGATACGGTGCTGCAGTTATTGTAATGGCATTTGATGAGGTAGGGCAGGCAGACAATCTTGAACGAAGAATTGAGATTTCAAAACGCTCTTATGATATCCTGGTGAATCAGGTTGGGTTTCCGGCTGAAGATATCATTTTTGATTTAAATATTTTTCCGGTCGCTACAGGAATGGATGAGCACAGAAGAAACGCTATTGATTTCATAGAGGCAACACGTTGGGTAAGAACTAATCTTCCTTATGTATCAGTGAGCGGGGGAGTAAGCAATGTATCATTTTCATTCCGTGGAAATGATACTGTAAGAGAAGCAATGCACTCCGTTTTCCTTTATCATGCTATTCAGGCAGGAATGAATATTGGAATTGTAAACCCGGCAATGCTTGAAGTATATGATGAAATTAATAAAGAGCTGCTGGAACTTGTAGAGGATGTAATTCTGGATAGAAGAGAAGATGCCACAGAAAGGCTTCTTGAGTATTCTGAGAAGCATAAATCCGTAAAAAAAGAAAAGACTGAAGATTTAGAATGGAGAAATCTTCCTTTACAGGAAAGAATTACTCATGCATTGGTTAAAGGAATAGACCGTTTTATAGAAGAAGATGTTGAAGAAGCAAGACAATTAGCTGAAAAACCACTCCATGTCATTGAGATTAATCTTATGACCGGAATGGGAGTGGTAGGGGATTTATTCGGAAGTGGAAAAATGTTCTTACCGCAGGTTGTAAAATCCGCAAGAGTTATGAAAAAAGCAGTTGCATACCTACAACCTTACATAGAAGCTGAAAAAGACAGTTCAAAGCCTGCTAACGGAAAAATTCTGATGGCTACGGTAAAAGGAGACGTTCATGATATCGGTAAAAATATTGTAAGTGTTGTTCTTGGATGTAATAATTATGAAATTGTTGATCTTGGGGTAATGGTTCCTGCCGAAAAAATAATCCAGACAGCGATTGAAGAAAACGTAGATGTAATCGGATTAAGCGGATTAATTACGCCAAGTTTGGATGAAATGGTCTACATCGCTTCCGAATTAGAACGGCAAAATCTTGATTTTCCCCTCCTGATCGGTGGAGCAACAACATCCAAAGCGCATACTGCAGTGAAAATTGATCTAAAATATAAAAATGCAGTGGTTCACGTTAATGATGCCTCTAGAGCCGTAAACGTCGTAAGCTCATTATTGGGAGACAGAAATAAAGAATATGTTTCTGAATTGAAAAACGACTATTCGGATTTCAGAGAAAAGTTCCTGAACAGACAGGTAGATAAAGATTATGTTTCCATTGAAGAGGCAAGAGAAAATCGGTTAAAAATTGATTGGGAAAACGAAAATATCTTTGCACCGAACAACCTGGGGATAACTGTAATCGAAAATCAGGATTTAAGAGAACTGTTGCCTTTCATAGACTGGTCTCCATTCTTCAGAAGTTGGGATCTTCATGGGAAATATCCGAATATTTTGGAAGATGAGGTTGTAGGGGTGCAGGCGAAGGAACTCTTTAAAGATGCACAGGTTATTTTAAATAGAATTCTGGACGAAAAACTATTAACAGCAAAAGCTGTCTTTGGAATTTTCAAAGCTAATTCCAATGAAACCGATGATATCCTGATTTTTGATGAAAATAATGAAGAGCAAGCCAAATTTTTAACCCTAAGGCAACAGGCTCAAAGATCAAAAGGAAAAGATTATCTGGCACTAAGCGACTTTATTGCTCCGCAAATTTCGGGAAAGACTGATTATGTAGGAGCATTCTGTGTTACGACAGGTTTCGGAACCGATGAGTTGGCAGAAGAATACGAAAAAGCCAATGATGATTACAATGCTATTATGGTAAAAGCATTGGCAGACCGTTTTGCAGAAGCTTATGCCGAGTTTTTACATAAAAAAGTAAGAACAGAATATTGGGGATACGCTGTTCAGGAAAACCTAAGTAACGAGGAACTTATTGCCGAAAAATACAAAGGAATTCGTCCGGCACCGGGTTATCCGGCTTGTCCCGACCATTTGGAAAAGAGAACAATCTGGGATCTTTTGAAAGTAGAAGAGAATACAGGGGTTTATCTCACTGAAAGCTTAGCAATGTTTCCGACAGCGTCAGTCTCAGGATACTATTTCGGAAGCCCGCACGCAAAATATTTTGGTTTAGGAAAAATTACAGAGGATCAGCTTAATGATTATGCTGCAAGAAGAGGCTGCAGTATTCAGGAAGCAAGAAAATGGTTGTCACCAAATTTAGCAGATTAAAATTGATATGAAGATAACAGAACACATTAAAAATGCAAATGGAAAAACTTTATTTTCTTTAGAAGTTGTTCCGCCACAGAAAGGAATTGGGATTGAGGACCTCTATACGAATATAGATCCACTGATGGAATTCAAACCGCCATTCATTGATGTTACCACTTCAAGAGAAGAATATATTTATATTGATAAAGGTAATGGGCTGATGGAGCGTCGTATTACAAGAATGCGTCCCGGAACCCTGGGAATCTGTGCTGCCATTCAGCACAAATATAATGTAGATACAGTGCCGCATCTATTGTGTGGAGGTTTTACCAAAGAAGAAACAGAATATCTTTTGGTAGATTGTATGTATCTGGGTATTGATAATGTGATGGCATTACGGGGAGATGCAATGAAAGGACATCAGTATTTCGAGCCTACACAAGGAGGGCATGCAAGCGCTATGGATCTTGTAAATCAGATTAACGATTTGGGAAGAGGAAAATATCTTCATAACGAAGAACAGGTATGTGATGAGCTTAACAAATTTTGCATCGGAGTCGCCGGATACCCTGAAAAGCATATGGAGGCCCCTTCAATGAATTATGACCTGAAGTGGCTGAAGCAAAAAGTAGATGCCGGAGCAGATTATATTGTGACTCAAATGTTCTTTGACAATAAAAAGTATATTGAATTCGTTCAGAAAGCAAGAGAAATAGGAATAACTGTTCCAATCATTCCGGGAATAAAACCAATAGCTACAAAAAAGCATTTGAAAATCCTGCCACAGGTATTCAAGATAGATCTTCCCGAAGAACTTATCAATGAAGTGGAAAATGCCAAAAATAATGAAGCTGTTAAACAGATCGGTATTGAGTGGGCAATCACCCAATGTAAAGAACTTCTCGATTTTGGAGTTCCTGTTTTACATTTTTATTCCATGGGAAAGAGCGATAATATTAAAAAAGTAGCCGGAGAGCTATTCTAATAAAAGTACCAAAAATGAAGAACCCCCTGCCTGATATGGCAGGGCTTTTATTTAAAGGACAGGAGGATGTCGCTCAAACGGTTTATTTCTGTCAAATAAATAGCGGTACGTAGCTAATTTTCTTGTAACCTTTGTATCAAGAGTTTCTGCAATCTTGATCATTTTAGGGTTGAAATCGCCAATCCATTGAAGCTCCGTAATGGTAAAGTCTGTATGCTTTCGTAAATGCTGCGTACCTTCCCATATCATATAACCGTCAATGCCTTTCTTTTGCCATTCCGGTATGACACCAAACACCAATCCTACCATTTTGTTATTCTTTTTAAACCGTTTTAGCCATAAAAGCTTAAATTTTTCAAATATTCCAAATTTTCCGTTTAAATATTTAAACCATTGGTTCAGGTCAGGAAGGTTGATCCACATGGCAATAGGTTTTTCATTTTCATACACAAACCATGAAATATGTTCGTTGATAATTGGCTTCATGGTTTTAAACATTTTTAAAACCTTATTCTCTTCAAGATATTTTCCTTCACCATGAGAGGCCCATGCCTTATTATAAACTTCTGTAAAATCTCTGGCAAACTTTTCCAGGTTGTTTTTTTTCATAGGCAATGCAGAAATAGCAGGGTTCCGTTTATTTCTTTCATAAGCGATTGTAAAAACCCTTGAAACTTCGGCAAAAATCGGCCTTGTAAAACAAAGCTGTTCAAAATAAATCTGAAAACCATAACTTTCAAATAATTCTTTATAATAAGGAAAGTTGTAATTCATTGCAAACAAAGGTTCGATAAAGCCTTCGATCAGAAGTCCCCAGAATTTATCACGTTCGCCAAAATTGATGGGACCATCCATTGCCTCCATTCCTTTTTTCTGAAGCCAGTTTTTACAATGGTCAAAAATAAAATTAGCTGTTTCCTGATCATGGATACAGTCAAAGAAACCAATTCCCCCCGTAGGTTGTTCCTGCTGATAACAGCTGCTGATAAAAACAGCTACTTTTCCTACTGTTTTATTATTTTTCTTAAACAGGAACCTTTTGCATTCTCCTTCTCTGAAGAATTTATTTTTTTCAGGATCAAAAATATCTTCAATATGCTGATCTAATGGACGGATATAATTTTTGTCGTGTTGATAGAGTCTTGCAGGGAATTCTAAAAATTCCTTTCTCTGGTATTTGTCTTGTACTTCTTCGACAATAATCATAGGCTTTTTAATCAGAATAGGTTATAAAAAGATAATGTTTTTCATCTTAATTGAAATAGATGAACAAATATTATCCGTATTTTTGTTGCAAATTAAATAAAAATGGTTGATTTTACTGATAACGACGATGATATTTTCACTGGAAAAGAACATACGCCTATAAGGAAAGATGCTTTTGATAAATCGCCACAGGAAAAAATAGAAAAAATAACTGAGCTTTTTGGAGAAATTATGGAAACACTTGGTCTGGACATGACTGATGACTCCTTGAAAGACTCTCCAAAGCGTGTTGCAAAAATGTATGTGAATGAAATTTTCGGAGGACTTCTGCCTGAAAACAAACCGGGAATTTCTACTTTTTCCAATAAGTATAAATACCGCCAGATGTTGGTGGAAAAAGATATTACCGTATATTCTTTTTGTGAACATCACTTCTTACCTATTATAGGAAGAGCACATGTAGCTTATATTTCTAACGGGGAAGTAATTGGCCTTTCAAAAATTAACAGGATTGTTGATTATTATGCAAAAAGACCGCAGGTTCAGGAGAGACTTACCATGCAGATTGTAGATGCATTGAAAGAAGCATTGGGAACAAAAGATGTAGCCTGCATTATTGACGCAAAACATCTATGTGTAAATTGCAGAGGTATTAAAGATACAGCGAGTTCTACTATTACAGCAGAATTAAGTGGAATCTTCAGAACAAACCCTATCACAAGACAGGAATTTCTGCATTATGTAGGAAGTCATGCAAAATTAGACTAGCCAATGAACTACCAGTTCCTTAAGAATATTATCGATGCAGAGGTTCATCGGTTCCGGACAATTTCTGAAGAAGAATGGAATTACAAGGCTACACCTGAAAAATGGTCAAAAAAAGAAATTATTGGCCACCTGTGTGACAGTGCTTTTACAAATATCCGTAGATTTGTAGTCACTCAATATAAAGAGAACGAGAATATCGTCTACGATCAGAACATTTGGGTAAAAGCCCAGAACTATCAGAATATTCCGGTTGCTGAAGTGATTAATCTTTGGAAAGTATTGAATTACCAGATTGTCCATATTGTAGAAAATATTCCCGATGAAGCAATGCAAAGAACCTGTGATACTACCAAAACAGAATTTCAAAAAAGATTTACTTTGGAATTTATCATTAAGGATTATGTAGATCATTTGCAGCATCACTTAGAAGCGATTTAATGATGATAAAATTTAAAAAAGTTTCAGATAAAATTTATATCACGACAATTATTTGTTGTGACAGATTTTTATTTTAACTAATTTTTGAATCTTAAAACTATTGAATCTTTTAATAAAAAATAAATGCAGCTAAAAATATATAACTCCCTTACAGCGGAAAAAGAAATATTCAAACCAATCCTAGAAGGAAACGTAGGAATGTATGTCTGTGGACCCACAGTATACAGTAATGTACACTTGGGGAATGTAAGAACTTTCCTTTCCTTTGACTTTATCTATCGTACCCTGATGCATTTAGGGTATAAAGTAAGATATGTTAGAAATATTACTGATGCCGGACATCTTACCGATGATGGAAATGTTGATAATGACAGATTTGTAAAGCAAACCAGGCTTGAAAAGCTTGAACCTATGGAAATTGTACAGAAATATACTGTGGATTTTCATAAAGTACTGGATATGTTCAACCTGTTACCTCCGAATATTGAACCTACAGCTACAGGACATATTGTAGAACAGATTGAGCTTACTCAGAAATTAATAGATACAGGTTTTGCCTACGAAAGCAACGGTTCTGTATATTTTGATGTTTTAGAATATAATAAAAGGGGACTGAACTACGGTGAACTCTCAAAACGTAATATAGAAGAACTTTTTGCTAATACCCGTGATCTTGACGGGCAGGGAGAAAAGAAGAATCCACAGGATTTTGCCCTTTGGAAAAAAGCTTCTCCGGCTCACATCATGAGATGGAATTCTCCTTGGGGAGAAGGTTTCCCGGGATGGCACCTCGAATGTACAGCCATGAGTACTAAATATCTGGGTGAAACTTTTGATATCCATGGAGGAGGAATGGATTTGAAATTTCCTCACCACGAATGTGAAATTGCCCAGGGAAAAGCTTGCAATGGAGCAGCACCGGTACATTATTGGATGCATGCCAATATGTTAACAATGAATTCTCAGCGCATGAGTAAATCCACTGGGAATTATATCCTTCCAATGCAGCTTGTTACCGGAGAAAATGATTTCTTTGAAAAATCTTTTCATCCTTCAATTGTACGTTTCTGCTTTCTTCAGGCACATTACAGAAGTGTTTTAGACATTTCCAATGATGCTATGATTGCCAGTGAAAAGGGATTTCTCAGATTGATGGAAGCTGTGAAGGTTTTAAATTCCATTACTCCTGATGATAATAGGCAATCAGAATTCAGCCTTATAGAATGGAAGAAAAAATGCTATGATGCATTAACAGATGATTTCAACTCTCCAATTCTGATCGCTCACTTATTTGAAGCTGTAAAATATATTTTTGCTTTGAATGATGGTAAAGAAACGATCTCAACAGCAGATCTTGAAGAGCTAAAGTCAACATTAAATGCTTTTATCTTCGATGTTCTGGGATTGCAGACTGTAGAGGAAAACAACAATGAAAAGCTTGATCAGACCTTAAAAGTTTTAATTGAATTGAGAAACCAGGCAAGAAAATCCAAAAACTTTGAACTTTCAGATCAGATCAGAGATAAACTTCTTGCAGAAGGAATCGAATTAAAAGACGGAAGAGATGGGACATCTTATGTTCTGAACTAAAATATAACTTCACATATACCATTCCGTAGGAGCCGCATAATAGTACTCTTACGGAATGTTTTTTTATCAGCAGGAAAAATATCCTATACCACTAATATATCAGGAGCTATATCCTGCTATCCATTCATACTCCTGGCGCCCTTCTTTTGGTGCTGGCTGCTGATCTTCCTCCGCGTGCTTCGGGGTAACCATTTCTGTCAGGGCTAAGATGGATTATAGTTAATAAATTTCACGGCTGGAAACATTTCTATATAAAGACACCACCTTTCCCCAGTATTTTTCCATCCTCCAACTCTTCGACCTCACTACTCAAACATTTGTTTAAAATTTTTCTCACTTTGTTTCAGGATGTTATGGTTAAATATGAACAAAAGGTCAATTTTAAGTTAAATAAACTTGTTTTGCGTTATGATAAGTTGTTATCTTTGCCCCACTGAAAACGAGAGTAGGTCAGTAAGCGCAGAAGGCTTTTAAAAAGCAGGGACAATATTTACTTCAGGGTGACAGACGAAAAAAAAACTTTCAAAACTTTTTGTAAAAAGAGTTGTGGGAATAAAAAGAGTTTGTATCTTTGCAGTCCGAATAAATCGGAGCGCAGGAGTAGGGTGATAAGGTGTTGAGAAGGATTTAAGGTTACTTAAAAAACTTTAAAATTTTCTTCAAAAACATTTGGTCATTAAAAAATAAAGTTTTACTTTTGCACTCGCAAATACGGAGCGACA
>NZ_QNUE01000001.1 GCF_003385595.1 Chryseobacterium flavum | reverse complement strand
CTTAAACTGTAATCCTTCTGGGTACGTTTAATGTACGTGGATGTTAATGTTTCTGCCATAACGATTCTTTTTTGTGTATCGCTATTTCAGGACGAGACAAAAATATAATAAAAAAAGCTTCTGATTATTTAGAAGCTTTTTTTATATTTGAACAAACCAATAAAACAATAATAATATGTTAACTCTTTTACAAACAGATCCTTATGAAGGATTAAACGGGGCATCAGGAGCCGCTGCCGCAGGATTAGGGATCGGAACAATGTTCTTCAGCTTAGCAATCTATTTATTTTATGGATACTGCATGTATAAAATCTTTAAAAAAGCGGGAAGACAAGATGCCTGGGCTGCTTTTATCCCGATTTATAATGCTATCGTAATGCTGGATATCGTAAAAAAACCAATATGGTGGATTATCTTGTTTTTTATTCCTTTTGTTAATTTATATGCAAGCTGGGTAGTTAATGACAGACTGGCAAAAGGCTTTGCAAAAGAAACTCCCTTGTATACAATTTTACTTTTTTTCCTGGGGTTCATTTTTATTCCTGTACTGGGGCTGGGTAGTGATACTTATGACAGTAAAAGAATTCCTAATGATTAATATTAAAAGTAAAAAATATAAAATGAGACTTCAGAAATGAGGTCTTTTTTATTAATACTGTGTCAGAATCTGTAGAATTAATTGTAAGAGCTTTTTAAACTAATTCTACAGGATTTGAATTGTTTTGAAAGTAATAAATATTACATTTGAATAATAATTACATCTGATGTAGACGTTAAAAAATAAAATTTCTATACTTAAGAAAATATAGAATAACACTAAAAAAAGTGTGTTATTTTCATTAAAAAAGAGTTTTTAATTGTCTGTTCATAGACTTATACAGGTAGATTTAGGATAATATTTTTAATGTTATCCCGGAGACTTCACTATGTGGAGTCTTTTTTTTCGTAATTTATTTAACAGTTATTAAGATTTTCTTAAATTTGCTCAATTTTTATAACCATGATGAAAATAATATTTCTCGGAGCATTGTCTACTGCTTCCATGTACTTTTCGCAGACGTTTCCTGTTTCTGCTATTCCTGAAAATCTGAAAAAGAATGCAAATATTGTTGTTCGAAAAGATATGACTGTTGTTCAGATCAATAAGGTGGATGATATAAAATATCAATATAATACCGTGACAACTGTTTTGAACAAGGATGGTAATGAGAAGGCTGTTGCCTATATTCCCTATGATAAGGGAAACAGTATATCAAATGTAAAGGTTACTATTTATGATGAAGCAGGAAGGAAAATTAAAAGTTTTTCTAAATCTGATTTTGGTGACTTTGCCAACAATCCACAAGGCATATTTTATTCTGATAACAGAATTTTGGTCTTTAATTATACCCCTGTTCAATATCCATATACTATAGATTTCTCTTATCAGATCAGTGACAGAAATACACTTTTTATTCCTGATTTTGTGCCGTTTTCTTCTACTAATACCTCGTTGGAAGAGAGTGAATTTAAAATAATCAATTCATCAGGAATTGAACTTCGGACTAAAATTTATCCGTCAAAATATAACTACGGATCCGTTATAGAAAGTGGGAACGGAAATGAGAAAACATACTCTTACAAAAATATACCAGCTATTGATGATGCTTTATTGATTCCCCAGCCTGTCAAAATTTTACCGAAAGTAAGTTTTTCTCTGACAAAATTTAATCTGGCGGGTAAACAGGGAACGCTGAATAACTGGACTGATTTCGGAACATGGTATTACAATAATCTTGTAGAGCCGGTTGCTATTTCTACTCCGGCTATCAAAGCCGAGGTTGCTTCTTTAAACCTGCAGGGTTCAGTGGAGGATAAGGTAAAAAAGATTTATCAGTATATGCAAACCAAAACCAGATATATTTATGTAGGTCTGGGAATTGGCGGATGGCTACCCATGTTACCTGATGAGGTTCATAAAAAGGGTTATGGTGACTGTAAAGGACTTACCAATTATATGAAAGCGCTTCTTAATGAAGCAGGGATTCCATCTTATTATTGCGTAATCAATTCCGGGGCTTCTCAAGTTTCCTTCGATCCTGATTTTCCGAGAATGGGAGGTAATCACGCTATTTTAATGGTGCCTACCGAAAAAGGAAATATCTGGCTGGAAAACACATCCCAACAAATGGCATTCAATCATTTAGGATATAGTACAACAGATCGGAATGTACTTTCAGTAAAGAAAAATGGAATAGAATTAATCAATACTCCAGCTTATCCGGCTGAGCAAAATAAAGAAAAGCAAATACTGAAGATCATAGTGGGAGAAGATAACAGTATTTTGGGAGAAGGAAATTTCTGCTATACTGGTAATCAGTATGATTATAACCTGGTATTTACGGGTTTAAATCCTAAAGAAAGAAATGATGCTGTAAAAAGGTCACTTGATATTTTAAACTTTGAAAAAGTTGAAATGAAGAACTTTATTAATGACAAAGATAAAGCATTAATAACATATGATATTGATTTTAAGGCAAATAACTATTCAAAAAAGGCTGGGAATAGCTTGATGTTCAGAGCGGTTCCTATTTATAATAATACCATTTATAAAACAGATGAAAGTCGTGAGCTTCCCTTTGAAATCAGGCAATCATTTGAGGATGAATACGAAATTAATTTTACTTTACCTAAAGGATATAAAATTGATGAACTTCCGGAAGATTCAAATCTACAATCTGAATTTGGTTACTATACATTAAATTTTGCTAAAAATGGAGATGAAATTAAAGTCAAAAGAAAGATTCAGGTAAATAAAGGAGCTTATCCTAAAGAAAAGTATAATGAATATGTAGGATTCAGAAAAAAAATAATAAACATTGATAACTCAAAAATTTTAATTACAAAAATATAGTGATGAGAAAAATAGTATTGCTTCTTGTTTGCTCTGCAAACCTGATTTTTATTAAGGCTCAAAAGCATGAATTTTTAAATCCACCTAAATTTTCAGATGCAGATCTGTCTAAAGCAAAATCATTATTGGATGAAAATGCTCCAGCTGAAATTTTATATAAATCTGTTCATTACAGAATTGATGTGGCTACCGGAGATTTACATAGAGAATATTTTTACCGGGTAAAAATCTACAATAAAGACAAAGCTGAGGATTGGCTGAATGTAGAGGTCCCTATCTATAAAAGCAGAGACAATGAGGAAACACTAAATAAATTCAAAGCATTTACTTATAACCTTGAAAATGGGAAAGCTGTTCCTCTGAAAGTTGAGAAAAGTTCTAAGTATAAAAGTAAAGAAAATAAAAATACTACTATAAATAAATTTGCGTTTCCGAATGTTAAAGACGGCTCAATACTGGAATATCAGTATGAAGTACTTTCTCCATTTGCATTTTTATATTATATCCCTGAAGTATTAATTGAGCTAGATACACCGTCTTTGTATACAGAATATATTTTGGATACTCCACTTAGTATATCATATAATATAAATTATACAGGATCTCTGGCACCCAAGTATAGAGAGGTAGCTGAAAAAACTCTTTATGGAGGACAATATAAAACCTATAGATTTGGATTTGAAAATCTAAATAGTTTTAAAACAGAAAAATTTGTACGAAATGACCGGAATTATCGAACAAAAATTAGTGCGGAACTTCATTCTACAAACTTTAAAGAGTTAAAACTTTATTCGTCTTCCTGGGAACAAATAAAAAAAGATCTTTATAATCATGAAAATTTTGGATATGAGCTGAAAAAAACCAAATTAGCCAAAGACAATATGCCTGTAGAGGTTTTAGATTTAAAATCAGATATTGAAAAGGCTAATGCAATTTTTAAATATGTTCAACAAACATTTACCTGGAATAAGGAAAAGGGTATTTATACAGAAGACGGAATAAAAAAACTTATAGACACAAAAACCGGTAATGCTGCTGAAATTAATCTTTTTCTTGTAATGCTTCTTCGGGAAGCAAATATTAAAGCAAACCCAATTATTATTTCTACAGTAGAAAACGGGCTTATTAATATTGTATCTCCAAATGTTACAAATACTAACTTTGTGTTGGCGGCTATAGAGGTAAAAGATGGAATGCATCTTTATGATGCTACTTCAAAACAATCTTCACTGGATGAACTTCCTTTGAGAGATTGGAATAAATATGGCATTTTATTAAGTAAAGAAAAAGCATTACAGCTGGAAATGACCAATACCAAACCAGGAAATACTTTCCTTACTTTAGATGCTAAAATTAATGAAGACGGAAGTATATCCGGAACATATTCAGATAAGGATACAGGAACATTTGCGATGTATGTAAAAGATAGCTATGATGAGAATCCTGATAAGTACAAAAAGCAGTATAAGGAAAACTTTTCGGTGGATTTTACAGAAATTGATTCAAAAGTACTGGAAAGCGGGGAGTTTGAAAGTACAATGAAGTTTACCTCCACCGATATGATTGATAAAGTTGGGAAAAAATTAATTATTAATCCGATGCTGTTTTTAAATAAAAACTCCAATGAATTTGATCAGACAGAGGCCAGAAAGTATCCTATTGATTTCGGAGCAGCCAGTACAAAAGTAAAAAAAGTTATTCTTGAGATTCCTGAAGGTTATGTCATTGAAGAAATGCCGAAAAGTAAAAAAATCGTAACAGAAGATAAGGAAATTCAATATAGTTATGTAGCGGAACAGAAAGGAAATAAACTGGAGGTAGTTGCTACAACTAAAATCTCTAATCCTGATTATCCTAAAGAATACTATCCCGCATTCAAACAAATTTGGGAAGTTGCTTCTAAACAGGAAAATCAGGTTATCAGCCTGATTAAGAAGTCTTAATACATGTTTTTTTATCTATAGAAAAATCACATTTTTAAAAACCATTCATTTTTTTGAATGGTTTTTGTATTTTATAAGGAAAAAATAAACTTATGAAAAATACGGTTGCCGTTTTGGCATTATCTTCATTCTTTGCTTTTACTGCGTGTAAGAAAAATGAAACAGCAGGAACAGCAGGGAAAACAGAAAATAGACAATCGGAGGAGTTTGTAGTAGATTCGGTTAAAGTGGATGATTCCACGAGAATTACAGATTCATTAAAAATCACTTATACTTCAAAATTATTAGTTTTTCCAACTTTAAAGGATAAAACCTTGTTAGATAGTATATATTTTCAGGATAAAGGGATTAAAGATTATTCTAGGGAAGGAATTCAAACCTATCTGGAAAATGAAAAAAAGAGTTACTTTACTTCTACAAAAAAAGATAATGAAGATTGGGTTTCTGATATAACTTATGCTCAAAATTGGTATTCAAGCTCTTATATGAAGCTGATATCCAATACTAATGGATACATGCATATCCAATACATGGGAAGTGCATATATTGGAGGAGCACATGATGAATATGGATTTTCCGAAAGGGTGTTTGACCTTAAAAACAACAAGAAGGTTGAACTGAAAGATATCACTTCAATGCCCAAAAGTAAAATTGAAGCTATTCTGATGAAGAATATTGATAAAATTAATAGTGGAACCAGTGATGAAAATGGTGAAGTAAAGAATTCAGAAATGTTGTTGGTAGAGAAAATTCCTGCAACGAATAATTTTTACTTTGATGAGAGAAATCTGTATTTTCATTATAGCCCTTATGAAATTGCTGCTTTTGCGGCAGGGGATATTACAATTCCGGTTTCCTGGGAAGAGCTGAAAGGGACCTTGAATACAGAATTTAAAGAAAGAATGAAAATTAAATAAGTTAATGCTTCCGGATCCGGAAGCATTGTTTATTTTTGCGGTAATGGAAAAAGTAGCTTTTATTATCAATCCTTTTTCGGCAAAGAAGAACTATCAGCCATTTCTTAATGAACTTAAAATTAAGATTGATAGCCCTTTATATTATGTTTCCGAATCTATAGCAGGAACAGATGAATTTATTAAGACTCATTTTGATCATGTTGATATTTTTGTGGCTATAGGAGGTGACGGTACTATTTCTACAGTTGCCCAAAATTTAATTTTAACGGATAAGGTTCTGGCTATTTTTCCGGCAGGCTCCGGGAATGGATTTTCTAATGAGACCCGTTTCAGTAAAAATCTCGATCAGCTTTTAGAGAAAATAAAATCCGGAAAGTCAAGGAAGATTGATACATTTACAGTTAATGGAAGGCTTTCAATTAATGTTTCAGGAACAGGTTTCGATGGCAAGGTAGTCAAGGAATTCGAAAAGACCAGCCGGGGATTTAAAAACTATATCAAAGTTTCCCTGAAAACCTTTTTTAATTATAAGCCGATTAAGGTGAAATTTTTTGATGAAAAGTACAAGCAATATAACGGTAAATACCTTATGCTGAATATTGCCAATACCCGTCAGTTTGGAAACAATGCATATATTGCTCCGAAAGCCAGTAAGAGTGACGGTTTGGTTGATATGGTTCTGGTGAAAAAATTTCCGCTTACGTATTCTGCGCTTTTTGCTTTCAGAATGTTTACCAAAAGATTGAAAGATGATGAATATGTCACTTATCTTCCTGTCTCCGAAATATCATTTAAAGTCAATACCAAAAACTGGCATCTGGATGGTGAATTCAATAAGATCAAATCACCGATTCATGTTAAAGTACAGCCTTCAAGTCTGAATATTTTGATTTAAGGTCAGGATTCTAAGTTTAGAGTTATTGGTTTAACCTAACCTATTAATCCTGTTACTTAAAACCTGCCATCTGCTACCTACTTACACTTCAAGTTTTTTCTCAACATCATAAGGATGGTCCAGGCAGTATTGAAGCTGTTTTTTGTCAAGCTGCTTTTCCCAGTTGGCAACAACAACGGTCGCTACAGAGTTTCCAATAACGTTTGTTAAAGCTCTGCATTCACTCATAAACTTGTCAATTCCGAGAATCAAGGTCATTCCTGCAATCGGAATTTCAGGAACGACAGCCAATGTCGCTGCAAGAGTAACAAATCCCGCGCCTGTAATACCTGCTGCACCTTTTGAACTTAACATCGCTACCAGAAGGAGTATGAGCTGCTTTTCAATAGGAAGATGAATGTTTAATGCCTGTGCAATAAAAAGAGAAGCAAGAGTCATATAGATATTGGTTCCGTCAAGATTAAAAGAATATCCGGTAGGAACTACCAGACCTACAATTGCCCTTGAACAGCCTGCTTTTTCAAGTTTTTCCATAATTCCCGGTAAGGCAGATTCCGAAGAACTGGTTCCCAGAACAAGAAGAAGCTCTTCTTTAAGGTAAAAAAGGAATTTGAAAATGTTAAACCCGTTATACCAGGCCACAGCTCCCAGTACGATAACTACAAAAAGAATAGACGTAATATAAAATGTGCCAACAAGAAATATCAGATTCAGTACAGAATGAAGTCCATATTTTCCGATGGTAAAGGCCATTGCTCCGAAAGCTCCGATTGGCGCAAGCTTCATAAGCATATGTACGATTTTAAAAACAGGAGTTGAGAGGTCCTGTAAAAAATCAGTTACTTTCTGGCTTTTTTCTTTTGTTAAAACCAAAGCAACTCCCATTAAAATAGCCACCAGCAGAACCTGAAGAATATTATCTCCTACTAAAGGACTGAATAAAGTCTCCGGAATAATATTCATAATGAAGCCTGTAAGGGTAGATTCATGGGCTTTTGCCTGATATTGTGAAACATCTCCTGACAGAGTGGAAGGGGCAATATTTAGACCATGTCCCGGTTGTAGAATATTCCCTACTATTAACCCGATAATAAGAGCAAGGGTTGAAAAAGTGAAAAAGTAAATCATTGCCTTTATTGCAATCCTTCCCACTTTTTTTAAATCGGTCATATGGGCGATTCCCAATGTAAGCGTAATGAAGATTACCGGAGCGATAATCATTTTTACCAATTTGATGAACCCATCTCCCAAAGGTTTCATTTTTTCTCCCAGTTCAGGATAAAATTTTCCAAGAAGAATACCTGCAATAATGGCGATGATCACCTGGAAATAAAGCTGATTGTATATTTTTTTTGCTTTCAAAGAACAGTCGTTTTGTTTTTTTTAAGGGCGAAAATTAAGAAAATTTATCTGAAAACATGACAAAAGTCATTGAAAAGAATCTTTAGGAGTGGTTTTTATAAGATGGTTAAAAAAGTTTCGGCTTCATTCGAAGAATGAAGCCGAAACTGTATTTTTTGATAATTATGCTATGTTTATTCCACTGCAACGGAATCATCTCCACGGCCGTCTGCCACTGCATGGATATTTCCGTTTTCATCAAGAACGATCATTTCTGTTTTTCCGATGTATTTTGTCTTTTCAATAACATAATTTTTACTCTTCAGTTCAGATATTGTGCTTTCAGGGAAGTTGTTCTCTACCGTAATGGTTTCCGGAAGCCACTGATGGTGGAACTTTGGTGCATTTACTGAGAGATTGGCATTTAGCTTAAAGTCGATGACATTTACGATGGACTGATATACAGAGGTAGGAATAGTAGTTCCGCCGGGAGTCCCTACTACCATATAAGGCTTTCCGCCTTTAAGGATAATGGTTGGTGTCATAGATGAAAGCATTCTTTTATTAGGCTGGATGGAATTGGCTTCTCCACCCACAGCTCCGAACATATTCGGTACCCCTGGCTTGATCGAGAAATCATCCATTTCATTATTTAAAAAGAATCCCGCTCCGGAAACTAAAACTTTACTTCCGTAATATCCGTTAAGAGTTGTGGTTACTGAAGCAGCATTTCCATCCTTATCCAATACGGAAATATGAGTGGTCTGCATCGATTCCTTAGGCTGTTCTATGATTTTGCCAACTTCTGCGCTTGGAGTAGCTTTATCAAAGCTGAAGTTTTTCCATCTGCCTTTCAGATATTCGTCAGAAATCAGGTAAGAAGTTTTGTCCTGAATAAAATCCGGGTCTCCCATATATTCTGCCCTGTCTGCGAACGCTCTTCTTTCTGCTTCAGCCATAATCTGAACTGCTTTTGTTGAGTTCTGCTGATATTTTTCCAGGTTTTCAAAACTCGCCATTCTCAGCATTTGAGCAAGCAGTACTCCGCCGCTTGATGGCAAAGGCATGGTGACAACATCATTTCCTTTATAATCAAATTCCAGGGCTTTTCTTTCTGCAACTTTATAGTTTTTAAGATCTTCCAGCGTGATGATTCCGTTACCTCTTTTCATTTCAGCAACCAGGAGCTCAGCTGTTTTTCCTTCATAAAAACCTTTAGCTCCTGATTTCTGGATTCGTTTTAAAGTCTCGGCAAGGTCTTTCTGGATTAAAAGATCTCCGGCTTTCCAGGGAGTATCTTTTACAAAAATGATAGAAGATTTATTGTGTTTCTGAAATTTTTCTCTTTGGTTGTTCAGCATTTCTGCCTCTTTGTCTGTGATGGCAAACCCTTTTTCTGCGAGATCAATGGCAGGCTGGATAATCTTTTCCATCGGCAGCTTGCAATACTTCAAGGTGGCAAAAAATCCTGCGACGCTTCCTGGAACGCCTACTGCCAGTCTTCCGTTTTGAGAAAGATCCGTATCTGCCTTTCCTTTTTTGTCGATATACATATCCCGTGAAGCTTTTTTAGGAGCAGTTTCCCTGTAGTCCAATGTAAATTTTTCCCCATTGTTTTTTACCCCTACCAGAAATCCGCCGCCGCCAATATTTCCTGCCTGCGGATACACAACGGCAAGGGCATATTGTGTCGCTGTAACAGCGTCGTAAGCATTTCCGCCCATCTTTAAGATTTTGGCTCCCGCTTCACTGGCCAGCGGGTGTGCAGAAACTACCACACCTTTATTTTTTACCTGTACTTCCTTGATGATATTGATGTCAGTAAATTGAGCCCAGCTGAGCTGAGCTGCCAAAAGCATCGAAGCAATTAAAATCTTCTTCATATGATTTTCTTTATAACAAAAATAAAGATTTTTTGTCTAAATCATTTTAGCTGAGTGTTACTTATTGAAAGCTAACTGATTAAGTATTATCAGTTAGCTAAAAATATGCTGCCGGAAAAGTCTAATGGTAATCCGGATAAGGCACCTTTTTTTATGATAAGTCACCACATATTTTTAAGTGCACCTTTTTTATCGCGGTTGACATGTTTTTTTTACTTTTGTACAATTCTAAAAAATCTTAAAAATGGAATCCTATACGGAAAGAATACTGATTACAGGTGCTTTGGGACAAATCGGCACCGAACTTACCAATAGACTTGTTGAAATTTACGGGGCAGAAAATGTTGTTGCCTCAGGATTAGACAGATGGCAGGAAGGGATTACTTCTGCCGGGCACTATGAAAGAATGGATGTTACCAATACACAATTGGTGAGACAGGTAATTCAGGATTATGATATCACTACAGTGTATCATCTGGCTTCGCTTTTATCGGGAACTTCTGAAAAGCAGCCTGTTTTTGCCTGGAAGCTGAATCTGGAGCCTTTGCTTCATTTTTGTGAAATGGCGAAAGAAGGGCTTATTAAAAAGATATTCTGGCCAAGTTCTATTGCAGTGTTCGGGAAAGGGATTCCGAAACAGGATGTAGGGCAGGATGTAGTATTGAATCCTACAACTGTTTACGGAATCTCAAAAATGGCAGGGGAGAAGTGGTGTGAATACTATTTCGACAAACATGGAGTGGATGTAAGAAGTATCAGATATCCAGGATTGATTTCATGGAAAACTCCGGCAGGAGGTGGTACTACTGATTATGCAGTTGAAATTTTCTACAAAGCAATTGAAGAGGGAAAATATACAAGTTTTATTTCTGAAAATACAGGAATGCCAATGTTGTATATGGATGATGCTATCAATGCAACTCTGAAATTAATGGAAGCACCGAAAGAAAGTTTATCTGTCCGCTCTTCTTATAATTTGGGTGGAATGTCTTTTACTCCAAAAGAACTGGCTGAAGAAATCAAGAAAGAAATTCCGGATTTTACAATTGATTACAACCCGGATTTCAGACAGGCGATTGCAGATTCATGGCCGGCTTCAATTGACGATTCAGTGGCAAAAAAAGATTGGGGATTAACCTATGATTTTGGAATTTCTGAAATGACCAAAGATATGATCAAGAATCTTAAAGTAAAATTAGCTAAGAATTAATAATATAAAGTAAAGCTTTAATTACTCTTTTATTTAACATCTGATTTTTAAGTTTTTATAATTTTTATATAAAATTAAGTTTAATATGGTATTGTTAACTTTCAACATTATAAATATTGAAGCTGAAGCTAAAAAGGGTTCTCAAATCAATGATGAGGACAGGTTGAAAATTACAGAAGATAATACCAAAGCAGTTCTTAGAATTTTAGATGTCCATGACATAAAAGCAAGTTTTTTTGTTGAGGTTTCTCTTACCGGAAAACTGCAAAATCTTATAAAAGCAATTTCATCCAAAGGGCATGAAATTGCTTTTTATAATAAAAATTCGGATCTTGCTGAAATTGAAAATGCGAAGAAGAACATTCAGGAACTTTTAGAAAAACAGGTCCGGGGTATCCGTCAGAAGGATGTAAAAGTATCCCTCGGAAATTTAAAGCTTATGGGGTTTAATTACGTCTCCAATATCGACAATGCAAATATTCTTTTTCCTTTTAAACGACTTAAAAGGGATACAGAAATAAGCGAAGAAGACGGATTGAGTATTGTGCCGGAAAGTATTTCTCCTTACAGCCAGTTGCCATACAATGATTTTGTATTTCAGATTTTACCCATGAAATATTACCAGAATATGGTTCTGGAAACATTGCAGAATGAAGAGTTTGTACTGATTTATCTTAATTCCTGGCAATTTACAGATTTCCGGAAATACCGTTTTGATATTCCTTTTTACAGAAGCTTGTTTTCGGGTAAAAAAATGGAGGACAAATTAGATGCCCTCCTTACTTTTATCAATGAAAAAGATCTTGCCGTTTCGCGTATGAAAGATTATGTTTTTTAGGTAACAGTTGGATTGCTTATTGTAAGGTTTTTCATTCTTACATTCAAATCTAATTAATGTATTTCAGTTAAAGCTAGCTCAGCTCAAAAAGTGTGATTTCAGGCAGTACACCCACTCTTCCCGGGTATCCGATAACACCGAATCCTCTGTTCACATATAGCAGTTTTCCTTCGCTTTCATAAAGATCCGCCCATTTAGGATAACGGTATTGTACGGGTGACCATTTTACATTTTTAAGATCCAGGCCAAACTGCATTCCATGAGTGTGTCCTGACAGAGTCAGATGAATATTTCCAGGGTGTTTTTTTACGATGGAATCGAAATGGGTAGGGTCGTGGCTCATTAAAATTTTTGTAGCAGACTCCGGGACGCCTTTTAAAGCGTCTTCTATTTTACCAAACTGTGGGAAAGGTTTCAGTCCCCAGTTTTCGACTCCCAGAACGTACAATTTTTCTCCGTTTTTTTCAATAACCCTATGCTCGTTTCTTAACATGTCAAAACCTGCCTGTTTTTCATAATCAATTAAAGTGTTAAGATTGTACTTTTTAGCTTCTGGAGAAGCCCAGGTCACATAATCTCCGTAATCGTGGTTTCCAAGCACGGCAAATTTACCATCCTTAGCTTTTATTTTTGAAAATAAAGGAATGAAAGGCTTGAATTCGTCTGCAACATTATTAACCATGTCTCCTGTGAATAATACAAGATCGGGATTTTGTTCATTAATCAGATCAACAGCATGCTGAAGTTTCCCGGGGTCAGAAAAGCTTCCGCTATGAACATCCGAAATCTGAATGATCTTATATCCTTTGAAGCTTACAGGGAGGTCAGGTAACTTTACCTTAACTCTTCTTACCTTATGTCTGTATTTTCCAAATGTAATTCCATCAATGAATAAAGCGGAAAGAACGCCACTCATTCCCAGTCCCACAAGGCTCAGAAACTTTCTTCTTTCCGGAAAGAAATTTTCAGAAGGTTTTGCAAATCCAATCAGGTATCCTCCAATCCGGATGATGTCATCGATCAATAAAAACAGGACTACAAAAATTTTTGGTAGAATAAATACTAAAAATAATGAAATCATGATCTGGGCCCTTATCATGCTTTTGTCTGACCGCTGATAGTGGGTTATTTCATAAATGAAGATTCCATAGACAGCTAAAGAAACCACCCAATATCCTATTCTTATCCATAAATTATCAGTAAGTGTTCTTATGGCCTGGTAAATATAAATTTCCAGGAACATAAAGATTCCGGCAATGATTAAAAAATTTTTTTGCATGTTCTGATTCAAAAAAAGCACAAAAGAAGACTTCCTTTGTGCTTTTTATATTTTAAATTTAAATTATCTTAAGGAAATCTGTAAACAATAGCATTGATATTCATTCCGGCGCCTACCGAAGTCATTACAATGTTACCTTTATCCTTAAACGATTGACCCTCCATTTTTCCTTTAATTATTAAATCATACATAGTAGGAATGGTTGCTACAGAAGTATTTCCAAAGTCCTGAATCGTCATTGGAGAGATTGAATGATCATATTCTTTTACATCATAAAGTTTATGAAGTCTTTCAATCATTGCGTAATCCATTTTAGCATTAGCCTGGTGAATTAAAATCTTATCTATATCTTCAATTGAAAGTCCCGCATCTGTAATGGTATCTTTGATAGCAACCGGAACGTTTTTAAGGGCATATTCATAAATTTTTCTCCCGAGCATTCTTACGTAAAGACGTTTCTGGTCTACTGCTTTGTTGATGGACGGAGCATTTTCAAGGTAATTCAATTCCGGACCGTTATCACAAATTGTATTATGTGCTATAATTCCTACATTTTCATCATCGGTAGCTTTTACTACTACGGCTCCTGCGCCATCTGCAAAGATCATTCTGTTCCGGTCATGCGGATCAGTTACACGGCTTAATGTTTCTCCTCCTATTACCAAAATGGTTTTTGCTACTTTAGCTTTAATTAAATTATCAGCCAGAATCATTGCTTCCACCCATCCCGGGCATCCGAAAAGCATGTCATAGGTTACACATTTTCTGTTTTTAATACAGAGTTTGTTTTTCACCCTTGCCGCCATTGTAGGCATGAAATCAGCATATCCGTTTTCGGTAACTTCTCCGAAATTGCTCGCGTAAATGATATAATCCAATTCTTCGCCGTCTACTTTTGCATCTTCAAGAGCAATTTTTGCGGCTTCATAACCGATCTTTGAATTGGAAAGATCATCCTCAATAAATCTCCTGTTCTCGATTTCTGTAATTTCTACAAACTTCGCAATAGTTTCTTCCACAGGCTTCTCAATCTTTACTCCGTCTTCTGTATAAAACTCGGAATTCATGAAGTAATCTCTACCAATAACTCTGTTCGGAATATAACACCCAGAGCCAATAATGATCGTATTCGGCATTCGTTTATATGATTTTTTTAAAGATGCAAAGTTAATAATTAATATTAATAACGGAGAATTAAAAATATTATTAAATTTGCAAAAATTGTACTTTACAATCTATGAAAAACAATCCGTCCTTAAAAGGCTTACTTATTGCAGCTGTGGCATTTATCGTTGCCTTTGGGATCTACTTCCTTTTTTTAGCCAAGAAGAATTATTATGTAGTGGATAACCCTACCGCAAACACCTATTACTTTAAAATCAATAATGGTTCAGAGGGGATCATTTCGGCGGGCCAGTATGTGCATGTGGATCTGAATAAAGGAAAAAACTCTATTCAGGTTTTCGATCAGAATAAAAAAATGCTTTACGATTCGGCATTTGAAGTGAATAAACTTCGTGGTTTGCTCAATATTGCCCATCAGGACTATTATGTGAATGATCAGTATTACGGATATAATCTTAAAAAAGATTCATTGCTGATGGCCCTTGATAAAACTATTATTGACGGAAAGGAATACCTCGGAGGGGCAAAGCATTTCAATAAGCTTTACACAGAAGATTTTTACTACAATGTAGATGAAGATTATGACAAGGTAATCAAAAATATCCAGAAAGTGGAATCAAGGTCCAAGATCTTCAGAAAACAGGATTACCTGAATTATTATAAAGAATATTATAAGTTTTAAGTTTTGACAAAAGATATCACTAAAATTACTCCCTACGATTCAGAGGCTACAAAGAAGAGCCAGGTAGAGGATATGTTCGACAATATTGCACCGAAGTATGACCTTCTGAACCATGTTTTATCCATGAAAATTGATGTTTTATGGAGAAATAAATTGGTAAAATGGATGAAAAATGACAATCCGCAGGAAGTGCTGGATGTGGCTACAGGAACGGGAGATCTGGCAATCACTATTGAAAAAGGGACGGGTTCCAAAGTAGTTGGTTTAGATTTATCACAACAAATGCTAAATGTTGGCGTTATTAAAATAAAAAAACTTAAATTAGACGGCAAAATTTCCATGCAAAAGGGCGATGCAGAAAATTTACCTTTCGAGGACAATAGATTTGACGCTGTTTCCGTTGCATTTGGAGTAAGGAATTTTGAGAACCTTACCAAAGGTTTAGCAGAGTTAAGAAGAGTAGTTAAAGATAACAAGAGTGTTTATATACTGGAGTTTTCAAAGGTTGAGGGTTTCATGGGACCGCTTTATATGTTTTATTTCAAAAATATATTGCCTGCCATAGGCAGACTGGTTTCCAAAGATAATAGGGCATATACATACCTTCCGGATTCTGTAAATGCTTTTCCTTTCGGGGAGAAGATGAAGCAAATTCTTTTAGATACGGGATTTAAGAAAGTTGAATATAAAAAACTAAGTTTAGGTATAGCCACAATTTATAAAGCAACAAAGTAACCTATGAATAAATTTTTATTAAGAGCACTGGTTTTAGCCTCAGTAAATATTGCCGTTTTCGCAGACGCGCAATTTAGAACCCGAAACAGAATGGATAAGTTGGAAGATTTCGACGAACAGAAATTCAGTTGGGGTTTTTATTTGAACGGCAACAGACTGGACTACCGCATTGTACTGCACCCGAGGTATGGTATGAATGATAATCAAAATCTTGTTACCTCTAAGGAAAGTTACAGTTTCGGTGCTGGGCTTATCGCAAAATGGAGACTGAATGACTATCTGGATGTAAGAATAGAACCAGGTTTACAGTTTGCACAAAGACAGTTGACTTTTAATACACAATCTAATGATATTTATGCAGGTGGATCTTTAACCAACCCTCCATTTACTCCATTCCCTTTACAGGAGAAGGATAAAGTAAGGGAGATAAAATCTACGTTGGTGGATATTCCTGTTTTATTAGAGCTTCATGGGCAGAGATGGTATAACTCAAGACCATATGTTGCAGCAGGGGTTAACTACGTGGTCAATCTGCAGTCGAACTCCGGCTCATCCGATGATAATATGCAACAGATCTTCAGATCAACGACTCACAATTTTGCGTGGTCTGCAGAAATGGGAATTCAGTTTTATTTCAATAAATTTAAATTAACTCCGGCAATCAGAGGAACATTTTTCATGAATAACGAAAAAGTAGCTGACAATGCAACCACGCCTCCTTACTGGGCTTCTGCAATCTCTACTTTACAGACAAGAGCGGTCATGTTCGTACTGAAATTTGAATAAAAAGAACCTGTCAGAAAAATACAAAGGGGGGCATTTGCACCTCCTTTTTTATTGGCATGCCAAAATATAGGAAGTTTTATTTTTGTTAGTGTTAATATTTTTTTATTTTTGCTTCTAGTTAGAATATACAAACCTGAAATGCTTCAAGATTTAGAAAACAATTTTTCAGAATTAGAGAAAAAAATTTTGGCTCTGCAAAAGAATTATAAAAATCTTACTGAAAGGTTATCCGAATTAAGTATTGAGCATGAAGAACTGAAAGTGAAATATGACGAGGAAAGAAGAAAGAATCAGGTATTAGCAGAAGAGCAAAAAAATATAAAACTTTATTCAGCAATATCAGGAAATCCTGAACACAATAGGTTAATGAAAAATCATATCAACAGATTGGTAAAAGAAATTGATTTCTGTATTGCTCAGCTTCAAAACAGTGGACTATAATGGAGGTAAGGAGAATAACCATAAACATTGCAGGAAGGGTATATCCGCTGAACGTACCGGCAGCAGAGGAAGAGACTCTGCGTAAAGTCGGGAAGCAGATCGAGAATATGATTAAAGATTTTGAACAGAACTTCGATGTAAGAGATAAACAGGATGCTTTGGCCATGTGTGCCCTTAAACTGGGAACCAATGCAGAAGTAGTTTCTCTTAACTACGAAAAAAATATTAATTCTACCAACGAAAGATTAACCAGAATTAATCAGACGTTGAATGAAATCGGGAAATAGATTTTTTCCCGGAAAAGACTGCCTACAATAATTCTAACACATTAAAGGTAAACTCAACGCTAAACAATTACCGAACAAATGTCCATTGAATGGCGTGCCGGCTTTCCGGATTACAGACAGTGGAAATCAGTTCAAATCGTGTTGATTAGGAGTTTACTCTCAATCGCTGAATTGTTGTAGGCTTTTTTATTTTGAATATGAAGACAATTAAAACTCAATATATATTATGACAACAGCCATTATAGTCGGCGTTATTTGTTTAGTTATTGGAGTAGTAATAGGGATCTTTTTCTCCAGGAGCTCACTCAATACTAAAGCAAAATTTATTATAGATGATGCAAAGAAAAATGCCGAAAACCTTATAGAAAAAGCTAACGTACAAGCCGAATCCATAAAGAAAGAAAAGAACCTTCAGGCTAAAGAAAAATTCCTGGAACTGAAATCACAGCATGATGCTGATATACAGTCCCGTGAAAAGAAAATGCAGGAAGTTGAAAAAAGAATCAAGGATAAGGAGCATAAGCTGAATGATGAGCTAAGCAAAGTAGGAAAACTTGAAAAAGACCTGGATAAGCAGATTGCTGATTATTCCAAGAAAAATGAAATTCTTGAACGAAAACAGCAGGAACTGGATACAGCAACTGCTAAAAAAGTTGAAATTCTTGAAAAAATTTCTAATTATACTGCTGAAGAAGCTAAAGCTGAACTGGTAGAAACTATGAAAGCAGAAGCCAAAACAAGGGCGCAGGCTCATGTTCAGGGGATTATGGAAGAAGCTCAGATGAATGCTAAGAATGAAGCGAGAAAAATCGTTATTCAGACTATTCAGCGAATCGGAACTGAGCAGGCTATTGAAAATTCAGTATCGGTTTTCAACATTGAATCCGATGAAGTAAAAGGTAGGATTATCGGAAGAGAGGGTAGGAACATTCGTGCATTGGAAGCGGTTACCGGAGTTGAGATTATCGTAGATGATACTCCCGAAGCAATTCTTCTTTCATGCTTTGATCCGGTAAGAAGAGAAATTGCAAGATTATCTCTTCACAGATTGGTAACCGATGGTAGAATTCACCCGGCAAGAATCGAAGAAGTAGTAGAAAAAACAAGAAAACAGATCGAGGAGGAAATCATTGAAGTTGGTAAAAGGACCATCATTGATTTAGGAATTCACGGATTACACCCTGAATTGATCAAAATCGTAGGTAGAATGAAATACCGTTCTTCTTACGGACAAAACTTACTACAGCACTCAAGAGAAGTGGCAAACATCGCTGCAACTATGGCTGCTGAATTAGGATTAAACGTAAAATTAGCAAAAAGAGCAGGTCTTTTACACGATATCGGTAAAGTTCCTGAGCAGGAATCAGAATTACCGCATGCCCTTTTAGGTATGCAGTGGGCTGAGAAATACGGTGAAAACCCTGAAGTAGTAAATGCTATCGGAGCTCACCATGATGAAATTGAAATGAAATCATTATTATCTCCGATCATTCAGGTTGCTGATGCTATATCAGGTGCAAGGCCGGGAGCAAGAAGACAGGTGCTGGAATCTTATATCCAGAGATTAAAAGACCTGGAATCTGCAGCTTTAAGCTTTGATGGTGTATCAAGTGCTTATGCTATTCAGGCGGGAAGAGAATTAAGGGTAATGGTTGAAAGTGGAAAAGTAAATGATGAAGTAGCCTCTCAGTTATCATATGATATCTCAGAAAAGATCCAGAATGAACTTACTTATCCCGGACAGGTTAAAGTAACCGTAATCAGAGAAACAAGAGCGGTGAATATTGCAAGATAATAATTGAACCAAGATATTTTATAAAAACCTTTCAAGAAATTGAAAGGTTTTTTATTTTTATCAAAACTTAAAAATGCAAGAACTGACCCTGTCTTCAAAACTGAAGCACATTTTCTCTATTCCCGTTATTATTTCTGCCTTAGGTTATTTTGTTGATATTTATGATCTTCTTCTGTTCGGAATTGTAAGAATTCCCAGTTTAAAGGCATTAGGGCTCAACCCGGACACAGATGGAACCTTTATTCTGAACTGTCAGATGACTGGCCTTTTGCTGGGCGGAATTTTCTGGGGAATCTTTGGTGACAAGAAAGGACGTCTTTCAGTTCTTTTTGGCTCTATTTTAGTTTATTCACTTGCCAACATAGCTTGTGGTTTTCTGCCGTATTTCCCTAAAGAACATCTGGTATACCAATATGCTGCTTTACGCTTTATAGCAGGAATTGGTCTGGCCGGGGAGCTTGGAGCCGGAATTACGTTGGTTTCTGAAAGCCTGCCAAAGAATTTAAGGGCGATAGGAACATCTGTTGTAGCAGGCTTTGGATTGATGGGAGCTGTAGTGGCTCAGCTGACCGTAGAATTAGCAGGAGGATGGAATATCTCCTACATCATCGGAGGAGTTATGGGAATTCTGCTGCTGATATTAAGGGTAAGTGTTTCTGAATCCGGAATTTTCAAAAATCTTGAACATAAAAATGTCTCCAGAGGAAACTTTCTGTCTTTTTTTACGAACAGAGACCGTTTGATCCGATACCTGAAATGTATTGCTGTAGGACTGCCTACCTGGTATTGTATCGGGATTCTCGCCGTTTTAGCCAACCAGTTTGCTCCTGAATTCGGAATACAGGATATAAGCCCCGGAAAAGCAATTATGTGGGCATATGTAGGAGTTTCTGTTGGTGATCTGATGAGCGGTTTTATTTCTCATGCCTTAAAATCCCGCAAAATGGCTATATTTTATATGCTTGTATTTACTCTTATCGGGGCAGCCATTATGCTGTTTGGAAATACAAATACGGAAACCAGGTATTATTTTTTCTGCGGATGGCTCGGATTAGGGACTGGATATTGGGCTATGTTTGTAACATTGGCTGCAGAACAGTTCGGTACCAATATCAGAAATACAGCCACAACTACCGTTCCCAATATGGTAAGAGGGCTGGTTCCTGTGATGATCTTAGCTTTTGATTCTTTCAAGACTAACTTTTCGGTAGTAGAAAGTGCAGCTATTGTGGGGGCAGTTGTATTCGGGCTTGCCTTTTATTCTTCCCTCACTATTTCAGAAACACATGACAAAGATCTGGAATTTACTGAATAATTAATTTTGTTTAATAATTGATAGATTGTTTTTCTGTATTATCACGATATAATTGGGTTGTAATCAGCAAATTATTTATTTTATATTAAATTATGTTGCGAGTGATTAATATTTGTTTAACTTTGAAAGGTAACTAAACTATATTGTTTAACTAAACTGAATCACATTATGAAAAATGCTAAAAAATTAAGAAAAGAAGATCTGAAGACTATTGTGGGAGGAATCGGAGGTTCCGGAAGTATTGGAATTCCAAACTCATCCCTTTGCGGATGCAGTTGCACTGGTGCTGTTACTGGGCCTGATTATTGTGTTAACCTTATTTCATGTCCACAGGTAATGACTTGTTAATTGAAAACAATATGTATTAAAATAAGAACCTTTTGAGAGATCAGAAGGTTTTTTTATAGAGATAGGCAAGGTATGATATATTTAGTATCCGTACTGATTTAACCGGCGGACTGACCTGCAGGAAACGGATAGTTTAACTGCTTATTTTTTTGAGGCCTGGTATTTTGTTTAATAACGATTTCTGTTTTTACGGAATATTAATAAGGTTATAATCAGTATATTATTGAAATTTTTATTAATTTTTATTGTGTATGTTTAATATTTGTTTAACTTTGGGAAGTAACTAAAACTATATTGTTTAATCAAAAACTAAATCACATGAACATTATTAAGAATGCTAAAAAACTAAGAAAACAAGAATTGAAAAATATTACAGGAGGTCTTGATAGCTGGGCAAATATTGAGATAGACCTTTCGCAATGCGGATGCAGTTGTTCAGGAGCTGTAACGGGTCCTAAATATTGTATTGAATATATTGCCTGCCCGCAGGTTTATACCTGTGATCAGGCGGCAGTCTGATAAACAAACATTTCCACATTTAATATGCAGAACCCTTTTGGTTTTTTCCGAAAGGGTTCTGCTATTTTTTAACGAATGATATAAAGAAGGCTTCCTGCACTGATTGTAATCCATAAGAGTACAGCAGTAATTAAAGGTTTAAAACCTATTGTTTTCAAGGTCTGTACAGAAAGAGTAGATCCAATAAAAAATAAGGTCAGATTTAATCCAGATTTTGCTAAAGCCGTTATTGAATTACTGAAAGTATTAAGAACAGGAAAATATGTATTTAAAAGAATGGCAAGGATGAAATATCCTATAAACCATGGAATTTTTATTTTTGACGTCTTATTTTTAAAAATAAACATGGTAATCAGGGAAACCGGAATGATCCAGAGTGCCCGTGCAAGCTTTACAGTAGTGGCAATTTTTAAAGCTTCATCTCCATATTTACTAGCGGCTCCAACTACGGAGCTTGTATCATGAATTCCCACAGCACACCATAAACCAAACTGCTCCTGCGAGAGATTCAGCAGATGACCTATTGCAGGATAAGCAAACAAGGCAATAGAGTTGAGCGTAAAAACAATAGCCAGAGCCAGCGAAATTTGTTTCGTACTCGGTCTGATAATAGGAGAAACAGCAGCAATGGCACTTCCCCCACAGATTGCTGTTCCTGCAGAAAGGAGATAAGAAAGCGGCTTGTCAAGCCTAAATATTCTACCCAGGAAATATCCAAGAGTCATAACCGATACAATACTGACAACAGTAAGTATCAAGCCGGTTTTTCCGGCATGTAAGGCTTCATCCAGTTTTAGTCCAAATCCTAACCCAACAATTGAAATTTGCAGTAAAAGATGAATATATTGATGTAAATGCTTTTCAAATGGATTCCCAATAAAAACAACCAGGGCAAAACCTAATGCCAGGGCAATGGGGGAGGATATTAATGGAGTGAAGCACAGAAGGGCTAATGCAATAAAAATTACTTTGCGTATTGTTTCATACTGAATGAAATCTTTCATAATGTGAACTTTAAAAACTGGTTCAAAATTCGACAATATAGTATTACAAAGTAAATCGTATTTTGTTATCTTAAATAACTATAAGTTATAATAAGGTAAAACCTATTCTGCAAATCTCAGAAAAAGCTTTATTAATTCAGACTGTCCACCTTTAGGAAGAATAAAATGAAAGTTTCTTTCAATACTGAAGTTTTTAAGATCTATAATGGTAAGACTATTATTCTTCAGCTCGGCCAGAATAGTACTGATGGAAAGAAAAGCCATGCAATCTGAATGGATGAGATAGTTTTTAATACTCTCACTACTTCCCAGTTGTATAACAGTATTCAGCTCGTTAATATTGATTCCCTTTTCTTTTAACCGGTTCTGAATAAACTCCAGGGTTCCGGAACCCTGTTCACGAAATATAAGACTCAGATGGTAAAGGTCTTTGATGTATATGCTCTTATGGGCAAGTGGATGGTCTGCCCGGGCGGCAAGAACAATTTCATCAGGCTTAAAAGGTTTATATTCAAAATAAGAAGACTGAGATTCTCCTTCAATGATACCAAGATCTATTTTTTCTTCTTTTAAAAGTGCAGAAATACTTTCTGTATTTCCGGTAAGAAGCTCAATTTTAATATCCTTATAGTAGTTGTTGAATTTAGCCAGCATTTCAGGAAGAATATATTGAGCAATCGTAGTACTGGCACCGATGATTAATTTTCCTTTATGCTGATGATTGATCTGGCTGATCTCAAATTCCAGGTCACGGTACAGGTTTCTGATTTTTTCAGCATATTCATATAAAATTTTTCCGCTTTGAGTTAACTGAATAGAAGTCCCTTTACGATCAAATAATTTTGTACTTAGTTGACTTTCAATTTCTTTTATATGTTTTGTGACGGCCGGCTGAGAAATATGGAGTTCTTCCGAAGCTTTGGTGAAACTTAATCGGGAAGCCACTGTATGAAAAACTTTTAACCTGTAATCGAACATGGGACAAAAATACAAATTATAGTTATAGTTTGTGTGATAGAAAGGTGATTGTTTGTTCAAATAAGATCAGGTTTGTACTTCTGATATCTGACTGAAGGATTTGATTTCAGCATGCTATAAAAAATCAGAAACAGAATGATCCTGCTGATTCTGAAATCTGCTGTTTTTGGGTTCCCCAATTCTTTGTTTGCTGTAAATACTGTTATGACCGGAAAGAAGATAAGAAATAACACAGGCAATGGCGACATATACACCACATTCGGCTCCGAACAATTCGATCCCCATCAATATGCAGGCTAAAGGAGTATTGGTTGCTCCGGCGAAGACCGCAACAAATCCCATCCCTGCCAGTAATCCGAAAGGAAGAGGAATAAACAGGGATAAGGCACTTCCCAGTGTAGCTCCGATAAAGAATAAAGGAGTTACTTCCCCTCCTTTAAATCCTGCAGAAAGTGTAATGATTGTAAAAATCATTTTTAATGCAAAATCATAAAACGGAAGTTGGCTTTCAAAAGATTCTGCAATAACAGGAATTCCCAAACCGATATAACGGGTCGTGTCCAAGATAAGAACAGCAATGGCAATAATAATTCCTCCGGCAACAGGGCGGAAAGGCGGATATTTGATTCTGGATTTAAAGACAGAACCAGCCCAATGAATAATTCTGCTGAATGTGGCTGCGCATATTCCAAAAATAATTCCTGCTGAAATACTGTATAAAATGGGTAAAAAGTCTAATTTGGGAATAAAATCAATATGATAATGCGTATGCTTCACATTCCAGATGTTAGTGGTCAAATCCGCAAATATCGCTGAAGCAAAAGCCGGAAAAATAGCATTATATCGGATTCTTCCGATAAGAAATACTTCTAATCCAAAAACAGCGCCTGCCAGGGGAGTACCGAAAACAGAACCAAAGCCTGCAGCAATAGCGGCTATGATCAGTACCTTTCTATCATTCCGGGTAAGTTTAAAAGGCCTGGTTAGTTGATCTGCAATTGCCCCTGCCATCTGAAGAGCTGTTCCCTCACGTCCTGCTGATCCTCCAAAAAGATGGGTAGCAACGGTACCCAGATAAACAAAAGGAGCCATTTTCAAAGGAATGATTTCGTTAGGATTATGGATGTTATCAATCAAAAGATTATTACCTGCTTCAACATCTTTTCCCCAATAATGATATAAAAGCCCGATAAGGAAACCTGCAACGGGAAGCAATGTGATCATCCAGATATGACTTTCCCTGAATTGAGTGACCCATTCCAGGGATACCAGAAAGCCTGCTGAAGCTGTTCCTGCCAGTAGCCCAATAATAATGCTGATAAAAAGCCATTTAAAAATATAGGGCAGAGCCGGAAATCTTCTGAAGAAAAAATGGATGTGAAAAGTTGCTTTTTTACTAAGAGTCCGTTGGCTTTTTGACATGATAATCCTGATTAGTTATTGGTTAATAATCTGTTAATCAGGCGTCATCAGCTTTTTAAAGCGGTTGGGTAAGGAAGAACACCATTTCCTTTGATATTGCAAATATAAAAATAAGAATTTGTTTTTCAAAAAAATTGACAAGGTTGAGTTCTGCTTCATCTACAGAGATATTATTTACAATTATAGGTTAATTCCCATTATTATGTGCTACTTTGGATAGCGAATAGCCTTGTCAATTTCCACAGGATTATTGTATTTTCTGATCACTTCCTGCATGCTTTTAGTCTGTGTATTCAATTCCTCTACATTCTGGATTTCTTTTCCGTTGATATTGATCCTTAAATTAGTATTTGCTTTACTGAAATTATTTCTTTCAAAGGCAAACGGGTCATTATAGAACTCCATGATTAGTTTATACTTTTGTTTTTCATTAATGGGAATTGCTTTATTTCCAAAGCTGGATTCAACAAAATTTTCAGTAGAGTAAACTTCAGGCAGTTCCCTGCTTTTTATGAGATGGTAAATAAAATTGTTTTTAGCATCAGACAATTCAAAAATCAGTCCTGGAAGGCCACGGAACTTAAAAGGCCCTTCATTAAAAGGAATTTCTTTTGAGAACCATGCAGTCCAGCTCCGGCCGCCAAATTTGGCAGAGGCTTTTTGTACAGTATAATTCTCAATTTTTTTTGTTTCATCAGAAATGGTCCAGTTTATTTTATCTGTTGTTTTAATTGAATAATATCCGTTTTTGATATTAATAAAATTTTCATTTTCAGAAGAATTGATCTTTCTCTTTACCACTTGTCCGGACATATCTGTATAACTGGAATTCATTCCGAACTTTTGGTTTAAAGAATCGGTGACCGCCAGATCCTGTCCATAGAATTTTACTTCTGTTGGGGTAATATCCAGAATCATGTTTTGTTTCTCATAATGGTTCTCTGTAGAATCCATTTTATACTGTAGAGCATAAATAAAGCGGTGCGTTTGCGCCTGAATCAGATGGATCATCAGTAACGCAGAAATGGTCAGAATAATTTTCATGATTTATGGATGGTGTTATAATCTTGATTTCCTGTTGACAATACTTCATTTTATCAATACAAAACGGTTTTGATTACAAAGATTGATCTCACCTTTTAAGCTTTCAATTTTAAAATCCTATATTATAAAAAAGGTTTCATTTCATCTTCAATCTGTGTTCTCAGTTCCATCAGGCGTTTGGCATACTGTTCAAGTTGTTTTTCTTCTTCTGTGGTAGGAGTCCATTTTGGAACCGGTAATTTTTTTCCGTTTTCGTCTACAGCTACAAAAACAATAATGCAGTGTGTTTTTTTATCAAAGTTTGGCTGTTTCAGGTTTCTTGAAAAGACATTGATTGCAATGTGCATACTTGAAGTTCCCGTATAGATAACCTGTGCGTCTACTTTTACCACTTCTCCTATTTTTATAGGATCGTAAAAACGAATGCCACCGACGTACACTGTTACAGAATAGTTTCCACTCCAGGTAGTAGCACATGCATAGCCGGCCTGGTCAATCCATTTCATAACACTTCCGCCATGTACATTTCCTCCATAATTAACATCTGAAGGTTCTGAAATAAACTGAAAGGTAATAGGTTTGTTCTGCATCTTTATAAAATTTGAATAAAGTTATTTAATAATTTCCAAAGTTTTAGATTAAATCCTACTTTTGAAACGAAATTGAAATGGAAAAAAATTTTAATAATAACAGATTAAAAAATAATAATGAAGAAAGTCTTTTATCTTAACACATGTGATACCTGCAGAAAAATCTTAGCACAATTTGATCTTACCGGTTGGGAGCTCAGAGAAATAAAAAAAGAGCCTGTTACCAAAGAGGAGTTGTCAGAGATGTATAAAAAAACAAAGTCTTATGAGGCATTATTCAGTAAGAAATCTACCCAGATCAAATTAAGAGGGCTGGATGTAAAATCCCTGACAGAAAAAGATTTCAAGGCCTTGTTGCTGGATCATTATACTTTCTTAAAGAGACCTGTTTTTCTTACGGATAAGGAAATATTTGTAGGAAATGATAAAAAGAATGTAGAAGAACTTAAACAATTTTTTGGAATTAATTAGCTGATTTATAATAGATTGGTTTTTAAAAATTTATTTTTCTCTTTATCTTTGTTTTAACCAAAAAAAGAATAATATGAAAACAAACTTTTTAAAAACGAAAAATCTGAACAGAACAACATTGAAAAAAATTAATGGAGGACTTGCTTTCTTAAACCCTTGAAGAGACTGGGAGACAGTCTCTTTTTTGTTATCTTTCAATTATATAAATTCTTTATGGAAGAGATCCGGAATTATTTTGAAAAATCTGTAGTTATGTCTGATCGGGATTGGGAAAGGTTTTCTTCGAAACTCGAACAGCAGAAGTTTTCAAAGAAACAATATCTTATTAACACCGGGCAAAAAGAAAATTATCTTTCCTTTATTGAAAAGGGAAGTGTAAGGTTTTATATCCCCGGAGAAGAAGATTTTACATTTTCATTTTCTTTTGCCGGTGAGTTTGTGAGTGCCTACGATTCTTTTCTTACCAGAAACCCATGCAATTATCAGATTCAGGCTCTTGAAGATACTGTACTTTGGCGCATTTCGCATCAGGATCTTAACATAATTTATGATGAAACGGAAATAGGAGACAGGATCGGAAGATTAGCCAGCGAAAAACTTTATCTTAGTAATTTCAGAAGAGAACTATCTTTGCTGACCCAAACGGCTGAAGAACGATACCTTGCCTTATTTTCAGAACAGCCGGATCTTTTAAAAAATATTCCTTTGAAATATATAGCTTCCTATATTGGCATTACCCCACAAGCTCTCAGCAGGATAAGACGCAGAATTTCTTAACCCGGGTTCATTGTTTTGTAAAAGTTAATGGCAGAATTTTGTAAAAAAAAGAAATGCCTGAAGCTATTTTACCCATTGTCCTGATCATCTCTATGGTCACTTTTAAGCTGTTACGTAAAAAGTACGAGTATGCTCTTTCAGCACGGATTGCTATGGCGGTGATGCTTGTAGCCGCCGGAATTGCCCACTTTGTATATGCTCAGGGAATGACCCTGATGATCCCTAAATTTATACCCGTTAGAAAAGAGATTGTTTATATTACAGGGATTCTGGAAATCACAGGAGCAATTGTTTTACTGATACCGGGATGGCAAAAAACTGCCGGATGGTTACTGATTTTGTTTTTTATTCTGATACTTCCTGCCAATATTCATGCTGCTGTTGAACATATCAATATGAAAACTGCTGATTTTACGGGAAATGGTCCCTGGTATTTATGGTACAGAATTCCTCTGCAGCTATTTTTTATTGGCTGGATTTATTTTTCATGCATCCGGCTTCCAGACAGATTGAAATAAATGAAAAAACGGATGCCTGAGTAAGACATCCGTTTTCAGATATTTTTGAATCATTATACAAAAGGAGCTTTAACTACTTTTGCAGGAATATTTTTGTTTCTGACCTGAATAAAAATTTCAGAACCTAATTTAAAATGAGGCTTGTCTACATAGGCAAGTCCCAGACCGATTTTTTTCATCGGAGACTGTGTTCCTGAAGTTACTTTTCCAATTACATTACCCTCAGCATCTACAACCGGGTAATCATGTCTTGGAACTCCTTTATCCTGAAGTTCAAAACCTACCAGTTTTCTGTTGACACCTTCTTCTTTTTGTTTTGCGAAGACTTCTTTGGAAACAAAATCTTTATCAAACTTTGTAATCCATCCTAAACCGGCTTCGATTGGAGAAGTAGTATCATCAATATCATTTCCGTACAGGCAGAATCCCTTTTCCAGCCTTAAAGTATCTCTGGCAGCCAGCCCGCAAGGAATGATTCCTTCGGCTTCACCAGCTTTCATTACTTCATCCCACAGTTTTTCCGCACTCTCGTTTCTGAAATAAATCTCAAAACCTCCGCTTCCTGTGTATCCTGTATTGGAAATGATCACATCATCCACTCCGGCAACGCTTCCTACTGTAAAATGATAGTATGGAATTTCAGAAAGATTAACATCAGTAAGTTTCTGAAGAATTTCTGTTGCTTTAGGCCCCTGAACTGCCAATAACGACATTTCATCAGAAGCATTAGTCATTTTAGCCCCGAAACTGTTATATTTTGAAATATGGTTCCAGTCTTTTTCAATATTTGAAGCATTTACAACTACAAAATACTTATCATCATCCATTTTGTAAACAATAAGGTCATCCACAATCCCTCCATTTTCATTCGGAAGGCATGAGTATTGTGCTTTTCCGTTTTCAAGGGTGTCTACATTATTGGTAGTTACGAATTGTAGAAGATCTTTTGAACCGGGACCTTCGATAAAAAATTGTCCCATGTGGGAAACATCGAACAATCCTGCTTTTTCTCTTACTGCAAAATGCTCTTCAGTTACTCCTGAATATTGTACAGGCATTTCAAAACCTGCAAAAGGTACGATTTTCGCTCCTAAAGAAACATGTTTGTCGTACAAGGCTGTTTTCTTCATATTTAATTTTTATTTCTTTATTTTAAAACTGTTGAAAGTCTCTTTAAAAAGGGTCATATAGTTTCCATTCCAGAACTTCTGACCACAATTGATGGTAACCAGATACAGATCTTTTTCCTTCTGAAAAGCTCTGGTAATCCAGAACAGCTTTTCTTTTTCATCAAAATATTCGTAAAAATATTCGGTATATCCTTTTTTACCTTTATTTTCTTTGACCTTGTTCTCAGGATCATCCGACTTGTAAAGGGCCAGGATGAATTTTTTCATTTCTCCTTTTGGAAGATTCAGATCATGGTATTCTGAAATCGTAATGGCGCCGATCTCATTGGTTGGAAAAATATTGATAATCTCACTATCATTAGTAGATCTCCAGTTTTCCGGAATGTTAATTGAATAGTTCGGACTGTCATAAGCTTTGGCTTTCTGGGCAAAAAAGAAGATCCCGGAAAAAATTGCCAGAACAAGCACTACTTTTTTCATCTTTAAAAATGATGTTTATATTCCTCAAGAATGATTTTGAACCATTTTGTAAAATTTTCAGGAGATTCAGCTATTTCTTTGTCAAGATTCTCAGGAGATATGAATCTTACTTCTTCCACTTCTTCCGGATTTAAGTTGAAATCCGATTCATGGAATCCGATGAATACATGATCAAGCTCGTGTTCCCAAAGCCCTCCGCCAACATCTGCCTTATAAATAAAGCTGAATTTTTCTGAAAGTTCAGCTTCTATACCAAGTTCTTCTTTCAATCTGCGTTTTGCGCCCTCCATGTAGGTTTCCCCTTCTCTGGGGTGAGAACATACGGCATTGGTCCACTGGTTTGGAGAATGATATTTTCCTGAAGCTCTTTTCTGAAGAAGCATTTCTCCCTTATTATTGAACAGAAATACAGAAAAAGCACGATGCAGCAAACCATTGATGTGTGCCTGCTGTTTTTCCATCAGACCTAAAACTTCATCTTCAGGATTTACTAAAACTACTAATTCTTCCATTTCTACAAATGTAAGTGTAATAAATGTATTTTGGAAATTTTTAGATAAACATCATGTATTTACCGCAAAATTAGCAGGAAACATGGTTTAGATGCTGTGATAAAATCGTTAGGCATCAATAAGTTAAAAACGAATTTTTTTAACCTTTAACCACAAAAAAGCAAACGAATTATTTATGTTATTCATTAAATACATGTTTTTGTAGTAAAATTTTAATATAAATGAAGATTAATAGGTCTGATAGTTGTAAAAACGCTAACTTTGCTGCTTAATGATTACTGATGGAATTAGAATACATTGAACACATAAGTCCTGTTCTTAAGGATGGAGTAAAAAATTACTTAATTGATATAGACGGAACCATTACAGAGGACGTTCCTAATGAAGAGCCTGAAAGAATGGTTACCTGTGAGCCATATCCTGATGCATTGGAAACCATTAATAAATGGTATGATGAAGGACATCAGATTTGTTTTTTTACTTCAAGGACCGAAAACCTGAAACAAATTACAATCGACTGGCTGGATAAGCATGGCTTCAAGTACCATAGTGTACTCTGCGGAAAGCCAAGGGGAGGAAACTATCACTGGATAGATAACCACTTGGTAAGAGCTACCAGATATAAAGGTAAATTCACTGATCTGGTAGAGAAGCAGGTAACGATTGAAGTATTCAAAGACGAAGAATAAAGATATAATCTAAAGATTTAAAGATTAAACGGAATGTTAACTCCCTTAATTTTTAAATCTTTCATTTTTTAATATAGTTGTATTTATGAAAGTTTTAGCAAACGACGGCCTGGATCAATCCGGAATTGATGCATTAACAGAAAAAGGCTTTGAAGTTATTACAACAAAAGTTCCGCAGGAATTTTTGGTGGATTACATTAATGAACATAAAATCCGGACCTTGCTGGTGAGGAGTGCCACACAGGTAAGGAAAGATATTATTGATCATTGCCCGTCCCTTGAAATTATTGGAAGAGGAGGAGTTGGTATGGATAATATTGATGTAGATTATGCAAGGGAAAAAGGAATACATGTAATCAATACACCTTCGGCTTCCTCAGAATCAGTTGCTGAGCTTGTTTTTGCCCATTTATTTTCAGGCGCAAGATTTCTTCAGGATTCCAATAGAAAAATGCCTTTAAAAGGAGATACAGAATTTGCAAATCTTAAAAAAGCCTATGCAGCAGGTATCGAATTGAGAGGAAAAACAATCGGGATCATTGGTATGGGAAGAATAGGTCAGGAAGTTGCAAGAATAGCACTTGGTCTCGGTATGAGAGTAATAGCTGCCGATAATAATGTGGGGAGAGCCAGTATTAAAGTTAAATTTTATAACAATCAATTTATCAATGTTGATATTGAAACCGAACCATTACAGGATGTTTTAAAACATTCGGATTTCATTACTCTTCACGTACCGGCTCAAAAAGACGGATATATGATTGGTAAGAATGAGTTTGATATAATGAAGGATGGGGTTGCAATCGTTAACTGCTCCAGAGGTGGAGTTATTGATGAAGCAGCTTTAATAGATGCTTTGGACTCAGGAAAAGTGAAGTTCGCAGGTTTGGATGTTTTCATTAACGAACCGACTCCTTCCAGAGAAATCCTTAACCATTCTAAAATATCCCTTACTCCTCATACAGGAGCTTCAACCTTGGAAGCGCAGGATCGTATCGGGCTTTCTTTGGCTGAACAGATTTCAAGCATTTTACAGATTCAGTAACCAAAATGAAAATAACAACAAAAAGCACCTGCTGAAGGTGCTTTTTTTATTTAAAATGATTATTTTGTTACAAATTATTTTTGTTTTTCAACAGATCTCGGATTTCAGCTAATAATTTCTGATCTTCTGTAGGACCTGCAGGAGCCGGATCTTCTTTTTTGTTAATTCTGTTGGCTCCTTTAATGATCCAGAATAAAACCATAGCAATACACAGGAAGCTGATGACAGCTGAAAGAAAGTTCCCATAGGCAACACCATTCCAGGTAAGTTTTGCGATATTTTCTGCTCCGGCTGCTTTCAATGCCGGGTTTAAAATCAGAGGAGTAATGACATCTTCAACCAATGAGGAAACAATTTTACCAAAAGCTGCGCCAATGATTACACCAACAGCCAGATCAAGAACGTTACCTTTGAAGGCAAACTCTTTAAATTCTTTAACAAATCCCATAATTTATATTTTTTTAAAGTATTTACACAAAAATATAATTAAAAAATGTAAAAAACACTACTTTTAATTGTTTTTATTCCACTAAGAATTAATTTTTCACTTTACATTTTTAGGTAAAAAGTACTTTCTTTCTATCTGACTGACATCATGTTTATTTATAAAAGAGTACTTTATGAATGGGAAATCTTTTGTAATTTGCCTTAAAAAGTTAATCGATCTATGAAAATTTTCACTGCGGAACAAATAAAGAACTGGGACCGGTTTACAATTTCCCATGAACCGGTTTCTTCTATTCAGTTGATGGAAAGAGCGGCTTCGGCAGTGGCCGGCTGGATTTCTGAAAACTGTAAAAATTATAAAAGACTGGTTGTAGTTTGCGGGAATGGTAATAATGGAGGTGATGGTCTTGCCATTGCAAGAATTCTGTATCTGAAAGGTTTTGATGTTGACGTTTTTATATCAGATCCAAAAGGCAAGTTTTCAGCCGATGCAGCAGTAAATTTGAAAAGACTGCGTGATATTTCAGGAATCTCTGTCAGAAGATTTAATGATATCGCTGAATATAACTTTGATGATAAAACTGTTATCCTCGATGCTCTTTTCGGTACCGGCTTGTCAAAACCTCTGGAAGGTGAATACAGGTTGCTTGTTGAACAGATAAATGCCACAAAAAATATAAAAATTTCGATAGATATTCCTTCCGGTATGTTTGCAGATAGGCTTCCGGAAAGTGATGCTGTTATTCTGAAAGCAGATTATACTTTGAGTTTTCAGTGCTGGAAAAGAAGTTTTTTACATTCCGAAGCCGGTAAATATACCGGGAAGGTGGAAGTTCTTGATATCAGCTTGCATCATGGATATCTTGAAGAAACTCCTACCCGGTATTTTGTGATTGATGATGAGGTTGTTGAAGGTATTTTCAGGCCCAGACAGGAATTTTCTCATAAAGGAGATTATGGGAAAGTTGGTATGATAGGTGGCAGCTATGGAAAGATCGGAGCTATTGTTCTTGCCACCAGATCAGCACTAAAGACCGGAGCCGGGCTTACTTTTACATTGGCTCCTGCATGTGGTTATGAAATAATACAGACCACTTGTCCGGAAGCGATGTTTATTAAAGGAGGAACGGAGTATGTAAACAATTTCGGAATAGATAAAGACCTGATTTGTGGAATTGGTCCTGGTCTGGGGACCCATCCCGATACAGAAAAAAAATTGCTGGAATTTCTGAAAAGTTATTCCGGTCCGGTAGTCCTGGATGCTGATGCTCTCAATATCATTTCAAAAAATAAAAAAAATATTGAAAGGATTCCGGAAAAATCAATCATTACTCCGCATCCCAAAGAATTTGAACGGTTATTTGGACGTACCGGAAACTCATTTGAAAGATTAGAGCTGGCAAAAGAAAAAGCAAAGCTTTTTCATATTTATATTGTTCTGAAAGATCATCACAGCCAAATTGTTACCCCAGAGGGAAACGTATTCTATAATGTAAATGGAAATGCCGGTCTTGCCAAAGGAGGGAGTGGAGATATCCTGACCGGAATACTGGCCTCATTGCTGGCACAGCGATATACAGAAGAGGAAACATGTCTTTTAGGAGTGTGGCTTCATGGAAAAGCTGCTGATTTTGCCGCCCGGAAGCATTCAAAAGAATCTATGCTTCCTACAGATGTGATTGATGAGCTGGGTAATGTTTTTAAAGAATTAAATAAAGAAGTGAAAAGTTTCTAGTATAAATAATACTCTAAGCTTGATGTAACAAAAAAGAGGTGATCTCAAAACGAGATCACCTCTTTTTTTGTCAGTATTTTCATCTGTTTCTATTCAGGTTTACCATTTTCAGCTTCGGTAATTTTGAATTTTTTAGAGATGATCATAATGATAACCCCTGCAATCATAAATGGAATAGACAATACCTGTCCGGTATTTAAGCTGCCGATTTGAATAAACTCATCCCCCTGAGGCTCTTTCAGGAATTCAACAAAGAACCTGATTGCCCAGAGAATAATGAAAAATAAACCAAATAACCATCCTTGCTGGTATTTTTTATTTGTTTTTCTATATAGAATCCAAAGCAGAATGAATAATGCAACATATCCTACAGCTTCAAAAAGCTGACTTGGGTAACGCGGAACAGTAAGACCATATTCGCTGCTTTGCTGCGGGAAAAGTAAAGCAAACGGAGAGTTGGAGTCTGCAGGTTTCCCTACAATTTCAGAATTGAAAAAATTTCCCATTCTTACAAAAGCTCCCCCTAAAGCAACAACAATACCCAATCTGTCATACACCCAGAATGGATTTTTTTTAATGATCCTGAATGAATAATAAAGTGTTGTAAGGATCAATGCAATCGTTGCTCCGTGGCTGGCCAATCCTGAAAACCCTGTGAATTTTAAACCATTTTTTGTGCTGATCGGTAAAAATACACTCCAGAAATCTTCTTTAAAAAGTTCCGGTTGGTAAAATATGACGTGTCCCAGTCTGGCACCAAGGATTGTACCTATTAATGTCCATGTGAAAAGAGGCTCAAGGTATTTTTGATTTACATTGTCGATTTTGAAAATTCTGGTCATTAAAATATATCCGAAACCAAATGCAAATACAAACATTAAGCTATAGAAATGTAATGTAACTGGGCCTAACTTGATCCCTTTGGAAGGATCCCAGATTTTAAAAGGAGTTTCAAGTTCTACTTTGTCAGAAGACGCAATAGGTTTGTCAGATTTTACAGCATATTTGAACTGTGAAATATTGTCTCTGGTAGCAGGCGAATCGATTAATTTAAAATCTTTATCGAAAAACTGATATTTAAACTCTTTGAACCGGGCTAAAGTGGCTATACTGTAATTGTAGTAAGCAGGTTCAAAATTTGATTCATTAAGAATAACCAGAACATTATCCTTGATGCCCCGATCCGGAAATGCATTAAGATCCCCGATTTCTGTGGTGGAATAAATTTTTACAGGAACATTGTTTCCGTTGACCTCTAAAGTTCCGTCAGATAAACCTCCGGGGTACTCCTGTGCAAAAAGGCATTGTGCGACAAACGCAAACATTACGAGGTAAATTCGGAAAAAGATATTACTCATGTGTATTGATTTAATAGTTTGTTAGTGATTTTTATGTTTAGGAGGAACAGGGTCATATCCGTTTCCTCCCCAGGGGTGACATCTTAAAATTCTTTTAAATCCCATCCAAAGTCCCTTGAAAATCCCATGAACCTGCAGGGCCTCTACCATATAATGAGAGCAGGTAGGTTCATAACGGCAGTTTTTAGGAAGTAACGGCGAGATGAACCACTGGTAAAATTTTATCAAAATTACCAATGGAAATGTAATGATTTTATTGAATGTAGGTCTCAAAACAATGCAAAAATAGGGTAAAAAAATTAAAATTAGTTTAATTTTGTTAGAAGTTTCAGTGATCTGAAACCAGAAGTATTGACCTTAAAAATAGAATTACCTTGAACCAGAATATTCCATTAGCCGAAAAATTAAGACCCAAAAACCTGGACGAAGTTCTGGGGCAGGAACATCTTACAGGTGACAAAGGAACGATCCGGAAAATGATCGAAAATAATACCCTGAATTCCCTGATTTTTTGGGGGCCTCCGGGAACAGGAAAAACAACCCTGGCAGAAATAATTTCTGAAAAATCGGGCAGAAAGTTTTATAAATTATCGGCCGTTTCTTCAGGAGTAAAGGATGTACGTGATGTAATTGAAGATGCCAAGAAACAGAATTTGTTTTCAGGTAAATCACCCATTTTATTTATTGATGAGATTCACCGTTTCAATAAATCCCAACAAGATTCATTATTGCATGCTGTAGAAAAAGGATGGATTGTTTTGATAGGTGCTACAACCGAAAATCCAAGTTTTGAGGTAGTGTCAGCTCTGCTTTCAAGAAGTCAGGTTTATATTTTGAAAGCATTGAGCTATGAAAAGCTGGAAGAACTTATTGATATTGCTTCCGAAAGGTATAATAAAGATGAAGGAACAGATTTTAAAATTAATGAAAAAGAAGCTCTGATTCAGTATTCGGGTGGAGATGCAAGGAAGCTGATAAACTCTGTTGAGCTGGTTTTAAATCAATATAAAAACTCGGCAGTCAAAGAAATTACTAATGCTAATGTGCTTGAGATTCTACAGGAAACAATGGCTCTTTATGATAAAAACGGGGAGCAGCATTATGATATCATTTCTGCTTTTATTAAATCCATGCGTGGAAGTGATCCTAATGGGGCCGTTTATTGGCTGGCAAGAATGATTGCAGGTGGTGAAGATATTAAATTCATTGCCAGAAGGATGCTTATTCTTGCAGCAGAAGATATCGGGCTGGCCAATCCCAATGCATTGGTAATAGCTAATAATTGCTTTCAGGCAGTGAATGTGATAGGGAATCCCGAAGCAAGAATTATATTGAGTGAAACGGCGGTGTATCTTGCAGTGTCTCCTAAGAGTAACTCTACCTATATGGCTATTAATGAAGCGTTGGCTTTAGTAAAGAAAACAGGAAATTTACCGGTTCCGCTTCATCTTAGGAATGCTCCAACCAAGTTGATGAAAGATCTGGATTATGGTAAAGAATATAAATATGCTCATTCGTATGAAGGGAACTTTATTGATCAGGATTTTTTACCGGAAGAAATCAAAGATGTGAAGCTGTATGAACCAGGTAATAATTCTACAGAAAAGAAAATTTATGAAGAGCTTAAAAAAAAGTGGAATAATAAATATTAAAATAAAAAAAGATACTGCTGCAGTATCTTTTTTTATCAGGTTATATTTTATCTGGTAGTTGAGATATAGAGTGTCTTCCTACCATTATAATCTTTTACTTCAGTTCTTACCAGAATGTCTCCGAATACTACTATGCTGGTATCAGGAAATTCGTAGCCTTCAATCAATACCGGAGTGTCCTTTGGGATATCATGCTGTGCATTTAGCGATGCTAAAGATATCTTATCCAGATCATTGCCGTTTTTGATCTTATACTCAGTGATACCATTTGTCAATACAGAACTGTATTTTTTTAAGTTCTGCGGAAGATTCGCTGAAGTATATGATTTTGAACTCTGTACAATGCTTTTTCTCATATTAAACATATCTACTGTCCCGATAATATCATTGGCAACAGCAAACTTTATGGCTGAATTTTTTTGTGCAAATAATGTTGCGGATGACAGGAGTAAAAAAGAGTAGAATATTTTTTTCATAATCAGAATATGTAACTATTAAAAACGTGATAAATATAGTTATTTTTTGTAAAATGTGAATGAAAATTCAAAATGTTTTACATTTTATTTATAAATAAAGTGTTTAGTCAGGAGGTGTTTGTGTTTCCCCATCGTTTTGATCCTTTTTGTCAACCATATTTTTGATAATATTTTTAAGGCGTTGAAAGGTAAATGAACTCAATAATAAAATAACCCCTAATATAATAAATGCAATAACCCTTGAAATATTATCCATTTGCCATACATCATGAGCATAAAGTTTCAGAACCATAATGCCAATAAGTGCAAAGCCGGTTTTACTGTATTCTGTAATATTCTTTTTTAAACCTGTATACATGAAAATACTGGCCAGTATCGTCCAGATAATCGGTAAATACAGAATATTAAAATGTTCTCTGATTTTATATGAATGTGGAGTGTCCTGAGCAAAAACCAAAAGATATGAATGATGTAATCCACAGCTAACCACGATGACGCCGGTCAATGCAAGTACCCAATAGGAAATTTTTGTTCTATGAAAATCCGAAGACGGGATTACCCGGACATATAAATAAATAAAAGGGATCCACTGAAAAAAATGAAGCAGATAAAAACCAGTATGAAGCTTTTTTGCTAAAATAGCGGTTACTACTGATAACACTGAAACAGAGGAATTGATGCCCAGTAGAAAAAGAAAAAAGTAAATAAAAATGTTCTGAAATACAGGAGGTAGATCCATCTTTTTTCTTAATAATAAAAGAATAAAAATGTAATAGATGCTAAACATCAGTCCTACATGTATGAGCGCTTCCCACGGCATGCCGGAAATATGGTAAGTCAGCTCAGAAAGTAATGCGATATAAATAATGCCATAGCTGGCAATTGTGATAGATCCTTCTGCAAAATTATTGTTTTGTCTTGATTCTCTATGTGTGCTCTTCAGTAAAAATAAATTGGTAATTGTTGAAATAACTGTGACCAGGCTTGTTAAAAATACAGGATTAAATATAATATTCAGTTTTTTCTCATTGAAATATTCAGTCCATGTAATAATCTGTGCTGTTATTAACAGTGGAAAGAGAAGGTAAAAGCAGTTCTTAAAGATAGTATGACCGGTCTTTTTCCATATAAAAAGAAGTAATGTGGCTTCTATGGCCCATACACTGGTAATCAGATGGGCTTTAAACTGAATGGCAAAAGCTATTGTAATTAAGCTTACAGTTATTCCGGTAAAAACAGAATAGGGGATTCCAAAGTTTTTCTCCATGTTTTCTCTGAAAAAAAAGATGGCATTAACCAAGGCAAAAATGATCGGGAAAATAATAACAGGTTCATGCTCTAGTTCATTAAATATATATACAGGACCAACAATACCTGAGAAATTGATCATTGCAAGCATTAAAATACTAAAGACTGCGAGTGTATTTTTTTTGAAATAATCCTGAAGTGCAAAAATGTAAAATATTATATAGCTGATCATGTAAAATACAATGGTTAAAAGCTCAGGCTTTTCTGTACTCCAGTAAAATAAATAAAGGCTCGTGAGAATAAAAGCGGTCCATCCGATGTTTTTCCAATTCCGCAGGTATGCTGCAACGAGCATTCCTGTATTTAACAGACTGAGATAAATAAAAAGAAAAGGATAATTGCTTTGTCCTGTACTGATCATTAAAGGAGCGGCAAATCCTCCTAATAATGAGAAAATCATCAGCACTTCGCTTTTGTAATAATAAGAAAGGATAATGGAAACCGCAGTAATTACAGAAGTGATGAGAAAGGCTGTGTTCTGTGTAAAAAGATGATATTCTCTGAAGGCAATAGTAGCAGTGAAATATAAAACAGCAATTCCTCCTCCTGTAATAATTGAAGCAAAGACAGCATAATTTTTTCGTAAAAAGTGTCCGGTAAGAATAATCCCGGCTCCGGTACAAAGCCCTATCCCGGCTCTGGCTGTTTCTCCTATCCAGTTTTTATCAATAGCATACTTGACAAAGTATCCGATTCCGAGAACAAGAGTGAAAATTCCAATAATAGTAAGCACATTTTGTTTTAAAAAATCAAAAACAGGACTCATCCATTCTTTCTGATCAGATGCAGGAAGAGTTTCATGAGATACGGGAATCTGTTCCTCTTTGTTGTAAGGTGTATCAATCGGTGTTTGTGATGGCAGGCTGTTTTTATCAGACTGTGTTTTCCCCCTGAAAGTTTCTGTATCTGTAATCTTTCCGATTTTAGCATTCAGATCTGATACTTCTTTTTCAAGTTTTCTGATTTTAGCATTCAGATTATTGAAAATAAGAACAATGACAATGATCAATATGATAACGAGATACTCATTCATTTCATAGTTTTTATCAAATATAGCCAAAAATTAATCCATCACAATTCAGTGATGGATCAACCGTATAAATAACTAACAATATGTTTTTACTAATTAGATATCTTGTAAATGTAGAATGAAGCAACACTGGATCCTAATAAACCTACGTCCAATGCTGTTGATCCGACAAGTCCAAATGAAACTTTGTCTCCTGCCTGGAAGGAATAGACTGAATTAAGAGAACTTTCGGAAATCGTTAAACTTAATAGGATCAGGTTCGCTCCACTGAACGGACGGCTGTCTATAGTAGTAGCTACACCAGCTCTTGTTCTTACAATACCAACTCCCGGATTATTGGCTAACAATGAAGCCTGGAGACCGGTTCCGTAACGGAATGTAAAGCCTACAGCATAAACGCCTGTGGATGGAATTATGTAGGTATTATCTGTGTCGCTGAATAAACTGGCAGACCCTATAGTTCTTTCTGCTGCTAAGAAGTTAACAGCTCTGAATCCAGAAGGAAAAAGCCCAAGGCTCAAAAGGCTGATTCCAGCAGTCTTCTTTGCAGCATATACTGATGAATTGGTATTGGCAGCTGCATAAATTAGCAGTGGATCAATTGTAGATACTTCTGAGTTGGCACTATTGATACCAAGAACCTGGTAGCCAGTTAATGCCGGGGCTGCAGGGGTAGTACGGATTTTTGTATTTCCGTTTACGTCTAAAGTTGCACTTGGGGTTGCCGTATTGATCCCAACTTGGGAAAATAAGGGTAGGGTTGCACAAGCTAAAAGTAAGCTGTAGATTTTAGTTTTCATGATCGAATTTTTTTAATTAGTTTCTTGTTTTGAGGGACAAAGCAATGAGAATTGCCGGTTTGTGAATTACATAAGTTTAATATTAAATGGTTGTTTATTTATTAAACATATGTTTGTATTTTTTTGTACATTGTTTCATAATTTGGTTACGTTTTGTGATTTTTTAATTGATGAATCAAATTTAATAAAAATTATGTTAAATCTCCTCGTTTTGAATTGTTAAATTTTTAAATATTAACAATTTTATCATATTTTAAGTGTTTATATTCTGTAAATCAATGTTTTATAAATTTTGTAAAATAAAAAAACACTGCCATAAAGGCAGTGTTTTTGTCGGATATCTGATAAAATTGCTAACTTTCCAAAAGAAATTCTTTGTAAGTACCTAAGAAATCTACTTCAGCATTGATGGATTCAAGTTCCTTCAGTGCATTTCCATGTAAAATTTCCTGCCATTCACCTACCACATTGATGAAGAAGAAGTAATTTCCCAATCCTGTTTTTAACGTTCTGGATTCTATCTTGCTAAGATTCATCTTTCTCCATGCAAAAACTGACAGTACCTGATGTAATCCTCCCGGATGATCTTCAGGAAGAGTAATCAGCATTCCGGATTTTTCACCTAAAACATCAAGCCCGTTATTATGATAGGTGTTCTGTTCTTTAGATATAACAATAAACCGGGTGTGATTCTGCTCAAAATCCTGAATATTGCGGTTAATAATCTTTAAGCCATATAAATTGGCTGCAAACTGATTTGCAACGGCTGCAATCGGTAGCTCTTTATTTTCAGAAACATATTTTGCAGCAGCTGCAGTAGACGAAAAATCCTGTTTAGCAATTGTTTTATAATGATTATCCAAAAAATGGAAACTCTGGGCTAACGCCTGTGGGTGCGAATATATTTTTTCAATATTTTCTATTGTGCTTTCCGGATGAATCATCAGGTGATGTGCAATAGGCATTACTGCTTCTGCTTCTATTTTAATAGATGGAGTTTTATACAAATAATCCAGCGTCATTGAAACGGTCCCTTCTATAGAATTTTCAAGAGGTACCACAGCTTTGATAGTTTCTCCGGTTTCTACTGCATTAAAACAATCTAAAATACTGGCTTGTGGTAAAAGCTCATCTTCCGGAAAAAGCTGAGCAGCCGCAAGCTGGGTAAAACTGGCATGAGGCCCCAAAAATGCAATCTTCATAAATGTTGAGATAAAAATATTGTTGAACTGAACTGCAAAGGTGCAAATTATTCAGATATAAAACACCTTTGGGATTGAGGTTTAACAACTGAAAATAAAGTAAAAATAGTCTTCAGGCCTTATTCTTCCCAGTTTGCCAGAATTAGTTTCATCAGTACATCCGGACATTTGATTATTTTATTGGTTTTGGCATCTAAAAAGAAGAGTGTGGTAGAGGCTTCAGTTATTTTAATATGTTCTTCATTGTAAATTTCATATTCGAATTCAATTCTCACTCCCGGAATTTTTTTTATATAGGTATGAATTTCTAATTTTTGATCATATAAGGCAGGTCTGATGTACTTGATTTTATACTCCGAAACAGGTAGCCAAATTCCTTGGTTTTCAATTTCATTGTATGACATTCCGATGCTTCTGAAGAGTTCAACCCTTCCTATTTCGAAGTACTCGGCATAGTTGCCGTAGTAAACATATTTCATAGGGTCTGTTTCTCCGTAACGTACTCGTATTGAGTGTGTTGTATGTATCATTTTATGTGTTAAATTATACATACAAATATATTTTTAAATAATCAATACCTGCAATATTTTTTTTTAAAAAGAAAATATTGGACCTTTGTCGTCCTTCTAAAAAACATTACTAACAAACAACTAATCGGGGCCCAAATATGGATGAAAATTTAATGATGATATGGCAGAGGTGTCTTCAGTTTATGCGTGACAATTTAAACGCGGCTGAGGATGATTCTGATTTGAAAAAGCTTGAGAAATCTTTCGACCTGTTATTTGATAAAGTTCAACCGCTTTCGCTGGTTGATAACAACCTTACATTAATTGTGCCCAGTGACTTCTATAAAGAATATATAGAAGATAATTATTTATCACTTCTTTCTGCAGCCCTGAAAAAAAATATCGGAAAAGGAGTGAAATTATGGTATTCAGTAATGGAAAACAGACCCAGTGGTGTAGAGAAACCTGTTACCATGAATATGAAGGGGAAAAGTGTTCCGACTCCAAAAGTGCAGGAAACGATGCCACAAGGATTTTCTTCAAATATTGTAAACCCTTTTGTGGTTCCCGGAATTAAAAAGGTAAATATAGATTCCAATCTTAAGGCAGATTTCTCTTTTGATAATTATGTGGAGGGAGAGAGTAACAAATTTGCGGCTACTGTAGCCAGATCAATTGCCAAAAGACCGGGAGCAACAGCTTTCAATCCTTTGTTCCTTTATGGAGGCTATGGAGTAGGAAAGACACACCTGGGACAGGCGGTAGGACTTGAAGTAAAAAACCAGTTTCCTGATAAAGTTGTTCTTTACCTGTCATCAGAGAAATTTATCCAGCAATTTATTTCTGCGGCAAAAGCTCATAAGCAGACTGAATTTGCCAATTTCTACCAGATGGTAGATGTATTGATCATTGATGATATTCAGTTCTTATCAGGAAAGTCAGCGACACAGGATAGCTTCTTCCATATTTTTGATCATCTGCATCAGAACGGAAAGCAGATTATCCTGACTTCTGATAAAGCTCCGGCTGATATTATGGATATTCAGGACAGAATTGTTTCCCGTTTCAAATGGGGACTGTCTGCCGAAATTAAATCTCCGGATTTAACAACCCGTAAGAGAATTATTGAAAATAAATTAAGCAGAGACGGAATTGTTCTTCCTGACGATATGCTGGAATTCCTTGCTTCTGAAGCTAAAACCAATGTTAGGGAGCTGATCGGGATTATTAACTCCGTAATTGCTTATTCTACAATTTATAAAACGGATCTGAGCTTAGAGTTGTTAAAAGAAACGATCAACAGGATTGCTGCCAACCAGAAGAAAGTGATCAATATCCCTTACATTCAGGAAGTGGTTTGCGATTATTTCGGAATCAAAAAAGAACAGCTTTTATCCAAAACAAGAAAAAGAGAAATTGCCCTTCCGAGACAGCTGGCAATGTATTTCTCAAAAGAATTCACCAATTCTACCTTTAGCAAAATTGGGGAAGAAATGGGAGGTAAAGACCATTCTACTGTAATGTATGCCTGCGATACTATTAAAGACGTGTCAAAAATAGACAAAGAAGTTAAAAAGTACGTGAAGGATCTTACAGAAAGAATTAAACAATAGAAAATAATAATTTAGTTGAAATAATAAAAATGGAGAATAGCTTTATTCTTCATTTTTTATTTAGATTTGTTAATATAAGACTGATCAAAGAGCATATGAAAATATTAATGGTTTGTTTGGGGAATATATGCAGGAGCCCGTTAGCCGAAGACATTATGAAAACCAAAGTCCCTGATGATTTTGTTGTAGATTCAGCCGGAACAATTTCTCTGCATGAAGGTGAGCATCCTGATAAGAGAGCAGTGAGAACTGCTGCAAACCATGATATAGATATCTCCCAACAAAGATCCAGACCAATCACCAGAAATGATTTTGAAACATTTGATAAGATTTATTGTATGGATATTGATGTATATGAAGATGTTATTTCCAAAGCTGAAAATGAGCAGCAACGTCAGAAGATATCATTGTTTTTAGAAGCTTCCGGAGATCATAGAAATGCAGAGGTTCCCGACCCCTATTGGGGTGATATGAAAGACTTTGAGAAAGTTTTCCAATTATTGGAAAAAGGCTGTGAAGTCATTGCTGACCGTTTAAAGACCCATAATTTATAACTTAACCCATTATAATCCTTATCCATGCTTTTTTTACTACCCGCTTATTTATCAGAAAACACCCCTGTAACTCATTTTTCGCCTGTCCTGAGGGATTATATTATGCAGACGGATTATTTTTTTGTAGAGAATGAAAAAACAGCAAGAAAGGTTGTTAAATTTTTTGCTCCTGACAAAAAGCAGGCCGATCTGAAGTTATTTCTGTTAGATAAATACACGGAAAGTGCAGATATCAAAGAGGCTCAGGAACTGATGCTTAAAGGACAGGACTTCGGGCTGTTATCAGAAGCAGGTCTTCCCTGTATTGCCGATCCCGGAAACCTGATCGTAAAATGGTGCCATGAAAAAAATATCAGGGTGATTCCGGTTTCAGGGCCTTCTTCTATTATTTTAGCTTTGATTTCCAGTGGATTTAACGGACAGGAATTTACTTTTCACGGATATCTTCCTATTGATAAAGGTGAAAAAAAGAAGCAGATTCTATATCTGGAAAGCCTTGTCCAGAAAACGGGCTATTCCCAGATATTTATGGAAACCCCTTACAGAAATAACCAACTATTTGATGATCTGGTGAAATTTTTATCACCCAATACCAGATTATGTATTGCTGCCAATATCAATGATCCGGAACATGAGTTTATTAAAACCAAAACAATAAAGGAGTGGCAGAAGCAAAAGCCTGAACTTCATAAAATTCCTGCAGTATTCGTACTTGGAAAATAAATAACAGTATTTGTTTAAAAATACATTTAACACCTGTTAACGTGCTATTTGCACCATTCTTGTTTTTTACAGTACATAACCTTAAAAAAATAAATCATGTCTGATAAAAAATTAGCAGGAATATGGATTGATACGGAGAAAGCTATTGTTGCAAAAAATCATGATGCACAAAATGTTTCTGAATTTTATCTGTGTAAACCTGTAAAAGCTGAAATACAGCATGGTAATTCCAGTGAAAATGCAGGAAACAATGCTGAAATCACAAACAGGAATAAGTTTTTTAAAGAAGTTGAACATTTATTGACCAATACCCAGGAACTCTACATTACAGGTCCTGGTGTTACACAGGAAGAACTAAAACATTTTCTTCACGATACGGCACAGTTCAGAGATCTGAAAGTTACACTAGGAACCTCTCAGCAAATGTCTGAGGAAAAAGTTTTGGAAACCATTAAAGATCATTTTAAGATTTAAATGAATGATAATGCAGTAAGAATCCGGACATCCGCAAATGCCCGGATTTTTATATAAAATTATTTGAAGTCTGTTTTATGTTTAAGCTTTCTTTTTGTGCGACTTCCATTTCCTCCATAGAAAAACAATAAATGGAATTAACAAAAAGAAAGGCCACAGGGAGATCATACCAAGTAAAAAGCTTACAAAGCTGTTCCAGCCTTCTGTGAGGGAATCAATAAATCTGCTTCCAAAGCCTATTTTGGAAGTTGCTGAACTTCTTATTTTTTCTTTGTATAAGCTTAATTGTAATGTACTGTAATTTACCCGGTCATCAATAAAGCGGAGCCTGCCTTCAGCAACGTCAATCTCATCTTCCAGTTCACGGATATTCTCCTGGATTTCTAAAATGTCTTTTGTAGTGGCGGCACTCTTAAGCATATCACGATATTTTTCCAGATAAATTTTTTTATTGGCCAGTTTTATGGAAACATCAGTATATTCTTCAGTGACATCATTGGATGAAATGTTTTTTGAAAGAACCGACCCAATCCCATCTGAAAATGAATTAATGAGCGCATCAAAATTTTTATGCGGAACCCGGATTGTCAGATTCAGATTATCATCCATATCTGTATTTTGAAATTGTTCTTTCTCAATGTAAGCCTGATTCTTTTTTATGATATCATTGACCTGATTCTGTGCTTTTTTGATTTCTCCCACCTGAATTCGCATTTCCCCGTTTTTAATTATTTTTCTGGAAATGGTATCGGTATTTTTTTGTGCCCTTATAGCTGATGTTGAAGATATTTTTGAAACTTCGGCCGGAGGTGGAGGTAACTCATTTTTAGATGCAATAGCTTCCATCAGGTCAGCATTTAGCGGTTGTTTATCAGCTCCCGGGTTACTGCAATTAATAAAAACAAGAAAGAATAGAGGTAAAATTAATTTTCCCATGAATAGTTTTTTTAAGTATTAGCAAAAAGTATGCTTGAAATGTTTTAAAATTTGGAAGTAAGGCTTATATACCTTAAAGATGCATTAATCTCTCTAAAAGTTGTATGGAGTTTGAATTATCTTTATTTTTAATACATGAAAAAAAGTCTTTTAGCATTTGTGTTTTCTCCATTGCTGATGTATGCCCAGGAAGCTCCGAAACTTACAGACGAAATGGCAATGAAGCTTTCCGATAAACCCCTTCACTGCATCAATCAGGAATATCCTAATAAAACGGCGCATATCATCAATAATGCAGGCGAAGTTCCTTTGACACCGAAAGATCTCCATCCCAGTTTTTATGGATGTTTCGACTGGCATAGCTCCGTTCACGGACATTGGATGCTGACAAGACTTTTGAAAACAAAACCCAATCTCTCCAATGCTAAGGAGATTGAAAAAATTCTGGATGAATCATTTCAGAAAGATAAGCTGCAGACAGAGGCAGACTATTTTACAAAATATCAGCTGACAGGAACTTTCGAAAGAACTTACGGCTGGGCGTGGATATTAAAACTGGATGAAGAACTCACCAACTGGGATCATCCGAAAGCTAAAACATGGCACCAGAGTCTGAAACCATTAACAGATCAGATCCTCAAATCCTGGAAAACGTATCTTCCAAAACAAACCTATCCCAACAGAACCGGAGTTCATCCGAATACCGCATTTGCTATGGCTTTTGCTATAGATTGGGCAAGAGCTAATAAAGATAAAGAGTTCGAAAATCAACTGATAGAAAAAGCTAAATATTTTTACTTAAAGGACCAGAAAACACCTGCATATCTGGAGCCGGACGGATCGGATTTCTTTTCGCCAAGCCTTGAAATTGCAGATCTGATGCGTAGAGTCCTTCCTCAGAAAGAATTTGTGCAATGGCTGAATGCTTTCTACGAAAAAAGAAGTCTGGAGAATATTGAAAAAATTCCGGTGGTAAGTGATCTGAGCGATTATCAGACGGTTCACCTGGTGGGATTGTCTTTTTCCAAGGCATGGTGTATGAAAGGGATTTCAAATGCCCTTCCTGCCAATCATCCGCTGAAGAAAAGCTTCAGGAAGAAGGCAGATGTATTCCTGGCTAACGGTTTGCCGCTGCTTTTCCAGGGAAATTACGGAGGAGATCATTGGCTGGCCAGTTTTGCGGTTTATGCACTGGAAGATTAATATCTGATCCCTGTTTTCTTAAGGATAAAGCTTAATAACCAGATAGGACCAATAAGCAAAAATTGCAGATCCTTCAGAAAAGAAGGCTTTTGTCTTTCGATTTTATGTCCGATAAACTGTAATATCCAGGTGATAATAAAGATCGAAAGGTAGATAATCCATGACTGTTTTTCCATACTGACATTGGTCAGGTAAATAAAATGTTCCATAACAAGCATTGCAAAAACCATTATAATACTGATCAGTAAAGAAAGTCTTACATAAAATAAGGTGATCAGTGAAACTATAATAAGGCTGGTGATGCTGATACATCCAAAATAGTAAATACAAAAATGAGGGGAGGGAATAAGAGATATAAAGCCGAGGATTGTCCAGAAGATGAAAGGAACGCAGATCCAGTGAATAAGTTTGTTGGTTGCGTTTCTATGGCTCTTACTGTATTCTGCAAATAATAAGTCAACCTTTCTCATATCAATATAAATAAGGAATTGGATAATCGCTAAAATAATAAAATTTTGTCATCAGTGATAAGATTGCTTACATTTGTCTTATGTCTGCCCTGGAAAAATTTGGCGTTGATATTTTTACGGAACGGAATATTTTCGAGCGAATAGCTGTGGGTAAACCGTTTCGTCCCGAAAATCCTGCATTTATATTTATTAAATCAGGAACTATAAAGCTTCGCCAGCATTTCAGTGATCTGGAAGTTTCTGCCAACATGTTTATGGTAACCGATCCGCAAACTATTTATGAAGTGGTGGGAGTAACTGATGATTTTCAGTCGAGAATGGTTTCTTATAAAAGAGAATTTATTTCTGCTTTATCCTTAAAATTTAACCGTTTGATTACCTATCGGTATTTCAGACAGCAGATGAATAAAGGAGTTCCTTTTCCTGAAGATGAAATGGAAGTCGTATGGAAAAGTGTCAATTTCCTGAAATATATCCTGGATTCTGATACCGAAATGCTTTATAAGAAGGAAATGGTAGAGCACCTTTTTTCTGTTTTCTGCTATCAGATGGCAGGAATTATTTCCAAGGAGGATAACAGCTCTATGAACCAGATGTCCAGACAGGAAGAAATTGTATTTGTCTTTCTTACAGACCTTGCAGAGCATCATCTTACTGAAAGAACTGTTGAGTTTTACGCCGAACGGCAGTCAATTACAACCAGACATCTTTCTTCTGTAGTAAAGACCATCACGGGAAAATCTGCAAGTCAGATCATTGCTTTAATTGTGATTAATGAAGCGAAAGTGCTCTTAAACTCTTCCAATAAACCGGTTTCGGAGATTTCCTCTATTCTCGGATTCAGCGATCAATACTCATTTTCTCATTTTTTTAAGAAGCATCTTGAGGTAAGCCCTACACAGTACAGACATCAGTTCGAAAACTAAAATCTTACATTTGAACATCTTTTTCCAAAAATCAAACATTTGATTGATTTTGTTGTTGACCTAACTTTGCCACTGTAAAAACAAGGTACAATGACAAAGAAAATAAAAACAGCACTATCACTTGTGATAGCAGCTTTTCCTGCGCTGTTTTTTTCACAACAGATCAGGCAGATGACCGCAGGTGAGGTGGCGGAACTCGCTGTTCGGAATCATCAGCAGCTTAAGGTTTCTGCACAGAATATTGATATTGCAAAGCAGAATATACATGTTGCCAAACTTCAGAAACTTCCTGCAATCACGGCTTCTACAAGCCAGTTCTATTTAGGAGATGCCGTAGCAATCGATAAGGACTTTTCAAATTCTACAAATGTTCCCATGCCTCATTATGGAAGTTCATATGCAGTACAGGCAACCCAGCTGATCTTCAAAGGAGGATTGGTAAATAAGTCTATTGAAATGGCAGGACTTCGTGAGCAGCTTTCCGAGCTGGATCTTGAGAAAAACAAACAGGATGTAAAATTTTTAGTGATTTCCAATTATCTGGATATCTATAAAATTCAAAATCAGGAAGAAGTATTTCAGAATAACAAAAAACTGGCCCAGGAACGTCTTAAAAATATCCAGAAGTTTTATCAGCAGGGGATGGTAACAAGAAATGAAGTAATCCGTGGAGAATTAGCCATTAAAAATCTGGATCAGGGAATTTTAACCCTTTCAAACAATAAAAAAATCCTTAATTATAATCTGAATATTGCTCTGGGTTTACCTTCTGACACCGAGATTCTTCCTACAGAAAGTTTAGAAAACAAAGAATCCGGAATAGGGATAGATTATTATACAGATCTTGCTCATGAAAGCCACCCGCTGCTGAAATCGGCTCAAAAGAACATCGCTGTGGCAGATAAGAATATTGAGATCATCAAAACGGATAATGCACCCACTGTCGCCGGATTCGGTGGATATACACTGCAAAGACCAATCACGACAAGAAATCCTGTGCTGGATATGTATTCAGGAGGCTGGCAGACCGGAATTTCTTTGAGTTACAATATTGATACCCTTTATAAAACGAAAGAGAAAGTAAAATTAGGAGAGTTGCAAAAGAATCAGGCGAATGATGCGATGATTCTGGTGCAGCAGAATGTGGATATGGGAGTAAATGCAGCCTATACAAAATATCAGGAAGCAATTCAACAAGCTGATATCCTGAACGATTCTAAAAGACTGGCGGAAGAAAACTATAAGATTACAGAAGCTAAATATCTGAATCAACTGGCTGTGCAGGCAGAAATGATTGATGCCCAGAACCAGAAACTGCAGTCAGAACTTGATTATGCCAATGCTGAAATCAATGTTTTGTATCAGTATTACAACCTTTTGAAATCTACAGGAACACTTTAATCTTTAAAACTGAAAATAACACAATGGAAAACAAGGAACAAACTACTCAAAATACAACACCAACTCCTGCAACTTCTGCTGCGGAAAATAAGAAAAAGAAAAATAAAACGAATAAGGTAAGAGCCATCATTTCCAATATCATCGTTTTTCTGGTAATCGGTTTCGGATTATTCTGGTTAATCCGTGAATATTTCCATATCGGAAACAAAACCTATACGGAAGCAGCACAGGTAGAGGAATTTATCAATCCTATCAATACAAGGGTTTCGGCATATATCAAGGAAATTAAGTTCATTGAACATCAGCACGTAAAAAAAGGCGATACGCTGGTTATTCTGGATGACCGTGAAATTCTTACACAGCTTGGACAGGCAGAAGCTGCTTACCAGAATGCGGTGGCGCAAAAAGCGGCAACAGGTTCTTCTGTGAATACGGTTTCCAACAATATTAATGTTATGCAGTCTAATATTGCAGGAGCAAAAGCAAGACTATGGAATGCCGAGCAGAATTTAAACCGATACAAAAATCTTTTGGCTGCTGAGGCCGTTACCAGACAACAGTATGATCAGGTAAAAACTGAATATGACGCTCAAAAAGCAGCTTATGAAACCCTGGTGAATCAAAAACAGTCTGCCAGCCTTTCCACTACGGAAGTAAAAAGCAGATTAGGCATCAATGATGCAGAGATTAAAAGAACAAAATCTGCGCTGGATATGGCAAGGATTAATCTTTCTTATACTGTAATTACAGCTCCGTATGATGGAGTGATGGGACGAAGAACAATTTCTGAGGGACAATTGATCCAACCCGGGCAGCAGGTGGCTACTATTGTACTGAACGGGCAAAAATGGGTAACAGCCAACTTCCTGGAAAGCCAGATGCCGAACATTAAAATCGGGGAAAAAATGATAATGACTGCTGATGCTTTAGGAGGACAGAAATTTGAAGGTGTTGTTACAGCTGTTTCAGCAGCTACAGGATCGAAATATTCCAGCGTACCTACTGATAACTCTACAGGAAATTTCATCAAAGTACAGCAGAGAATTCCTGTAAGAATTGAGTTTACAGCTTCTAACAAAAAAGAAGATCTGGAAAAGCTCAGTGCAGGAATGAACATGAATGTGAATATTAATAAAGACTAAAGATGGAAGATATCAGACACCAGACATTATGTGTATGGAAAGCTAAGGCTAAATGTTCGAGGTCTGCTGGGGCTGATATCTGAAATCTGTTATCTAAAAAAAATCATGTACAACAAAGGATTATATAGCGACTGGGTACCGAAACCCGTACAGCTGCTGCTGATTGTATTACTGCTTGCCGTGGTAATGCCTATTGGTGGGGTATACACGGGAAATATCAGTTCTCTGGTAAGCGGTACCGGTGCCATGACAGAATATTTTATGTGGGCAAACTACGCGACAACCATAGGAATGGGAGCCTGTATGCCTGTGGTTCTCAGAATTAAAATGAGATTCAAAGTAAGAGACAAGATGGTTTTACTTTTGATCCTTTTAGGACTGCTGAGTTATGTGAACGGGACTACTTTACAGCCAATGATCTTCATATTTACTTCTTTATTGATAGGCTTTATGAAGATGATGGTCACCATAGAGTTGTTCCTGCCATTAATGGTTATGATAGGGAACCGTGGTATATTTTATGGAGCTTTCTATACATTTGTTCTTGTAATGAACCAGGTAGCTACATATTATGCAGCAGAGTTCGCTCTTCTTTATAACTGGCAGCAGTTTTACCTGTTTACAGCAGTTTTGTGCTTTATTTTAGGTTTGATACACTGGATTTTTATGCATGATAAATATTTTGCGTTAAAAGTTCCTTTACATTATATTGACTGGTTAAGCATTTTGCTTTTCATTTCAACTTTTATGTTTTCTGCTTATGTTTACTCATTTGGAAGACAGCAGGACTGGTTCAATTCGAAGAATATTATATATGCAAGTATTACAGCCTTTGTGAGTTTTGCATTGCTTTCCATCCGTCAGTTAACTTTAAAACGTCCTTATCTATCATTTAAAATTTTCACAAAAAATAATGTACAGCACGGATTGTTTATGCTTTTCTGGTTAGGAATGTTTTTAGGAACAGCTTCTATTCAGAATACTTTTGCAGTGGGAGTATTGGGGTATGATCAATTGACAAATACAAGGCTGAGTTTACTGATGATCCCCGGAATTGTTCTGGCCGGAGCCATTGCCATTTTCTGGTTTAAGAAAGAAAAACCTTTGAAAATGTATATTTTTTCCGGTTTTGCGGCAATGGTCGGATATGCCATTATCATGTATTTTTCGATGGTATTGGAGTTCAGTTATGACAACTGGTATCTGCCTATGTTTTTAAAAGGTTATGGAATGTGTTCACTGTTTATTTCCGTCTGGTTTTACACGCTGGATAAGCTTGAAATGGATGAAATGCTGGCCGCCATCGGACTTGTATTGGTTTGGAGAACTTTCCTGGCCGTAGGAATTTTTTCAACACTTTATGCCTGGTTTCAGTATCGTTTTCAGGTTATGGCAATAGGAGATCTCGCTGTTTATATGGATGGAATGACCGTCAGCCCTCAGAATGTAGCTGCTAATATGAAAACTATTCAGCTTAATGCCATTATCATAGCCACCAAAAAGATTTTCGGATATATTATTTTAGTCGGATTTGGGGTGTTAATTTATATTGCTACCCATCATTTCGGAGCAAAACGGTTTCAGTATTTCAGATTTGTGAGAGTTCTTGGAGGAAAATCTGTCATCGCAAGAAGAAGACTTCGCGAAAGGAAAAAATTATTGGAAGAAATAAAAGATGCTGCAGGTCCTGCAGTATAAAAAAAATACCTTGTTTTTCACCAGTAGAATCCCGGATCTGTAAAGGCCGGGATTCTACACTTTTTGTAATCTCTGATTTCTAAAAGCAAGTTTTAGGAAATATAGGGAAAATCTCATATCTTATTATTTTTATTCTTTCTAAATAAGAATTACCTTTGTGGATTATAAAACGTTGAATAGAAAGAATGAAAAAGCAGTATGCGTTCATAGGTCTTTTAGCTTCGGGGATTCTATTTTCCCAGACAGTTAAAGATTCTATTGCCTCTAAAGGTATTGAAGATGTAGTAATTGTAGCTTCCAGAAAACCTACAAAAATCTCTGAAGTTCCGGGTACAGTTTGGGTGGTACAGAAAGAAAAGATTCAGGAACAGGCTAAAAACGGGGTTCCTATTAAAGAAATGCTGTCAATTCTGATTCCTTCTATGGATATCGGTCCACAGGGAAGAACCAATTACGGACAGAATATGAGAGGACGTTCCGCACTTGTGATGATTGACGGGGTTTCTCTGAACAGTATCCGTGCCATAAGCCGTCAGCTTGATGCGATTGATCCTTTTAATATTGAAAGAATTGAAGTACTTTCAGGGGCAAGTTCCATTTATGGAGGTAATGCTACCGGTGGTATTATCAATATTATTACCAAGATACCTTCCAAAAAAGGGATCAGCGGAGAGACAGAACTTGGAGTGCGTACAGGTTTTATGGGAAAAGATGACCATGATTTCCGCGCTGCCCAGTCTATTGCAGCTAAAGGGGACAAGTTTTTCGGAAGACTGGGAGTAGCCTATCAGCAGAACGGCGGGGTGTATGGTGCAGATCAGAAACAGCTTTTTACGGATATTACTCAGACAGACTTACAATATAACCAGTCGATTGACATCTTGGCTACAGGAGGATATCAGTTTAACAATAAACATAAAATAACGGCCTCTGTTCAGTATTACAACTCTAAATTTAACGGGGACAGGAGTTTGTTTCTTGGTCAAAACCTGAGTGCTTTCACTACAAAAAACGCTTCATTGCTCGAAATGAGAGATGGTTTTTCATCCGATAAAAATGTAGGAACAGAGCGCTATATGGCAACAGTAGCCTATAATGGGAACGGGATTTTAGGAGGACAGGATTTATACGTACAGCTGGCCACCCGGGGTGAAAAATTAGGATTTTATCCGTTCCCGGGCAATGTTACTCTTCAGACAGGAAAGGTACCTTATATGTCCTCTTCACAGCAGGATACTTATTATTCGGGAATTAAAGCTTTACTATCGAAATCATGGCGGGGGCTGAACGTGACTTATGGGGCAGATTTCGATTTTGAAAAATTTGAAGGATCACAATCTGTTTATGATATTGCGAAGACAATGTCCAGCGGAGGTTTAGTCAACGAAACAAAATACAGCCTTGGAAGATACCCAACCAATCATTCACAGAGTTATGCAGGGTATGTTCAGGCAAAATATAATATTTTTCCAAAACTGCAGTTGAATGCGGGCGTTCGTTATCAGCATATCAACGTAAAAATGGATGACTTTGTAGGTTCAGAACAGCAAACACAGATTGCAATGGGCTACGGAAGTTCAGCCTCAGCAATTCCGGGAGGTGAAAGTTCTTATAACGTTACGTTGGTCAACGCTGGGTTATTGTATAAATTCAATGAACAACACCAGGTTTGGGGAACATTTTCTCAAGGGGCAAGTTTAGCAGATCCTGCCAAGTTTTATGGAATTGGCCAGTATAAACTTGTTGGGACAAACTGGGATGTGATATCCAGTATTAATGTAAAAGAACAGCCTTTGCAGGCCATCAAAACAAACCAGTTTGAAGTAGGATACCGTGTTAACAAAGGTGGTTTAAGAGCACAGGTTGCCGGATTTCTGAGTAATTCTGATAAAACGGTTACCGTAGATAAAAAGACTTTCCAGATTCTTGTAAATGATCTGAAACTAAGAAACATGGGAATTGAAGCTGAGGTTTCTTATGCTTTAACCAATGGGGTTTATTTTGGGGCAAGCGGGCTCTTGATAAAATCGGAGGTAGACAATAAAGGGGAATGGCAGAAACAGGAGATTTATAATGCTTCTCCTTCAAAATTGGTGACATACATCGGTTATAATATTAAAAGCTGGTCATTCAGATTCCAGTCTTTGCAGAATTTCAAGCAGAAAGACGAGCTTAATAATGTTGTGGAAGGTTATAATACTTCAGACCTGATGATAGGATACCGATTCAACTGGGGAAAATTCAACGTAGGAATCCAGAATATATTTAATACCGATTATCAGACAATATGGAGTAAGCGTTCTCAGGTTCTATATTCTACTTACGGACTTCCGGAATTGTTTAATTATAAGGGAAGAGGAAGGACTTTCAACTTGTCCTACACTTTTGAATTTTAAAATAAGATGAAGGTAAAAATGCCTTGATCTGAAAATTTATTGTATTTCAAATCCGGTTTCTGAATTAATCGGAAACCGGATTTTAACTTTAAAAAAATCAGTTATGGCTAAAGTTTCAACAGGGCAGATTGTTGCCGAAGTAACCAGAAAAGAATACATTACTGACCATTTTATCAGAGTGTATTTATACTCACCGGAGGTTCATTTGTTCAAAAATACCATGGTGGGAGACAATAATAAAATTGCAGTTCCTCCGGCTGGGCTGAATGAGATTCATTTCCCGACACTGGATGAAAGTCATCAGTGGATTTACCCTCCGAAAGAGGTGGCACCATCCATCAGAACCTATACCCACAGAGGAATAGATCTGGTGAAAAATGAACTGATCATCGATTTTGTAGATCATGGAGACGGTGGTCCTGCTTCCAGATGGGTAAGAGAAGCCGAAGCGGGTTCAAAGCTTGGGATAATGATGCGTCTGGAAGGAAAAGAACTATATCCTGCTGCAGATTGGTATCTTTTGGTAGGTGATGCTACGGCTATTCCGGTGATCAGTGCTATTCTGGAAACTCTGCCTGAAACAGCAAAAGGAGTATGTATTATTGAAGTTCATGGAAAGGAAGATGAGCAGATGCTTGAAACCAAAGCGCAAATTGATTTTAAATGGCTGTATAATACCCGCCCCCACATCAGCAGTGAAATTGCCAAAGCTGTAAAAAATATTGATCTTCCCGAGACTGGCAAATTTGGTTATGTGGCATGTGAATTCTCAAGTGTAAAAGAAATCAGGGCTTATCTGAGAAAAGAAAAAAACTGGACTTCTCAGGAATTATATGCTTATTCTTACTGGAAAGCAGGTGTTGCAGAAAGTGAATCACAGGCTGACAGACATAAGGAGAAGGATTCGATGGAGTAAATGACGGGTAGAAATCAGAAATTAAGGAAATTCTTGCTACACTAAAAACTTTGAACTTTGTATCCTGAAGCCTTATCTTTGCATCTATGAAAGATTTAATGGGCAGAGCAATCTGGGATTATTATCACAATGACAATCCTGAAGATCTGCAGACTGAAACCTCAATTTCTGAGCTGGATGAACTTCCGGTGGATTATTTATTCAGAGACTTTGAGGAAATGAATGATATAGAGCAGAAAGCACTGCAGTTATCCAATGGAAAAGTTCTGGATATCGGAGCGGGTGCAGGATCTCATTCTTTATATCTTCAGAATGAAAGAAATCTTGATGTAACAGCATTGGATATTTCACCTAAATCTGTGAAAGTTTGTAAGCTCAGAGGAATTAAAAAGGCTATTTGTGAGAATATGCGTGACTTTTCAGGAGAGACTTTTGATACGATCTTACTGTTGATGAACGGTACCGGAGTTTTTGAAAGCCTGGCCAAAATTGATACGTATCTTGAGAAGTTGCATACCTTATTAAGTGATAAAGGGCAGATCCTGATCGACAGTACAGATATTCTTTATATGTTTGACCGGGATAAAGATGGAGGAGTATACATTCCTGCGGGCGGATATTATGGCGAGTTGGATTATGTGGTTCATTATAAAGGAGAATCCGAAGAACCGATTACCTGGCTTTACCTTGATTTTAATACTTTGGAAAATGCTGCCACAAATAATGGCTTCAAAATAGAAAGAGTTTTGAAGGATGAAGATTCTTACCTTGCGAAACTGACTAAAAAATAATTACAATAATCTTATCAATTGGTATATTGTCATTCTGTAAACCGGGATGACTTTTTTGTTCCATTTTCTAGCCCCGATAGAAACGGTTACCCCACAGCATGCGTCTGGGGATCGAGGCCTTAGTAATGGGAAAATTGGGGCGAGGAGTAAGAGTGGATAGCGGGAATCAGCTCCTTATTATTGCCTCAACAGATGAATGCTCCTTGCAAATGGATAATAAGAAAACCACTCAGGGAAGTAAAAAGCCATCAGAATTGTGGTTATGATGCATAGAATTGCGGGAAAGACATAGGATGCCGCACGATAAGGAAGCTTTTGGGGTGATGCTAAAACACTGATTACAATTAACCCCAATGCTCCCACAGCAATAACCCCTATTTCCGGGCTATATCTGGAAGTTGTACCGAAATGGGAAATCAGAACGTACCTTTGAACCAAAAAGAAAATAAAGCCAAATGCCAATGTAAAAACGGCCGCAGGATATTTTCTGAGTTTGATTAAATTAAGGGAAAGTAGTATAGCTCCGGGAATCGTGCTGAAGAAAATACTGCTGATAAAAATAGTTATTTGTGAATAGAGCCTGATGGCCACCTGGTCTTCCGTAATATGATCTTTCCAGAATTCTATCTCTTCTGTATGTTTTGCTTCCTCTTCCTCTTTTTTATGCTGAATCAATTGCTGAACAGCTGTTTTTTCCTGTTCACTGAAAACGCGTCCTCTTTCTTCCAGAATTTCAAAAGCGAACTGAACGGCTTCCGGAACAAAATGGTTGCCTTCCTGTAAATAAGTCTCCAGTTCCCGGTTGGAGAGCTTTCTTAAAATACTTTTACTAACCATATACTGTATATAAAAAGAAAGGCTGCTTCTGGTGAAACAGCCTGTTATCTTTATAAGGATTTTAATTATCCGATCTCAATACCGTTTTCAACATTGCTGTCATCCGGTGTTACGAAAGATAATTTTCCGTCTGGTTTTGTTGTTAACAATAACATTCCCTGAGATTCAATTCCTCTGATCTTTCTAGGAGCAAGGTTCAGAAGAATCATAACCTGCTTTCCGATTACTTCTTCAGGAGTAAAGCTCTCTGCTATACCAGAAACAACAGTTCTTACATCTACCCCTGTATCTACAGTAAGTTTTAATAATTTATCTGCTTTTTCTACTTTTTCAGCTTCTAAAATAGTAGCTGTTCTAAGGTCTATTTTAGCAAAATCATCAAATGTGATCTCTTCTTTCATTGGGTTTGCGTTAGGATTTGTTTTTTTATTGTTTTGTTTTGTGTCTTCCAGCTTTTGAATCTGAGCTTCGATGACATCATCTTCAATTTTTGAGAAAAGAAGAGATGCTTCATTGATTTTATGTCCCGTTTCAATTAGCACTGACTGATTTTCAACAGTACTCCAGTCTTTCTTTTCAACATTGAACATATTCAACAGCTTTTCAGAACTGAAAGGCATGAAAGGTTCACATAACTGAGCTAAAGCCACTGCAATCTGTGCTCCAATGAATAAGGACTGAGCCGTTTTTTCCGGATTATCTTTAATGGTTTTCCACGGTTCTTCGGTCTGAAGATACTGGTTCCCGAAACGGGCAAGGTTCATTAAAGCAGTTAAAGAATTTCTGAATTCATAATTTTCAAGGAATCCTGCAATTTCTTTTGCCGATTTACTTATTTCCTGCAATTCAGGACTGTTTACATCACCTTGTGGAACAACACCATCGTAATATTTATGAATAAGAACAGCAACTCTGTTGATAAAGTTTCCGAAGATCCCTACCAATTCAGAATTATTCTTAGTCTGGAAATCCTTCCAGGTAAAGTTGTTATCCTTTGTTTCCGGAGCAGATGAAAGCAGAGCATATCTTAAAACATCCTGTTGTCCGGGGAAATCTTCCACATATTCATGCGCCCATACTGCCCAGTTTCTTGAAGTGGAAATCTTATCGTTCTCAAGGTTCAGGAATTCAAAAGCAGGAACATTGGCCGGCATAATGTAATCTCCGTGAGCTTTCATCATCGAAGGAAAAATAATACAGTGGAATACAATATTATCTTTTCCGATAAAGTGTATCAGATCACTGTTTTCACTTTGCCAGTAATCTTTCCAGTCTTTTCCGTTTTTTTCTGCCCATTCTTTGGTGAAAGAGATATACCCGATTGGTGCATCAAACCATACGTACAGTACTTTTCCTTCTGCATTTGGAAGCGGAACAGGAACACCCCAGTTCAGATCTCTGGTCATTGCACGAGGTTTAAGACCATCATTCAGCCATGATTTAACCTGTCCGTATACATTGGGTTTCCAATCATCTTTATGGCCTTCAATGATCCAGTCATTCAGGAAATCTTCGTATTCATTCAAAGGAAGATACCAGTTCTTGGTTTCTTTAAGTACCGGGACATTTCCGCTAAGCATTGATTTTGGATTGATGAGTTCAGAAGGAGAAAGGGTAGAACCACATTTCTCGCACTGGTCTCCATAAGCATTTTCATTACCACAGTTCGGGCATGTTCCTACAATATAACGGTCTGCAAGGAATTCTTCTGCCTGTTCATCAAAATATTGTTCCGAAATTTCTTCTGTGAATTTTCCTTTCTCATATAAAACCTTAAAGAAATCCTGGCTGGTTTCATAATGCTTTTTAGAGGTGGTTCTTGAATACTCATCAAATGAAATTCCCAGATCCGAAAAAGACTTTTTGATGATTTCGTGATACTTGTCCACGATATCCTGTGGAGTGACTCCTTCTTTTTTAGCTCTTATGGTAATAGGAATACCGTGCTCATCCGAACCACAGATAAACGCTACATCCTTTCCTAATCTTCTCTGAAATCTTGCGTAAACATCCGCAGGAATATAAACACCTGCCAAATGCCCTATATGAACCGGTCCGTTTGCATAAGGCAAAGCTGCCGTAATCATCTTTCTGTTTGACATTTATAGTAAAGTTTTGGATGCAAAGATAAGGATTATCTGTTGAATAGCCCTTATTTGTGGAGTTATTCCGGCTCAGTAGAGTTTTTTTTCATGCTAAACATGAAATAAAGTTAAACAATTGTTTAACTTTATGTTAAAGAAATACGTGTGTTATGCTTAACATAGTATCATTTAAATTATTGGATTTTAGATAATTAATTTATATAAGTATCGTAATATACATAATTTTATCCTAAATTATATTAATTTTATAATAATTCTATTTTTTTTATAAATTGCAAAACTGGCTTCATGCCAAAAACGAATAAACGAAACTATAAAAATAAGATTGTGAAGAATTTTACAACAGTATTAAAAATTGCGCCTGCTTTTTTATTGGCCAGCTCAATAGTGCATGCACAGACCAAAGACTCTATTCCGCAGGAAAAGAAAATCGAAGAGGTTGTTCTGATCGGATATGGAAAGCAGAAAAAGTCTGATCTTACAGGATCTATCACTTCTGTTACAGCGAAAGATTTTAACGGAGGTGCCACATCTGCGGGTCAGCTGATCCAAGGTAAAACCCCCGGAGTACAGATTACCAATAACAGTGGAGCCCCTGGATCAGGAACAAAGATCAGAATCAGAGGAACATCATCTTTAAGTGGTGAAAACTCGCCGCTTATTGTTATTGACGGGGTTCCTCAGGATTTTGTGGGAGTTAACGGGGCATCAGATCCTTTATCTTTAATAAACCCGAATGACATTGAAACATTCGATATACTGAAAGATGCTTCTGCTACAGCAATTTACGGAAACAGAGCTTCAAATGGGGTTATATTGATTACAACCAAAAAAGGGAGTGCCGGAAAATTTAAAATCAATTTCTCAACAGTAACTTCATTGTCTACAAAAATGGGAAATGTGGATGTATTGAATGCCCAGGAATTTAGAGACTTTGTCAATACCTATGCACCAGCAAATTATAAAACCAAGCTAGGTAATGCTGATACTAACTGGCAAGACCTTATCTATCAGACAGCATGGGGTACAGATAATAATGTGGCTCTTTCAGGAGGAATTAAAGGGCTTCCTTACCGCTTGTCTTTAGGTTATAATGAACAAAATGGGATTGTAAGGTCCAATTCTTTCCGGAGAACTTCAGTAGGGTTGAACTTGAATCCAAAATTCTTTGACAATCATTTATCGGTAAATGTAAATGCAAAAGGAACTTTTACAGATAATCGATTTGTGGATGGTGGAGTAATTAAAGCTGCTACCTATTTCGATCCCACCCAGCCGGTGTATTCAGGAAATACCAAATATGGCGGTTATTATGAATGGTTGGATGCAGGATCGGCAACAGGATATAACGTAAATGCAAATTCAAATCCACTTGGAATGATTGACGGAATACGTGATATTTCGTCTGTAACAAGAGGATTGGGGAATATTCAGTTGGATTATAAGTTTCATTTTCTTCCTGACTTGCATTTTAATGTAAATGCCGGATATGATTATACCAAAAGTGAAGGACACAAGTTTAAGGATGCCATTTACAGACCTGGATATGGTGATAAAGGAAGTTCGAATTTGTATTCGATGGAAAAGAAAAATAAACTTCTTGAAACCTACTTTAACTATGTTAAAAATATAACAGCTATCAATACAGGGGTAGACGTGACTGCAGGATATGCTTATCAGGATTTCCGTACAATCATCCCCGGAGCTGTTACATACAGAGGAAATGGAACGACATTACCTCCGGATCTTGATTTTGAAACCCAAAATACATTGATATCATTTTACGGAAGGGCTATTTTTACTGTAGCCAATAAGTATATCATTTCCGGTTCAGTACGTAAAGATGGTTCTTCAAGATTTTTTAATGGTACAAGAGATAATGTATGGGGTGTTTTCCCGGGAGTTTCTTTGGCATGGAAGCTGAATGAAGAAAATTTTATTAAAAATATATCCTCAATCAGTACTTTGAAGCTGAGAGCCGGATGGGGGAAAACAGGACAGCAGGAGTTGCCGGCTTTAAACGGGAATAAACCTAACAATTATCCGGCATTTGCTGCGTATAATCCAAGTTATCCGGGTGCTAATTATCAATTTGGAAATGAATATTATTATATGTTCAGACCTGCTAATTACAATCCAAACCTTACCTGGGAGACTACAACGACAAAAAATATAGGATTGGATTTTGGTTTTGCTACCAATAGGATTACCGGATCCATCGATCTTTTCAGAAAAGATACAAAAGATCTGTTGGTATATGCTGATGAACCTGCCGGAGGATTAAGTAATGCAAGCTGGCAGAATGTGGGAGATATGAAGAATGAAGGTATTGAAGGAAGTATTACAGTAGTTCCAGTTAAGAATGAAAAGACTACCTGGGAACTAAGCTTTAATGCAACACACTATAAGCCAATTGTAACCAAATTAAAAGACAGGGCTGATGAATCATTCAATATGGAAGTCGGAGGAATTGAAGGTGGTTCCGGAAACAGAATTCAGGCACATGCTGTAGGGTATGCACCAAACTCTTTCTGGGTATATCAGCAAGTATATGATAATAACGGAAAACCTGTAGATGGAGCATTTGTTGACCGGAATGGAGATGGAATGATTACTCCTAAAGATATGTATTACTATAAGTCTACTACTCCGGATGCTATCTTAGGGTTCTCAACAAAAGTTTCACATAAAAATTGGGATTTTGCTCTTAGTGCAAGAGCTGTATTAGGAAACTATGTCTATAACAATATGGCCTCCAACAGCTCACTGCAATCTGCCTCTACCAATGAGTATCTTCAAAATGTATTCAATACAGCTCCGGAATATAAATTTTCCGTACCTCAATATAAATCAGATATTTATGTTGAAAACGCATCGTTCTTAAGATTGGATAATATCAACATTGGATATAATTTCGGTGAGGTTTTCTCTAAAGGAAGTAACCTGAAAATATATGGTATGGCACAAAACGTTTTCGTAATCACAAAATATACAGGGGTAGACCCTGAAGTATTTGGAGGAATAGATAACGGATATTATCAAATGCCTAAAATATATTCTTTAGGATTTAATTTTCAATTTTAAATAATTATTACGATGAAACTTAATAAAATCAAACTTAAAAATATAGTACTGCCTCTTTCTGCTGCTTTTTTACTGACTACGGCGTCATGTGTGGGTGACCTTGAAAGAGAACCTATTACTGATGTTACTTCAGCCAGCATTTACAAAGACTTTTCTAATTATAAAAATATTTTAGCAAAGCTCTATGGCGGTCTTGCTATGGGAGGACAGGTAAGTGGTGACGGAGATCAGCCTGATAGTGATATCAATGGTATTAATGGAGGGTTCTCCCAATATACAAGATTATTATATACCTTGAATGTAATTACAACTGATGAAGCGGTCATAGGATGGAATGATGGAAATCTTCATACCCTTCATAAAATGACCTGGGACTCTTCCAATGAATTTATTGCAGCCATGTATTATAGAGTGTACACAGAAATCGCTTTTTGCAACGAGTTTCTTAGAAATGTAACAGATGAAAAATTAGCAGCTAATAATATTACGGGAGATAACCTTACCCAGGCAAAATTAATGAGGGCAGAGGCACGTTTTTTAAGGGCCCAGTCATATTATCATGCGATAGATATGTTTGGAAATGTTCCATTTGTAGATGAAACATATATGCCAGGGTCTGCAAATCCGCCGCAAAGAATAGAAAGAAAAGCATTATTTAATTTTATTGAATCTGAATTGCTTGCAGTAGCAGGAGAATTAAAAGATCCTAAAACCAATGAATACGGAAGAGCTGACAAAGCAGCTGCATGGTCATTATTGGCAAAATTATACCTAAATGCAGAGGTATACACAGGAACACAGAGAAATACGGATTGTATTACATATTGTAATAAAGTAATTGCAGCCGGTTATTCTTTAAAACCGAAGTATGATGATCTGTTTCTTGCAGATAATAACATTAATAATCCGGAGCAAATTCTTAGTGTTAATTTTGATGGGATTAATACACAGACCAATGGTGGAACTACTTATCTGGTACATGCTGCGGTAGGAGGAAGTATGACAGCTTCTGATTTTGGAATCAATGGTGGCTGGAGCGGATTAAGAACAACGAAATCATTTGTTAATCTGTTCCCTGCCAACGGGAGTGATCATAGAGGTAGATTTTATACTGCCGGACAAAATTTAGAAATTAATGACCTGGGTTCCTTCACAGATGGCTATGCTTTCATAAAATATAAGAATATAAAAAGTAATGGATCTGCGGGGGCACATGACAATTGGGTAGAGGCAGATATTCCTTTATATCGTTTAGCAGATATTTATCTGATGTATGCAGAAGCTGTATTGAGAGGTGGAGCAGGTGGTGATCAGGCAACAGCAATAGGTTACATTAACCAATTGAGACAGCGTGCATATGGTAATACAAATGGAAATGTATCTTCAATAAATCTGAATTTTATTCTGGACGAAAGAGCGAGGGAATTATCCTGGGAAGCAACCAGAAGAAGTGATCTGATACGTTTTAATAAATATACTACAGGAGATTACCTATGGCCATGGAAAGGTAACATTAAAGATGGTAAAGCTGTAGAAAGTTACAGAAATCTTTTCCCGATCCCGAATAAAGATATTATAGCTAATCCTAACCTGATTCAAAACCCTGGTTATTAACTTTTAATACTGTTGAAAATGAAAAATTTAATTAAAATACTAACCATGGCTTTTATCGGGGGGGTAATGGTTTCTTGTGAAAAAGATGAAGATCAGGCAATCATTAATGAAACTGCTGCAGGTAAAATTTCTTCCGATAAAACAGTACTAGTTCTTAATGAACTTACGGCTAACGATGCTGTAATTAATTTTACATGGACAAAACCAACATTCAATATTGCTGTGGTTCCCAGTCAGGAAATCGAATTCGGTATTAAAGGAGACGGTTTTAAAAAAAGCGCATCTGTTGATTTTCCGAATGATGTAACGTCAGGGCCTGTTACGCATGCCGCAATGAATGCTGCGATGTTTAGCATTGGAGCAACACCAGATGTTGTGAATGAAATTGAAGCGAGACTGAAAACATCCGTTGGGTCAGCAGCTTTTTATTCCAATGTGATAGCGCTTAAAGTAACTCCATATACACCCAATCCTGATCTGGTGTATCCTAAGATTAATGTTCCGGGCAGCTATGCAGGAGCAGCTGGATATGCAAACTGGACACCTGCCAATTCACCGAATTTGTTTTCTCCGGAAAAAAATGATAAATACAGAGGATTCATATGGATCAATACGGTTAGCGGACCAGAAGATGGAAAATATAAGTTTTCTATTAATCAGGACTGGGCAGGGAATAAAGGAGATGATGGTACCAATTCAGGAAAATTAAAACTGGATGGAGCAGACATAAAAGCCCCTGCAGCAGGTACCTATTATATTAAGGTTGACTGGGCTGCAAACACCTATTCTTCTGTGCCGGCAAACTTCGGTATCATAGGAGATGCTACACCTACAGGATGGAACTCAGATACAGATTTTGTGTATAATCCAGCTACTAAAACCTTTGTCATTAATTCCATTATGCTGAACAGTTCAGGTTTCTTCAAATTCAGGGCAAATGATGGCTGGACATTGAAATTCCAGCCTAAAAAGACTGATGAAACCCTGATTTCAGGAAAAAGTGTACAGGCTTATTTTAATGCTGAAGATACTGTAGATGGTGATCCGGGCTACAAGGTGTCTGAAACAGGAAACTATAAAATAGAACTGGATTTACATAATTCAGCATATTATAAATTAACCATTACAAAGTTGTAAATAAACCCACAATTTGATAAGGTGCTGCTCAGGCGCAGCACCTTATTTATTTTTTAAAGATATTAAATAGTCATTATGAAGAAAATTACAGTTGGAGCACTTCTGCTCTCAATGATGTTTGCAGGCGTAAATGCACAATCCCTGAAATCTCCGGACGGGAAGTTTGAAATGAATTTTCAGCTGAAAGAAGGAGTACCTTACTATAACCTGAAGTATAATGGTGCGGTAGTGGTTGAAGATTCTAAATTGGGATTAAGATTATTTAAAGATACAGCCATAAAATTTGCTTCTGAGATTGCCAAACCGGAAGATGCAAAATTTGATCTGAACAATGGCTTTGCAAAGACAGATGAAAAAAGAGACTCCAAAAATGAAACCTGGCAGCCGGTTCTTGGAGAAAAGAAAAATTATATTAATCATTACAATGAATTAGCAATTACATTAAACCAGGCTTCTACAGACAGAAGTATTGTAGTGAAATTCAGATTGTTCAATGATGGGTTGGGATTCCGATATGAGTTTCCACAACAGAAAAATCTTAATTATTTTGTAATCAGAGAAGAAGATTCTGAAATCGATTTTCCTACGGATATGAAAGCCTGGTGGATGGTAGCAGACTATGATTCCCAGGAGTATCAATACCAGGAAACAAAAGTTTCTGAAATTCCGGCAAGATGGGATAAGGCATTTGATGCCAATGCTTCACAGACCCTGGTGAAAAATGCGGTACAATCTCCTTTAATGCTTAAAAGGGAAGGAAAAGAGCCATTATATATTAACGTTGCTGAGGCAGCGGTATTGGATTATCCTGCTTCTCATTTAGAAGTTGATGCTCAGAATTTTAAGTTTAAAACACATTTGACTGCAGACAGACAGGGTGCAAAAGGATATATTCAGACTCCGTCCGTAACTCCTTGGAGAACTATTATTGTGGCACCGAAAGCAGAACAGGTGATGGATTCTAAAATGATTTTCAACCTTAATGAACCTACAAAATATACTGATACTTCTTATATCCATCCTACAAAATATATGGGAGTATGGTGGGAGATGATCATCGGTAAATCACAATGGGCGTATTCTACAGCAGAAAATGTTCATTTAGGAAAAACAGACTTCACAAAACTGACCCCGAATGGAAAACATGCTGCTAACAATACTAAAGTGAAAGAATATATTGACTTTGCTGCAGAAAACGGATTTCAGGGGTTATTGATCGAAGGTTGGAATATTGGTTGGGAAGACTGGTTTGGACATTCCAAAGAATATGTTTTCGATTTTATTACTCCTTACCCGGATTTTGACATCAAAATGCTGAATGACTATGCACATTCTAAAGGAATTAAGCTGATTATGCACCATGAAACATCAGGGTCTGCAACGAATTATGAAAGATGGGCAGACAAAGCATTCCAGACCATGAATAAATATGGGTATGATGCTGTGAAAACAGGATATGTAGGTGATATTATTCCAAGAGGAGAACATCATTATTCTCAATGGACAATTAATCATTATTACAGAATTGCAGAAAAAGCAAATGAATATAAGATTATGGTGAACTCTCACGAATCTGTTCGCCCTACAGGAGAAAGCCGTACCTACCCGAACTATATTTCTGCTGAAGCAGCGCGTGGAACTGAGTATGAAGCATTTGGAGGAAACAAGCCGGATCATCAGACCGTTCTTCCGTTTACAAGATGGATGGGTGGCTCTATGGATTATACACCGGGAATCTTCCAGACTAAGCTGGATTACTATTTTCCTGGGGACAAACGTTTTGTAAAAACCACATTAGCGAAACAGCTGGCTTTATATGTAACTATGTATATGCCTCTTCAGATGGCAGCCGATCTTCCGGAGAATTACAAAAAACATATGGATGCATTCCAGTTTATCAAAGATGTGGCAGCAGATTGGGATGATACTAAAATTTTATCAGCAGAACCTGGAGACTATGTGATTACAGCCAGAAAAGCCAAAGGAACGGAAAACTGGTTTGTAGGAGGAATTACTGACGAAAACAGACGTGAATATACCGTAGACTTCTCATTCCTTGATAAAGGTAGAAAATATGAGGCAACAATTTATGAAGACGGAAAAGATGCAGATTATATTGATAACCCTCAAAGCTATAATATCTATAAAAAAGAGATTACAAGCAAATCAAAAATTAATTTTAAAATGGTGAGAAGTGGTGGTTTCGCTGTTTCTATTAAACCTGTGAAATAATTTTAAAATTGAAATAATGATTACCCCGGCAATTCAGCCGGGGTATTTTATTTTAAAAATCTCCTGTTATAAGTTGTTTGTAAGGTTTCTTAGTGTTAATAAAATTCCATTTTTATTGATATTAATTTAATTATTATGTTAAATTAATTGAATTTTGTAAATTTTTTCCTGCTTGTTTTAATTTTTTTACTAATTTGGCTGTAACTAATAATCGAAAGCATGAAAACTCAGTACCGTTTAAGTATGTGCTGTTGCCTTGTATTGTACTTAAGTGTCTTCTATGGTAAAGCACAAATTGTTGATCAGAAAAATAAAATCTGGGAAAAAGCAAAACCTGAATCTTTGCGGGAGACCACAAAATGCGAGTATGACAGGCTGCTTAATTATAACTGTAATATAAGGCAGCACTTTGTAAAGCCCATTACATATAATAAAAATGAAGCTCAATCTCTTGTCGTTGTTCACAGTTCCGATGAAGATGAAAATATCTGGTATAATAAGGATATTATTGCCGAGCTTAGCAATACCTCTTTCAAAAGCAGTGGAAATGATAAGCTTATTGAACTGAAAAAGAAGCCCAGTATTTTTTCTTATCTGGGACCTAAACAAATTTCCAGCCCTAAAGACCATCTGAATATAGGCCTTGAAGATAAAAATCTTTATGAGGCTATTTTTATTCCCAAAAAGCTTTCAAAAAAAGACCTGGAAAAGGTTCATACCTATTTGTCTATCAAATACGGAATCTCACTGGAGGGAGTAAAATATTTCAACAGTAAAGGAGATGTTATCTGGGATCCTGAAAAGCACAAAGATTTTAAGAACAGGCCTACAGGAATTGGCAGGGATGATGCTAACGAGCTTTATCAGAAACAGTCCAGCAATCAGGAAGATAAGATTATCAGTATTGGTAGAGAAAAAATTTCAAGAACTAACTTTGAAAATAATGCTTCGTTAGATAATTATACATTTGCGATATGGTCTGACGATAATAACGATCTCGGGTTTGAAGAGAAAGAAAGTTTAAGGGTACTGAAGAGAAACTGGGAAATCAATTTTATCGGAAAGACCATCCCTAAAAAAGGATATGTGCTGCAGATCGCCAAAAAGCTGATGAATCCTGAAAATTTACGTCTGAACTACTGGATGGTTATTAAGAATGAGGACGGTAGTTTAAAAAAAATAGAAGGAAAAGCTAACGATGAAATAGTAGAATATTCAGGTGTAGAATTCCCTGAAGATAAAAACTCAGCTGTTTTTACTTTTGCCACCAATATTATTGAAGAAAAGCAACCGGATAAAAATAATATTCATGACCCGGCTTATACAAAAGGGGCAGGCGATGCCACTTCAGATTTCCAATATATGCTGTATCCGAACCCTGTAAAAATGAATAATAATTTTACTGTAAAATTCCCACCTACAGAAGGATGGGAGATTTCAATTTATGATGGAGGAGGAAGAATGCTTTCCGTTGAAAAAATAGATTCAAAAATTACAATATATCAGAATAGCCTCAAAATACAAGGGGTATACCTGGTTGTACTTACTCAAAATAAGAAACTGATTAAGGCTTTTAAAGTGGTCGTTGATTAATTAATACTATTTCCCTTAAAATATGAAAACTAAATTACCCGTTAGGTTGAGAAGAAAACATCTTCTCATCTTAGTATTCTTTGCCTCAGTATTTACTTTTGCAAGTTTTACGAAAGAGGACAGACAGAAGGTGAGGGCTTTTAAACTTCAGCTCATGAAAAAGTATGTCTATCATCAAAATGATAGTACTACAACATCCTCCTTATCTGATCATATTACACATTCGACTTCTCTGCTGAATAAAATATCGGCAGCTGGTTCTCCCGCTGAAGGGCTTAAGGCTCAGAATAAAGGATTCCATGAAATAGTATCCACACGTATTGAAAAACCTGCTAATGTGTTTGAATCAATAGAAAAACAAGGTATTATCGGTGAGTTTTCAGATGATGAATCTGATGATGCTACAGATAATTTCTTCACTATAACTCTTCCTGAGATTAAGGATCAGACTGTTATGGCATATTTGGAGTATGATCTGTTTGGGCTTAGCTCTTACCAGTCTGTTTCCCGATCCATTAACAGAAATCTTTCACTTGGAGGAAATATTATTGTTCCCGGAAATAAATGGAGCGCACAAAAAGAAGAGATCAGTTTAAATTCATTACATCAGGGAAGAAATACTATTCTCTTTACTACTTCATTAAATGGAATAAAGTATCGGGTAAAGAATGTAAAAATAGTATTAGAAAAAAATCTGAATCCACAAAACGGGATTTCTACACTTCTTTCCGAAGACCATTTATATGTAAAAGGTTCAGGTAGTCATTGGGGATCTCAGGCTGTAAAAATCAATGGAAAGACGGTGGAATCTTCCAAAGGAGAATTTGAAGCACTTGTTAAACTCTCAGATGAAGATAAGAAAAAAGGATTTATATCTGTTTCTTCTTCTGCAGGAACAAAACAATATCCGATTTCTCAAAGTGTGTCTTCTTTTAAAGTTGTAAATGAAGCCAGGTTTACACCTTTCATTGTCACGGTATTAAAAGATTCAGAATACAATGAAAAGTATGAGAATGCTACTGTAAGTATTGAAAAGAATTCAGTAGCAGAGTCCGGGCAGGTTGAAATATTAAAATTGAGAAAAAAGGATTACCCTTCTGTTACGGGAGAGATTAAAAATCTATCTGTAAATGCTGCTGCATATCGTGTAAATATCAAAGCAGGGAATTTTACCAAAAAAGTGAAATTATCATTTCCTTATGATGAGAAAAAGCTTGGAAACAGATCTGCAAAAGAAATTAAAGCATTCTATTTTGACTATAACATAAAAAAATGGGTTGCAGACCCGACTTCTGTAGTAAATACAGAAACTAAAACAATAACCGTAGAAAGTAGTGGTGATAATAATGATTATATTAATGGTGTTATTTCAGTTCCGGAATCACCACAACTCAGTGCATCCAATCCTACAGGAATAAGTGGATTAAAAGCAGGTGATGCGGCTGCAGCAAGGAATTTTATTTCTCCACCAGGTGCTAATCAGAAAGGAGGTGCAAATGTGTCATATCCTATTGTGATTCCATCAGGAAGAAGAGGGATACAGCCAGGTATAAATGTTTCTTATGATAGTAATAAATCCAATGGATGGATGGGAGAAGGATGGGATATCAATGGTATTGGAGCTGTTTCAATTGACACACGATGGGGGGCTCCAAGTTTTGATGAAAAAACAGAAACTGAATTATACTCTTTGAATGGTGAAATGCTAGTATATGATGGTAACTATCTTCCTCATAGACATAATGATATCAGTGAAACCAGCAGCATTTTTACAACCAGGAAGCAAAAGAGAGACACACTTTTAACGAATAATAAAAAAGTATTTTACTTTAGAAGAAGTCATGATTTCTCAAAAATAGAAAGATATGGATCGACTCCTAAAGACTACAGATGGGTTGTCACGAATACAAATGGAGGAAAAACTTTTTATGGTGGTAATGAAACCGGTGTTATTGATAATACCGTGATAAAAGATGATAATGGCAATATTGTTCATTGGGGAGTATGGAGAGAACAGGATGTTCTCAGAAATTATATTGAATACGAATATGAAAATGTGATATTGCAGGGACTTACCGGTGATAATGAAAATCTGAACGGAGGACGCTATTTCCATATCAGTAAGATCACCTATACAAAGATGGATGGCAAAGACCTGAAATATTACACTGTAGAATTCGAAAAAGAAAACAGAATCAGCAGGCCGGACATCAGCATTACCGCTAAAAGAGGAGTAAAGGAGGTAGAACCTTATAAACTATCTAAAATATATGTTAAATATGATAATGAGCTCATAAGAACCTATACATTTTCGTATAAAGAGGGACAGTTTTTTAAGACATTATTAAGCAGTGTAAGACATACTGATACTTCTAATGATAATTCATATGGAAATCTATTAACGGAACAATTTGATTTTGAATATTATGATGATATTAAAAGTCAAAACAGCGGACCTGTCAATTTTGGAAGTTCAGTAGATATTAATGGTGCAGGAGGCGGAGATGCTTTTCCAATATTGCCGGGCTTTTTGAAGCCATCCAAGATATCTGCCAATAATACATTTGAATGGGGCGTTAACGGGAGAGTTCCGGGAGTAGGCCTAGACTTTCTCCTTCCGGGGCCAACAAGGGCATATGGTCATGTAATGGCTTCTTTCAATCTGGGACATTCAGAAGCTGAAGCCAAAAAGGCTCAGGAACTTATGGATTTTGATGGTGATGGGGTTCCGGACTTAATTTATCGAAAGCCAGGCAATGGCTTATTTCTAAGACCTGGAAACTTTTCAAGTGGTCACATCAGTTTTGGCCCGGAAAAGAAAATCCAGTATCTCAACAGTAATTTCTCTCTTACCAAAACCAAGACTCAGAATATAGGATATGATGCTGGTATTAACGTATTTGGTATAGGATTTAATTTTTCACAGATGTGGGCTACCAGTAAAAGTGAAACTTCCTCTTTTATTCTGGATGCCAATTCTGACGGGGTAATGGATGTTGCTCAGGATGGACAGGTTTTATTTGGAAGAATTAACCCAACAAACGGCAATGTTGAAATGACCCAATACAGTGACAATACGGAAAATATGGTTATTGTGGCAGATACTATGCTTCAGCATAATTCCCCATTGGAAGGAACATGGCAGGATATTTCTAAAAATGATGTTGTTAAAGTTTGGGTGGCGCCAAGAGACGGGTATATTCAGTTTGACGACAGCGTGCAGGTAGAAAATATTCCCAATGCAAAAGCTTTATATTCTGTTGAGATTAAAAACCCTGCAACCGGTAAAAATGGAAGAATATACATGAAGGAATTTTTGGCAGGAATGCCTGTGGAAAATATATCTATTTATAATTATAATTCTTACTTTGGTGCTATACAGTCTCTTACTCCTTCGAATGTTGATCATTTAGGCATTGATAACCCAGGACAATTGTATGTAAATTCTGGAGACAAAGTTTTTATAAGGTTACATAAGAATGACAATTATAGCTTTAAAGTAATGTCAAATCCAAGTATAACCTATGGATGGATTCCGAAACCTGTTATGATAGGGCTTAATCAGGATGGATTTAGGCTAAACAACGGGAAGTATGGAAGTAATTTTTTATTAAATAATCATACAAAACCAATATCCATTGATACTCCGGGAACTGTTAATATCACAGTACCAAAAATTACTTTTCCGAATTCGCAGGATGATATTACTTTTAAAATTGTTAAAACTACTGCAAGTTCCACTACTGCAGATGTAATATATTCGAAAACTTATGCTAAAAGCGATGTTCCGTTTGATACTGTTCCATTATTTCCGGGAGTAGCAAATGTAACAAGCTTATCATTTAGCCAAAACGATGTTCCTGCTACCATTAGTTTCATTGTAGAATCTGATTCCCACACAGCGTTTAAAGATAATAACTGGAACAGAATCAATGTAGATTATTATCCTACATCGGGGAATTCTCAAAATTATACTGCTGTAGCAGGCTATCCTTCACATGTTATCACTGAGTTCAGTCCTAAGATAAGTCTTCCGGATTTTTTAAATGTACCAAGTGGTGTTCAAACCTATAAAATCGGGATCAATAAAAATATTCCTGCCAATTCAGGACTTTCTCCAGGTAGTTTTTATTATATTATCAAAAAAAATGGAACTGTAGTTACAAAAAGAAGAATAATAGCTCCCATTAATAATTCCGGTAATATCGTTGAAGTTGATATGGCTAATAATAATCAGGCGATTATCGGAGATGTACCGGTTCAGTTCTATACGGGAGATGTATATAGTACAATATTTACGGATAATCTAAATATTCAGGTTTATTGTAAAACCAAGGCCGATTATGATTTTTATAAAGCTTATAGTGCTCTTTTCCAAAATCAGCCTTTTAATATTACTTATGGAGGTAATATATTCCTGGCTTCAGTGAATCATACCTCTGTTAATTCAGCAGCACTGGAAAACATAGGTCAGTTTTATAACAACTGGAGCCAGTTCCTTTATAATGAATATGCTGATGTAGTTCCAGCCGGGAATACTGATGGATTTATGCTGAATCCGGCAACTCCTTCGGATAACTATGGACGTTTAATCAATCTTTCATCCATAGAAGAAGTAAATGTTCCGGTAAACCTGAATTTTCCGGTATGTAATAATCTTCCTACACAGGATGAAACAGCACAATGCATCGCCCAACAGATCAGTAATACAGGATTCTATCAAAACCCGGCTAATTTTGGTCCCAAACCGGTAACGGTTTTAAACCCAACCGTATATAAACAAGTAACGGGTCCAAGAGATAATGAAGTGATTACCTACACTGAAAAATGGATAGGTGTAGGTCCTGAGCAGTATGCAATGGCAGATTCATTCAAGGACGATGAAGCAGCAAGTGGTTTTTTCAACCCGCAGACTGCCAATCCGGACTTGCCGGATACTTTGCTTTTACAAGGAAATGTGGATACTAAAATGTTCTCAATTAATAAAAAATATTATAGCAAATCCAGAACAAATACCTTAAGTGGTAGTTTATTTAATGTTGGAATTCAGAATGCGAGTTCTGTTTTAGTAGGAGATGGAAATATTGCCCTGCAAGACTTTATGGATATGAACGGAGATGGGTATCCGGATGCAGTATACAAAGATGCAATGCAGATTACCAATTCAACAGGCGGACATGGAGGATTACGGAACCCTTTTATAAATGCTTATATTTCTAATACGGACAGTTATTCTAAATCATTGTCTCCACAATATTCAGCGTCTAAATTTATTCAAACAGGTGCGTCATCCAGAAACGGAGAAGTAAGAAGCAATACGAGTATGTATTCTTATTCACCAAATATTGCAATGAATAGCGGAATTGAAACCTCAGCATCATGGTCAGGCCAGGCTTCTGTGAACTATGATTCTAAAGATACCGGCGAATCTTATTGGATGGATGTTAATGGAGATGGATTGGCTGACAGGGTTACAGGTGGTGGCTCAGGCAATATGAAGTATTATCTCAATTTAGGATATCGTCTGGATAATGGTTACAGCTATAAAAATGCAGAGACCTTTGCATCAGGGCCGGTAGGATCTGTTGGATTAGGAGGAGGTTTTGATTTTGGAGGAATGAGTGGATTGGTGGTAAGTGTCAGTGCAAATGCTTCTGCAGCATTAGGCTCATCCAAAACAACCTTTGAAGATATTAATGCTGACGGACTGTCTGATATATTGATTGTAGGAAATTCCAACACTTATGTAAAGTATAATCTTGGAAATAAATTCTCTGATCCAGTTGAGCTGTTCAAAAATGGTGGTGGACTAGATTATAATAATGAATCAAAGACCTACAGAGGAGGAGTATCGGTAGGAGCAGGTTATTACTATACGTTCCCTATTGTATGGTGGCCATTCCCGCCAATTCCTTTGATCTATCTGAAAATCGGAGGTCAGGTAACAGGAAGTATGGGACTGTCAATTGCTGAAGTGGATAAATCCTTTAAAGATATGAATGGAGATGGCTATCCGGATCTGGTGGTATCTAAGGATGACGGGTTTGTGGTAAATTATTCAACAATCGGAAGAACCAATAAACTTAAAACCGTTACCAATTTCAAAGATAAGGCACCATTCAGCGTATTTGGTCTTGATTATGAATTCACAAAACCTACCTATAATGATCCTCATAGCAGGTTAGTTATGAAAGAGTGCAGAATTGTGAATCCTGATATCTTTTCTCCAACATATTTATCACCAACGAATAACAAAGATGTAGTGAATACATTTAAATATGAAGACGGAAGATATGACAGAAGAGAAAGAGAATTTTTCGGATTCGGAAAGGTAACTACATATAATATGTGGTACAGCAATAATGTATATAGATCACAGATAGACTACTATCATAACAGAAACTATTTTTTGAATGGTAAACTGAAGAAGGCTGAGATGTATACGGGTGTAAACGATCTTAATGCTTCAACAGAATACACTTACAGCATTTATAAATTTAAAGATAATAATACAAGAATTGATTTGGCTTCTCCCGTTACTGAGACTTTTGATACGGGAGGAAAAGAAGGTAGAAAAATGGCGATAGCATTATTGGAGAATACCAGAAAGAAAAATATTGAAAGTGGAGGTAATATTACGGTTTCAGAAGGGTTCTCATATAATGATAAAGGGCTTATCAGACAAGTAATGCATTTCAGTAATGCCGCTACTTATAATACAGTCATTGAATATCACAGTTATCCGTTACCTAATAATATCATAAGTGCACCAAAATCAATAAGGGTTTATGAAGCATTATCCACCTCAAATCCAATCCGTGAGAGGTTTACTAAAATTGACCCTAATACAGGTCTGGTTCTCATGGTTTCTGCTAAACTAAATGCTTCTGAAACAGCACAGACAGACTTTACATATGATTCCTTCGGAAATATAAGTACAGTTGTCTATCCAAAGAATGAAAACGGAGACCGGTATACTTTGACCTATAAATATGATTCTGAAACTCATAAGTATGTAGTAAATACAAATGATATTTTCGGATATACCTCATCGGCAGATTATGATCCTAAATTTGATGCCGTAAAACAAGCTACAGATGTCTCCGGTAATACAACCGAATATCAATATGATTCTAAAGGACGTATTACTCAGATACTGGCCCCTAAAGAAAAAGAGGCTGGCGCGCCATATACGGTTAAATATTACTACAATACTTATCCGACACCTAATCCTAATACAGGATATATCAGTAATTATTACCTGTGTTTAACAGAAAATTATAACCCTCAGGATCCGTCTAATCCAATAGAGACAATTACATTTTCTGATGGTTGGGGTAAAGTGGTGCAGACCAAAAAGGATATATTCCTGAACGGGGAAGAAAAAATGTCAGTATCAGGAAGAACGATTTATGATGTCATCGGAAGGGCCATTTCACAACACCATCCGAAGTTTGAAGATAAATACCCTCCTAACGATCCATATAATAGCAATAAACATCTTGATATGAGTGCACCTTCACCGTATTATTCATCTGTACAGCGTGATACTAAAGATAGGGTTGCGGTTACAGTAGATGAATTGTTTCATACGGCGAATACAATGTATTCTATTGAAAATAATATGTTGAAGAGTACTTTGGTACTTTTCCAGAACAGCAATACTCAACTTAAGACAGAAACATTTACAAGCGCGGAAGGAAAGACTATGCAGGTTAACAACTATCTGAACGGGCAGGCGCTGACTACAAAATACAAATACAATACCATTGGGGAACTGATGTCAACTGAGGATCCTATGGGTATTTTAACACGGTATTCTTATGATAAGGGAGGAAGAAGAATCCAGGTGGAGCAGCCTGATCATGGAATCAACAGATATGAGTATGACCCTGCAGGAAATCTGATCAGATTGTACACTGCCAATATGGATAATACAAGTTCTACCCAAAAGTATATCCATTATATATATGATTTTAACAGGCTTTCTGATATACAATTCCCAGATCTCCCAGGAAGTAATCCGTCCAATGTTCATTATGAATATGGAGCTCCTGGTTCAGGAAATAATTCCGGAAAAGTTATTTTTCAATCGGATAATTCCGGAACAACAAATTATGAATATGGAAACATGGGAGAAGTGATGATGGAGAATAAAACAATTTCAGGATATGGAATTCCAAATATGCAGTTCAGAACTTTATTTGAATATGATAGCTGGAACAGAATCCAAAATCTTACCTACGCTGACGGTGAACAGGTTATATATGAATATGATTTGGGAGGAAATCTTAAAAGAATATCGAATAAAGAGGGTTACGAATATGTTAGAAAAATTGCTTATGACCATTATGAGCAGAGAACTTCTATTGAACTTGGAAACGGAATGAAATCAGAATTTGAATATACTCTGGCAGATAGAAAACTGAATGTTCATCGTCTTAAAGATTACTTTGGAACGGAATTGCTCAACAATAACTATACTTATGATTATGTAGGCAATATAACTGAACTTAAAAACAGTGCCGGTGTATACAATGAAATGGGTGGAAATTATCTTTTCAATTATAAATACGATCATTTGAACAGGCTTGCCTCTTCTGATGGAAGTTTTACAGGAGATCCGAATACTCCTTTGGGAATAACTTCTTCTGATTTTGAGATAACCATGGGATATAACTATGCTGGCGGAATTGAGGAAAAGAACCAGAAACATAATCAGGATGGTACGCCAAACAATTTTAATACATATGATAACAGGTACTATTATGTTGCAGGAACTCATAAAGTAGAACATATTGAAAACGCAGCTACCGGGCAGTATGAAAAATTTGAATACGATTATAATGGGAATGTAACCATGTACGACAAATACGGAGATACAGATCAGATGTTTTGGGATGAACAGGATCGTCTAAAGGCTGTAAATAAAGATAGCCAAGGTATTTTCCAATATTATGTATATGATGATAAGGGTGAAAGAGTAATCAAATACAATCTTACACAGGCGGCTCAGTTATATCAGAATGGGCAGATAATAGACCCGGGATCGATTGGAATAAATAATTTCAAGATATATCCTAATGCTTATCATGTGGAAACTTCAGAGAAGATGCTGACAAAGCATTACTATGCAGGAGCAGAAAGAGTAGCAAGCAGAATTATGGATTTTGATTTCCCAACGATGAAACAAACTAATACCTCTGTTTTGGGAAGTAAATCAAAAGATCAGGATAATGGAGCTGATCTGAAACTATACCTGAAAAAGGCAGGAATAGATTTTAATCAGGTAAAAATAGAACTGGCTAAAGGACCGCAACTGCAGACAGGAGTATATTATCTGCATGGTGATAATTTAGGAACGGCCACCTTTGTGACTCATGAAAATATGAAACCAACCCAGTTTTTCTTAAATTTACCTTTCGGTGAAACAATGGCAGAGCAGATGACCGGAGTTTATAATAACCCTTATAAATTCAATGCCAAAGAACTGGATGAAGAAACCGGCCTGTATTATTATGGTGCAAGGTACTATAACCCTAGACTGAGTATCTGGTATGGAGTTGATCCACTTGCAGAGCATTCACCAAATAAAACACCATATCATTATTGTTCAAATAATCCTATAAATAGAACAGATCCAACCGGAATGTGTGATGATCCTAATTGTCCACATAGTAAATTAACAGGATCTAACAACTTATTAATTTATATAAATGAACCCAATATCAAAACTAACTATGATGAAATGCGAAAATTATCAGGTAAATTTGACTTTATTGCTGTTGATAATATAGATCAGGCTTCAGGATTATTACAAAAGCACTATGGCAAAAATGTTCCTCCTATAAATAGATTGGTTATAAGAAGCCATGGTGTTGCAGGAGAAGGTGCAGATTTGGATAATAAATCAGGACAAGGTTTAGTTCATGATCCAAAATCAAGTAAAGGATTATCATTTCTGGAAAAAAATCTAAGTGATAATGCATCTGTTGTGATGACTGCCTGTAATATTATTTTTGATCAAAAAGGACTGGAAAAATCAGCTAAACAAACTGAAAGTAATTTTTCTAACTTTTTCGTAGGAGGAACGAATAGAAGCTTATTTTTAAATTATGCTAAATCTACTTCGAGGGAGAATGTTTTGGGTGGACAAGTGTTTAATTTTAATGAGAATATGCATCAAGATAAATATGGAGGTTTTGCAAGATATAATAATGTAAATGGTGAAGTAACAAGAAGTAGTAATTATTTTAATATTTCTGTTTCTTCTGGTGGAACTATTAATAGAAGTACCATTACTTATCCAAACAAACCTATACCTGCTGATTATAAAAAAGTTAAGAAATGATCAAAAGAAAAATTATTATTGTGTTTTTATTAAGCATGATAGCTTGTAAAGAAAAGAAAACAGACTGTAAAAGTATTGAAAATCTGAATTTTCCAAAAGATATCAATATTATGTTTAATAGCAAACAAGTTTGTGATAGTTCATCAAACAAATGGGGAGCAGTATTCAAATTAGAATATGATGATTATAATTTTGCCTTGTTAGGCTATAATGAAAAAATAAAGATTCTTATAGATAAAAAGAATGACTTAATTATGTGTATCAAATCTAACGAAGTAAATAACTTTGATATTATCTACAATGATAATGATAAGTTTACTTATGGTATAAATGAAATTATTTTTTTAGATAATGATTTGATGCCAACGTACTCTATAGGAAATTATGGTGCCTATAAATATTTTAATGATAAAGAAAATCATCAGACTAAGTATTGTTTGATCAATACAGATAAGATACAGTTTGAATCTTTGGATTATAACAAAATTTTAAAAGTTTATGAGAAAATCACAAATCTAAAAATTGATAATGCAAAATGTGAAATAAGTCCTTATTATAAAAATCCTTATTCATGGGAATTATAATAACAGAGCCACTCAATGAGTGGCTCTGTTTTCGTAATTAAGAATAGTACTTAAGGAGGCAATGTGTTATATTTATTTTTTTTATTATATAAATTATTTAAAATTTTAATGCTAAATTGACCTTTATTATGAAAACAATTTACGCAGCATTAGCCCTTTCCATAGCTTCTGTCTCTTTTTCTCAAAAAACTCTGGAAAAAGTTGAGCCTGCATTCTGGTGGAAAGGAATGAAAAATCCTGAATTACAGATCCTTGTTTACGGAAAGAATATTGCCAACAATGATATTTCCCTTTCAGATGGTATACAGATTAAAGATCTTCAAAAAGTAGAAAATCCTAATTATGTTTTTATTACGGTCAATACCAATGAAATAAATGTTCCCAGATTTACCATCAATATCAAAAAAGCAAAGAAGAATCTGGGATCTTATGTTTATGAATTAAAACAAAGAGAAGCTGGTTCTGCCAATCGTGAGTCGTTTACTTCAAAAGATGTAATGTATCTGATCATGCCGGACCGCTTTGCCAATGGAGATGAAAAGAATGATTCCAGACCTGAACTGACGGAGAAAGCCGACCGGAAATTACCTAACGGGAGGCACGGAGGAGATCTCAAAGGAATTATCAACAACCTTGATTATATTCAGGACCTTGGAGCTACAGCCGTGTGGTTAACCCCTGTTAATGAAGACAATGAAAAAGTATATTCTTATCACGGGTATGCCCAGACGGATCTTTATAAGATAGACGCCCGCTACGGAACCAATGAAGAGTATCGTACCCTTTCCCGGGAGCTGAATAAAAGAAATATGAAACTGGTGATGGATTATGTAACCAATCATTGGGGAACTTCACATTGGATGATTAAAGATCTTCCCACAAAAGATTGGATACATTGGTTTGGTGACGGGGATGAAGGTTTTAAAAGATCCAATTATAAAACGACAACACAGTTTGATACCAATGCATCAGATATTGATAAAAAATATGCATTGGATGGATGGTTTGATAAAACAATGCCGGACATTAACCAGAAAAATCCATTAGTTTTAAAATACCTGACCCAAAATGCAATCTGGTGGATCGAATATGCAGAATTAGGAGGATTCCGTGTTGATACTTATCCTTACAATGACAAAGAAGCGATGGCAAAATGGGCTAAAGCAATTACAGATGAATATCCCAAATTCAATATTGTAGGTGAAACCTGGTTGTATACCGCAGGCCAGATATCGGCATGGCAGAAAAATTCCAAGACAGGAGAAGCCGCTGGATACAATTCCTACTTACCCTCTGTAATGGATTTTATGCTGTTCGCAGATATGCCTAAAGCGCTGAAAGAAAAAGAAAGCTGGAATACCGGAATGATAAAAATTTATGATTCATTTACCAGCGATTTTCTGTATCCGGATATTAATAATGTCCTGGTTTTCTTTGAGAACCATGATACAGAAAGATGGAATGAAATCTTCAATGCAGACCCTAAAGCTTATAAAATGGCACTGACTATGATCTCTACGGTCCGTGGAATTCCACAGATTTATTATGGTTCGGAAATAGGAATGCGTGGCAATAAAGAAAAAGGAGGAGACGCAGATATCCGGAGAGATTTCCCGGGGGGCTGGAAATCAGATCAACAAAATGCATTCAATCCGTCGGAACAAACTTCTGAACAAAAAGAGTTCTTTCAGTTTACCAAGAAATTATTAAACTGGAGAAAAGGAAAAGATGTGATACACAGCGGAAAGACTAAAAATTACGTTCCTCAGAATAATGTTTTTACGTACTTCAGATACAACTGGGATGAAAGTGTAATGGTGATTATCAATAATAATGAAAAAGATCAAACGTTAGATTTAAAACGTTTTGAAGAATCATTAAAAGGATTTTCAAGAGGAAAAGATGTTATTTCAGAAAAAGAAATTGCAATACAAAACAATATAATTGTCCCTGCAAAGACTCCGTTGATCATTGAACTAAAAAAATAATTATTATATGAAAAAATTAATAACAATCCATACGCTCATCCTGTTTTTATTTGGATTTTCTGTTCTTTCAGGACAGTCAAAGGCTGGATTTGAAAAGGAAAGAACTGAAATCAGCACCATGTTGGATGCCTTTAATGTAGCTGCTGCAAAAGCAGATTACAACACCTATTTCAATTATTTCGCAGATGAATCTACATTTATAGGAACAGATGCCACTGAGATCTGGGATAAAAAAGCATTCATGGTTTGGGCAAAACCTTATTTTGATAAAAAAAAGACCTGGAACTTTACGGCACTTAAAAGAAATATTTATTTCAGTAAAGACGGTAAGTTGGCATGGTTTGATGAATTACTGGATACCCAAATGAAAATTTGCAGAGGTTCAGGAGTGGTAGAAAAGATTAATGGAAGCTGGAAAGTGAAACAATATGTACTTTCAATGACGGTTCCTAATGAAGTAGTAGATAAAGTAGTTGCGGAGAAAACGGCACTTGAAGATGTTTTGTTGCAGCAGCTAAAAACAAAATAATACCTGGAAATAAATGGCTAAAAAAATAAAACCGGAACTTTCACTCACCCGGATCATCAATATGAGTATGGGGTTTCTGGGAATCCAGATGGCATTTGGTTTACAAAATGGAAACGCAAGCCGTATTCTGGCTAATCTGGGAGCAGATGTTCACGAGCTATCCTGGTTCTGGCTGGTAGCTCCGGTTACGGGACTGATTGTTCAGCCTATTATCGGGCATATGGGAGATAATACATGGAGTCCGCTGGGAAGGAGAAAACCGTATTTTCTGATCGGTGCTGTTCTGTGTGCTGTAGGACTGGTATTGCTTCCCAATGCAGCTTCTGTCACTCAGATGTTTGCTGCCAACGCTCTGTTACTGGCAGTTATCTTCCTTGCCATGATGGATGCTTCTGTTAATATAGCAATGGAACCTTTCAGGGCCCTCGTTGGGGATATGCTTCCCAAACATCAGGGGACAATAGGTTTTTCAGTGCAGACCATTTTAATTGGTATCGGTGCAGTGGTGGGTTCGTATTTACCTGATTGCTTAACAAGGCTGGGTATTTCCAATGTCGCTCCAAAAGGCTTTGTAGCAGATAATGTGATTTACTCTTTTTATGTGGGAGCAGCATTACTTTTAATAGCAATCCTATATACCATTATGACAACAAGGGAATATTCACCGCAGGAATTTGCTGAATTTGAAAATGATGAAAAAGAAGAAGTACATTCTAAGTTTTCCGATATTTTCAGGGATTTTGCAGCGATTCCTGCACAAATGAAAAAACTGGGTGCTGTTCAGTTCTTTTCATGGTTTGCTTTATTTACCATGTGGGTATTTACAACAAGCGCCCTGGCTACCCATCATTTTGGTCTGTCTCCCGAAGACACAAATTCCAAAGCATTTAATGATGCAGGGGATTTAACAGGAAAACTATTTGGAATGTATAATCTCTGGGCAGTTCCGTTTGCCTTTTTACTGACACCCATAGCGAAATGGATCGGTAAAAAGCAAACTCATGCCCTGGCATTGCTTTGTGGAGGGCTGGGTCTGATCTCTATGTATTTTATTAAAAATGTTGATCATTTATGGATTTCAATGATCGGATTGGGATTTGCCTGGGCAAGTATTCTGGCAATGCCTTATGCCATGCTTATTGAAGTAATTCCTCAAAAGAAAATGGGGGTCTATATGGGCATATTTAATTTCTTTATAGTAATTCCACAGATCATTAACGGTTTATTTGGTGGCCCTGTTGTCAGTAATGTTTTTGGGAAGCAGGCTATTGATTATATTGTTGTAGGCGGAGTATGTATGCTGATAGGAGCTTTAGTTACTATGATTTTTATTAAATCAGAGGAAGAAAGTCCTAAAGAAATTGAGCAGGAAATACAACAGGTTCATTTTTAATTGAGAAATCTTTAAATTAAGAATAGAATTGTAGGCGGGCTTTAAGCTCGCTTACATATTTTTATAAAGCTGTATTCAATGAACACTAAACCTGCAATTTTTTTGAATTTCTTAGAACAGATACCTTTCTTAACTTACATCAACTTTTTGTTACTTCCTATCCCTTACATTTGTACCATAAATAATCACAGAAATGAAAACAGTATATCATAAAGCAGATTCAAGAGGTCATGCCAATCATGGCTGGCTGAACAGTTATCATACTTTTAGCTTTGCTAATTACCAGAACAGGGACAGAACGAACTTCGGTGTTCTAAGGGTCTTAAATGACGATACCGTTTCTCAGGGAATGGGATTCGGAACGCATCCTCACCGGGATATGGAAATTATTTCTATTCCTTTAGAGGGAGATTTGGAACATAAAGATTCTATGGGAACCACAGCGGTGATCAGAAAAGGAGAAATTCAGGTGATGAGTGCCGGAACCGGTGTTATGCACAGCGAATACAATAAAAATAAAGATGAAGAGGTAAAGTTCCTGCAGATCTGGGTTTTCCCAAGAGAGCTGAATGTAGAACCGAGGTATGATCAGAAAAGTATCAGAGAAGGAGAGAAGATCAATGGATTCCAGCAGATTTTATCACCAAATAAAAATGATGAAGGGGTTTGGATTCATCAGGATGCCTGGTTCAACCTTGCCAATTTTAAAAAAGGAAACGGGAAAAACTATATGCTCAACAAAAAAGGAAACGGGGTATATGCTTTTGTTTTGAAAGGAAGTGCAAAGATTGGAGACCGGATATTAAATGAAAGAGACGGATTAGGAATATGGGATGCTCAGAGCTTTAATATCGAAGCCGTGGAAGACACTGAGGTTTTATTAATGGAAGTTCCTATGGAATTGCCTTCTTATCTTAAATAAAAAACTAAATTTGTATCCTTAAAAAATAAAATATAGTAATTCGCTGCGATTTATTCAGATGAATTAGAAACAGCAATTTTACATAACTAAATATTATTACATACATGAAAATCTTAGCAATAGCAGGAAGTAATTCAGAAGCTTCAATGAACAAACAGCTGGTAGCATATGCTTCAACATTATTTGAAAATGCAGACGTAGAAGTAATAGACCTGAATCCTTTTGAAATGCCGATTTACAAACATGAAAGAGAATTGGCGGGAGGAGTTCCGCAGGAGGCTCATGATTTTGCAGCTAAAATTGATGGGGCAAACGTACTGCTGGTTTCTTTACCTGAACATAACGGAACGTATTCCACTGCTTTCAAAAATGTGTTTGACTGGGTATCCAGAATCAAAGACAGAACAGTATGGAATGAAGTACCTATGCTATTGATGTCTACATCTCCGGGTGGAAGAGGTGGAGCCGGGGTTTTGGAAGCAGCATCAAAAAGATTCCCTTTCCATGGTGGAAATGTGGTTGAGACATTCTCTCTCCCTTTCTTTAATGACAACTTTGATAAAGCGGGTCAGAAAATTTCTAATGAAGAGAAAGACAGTGAATTAAAGGAAAAAATAAAGAAGATTTCTGCCATTGAAACGATCCTTGAAAAATAGAATTTGAATATTCGTTTAAAATTACTATTTTTGCAAAAAGAAAAGAGATGAAAATTCAGACCTCCTATAAACAATGTTTTTCTGATAAAGGGAAAATTGTGGGCTCTGAAATTCTGAGATAAAATAACGGCCGATAATCTGAAAAGATTGTCGGCTTTTTTGTTTTCTGAAATCAAGTATAAAAGTAAATATATAATGTACCAATTTATCAATGTACCAGTCTGACAATTCAATTTATTGTTACATTGCTAGATTATTATAAATTATTAAACATGAGCAACACTTACAAATCAGCAGGAGTAGACAAAGAAGAAGGATACAAAACGGTTGATAAAATCAAAAAAGCAGTTGGTGAAACCCACAATTCCAATGTATTGAATCATTTGGGAAGCTTTGGGGCTTTCTATGAAATCGGAGGATATAAAAATCCTGTCCTTGTATCAGGAACAGATGGAGTAGGTACGAAGCTGAAAGTCGCTTTGGATACTAAAAAATATGATTCTATCGGGATTGATTGTTTCGCCATGTGTGCCAACGATATCCTTTGTCATGGTGCCAGGCCTTTATTCTTTTTAGATTATCTGGCTTGCGGAAAGCTGGATTCTGAAATTGCAGCCGAGATCGTTTTGGGAATGGTGAATGCTTGTAAAGATAACAACTGTGCATTAATCGGTGGAGAAACTGCTGAAATGCCGGGAATGTATCAGCCCGGAGATTATGATGTTGCCGGATTCTGTGTAGGGATTGTAGAAAAAGACCAGATTATTGACGGATCGAACATTAAAGCAGGAAATAAAATTATTGCTTTACCAAGCTCAGGATTCCATTCAAACGGATTTTCACTGGTAAGAAAAGTATTCCCGGATTTCGAAGAAGAATTTGAAGGAAAACCACTATACGAAACCCTTTTAGTTCCTACACGACTATATTATAAAGATATTCATAAAGTATTGGAAGAAGTAAAAGTAAGCGGTATTGCTCACATTACAGGAGGCGGTCTTTACGAAAACGTTCCAAGAATTATTCCTGAAGGGTTATGCGCTTCTGTTGATGGCTCTAAAATCAGAATTCCAAGTGTAATGCTTGAATTGGAAAAAAGAGGAGGAGTAGCGAGGGAAGAAATGTTCGGAACTTTTAATATGGGTGTAGGTATGGTAATCGTAGTGGACGCTGAACATGCTGAAAAAGTATTGCACCTTCTGGATGATGCCTACGAAATCGGAGAAATTACTGAAGGAAGCGAGAAAATCAATTTGAAATTTTAAATGACATCAGATTTCAGATCTTAGATATCAGACTGTAAGTCTGTAATCTTAAATCTGAGATCTAACATCTGAATAATGAAGAATATCGTTGTACTTGTATCCGGTTCAGGAACAAATCTGCAGAGGATCATTGATACTATTGACTCAGGCGAAATCCGGAATGCAAAAGTTACCTTGGTGGTTGCTGACAGAGAATGTTTCGGACTGGAAAGAGCAAAGAATCATAATATAGAAAACATACTCATTCCAAGAGGAAAGAATTTCAGCAGTGAATTGGCTAAAGTGATTCCTGAAAATACAGATCTTATTGTACTGGCAGGGTTTTTATCCATTTTAAAATCTGAATTCTGTGAAAACTGGAATGGTAAAATAATCAATATTCACCCGGCTTTGCTACCGAAATTCGGAGGAAAAGGAATGTGGGGAATGAACGTTCACAATGCAGTCATTGAAGCAAAAGAAGTTGAAAGTGGGGCAACGGTACATTTTGTAACGCCGGGCATTGATGAAGGAGAAGCTATTCTTCAGAAATCTTTTGAAGTAACAGCAGATGATACTCCTGAAACATTGGCACAAAAAGTTCATCAGATTGAATATGAGATATTCCCGTTAGCGATTAATAAAGTCCTGGGAAACTGATAATGTAACAATCTAACAATGTGCCGGTTTACCAATCATCTATTGTTACATTGTTAAACTGATACATTGTTACATTAATAAGAAGAAATCTAAGTAAAATAAAAGTAAGCCCGGAGGTGAAAGACCCGGATACAGTTTGAAATAGCTGTAAAAAGTAAAAAATTGAAAGTAAAATGAGTAAAAAGAGAGTTTTAATCAGTGTTTCTGACAAAAGCGGATTAATTGAATTTGCACAGTTTCTGGAAGCCCGGAATTATGAGCTGATCTCTACAGGAGGGACATTCAAACATTTGAAAGACGCTGGTTTAAATCCGATTCAGATTGATGAGGTTACCAATTTTCCTGAAATGTTAGACGGAAGGGTAAAAACTTTACACCCGAAAGTTCATGGAGGATTGCTGGCTGTCCGTACCAACGAAGAGCATATGAAAACAGTTCAGGAGCACGGAATTGGTTTGATTGACATGGTTATCGTAAACCTTTACCCTTTCTTTGAAAATGTAAACAAGAATATTTCTTTACATGAAAAGGTTGAATTTATTGATATCGGAGGACCTTCAATGCTTCGCTCTGCGGCGAAAAATTTTGATTCTGTTACCGTGATTACTGATGTAGAGGATTATGCAACAGTAAAACTGGAAATGGAGCAAAATGGTGATACGTATATTGAAACACGTAAAAAACTTGCAGGAAAAGTATTCAACCTGACTTCTGCCTATGATGCGGCTATTTCCAGAATGCTTTTAGATGAAGATTATCCTGCTTATTTAAATGCTTCATACAAAAAAGTTTCTGACCTGAGATATGGTGAGAACCCTCACCAGACTGCTGCTTACTATGTTTCTACTTTCGAAAACGGGGCGATGAAAGACTTTGAACAACTTGGAGGAAAAGAATTGTCTTTCAATAACCTGCGTGATATGGACCTTTGCTGGAAGGTTGTGAATGAGTTTAAAGAAGAAATGGCTTGTTGTGCAGTAAAACATTCCACACCTTGTGGCGTAGCTATCGGAACTTCAGCATTGGAAACGTATCAAAAAACTTTTGAATGTGACCCGGTTTCAATCTTTGGTGGAATTGTTGCTATGAATTACAAAATTGATGCTGCAACAGCTGAAGAACTGAACAAAACATTCCTTGAAATTGTAATGGCTCCTGAATTTGATGAGGAAGCCCTGGAAATTTTAAGAAAGAAGAAAAATCTTAGAATTATCAGAATTGTAAACCCTGTTTCTGACAAACAGACCTGGGTGAAGGTAGATGGTGGTATTCTTGTTCAGGATAATGATACTCACTTCTCTGACGATATCAAAGTGGTTACAGAAGTACAGCCTACAGAAGAGCAGAAGAAAGCATTACTTTTCTCTCAGAGAGTGGTAAAATATGTGAAGTCAAACGCTATTGTGGTTTCCAACGGAATTCAGGCATTCGGTATCGGTGGTGGACAGGTAAACAGAATCTGGGCGACCCAGCAGGCAATCGAAAGAGCTAAAGAAAAATTCTCCGGAGATCTGGTTTTGGCCTCAGATGCATTTTTTCCTTTCCGCGATGTAGTGGATTTCTGTGCGCAGGAAGGTATTAAAGCTATTATTCAGCCTGGTGGAAGTGTTAAAGATCAGGACAGCATAGAGGCTGCCAATGAGCACAAAATCCCGATGATGTTTACGGGTGTCAGACACTTTTTCCACTAATTAAAATAGAATTAAAAAATAATCAGGGATTGTATTTTTAGCATTCAAAATTATATATTTGTAAATTAGACTAGATAATAAATAAAGTATGAGAATATTAATCATAGGTGAAGGCGGTAGAGAATCTGCTTTAGCGGCAAAACTTCAGAATGACCCCAGAATTTCTAAAATGTTTTTTGCCAACGGGAATGCTACTACCGATGTAATAGGGAAAAATGTTCATTTATCAGAAATCAAAGAACTTAGGGATTTCGCTATTAAAGAAAAAGTTGACTTAACCATTGTAGGTCCTGAAGCTCCACTTGTAGCTGGTATAAGAGATGAGTTTAAGCAGCATGACCTTAAAGTTTTTGGCCCTAATCAAAAGGTGGCAAGCCTGGAAGGAAGTAAAGCTTTCTCAAAGAAGTTTATGCAGACCTATGATATCAAAACGGCTAAAGCTGTTGTATTTGATTCATATAACGAAGCTAAGGAATATGTTCAGACACAGGAATATCCTTTGGTTATCAAAGCAAGCGGTTTAGCAGGCGGAAAAGGAGTTGTAATTTGTGATACTCTTGAAGAAGCAGAAGCAACAATCCATGATTTCATGATCAGAAGAATTTATGGTGATGCTGGTATACGTTTAGTTATTGAAGAATATTTACAAGGTTTTGAAGCTTCAATTATTGCATTCTCTAACGGAGAAAAACTTTTCCCTTGTATAGCGGCAAAAGATTATAAAAAAGCCGGTAACGGAGATACAGGACCCAACACAGGAGGAATGGGATCTGTGGCACCAAGTCCGGAGTTTACTCAGGAACATTACGCCGATTTCGAAAAAAATATCCTGGAACCTACCGTTAAAGGTCTTAAAGCTGAAGGATTCGGATTTAAAGGAATTATTTTCTTTGGACTGATGGTTACGAAAAACGGAGCTTATCTTCTTGAATATAACATGAGATTTGGAGATCCTGAAACTCAGGTATTGATGGCTCTTATGGAAAATAACCTGCTTGATGTGATTCAGGATTGTATGGAAGGAAAAGACATTGAGCTGAAGTTTAAGGATGAAAAAGCTATATGCCTTGTGATGTGCTCAGGAGGATATCCAAGAAACATTGAAACAGGATTTGAAATCGTAGGCGAAGATAAAGTAAAAAACAGCCAGTTGCTATATGCAGGAGCTATCAGAAAAGGAGATAAAGTAGTTTCCAATGGAGGTAGAGTCCTTAATATTGTAGCCACCGGATCAACTTACGAGGATGCCCGTAAGAAAGCTTACGAAGATGCAGGCCACGTACATTTCGATTATGGCTTCTACAGAGAAGACATCGGAAAGTTTTAATAAAAATCACGAAAAAAGATTTGGAGCTGTTCCAAGTCTTTTTTTGTAAAACAGTTAAGTAAGCAATAAACTTTAGGCTAGAGGCACCGTGCTTATTGCGGTATAGAAAGCTTATTGCCTGAAACCTATAGTTTAAAGCTTTTAAATTAATCATCATTTATCAATTATCAAAAATGAACAACGGTATTATTATTTTAGATTTCGGATCCCAGTATAACCAGCTTATCGGAAGAAGAATCCGTGAGATGGGAGTATATTCTGAAATTTTACCTTACAATACACCATTACAAGATATTCTAGCAAAACAACCTAAAGGAATTATCCTTTCCGGTGGACCAAGCTCTGTAAATGCCGAAAATGCTCATCTGGTTGAAAAAGAACTATATGAACAGGGAGTTCCTGTACTGGGAATCTGTTACGGAATGCAGATGACAGCTCATCTTTTAGGAGGAAAAGTAAATAAAGGAGAAAAAGGAGAATACGGAAAGGCGAACCTTGATATTGTTAAAGAAAGTTCTTTATTGAAAGGTGTTACTCAGGACTCTGTAGTTTGGATGAGCCATTTTGATGAAGTGGGAGAGCTGCCTGCGGGCTTTGAATTAAATGCAAAATCAGGAGTAATTGCTTCTATCTCTAATGAAGATAAAAAAATATTCTGCGTGCAGTTCCATCCTGAAGTTTCTCATACGGAAGAAGGGGCAAAAATGCTTGAAAATTTCGTTTTTGGAATTTGTAATGCAGAGAAAAACTGGAAACTGACTAACTATATCGACAGGACGGTTGAAGAAATCCGTGAAAAAGTTGGTGACAACAAAGTAATCCTGGGACTTTCCGGAGGTGTTGACTCTTCTGTAGCCGCAGTTTTGATCCATAAAGCGATTGGTGATCAGTTAACCTGTATTTTCGTAGATACGGGATTATTAAGAAAGGATGAAGGTAAAAAAGTAATGGATCAGTATGGAGAGCATTTCCATATGAACATTAAAATGGTGGATGCTAAAGAAAGATTCCTTTCAAAACTGGCTGGAGTAGACGATCCCGAAGCCAAAAGAAAAATCATCGGAAACGAATTTATCCACGTATTTGACGAAGAATCCCACAAAATTGAAGGCGCTAAATTCTTAGCTCAGGGAACCATTTATCCTGATGTTATCGAAAGCCAGTCTGTAAACGGACCATCTGCAGTGATCAAGTCTCACCATAACGTAGGAGGACTTCCTGAAGATATGGAATTTGAATTATTAGAACCGTTAAGAGAACTTTTCAAAGATGAAGTAAGAAAAGTGGGAGAAGAATTGGGAATTCCACATCATCTGGTATACAGACACCCTTTCCCTGGCCCTGGATTAGGAATCAGAGTGTTGGGAGCTGTAGACGCTGAGAAAGTAAGAATCCTTCAGGAAGCTGATGATATATTTATCGAAGAACTATACAAAAATGACCTTTACGAAAAAGTATCTCAGGCATTTGTAGTACTCCTTCCTGTAAAATCTGTAGGAGTAATGGGTGACGAAAGAACTTACGAATACACAGCTGTAGTTCGTTCTGCCAATACGATCGACTTTATGACGGCAACGTGGAGTAGACTTCCTTACGAATTCCTTGATACCGTTTCAAGCAGAATCATCAACGAAGTAAGGGGAATTAACAGAGTAGCTTATGATATTTCAAGCAAACCACCAGCAACCATTGAATGGGAATAATTTTTGACTTGAATTTACAATATAAATCCTGCCCGCTTTGGGTGGGGTTTTTTATTAAAACTGTTTTAATGAAAAAATAATAAGTATAATATTGATAATAATTAGTAAACAATATATCAGTTTGAATAATAGTTGATTATGGAAAATAAGATAACTTAACAATATTGATCCTGTTAAATACAAATAAATAACATTTTTGATTTCCCGGGTATTTATTTCCACTACTGAAAATAAGTTTAAATTGTGTGAAACATTAATTATTGAATCAGGATAAAAAATCCTTACAATAAAAATAAATGTAATGGTTACTGTTAAAGTTAGTGCATAGGCTTTCATCAATAAATAAAAAGCGGTATTTGTTTAATTTTTTCCTAAATTTAAGTAAAATTACATCAAATGCAAATAGAAACAAGAAACCTGACTCTTCAGGATTATGATGAACTGGCGGAAACGATGAAAAGGGCCTATCCGCAAATGTCGGAATCCATATGGTCCAAAAAAAGTATTGATAAACTAACAAAAATATTCCCTAACGGACAAATCTGTATTACTGTGGATGGGAAGCTTGCTGCAGTAGCGCTTTCCATCATTGTTAATTATGAAGAATTCGGGGATGATCATACCTACAGTGATATTACAGGGAATTATACCTTTAATACCCATTCTTCAACAGGAAATGTTCTGTATGGAATAGAAGTTTTCGTAGACCCTGAGTTTCGTGAACTGCGTCTTGGAAGAAGGCTTTATGATGCGAGAAAAGAACTCTGCGAATTACTGAACTTAAAATCAATTATTCTTGGCGGAAGAATCCCGAGTTATCACAAATACAGTCATGAGCTTTCTCCGAGAGAATATATACGGAAAGTCAGGGATAAGGAGATCTATGATCCGGTACTGTCTTTCCAGCTTTCCAATAATTTTTTGCCGATCAGGGTTTTGAAAAAATATCTTCCCGAAGATGAAGCATCCAGGGAAAATGCAGTGCTTTTACAATGGAATAATATCTATTACAGCAAAAGACCGAATACTATGCAGGATAGTATCATACGTCTTGGCTTGGTTCAATGGCAGATGAGGCATTTCAAAGATATAGATGCTTTTTATGAACAGGTAGAATTCTTTGTAAACGTGATGGGAGATTACAAATCAGATTTTGTACTGTTTCCGGAGCTTTTCAATACTCCTTTGCTGGCACCGTTCAACAATCTTTCGGAAAGAGACAGTATGATAGAGCTCGCCAAACTTACTGATCAGATAAAGAATAGGGTTTCCGAGCTGGCTATCAGCTACAATGTCAATATTATTTCGGGAAGCATGCCGGTATTTGAAAACAATGAACTGTATAATGTAAGCTATCTTCTTCACCGGGACGGTCGTATGGATGAATACAGAAAAATCCATATTACCCCGAATGAAAAAAGATATTATGGAATGAAGGGAGGAAATGAAATAAAAGTTTTTGACACAGACTGTGGAAAAATAGGACTGGTTATCTGCTATGATGTGGAATTCCCAGAATTACCGAGAATTCTGGCAGATCAGGGAATGAAAATCCTGTTTGTTCCTTACCTGACAGATACCCAGAATGCATATATGAGGGTCCGTCACTGTGCGGCTGCAAGAGCTATAGAAAATGAATGTTATGTAGCGATTGCCGGCTGTGTAGGTAATTTGCCTAAAGTCAATAACATGGACATCCAGTTCGGACAGGCTGCAGTATTTACCCCTTCTGATTTTGCTTTCCCTTCAAATGCCGTAAAAGGAGAAGCAACACCCAATACAGAAATGACATTGATTGTTGATGTAGACTTAAACCTTTTAAAAGACCTTCATCATAACGGCTCTGTTCAGGTCATGAAAGACCGGAGAAAAGATCTGTATGAGACTTACCTTAAATAACAAAACAAAACAGAATGCATCTTGCATTCTGTTTTTATTTTTACGTCAATAATTTAGTATTTTATTATACATACTGAGGGCATACTACTGCAGGACAGATCAATCCCGGACATCTTGGTCTTCCATCATCCGGACAGCACTGGTTTGAGCAGTTTCCAATGATGATCCCGCTTCCTGAAATACCTTTTAACTGTTCTCTTGAAAGTTTGTTGTTTCGTAATTTTTTCATGTTGTAATACTTTTATTGGTTTGTTTTAATGTTTTGTACGCTGTAAATATAGAAAAATATATTAAATATATTATGATAAGTGAATATTATTCTTTTTATGATTGGTTTAATGATGTTTCTCTGTGTTTTTTAAAATGATATTTAAGTTTTCATGAAACAACTATACTGAATGCTTGGACGGAATTGGATAAAAAATACTATTAGGAATAGTTTTTGGAGTAAATTGCACCTACTATTTATATACTATGTTTGATAAACAGCAAAGAAAACTGAAAAGATCCGCCCGGCTGATTTCGGTATTAAGTAAATATGGTTTCAAAGATCTTCTTGCAAGAATGAACGGAGGAAACAGGCAGGATGAAACGTCAGGAAATTCAGATGAGATCATTTCTAAAGGAACAGTCTATGAAAGAATCAGATTGGCCCTGGAAGAACTAGGTCCTACTTTTGTAAAGCTGGGTCAAACCTTTAGTAACCGGGAAGATCTGATGCCCCCGGAACTTATTCAGGAACTACAGAAGCTGCAGGATAAAGTAGAAACTGTAGAAATGGATGTAGAGGAAATTCTTGAAAATGAATTTAATATTTCTGTGAAAGATCATTTTCTTGAAATACAGAAAGAACCTTTGGCTACAGCCTCTATTGCCCAGGTTTATAAAGCGGTCCTGCTGGATGGAAGTCCTGTCATAATAAAACTGAGAAAGCCGGATGTACAGTCCGTTATTGAAGATGATCTGCTTTTAATTAAAGATTTGGAAAAACTGTTATCAGCTTACTCTGAAATAGGAGACAAGCTGAATCTTAAACAGGCTATTTCCACTTTTGAAAAATCCTTACTGGAAGAAGTTTCCCTGATCAATGAAAGAAATAATATCCAGCAGTTCCGCCTCAATTTCAAAAATAATAAAGAAACCTATGTTCCTAAGGTATACGAAGAATTTTCCAACAATAATGTTCTTTGTATGGAGTTTATTGATGGAATTAAAGTAACGGATAAATCAGTCCTTTTATCAAATAATATTGATCCTGTCAAAGTATCTGAAACGGGATTACGGTTATTTGTTTCCCAGATTCTGGATTACGGTTTTTTTCACGCAGATCCTCATGCTGGAAATATTCTCGTGAAAAAAGACGGACGGATTGTTTTTATTGATTTCGGAGCAGTAGGAAAAATTCAGCCTAATGATAAAGAGATTCTTGAAAATCTGATTGTAAGCTTTGTTGCTAAAAATCCACATAAGATCGTACGTTATCTGAAGAAGATGGCTGTAAGCTATGAAATCCCCGATGAGAGAAGATTTGAAAATGATGTGGAAGACATTCTGAATTTTGTTCACAGCTCTTCACTGCAGGAAATTAATGTGCAGGTGATCATTAACAAAATGAAGGATATTTTAAAGGACAACAGACTGTACATGCCTGATTATTTTTATCTTTTGTTTAAAGGAATAAGCCTGATAGAAGGAGTAGGAAGAAATATCAATCCTGATCTGGACATTGTGAAAAGTCTGCATCCTTATACCAGAAAGATTTTCACCAAAAAAATCAGCCCTAAAAATATTTTGAAAACGGGAATGGATAGAATGATGAATTTTACGGATAATGTAGATGAAATCCCGAAAGAACTACGCTCTGTCCTTCAAAAGCTTGATGAAAATAAATTTACAGTTTCGAGTGAGATAAAAAATATAGAAAAAACAAACCAATTGATTAAATCCAGTGTGATCAATCTGATTCTGGCCATGATATTGGGTGCAAATATTATCGCAACAGCTATTGTTTTTGTTTCTGAATCAGGTCCCAGAATAGGAGAGCTGTCACTGGTTGCTGTATTCGGGTTTGTTTTTTCAGTTATTCTGATTTTGATACTTTTGTTAAGAGTTACAAGGAAATAAAAAATGATTATTCTACAATTACTTTAACCTGTTAACAGGGAACGTTATTTTGTAAAAACTTTTATATAAAACAATGAAACAGCTATGAAAACACTTATTACTGCAACAGCCTTTTTTTGTTGGTCATTCTGTATTGCCCAGGAAGTAAATGAAAACAGGACTTCAGGAGATTTTAATGGTGACGGAACAAAGGAGTACGCTTTTACAAAAGTTACGGATTGTGGTGATGAATGTGAGGGAAAATGTGAAACAACAATTAATTTCAGTGATAAACAGATAAAAGAATTTACCATTTCACCTTCTAATAATGGAGCCTTATATAATTTGGGTGATCTTAATGGTGACGGAAAAGATGAACTGGGCTTTTATCCGGGCTGGTGCACCAGCTGTTGGCATCCATTTTACGTTTATACTTTAACAAAAGAAGGCTGGAAACCCCTGGTAGACCCAATTCTCACTCATTGTAACCAATGGGAGGAAAATCAGTTTCCGATTAAAAAAGATCCGGAAAAAAAAGGATACGTAATGATTACTTCAAGTCAATGGAAAGATGATGATATTAAAATCAGTACGAAAAGTGTTAGGGTGAATTGACCGGATTGGATGGAAGTTAGAGAAAATATTTTTTACATCAATCGGTTTAGCTGTAAAAATCAAAATTTAACATCTAATCTCCAGCTTCAAATCTCCCTCTTCCATACTACAAAATTAAATACCTATCTTTGCAAAATGGAAAAACTCACTTTTGCAGATTTTGACCTTCCGGTTAAAATTCTTGATGTTTTGGCGGATCTGGAATTATTTGAACCTACTCCTATTCAGGAGAAGAGCTTAAAACCTATTCTTTCCGGAAGAGATGTAATGGGAATTGCACAAACCGGAACCGGTAAAACGTTAGCTTATCTTTTACCCGTTCTGAAATCCTGGAAATATAATAAGACCGGAAACCCAACAGTTCTGGTGCTTGTACCTACAAGAGAATTGGTTGTTCAGGTAACGGAGATTCTTGAAAAGCTGACGCAGAACATTACTGCAAGAGTAATCGGAGTATATGGAGGAAAAAATATCAATACCCAGAAGCTTTTGTTCGATGGCGGTTGTGATATTTTGGTAGGAACACCGGGAAGGGTTATGGATCTTGCGATAGATAATGCAATTTCCCTCAGAGAAATTCAAAGGCTCATTATTGATGAATTTGATGAGATGCTTAACTTAGGTTTCAGACCACAGCTTACCCATATTTTCGAGATGATGAAAGAGAAAAGGCAGAATATTCTTTTCTCTGCAACGATGACCGAAGCTGTAGATGAAATGTTAGACGAATATTTCGCCAATCCAATAGAAATTTCATTGGCAAAATCAGGAACTCCGCTTGAAAAAATAGAACAAACGGCATATAAGGTTGAAAACTTCAATACCAAAATCAATTTGCTTGAGCATTTGCTTAAGAATGATGCAGAGATGTCTAAGGTATTAATTTTCAATAATAATAAAAAACACGCAGATCTGCTGTTTACGAAAATTGATGAATTGTTTCCGGAGCAGTTTGACGTTATTCACTCCAATAAATCTCAGAACTACAGGCTTAAAGCTATGAAAAGATTTGAGAATGAAGAGATCAGGGGGCTTATTACTACTGATGTCATGGCAAGAGGACTGGATATTTCAGATATTACCCATGTTATCAATTTTGAGACGCCTGATATTCCTGAACAGTATATTCACAGGATCGGTAGGACCGGTAGGGCTGATAAGGACGGGAAAGCGATTACTTTTGTAACAAAGAAAGAAGAACCTTTAGTGCTTGATATCGAATTGCTGATGGATAAAGGATTAAAGTTCAATGACTTCCCTGAAGGCGTTAAGATTAACCCCAATAAGATTGCTTCTGAAAAAGATGAGGTGGTAATGAAAAATCCTGCGCAGGTAAAGCTGAATGAGGGTGGAGGGGCATTCCATGAGAAGAAAGCTAAAAATACAAAAGAAAACTGGGGAGGCCCGTCAAAAAGAAAAGCTCCCAAAAAATTTGGAGCAAACAGAGCCCAGCAGAAAGCCAAGTCTAAGGCAAAGAGAAAAAAATAAAATTACCCGGAAATTAATAATTCTGTAGTATAAATAAAAAGCGGCTGTACAGCCGCTTCTTTTATTTCATATAAGGATCCATAACCTTTTTCCAGATCTGATACCCTTCCGGTTTAAAATGAAGCATATCTTCAACAAAAATATCTTTTCTTACATGCCCGTTGGAATCTTCCATAGCCTTAGTCACATCAATGAATTCCGCATTAGCTTCTTTTTTCATGAAAGCTGCTATTTTTTTATTGGCAATCTTCATTTGAGGCCATAGCTTTTCCCGGCTGGGAGAGTACTTCATTGAAATATAATCTACTTCAATATTCGGAAACCTTTCACGGATCTTTTTGTAAAATGTTTTATATCTGCTAACTACAGTTTTTGCTTTTAACTGGTGGTTGTCAGCAAAGTCATTTTCTCCGCAGTAAATAATAATCTGCTTTGGCTGATAAGGAGCGAGCAGGTCATCAGCAAAATCATTAAGGTCTGTAAGTCTTGAACCCCCGAATCCCCTGTTTATGATGGTTTTATCGGGAAAGTAATCCGCAACATCAGTCCACCTGGTAAAAGAAGAACTTCCTATAAACAGAATAGCATCCTTCGGTGGTGGATTCTGTTGATCTTCTTTTTTGAAATGTTGGATGTCCTGCCAGAACATTGGTTTTTTCTCCTGAGAAAAGGAAATGGCGAAAAACAGCAAAAGGAATGCTGATAAAATCTTCTTCATTATATTCAAATTTTAATTTAGTATAAAAATAATAAAAAACTCCCGATTGTACGGGAGTTATCATTTATCTTTTATAGGTAACATAAGTGACATCCGGTATTTTATCTCCGTTCTGATCATAATTACCAAATTGCTGGGCTATCCTAAGCTCTGTACTGGACAGTATATCAACCTTATAATTGCTACTTTCTCCCCCATCAAATGCAATACCTAAAATTTTGGACTCTGCGTCATAGGTATATCTTCCTTCGCTTTTCCCGTTAACCTGGCAATCTGCACCACCTGTTCCTGAATAAGCTGTATAACTAACATAAAAGTCTGTTCTGAAGAAAAGCAGATTTTTTGCATCACACCCTTCCGGGGTAGAAGAAGAAAGCACTGTTTTATTATCTTTTCCGGAAATAACTTCCCTTTTGACTTCCTTCCAATCTCCTTTCATCAGCTCCATTTCATAAGCTTGTGTATCGTCATCCTGACAAGAAGTAAGTGCCAAAGCAGAAAAGGCAAATAAAAGTAGTTGTTTTTTCATTTTCACAAATTTAAGAATATGCTAAAATATAAATAAATTTGAAATATCTGTAATGAAATCGTTATTTTTTAAACAATTGTTTATAAATAAAATAATTTTTCAAAAAGGCAGAGACTTTAAATAATAATAAGGAAAACGGAGAAATTATCAGTCTTTAACAGGTCATATGCAAAACATAAGCCGATAAATAATAAAAGCAGGTATTAAAACCCGCTTTTATTTACAAAGTTGTATGACTATCTTAATAGCTCATCTCTACAATTTTATAGGCATCCTGAGGAGTAAGTTTCTTATATTCTCCCAGACCAGACCAGTTTCTGTCTGTAAAAGCTTTTTCCACTCTTTCCGCAGTTCCTTTATATTCTTCGGTATATTCCGAAAGTCTGGTTTTAATGTGAAGACTGTGGAAGAAATCTTCCAGTTTTCTGATACCCAGTTCAGCTTTTTCTTCTATTGTTCCATCCTTAATTCCCCATACTCTTTCCGCATACTGTGCAAGCTTTCCTTTTTTATCCTCAAAGTTATAACGGTAATGAGACGGTGCAATAATCGCTAATGTTCTTGCATGATCAATACCAAAATAAGCAGTTAATTCATGCCCCATTGCATGCACTGCCCAGTCGGTGATCACTCCTTTCTGAATAAGGCCGTTTAAAGCCATTGTGCAGCACCACATGAAGTTTCCGGCAGCATCATAATTGAAATCATCTGCCAATACCTTAGGAGCAGTTTCCTGAAGGCTGATAAGAATACTTTCAGCAATTCTTTCCTGAAGATCTGCAGAGGACGGAGCGGTCATATATTGTTCCAAAACATGGGTGTAGGCATCCGTGATTCCGTTTACAATCTGGTTTTTAGGAATTGATCGGATGACTTCAGGGTCTAATACCGAAAATTGAGGAAAAAGTCCCGGGCCTCCTGAAGAAAGCTTTTCATTGGTTTCTCGTCTGGAGATCACATATCCTGAGTTCATTTCAGAACCGGTAGCAGGAAGTGTTAAAATGCTTCCGAAAGGCATACCTTCCCCTTCAAAAGTTCTTACCTGTTTTTTTAGAATTTCCCATGGTTCTCCATTATAATTGGCGGCTGCAGAAATGAACTTGGTTCCGTCAATCACAGAACCACCTCCTACAGCAAGAAGATAAGTAATGTTATGTTCTTTAATAAAACTGATCGCATTGATCAGTACCTCATATTCAGGATTGGCTGGAACTCCGCCGAATTCATATAACGTATGGCCCTTTAAAGCTTCTTTTACCTGATCATAAACTCCGTTATTTTTGATGCTTCCTCCACCATAAATCATTAATATTCTTGCTTCTTTTGGAATTTCATTGGAAATTTTAGCGATTTCACCTTTTCCAAAAAGTATTTTAGTTGGATTTTTAAACTCAAAGTTAAGCATTGTTCTAAATTTATTTACTTCAAATGTACGGAATGAAAAGGGAAATCGAAGTTAATAAAATTTTAAAATTACTATGGCTTATTTTAATGAAAGCTATTATGGAGAATTAGCTTTACAAAGTCAGAAATAAAGAATAAAAAGCAGCTTAATGCACCTTGGATATTATAACGGGGAACAATTTTCATCCCTGGCATAGATGCCATTTTTTCTCGCTTCCAGTTTTCCTGATTTTCTATTGATTTTCACCCAAAAAGATTCTTTAACAACCGGACATCCCTTAGATTGCATAAGATACATCAGAATATGATTTTCTTCAATTTTGTAGGCTCCTGTAAACAGGGTGCTGGTATCCACTGAATAACCATAAGTTTTTGCCAGTAAAATAGCTTCAGGAAGATTATCTACTGTTCCGATAAAATCTCTCAGCTGCTGTTCGTTGGAAAAATAAACAGATCTGTCATTTTTACATGCCAGGATATATGAAAAACAATTATTGCCTATACATCTCTGGAAAAAACCTCTTTCAGGAACAGGTTCGTTGATCGTCATGAAGTCGGGAGCCTGGCTTTCATAAATCACCGCTTTTTCATAATCCATATCATTGCTGAGAACGCGCCAATAAGCATAGTCTTTATCCGGAACAATGAATGGATAAAGATAGTCTGTCGTATCAAGGATATCAGGAATTTTTTTATAATCATCAGGAACCTTGATCTGGCAGTAAAGCAGACTGGAGAAGATCACGGAAAATGCGATGATTGCTTTCATAGACGATATGTTTCCGTTGCAAATTTAGGAAAGTATTATTCCAATACAATTTTATAGTATCCTTTTTCATCAGTTACATCAATATTTATACCTGTAAAAGTCAATTTATTGATTTGATAACCGTCACAGCCTCCTTTAAATTCCGATGACTTAATTGAAAAATCAAAATTTTTAATATTAGAATAAAATTTATAGCTTTTTGTTCCGTTATATGCCCCTACATTTTCTAAAATAACTTTGTTGTCGGATGTTTTGGTTAATTGTATGCTTACATTATTTTCATCCTGAACGGAATAGTTTGTTAAGGTCCCGTTGGCAATAAGATTTTCATTGTTGGAATTTACAAACTCAAAAATGATAGGTAACGGCGCATTGTAACAATCTTTTTCACAAGAGTTGAACAAAAGTGATAGGAGAAGGAAAATGAATATTTTTTTCATTGGGGATGGTGTATAGAGTAAAATTAATTATTAATGTTTTGTAATCAAAATTATATTAAATCTGAATATTATCACGATGTATAATTTTAAATTTGAATAAGCTGATTCGTAAATTAAATCATCGATGATATTTCTATTTTTTCCGTCATTGGGAAATGTGTTATCTTTTACTGAAATTTAATATTAATTTTTTGCATTTTGTACTTAATTTTTTGTCATTTGTCAATCCAACTAATTTGAAAATCGCTTACATTTGTTAGTATGATACACGACCAACGCGCAGAAAAATTCAGGCAGATCGTGGAAAATAAGTTCCAGATCTATAATTCATTATTTATGAGCCTGCCTTATGATAAAATGACAAATATCGGAATGCTGCTTCCGTTTCTTTATGAAGAAAGCAGAACCGGTTATGAAGCAGGAAAAACTCCTGAAAATATCGTCGAAGAATTTTTTAAGAATCATACCGATCTCCAGACTGAAGAGCAAAAACTGGAACTGCTGTTCAAGATCATTCAATATATAGAAAGACAGGTGGTTTTGTTTGACAGCATTGAAGATGCTGCGTTTCCCAATCTCCATTCCGAAAGTGACAATGGAACGGTGACTAATCTTTTTGAACGCTCTTTGCAGGACCATAAGATTGAAAAAGTAAGGGAGAAGTTAAAAGATTTCAGTGTAAAAGTTGTATTTACGGCACACCCCACACAGTTCTACCCAAGTTCGGTCCAGAGAATTATTCAGGATCTGAGAGGGGCTATTACCAGTGACTCCGTAACACAGATCGATATGCTTTTGCAGCAGTTGGGTAAAACTCCTTTTGTCAACAAAGAAAAACCAACACCAATAGATGAGGCCCTGAGTATTATTTCCTATTTAAGGTATGTATATTATGATACAATCGGGGAATTGTTTACAAAAATCAAGAAGACCTTTGGAAACGGACATTTCCATCTGCATGAAGATATTATTCAGTTGGGATTCTGGCCGGGAGGTGACCGGGATGGTAACCCGTTTGTAACGGCTGATGTTACTAAGAAAGTAGCTGAAGAGCTTCATTCAGCCATTCTGAAGTCTTATTACAGTCATTTAAAATTTGTGCGGAGAAGGTTGAGTTTCAGAGGTGTTTCAGAAATTTTGACGCAGTTAAGCGAAGAACTGTATGCCGCAATTTTTGACGGAAAGAATATTACAGCAGAAGATATTTTAAAAAGAACGGATGAAGCAGAAAAAATACTGATCAAGGAACATAATTCTTTGTTTTCGGATCTCCTGGTTAACTTCAGAGACCGGGTGAAAATTTTCGGGACTCATTTCGCAACGCTGGATATCCGCCAGGACAGCAGAATTCATCAGAAAGTGATTGATGAGGTTTTTGCAAAACTCTATGGGAATAAAGATGCTGATGCAGAAGAAAAGTTCAATACACTTATTCAGGTTTCAGAGAAAGTAAATGCGGATGATTTTGAAGACATCGTAAAAGATACTTTATTAACGGTTTTACAAGTAGAAGATATCCAGAACCTGAATGGATTGAGAGGAATGAACCGGTATATTATCTCCAATTCTGATGCGGTAAAAGATGTGATGAACGTATATGCATTCTTTAAAATATGCGGATATAAGGATCAAAATATCAATATGGATATTGTTCCGCTTTTTGAAACCATGGAAGGCCTTGCCAATGCAGAGAATGTCATGAAAGAACTGTATCAGAATCCGGTTTACAAAAAGCATCTGGAAAGAAGGGGAAATCAACAGACCATTATGCTTGGGTTTTCTGACGGAACCAAGGATGGAGGATATTTAAAAGCCAACTGGGAAATCTATAAGGCAAAAGAAGTACTGACCAAACTTTCTGAGCAGAATAACATTAAAGTAGTATTCTTTGATGGAAGGGGAGGCCCTCCGGCAAGAGGCGGAGGAAAAACGCATGATTTCTATGCTTCTCAGGGGAAAACAATTGCCAATAATAAAATTGAACTGACAATTCAGGGACAGACTATTACCAGTATTTTTGGAAATAAAGAACAGGCTAAATATAATTTTGAACAGCTTTTAACGGCAGGGGTAGAAAATGATGTATTCAAGACCGCAAAAAAGGATCTCACAGAAAAAGAAAGAGCCTTAATTATAGAACTTGCAGATATTAGCTTCAGAAAATATTCCGACCTGAAAGCGCATCCAATGTTTGTTCCATATCTGCAGGAAATGAGTACCCTTGAATATTATGGAAAAACGAATATCGGAAGCCGCCCGTCAAAAAGAGGAAATGGCAGTGAACTGAAATTTGAAGACCTTAGGGCCATTCCGTTTGTGGGTTCATGGTCACAGCTGAAACAGAATGTACCGGGATTCTTTGGTTTTGGCTATGCCATGCAAAAGATGAAAGAGGAGGGAAGGTTTGAAGAGGTAAGGGAGCTGTACAAAGGTTCGGATTTCTTTAAGACTTTAGTATTGAACTCAATGATGAGTATGAATAAATCTTATTTTCCTTTGACTTATTATATCAAAAATAACCCTAAATTCGGAGCATTCTGGAACGTACTGTTTGATGAGTATAAGCTTTCCAAAGAAATCATGCTTGAACTTACCGGTTTTAAAATGCTTCAGGAAGAAGATCCATTGTCTAGAAAATCCGTGAAAATCCGTGAAAAAATTGTACTTCCCCTGTTGAGTATTCAGCAATATGCTTTAATGAAAATTCAGAAAAGAGAAGGGAATCTGGAAGCTTACGGAAAGCTGGTAACACGTTCGTTATTCGGAAATATTAATGCGAGTAGAAATTCGGCATAGTTCAATAGTATAAATACAAATTTTTATATAACAGAAACGGGCTTAGCCCGTTTTTTCTTTAACACACTCCATCAACGGATTAATCCATCTGCTCTGTAAAGGAGTTTTTTATTCTTTTATAAATTTTTCATACAGGATTCTGTCTTTAAACCGGATTTTCAGATAATAAATTCCTTTTGCGAAATCCTCTACATTCATAGAAGCCTGCATACTGTTTTTCCTGATAAGTCTCCCCAGGGTATCATACACTTCCAATGCTTTTATTTCAGAGTCTGATGATGATACAGTCAGAATTTTTCTTGCGGGGTTGGGGTATAATGATACGATTTCTTTTTTTATGGATTCGGAAATATTCAGAGTATTGTACAAGCTGCCAAAATTAAGGATGCCATATCCCATCTGATCGGTATGACCAGGATATAATGATGCTGTTTGCCTCAATTTTGTTCTGATCTGTTCTCTGTCCATTCCCGGGAATGCCTGGATAAGACATGCCACTCCACCTGCTGCAATCGGAGTTGCAATGGATGTACCATTGACAATAAGAGTAGAGTTATTGTTCACACTGGTAGTAGCAGTACCCTGTGCGCTTCCGTCTGGTTTTATGACTCCTGAGGCATTGGGACCATAAGAAGAAAAACCTGATGAGCTACCTGAGATATCTACTGCTCCGATTGTAAATACTTTGGCATTATCTGCCGGAGTCAATAGATAGTGCCATGGTTCAGATCCTGAATTTCCTGCGGCCACAAGAACAAAAATTCCTTTTTCTGCAGCAATTTGCGCCGCTCTTGCAATGAAGGACGTTGTTCCGTTCATATCACTATAGCTGTAATTATACTGTGGATCATCAAAAACATTATATCCCAGGGAAGAAGTAATAATTTCTACCCCCTTTCGGTCTGCTTCTTCAGCAGCTTCAATCCAGTAGAGTTCCTCCTCCGGAATTTCTACAGCAGCATTCTCACTTCTGTAAAGATAAAAATCAGCATCAGGCGCAGATCCTGCAAAGGTATTTTCCAGATAACCTCCGATTGCACCCAGAACTACAGAACCGTGTTCACTTAAAGACGAATTGTAGATATTGCTGCTTTTGGTGACAAAGTCATAGCCGGCTTTTATTTTATTATTGGTCCATAATCTCGAGAATGCAGATCCTGTATTGACAAATGGAAACCCTGTATCAATAACCGCAATTGAAATGCCGGTTCCGGTATATCCTGCCAGATGAAGAGGTCTTATATTTACCTGGTCTATTTGTGCAGCACCTTCTCCATAATTGAAGGAGGTAAGAGGTTTATTGGTCGGATCTGTATGATTTTTCCATTTATTTACAGGTTTTATCGGTGATGTTGTGGTGCTGTTTCTTGCAAAACTCTGGACAGACGTTACAAACGGCTGGGCCTGTAAGGTCGTTATTTGTGCAGGAGTAGCATTCACTGCTGCACCATTTAACCATTTAGAATAATCAACAACAGTAAATCCCATATTTTGAAGGTTCTGAAGATAAGAGGACTCAACAGGAGCATCCTGGTCGTTTAATGGGATACCTAATGCTGTACGCCTGTTAAGTGACTTCTGGGAAAGTTCTGACAACGGATTGGCATAGAATGCAGCTTTATTGGGTTTACCATTGAAATATACAAAAACAAGCTGTGTTTGGGCAGATATGATATAGGAACCTGTTAAAAAACAAAAGAGTAAAGTTTTTTTCATTGTATTAATTTGTATAAAGATAAAAACAAAATCAATAAAATTTTTGATAGGATTTTAAATTCCTTATTTTTACAGAAATATTTATTTATGAAAAAAATTCAGATGGTTGACTTGCAAAGTCAGTATTACAAAATAAAGAATGATGTAGATAATGCAGTTTTAAATGTAATGGATTCTGCGGCTTTTATCAATGGTCCTGAAGTAAAGTCTTTCCAGAATGAATTGGAGTCTTATTTAGATGTAAAACATGTGATTCCGTGTGCGAACGGAACAGATGCATTACAGATTGCTTTAATGGCCCTGGATCTGAAAGAAGGCGATGAGGTCATCACTGCGGATTTTACTTTTGCAGCAACAGTAGAAGTTATTCATTTACTTAAGCTGAAATCTGTCTTAGTAGATGTTGATTATGATACATTTACGATTTCAACTGAAGAATTAAAGAAAGCAATTACTCCCAGAACAAAGGCAATTATTCCTGTGCATTTATTTGGACAATGTGCAAATATGGAAGAAATTTTAAAAATAGCTGAAGAACATAATCTGTATGTTATTGAAGACAATGCACAGGCTATCGGAGCAGAGTATACATTTTCTGATGGTACTGTAAAGTATGCAGGAACAATGGCTACTGTAGGAACCACTTCTTTCTTCCCGTCAAAGAATTTAGGATGCTATGGAGACGGAGGTGCTATTTTTACAAATAATGATGAGCTGGCACACCGCTTAAGAGGAATCGTAAATCATGGGATGTATGAAAGATATTATCATGATGAAGTGGGGGTTAATTCACGTTTAGATAGTATTCAGGCTGCCGTTTTAAGAAAAAAGCTTCCACATCTGGATTCGTATAATGAGGCAAGAAGAAAAGCTGCTGACTATTATGATGAAGCATTTGCAGGACATGCCAATATTCTTACTCCTAAAAGATCTGAAAACTCTACGCATGTTTTCCATCAGTATACTTTAAGGGTTCTGAACGGAAAACGTAATGAGCTTCAGAAATTTCTTGCCGAAAAAGATATTCCGGCAATGATTTATTATCCTGTAGCATTGAGAAAGCAAAAAGCTTATTATCAGGAAAGTAACGATGCTGATTTTGTAAATACGGATAAACTTCTAGATCAGGTTATTTCACTTCCGATGCATACGGAATTAGATGAAGAGCAGCTGAAGTATATTACAGATGCTGTGCTTGAGTTTATGGGGTAGTGAAAAAAAAATTTATAAGCTGGTATACTACTTAGCGTAATAACCAGCTTATTACTTTTTATAATATCAGCATTTTGGATCCTTGAAATATTTAATGACTTTAGCTTATTTAAAAACATTTTTATTGTTATTTGCTTAGTCCTTAATGCATTGGCATTTGTCAATCTGATTGAAAAATATGATAAAGCTAAATTGTTTCTAAATCTCAGTTTATTACTATCCATAATTAATTTTGGCTATCCTTTATTGTTTGGATTTTTTAAACGGACATTATGTTTTGGAGCGTTTACTTTTAAATTTTTATTTATACTCATATTGTGTCTTCTGATTGTAAATGTGTTTGAGGTGAAAAAATAAGAAGGATTTAACGAAATAGGAAGCATAGGAAAAAAACGAAGATTAAAAAAATAAAATGACAATACTTGTTACAGGAGGACTTGGATATATAGGTTCCCATACCGTAGTAGAATTACTTAATAATGACTTTGAAGTTGTTATTGTAGACGATCTGTCTAATTCAGAAAAATTTATTTTAAATAATATTGAGGAAATTACTGGTATAAAGCCTGTTTTTTATCCTTTTGATTTAAAACGAAAAGAACTGCTTCATCAGGTTTTTGAAGCACATCAGATAGGGGGATGTATTAATTTTGCGGCCTCTAAAGCAGTAGGAGAGAGCCAGATAAAGCCAGTAGACTATTATGAAAATAATCTGTTTTCTCTGATTAATATTCTTCAGGAATTTAAAGAGAGAGGAATATCAAATTTTATTTTCAGTTCATCCTGTACAGTATACGGACAGGCTGATACGATGCCGATTAATGAAAATACCCCACTAAAAACACCCGAAAGTGTATATGGTAAAACAAAACAAATGGGAGAACAGATCCTGATTGATTTTGCTGAGGCATATCACCGGAAAATATCATTATTAAGGTATTTTAATCCCATTGGTGCACATCCTTCTGCAAAAATAGGGGAATTACCTCTCGGAGTTCCCAATAATCTGGTCCCTTATGTAACGCAGACTGCAGCGGGAATCCGTGAAAAATTAAATATATGGGGGGATGATTATCCAACAGAAGATGGTACAGCGGTACGAGACTATATTTATGTGGTTGATCTGGCAAAAGCCCATGTTTCAGCTTTAAAAAAACTGATCGGGGATTCGTCTGAAGAAGCTGTAATAGATGTATATAACCTGGGAACAGGAAAAGGATCATCCGTATTGGAGGTCGTTAATGCTTTTGAGCGGGCTAATGATGTAGAGGTTCCGTATCAGATCTGCGCCAGAAGAGAAGGGGATATTACCATTGCCTACGCAGATCCGGGAAAAGCTGAAAGAGAATTAGGATGGAAATCTGAAACATCATTGGAAGAAGCTTTGAGAACAACCTGGGAATGGCAGGAATACCTGAATTCCAGAAATATTTAACTTAATATATTATGCCTTGGAACCCCGAACTATATGATCAGTTTAAAGAAGAGCGTTCAGCTCCTTTCTTTGAATTATTAGGACTGGTGGAATCAAAATCCGGGTTATCGGTTATTGATTTAGGATGCGGAACGGGTGAGCTTACTTCTAAACTTTTGGATTATCTAGAAGATTCAAAAGTTTTAGGAATAGATTCTTCTGAAGAAATGTTGAAAAAAGCGGCCCATTTTAAGACAAGCAGGCTGACTTTTGAGAAGAGGAGTATTGAAGAACAGCTCCATTTTTCCGATACTTATGATCTGATTATTTCTAATGCAGCTATCCAGTGGTGTGAAAACCATAAGGAACTTTTTCCAAGGATGATCAGCAAGATAAAAAACGGAGGACAATTAGCAGTACAGATTCCTTCCAACCATGAATATGTGGTACATAAATTGCTGAGAGAAATTGCAGGAAGAGAACCTTATAAAACAGCATACAACTCCTGGGAAAGAAAATATACTGTTCTGACCATTGAAGAATATGCCGGAATATTATTTGATAATAAAGGGAAAGAAATTACCGTTTATGAAAAAGTATTTCCCCATGTCCTGGAAAATGCTGATGCAGTATTTGCATGGGCTTCAGGAACAGCAATGATTCCGTATGTTGAAAGGCTTCCGGATGACATAAAAGAACAATTTAAAAAAGAGTATAAAAGCGAATTACAAAACATCTTTCCTGAATCACCGGTCTTTTACCCGTTTAAAAGAACATTTATTTCAGCGAAGTTTTAATTTAAATTAATATGAAGACACAAAGAATAGGTATTACATTCTCATCTTTTGACTTATTACACGCCGGACATATTAAAATGCTTGAAGAGGCTAAAACAGTATGCGATTATTTAATCGTGGGGCTGCAGATAGACCCATCTCATGACCGTCCAAACAAAAATAAACCGAGTCAGACCATCGTTGAACGATATATCCAGTTAAAAGCTGTAAATGCTGTAGACGAAATTGTCCCTTATTACACCGAAGAAGATTTACTGGATATTCTAAAATCCTTTGTCATCGATGTAAGAATCATTGGAGATGATTATATGGACAAAGACTTTACAGGAAAGAAATACTGTGAAGAGAAAGGAATAGAAATTTTTTATAATAAAAGAGACCACAGGTTTTCTACCAGTGATTTAAGAAAAAGGATTTATGAAGCTGAAAAGGAAAAAGCTGCAAGATCACAGCAGCCTGTAAAATAAAAACAAAAAATCCCGAAATATATTTCGGGATTTTTTTGTATTACATCGGGCTTCCACCTTGTTCGTCGTCACCATTTGTATTTGAGTTAATATCTTTTTTAACTTTTGGTTTCGTCTCAATTTTTTCACCCTGCTTAAATTTATAAGTGAAAGATAAAGCAAACTGTCGTGGCTGCCACTGCATTTCCATATCTCTCGTGAACTGGGCATTATCTGAGTAATTTCTCATCTTTCTGGTATTGAAAATATCCCTGATATTAAATCCGATAATTCCATTACCCTTCCAGATCGTCTGGCTTACACCCAGGTCTATACCATACATTGCCTTTCTGTTATTCATAGCTGTTTTTTCAGCAGCCCTGTAGAAACTTTGAATTTGTAAACTTAACGTTTTGGTTGGTTTAAACGTATTGTTGAGACGTATTCTGTATGAGAAACCTGAACCGGAGAAATCATTTAATGTCTTTGGATTATCAGGGAATAAATTATAAGTTCCTGTATTTTTATATCCGTACAGGTCTGCAGAAAGCATGATCTTCCACCAGTTAAAAGGATCATAGGTTCCGTTAAGGTCTAAACCATAGTTGGTTTCGGTACCGACATTGAAAGGGATGGTATTCACAGCTCCTTCTTTATCTATATACTGATATCTGTTTTGTTCGTCTTCAGATCTCTTGAAGTATAGTGTAGGGTTAAAGGTGATTTTTTTCTTTGAATAATTATACCCCAGCTCAAAAGAGTTTTCATACGTTGGATTAAGATCAGGATTTCCTCTGAAATAATTCCGGTCGTCATCAAAAGACATGAAAGGAATCAGGGAAAAAGCTCTTGGGCGGTTAATTCTTCTCGAATAGTTTAACAAAATCTGGTTGTTTTTAGCCAGGTCATAGCTTAAAAATACAGAGGGAAATAATTTGGTGTAGTTCTTATTTACCTCAGGAGTATTTGCCGGATTTCCGTTTTTATCAAAATTTTGAAAATTAACATCAATTTTTGATGTTTCACTTCTTAATCCTAGCTGATAAGCAAACTTTTCTCCGATCTTGCTTTTAAACTGTGCATAAACACCAAGGATATTTTCAGAGTAGACTGTATTGCTGGTAAAATCATATCTTGTAAACGGAGTCTGGCCATTATTGCTTTGGTCTACAAAATACTTATAGGTATTTTTATTATAATCGTATCGTGCACCGGCTTCCAATTTAGAGTTATCGCCTATTGGAAGTTCATAATCAATTTTTCCGATGAATGTATCTGTTTTAGAATCTGTATTTACATTATTGATGATATTTCCCTTGGGATCTATCACATTTTCTGTAAATGACTTTTGAACAATCTGATTGATCCCGTCAGTCTTGTTAGTCTGATAGCTTGCAGATGCAGATAACAGCTGGCCTTTATCTCCAATTTTCTGATCAAATCCCAAATCGAACTGAGTTGCCAGGTTTTTGTTATTCCCATAGCTGTTTCTTTCCCTTACAACATTATTAAGCTCAGAAGGTAACCTGTAAACTCTTTCATTGTAAGTGTTAAGTCCTGTTTGATCAGTGTCAAAACTTCTGATCATTCCTGAAAAGTTGATGGAGGTTTTATCATTGAAATCATGAGTAAAACCAGCGGTTACATTATAAGTGTCGCTCTCCCGCGTAGTTTTTCCATTTTGCTGGGAATATTGTGTAAAAGGAAATGCCTCAGGATCCAATCCATTAATATCATCCTTTCTTGTAGTGGTATTTTTTGTAGTACTTTCATTCTTCTGATAGCCACCACCACCGTTTAAAAACCAGGTCCAGTTGCCTTTTCTCCAGTTCAGGTTAGCATTGAGGTTGGTTCTGGGTAGGTAACCTAAAGTCCCCGTTACAGTTCCGTTAAATCCTATTTTTTTATCCTTTTTCAGAATAATGTTTAGGATCCCCGCAGTTCCGCTTGCCTCAAATTTTGAAGAAGGATTGGTAATTACCTCAATTCTTTCAATCTGATCTGCCGGGATACTCTGCAAAGCATTGGCGCCATCATCTATACCCAAAAGGGAAGAAGGCTTTCCGTTAATTAAAAATTTTACGTTAGAGTTTCCTCTCATAGATACCGTTCCATCAGTATCTACTGAAACAGAAGGCACATTGGTCAGGACATCCTGAAGATTTCCTCCTTTGCTGACAATATCCTGGGATGGATCATACGTCTTTTTGTCGAGTTCTACTTTGTAAGGTTTGGCTGCAGATGCTGTAATTACAACGCCCTGAAGCTCCTGTGTTTTGCCATCCAACGTACTGGTAGCTTCAGGTTCTATGGATAATGCGCCAATATTCCCTGCACCGGTAATATTTTTACTGATAACACTTTTTTTGTAATCAATTGCTTCTACGGTAATTTCATATTCTCCCGGGGCAAGCTGTAAACTGTATTGCCCTTTTTCATCAGTTAATACTGCATCGCTGAGAGTTTTTGTAACTTTATTGCTAAAGGTTACAGAAGCATAAGCTACAGGCTGGTTTTTCTTGTTGACAATGATACCTGATACGGCTGCTTTTTCCTGGGCAAAAGCCATCGCTGCAGCGGAGAGCACTAAAGTGAGCCCTAAAGCCTTTTTCGTAAAAATATTGACAATCTCTGTCTTATTCATAGGTTATTTTTTGTATAAAATCATAAAGGGATACCCCTAATATTATAAAATATCAGATTGTTCTGATTTTCATAATATTACGATTTGTTATTATTTTACTGTATAAATTCTAAATGTTTTCTAAGCCTATTTAATATTTTTTGAATTTAACCAATCCTGATAGGCTTTTGCATTTACAGCATGTTCTTCAGCGCTTGCTGTAAACTTGTGATATCCAAATCTTGCAGGGTCGGCACACATAAATATATAATTATTATTTTCCGCGTCTAAAACGGCATCTACTGAATTTTTATCCACAACACAAATCGGTCCCGGAGGAATTCCTGCATTCGAATAGGTGTTGTATGGAGAGGGAGTAGATAAATGTTTATACAAAACCCTTTTAATAGGTTCCTTAAAATTAGTTTGTTTATTGATCGCATAGATTACGGTAGGATCAGACTGAAGTTTCATCCCTTTTCTGTAACGGTTTAAATATAATCCTGCGATTGTTTTCATTTCATCCTTTTTTCCTCCGGATTCTTTGTATACAATAGAAGCCAGAGCATAAATCTGATCTCTTGTCAGGCCAGATTGCTGTTCTTTATTTTTCCTTTCACTGGTCCAGAAATCATTGTACTGTTCCTCAAACTTTGCAAAAAATTCTCTGGGTCTTACTGTCCAGAAGAAATTGTAAGTATCTATAAAAAAATATTTTTTAAGATCTTCTGCATTTTTAAATCCTTTCTCCCTGGCAAGACCATCAAGGTCATTAACGAAATGTAAAGAATCCAGCTCTGTTTTTTTGGTCACTTTACCGATCATCTGATACATATCTCCAAAATCTCCTATTCTGAAAGAATTTGCTGTTTGATTACCAGCCTTAATCATATTCACCAGATCGGTATTTCCTGTTCCTTCTAGAATATGGTATCGGCCTGCTTTGAAATTTCTTTCAAGACCTTTGTCTTTGGCTACGGCTTCAAAAGACTCCTTATTTTTTATATATGGAGCAATAGAATCCAGAATCTGTTTAAAATCCGCTTTATGGGGAATTAAAACATACCCTTCTTTTTCTACATTGTTTCCGAAATATTTATTATAAAATCTCAAACCAAAAAATCCCGCGATCACAAAAACCAGCAGAATGATAATGAGAATAGCTTTTTTCATTCCTAATAATATTGATTAAAAGTTTTTTTGTTCTTAAAGGAGGTCTATTTTTCCTTTAAAAACCTGCTTTGCAGGACCTTCCAGCCATATGTTCAGGAATGAGTCACCACTTTTTTCAGCATAAACTTTGAGGTTACCTCCTAAAGTTTTAACTTTTACAGAAGTTAGATTGTCTTTTTGCAGAAAAGTTAAAGCAGAAGCCGTAACTCCTGTTCCGCAACTGTAAGTTTCGTCCTCAACGCCTCGTTCATAGGTTCTTACAAAGATTTCATTATCAGAAATTTTTTCAACAAAATTTACATTGATTCCTTTTTCTCTATAGTTTTCAGAATTTCTGATGCCGTTTCCTTCAGCAAAAACTTTAAAATTTTCAAGATCGTTTACGTATTTTACATAGTGAGGAGATCCTGTATTAAGAACAGAATCAGTACCATCATAGGAAATAGAGTCTACATCAATCATTTTTAGCTTAACAATCCCATTGTGGATTTCCGCTTCATGTTCACCATCTATTGCGATGAATTTACATCTGTCTTCAAAAATATCCAGAAAAAAGGCAAACGCTACCAGACATCTTCCTCCGTTTCCACACATTGTACTTTCACCACCATCAGAATTGTAATATACCATTTTGAAATCATACTGATCATCATTTTCAAGCAGAATCAATCCATCTGCACCAATTCCAAAACGTCTGTCACAAAGCTTCTCAATAATATTCTTATCCTTAGGGAATTGAAGGTCACGGTTATCAACCATTACAAAATCATTTCCGGTTCCCTGATATTTATAAAATTCCATTGTTCTGTATATATAAAGAGGCAAAATTAATATATTTAAAACGAAAAAACGAACAGTGTTAGCTGTTCGTTTCTTTATTTATAATTGTTTTTATCTAAAACCTCCGGAGTTCTGTCTGTTTGAGTTCCCCGAGTTATTAGAACTGTTTCCCTGGTTACCCGAACCTCCTCTGAATCCTCCACCGTTTGAAGATTGTGGTTTGTTGTTGTTTCCGGAGTTTCTGAAGCCTCCGCTGTTTGAATTTTTCTGAGGATTCTGATAATTTCCTCCACTTTGATTTCTGAATCCTCCACTATTATTTTGGTTCCATTGTTTATTCTGGTTACCATTGTTCTGGTTTCTGAAACCTCCGTTATTATTTCTGTTACTGTTGTTATTGTTTCTATTATTATAGAAACCGCTATTATTGTTATTATTAAAGCCGCTTCCGCTATTGGTCTGGCCCCTGAATCCATTATTCTGTCTTGATGATTCAGATCTTCTTTCTACATATACTTTTCTTCTTGAATTATTATAATTGTAGTAGTAATAAGGAACGCCATTATCATAATAATAATTTATGTCGTTTCTGTAATAATAGCCGTCATTACCCCAGTATCCACCATTTCCATAATATCCGGAAGGAGCATAATAATATCCGTTATTATAATATGGGTCTCCGTAACCACCATTAGCATAACCGTCTGAATATGCCAGACAAGAAGTTAAACTGGTAATAGCAAAAATACTGACTGCTATTTTTAATAAATTTTTCATGACTTTATTGTACTTTTTTTTCTTTTAAACTTTTTTTCCAATTAAGGTATCCTAGGATAGCCATTATAGTAAATACCAAATATTGAACCGAAGTGATTCCAAGTCCCTTAAAAATCATCATAGGGATGCAAATTAAGTCTCCGATAATCCAGAAAACCCAGTTCTCAATGCGCTGTTTGGCCATAAACCACATTCCTACTAAAAATATTGAAGTAGTGAATATATCCAGCCAGTTCGCCCAATCTAAATGATATAATCCGAAATCAGCATTTTCTGCATTATCAATATAAGGTTTATAATAATAAATCAGGGTGACAAAAGCCAGACTCAGGATAAAAAGGATACCTGCGTAGAACCATTCTTTTTTTGTTGCCCAGGTAACATCTACGTGAATATGGTCTGATGAGTTTTTAGACCATAGAATCCAGCCATAAACACTCATTATAGTATAGTAAACATTAATAAGGCAGTCTCCCAGTAATCCGAAATTAAAAAGAATATAAACATAGATCAGGGTTGAAATAATGCCGGTAGGGTATACCCAGATATTTTTTTTGATAGAAAAATAAACACTCAGCGTTCCAAAGAAAGCACCTGACGCCTCCAGCAAAATCTGTAAAGCTGTATAATTTTCATACGGTTTTACAAAAAGATCATATAAGTTCATGTGATCAAAAATAAACAAAAATTAACACTTTATAAAATACTTTGAATCATGTGTCAGTCAGGTTTTTAAATTTTTTATTTAAAATAAATGATGAAAATTTGCCGATAAACGTGAGAGTTTCTAAATTTTTTATATTTTCGTAAATCCTTAATAAATAAAAAAACATGTCTAAAATTTGGGTTAAGAAGCCACTGAGTGCCTATGAGGCAGATATGCAGAAAAGTGAGCTGAAAAAAGTCCTTGGAAAATGGAGTTTAACAGCAATTGGAGTAGGTGCTATCATTGGCGGTGGAATCTTTGTTCTTACCGGAACCGGAGCCTATTACCATGCAGGGCCGGCACTGGCAATTTCTTTTATCATAGCAGGTATAGCCTGTGTTTTTGCAGCATTATGTTATGCAGAGTTTGCATCTATTATTCCTGTTGAAGGTTCAGCATATGCTTATGCCTATGGAACGGTAGGAGAAATTTTTGCCTGGGCAATGGGCTGGTGTCTCATTCTGGAATATGCCATGGCAAGTATGGCGGTTTCCGTGAGTTGGTCCGGTTATTTTACCAAATTTTTAAAAATTTTTGGAGTTCATTTACCTGCCTATTTAACTTCCGATCCGGCAAGTTATACAGGAGAAGGTTTCTCAATGAATCTTCCTGCATTTATTCTGGTTCTGTTGATTACCGCCTTATTGGTTAAAGGAACAAAAGAAGCGGCAGGAGCGAACAACCTGATCGTTCTGTTGAAAACTTCAGCTGTTATCTTTGTAGTTATTGCAGGAGCTTATATCATTTTCTCAAATCCAGAGCTTTATAATGCTACTGAAGGGGTTAAAAACTGGAATCCTTTTATCCCGGATCAGATTTCTATTAAAAACTCAGAAGGAGATATGGTATCGGCGTATGGTATTAAAGGAATTATTTCAGGAGCTGCAGCCATTTTCTTTGCATATATTGGTTTTGATGCTGTTTCTACCCAGGCAGGAGAAGCTATTAACCCTAAAAAGGATGTTCCTTTTGCTATTATTGCCTCATTACTAATTTGTACAGCCTTATATATCTGTGTATCTCTTGTTTTGACAGGGATGATGCATTATACAGACTTTAATCCTGAAGGAAAATATCCTGATGCGATCAAAGCTCCGGTAGCGTATGCATTTGAAATTGCAGGAAAACACTGGGCAAGTAATATTGTTACGATTGCTGCTACCGTAGGACTGATTTCCGTAGTAATGGTAATGATGATGGGACAGTCAAGAATCTTCATCGGAATGGCAAAAGACGGGTTAATTCCGGGGTTCTTTGGTGAACTTCACCCGAAAACAAGAACTCCTTATAAAGGAATTATCTTACTGGGTATTGTAGTAGCATTTATTGCTGCATTTACTCCGATCTCCACGCTGGCAGATATGACAAGCTTTGGAACCCTGTTTGCATTTACATTGGTTTGTATTGCTGTTTGGGTAATGAGAAAGAAAGAACCCAACCTGATCAGACCATTCAAGGTGCCGGCATATAAAATAGTTGTAGCATTGGGAGTGATCATTAACCTGTATCTGATATTTAATCTGAGTGCTCATGCACTGGAACTTTCAGCAGTATGGTTATGTCTTGGAGGTTTTGTTTATTTCCTTTATGGAAAGTCACACAGTAAACTGAACAATCCTGAAAAATATAAAAACATAGATTAATATTAATATAAACCGCTTCGGCGGTTTTTTTGTTGTAATATATTATGAAAAAGATCATCTCCATTGTATTACTGTCTGTAGGAATGAATATATTTTCCCAGCAGGTAAAAAGCATTGAAACAATTCTTAATGACAAGATCAGCATCAGGGCTCTTGAGGTATATGATCATAAAGTCTGGTACAGCGGAACAGACTCTAAGTTTGGCTTTGTTGATCTCAAGGACCCCAAAAAACAGAAACAAATCAGGTTATCAGAGGACAAATTACAGTTTAGAACACTGGCTCAGGATAAAAATGCTTTTTATGCTATAAATATTGAGAGCCCTGCCCGTTTCTTTAAAATAGATAAAAAAGACCTCAGGTCGCAGATTGTTTTCACAGATACAGCCAAAACAGCCTTTTATGATGCCTTACACTTTGTGAATGACAGACTGGCGTATACTTTCAGTGATGCAGACCGGGATCATTTGTTGAAACTGGCAGTATACAGGAATGGAAAATGGGGCATGTTTAACAATGACCTGATACTGAACGATGGAGAAGCTGCTTTTGCTGCCAGTAATACCAATATCTGCTCAGCTAAAAATTATGTCTGGATTGCAACAGGTGGAAAAGCTTCAAGGATTGTGAGACTAAATACAGACAACAATAAGCTGGAAGTTTTCAATACACCGTTTATACAGGGAGAATCTTCGCAGGGAATATATTCCATAGATTTCAGCAGTGACCGGTTTGGAATTGCCGCAGGAGGGGATTATACCAGGCAGGAAGCTAATATTAATAACATAGCAACCACTTCCGATGGTGGAGAAACATGGCAGATTCAGGCTTCAGGACAAAATGCAGGATATATAACCTGTGTAAAGATTAAGCCAGGCTCAAAAGGGAAGGAGATCGTTGCAGTCGGAGACCGGCATATCAGTTATTCTCAGGATTTCGGAAAGACATGGAAAAAAATTTCCGATGAAAAAGGTTTTTTTGTATGTCAGTGGATAGATGGAAATACAATTGTGGTTGCCGGTAAAGATAGAATTGCAGTGATGAAATTAGAATTGTAAATATCAGGTATAGAATTTATCATTGTCTATAAAAAGGCCGATGAACAGGAATTTAGATTCATTATAAAATAGAACCTAATATAATTCATAGGTTAAAATTCATAACTAATAGCTAATTTTGCAGGATGAAATTTTAATGGTGTTAAATTTCATATTCTATAAAATTTAATTTTCAGATGAACTCTTTAATAGATAAATATAATATTCCCGGTCCTCGTTACACTTCTTATCCGACGGTTCCGTATTGGGATGAAAATACGTTTTCCCCGGAAAAATGGAAAGAAAGCGTAATCCGGTCTTTTCATGAAAGTAATGCAGAAGAGGGGATTTCTATTTATATTCACCTGCCTTTTTGTGAGGCATTATGTACATTCTGTGCGTGTCATAAACGTATTACAAAACAGCATAGTGTTGAAATTCCTTATCTCGAAAGCGTTTTAAAAGAATGGAAGCTTTACCTTGATCTGTTCAATGAAAAACCTAAGCTGAAAGAATTACACCTGGGAGGAGGAACTCCTACGTTTTTCTCTCCTGAGAACTTAAAGACATTGCTGAACGGAATTTTTTCAACAGTAGATATTGCGGAACATCCTGAATTTTCTTTTGAAGGACATCCTAATAATACTACAAAAGATCATCTTCAGACTTTATATGACCTTGGTTTCAGAAGAGTGAGCTTTGGGGTTCAGGACTATGATCCTAAAGTTCAAAAAGCCATTAATCGGATTCAGCCTTTTGAAAATGTAAAAAATGTAACGGAATGGGCTAAAGAAATCGGTTACAGAGGAATAAGCCATGACCTTGTTTTTGGACTTCCGCATCAGAACTGGGATGCAATGGAACATACGATCAGAAAAACAATGGAATTGAAACCGGACAGGCTGGCATTTTATTCTTACGCACACGTTCCGTGGGTGAAAGGAGTCGGGCAAAGGGGATTTGATGAAAATGACCTTCCCAGTGGAGAAGAAAAACGCCGTTTATATGAAGATGGTAAAAAACTGCTTCAGGACTTAGGATATATTGAAGTGGGGATGGATCATTTCTCACTGGAGCATGATGATTTATATCAATCTTTAATTCACAAAAAGCTTCACAGAAATTTTATGGGATATACTTCAAGCAATACTCAGCTGATGATTGGACTGGGAATGTCAGCCATTTCAGATTCATGGTATGCTTTTGCCCAGAATGTAAAAACTGTTGAAGAATATCAGAAATCTGTTGAAGAAGGGGAAATACCTGTGGTAAAAGGGCATGTATTGAATGAAGAAGATCTTATAGTCAGAAGGCATATTCTGAATTTAATGTGTCAGCTCGAAACAACTTTCAATGTAGATAACTCATTTCCTGAACTCGAAAATGCATTAGAAATGCTGAAAGAAATGGAAAATGACGGATTAGTGGAAATTAGTGGTAATGAGATTAAGATTACAGAAGCAGGAAGAGCATTTACAAGAAATGTAGCCATGGTTTTTGATCTCAGAATGATGAGGAATAAGCCTGAAACAAGAATTTTCTCAATGACAATATAAAATATAAAAAGCGGTTCACTTGAACCGCTTTTTATATTTACTTAAATTTTAAGTTTAAAGATACTTTATTTAATAATGATTTTTTGGCTATAAGACTTCAGATTGCCTGATTTCAGGTTGATAAAGTAAATGCCGGAAGGAATTCCGGAAATGTCTATACTTTTTTTATTGACCAGATTATTGGTTGTCAGAATTTTTCTTCCTTCAGTATTAATAATCTCCAGAATAAGATTTTTATCCTTAATTCCATCAATGAATAATTCTTTATGTGCCGGATTAGGGTAGATATTTATTTTTCCAAGGGAATTATTTTCCTGAATACCTAAGGTTCCTGTTGATATTTTAAAAATTTTCCCATTGTTTACAGCTGCAGCATACAGCTCTTTCTGATAATCTTCCCCGAAAGTAGAGAAATTATTTCCGGAATAGGGTGTTGTCCACGTGATGGCATTATTACTATCCAGAATTCCAATTTGGGTGGAACAATAATCTGCAAAGAAATATTTTCCTTGTAATGAAGGATTCTGGGCTCCTCTGTAAACATATCCTCCTGTGATAGAACATTTCCCTCCTGAATGATCATATACGGCAATAGGAAAGGTCATGGTGGATGGTGTGGCACATCCTGCAGTATTATAAGCATTGTTTCCTTCGTAACACCGCCAGCCGTAGTTTAAGCCAGCCTGAGTTATAGGCATCTTGTTTATTTCTTCTATCGCTCCCTGGCCAACATCTGCAATCATGGCATTGCCTGTAGTCAGGTCAAAAGAAAATTTCCAGGCATTTCTTAATCCATATGACCAGATTTCATCAGCACCATCGGTTCCCACAAAAGGATTGTCAGCCGGAATATTATAGGGGCCGGTGGCATCCACATCGATTCTCAGCATTTTTCCAAGGAGTGAATTTTTGTTTTGGGCATTGTTGTTGGGATCTCCGCCGCTTCCTCCATCTCCGGTAATGATCCAGAGCTTTCCGTCAGGTGCAAAATGTATACTTCCTCCGTTGTGATTGTCGAAGGGTTTGGGAATATTCAGTATGATCTTTTCAGAATCAGGGTCGGCTGTATCAGGATTGGTCTGGCTTACGGTATATCTGGCGACAACAATATTTCCGGCAGTATTGTTATAATAAACAAAAAAATACCCGTTGGAGGGGTATTGCGGGTGAAAAGCAAGTCCTAAAAGACCTCTTTCTCCACCATACGTTATTTTTGAAGTAATATTCAGAAAGTTGGTTGCATTTACGGTTCCCGTGGGTTGTATGATTTTTATAATCCCGTTTTGCTGCACAACAAAAAGACGGCTGTCGTTCGCGTTTGTAATTTCGACCGGGCTGGTAAGTCCGGTAGCAAATTCTTCCAGATTAATACTTTGAGAATTAACGATTAAGGAAGAAAGAATAGTCATCGTAAAAAGTAATTTTTTCATAATATTTTGATAGTTAGTGTGTTGAAAAATGTATGAAAAATTTATACCAATCAAAATTTGAAAACTTCATTAAGATAGTGTGGAAAAATTGTTAAATCTTAAATAGAGATTGTAATACCAATATATCTGAAAATAAACCATTTCTGTTGTTAAAAATTCATAAAATACAAGAAAATCATTATATTTGCCGACTTAATTTAACGTAGTTATAACAAAATGCAAGGAAAAGGACTTATTACAATTGTTGCTATTGTCCTGGGGTTGATCTGCTTAAACGAGCTATTACCAACCTGGTACGCCAGCAAAATTGAATCGCAGATCGAAGCTGCGAAAGGAAACGAGAAAGAGATCAAACGCATCAAGGAAGATACTCTTAATCTTGGGTATACAAAGCTTTATTATTCAAAAGCTAAAGACAAGGAAATGAAACTTGGTCTTGACCTTAAAGGAGGGATCAATGTTCTATTGGAGATCAACCAGAGAGATCTGGTGAATGATTTAACCAATTATTCTACCAATCCTGTTCTTATTGAAGCTTTAAACAAGACTGATGAAGTTCAGAAAAATTCTACAAAATCGTATATCGATAACTTCTTTGAACAATTCGATGCGGTTAACAAGGCAAAAGGAACAAACCTTAAGCTTGCAGATCCGGAGCTTTTCGGAAATACAACCCTGTCTGAAATCAAGTATAATACTACTGATGAGCAGGTAAAAAGTATTGTTAAAAGAAGAATTGATCTTTCTGTCGGAACAGCTTTCGAGGTAATCAGAACAAGAATTGACAAGCTTGGTGCAATTCAGCCGAACGTTCAGAGAGTACCCGGAACTGCTAGAATTTCAGTAGAAATGCCAGGAATGAAGGATATCGATAAAGTAAAGAAAATGCTTCAGACTTCAGCAAAACTACAGTTCTGGGAAGTACAGCAGGTTCCTGAGATCGTACCTTATTTCCAGACATTGACAACTATGGTTGCAGCAAAAGGAGATTCTATGGGAGTTGCAAAAAATGTTAACTTCATGAATCTTTTACAGCTTGACAAATTAAGTAGTAATGGTGTTGCCAACGTAAAATTATCAGATACTGCCGTTGTAAATAAAATATTAAACAGCAAAGTAGGTCAGGCTTTACGTCCGGCAAACATTAAATATACACAATTCATGTGGGGTTACAAACCTGAAGCTACAAGCCCGGATAACCTGGTATTGTATGCAATCAGAGGTAACATTAATCAAAAAGCTCCGGTAGATGGTGCCGTAGAAACGGCCAACATCAGCTATGATGAACTGGGAAGAGTGGTAGTAGATATGCAGATGGATTCCAAAGGAGCAAAAGAATGGAAAACTTTAACAGAGAAAAACGTTGGAAAACCGGTTGCTGTAACTCTTGATAACAGAGTTTATACTGCCCCGAACGTTGTAAATGCTATTCCTAACGGAAGAACTCAGATTTCAGGGAACTTCTCTCAGGATGAAGCAAAAGAATTGGTTGACGTTTTAGGAGCCGGCAAATTACCGGCAGGAGCAAAAGTAGTTCAGGCTACTCAGGTAGGTCCTTCTCTAGGGCAGGAATCTATCAACGCCGGTATGATCTCATTTGCTATTGCCTTCTTAATTATCATTGTTTATATTATTTTCTATTATGGTGGTGCCGGTGTGTACGCTGTAATTGCAATGGTAATCAACCTTTTCTATATTTTCGGAATTATGGATTCCGGAGACTTTACCCTTACGCTTCCTGGTATTGCCGGTATTGTGTTAACGATGGCAATGGCGGTAGATACAAACGTAATTATCTACGAAAGAACCAAAGAAGAATTATTTGCAGGTAAGAGTATCCTTGAAGCTTACAAAGATGGTTTCAAGCATGCATTAAGTGCCATTATTGATGGTCACTCCACTACGTTATTGACTGCTGTTGTATTATTCTTCTTCGGAACAGGGCCTATCAAAGGATTTGCATTGACACTGATGATCGGTATCATCATGACATTGTTTACATCTGTATTGCTTTCAAGGGTAATGATCTTCAACAGATTGAATAAAGGTAAGCAGCTTTCCGTATGGACTCCGCCAACGAAGAACCTATTCAGAAATACATGGATTGATTTCATCGGAAAGAGAAAATACGCGTATATTATTTCAGGTATTTTAACGGTGATCTGTATCGGTTCTATGGTAACCCATGGTTTCAAATATGGTATTGATTTTACCGGAGGTAGAAATTACATCGTAAGATTTGATAAGCCGGTTAATGCTAATGATGTTGAGGAAAATCTGGTAAAACTGTTTAAAACTGAAGATGGTAAAAATTCTTCGGTAGAGGCTAAAACTTTTGGTAATGCCAATCAGTTAAAAATTTCTACAGATTATCTTATTGAAGATGAGTCTTTAAAGGCTGACCAGACTATTGAAGAAAAACTATATCAGGGATTAAAAGGAAACCTTCCTGCAACGCTTACCCTAAAAGATTTTAAATCTGCAGATAAAGACCATGCCGGAATTATTTCATCTGAAAAGGTAGGTCCAACAGTGGCAGACGATATTCAGACACATGGTATCCTTGCCGTAGTTGCTGCTCTTGCAGGAATCTTTATTTATATTTTGTTCCGATTCAGAAAATGGCAGTTTTCTTTAGGAGCTGTGGCAGCATTGTTCCACGATGCAGTAATTATCTTGGGAACATATTCCCTGCTTCATAAATATATGCCGTTCAACATGGAGATCAATCAGGACTTCATTGCGGCTATCCTTACTGTCTTAGGGTATTCTATTAACGATACGGTAATTATCTTTGACCGAATCAGAGAGTATCTGAGAGAGAAGAAATCTATAACACTGGCGGGATTATTTGATGATTCAATTTCCAGTACATTAGGTAGAACATTCAACACCTCATTTACAACCATTCTGGTAATCCTGGCAATTTTTATCTTCGGTGGAGATAATTTAAGAGGATTTATGTTTGCATTGTTAATCGGTATTGGGTTTGGTACCTACTCATCAATCTTTATTGCATCTGCAATTGCTTATGACTTTCTTAAAAAAGGAAAAGAGGAGGGAGTACACGGAAAAACAACTTCTAACAAAGAAGTACTTGCTTCAAAGTAATACAAACTACAATAAATAAGTAAAGCCTTTCGAAAGAAAGGCTTTTTATTTTTAATAGCAGGAGATTAACTGATATTATAATTTTTTAATATATCGAAATTTAGAATCATTATTTTTTAGTTTTGATTAATTTTGCAGGATCATGGAAAATTCAAAGAAAAAGGCCGCTATAGGCTTCATATTTATCACTTTACTGATTGATATAACGGGATGGGGAATCATTATTCCTGTAGTTCCCAAGTTAATTGAAGAGCTTATTCATGCAGATATCAGTGAGGCCGCAAAGTATGGTGGATGGCTGGGATTTGCTTATGCATTTACTCAATTTATATTTTCACCGCTTGTAGGTAACCTGAGTGATAAATACGGACGAAGACCCATTATTCTCATTTCTCTTTTCGGTTTTGCTGTAGATTATATTTTTCTGGCATTGGCTCCCACTATCTGGTGGTTGTTTTTAGGACGGATTATTGCAGGGATTACAGGGGCTAGTGTTACGACTGCCAGTGCTTATATTGCAGATATTTCCACTGATGAAGACAGGGCAAAGAATTTCGGGCTTATTGGGGCAGCTTTTGGTCTCGGTTTTATCATAGGTCCTGTCCTTGGAGGAGTTTTGGGACATTATGGTGCGAGAGTGCCGTTTTATGCAGCAGCAGGTTTATGTTTGCTGAATTTTCTTTATGGCTATTTTATTCTTCCCGAAAGTTTGGATAAGGATAAAAGAAGAGAGTTTGACTGGAAACGGGCAAATCCTGTAGGATCATTTAAGTTTTTAGGTAAGCATCCTGAAATTTCAGGACTGATTGTATCATTGATTCTGATCTATATTGCAGGACATGCTGTACAGAGTAACTGGAGTTTCTTTACCATGTATAAGTTTAACTGGACAGAAAGAATGGTAGGAATTTCGTTGGGGGTAGTAGGTTTGCTGGTTGGGCTTGTACAAGGGGGACTGATCAGATGGACAACTCCGAGGTTAGGAGAGCAGAAGAGTATTTATTACGGATTGGCACTGTATGCTGTGGGAATGTTACTTTTTGCTTTTGCATCAGAAGGTTGGATGATGTTTGTGTTTTTAATTCCTTATTGCTTAGGAGGAATTTGTGGACCTGCCCTGCAATCTGTGATTACCAAGAGTGTCCCTTCTAATGAACAGGGAGAGCTGCAGGGAGCATTGACGAGCCTTATGAGTGCAACCTCAATTATCGGCCCACCGATGATGACTAACCTGTTTTATTTTTTCACACATGATGAAGCACCGTTCAAGTTTTCCGGAGCACCGTTTTTCCTTGCATTTATTTTAATGGCCATTAGTGTTATTGTTACCTATTCTGCTTTTCACAAAAAAAATAAATTGTAAAATTTGCGATGATGATAGAGCAGGGATTTGAAAAATACCTGGAAAGAATTCATTATTCCGAGGATTCGGAAGCAAATATCAGCGTGCTGTAAAAAAATTATCAACTGCATCCTTAGTATATTCCCTTTGAAAATTGACTCATATACGGGAACTGTTCCTTCGCTCAGATTATCATGTTTTAGGAAAGTGGTTAGCGAATGCAGGGGTGTTGTTATGAACATAATCTGCTTTTGAAAAAGTACTGGAATATTATGATTTAGTGTGGAATTACAGCTAACAAGAGTCATATAGAGAAAAGGATGAAAATACTGCCAGAACTCATTTACTGCTTCTTGTTGTGATAGACGGAGATAAATTATCTTATTGAGTGTGACTTTGTGGCAGTTACGCTTACATGTCCTTTGATCAAAAAGAAGTTATATTGGTTAGGAGTAAAGAACAGTTGTTCAGGATAATGAAGGAATTTTTGGACTGCAAGAAGAAATGCAGTGTACAGAGAGAATGATCTCGTGGATAAAATTCAAAAAGAATAGACTGGATATATGGAGTGATATCCTATAGAATCAGAGAAAAGATAGAGAAGTTATTAATAGAAGATAAAAGTTCCGGTTATTAAGGTTTATACTATCTTTTTCTTTTAAATACATCAACTAATTCAATTGGATTATTATCGTGTATTTTACTCTCTTTTATTTTAATATCTAAATCTTTCAAAAATTTTTGTTTTTCCTCGCTACTTTTAAAAATTATATCGCCACTAAAAGCTTTATTTCTATATCTTTCCAAAGGACTTTCTTTAGATATCTCTTGATACTCATTAAAACTAATTTCTTTTACATTTTTATAAGTATCATCATTTAAAACAATATAATTAGATTTTTGTTTTTGAACAGATATTATTTCAAATATGTGAGTATTAGTTTTATCATAAACCTTTAGAATAAGGCCAGGTAGACCTCGAAATTTATATGGTCCATCTGAAATAGGGATTTCATTAGTAAACCAAGCGATCCATTCTCTTCCTCCAAAAGTAGCTATTGCTTTTTGAACTGGATATCCTGATATTTTTTCTTTTTCATTTAAAATCTTCCAATTTATTGTTCTTTTATCTTTAACCTTTAATGCAGGATTAGGCATGTGATTATCAGTATAAAAATATAATATACTATCATTCTTTTTTTCTACTACATATTTTATTTTCATTGATTTATCTGGAAATAGCATTATTCCTTTTCTCGACATTACTGCCATCGTTGAATCAGATAAAATATGTTTTAGTCCTGTAAAAATAGATTCCTTTTTTTCATTATTAAAATCAAGAATTACAACTTCTTCAGATATATTATCTTTCTGTAAAGTATCTATAATAAATTTATAATTATAAGAAAATCTAATATTTTGAGAATAACATATAGAAAAGAAGAAAAGCCAGAAGAAAAATATAATTTTCATATTTAAAAAAACTTTAAAAGGGTGCTTTCCAAAGTAACCCTTTATTAATTTAGATTTAATTGTTAACCTTAATTTTTAGTACTTTTGTAATGAAGTACAAGCATCAACACACACTAAATCATGAATCTCCATATACACCCGTACTACACCATTAGCCAAAGCAGCACCATCTACGAGGTTCCATAAGTCCTCCAACTACATTTTTCAAATTTTCTCTTGAAAGTTTTTAAGATTTTTCATAATTAATATTTTATATTAAGCTATAAATATATACAATTAGTTAATCACTACATGGAGATATTTTATTATGTTAAATAAAAAATTCTAGCTAAATTTAATATTAATAAGCAAGTGGAAGTGATCAGCTTTTTTTGCTCTCTGGTGAAAGGCTATGGATAAAGAAATTGATTCTATTGTTTACAATTTTACAATATTGTTCCCTAATCCGGAAAACGTGTGAAACTGTTTACTGAATTATTAAAAAAAATGGAGATATTGAATTTAAAAAGTGACGGGGGATTATCTATATACATGTGTTATTGAAATGGGCTTTTAAAATCTTAAAATTTATTTAAAATTTAAGTTTAAAGTAAATAAATGTTATAATCTTTTGTAATTTTACAAAATGGAATTAAGCATTGGAGAAATGGCACTCATTGCCATCGCAATCGTTGTATTATTCGGACCTGATAAACTTCCGCAGATCGCACGTGACCTTGGGTCTGGCGTTAGAAAAATGCGTGGTGCAGTGGAAGATATCAAAACTGAAATTATGAAAGAGACCGATAATCCTGTTTCTGAAATCAAGCGTGAAATTGAAAAGGTAAAAGATGCTGCTAAAGATTTCAATCCGGTAAACGATATCAAAAAAGATATTCTGACAGAGCCTGTTGCATCCAATGAGCCTCCAAAACCTAAACCTTCTGAGGATGAAACTTATGAAGGGCCTGTAAGCAGATAAATATGGAAGAAATTATTCAGGAAGATAAAAAGGTGTTTCTATACCTTAATAATTTAGGTGATTCTTCTTTTGACCAGCTGTGGATGCTGATTTCCAGTACCTGGATCTGGGTACCCCTTTACATTATATTCCTTTATTTTTTATATAAAAACTATAAACTAAGATCTTTGGTTTTTATTCTGATTTTTTTAGCACTTGGAGTAACAGTTTCTGACCAGCTGGCCAGTGTTTTTAAATATGGTGTTGCCAGACTGCGGCCATGTCATGATCCTACATTGGAACATCATATGAGAATTGTAAAATGTGGCGGGCAATTTGGATTTTATTCCGCACATGCATCCAATACGTTCTTTCTGGCATCTTTTTTAAGTATTTTATTGAAAAATAAACTTAAATGGTTTCCATATGCTATATTTGTATGGGCTATAGTGGTTTCCTACAGCCGGATTTATTTAGGAGTGCATTTCCCGATAGATATTTTGGTGGGGGCGTTTGTTGGATCTTTATTGGGAGTGGTATTTGGAGCACTCGCCAGAAAAGTGATCAACAAACAAAATATAACACCATGAAGAAAGCTTTATTACTGCTTGCATCCATTTGTATCTCATTTAATTTTTACGCCCAGGATAAAAAGCTGGCGGAAGAATGTTTTAAAAAAGCAGATTATAAATGTGCTGAAGAACAATATCTGAAATTAGCTGAAAAAGAACAAATACAGAGATTTCAATCTGAATATTATAATTATCTGGGAACTTCTCAAAGAAGGCTTGGTAAGGCTGCTTTAGCTTTTAAGTCTTATGAGTCAGCTCTTAAAGCTAATCCTATGTCAGCTCCTGTGTATGTTAACCTGTCTTCATTGCATAGTCAGAAAGGAAACAAGACAAAAGCGCTGGAATATGTAGAAAAGGGACTTCAGGTAGAGCCTGAAAATGTAGATCTATATCTTACACGTTCCAAAATTTATGACAGTCAGGGAAAAAAGGATCTTGCAATCAAAGATCTGAATCAGATCCTTGGTTTTGCACCAGATAATATTTTTGCGAAGACAGGATTGGCCAACCTGAAAAAGAATAACGGAGATCTTGAAGGAGCTTTGAAGGATTATAACCAGCTTATTGCTGAAAAGCCTGAATCATTGCTTTATAACGGACGTGCAGATGTATATTTAAAAATGAAAAAATATAAAGAGGCTCTTACAGATGTTAATAAAGCAACTTCTATAGATCCTAAATTTGCTCAGTCTTATGTAACAAAAGCCTTGGTTTTATTTGATACCGCAAAGCCTAAAGAAGCCTGTGAAAATCTTGATAAAGCAGTAACATTGGGATATGAAAAAGCCGTATTGGCGGACTATTATACTAAATGTGCCAAAAAGTAATTTCTGAATTATATCTGAACTTTTCGAAATCAGTCATTGTGATAGGGCTTTCCCTGAAGGATCTGATCAGCTCTGTAAAGTTGCTCAACAATAAAAAGCCGGATCATCTGGTGAGTAAATGTCATTTTGGAAAGTGACATTTTCTCATTGGCCCTGCCATACATCTCTTCCGAAAAGCCGTAGGCTCCTCCTATGAGAATATGTACTTTTTTTATGGAAGAATTCATCCATGAATCGATTTTCTGTGAGAATTCGCGGCTGGTAAATTGTTTCCCTTTTTCGTCAAGTATTACAACCAGATCGTTTTTATCAATATGATTCAAAAATAATTTAGATTCCTCTTTTTTAAGAAGGTCGGGGGACAGGTTTCTGGCATTTTTAATATCCGGAATTTCAATGATTTCAAAATTCCAGTGTTTGGGAAGGCGGTTAAGGTAATAATTGATTAAAGAATTAATTTCCTTATCATCTGTTTTACCGATACAAAGTAAACTAATGCGCATTGTAGGAAGTTTCAGCCGCAAATATAAGTTTTTTAAGGAAAGGAATCAAAGTCTGCCCGGGTTTCAATAATTTCTTCTTATTCCAATATTTAAGGTTTCAATAAAATGATAATATCTGTAAAGACAAAAGATTTACTATTTTAGATCATCTTTGGTTTACACCTTAATTCTATATAATTTGCCATTTAGAAATAGGAGTAGGAAAATGTTTATATTTGTATAAAAGAGAATAAGGATACTGTAAAAGCTAATAAAATCAGTACTCTGATCTCTTGAGCTAATTGTGAAATAGTAAACAACAGATGAGTATAAAAGTTCCCGGTTTTATCCTGAAAATTCAAGACTTTTTTGATGACATACATATTCCTGTTCTGGGAATATCATTATGGCAAATGTTTCAGATTTATATATCCGGAATTTTTAAAGATAAGATAGGCAGGAAAGCTGCGGCTATTTCCTGGAGCTTTACCATCAGTTTATTTCCCTTTATACTGTTCCTTCTTTCGGTATTGCCTTATATGCCACATTATGACAAGCTGCAGTTTTATATTTTTGAAGTGCTGATGCATAATGTTTTTCCTTCCAATATGGAAAATGATGTGAGAGGATATATTGAAACGAATATTATTCCCAATATGAAAGGAATCAGTAACCTTACCATAGTATTGGCTCTTGTATTTGCCACCAACGGGACTTTTTCGCTTATTAACGGATTTAATGAGAATACAGATGAGAAATTAAGTGATGTAAAGGAGTTTATTCTATCGTTTTTTATCACAATAGGCTTCATCACAATTGTATTTCTGACCTTATTCGGAGTTTATTATGTAGAGGTGGTAATGAAACTCTTTACACCTTCCTATGATGTTTCATGGCTGGTTGACAACCTTTCCAGTATTATCGGGTTTGTATCTTTTCCGTTATTCTATTTTATCCTGCTTACTTTATTTTATTGGCTGGGAACGGTGAAAATTATCCGTTTCAGACAGGCAATTCCCGGAGCGGTTCTTACAACGGTTTTGTTTTTGGTGACCACCTATATTTTTGCCATTTATGTAAAAGATATAGCCCGTTATAACGTTCTTTACGGTTCCATCGGAAGTATGATCCTACTGATGGTATGGGTGAATGTAAATGTGTATCTTCTTCTGTTTGGAAACGAGCTTAATATGGCGATCAGAAAGCTTAGAATTGAAAAGCTTTTATCTGATGAGATCCAGAAAGAAGCAGGCCTGTTTCATACCCAGATCACAGAACCCGATTTTGATACAAACGAGGAGCATAAAAGGAATTTGGAAGACCGGAAAAAGGATTAATCTTCCGGCTCCGGACGCTCTTTAGAGCTCATACTCAGTATTGTAAAACCAAGAATTGCAGCTAAAAAAGAAGCAACAAGTATAGCAAATTTGGCTTCATCCTGAATGTAAACCTCATTTTTAAAAGATAAAAGGGCAATAAAGATAGACATAGTAAATCCAATCCCGGCGAGTAAACCTACACCCATCATCTGAGTCCAGTTACTGTTCTGGGGTAAGGAGCTAAGTTTTAGTTTAATTGCAATAAAAGAGAATAAGTTGATTCCTATCAGTTTACCTAAAACCAATCCGCAAATGATTCCTAATCCCAGCGTGCTGGCTATTCCGGAAACCATCTCGCCGGAAAAAGTAATGTTGGTATTGGTCAGTGCAAAAATTGGCATAATCAGGAAACTTACCGGAATATGCAGCTGGTGTTCCAGTTTTTCTAACGGTGAAATTTCAACATTGGAGACATTCGTTGGAATTGAGAAGGCCAGTAAAACACCTGCTATTGTAGCATGAATACCTGAATGGTGAAGAAAGTACCATAAGAAAAGTCCCGGAATAATATAAAAAACTATGCGGGTAACTTTTAAAAAATTAAGGATGAAAAGCAGCGCAGTTATTCCAAAAGATAGCAGCAGATAATTCCAGTGGATCTGGTCTGTATAGAAAATTGCAATGACAAGAATGGCTCCCAGATCATCTACGATAGCCAATGCAGCAAGGAATATTTTAATGGAATTGGGTATTCTTTTTCCCAGCATTGAAATAATTGCTAGAGAGAATGCGATATCCGTTGCCATCGGAATTCCCCATCCGTTACTGTATTCTGTTCCTGAATTAAATAAGCTATAGATAACTGCAGGAACAAGCATTCCGCCAACAGCTGCAAAAATAGGTAAAGAGGCATTTCTAAAAGAAGAAAGCTCTCCCTCTACAAGTTCTCGCTTTATTTCAAGACCTACCAGCAGGAAAAATACAGCCATCAGTCCGTCATTGATCCAGATGGCAACCGGATATTCCAGATGGAAGAGGTGGGTACCTACTTCTTTGTCTAACAGATTTTGAAATCCTTCAGCAGCAGCAGAATTAGCGATGAGTAACGAAATAAGTACGCAGAAAATAAGAATGATTCCTGATGCCTGGCTGTTATTGAAAAATTTTTTGAAATAAAGTGATAAATTCATATTTAAGATTGTAGTCGTCTCACTCTGGAAACGCCATTAATATTTTTAAGCTTTTTAAAGGTCTCTTCAAGCTGTCCTTTATTTTTTACTTCAAGGGTAATGTTACCTGTAAAAACCCCGTTATTGGATTCAATGGACATACTTTTCATATCCATTCCCATACTTCCGCTGATCACAGTGGTAATATCATTGATCATTCCCATTCTGTCAAGACCTTCAATTTCGATCTTCACCCTGTTTTTAAAGCTTTCCGCATTAACCCATTTGGCAGGAATAACACGGTAATCATATTGTGCTCTGAGATTAATGGCATTCGGGCAGTTATCACTGTGTACTTTAATTCCATCAGAAATAGTAATAAATCCGAAAATTTTATCTCCGGGGATTACCGTACAGCATTTTGCATAGCTGTAATTCAGCTTTTCTTCATCCTTACCAAAAACAATCATATCAAGGTTTTGTTCTTTAGGCTCCTCGAAATGTTGATTTTTTGAAGGAGACTTCCTGAATCTTGAAAGCAGATTGTTGAATACGTTTTTACTTTCGATGTATTTTCTTAAGCTGCTGGCATCCAGTTCGTTGCTTTGGAATTTGAGAAACAGTTCCTGGGATGATTTTAAATTGAAAAATTTTTGCAGTTTATTAATTTCTTCATCATTAAAATTGATTTTCGCATGTCTCAGTTTTCTCTGCAGAATCTCCTTTCCATCTTCAACCAGCTGATTCTTCTGTGAATTCAGGTAGCTTTTGATTTTTGACTTAGCCTTTGAAGTAACTACAAATTCCAGCCAGTCTGATTTAGGTTTCTGATTTTGTGAGGAAAGAATATCTACCTGGTCACCATTTTGCAGAATATATGAAATAGGAACTAACTTTCCGTTGATCTTCGCGCCAAGACATTTCATTCCCAGATCAGAGTGTACAGAAAAAGCAAAATCCAGTGCTGTGGCATTCGTTGGCAGAATCTTTATTTCTCCTTTAGGAGTAAATACGAATACCTCTTTTGAATAAAGGTTAAGTTTAATATTATCCAAAAGCTCAGAAGTAGAAAGGTTTTGCTGTTGCTCAAGAACCTCTCGGATTTCTGTAACCCATTTCTCAAAATTACGGTCATCAGAGCTTTGTTTATACCCTTCCTTATATTTGTAATGGGCAGCAACACCTTTTTCGGCGATTTCGTCCATCCTTTCTGAACGGATTTGCACTTCGATCCACTTTTTATCAGGACCCAGAACTGTGAGATGAAGACTTTCATAGCCTGTTGAACGTGGTTGTGTGATCCAGTCTCTCATTCTGGACGGATTGCTGTGATACACATCTGTAACGATTGAATAGATCTTCCAGGCCAGGAATTTTTCATTTTTAGCATCAGATTTATAAATAATCCTGATTGCATAATTATCAAAAACCTCTTCAAAGGAAACACCTTGTTTCAGCATTTTTCTATAGATAGAAGAAATCGCTTTTGCACGTCCTTTGATCGTGAAATTTAAACCCTCTTCCTTTAACCTTTCTGAAACCTCGGTTTTAAATTCTTCAATATATTTTTCACGGCTTTCTTTAGCAAGTTCCAACTTCTCCGTGATCTCATTATAGACCTCAGGATTGTTGTATTTTAATGAAAGATCTTCCAGCTCGGATTTAATATTATACAATCCCAGGCGGTGGGCCATGGGTGCATAAATATAAACGGTTTCCGAAGCTATTTTTTTCTGCTTGTCCGGAGCCATGCTTTCCAGGGTCCGCATATTATGAAGCCTGTCTGCAATTTTGATCAGAATAACTCTGAAGTCTTCAGAGAGTGTCAGTAAAAGCTTTCTGTAGTTTTCTGATTGTACCGAAATATTCTGATGGTTCATGATGGATATTTTGGTTAATCCATTCACGATATTGGCAATTTTTTCTCCGAAGATTTTTTTCAGGTCTTCATAGGTATAGTCTGAGTCCTCAATGACATCATGCAGAAGGGCACAGGCAATAGAAGTAGCTCCCAGACCAATTTCTGTGGCTACAATTTTAGCAACAGCAATGGGGTGGTAAATATAAGGTTCTCCGGTTTTTCTCCTTTGATCCTTATGAGCATCCAGAGCAATGTCGAATGCTTTCCGGATGAGTTTATTGTTTTCCTCATCCAATGTCCTGTATGTGTTAGAAATCAGATCCTTATACCGTGCAAGGATTTCCTTATTCTCTTGTTCTAAGTCGTAACTCATTTGTGCAGATGCCTATAATTAGACGAAAATACGAAATTTTTTAGTTTTTTCAAACATAAAAAATCCGTAGAAGACTCTACGGATTCCGGTTATTAGGTTTTATATCTCTTAGAATTTTACTTCCGAATTCATCCCGTCACTTGACGTTCTGATTTTGATGTCGGGGCTGTTGTGAATTTCAGCCCTGTTTCTTGCATCTATATATTTTTTAATAGTATCATAATTAGCCTGGTCAATACTCATATTTTCAAATAAATAGGTTCTAAGAACCGAATATTGGGTGAAAATACTCCGGGCTGTATCTATTTCACTGTTGTTTTTTACAGCAATACTTACCAGGTATTGGGAACTATGGTTTTCACTATTAAGGTATATGATATAGTCTGAATTTTGGAACCCTGAATTTTCCAGATCGTTTTCGAGCTTTTTGTAATCGCTGTGATGATCAAATTGCCCAGCTAATATATTTGACATAATTAATGGGTTTTAAGTTGTGATTAAAGTTAATAATAATTTCTGAATTATTTAAAGAAAAACAATAAAATTTACATATTAATATTTTGTCTATAAGTCATTGTTAAAATATTTGAGGATATCTATTGAACATGTGTTTAAATTTAAGGATTAGATAAATTTTTTTTTTGAAAAAGTGGATAAAGATAGACAAGAGCAATATATAAGGAAAGAGGATATTTCAACTTGAAATATCCTCTTGTATCAGTAATTTTAGATTCAGTTAAACTCTCTCATTCTTAATTTCTTCTACAATTTCAGGATTCAGTAGGGTGCTGATGTCTCCAAAATTGCTAAAATCACCTTCTGCAATTTTTCTTAAGATTCTACGCATGATTTTTCCGGACCGTGTTTTTGGAAGTCCGGATACAAATTGTATTTTATCCAGCTTGGCTATAGGTCCGATCTGATCAGAGATCAGTTGGTTAATTTCTTTTTTAAGGTTTTCTCTGTCCCGGCCTTCTCCCACTTCTTTCAGCATTACATAGCCATATAATGCATTTCCTTTAATATCATGAGGATACCCTACGATGGCTGATTCTGCAACTGCAGGGTGCTGGTTGATGCTGTCTTCGATAGGTGCAGTTCCTAAATTATGTCCCGAAACAATAATGACGTCGTCCACACGGCCTGTAATTCTATAGTAGCCTACTTCGTCCCTCAAAGCACCGTCACCTGTGAAGTATTTACCCGGAAATGCTGTAAAATAAGTTTCTTTATATCTCTGATGATCACCCCAGATAGTTCTTGCTATTCCCGGCCATGGAAAACGAATGCATAGGTTTCCTGTAACCTGATTGCCTGTAATTTCATTACGTTTGTCATCCATTAAAACAGGCTGTATTCCGGGTAGGGGCAGGGTGGCATAGGTAGGCTTTGTTGGGGTTACAAAAGGGAGTGGAGATATCATGATGCCTCCCGTTTCAGTTTGCCACCAGGTATCAACGATCGGACATTTTTTCTTTCCGACGTGATCATTAAACCAATGCCACGCTTCATCATTGATAGGTTCTCCCACGGAGCCGATTACTTTTAGCGTGCTTAAATCATGCTTATCTACCCATTCCGTGCTTTCTTTTGCTAACGAGCGTATAGCTGTTGGAGCGGTATAAAACTGGGTGATTTTATGCTTTTCAATAACTTCCCAAAAGCGGTCCGGTTCCGGATAAGTAGGCACTCCTTCGAATATTACAGTCGTAGCCCCGTTCAGCAAAGGACCATATAAGATATAGGAGTGTCCGGTAATCCAGCCGATGTCTGCTGTACACCAGTAGATATCATTTTCTTTATAGTTGAACACATTTTTAAATGTATAAGCGGTGTATACCATATATCCGGCACATGTATGAAGCATTCCTTTAGGTTTTCCTGTAGATCCTGAAGTATATAGGATGAAAAGAGGATCTTCAGAGTCCATGATTACCGTTACAAAGTCAGGAGAAGCTTTTTCGTACAGGTCTGCCATCCAGTAATCCCTTCCGTCTTTCATCTTTATTTCATTGTGAGTTCTCCTGACCACCAGAATCTTTTCTACAGATGGCGTTTTTTCCACAGCTTCATCCACAATGCTTTTGAGGTCCAGTACTTTATTTCCTCTGTAGCTTCCGTCTGAGGTAATGACCATTTTGGCTTCGCAGTCATTTACCCTTGAAGCAACAGCTGATGCTGAAAATCCTGCAAAAATTACAGAATGAACTGCGCCCAGCTTGGCACATGCCAGCATAGTAATTGCCAGTTCAGGAATCATCGGAAGGTAAATGCATACCCTGTCTCCTTTTTCAATTCCCATATCGCGAAGTACATTCGCTGTTTTATTGACCCGGGTGTATAGCTCATTATAAGAAATGTGCAGTGCTTCTTCCTTAGGATCATTGGGTTCCCAAATAATAGCGGTTTTATCTCCTCTTACAGAAAGGTGCCTGTCAAGGCAGTTTTTAGTGATATTGAGTTTAGCGTTTTTGAACCACGTAATTTTAGCTTCATTCATATCGTACTTAACAACTTTGCTCCATCTCTGATACCACACAAAATTTTGATCAGCTACCTTATCCCAGAATTTTTTAGGATTTTTGATAGACTTTTTATACTCTTCAAAATAGTGAGGTAAATCCTCTATTAAGTAATTTCTCATATCTGTTCTTTTTGAATTTTTTTATTGATAATATTTTTTTGTCCTGAATTTGGAGTGTTAATCATTCCTTTTTTAAGGGATAGAATCTTAGATATTTAAATATATGTTTAATTTCCTGTTTAAGCCTTATATTCCCTGACTTTTTGCTGAATTTCTTCAATGATTTTTTCATCGTCAATAGTGGAGGGAATCTGAAAATCTTTTCCATCCAGTAAGGTCCTGATGAGTTTTCTTAAAATTTTTCCGGATCGTGTCTTGGGTAATCTTTTGACAACCATTGCATTTTTGAGAAAAGCTACAGCCCCGATTTTTTCGCGGACCATCTGAATGAGGTCTTTTTCAACTTCTTCCTCGGTAATTGTAGTTCCGTTTTTTAAAACAACCGTTGCAAAAGGAATCTGCCCTTTCAATTCATCATCAATACCTACAACAGCACATTCAGCAACAGCCGGATGAGAAGAAACAATTTCTTCCATTTCAGAAGTAGAAAGTCTGTGCCCGGCTACATTAATCACATCATCAACTCTTCCGGTAATGAAAATGTAGCCATCCTCATCCTGTATAGCACCGTCTCCCGAAAAATAATAACCTTTATACTGTGATAAGTAGCTGTTCTTAAATCGCTCATGATCTTTCCAGATTCCAAGTAAAGCACCGGGGGGAAGAGGAAGCTTGATTACGAGATAGCCTTCATGATGCGGGTCAAGCTCGAATCCGTTTTCATCAAAAATTTTAATGTCATATCCGGGAACGGGTTTTCCTGCAGAAGCTCTTTTGATCAGATACTGATCATTAAAAGTCAATAATCCCAGCATCGGCCATCCTGATTCTGTCTGCCACCAGTGATCAATGGCAGGAACTCCTATATGTTCTGCAAACCAGTCCAATGTGGCTACATCGCATCTTTCACCGGCCAAAAACTGTTTCTTAAAGTGGGAGAGATCATACTTTCTGACCAGTTCTCCTTCAGGGTCTTCTTTTTTTATGGCCCTGATAGCGGTAGGAGCAGTAAACATAGCAGAGACTTTATATTCTGAAATGATTCTCCAGAATGTTCCGGCATCAGGAGTCATTATAGGTTTTCCTTCAAAAATAATGGTAGTATTCCTGTTGATCAGTGGTCCATAGACTGAATAGCTGTGTCCTACTGCCCACCCAAAGTCTGATGCAGCCCAATAGGTTTCGCCGGGTTCTATACCATAAACGTATTTCATGGAAAACTTTAATGCTGTAGCATATCCTCCGGTATCACGGACGATACCTTTAGGTTTTCCGGTGGTTCCTGAGGTATAAAGCAGATAAAGAGGATGCGTAGCTTCTACAGAAATACAGCCGGCCGGAACTGATTTCTCAACCAGTTCTTCATAATCAATTAATCCATCAAACATTTCATCCTGGTTGTCCACTAATTTTCTGTTGTATACAATGATGTTGTCTACTTTATCCTGTGCCAGTTGAATGGCTTTTTCTACCAGCGGCAGATAAGGAATTCTTTTGGCAATCTCCACGCCGGCTGTAGCAGTGATTAATACTTTTGGTTTGCAGTCATCAATTCTTACTACAAGTTCATGAGGTGCAAAACCTCCAAAAACCACATTGTGGATTACTCCGATTCTAGCACACGCCAGCATGGCAAAAAGAGTCTGCGGAATCATAGGCATGTAAATAACGGCTGTATCTCCTTTTTTTAATCCCAGGGAAATCAATCCTCCCGCGAGTTTTGCAATTTCCTCTTTCGCCTGATGAAAAGTGTAGATTTTCTTTTGATGGGTAACAGGAGAATCATAAATAATAGCAGTCTGATCTCCGAATCCGTCTTCAATATGCCGGTCGATGCATAAGTAGCACATATTAAGCTTTCCATCGGCAAACCACTGGGGATAGTCATTTTCATCTTTTGAAAGAATCTGCCGGGGAAAATCAAACCATTTTATGTTTCCAGCCTGTTCTTTCCAGAACTCTTCTTTATTTTCTATGCTTTGTTTGAATAAAATATCGGTATTCATATCAATTATCGTGTTTTGTTTTTTCTGCTTATCCTTCAATGTTCAAAACCTTGACAAGAATAAATAATAAAGGTTAGTGGTGAGCGAAGGTGAGTAACTTTAAAACATTTCCTCAATCTGCTGCAACAGTTTTTTTATGGAATAGGGTTTTGTGACATAAGCATCTGCACCCATTTCCAATCCTTTTTCAATATCTCTGGGGTTGTTTTTGGCACTCAGAAAGATGACTTTGGTGTCTTTCAGTTTTTCATCCTGCCTGATGATATCTAAGGTGCTGTATCCATCAAGATTCGGCATCATAATATCAAGAAGGATTACATCCGGAGTCATAGTTTTTAAAAAATCAAGAACTTCCGTTCCGTCACGGGCAATATAAACATCATATCCGTTTTTCTTAAAGCTGTATTCCAGTGACATTAATATTTTATGTTCATCATCTGCAATGATTATCTTTTTCATAGGTGCTTTTTAATGGTGTTCAACTTCATTTTTAATCTCTTTAATTATTTTCTCAGGAATACTTATAGTGAAAGTTACGCCAAGTCCGCTGTTTTCAGCTTTTATATAACCTCCGTGAGCCTGAACTATCTTTTTGGAAATGGCCAGCCCGAGTCCGCTTCCTGTCGGTTTTAGAATATTTTGATTCTTTGATTGATAAAACTTGTCAAAGATCATTTCAAGGTCTTCTTCAGGAATATTTTTTCCTGTATTAAAAATTGTAATGATTAATTGGTTTCCTTTTTCAAACAATTTGGTTTGTATTGTTCCCTGTTCGTCTGTAAATTTTAAAGCATTGCCCCAAATATTTTGAAATAACTGGATCATTCTTGCTTCATCATACTCAAAAACAGTCCGGTTCAAGAGATTAACTTCGCTTAAATGAATATTTTTTTGCTGGATCAGATGAAGGATTGGGCCTAGTGCTTTTTTATAAGTCTCGATAATATTATTTTGCTGGATATTTAAAGAGATTTCTCCGTGTTGAAGCTTGTCAAGATAAAGAATATCATTGATGATTTCGCTCAGTCTGTCAGATTCTGTGATGATATTATTTAAAAATTCTCTTTTTATTTCCAGGGGAATGTCATCGTCATCTGCTAAAATCTCACCAGCTGAACGGATGGCTGTAATAGGAGTTCTCAGTTCATGCGCTACGGAGTCCAGGAAATCATCTTTCTGGCGGTCTTTAACAATCAGGTTCTCATTGGCTGCTCTGAGATCATCGGACAGCTTTTGTAGTTCTTCAGACTGTTCTGTAAGTTTTTTATTTAAGCTGATGTTTTCCTGGGATTCTTCAAGAATATTTAAAACTTCCTTTAAAGATATTTTATCTTCTTTAGTTACCCCCTCGATCAGTATTTTTGCTGAAGCTGTACCGATTCTCCCGGCCAGCAGATTTTCAGAGAATTTAATAAAACGGGAATCAGCAGTTTCGGTTTGAGAATCTATATTGTACTTCAAATTAAAAATCCGCAGAGCCTGTTCTGTTTTATTCTTGCCTAAAAACCGTTCCAGGATGTTTTTTATATCAGAAATATAAGCTGTACCACGCCATATGAATGCATTTTCATGATTTTGGATGTATTTGTCAATATCAACATAAAGCTCTGCAAAATTTCGTTCCCGGTAATTTCCTTTTGTGCTGACTGAGATAATGGTGAAGAGACCCGTATTTACCAGGAGAGACCAGAAAAATATCTGAGGAATTCTTCCTAGGTATGGAATGGTGAAAAAATTAAACGCATCATACATATCTCTTAAAACTCCTTTGAATTCCTGATTGTATGAAAAGTAATACTGTGGAATAATTAACCCGAAATAGCAGATCACGAGCCCGGCTATAAGTCCGGTTACCGCTCCTTTATAACTCCCTCTCCTCCAAAATAAAGCTCCAAAAAATGTAGGAGCTAACTGAGCAATCACAACAAATGAAATTAAGCCAACGGAATCCAGTGAAGTTTTCAGAATGAAGTATTTATAAAAAGCAAAAGCCATGATAATCAGCGCAAAAATGCTGAATTTTCTGATGTTGGTGATGTTTCTGGTATTCTGTTCTTCACTTTCTGATTTGAATTTTCCAAGTAAGCCGTAAGGAATAATGAGGTTATTGGAAAGCATAATAGATAAAGTAATGGCAGAAATAATGATCATGGAAATACAGGAGCTTAATCCACCCAGAAACACAAGGACTGTAATTAATGTATTATCAAAATGTTGTGGGATAAGGATAGAGTAAAATTCGGGGTTTACCTTTTGCCCGTCAAAAATCAACCTTCCTCCCCAGGCAATCGGGAAGATAAAGATGGTAAAGATCAGCAGATAAAGAGGAAAGAACCACAGAGCGGTCCGTACATGTTTCTCCTGTCTGTTTTCTATAATGGCCGTATGAAACTGTCTTGGCAGAATGCAGATTGCCGTAGCAGATATCATGCATAAAACCATCCAGTTCAGAGCTCCTTCAATTCCATTAAATGTGTTTTTTTCTTTAAAATCTTCAAACTGACTTGCTTTCCGGTAGATATCCGTAAATCCATCAAATACATAATAAATAACGAAAAATCCCAGGATGATGATAAAGAACAGTTTTAAAAAACTTTCCAGAGCAATTGCTGAAATGATACCAAGGCGTTTTTCTGAGGCGTCTACATATCGGGTTCCGTAATAGGAGGAAAACAAGGCGATTAAAATCACGACAAATGTTGCATTGTCAGTAAGAATATCCTTGGACATGGAGGTTTCTGTTACCAGATGGAAGGTTTCAGAAATAGCTTTGATCTGCAACCCGATATAAGGTACAATTGCGAGAAGGCAAACGATGGTAATGATGGCGCTGAAGCTTCTGCTGTTTCCGTATCGTAAAGAAATAAAATCTGCCAGACTGCTGATTTTATTAACTCTTGAAATCCTGATGATCCGTGTATTGATATAGATCCATGCCGGAATAATCATGATGGGGCCAATATAGATCGGCAGGTAGTTTAATCCACTTGTTGCCGCCACTCCGATGCTTCCGTAATAAGTCCATGCGGTACAGTATACAGCAAGAGAAAGTGCATAGATGTAAGGATTGTTGATCCACAGCTTGCTTCTTTTCTTCTCTGCCAGATGGGCAACTAAGAACAGAAGGGCAAGGTAAAACAGAACCACAAAAAATAATGCAAAACTACTCATCATACCTTTTTACAATCACAAAAGAAATTACAATGGAAATCATCCAGACTGCAAACAGGTAGATTAAAATCATAGGGTAACCTAAAACTTCTTTTTCACTGTTGAAAAGAAGAGAAACAGGAATACTGAAAGCGGTCATTAGTCCAATGCTTAAAATAATCAGTTTTTGCTCATGTCTTTTTTTCATAAATAATACTGTGTAAAAGATAATTGACGCACGATTAACGATGTCGTCCATCAATTATCTTTTATTTCTTATAATTATATTTTGTCGTCAGAATATTCTCCTCTCAATGCATAATAGCCAAAAACAGCCATTCCGCCTGAGATGATTGGCATCAGGACAAACAAAATAATAATTCCGAAAACCAGGTCTTCCTGTTTTCCTGATGCTATCTTTGGGATTCCCAATACTGTAATTCCAAAATATCCTACAATTACAGCAACTGCAATCCAGAGAATGCCTAATATTTTTTTTATACCGTTCATTTTAGTAGTTTTAAAATTAATAAAAATTTGAGTGATTCAGTGTTTAATCATGAAGATTATTATTCTTATTTTTAAGATAAAATAATCCGATGATCAAACATACAGCAGCAACTCCTATCGGATACCAGAGTCCTTCAAGGTACCATGTGGAATGACCAGCCTCTTTTCCGGTTGTTACCAGGTAGGTGGCAACAGCAGGAAGAAGCCCTCCGAATACCCCGTTACCTATATGATAAGGTAATGACATTGATGTATACCGGATTCTTACAGGGAACATTTCTACAAGAAAAGCTGCAATCGGACCGTAAACCATCGTCACAAATATTACTTGTATAAAAACAAGGAAGACCAGATACCACTTTGTATGGTCACTTAATTTGACCGTTTGGGAAATCTTTGGTTCTTCTGCTTTTCCGTCTTTCATTACCGGGCCGTTAGGAGACCAGTGTGTAATACTGTCTTTTTTGATCAGGGTTCCGTCTGTATAAAGTGTTTCTTTGTGAAAAGTAATCAGGCTGTCTGTTGTGATATCAGTGTGGATTTTGGCTGTCCTTTTTTCTGTAATTCCGTTAGCGGCAATGGTTTTGCTTTCAAGGTTCACACTCTTGAACATGCTGTCATAAATAGGTCTATAAGCTAAAATGGCAACCAGCATTCCCGTCATCATTACTGCTTTTCTGCCAATTTTATCAGACAGCCATCCGAAGAATACAAAGAAAGGAGTTCCTAAGAATAAAGCCGTGGCCATCAAAGAGTCTACCTGAGCAGATTCTACATTCATTACCTTTTGAAGGAAACTCATGGCGTAGAATTGGCCTGTGTACCAGATTACCCCTTGTCCCATGGCTGCACCAAAAAGGGCAAGCAAAACGAATTTAAAATTATATTTGTTGCCAAAACTCTCTTTTAAAGGGTTTTTGGAAGTTTTACCCTCGCTTTTGGCTTTTGCAAAAAGTGGTGATTCCTTCATATTCTTCCTGATGATATAGGAAACTCCTACCATCAAGATGGAAATCCAGAAGGGTACCCTCCATCCCCAGCCGTCAAACTCTTCAGGAGAAAGAGAGGTCTTGGTTATCAGAATAACAATTAATGATATAAAAAGTCCGGCTGTGGCGGTAGTCTGAATCCATGAAGTCCAGTAACCTCTGCGGTGTGGCTGTGCATATTCTGCAACATAGGTTGCTGCGCCACCGTATTCACCACCAAGTGCAAGTCCCTGTAATAATCTTAAAATTAAAACGAGGACCGGAGCCAGAAACCCGATCGTTTCGTAGCTTGGAATACATCCGATCAGGAAGGTGGAGAATCCCATAATCAGCAGAGTAACAAGGAAGGTGTATTTCCGTCCGATCAGATCCCCCAGTCTTCCGAAAAATAATGCGCCAAACGGTCTCACTACAAATCCGGCAGCAAATGTGGCAAGAGTAGAAAGGAAGGCTGCTGTGGGATTATCAGCCGGAAAGAACTTTGTTGCTAAAACAACAGCTAAACTTCCGAAAATATAAAAGTCGTACCATTCTATTAATGTACCGAGTGATGAGGCAGTAATAACGCTCCATATGGTGCGGTTTTTCTGCTTATCGGTCATGTTTTCATAGCTTTCGTGGTGGTTTTCGCTCATATTGATTGATTTTGATGTTAATTGAGGTATATTTAATTCATCCGTTGAAATCAGTTTAAACCATTAGTTTTTGAGTAAAAGAAGAGTAATGGCTAAAGCTATAAATCAGTGAAATGTTTTATCTTATTGCTTTCGTTTTTTATGAAGCCTTATAAATAGATCTGGAACTGTACAATGAATTCTCCTTTTGAGGACGGGCTTTCCGTAGGGCTTGTGTAAACCGGTCTCGTTGAATACTGGGTTGTTATTTTTGCATGATGCCCGTCTATGAACCAGTTGGCCCCTACATCGAACTGAGAGGAAGATTTATCGAATGCTTCAAAATTTTTATGAGTGTAAGCGGCAAAAGGCTGGATTCTGATTTTTGGTTTTTCAGCCTGACTGGGTAATAATAACCCTGCCTGCGCATAGATAATATTTCCTGTTCCAATAGTGGGTTGTAGATTTCCCGGGCCGGCAATTGCTTTATTACCTATGAAATTGGGATCTGTAGCGGCAATATTCATAGTTCCCAGATTTCTTATGTAGTTCGGCCCGAAATTGTAGTTGTAATAGCCGGCATAAGCAGAAACGGCCATTTTATTTTTTGCTTCACCCAATGGAATGTCTGCAAAGGCGTCTACTGCGAAAAGGGTGATGTCATATTTTTCAATATTTGAATTGACGGAGGTTCTGGTTCCGTCTGCCTGATGGTAAAAACCAGCGCCTACATTGAAAACTTTTTTCGTTCCAAGGTAGGAGCCTACTTTAAAAGGAAGGGTATTTGACTCTTCGTCCAGGAACTGATATTCCAGATAGCCTGCTTTTGAAAAGCTTGGATTTCCATTGTTGTCTACTGCTACAGCTTTTGAAGGATCAGTCACATTGGCAGGGGTTAAATCCGTTGCAAAAGGCTTGTTCAGGCTGAGGCGGTATTCTAATTTTCCGTATTTCCCTTTGGCAAACATTCCAAGCTGTCTTGCAAACTGGTCTGAATTGTCAATCAGGGGCCATGAGAAAACGGGAGAGTCTACGGTAAGAAAATTTAATGTAGAGGCCATGGTCATGCGGGAAAGTCCCATGTAATAATGAAGCCCTGCTCCTAAAGATAAACTGAATTTTCCTGCTTCTCCAGGTAAAATCACTGCGTATTCATTCCAGGCATCATGAAAAAAAAGTTGTGTTTTCTTTCCGTTTCCATAACCTCCTGTACCTGAGGTTCCGGTTGCGCCGCCATTAATGAAAGTCTGGTTATTGATTCCAAAATGAAGGAGGATCATGTATCTTTTGGAAATCTGGGCGTATGTTAAAGCGCGTAATCTTCTGTTTCCCAGGCTCCATGTGTTGTCTGTGGGTTCTCCACCCACCATACTTCCGGGGTTCATAGATGAGTTTCTTAACCAGAGCTGATCCCATAAAATAAATCGGATAAATTTATCTCCTTCCGGGTTAAGGTTAATTTTCAGTCCATTGCCATAATCAGGTGAGCCTTGTGAATATAGGGAACTGCTGATTAGTGCTACTCCAATAAATGTTAGTAATTTCTTCATAAATTATCAATTTTTGGCGTTGTTTTTTGTGAAAGCCAAATTGTAATTAATAATTTATTTATAAAAATTTAATATATATTTTTGGTAATAATATATATAAATAGTTGATTGTTATATTTGAGTAGCTGTATTTGGCTATTTATCTGCCTATTTCTTAAACCTTTCCCATTTAATCAGCATATATTTATCTGCAAACTGAGTGATGATAAGTCCTGAATTTTTAATATTTTCTTCGTGGGCGATGTAGTCAATGAGTTCATTTTGTTTTAATATTTTATAGACCGGATGGAATTCAGAATGGGGTGGTCTTGTAATATTATATTTTTTAATCCATGAGCTTATGGTAACATGGGAAACGCCAATGATCCGTTCGATTTCACGATAGCTTAAACCTTCCAGATATAGCTGTAATGCTTTGGTGACATAATAATCATCAATTTGTTTACCCAGTTTTTTAACAGTAAAATAATAATTGCAGTTCTTGCAGTGAAAACGTTGTTTCTCGTTTACAATCCCGCTTTTAACAACTTTGCTGCTGTTGCATTTAGGACATGTATTTTCCATAACTATAGTATTTTAGCAAATATATAACAAATTAGCAAATGTATGATTTTGGTTAAAGATAATTTTACCTGTTTAAATTTTTAAAACAAAAAAAATATCTTTTTTATTTGCATTTAAAAGAAAATATATTTTAAATTTGCCAAAAAATTTAGATAAATAAATGGAAATAGAAATTTCCTCATGCGAACATCTAGTGTATGTGAGTGAAATACAGCAGGAAATGTATGATTCTGCACAGCGTCGTGGAACGGGAATCGCAAAACGTTCTATAGAATATTTGAGTAAAAAGATTTCAGAAGGTAATGCTGTGGTTGCTACTGAAAACGGAGAGTGGGTGGGTTTCTGCTATATAGAAACCTGGTCACATGGGAAGTTTGTTGCCAATTCGGGACTAATTGTATCTCCGAAATTCAGGAACGGGGGAGTAGCTACTCAAATAAAGCATAAGGTTTTCCAGTTATCTAGAGAAAAATATCCGAATGCTAAGGTGTTCGGGCTTACAACCGGCCTGGCGGTTATGAAAATTAACAGTGATTTAGGGTATAAGCCGGTTATCTATTCTGAGCTGACGCAGGATGAAGAGTTCTGGAATGGCTGCAAGAACTGTGTAAACTATGAAATATTAATGAAAAAGGAACGTAAAAACTGCCTGTGTACAGCAATGTTATTTGTTCCGGAAAATTTAAAAATAAATGGAGCTGCGGATCAGCAGCCTGAAACTGATTATAGCAATGAAAAAGAAAGTAATCTTAGCATTTAGCGGAGGTCTGGATACCTCTTACTGTGCTAAATACCTTAGTGAAACACTGGGGTATGATGTGTATGCAGTAACTGTAAATACCGGAGGTTTTTCTAAGGAAGAAGAAAAAGAACTGGAGAAAAAAGCCCTGAATCTTGGGGTGAAAGAATACAGGTGTGTAGATGCTCAGGAAGATTACTACAATTCTTGTGTAAAATATCTGATCTTCGGAAATGTGCTGAAAAACAATACGTATCCTCTTTCTGTAAGTGCTGAGCGTACGATTCAGGCACAGGAAATTGCAAAATATGCGATTGAAGTTCAGGCAGATGCCATTGCTCACGGAAGTACAGGAGCTGGAAATGATCAGGTTCGTTTTGATTTAATCTTCCAGGTAATGTGCCCGGATATCGAAATCATTACACCTATCCGCGATATGGCTCTTTCCCGTGAAGAAGAAATTGAGTTTTTGAAAAGCCATGGGTATGAAATGGAATTCCAGAAAGCCCAGTATTCTGTGAATAAAGGACTTTGGGGAACGTCAGTAGGAGGTAAAGAAACCCTGACTTCAAGAAATTATCTTCCGGAAGAAGCTTTTCCGTCTCAGGTTAAAGTGACTCAGCCTTCAGAATTGGAGATCGAATTTAAAAACGGAGAAGTGGTAGGAGTGAATGGAGAAAGCTTTAAGCATTCTGTGTATGCTATTCAAAAAATAGAAGAGCTGGCTTCTGCATATGGAATCGGCCGTGATATTCATGTAGGAGATACTATTGTTGGGATTAAAGGACGAGTGGGGTTTGAAGCAGCAGCGGCATTAGTGATCATTAAGGCGCATCACTTATTGGAAAAGCATACTCTTTCAAAATATCAGCAAATGATGAAATCACAGTTATCTGACTGGTATGGAAACTGGCTTCATGAAGCGCTTTTTTTAGACCCGGTCATGAGAAATATAGAGTCTTTCCTTACAGATTCTCAGAAAACAGTAAGCGGGAAAGTATTTGTGACACTTCATCCATACAGATTTATTCTTAACGGAATTGAATCCAGTCATGATCTGATGTCTGATCAATTCGGAAGCTATGGCGAGGCCAACAGAGCATGGACTGGTGATGATGTGAAAGGATATACGAAGATTGTAAGCAATTCTTTAAACATATACCACCAGATTAACCAGAATATTAATTAAGTTCCTAAGGGACGATTTACTGAAAGGCAGAACAAAATTCTGTCAGAATCAAAATGAAGAAAACAGTAGGAATAATTGGTGCAAACGGTTATACAGGAAGTGAACTGATACGTTTACTGGCTTTTCATCCCCATGTGACATTGAGTTTTTTATATAGTCGTTCGAATTCGGGAACAAGTATTTCGGATCCGTACCCGGATTTAACGACGGTTTGTGAAATGGTTTTGACGGATAAACCTGAAGAAGTGGATATTCTTTTTCTGTGTCTGCCTCATAAGGAAAGTCAAAACTGGTTAACTCAGAATCCTGTCAAAGATGAAACACTGGTGATTGATCTTGGAAATGATTTCCGTCTGGAAGGAAATTTCGAAAACAGAAATTTTATCTACGGATTACCGGGAATCAATAAAAAACAACTGATGGGGGCTAAAAGTATTGCCAACCCGGGATGTTTTGCTACTGCTATTCAGTTGGCTTTACTGCCACTGGCAGAAAAAGGAATGCTGAATGAGGTATTTACTACAGGAATTACAGGTTCTACAGGGGCCGGGCAGTCTCTGCAGGCAACGACTCATTTTACCTGGAGAAATGATAATGTATCAGCGTATAAAACATTGACTCATCAGCATGTGGATGAAATTTTGAAGCAGCTGGTTTCATTTAATAATAAAGAAGTAATCCTGAATTTTGTTCCATGGAGAGGAGATTTTGCAAGAGGGATTTTTACAAGTTCCACAATGAAGACAGATTTGGAGCTGGAGGAAATTGAGCAATTGTATCAGGATTTTTATGCAGAGGAGCCTTTCGTTACTATAAGCAGGAAGGCGGTTGATTTAAAGCAGGTTGTCAATACCAATCGCTGTGTGGTTCAAATCGAAAAGAGTGGAAATGTTGCCGTTATTCACTCAGCGATTGACAATTTGTTAAAAGGAGCTTCAGGGCAGGCGATCCAGAATATGAACCTGGCGATGAGCTGGGAAGAAAATGCCGGACTGAACCTGAAACCGGTAGCATTTTAAATTGACAATAAATAATTGAGAATTTTAAACAAGAAGTAAATCCGACTTAGGAAAATGTAGCGTTAAGAAAATTAATTCTATGAACGTTAAGAAAATTCTACTGTTCGAAGTGCGAGGAGAATACAGAACCAAAGAACCAATTTGGATTTCGCACAAGTTTTAGAATTTTTAGAGAATAGAACTAATTTTTAGCGGAAGTTTCCAGGTCTTGAACTTTTGTTTCTTTTGTTTCAAGACAAAAGAAAAATTAAAAAACAAAAAAATGAATTTATTCAACGTATATCCATTATTCAACATCAATCCGGTAAAAGCTCAGGGATCATTTCTTTGGGACGATAAAGGAGAAAAATATCTCGATTTTTACGGAGGTCATGCTGTAATTTCTATCGGCCATAACCATCCGCATTATCAGAATAAGCTTAAAGATCAGCTGGAAAAAATATCTTTTTATTCCAATTCCGTACAGAATGAATTGCAGACCGAACTGGCAGAAAAGCTGGGAAAACTTTCAGGATATGAAAATTACAACCTTTTCCTGTGTAACTCGGGTGCAGAAGCGAATGAAAATGCTTTGAAGCTTGCTTCTTTTCATAACGGAAAAAGCAAGGTGCTTTATTTTTCAGGATCATTCCACGGAAGAACTTCTGCAGCGGTTTCGGTGACAGATAACCCGAAAATTGTTGCTCCGGTAAACTTTTCCGAAAGATTTATCAAATCAGAATGGAATGATGTAGAACAGCTAGAAGAAACTTTTGAGAAATACGGAAATGAAATCTCTTCAGTAATCATCGAAGGAATTCAGGGAGTAGGAGGAATTATGGTTCCGACATCTGAATTTTTATCTAAAATCAAAGAGTTATGCGAAAAATATGAAGCTGTTCTTATTTTGGATGAAGTGCAGTCGGGATATGGAAGAAGCGGATATTTTTTTGCGCATCAGGAGTTTGGGGTTGAGGCAGATATTATTACAACAGCAAAAGGAATGGGGAATGGATTTCCTGTTGGCGGTGTTTTGATACATCCGAAATTCCAGGCAAGCAACGGTTTGCTCGGGACTACATTCGGAGGGAATCACCTGGCTTGTGCAGCTTCTATTGCTGTTCTGGATGTTATGAAAGATGAAAATCTTATCGAAAATGCCCGCCAGATGGGAGAATATATTGAAAATGAAATTAAAGATTTACCACATATTAAATCTATCCGAAGGAAAGGATTAATGATCGGAATAGAACTTGACAGGGATTGCTCTGAAATAAGGAAAGAATTGCTGTTTGATCATCATATTTTCACCGGAAACTCGAATGATAAAACAGTGCTGAGGATTCTTCCGGCACTGAATATCAGGAAAGAGGAAACGGATCTGTTCATCAATGCTTTGAAAGCAGTGCTTGGAAATATTTAAACCATAAAAGTCACAAAAGAATTTAAACACTTAAGTGATTTTAAGAAAATAGTAAATGCTTCAGTAGTAAACTTAAGTGTTTTTAATAAAAACCTGTGTCCCTTTTGTAGCCAGATCTACAATTAATGTGGAAATAAAATCTTTAAAATCAATTCGAAATGAAAAAATTTACCTCTGTAAGCGATGTGAAAAACTTACAGGAAATCATAAAAAAAGCTTTACATATAAAAGCAGACCCTCTTACTGAAACAGAAAAGGGAAAGGGAAAAACAATCGGGCTTGTATTTTTAAATTCAAGCTTGAGAACCCGTCTGAGCAGTCAGATTGCAGCACAAAATTTAGGGTTGAATGTATTAACCTTAAATGCTGCTCAGGAAGCATGGAATCTTGAATTTGCTGACGGGGCTGTCATGAATGGTGATACGGTGGAACATATCAAAGATGCTATTGAAGTGTTAAACCAATATTGTGATATCATTGCTGTGCGTTGCTTCGCGGGAATGAAGAGTAAAGAAGATGATGTGAATGAAAGTATCCTGAGTCAGTTTGAGAAGCATGCGAAAGTTCCTGTAGTTTCACTGGAATCTGCAACGCGCCATCCGTTGCAAAGTCTGGCAGATTGCATTACCATTACAGAAAACTGGAAAAAAGTCCACAAGCCGAAAGTAGTATTAACATGGGCTCCACACATCAAACCTATTGCACATGCTGTTGGAAACTCTTTCGCCGAGTGGATGCAGGAAATGGACGTGGAGCTGGTAATTACCAATCCGGAAGGATATGACCTGGATAAAAACTTTACAAAAGACGTGAAAGTAATCCACGATCAGGAGGAAGCTTTGAAAGATGCTGATTTTATTTATGTAAAAAACTGGTCTTCTTTTGATGACTATGCTGCGATGCCTGAAGTAAAGGGTGACTGGATGCTTACTAATGAAAAATTAGCCCATACCAACGATGCAAAAGTAATGCACTGTCTTCCGGTCCGTCGTAATGTTGAGCTGAGCGATGAGGTGATGGATGGAGATCATTCTATCATCTATCAGCAGGCCAAAAACCGTATTTTCTCTGCACAGGCTGTATTCAGTGAAATTTTAAATGAACTTAATGCCGGATAAGTTTTTCAATTCAGAATCTTGATCCATGATTTTTGCCAAGGTCTTAAAACCCTGGCAAGGAAAGAAGAAGTAAGATCTCAAAACGTTTACAATGAAAGAAAAGTTATACATCATAAAAATTGGCGGAGCTTTAATAGATGATGAGGAATTGTTAAACCAATTCTTAGAACAGTTTTCCGGAATTAATGAAAAGAAGATTCTTGTTCATGGTGGCGGAAAGCTGGCTACAATGCTGGCTGATAAATTGGGCATCGAGCAGAAAATGGTCAACGGAAGGAGAATTACAGACAAGGATACGTTGGATATTGTAACCATGGTGTATGCAGGAGGAATCAATAAAAATATAGTTGAAAAGCTGCAGCAGAAAAAATGCAATGCTATCGGGTTTTCCGGAGCAGACGGAAACTTAATTAAAGCCAAGAAAAGAGAACATGCTGAAATTGATTTTGGATTTGTGGGGGACATTAATAAGAAAAGTGTAAACAGGAAATTACTTTCAAAATTGCTTAAACTCGGTCTTGTTCCTGTATTTTCTGCCATTACACACGATAAAAAAGGAAATCTCTTTAATACCAATGCTGATACAATAGCTTCGGTAATGGCACAGGCATTATCATCAAAATACGAAGTAGAGTTGTTGTACTGCTTTGATAAGGAAGGAGTACTGGAGGATGTAAACAATCCAGAATCTGTTATAAAGAGCGTTTCAGAGAAGGAGTTCTCTGTATTAAAGGAACAGGGGAAACTCCACAAAGGAATTTTGCCTAAACTGGAAAACGCATTGGGCGCCATAAAAAATAATGTAAATAAAGTGTTTCTGATTAAAGAAACCCAATTAAAAAACCATATAGAGAATCATCATGCAGGAACTGAAATCTGTTTATAATAAAGAAGAACTTCTAAGTAATGCTATTGGATTGCTTAAAAATCTGATTGAAATTCCTTCATTCAGTAAAGATGAATTCAATACATCAGTTGAGATTGAAAATTTTTTCAAAAAGCATCAGATTCCTACAAAGCGTTTCAAGAATAATATCTGGGCAGTCAATAAAAATTTTGATGTATTCAAACCTTCTGTCTTATTGAATACGCATCATGATACGGTAAAACCCAATAAAGCTTATACGCTCGATCCGTTTTTACCTGTTGAAAAGGATGGGAAGCTGTATGGATTGGGAAGTAATGATGCCGGAGCTTCTTTGGTTTCAATGGCCCAGGTTTTTTTACATTTTTATGATAAGGAAGATTTAAAATATAATTTAGTTATTGCTTTGACAGCGGAGGAGGAGATTTCAGGTTTTGACGGAATTGAAGCCCTGTTTCCACAGCTTCCTAATATAGAATTCGCCATTGTAGGAGAACCCACGCAGATGAACCTGGCGATTGCAGAAAAAGGACTGCTCGTGATAGACGGGGAAATGAAAGGAACTCCTTCTCATGCTGCTCATCCTAATGATGATAACTCAATTGTAAAATGTATGCTGGATCTGCAGCACATCTTAGATTTTAAATTTCCAAAGGTTTCTGAATACCTGGGAGAGGTTAAGGTTACCCTGTCCGGTATTCATGCAGGGGTGCAGCATAACGTAGTACCTGAGTCCTGTCACTTTACTCTGGATGTGAGGGTGACAGATGAGTACTCCAATAAAGAAGTTTTTGAAATTATTCAGTCACAAATGAAATCGACACTTACAGCAAGGTCTTTCAGACTGAATTCATCAAAAATCGAAGCCGATCATCCGTTTGTAAGGGCCGGGCTGGAAACAGGCAGGACAACCTATGGTTCTCCTACGTCTTCTGATCAGGCGATTATTCCATGTACCTCAGTAAAGTTAGGTCCGGGAGACAGCAGGCGTTCTCATACTGCAGATGAATTTATCTGTATCAGTGAAATAGAAGAAGGAATTGATATTTATATCCGGATTCTGGAAAAAGTGTTATAAAAGATAATATATGTTTTGACTTCGCTCAGCAGGCATTAAGGTTTAAGTTTTTAATAAGATTTATGCAAAAAGAAAATTAGGAACGGAAACTAATAAGGAAATGTTTTTTTATAGTTAATAGTAATAAGGATTGCCTTGCTGGGCAGGTTAAAACCAAACAAAAAATTAAGCAGATCTATCAGTTTATCATTAACGATATCAGTGTGATCTGAAAAAATAAATAAATTCATATGAAAAAGATATGGCAGAAGGATGACCTTGCCACCAATATATTAGTAAATACCTTCACTGTCGGGAAAGATCTTGACTTTGATGAGCGTCTGGCAAAATATGATGTCAAAGGCTCTATGGCACATTGTAAAATGCTGGCAGAAACCGGAATTATCACTCAGGAAGAATCACAACAGATGTTATCTGTTTTAAATAGTATTTTATATAAAATTGAAGACGGCAGTTTTGAAATTGATAAAGAAGCTGAGGATATCCATTCTCAGATAGAAGCGATTCTGATTGAAGAATTAGGCGATACAGGGAAGAAAATTCATACTGCAAGATCCCGGAATGATCAGGTTCTATTGGACATTAAACTCTATTTATTGGATGAGATCCGTGAAATAACTGCGCTGACAGCTGATTTTTTTCAGATTTTAATTCAATTGGCAGATGAGCATAAGAATGTTCTGCTTCCGGGATATACCCACTTGCAGATTGCGATGCCTTCATCATTCGGATTGTGGTTCGGAGCTTATGCGGAAGCACTTTTGGATGATGTGGAAATGCTGTTTTCAGTAAAGAATATCATTAATAAAAATCCACTTGGATCAGCTGCAGGCTATGGATCGTCTTTTCCGATCAATCGTGAAAGTACCACTTATAACCTGGGATTCCAGTCGATGAATTATAATTCGGTATATGCCCAGATGACCCGGGGGAAATCAGAAAAATTACTGGCGATGTCAATGGCTACATTGGCGGGAACGCTTGGGAAATTTGCATACGATGTTTGTCTGTATTTGAATCAGAATTTCGATTTTATCAGCTTTCCGAAAGAATTTACAACAGGAAGCAGTATTATGCCACATAAAAAAAATCCGGATATCTTTGAGCTGGTACGGGCAAGATGTAACCGTATCCAGGCGCTTCCGAATGAGCTTATTATGCTAACAAGCAACCTTCCGTCAGGATACCACAGAGACGTTCAGCTGACAAAAGAAATTCTTTTTCCTGCCATTGATTCCCTGAAGGAGTGTCTGGAAATTTTAAGTTATACACTGCCCAACATCAAGGTGAAAGATGGAATACTGGAAGATGAGAAGTATAAATATCTTTTCAGTGTTGAGAAGATCAATGAAGAGGTAAAAAGCGGAAGTTCTTTCCGGGATGCCTATATAAAAGTAGGAAAGGAGATTGAGAACAATGAATTTGAATTTGAAGTCGGAAAACTTGATCATACCCATCAGGGAAGTATAGGAAATCTTTGCCTGGATAAAATAGAATATCAGTTTAATAAACTGAAAAATAAATTATTGGGTTAGAATCTAAACCATTAAGATCATAGAAAAATTCAGGTCAATCAGCTATATCTAAATTATTTGATATACCGCCTTGTATTCGTTTGAATCCTTTAATCTTAATAAATCTTACTTACCTGGATTATCTTAATGGTTTGATTTTATTCCGCTCTTTGAATTCAATGATGATGTCTTAATGGCTTGAAGTTCTTAATGATTGAGAATATTATTCCATTTCAATTTTGAATTTTGTGGATTTTTTGACTTCATGAAGTACGATGGAACTGTGATATTGTCCAATGTTAGGGATATTTGAAATGACGTTGACTGCAAATTCATTATAGGAGTTGATGTCTTTGGCAATGATCTTCAGCATATAGTCATACTCACCGGAAAGGCTGATGATTTCCTGAACTTCATCATACTTTCCTATGTTTTTCTCAAAAGCTTCCAATACTTTCTTGGATTGCTCTTTAAGACGGATATTGCAGTATACTACAATATTTAAACCTAATTTTTCACGGTTTAAAAGACCTACATACTTCTCAATGATACCCTGTTTTTCCAATTGTTTGATACGCTCATAGGTTGGAGTAAAGGTAAGACCGATCTTTTCTGAAATTTCCTTAACAGATAAAGTAGAGTCTTCCTGTATAATGCTGAGAATCATTTTGTCTTTTAAATCCATAGAATAAATTTGAGTTTTAACAAAAATATTAATTTTAAATGAGAATAGGAAAATCCAGCGGTTTTTAATTTTTTTAAGACTTTGCTTTTGTAGGTTCATAAATTTTCGTATCTTTGCACCTAATGAATAAAAAAGTATTTATATCATTAGATTTACCGGGCGAAAGCGCCCTTTACGATATTTATTGTTATTAAGCGAAGATCTTGTCTTCGCTTTTTTTATGCTCAAAAATTAAGAATTATGTTTACGATTACAGAACTAAGCACGGAGAGAATCAACAGTATACTGACAGAAGCATTGGCTTTTGCAAATGGGAAAGCTGCTAAAATTGAAGGAGAAGTTTTTTGCTCAAACCTTTTCTTTGAAGACAGTACCAGAACAAAGACAAGTTTTGATATTGCGGAGAGAAAGCTGGGACTTCAGGTTATTCCTTTTGATGCATCACACAGTTCTGTGAATAAGGGTGAGAGTCTGTATGATACGGTGAAAACCATTGAAAGCCTGGGAGTAAATTTAGTAGTGATCAGGGACAAAAAAGACAGGTATTTCGAAGAATTAAAGAACATAAAAATTCCCGTAATCAATGGAGGAGATGGTACAGGAAACCATCCTTCACAGTGTATGCTGGATCTGATGACGATTTATCAGGAATTCGGAAAATTTGAAGGATTGAAAGTGGGCATTGTAGGAGATGTTAAACACAGCCGTGTTGCCAATTCGAATGCAGAAGCACTGAGAAGACTGGGGGCTAAAGTTTATTTTTCAGGACCGGAACAATGGTTTGATGAGGGAGCTTTGATTAACGGGACCTATCTTTCTGTAGACGAACTGATTGCTGAGGTGGATGTTCTGATGTTATTAAGAATTCAGCATGAAAGACATGATGCTGCTATGAGTTTCACAGCTTCGGAATATCATAAAAGGTATGGACTGACAAAAGAAAGAGAACAGGCGATGAAGAAAGGAGCTATTATCATGCATCCTGCCCCAATTAACAGAGGGATAGAGATAGATTCAGATCTTGTAGAATGCGAAAGATCAAGAGTCTTCAAGCAGATGCAAAACGGAGTATTCGCAAGAATGGCTATTCTGAAAGATGCGCTGGAAAGCAAAGGGTATACCTTTAAGTAATTGTAAAGTAAAATGTATAAAGTACAATGTAAAGTAAAATGTAAAGAATACCTTATACATTTTAGACCTGATATTGTACAAAAAGAAAATAATAGAAAATCTAATTTTAAAAATGAAGAAAAAATTAATACTGGAGTCCGGTGAAGTGTTTCATGGAGAAGGTTTCGGAGCAGAATTGGAAACTGCAGGGGAAGTAGTTTTCAATACCGGAATGACAGGGTATCAGGAATTGATTTCTGACCCATCGTATTGCGGTCAGATAGTTTGTATGACCTATCCGCTTATCGGGAATTATGGTATTAACCGTGATGATTATGAAAGTATCGAGCCGGCAATCAAAGGGCTTATCGTAAAAGAACTTTGCGATCTACCTTCTAACTTCCGTACTCAGATCACTTTAGATGAATTATTTAAAAAGAAAAACCTTTCAGGAATTTCAGGAATCGACACCAGAAGGCTGACCAGAGTTCTTCGTAACCACGGAGTAGTGAAAGGAAAAATTGTAAACGCTGATGCTGATGAAGCCGCTGTAGCTTCAGAATTGAAATCAACAGCTTTCCCAACCAATCAGGTAGAGGAAGTTTCCACAAAAACACCTTATGCTAATCCTAACAGAGGCTTCAAGGTTGTACTGGTGGATTTTGGTGCAAAACTGGGAATTATCAGAGAACTATCTCAAAGAAACTGTGATATCATTGTGGTTTCCCAAGACACCACAGCAGAAGAAATTCTGTTGATGGATCCGGATGGAATTATGTTATCAAACGGTCCTGGTGACCCTGAAGATGTACCGCATGCTCTAGATATGATCAGAGGATTATTAGGAAAAGTTCCGATCTTCGGAATCTGTTTAGGCCACCAGTTAATTGGTCTTGCCTGCGGAGCGAAAACGTTCAAACTTAAATTCGGACATAGAGGAGGAAACCACCCGGTATTGGATTTGGAGAAAAATACAGTAGCTATTACTTCTCAGAACCACGGATATGCGGTAGATCAGGAAAGCTTAAAAGGAACTGACCTTATCGAAACGCACATTGCATTGAACGACAGAACCAACGAAGGATTAAAACACAAAATCCACCCTTGTTTCTCAGTTCAGTATCACCCTGAAGCGAGCCCGGGCCCTGAAGATGCAAACTACCTGTTTGATGAGTTCATTGATTTAATGCACCAATTTAAAAATGTACCAGTTTAACAATAATTAAAATGATCAATTTCGAAAACAATCCTTTAATTGAAAAAACCGTTAAGTTCTCATTAGATATTATAGAGTTCTGTGAATTATTGGAAAGTAAAAAGAAATTTGTTATTGCTAAACAATTATTACGTTCTGGAACAAGTATTGGCGCAAATTCTTTTGAAGCACAAAATCCCTACAGTAAAAAAGATTTTGTGAATAAGATTAAAATTGCTGCTAAAGAGCTTGAAGAAACAAAATATTGGTTATATCTGTGTAAATATTCTCAAAGTTATCCATTTAATGAAAACTTGGAAACACAGATTATAGAAATTGGAAAAATTATTTATAAAATTTTAAGCACAAGTTTATCAAATGAAAACGGACAGTAACATTGTTACACTGTTAGATTGATAAATTGTTACATTTTAAACCCCTATGAAAAGAAACGATATAAAAACAATTTTAGTAATCGGTTCAGGACCTATCATCATCGGTCAGGCAGCTGAATTTGATTACGCAGGAACGCAGGCTTGCTTGTCTCTGAAAGAAGAAGGCTACAAGGTAATTTTGATCAACTCAAACCCTGCAACGATCATGACGGATGTGGAAATCGCAGATAAAGTATATATTGAACCGATTTCATTACAGTTTGTAAGCCACATCATCAGAAAAGAACGTCCGGATGCGTTATTACCGACTCTTGGAGGGCAGACGGGTCTGAATATGGCGGTAGAACTGGAAAAATCAGGAATTCTTGAAGAATGCAAAGTGGAAGTATTGGGAACAAAGCTTTCTGCGATCAACAGAGCAGAAGACAGAGATCTTTTCCGTGAGCTGATGAGAGAACTGAACGAGCCGGTACCGGAATCCGATATTGTAAATACGGTAGAAGGAGCGCTTGCTTTCGCAGATGAAATCGGTTACCCTGTAATTGTTCGTCCTGCCTTCACAATGGGAGGTACCGGAGGAGGTATCGCTTCCACAGAAGCTGAATTGAAAGAGATTGCTGAATTGGGATTAAAGCACAGCCCGGTTACACAGTGTCTTATTGAAAAATCAATCGCAGGTTTCAAAGAAATTGAATACGAAGTAATGCGTGATGCAAACGACAACGCCATTGTAGTTTGTAACATGGAAAATATAGACCCGGTAGGTGTTCACACAGGAGACTCTATCGTAGTTGCTCCTTCTCAGACGCTTTCAGACAGAGAGTATCAGTTACTGAGAAATGCTTCCCTGAAAATCATCAGAGCCTTAGGAATTGAAGGAGGATGTAACGTGCAGTTAGCTTTAGATCCGCATTCATTTGATTACTATATCATCGAAGTAAACCCTAGAGTTTCACGTTCATCAGCATTAGCAAGTAAAGCAACAGGTTATCCGATTGCAAAGATTGCTGCGAAGATCGCAGTTGGATTAACTCTGGATGAAATCATGAACCCGGTAACAGGAAAAACATACGCATGTTTTGAGCCGGCTCTTGACTATGTGGTAACGAAATTCCCAAGATTCCCATTCGATAAATTCGAAACAGCAGACAGAAGACTTTCTACTCAGATGAAAGCTACCGGAGAAGTAATGGCGATCGGAAGAAACCTGGAAGAATCTTTACAGAAAGCAGTCCGTTCACTGGAAACAGGAATCAAACATTTAGGATTAAAAACCAAACAGGCTCAGGCTCTTACGGAAGAGGAAATCGAAAGAAGAATCAGAGTATGTGATGACGAGAGATTGTTTATCATAGGAGATGCTTTAAGAAGAGGATATGACTGGGAACAGATAGTAGAATGGAGTAAGATTGATAAGTTCTTTATCTGGAAGCTTAAAAAACTGGTTGATTTCGAAAAAGTAATTGCTGCCAACAAATTTGATAAAGAAACATTAACTGAAGCTAAGAGATTAGGTTTCGCAGACATCAACATTGCAGTTCTTTGGGATGTAAAAGAGCGTGAGGTTTTCAACTTCAGAAAAGAAAACGGAATCATGCCGGTGTACAAAATGGTAGACACTTGTGCCGCTGAGTTTGAAAGTGAAACGCCTTACTTCTACGGAACTTACGAAGAGGAAAACGAAAGCGTTGTTTCAGATAAAGAAAAAATCATCGTACTGGGTTCAGGACCTATCAGAATCGGACAGGGAGTAGAATTTGACTACGCAACAGTTCATTCAGTATGGGCGATCAAAGAAATGGGTTACGAAGCGATTATCATCAACAACAACCCGGAAACAGTTTCTACAGATTTCTCCATCTCTGATAAACTATACTTCGAACCGCTTACAGAGGAAGATGTTATGAACATCATCGAGCTGGAAAAACCAAAAGGAGTAGTTGTACAGTTCGGAGGACAGACTGCCATCAACCTTGCAGATAAATTAGCCGCTCACGGAGTACAGATCTTAGGAACTTCACTGGAAGATCTTGACAGAGCTGAAAACAGAGATAAATTTGAAAAAGCACTTCAGGAGCTTGGAATTCCTCAGCCAAAAGGAAGAACTTCAACTTCCAAAGAAGAAGCAATAAAAATCGCTAATGAGATCGGTTATCCGGTACTGGTGCGCCCGAGCTACGTTCTTGGAGGTAGAGCGATGGAAATTGTATATGCAGAATCAGAACTGGCTCATTATATGGAGCATGCTGTAGACGCAAGTCCTGAACACCCGGTATTGGTAGACAAATACATGGTAGGAAAAGAAATTGAAGTAGATGCAATCTGTGATGGTGAAACAGTAGTGATTCCGGGAATTATGGAGCATATTGAAAGAGCGGGGGTTCACTCAGGAGATTCTATTGCCGTATATCCGCCACAAAATATTTCACAGAGCGAAATTGATACTCTGGTAGATTATACAAAAAGATTGGCAAAAGGCCTGAATGTAATTGGACTGATGAATATCCAATATGTCCTTTTCGAAGGGAATGTATATGTGATTGAAGTTAATCCACGTTCTTCAAGAACTGTTCCTTTCTTATCGAAAATTACGGATGTACCAATGGCTAATCTGGCTACAAAAGCAATTCTGGGGCAGAAGCTGGCTGATTTAGGATATAAAAACGGCCTGGTTCCAGACAAAGAAGGAGTTTTCGTAAAAGTTCCGGTATTTTCCTTCTCAAAACTAACGAAAGTGGATATATCTCTGGGTCCTGAAATGAAGTCTACAGGAGAGGTAATGGGTAAAGATACCACACTGGAAAAAGCACTTTATAAAGGGCTGGTTGCTGCCGGAAGAAAAGTTCCGATGCACGGATCCATCCTGTTTACTGTGGCAGATAAGCACAAAGATGAAGCAGCAGCTCTTGCAGCGAGATTCCATGAAGTAGGATTCAGAATCTGGGCTACGGAAGGTACTGCGAAGTTCTTTGAAGAAAAAGGTATTCCTTGTAAAATAGGATATAAGATAGGAGAAGAAGATGTGAACCTTATTGACCTGATCCAGAAAGGAAAAGTTCAGTATGTTGTGAATACCACTACAAAAGGTAAGCAGGCTGAAAGAGACGGGTTCCAGATCAGAAGAATGAGCGTTGAAAATGGTGTTCCTTGTTTAACTTCAATGGATACGGTAGAAGCCATCCTAAAAGTAATTGAAAGCATGAGCTTCAAAATGGAGACGATGTAATTTCGAGCCAGAATAAATACTTAAATTCCGCAAGTTTTCTTGCGGAATTTTTTTATCAATTAATCCAGATAAAATAAAGGATTCTGTTTACTTTTGCAAAAGCCATTTAAACTTCAATATGATGAGTATAAAATCAATTACGATAGGATTTCTATGTTGTATTTTCGTAGCAGTGCTTTCAGGATGTTCCTGGATCACTGATTTCTATATTCAAAACCTGACTGGCTCCAAAAAAATAATTAAGATCAATTACAGTTATCCCATCTCAAAAGCAATTGATAATGAAGGCGGAAGCTTTGCATTTAATTATGAAAATGGAATATTGTCACCTCGGTCTTTCTATAAAATCAAAAACCCAAAGTCTCTTGAAAAAATAGAAGTGAAAGACTCTTCCATTGTTCTTAAGCTTTATCCAAATTCAACAACAAAAATTTACAAAAGCCATAATGGAAGCTGGAGATATAGGGTTAAAAGTGTTGAGATTAATGGAACCATTTTTTATCCTTCAGAATTAATAAGTAAAAACAGATATATCAGTAAGGATTATGTTTATAAAATTAATTAAAATTTACTATGAATTTTTATTTGAAAATAAAACAGATTTTTCTAAAAAGCGTAATAGCGTTTATAATTATCATTGGTTTTCAGGTCAAAGCTCAAAAATCTCCGTTTAATATTGTCGGAAACTGGGAATCCATTGATTACTGGAAGAGTAAAGGCAAAGCAGGCTTTACAAAAGACGGATATGTATCCATTACAATTAATGGGAAAGAAATTGACGGCAAGAATTTTATCATCCACGGAGGTCCTAATAATGGGCAAAAGGGAGAACTCAAATATAAAATTGATACGGATAAAACACCAATTGAGATTGATTTTATTGCAGTAAAAGATAATCAGGAAAAAGGAAGATTGTTAGGAATTATCGTTCCTGTTAACGATTCAAAATTCCTTATGCTGATCAACATGAATGGGAAACGGCCTGAAAGTATAGATCATGATGAAACAATGACACTTACAAAGATTGAATGAAAATGATCTTAAAATAGTTTAAACCTCATAGATTTCAATGAGCTTTTTTCTGCATAAATTCTATAATTTAGGTCAGTAAATATTTCGATTAAAAAGAATATCGTGGTATTATTAACTATTCTATGAAAAAAACACTTTTTGCGCTCACTTTTGTAGTAGGAGTTATATGTATTCTCAATATAAATCTTCCATTAAAAAAGCAGGATATGTATGGAAAATATATTAACATGAATTTTGATAAGCCAATTTGCTGTGTGGAAGCTCCTCACACTGCTGATACTTTAGTTTTATATGAAGACAATACATTTAGAAGTAAATTTTATGGAATGGGTACATATAAATTATATAATGGAATAAATCCTGAAATAGAACTTTATTATACAGATTTTGGTCAGCCAGCTGCTTACAAAACCTATTTTTTAAATGGGATTTTTGAAAAGCCTAAGATTAGTCTAAATGCAGATTCAAACCATTATTATGAAAAATTAGATTGAAAACACACAACTCCCAATTAATTATCAATTATTTTAATCATACCAGCCTAAAAATACATTTATTTTTACCGAATTATTTATAAATTAGAGCGTTAAAATTCAGGCTGTTATTATTATTTAAAAACTAATAAAAATTCCACCAAATCAAAATATAACCATGGCAGAATATTACGCAAAATCAAGCAATTCTTTGTCTTTTGAGATCACAAGAGAAGAAAAGTTAATCGGGAAACTTATTTATACAAGCTGGTTTAAATTTAATGCTGTTATTGATATTGCAGATGGTCAGACTTATCAGGTGGAACCAAAAGGTTTTTGGGGAACGACCATTGAGCTGAAAGATCAGGAAAGAGTCCTTCTGAAATTCAGAATGAACTGGAACGGGGAAATTGTAGTGCAAACCTATTTTGACGGCGTGAAGAATGGCTACCTTTTCAAACACAGAGGTATTTTTAAAGAATCATTTGTTCTTACAGATCAGGACGGCGTCGAGCTGATGATCATAAAACCCCATCTGAAATGGACTTCTATGAATTATGAATACCGGATCACCACATCGGATGCCTATGAAACCTTTCCGGAAAAAGAAATCGTTTTAATTAATGCACTGCATTGCGCCAATTATTATATGTCGATGATGGCCGCTGCCGTGATATAGAAAAGGTAATTTTAGGTTTAATAAAAATTATTACATGTCATTATCTCAAAAGTCGAATTATTCGACTTTGTCATTCTGACACAAAATGAAATTTTGCGAACATTGTTCAAAGAATCTCATTTACTATCAATACCTTAACTACTTATCCAAAGCCTTCGAAACTGCCAAACTATCTTCCAGTAGTCTGTAGCGTGTAATTTTATGATTTTGAATACGCATCTGTATACAGAATAAAGACTCTACAATTTTACCTGTTTCAAGCATTTTCGTAATAAATTCTCCTGTAATCACGGCATTTTCATCATCAGTAAAAATATGATCAATTTTTACAGAAACAGGTTTCGTATTTTTCCATAATAATTCAAAGAAATCTGAGACTTCCTGTTTATTGTTTCTTACTCCCATCCAGGGTGCTTTTTGTTCATCTCCAGGTATATACCAATCTACAGTGTCCGAAAAAAGGTTGGTTAATTCTGTCGAATTTCTTTCCGACATAAACTGTAGAAATTGCTGAACGGTTTCTTGAGAATTGTTATTCATTTTTGAAAATTATAGTCAATAATTAGCTTGATATGGAGTAATGAAGATAGGAAAAATTAACTTCCAATTACTGTTTATTTTCCTGAAATCCTTTATTTATAGGCTATTTCATTAAGGAAGTTTCATGATTTGTATCATATTTTTATTTAGAACTAATAAAAATAATATAGTTTTGCAAAACTAAACTTAATTATAAAATGAAAAGAATAATTATTTCTGCATCAGTATTGGCAATATCTCTCCTGAACGCACAGGAAAAGGATACGCTTAAAACTGCTGAAATCCAGGCTGTATCACTCCAGGGAACTCACAATTACAGAACCAAAAAATCTGAATCCATAGCAAGACTTCCTCTTGAAAACCTTGAAAATCCAACCGTTTACAACCTCGTTCCCAAAGAAATCATCAGTGAAATGGGAGCCATGGATTTCAATACAGCGATGGCTTCTGCACCCGGAGTTGTCGTAAGCAACAGTGTCAACGACAGCGGGAATGATATTTTCATGAGAGGTTTCAGTTCCAATGCCAGTTTCAGAAACGGATTGACTCAAAACCCAAGAGTGCAGTCCGAGATCGCTAATATCGAGAGAGTAGAAGTAATAAAAGGCCCATCGGGAACTTTATTCGGCGGAACGCTGGCCAACTACGGGGGAGTAGTGAATATCGTTACGAAAAAACCACAGGAAAACTTCGGAGGAATTATCAACTATACCACCGGAAGCTGGGGAATGAACAGGATCACAGCAGATGTGAATACTCCTTTAAACAAAGAAAAAACTGCATTGGCAAGATTCAATGTGGCAGCCTATTCTCAGGATTCATTCCAGGATGCAGGGTATAACAAAGGACTATTTTTCTCAGGAAGTGTTCTGTATAAAGTAAGCGATAAAACCACAGTGACACTTGATACCGAGTTTCATGCTCCCAATAAAACATTGAATGCCTATGTAAGAAATTCAGAAAAGCTGACTCTCCACTCCATGAAAGACCTGGAAGTGGCTTACAAAAGAGCATTCACAAGTAATGATATCGGTTCCAAAAGAACCAACTTTGTGACAATGGCTGAGGTTACCCATAAATTCAACGATCAATGGACGTCAAAAACATCTTACCAAAGAGGGGAAGCCAATGAAAATGAGTCGATCTTTTTAGTGCTGAGATATCTGAATAATAATCAGGTAGAAAGAATGATCCGTCCTTTTGACAGCTTTAAAGTGACAACAGACAATATCCAGCAGAATTTCACAGGAGATTTTAAAATAGCAGGCCTACGAAACCGTCTGGTAGTAGGAATAGATTATTTCCAGCAAACAACAAAATATCAGTTTCCTTACTATGAGGCCAACGGATACAGTAATGTTTTCATGCCTTATGATAAAGTGAATCTCGACAGCTCTTCCGCGTGGGATCCTATTTCAAGAAACAAATTCATGAATAAGGAAAGAAAATCTACAGAATCGGATATTACAAGATTCAGAACGATCAGCGGTTATATCTCCAATGTTTTGAATATCACAGATAATTTACTGGTAATGGCCAGTTTGAGGGTAGACAGCTATAAGAATGATGATACAGTTGTAAACGGGGTAGAGATCTCTACCAAAAACGGATATCCTGAAAATAAAGTTTCCGGTTACAGCCAGACCCAGTTTTCACCAAAATTCGGATTAGTGTATGAAATTGTAAAAGATCACATCTCATTCTTTGCCAATTATGTGAACGGATTTAAAAACTATGCTCCATCACTGAATGAAGTGGGTATTCTGACAAAATGGGATCCTGAGCAGGGAAATCAGATTGAAACAGGTTTCAAAGTAGATCTTTTCCATAAAAAATTACTGACAACCGTAAGCTATTATAATATTAAGGTTAAAAACAGACTGGTTGCAGATCCGGGTGGAATAGGAAGTATTCAGGATGGAAATATCAAAAGTCAGGGACTGGAAATAGGAATCATTGCCAACCCTTTCAAAGGATGGAATATCGTTGCCGGATATGGTTATAACGATAATAAATACGATGACCGAAGCAAAGACAGCGGAAAAAGAATCGCATGGACTCCAAAACATGTAGCCAATCTATGGACAAGCTACAAGATCATGGACGGAGCTTATGAAGGACTTGGTTTCGGAGCCGGATTTAATTTTGTAGACCAAACCTATATCAATATTGTTAACCATTTTCTAGCTCCTTCTTACACTACTGTAGGTGCAACTATTTTCTATGACAGGAAAAAATACAGAATCGGTCTGAAAATGAATAATGCACTGAATGAAAACTACTGGAACTTCTACGGTCAGCCACAGAAGCCTAGAGAAATCCTTGCCAATTTTGCGTTCAAATTTTAATACCTGAAAACAAAAAAATATCAACGAAAATATAAGGATGAAAACCGCAAAGGTGCAACACTTTGAGTTATAATACTCTCTGTTTCTGAAGCCTTCAAATATGCTAAAGTAACGGCAGCAGGAATAACTCTTTTCACTTTACAAACACGCCATTATAAACTCTATTGCGCCTTTGCATTTTCTGTTGTTATATTTTGACTAGATAAAAAACAGATATGGAGAATAAAAAAACTAATCCTAAGAAAAAGCAGGGAAAATCCCTCACGAAAAAGATCACCGGCTGGATACACCTCTGGCTCGGGCTGGTTTCCGGAATCATTGTCCTTACCGTTACTCTTTCGGGAACTGTCTTTGTCTTTTGTGACGAAATCATCGATCTGTGCGGCGGAAGCGCAAAATATGTCCAGGCTCCGGCTCATACTGAAAAAATGACACCCGAAGAGTTGCTTGCCCGCTTTCATCAGCAGGTTCCGGACAGAAAAGCGTTCTATTTTGATACTTACAAAGAAGCAGACAGAAGCTTCAGAGTAGCATCGGCAACGAAACCACCTAAAGATAAAACCGTGGAGAAAGCAGAAAAATCAAAGAAAAAAGGGCGTGGCCCACGAGGTGTATTTGCCTATCATTATCTTGATCCTTACACCGGAAAAGTAATCGGTTCTACCAAAAGCTATGAGTTTTTCTATATTGTAGCCCATATTCATGCCCAGTTGCTGGCAGGGAAGTTTGGGAAAACGGTAGTTGGCGTTGCTTCCATCATATTTTTTATCCAGCTCATCGGCGGACTGATTCTCTGGTGGCCTAAAAAATGGAACAAAACAACCAGAACAACAGCTTTTAAAATCAAATCCGGAACGAAATGGCGCAGGAAAAACTACGATTTTCATAATGTTTTTGGATTTTATTCATTGCTTCCGGCAGTGTTTATTACCATTACCGGACTGATCATGGCATACAAGGTCTTAACCGATCTTACCCAGCAGGCTTTCGGAGGAGCTGTGGATGCCCATACCATTGCAGAAAAATATGAACCTAAGTTTGATCCGGAGAAAAAAGCTTTGACCTATACTGATTTTCTTGACAGAAAATTCAAGGAGTTTCCCGATGCAAAACAGTTCAGAATGAGTATTCCGAGAAATGATTCCGCAACTGTTTATCATGTGGTGGCAGCTCAGTTTATTGGTCTGAAAAGCCTTGTCAACGGGAAAAGGATGGAAACCAATAAATACACCGGAAAAGAAATTGATTATCCTGAAAAAGTACAGAGGCATGAAGTGATAGAGCATATGAATTTTGATCTTCATGTGGGATATTGGGGGGGGAATGTTCGGAAAGATCTTCACATTCATTATCGGAATCATTTGTACAAGCCTTCCGGTAACCGGTTTCCTGATCTGGTGGGGCAGAAGAAATAAAGCCCCGAAAAAGAAAAACGAAATTAAAAACATTCATCAACACAGAAAAGAATCACATCATGAACAATTGGTTTAAAATTTTATACATATTTACATTTTTATGTTTCACATTTAGTAAAGCGCAGGACAAGCTTATGATAGGAGAGAAGCGGACCGTATTTTCAAAAGTTTTAAGTGAAGACAGGGAAATCTGGATCCATCTGCCTAAAACATATAACGATACCACCATTAATCCGGCAAAATATCCGGTTATCTATCTTTTAGATGGTGAAAACAACTTTGAATACTTTGCCGGATTAACGGATTTTATTGCCAGAACTCCCTATGCTGATATTCCGGAATGTATTGTAGTGGGGATTAAAAATACAGAACGTACAAGAGATCTTACCCCTACAAAATCTCAAAAGAAAAGCCCTGTAAATTCTGCTGTAACACTTTTTACAGACAGTGGCGGGAGTGAACACTTTGTAAAATTCATACAGGAAGAACTGAAGCCTTTTATCAGTAAGAACTACAGAACCCAGGGGTATTCAGTGTTGGTAGGACATTCATTCGGAGGGTTGTTTGCCATCAATGTCTTGCTTACCCATCCGGAATATTTCAATTCATATGTAGCCAATGATCCAAGTTTATGGTGGGATAATGAAATAATGATCTCAAGAACAGAGAATTATCTTGAAAAGAATAAAAAGTTTCCTGCCAACAAATCTTTATATGTTTCCCAGGCTGATAATGAAGAACAGCAGAAAAACTGGAATTCAGACATGACACAGTCCATTGAAAAGTTTAAAGGAATTGTAGAGAAAAATGGAACTTTGAACTATAAGCACACTTTTTTTGAAGGCGAAACCCATGGAACTGTTTCCTACCAGGGAAATTATGAAGCTTTAAAATTCATATTCAAAGGTTTCAGAACAAATATTAAGCAGTTTGCTAAAAATCCGGAATTACTTGAAGAAGAGTACAAAAAATTTTCAGATAGAATGGGAGAAAAGTTTATTCCATCCGAAACTTATCTGAATGTTATTCTTAAGTTCATGAAAAGTAATGATTTCAAGGAATCAGAAACATATTTTATAAACCTTAAGAACAGGCTTTACCCTAAAACGAAATAGAAGTTAATAATTGAAGCTTAAATAATTGTAAGAAACAGGACGATAACAACTGTTATCGTCCTGTTTCTTGTTTTAATGCCTGTTATCACAATTAATAGTAAGTTCGGTTTTTTCTTTATCTAAAAAAGTAATCACAGGACATCCGAAAGAAGGAGAAGTAAAGTTAAGTACCACAGGTTCTTTTCCTTTGAAGAGCCTGCCTGTCCATTGAGCGTGGTAATTCGTTGTTTCGTTTTCTGTTTTTTCAAGAGGATTGAATTCCGCACCGTCACTAATGGTAAATGTTTTTTCAAATATTTTTTCATTCTTGTCGTTAATGACCACCAGTTTGCGTTCCCGGGTTCCGTATTCTTCAAGAAGATCCTGTACATAATAAGTCAGGTTCTCATATCTGGACTGGTAAGTGCCTCCGTATTTAAGATTTGAGCCTGGAAAATATTTTTTCTGGATCTCCACATCTGCTTTCTTCCATCTAATCATTTTCATTTTATTTTCTGTAAATGGATTTTTATTCCCGAAATAGGCAACAACATTGGTGTATTTGTCAAAAATATTGAGGCTTTTCTGGTTTTCTATCTGGAAGCCAATCATATAAGAGTCAACATCAATTTCTTCTCCTTCACTTATATATGGAGAAATGTATGCAACCGCTTTTAATGTATTTACAGGGATTTTTTTCAGTGTATTAGTCTCATAATTGTAGAGATATAATGAGTCATTCTCAGTAAGATGAAGTCCGTCCATCATCTTTTTTCTATATTGATCATTCAGTTCAAGATATGCCATCTTAGAGAAAGGGGCATCCTTCTGGCTTTTAAGAAAATCTGCAGGAACCGCCTGTTTGTCATGGTAAATATCAGATACGGAGATAAAGGCATCCATAAGCTCGTTACGCTGTATGGTGGAAATATCGAAAATATTAAAATTCTTAAAGTCTATCTCATCCTCCGTCTTTGCCTCTGGTTTCACAGGATTGGCCGGAATATTGAGCGGGTCCTGAACCTGTTTTTTGTCGTCTTTTCTGCAACCGGTGATCATCAGTTGTAAAGATAGAAGCACTAAGGCTGTATTAATCTTCATTATTAAGAATGTTTTAAATGTTTTTGTTTTTTAATTTATTTTATAATGAGGTTCTGAATAATATTTGCTCGGTTTTATGTATGCCATTTCTCTGTCGGCATCAAAGATCCAGATAAACCTGCGCAGCATATCTGCTCCGAAATAACTGACCTTCTGTGTTTGCTGCTCTCCTGTAAAAAATCCTACAGGAATATCCTTAAAAACAAAATTTTCCAGTTTCCAAAAAGGAAGGACTCCCTGTTTAATGATCAGGTTTTCTGCATTTGAGTTTTTGAGCTTCTTTTCTCCGGTTATCCTCAGTTTATTGCTGAGTTCATTTTTTTCAGCAAACTCATTGCTGTACAGTATCCCTCCGGAATACCCCGATTGAAGAACAAAATAAGCTTCCTGCTGTTGATGGTCATCAATAATATTATCAGCAGGAATATAGAACGCATCCTGATCAAAAATAATTTTAACAGGCTGGAACCCGTTCAGATCTGGCTTTTCATCATATATTGCAAATTGATTATTATCGTAATCAATTTTGAATACTTTTCCTTCAAAAAGTCCTGTTCCAATCTTCCCGTCTGCTTCATGACCCGTTATCTGATTGTCAAGAAAACGGATGTTCTTCCACGTCATTTTTCCTATACTAACAGTATTATGATCACTGATTCCATCCTTATTAAATATGAGGTGATCTGCTTTTCGCTGACGTTCCGGTGATATAGATCCTTCTTTCATCGCAATCTGAAACATAAGATCAAGAGAATCTTTTTTATTGACCAATGTCTTAACAATAATATTGTTATGTTTTGTTATCCGGAAAGGAATGACCTGCTGGGCCTGCAGACTGAAATGTCCTGCCACAAAAAGGAATAGAAGACTTGTTCTTTTGAGCATTATAAGTGATTGGTGTTATAAAGAGACCTTAAAATTACCGATTATCTTCGGAACAGCAAATAATAAACCGGAATGGTAGAAAAATTAAAAACCGGAGAAATCAGTCCGATTGGGCAGAAGAATGTTTTTAAAGAGTTTTAAAAAAAGGGGTGTAACTGTTTTGGAAATTCCGGATAATTGATAAGGTTTAAATTCTGAAAAAATATTAATTTTAGCCTAATGGAAACCATATATCAGAAAACAATATCAACACCATTAGGTGAGATGATAGCCTGCGCGGTAGATCAGGGGATTTGTCTCCTTGAATTTACAGACCGGAAAAATATTGAGAAGCAGTTTAAATCTTTATCAAAGGCTCTTCAATCTGAAATTATAAAAAAAGAGCATAAACATTTCAGGCAGCTGGAAACAGAGTTGGGAGAATATTTTGAAGGGAAAAGAAAACAGTTTGAGGTTCCGGTATTTACCACAGGAACAGAATTTCAGGAAAAAGTATGGAAGCTCCTGCGTGAAATTCCAATGGGAGAAATAAGAACCTATAAACAGCAATCAGAATTTCTGGGAAATCCGAAAGCTATACGTGCGGTAGGTACGGCTAACGGGATCAATAAAATTGCTATTTTAATCCCATGCCACCGGGTGATCGGTTCAAACGGGGAATTGGTAGGGTATGCAGGAGGAATCTGGAGAAAACAAAAACTTCTGGAACTGGAAAAAGCAATTTTATTTTAAGCAATATTCAATTTACCATTCCCGGAACCATTTTCATTCATAAAAAATAGCTGTTCATTTTTCGGTTGCGGGCAGCCCTGCGATATTCTTACTTTTGAATAAAAAAGATAATGACTGGTTTCAAAGAATTACACCATAATGAAGAACCTTTATTATTAGGTAATGTATGGAATGTACAGAGTGCAGAGATTTATGAAAACGCAGGATATAAAGCATTGGCAACTTCCAGTTCAGCGGTAGCCCTCAGTTTAGGATATGAAGATGGTGAGCAGATGAGCTTTGATGAATATTTTTATATGATCAGGCGAATTAAAGCATCGGTTTCTGTTCCTTTATCTGTAGACCTGGAAGCAGGATATGGAGCAGACGGAGATCTTATTGTTTCCAATATTACAAGACTTCTGGACATAGGAATTGCAGGTATTAATCTGGAAGATACTTATATGGAGGATGGCGTGAGACAGCTTGCAGGACGTGAAGCCTTTTCTGAAAAGCTGAAGGATATTATTGTAAAGCTGAAAGAAAGGCGGACTGAGATTTTTATTAATGTAAGAACTGATCCTTTTTTATTGGGGATTGACCATGCGTTAAAAGAAACCTTGGAAAGAATCAGGTTATTTGAGGAATTAAAGATTGATGGAGTTTTTATTCCCGGAATGACTGCTGAAGCTGATATACAGACTGTCGTTAAGGCAACATCTTTGCCCGTGAATGTGATGTGTCTGCCAGGGCTTCCGGATTTTAATACCCTGAAAAGACTGGGGATAAGAAGAATTACGTCGGGAGCTTTTTTAAACAGACATATTTATAAGGAACTGGAAAGGGTTTGCGGAATTATTAAAGATAATCAAAGTTTTTCACCTCTTTTTACTTAAAAATGGAACTTACTGAAAAAATAATGTATAATGCCTCTTTTCATAAAGATGTATCATTTGAAGGAATATTCTGGATGGGCGTAAAAACTACCGGAATATTCTGTCGCCCGACCTGTACGGCACGCAAGCCGAAATTTGAAAATGTAGAATTTTTTTCAAACACAAAGGATGCTATCCTAAAAGGATACCGGCCGTGTAAAGTATGCCGGCCTTTAGAAAATCTGGATGCAACACCGCAATATATCAGAGAACTGTTACAGGAAATTTCTAAAGATCCCTCTCTGAAACTCAAAGATTACGATCTGGTAAAACGGGGGCTTGAGCCAGCTACTGTACGCAGATGGTTTCTTAAGCATCATGGGATTACCTTTCATGCTTTTCAGAGAATGTTTAAACTGCATACAGCTTTTAAGAAACTTAAGCAGGGTGAACCCGTTACAGAAGTTGCATATGATATGGGATATGAAAGTCTGAGTGGTTTTAATGAAAGTTTTAAGAACATCTTTGGAGTATCTCCCAAAAATAAGAGTATGGAAAAAATCATAGACCTTACAAGGATAGAGACAATACTGGGAACAATGATCGCCTGTGCTGATGAGAAAGGAATCTGCCTCCTCGAATTCTCGGACAGGAAAGCCCTTCCTACAGAATTAAAAGCAATCTCAAAATATTTTAATGCCAATATTGTGCAGGGAGAAAACCCACATTTTATGATTCTTGAAAAAGAACTTTCTGAATATTTTGAAGGAAAAAGAACTGAGTTCACTGTTCCTCTTTCCATGGTAGGAACAACGTTTCAAAAGGAAGTCTGGACTATTTTAAAAGGAATACCTTATGGAACAACAAGAAGTTATCAGGAACAGGCTGATATCTTGGGAAATCCTAAATCTGTGAGAGCCGTTGCCAATGCCAACGGACTGAATAAAATCTCTATCATAATTCCCTGTCACAGAGTCATCGGAAGTAATGGCCAGCTCACAGGCTATGGCGGAGGGATATGGAGAAAACAAAAATTATTGGAATTAGAGAAAGCTATTTTGTTCTGATTTTTGTAATTTTAAACAAAAATTTAAACGTGAAAAAGTTATTAGCAGCAGTTTGCATCTCAGTTTCAACATTCAGTTTTGCACAGGATTATTCTGTACCGGCAGCGAGTCCGCGTCAGAAAGTGGAACAACAGTTTTCGATGTCCAAGATCTCTATAGATTATGGAAGACCGGGGGTAAAGGGGCGTAAGATTTTTGGAGAGCTGGTACCATACGGACAGGTTTGGAGAGCAGGGGCTAACTCCTCTACAAAAATTACTTTTGGACAATCTGTAAACTTCGGAGGGAAAATTGTTCCTGCCGGAACCTATGGACTGTTTATTGTTCCTACAGAAAAAGAATGGAAAGTGATTTTAAATAAAGACTTTCAGCAATGGGGAGCCTACACCTATGATCCAAAACAGGATGTCGTAGATGTTACAGTACCGGTTAACAAACTGGCTGATAAACAGGAATGGTTTGAAATTACCTTAAATCCTACCGATGAAAATACGGCTAATTTAGTGTTGAAATGGGATTATCTGCAGGCGGAAGTTCCGTTAAAGCCATCCAAACTTGATGCGGTAATCAAGATTTCTGATAAGTTGAAAGAAATTAAGAAAATAGAAGCTGATTCTACTAAAAAAAGCTAAGAAATGAATTTTTCTGTTCAGCCTGTTTTAGAGAATGAAGAATTTCAGTTAGTTCCCTTGCAGCAAGGGGATTTTGAATCTTTGTATGAAGTTGCTTCCGATCCTGAAGTGTGGAAACAGCATCCCAATAAGGACCGGTATAAAAGAGAAGTATTTGAAACCTTTTTTGAAGGGGCTATGCATAGCGGAGGCGCTTTTAAAATCATTGAAAAAGCTTCCGGAGATGTATTGGGAAGCAGCCGCTATTATAATTTTGATGAGCATGATAACCATATTTTTGTAGGCTATACTTTTTACGGAACAAAATCATGGGGGAAAGGCATTAATCCACAAATTAAAAAACTGATGCTGGATTATATTTTCCAATATGTAGATAAGGTTCATTTTCATGTAGGGAAAGAAAACTTTCGTTCCCAGACTGCTATGGAAAGGCTTGGGGCCAAAAAGATTGCTGAGGAGGAAGTGGCTTATTATGCTGAACCTACGAGGACTAATTTCGTATATGAAATCAAAAAAGAAGATTGGGTATGAAAAAATATAAAATTCAGCAATCTCCATTCATCGTTCCAACTCATGATGGAAAGCTAATCGAAGAGCATTGGGGGAATTCTACAGGAAATTCCAATGTGTCTATTGCGCATATGATAGCACCCCCGGATTGGAGTGAACCCCATCAGACTCCGGAATTTGATGAATTTACCTATATTATTTCAGGTAAAAAACAATTTGAAATAGACGGTGAGATTATCGTCCTGGAAAAAGGAAACAGTATTCTTGTCGAAAAAGGAGCCAGAATACGGTATAGCAATCCGTTTTCAGAACCTTGTGAATATCTTTCCATTTGCCTTCCGGCTTTTTCTATGGAACTGGTCCATAGGGAAGAGGAAGGAGTGGATTAATCTTATAAATAAACAATGTACCCATATTTTGTATGGGTACATTGTTTATTTACTCATTGAAATTTATTTCAAAATCTCTTTCAGAAACATCAAAGTATGATTCCATGCTCTCCTTGCCATTATTTCATTATAATCCGGTGATTTGGGATCCGTGAAAGTATGTTTTGAATGGGCGTAGGTAATGATCTGCCAGTCAGCGTTTCCTTCATTCATTTCTTTGATGAGGTTGTCGTAATCCTGCTGGGTTACACTCTGATCATCTGCAGGATTTTCTACCAGGATTTTGGCGGTTAAGGCTTCATTTTTTCTGTTCTGGTCTTTTGACAGACTTCCGTGAATGGAAACAACTCCTGCAACAGGTAAATGCCCTCTGGCAGATTCTAAAGCTCCGGTACCCCCGAAGCAATATCCGATTACTGCCGTTTTATCAGAGATCGCACCATTTTTTTTCAGTTCTTCCAGAGCCAGAGATATTCTTTTCTGATATTCTTTATAATTCTGTTTGTAATATCCTGAACTTTTTGCTGCTGCATCATTATCAGCAGGAATTTTACCCTCCCCATAAATATCAGCAATAAAAGCTATGTATCCCTGTTTTTCAAGTTCGATGGCTGCTGTTTTAGCTTCTTCGTCAATTCCTTTCCAGGCTGGAAGAATCAATACTCCGGGAAGTTTTTTTCCTGCATTGGAGGTGATCATGCCATTCAGTTTTTGATTACCATCCTGATAGGAAACTGTTTTGAGTTTTTGACTGAAAAATGTTCCTGAAGCCATAATGAATGTGGTTAATAAGATTGAACGAATCATACTTTTTATTTTGTATTGGTTAATTAAATTTAATATTGTAATCTGTTTTTTTTGATACAAGTAAATTATTAGCTAAATTAATGAAAATAACTTAATTAATAATGTTGTATGGCTGATTAAAAAGTAGTGTTGATTTCCATTTATGCGATGTTCTGAATCGGCTTTATAAGATAGAAAAGTGTTTTTTTAACCTGTTACTTTTTAATCGGTTCTACTCGGGCTTATAGAACTGATATTGCCCGTTTTCATAATAGGCATTGATATGCTGCAGGCCATTGGTAAGGATGATTTCTTTAGCTCCGATAATAGAATTGTATCTGGCAGTCTGTTCAAATGTCTTTTCCGTTAATTTGATGTGTGGAGCTTTACATTCAATCAGGATTACAGGTTCTGTTTTTTCAGTAATCAGCAGATCCACTCTTTTGGTTAACCCGTTCAGAATAATTTTTTTTTCTGTGATTAATGCTGATACGGAATAGGCTTTTACAGTAAGGTAATAGTGTATCCAGTGTTGTCTGACCCATTCTTCAGGAGTAAGCAGAAGATAAGTTTTACGAACCAAATCATAAATAAAAAACTTATCTTTGTCTTTCTTGAATTTAAAATCAAAAGTTTCCTGAAAATTCAGTTTTGGAAGTTCCATTAGTAAGATGAAAGAATTAGATTTAATCCTCAAAAATATTAAAAATAAAGAAGTTTTACCTATTTATTTTTTCCACGGAGAAGAACCCTACTTTATTGATGTAGCTGTAAAAGCTCTTGAACACAACTTTCTGGAAGAGGATGAAAAAGCCTTCAATCAAACTGTTGCATACGGAAAGGATACTTCTTATCAGGAAGTACTTTCTCTGGCAAGACAGTTTCCGATGATGGGGGACAAGCAGGTAATCATCGTCAAAGAAGCTCAGGACCTCAGGTTTAATGAAGAGGAAAACCGGATTCTGGAAGCATATGTCGAAAATCCTGTTCCTTCCACAGTATTGGTTTTTGCGCATAAACATAAGAAACTGGACAGCAGGAAAAAAGCAGCCAGGGCCCTGGATAAAGCTAATTTCCTTTTTTTAAGTGAATCCGTAAAGGAAAGTAATCTGCCCAAATGGATTAGTGACGAATGTTCAAAACTGAAGATCAAGACAGCACCTAATATTTCACATCTTCTGGCGGAGTATCTGGGAAATGACCTTTCAAGGATTGCTAATGAATTAAATAAGCTGAAGATTATCCTGAAAGAGGGAGAAGTATTGGACGGAACTATTGTAGAAAACCATATCGGAATCAGTAAGGAATATAATGTTTTTGAGCTTCAGAAAGCTTTAGGAACAAAAAATGCGAATGCTGCCTTTAAGATCGCTCACTTTATGGGTAAAAATCCAAAAAATAATCCTTTTGTAATGTTGTTGGCCAGTCTTTACAATTACTTTTCAAATGTGATTATTTATCAGACAATGGCAGGTCAGCCACCGCAGGCGATTGCTTCACAAATGGGCGTAAATCCTTATTTCATCAAGGATTATGCAGAAAGTGCAAGGTTATATCCTTTAAAACATGCAACAAGGGTAATCTCTGTTTTAAGGGAGTTTGATATGAAGGGAAAAGGGCTTGGAGCCGTAAATATGGGTGAGGCAGAACTGATCAGGGAGCTGGTGTATAAGATTATTAATATCGATAAATTTAAAATGAAGGTGTAATCCTGTATTGAACAGATAACTTTTTTGAATTTCAAACCCTATTCTTAAACTATACTTTGATTTGTTTTAATATTCACATCCTTCAATTGACAATCCGCATATCTGATATTGACAAGTATCATTAAAATAACTTTAAAAAAACATTAAAAATTACGAAATTAGCGGTCTTAATTTAATTAAATCTTTTTGAACAAATAGATATGGAGCAAAACATTTTAGATTGTGTGATCGTTGGATCTGGACCTTCTGGTTTCACAGCTGCTATTTACGCAGCAAGAGCAGATTTAAAACCTGAATTGTATACAGGTTTGGAGCCGGGCGGACAATTAACTACAACTACTGAGGTTGATAACTTTCCAGGATATCCAGCCGGGATTACAGGTCCTGAAATGATGATGGATCTGCAGAAACAGGCAGAAAGATTTGATACCAAAGTTCATTATGAGATGATTACTAAAGCTGAATTCTCCAAAGAAGCAGGAGGAGTTCACAAACTGTATGCAGGAAATAAAGAAATCCTGGCTAAAACAGTTATTATTTCTACAGGCGCTACAGCAAAATATCTGGGACTAGAAGACGAAAAAAAATATGCAGGAGGTGGAGTTTCCGCCTGTGCAACCTGTGACGGATTCTTCTACAAAGGTAAAGATGTTGTGGTAGTAGGAGCGGGAGATACAGCAGCAGAGGAAGCAACTTATCTTGCTAAACTATGTAAGAAAGTGACTATGCTGGTTAGAAAAGATGTCTTTAGAGCTTCAAAAGCAATGATCCACAGAGTTGAAAATACTCCGAACATTGAGGTGAAGTTTCATCATGAGTTAATCGGGATTGAAGGGGAAAACGGTTTAGTGGAGAAGGCTGTGGTCATTAATAATCAGACCCAGGAAACTTCTAAAATTGATGTTGAAGGAATCTTCATCGCAATTGGTCATAAACCGAATACAGATATCTTTGTTGGACAAATAGATCTTGATGAGAACGGATATATTGTTACTGAAAAAGGTTCTTCAAGAACAAATCTTCCGGGAGTATTTGCTGCCGGAGATGTTCAGGACCACATTTACAGACAGGCTATTACGGCTGCCGGAAGCGGATGTATGGCTGCAATGGATGCAGAGAAATATTTAGCCGAATTACACTAATACTATTCAGTTTATACAATACAAAGCGTACCCAAAGGGTGCGCTTTTTTGTTATATTCTTTTCTGAGAATTGAAAAAATAATATAATGTTTTCAGATTTTTGAACCATTAAGCAGATTGAAGCTGTGAAGGAAAATTAAGGAAGTATCAAAGATACTTTTAAAGCGTACCGTTTCTTAATATTCTTAAGGATTTAATTTTTCTTAATGGTTAAATATTATACTGTTTTCCAATATAAAATGTTTTTATATATCAAATATTCCATGAAAACATTAATATATTTGTGAAACTGCAAACGTTTCTGCTTTGCATCCATTATATATAAACTGAAAAAACGAATCAAAAATGAAAAGAGTAACCGCTATCGGGGGAATCTTCTTTAAGTGTAAAGACCCTGAACAAGTAAATGAATGGTACAAAACCCATCTGGGATTGCCCACCAGCCCATACGGAGCCAAATTCGACTGGAAAGACGAAGAATCCGGTAAGAAAGGATATACGCTGTGGAGTCCTTTTAAAGAATCTACCCAATACTTTGAGCCTTCTGCCAAAGAATTTATGATCAATTATCATGTGGAGAATATTGAAACGCTGGTAGAGGAATTAAAAAAAGAAGGGGTTACGGTTCTGGATGAGATTGCTACGTACGAATATGGAAAATTTGTACACATCCTGGATCCGGAAGGAAATAAGATAGAATTATTTGAACCGGCAGGAGAGTAGAGGACGGAAAGGGCTGTGATTGACAACCTGCTATTAGCTATACTTAAAGATTGTCATTCAGTGCGGGACAAGATAAAGCGTGGACTAGAATATTTTAATAAAGCTTAGATTTCTAGGAATGACAAAGTGTGCGCATAGATAAAGCGTTCTGCTTATCATTCCGTAGGAATCCAGGCCAAAAAGTATTCTTATAATAAGTGATGATAAAATAACAGTTTAAATTGTTCAGAATGACAAACGTTGCGGGTAAGCAATTATTCCTATTGTGTCAGGTAAAATCCTTACATTTAGCTCCCTAATCAAAAAAGAATATGGAAAGAAAAATTATAAAAATCACACATGTCACAGGAACATACATTATTGAGGTTCCCAATGGAGCACTTAATGACATGAAAACCCAACTGGACAAGTGCCTGAATGATGAACAGGGTGCTATTGTAGTAAAAAGAGAAGGCGGAGATCAGTTTGTTTATCCGTCAGATCTTTTAAAAAACAGTTTTATTGCAATCGTAGACAGGGAATAGTTTACATCCTTCAGAAAATAATTCCCTTGATTACTAATCTATTATTAAGTTTTGTTAAAATTTATCTTGTAAAAGTTTTGCGGAAATTAAAAATCGTTCTATATTTGCACCACTGAAAACAACGGTATAACCGGAGTTTAAGGAGAGTTGGCAGAGTGGTCGATTGCGGCAGTCTTGAAAACTGTTGACTGTAACAGGTCCGGGGGTTCGAATCCCTCACTCTCCGCGAAATACTTAATAGAACCTGCTGATTCCAGCAGGTTTTTTTGTTAGAGTTTTAGTTCAGATGTAAAGTCAGAAGCTTAACAAAAATTTTGATTAAACCTGAAGAACATTTATTCTTTACACTCTAAGCTATATTCTAAAATTTTTATCTAGATAAGATACTAGGCTTCTGCCAAATAAGTTTAAACATTTCCTATGATTAATTCATTATAATCTTCTTAATGCAGAACATGATGTAATTTCTGCTTATTCAACGTCTCTGATGGCTGTTTAGTTGGATCATAACCATATACAACCAACAGTAATCGTTGTATTGATATCAAGATTTTTCTAAATGATCAGAAATATATCTTGCTACAGATTGTAGCTTTATCTAAGTGATTAGGAATTAATTGTATCTGCTTTATCTTACTTCTATCCATAAAATGACCTTATTCCAATTTATAAAAGAGTTATGTGAGTATGGCTAAATTTTGTGTTATATTTAATTAAAAAAAGCATTATGTTAGCAGAATGATAAAAATAGAAGTTGTAATATTAACACATCTAAAACATATTATGGTAAATTAAATAGATTGCTTAAAATTAGAAATACTAATAGCAATCTTTTTTTGATAAACTAATTTAATAATTTATAAAATGGATAAGCCAGAAAAAAGTCTTCAAAGAAAAATAAACTACCTTATAGTTTATGCGGTGATAAGTTCAACAATGTTTTTACTATTTGTTCTCACTTCCTTTGCCGAAAAAGACAGAAAGGAAAATATGGATGAACTCACTGTAAAAAAAATCAATCTGATTGGTGAAGACGGTAGTCTTAGAATGGTTATCAGTAATGAAACACGGCAGCATTCCGGTAGAATTAACGGCCAGGACTTAGCTAAAAGAGAGCGCCCTGCGGGAATTATTTTTTTCAACAATCAAGGGGATGAATGTGGAGGTATTGTGGCTGCAGTATCGGAACAGGGGAAATCTATAAATTCAGGAATGTCTTTTACAATGGATAACTATCATGATGACCAGGTCATTCAACTTCTGAATGATGAAACTTATGAGGAAGGAAAAGCTTCTGTGCAGAGAGGATTTATAGTAAGGGAATTTCCGGTAGGTTCTGATTTAATTTCCAGACAAAATAAAATGGCAGCTTTGGAGAAGATTGCTGACGCCAAAGAACGGGAACAGAAAATCAATGAATTATTCGAAAAGGAAGGAGCAAAGAAGAGGGTTTTCGTTGGAAGAACAACTAAAAGTGATGCCGGGTTGTTTTTATACGACGAAAATGGAAAAGCGAAAATGAAAATCTATGTGGATAAAAGTGGCAAACCAAAAATTGAAGTTGTTGATGATAAAGGGCAGATTAAGAATTTGGTTCAATAACCCTTTAATTTCTCTCGACTATGTAGCCATCCAGAGTTATTTTAAATTAGATGTAACTCTCAGCAATTTTATAAGAACGAAATACTTTCACTGATCAGTTGTTGAATTAGAGAAAAAGAAAAGCTAAAACATAGCTGCAAAACTGATTCACAATTTCAATTATTTGAAAGAATCTAACAATACAGGGGATGCATTATAAGAGGACGTTTTTATGGTAAAAGGCTTGGGTTGCCACCAAAAAAAGAATTTATTTACCGACTTATATCTTGCTGTCCTTTTTTGCTTTACAGCTGAAGAATCTGATGGTTTTTCCATAATTGGAGACTTTAGAATCAAATGGGTTATAGCGAGATGATGTTTCGTAAACATGACTTTTAATGACGGCTGTGCTAAGGACGTATATCTGTATTTAAAGATCGTGATACTATCTTTCCAGATAAAGAGTTTGGGGGTAAGTTTATTTTGAAGTAAGGAGGCAGTCGGTTCAGACCGGGTGTTTTCATATCCAGGGTTATCCATCACCCTTTGTTCCCGTGTGAAAGAGGCAGATACAAATACAATGGCAGACAAAAAAAAGAAAAAAAATTTTTTCATTGAATAAAGATAGATACTTGTATAAATGAAAGGCTGATTTCATATTGAGCAAATGTATAATTTACTGTATAAAGTCACAATCCGTATTTACACGATATTTGTATTAAAAAAAATGGGTTTTTTACGGAAAGCTGATGATAGTATTGTATTCTCAGCCATTGAGTGTTTTTTATTTATTGTTGTAAAAAATGTATATTTAAGGCATAAGAAGGGTATGCAGTATAGTTAAAGCCGGAATATGGATCTTTAATATGGAAAGCTGCCTTTTAAAAATGATAATCATGAAAAAAATACTTTTGGGAACATTGCTGCTCTTATTGGGGTGTACTGAATATTCTGTTATCAGCTATGATAAACCCAGTATTGATGTCAGCTCCTACTTTTATGAAGTCGGATACTTAATCAATAATTATCCACGCCAGAATGGCCTGCCTAAAAAAGGTCTGGTTGCCTATTTTACAAATAAGAGTGGTTCTTCCAAACAAGTCCGGGTTTTAGAAGTAAGCTCCAAAGAATATGGAGTGTTGAATAGATATGATAAAAAGGTATCCCATCTGAAAAATGCTGAAAACCTATATGTAAAAGATCTTGATTATGAAAAAGGGAATGAAGCCAGGCGAAAAATCGAAATTGATACGATTACTGTTAAGTTCGAAGTGGAAAACAAGATTAAGGTGGTGCAATTCTCTAAAGATCATTCGAAAAAAAGGCAGGGTTTCTTTTAGTTCCGGCATCAGACACATTTTTCCTGTCAAATATCAATCCGCTGATTTCAACAAATATATTCAGTTGTTCTGCCTGGTACAAGATCTGATCCGGATAAAGAAAAAATCTTACCTTATGACAAGCCGGTTATGCTTCTGAGTTTTTAATTTTAATATAAAAAACAGGATCTGATATATCATTCACTTTATTCATAAAATCCAATATAATGAGAAAAATAACGGTTTTATCAATGATTACCCTGGATGGGGTAATGCAGGCACCTGGCGGTCCTGAAGAGGACAGGTCCGGAGAATTTAAATATGGTGGTTGGACGGTATCATATGGTGATGAACTTTTGGGAAAAGTTATACAACAGGAAATGAGACCGGCAGATTATCTACTCGGAAGAAAGACATTTGATATCTTTTCATCTTACTGGCCTCAGCATGCTGATTTCTGGCCGGCTATTAATGAGGGAACTAAATATGTTTTATCCCGGACCCTGGAGCAGTCTGATTGGGATAATACTGTTTTTCTCAGGAGTTTATCTGATATAGAGAAGCTTAAACAGTCAGAGGGAACTGATATTCAGGTTTGGGGAAGCGGTGAGCTTGTCCGCCTTTTGCTGAAGCATAATCTGGTGGATGAATTTCGGTTTAAAATTTATCCGCTGATTCTTGGCGATGGGAAAAAACTGTTTGACAATAACGCGGTTCCGGCTGCATTTGCTTTAACAGAGAGCCATATAACTTCAAAAGGAGTAATCATTGCGTGTTATAAACGTGATGGAGAAATTTTGACCGGTGACATTGAAATTTAAAAAGGCTGCTATGGATATAAAATTTGAAGCAGGAATTAATATTGCTATAAAGATTCCAAAAAATAAATATGATAAAACAATTGCTTTCTACAGGGATATCCTGAAGTTGGATGTTGAAGAAAAGCCAATTGACAATCCTACGGTTTCCAGAACACATGAGGTGAAGTTTGGTAATAATATCATATGGCTGGATTGCGTGGATAACTATACCCACTCCGAAACCTGGCTGCAGCTTACAGTTCGTAACGTGGAAGAAGCCACCGGATATCTCCGGTCAAAAGGGGTGGAGACCTGTGATGAATTTGAGGAGCTTCCTGAAAATATGCATTGGATTACAGATCCTGCAGGTACCGTTTTCAATGTACAGCAAACCCCTTAGATCAGTATAGAAATTTTTTTATTAGTATTGCAGATTTTTGCTTTTAAAGTATTTTTAACCCGATAACCTGGAAAATACTGTTATGGAGAATTAAGGAATTTCAACAAACTTAGCAAATTTATTCCTGTATTCAACGGGCGTAAGACCTGTTATTTTCCTGAAAATATCTCGGAATGCCTTGGTATCTGTATACCCTACATCATACATTACCTCTGAAACGTTTTTTCTGGAGGCTTCAAAAAATTTCTTTGCGGCTTCTATCCGTACCCGTTGTATATATTCCACAGGGGTATTGTTAGTTGCTTCCTTGAATCTTCTTTCAAAAGTCCGTCGTCCGGTACCTGCATATTCTGCCAGTTCTTCAACATTTATTTTTTCCTCATAGTTTTCTTCAATATAATCCTGTACTTTTTTTATCTGTTCATCATTATGATTTCGCTGTCCTCTGAATATGGCAAACTGAGACTGGCTGTCTCTGCTGATGTCAAGGGCGAAATATTTTGAGATCATAACGGCCGTTTCACGGTCTGAGTATTTTTCTACCAGATACAGGATGAGATTCCACAGACTGCTGGCTCCGCCACTGCTGTAGATATTATCGTGTTCAGTGATAACAGCTCCGTCTTCTACTTCTACGTAAGGATACCGGTTTTTAAATTCGCTGATATAGGCCCAGTGGGTAGAACATTTTTTACCGTCAATAAGTCCCGTTTCAGCAAGAAGAAAAGCCCCGACACATAGGCTGGCAAGGCTGGCTCCTCCATAATACAGTTTTCTGAAGTAAGGGATAGCCTCTGCATTGGCGGTGATACCCTGATCCATATCTCCGAAAGTCGGTGGAATAATGAGAAGGTCAGTTTGCGTAACGTTCTGAAGAAGCCGGTTGGTCCTGATTGTATATTCTCCGCTATTAGCCGGGACATATTCATTAAGGCCTACATATTCTACCTTGAAGACCGGTTTTTTTCCAAATACAGAAAGAAATTCATTGGCTGTATGGAAAGTCCTGAATGCCGGAGTGATGGCTTCGATTGTGCCATATTGCGGAACGAAAACTGAAACCTGCATATCTCTATAATTTAATTACTTACAAATATAAGTATATTTCCTGTCGCAATCTACCCTTTAAGTTGTCGTTTTTGCAACAGAAGGAATTTTAGATTCTGTCCCATCTTTGTCATAAGATTACAAACAAAAATTAAAACAATGAAAGAATCAGTAAAAATTAAGGTAGAAGCATTGATTGACGCTTCAGTAGAAAAAGTATGGAAGATGTGGAATACTCCTGAAGATATTATGAACTGGAATACTGCAGATCCGGGCTGGCACTGTCCGGACAGCACCAATGATCTTAGAGTAGGAGGTGCTTTTAATAACAGAATGGAAGCAAAGGACGGCAGTTTTGGCTTTGACTTTACCGGGATCTATGATAAAGTAGATCTACATAAGGAAATAGCCTATACCATGACAGACGGAAGAAAAGTCTCTACTACTTTTGAAGACAAGAATGGAAAAACAAAGGTTTTAACTGCATTTGATCCGGAAAGTGAAAACGATCATGAATTTCAAAAGCAGGGCTGGCAGGCAATACTTGGTAATTTTGTAAAATATGTGGAATCAATACATTAATACTTGAAATCATGAAAAAAAGTAAGATATTTTTCTGGGTAGCTACTGTTATCCTGATCCTTTGGGAAGGAATCATGCCTGCTGCCACACTGGTATTTGCACCAGAGTATGTAAATGCCGGAACGAAGGCCCTGGGATATCCTGATTACTTTGCTTATTCGCTGATTATTTGTAAAATACTTGGAGTAACGGCAATCTCAGTGAATAAGGTACCGGATAAGTTAAAAGAATGGGCATATGCGGGACTGGCATTTAACTTGATATTTGCATTGATAAGTCACGCCTGCGTTGATCAAAAACCGGAATACATGTTAATGCCACTGGTCTTCCTGGGAATACTGATGATTTCTTACCGGTTCAGAAAATGGAATAGCAGAAAAGTTTCCTTTACTGAAGCTGATCCTTACAGTGAGGTTTCTGTTATATAGAATAAAACTGAATATCAGTTGATAAAAATTATTTTTGAAACAATATCTAAAAAAATCAAACAAAATGAAAAATAACAGCGTTTCTTTACACAGAGTTATTCAGGCTGCGCCTGAGAAAGTTTTCCGGGCATTTTCAGATCCTGCCGCACATGCCACATGGCTTCCTCCCTATGGCTTTGTATGTACGGTACAACAAATGGATTTTAGAGTGGGAGGAGCATTTAAAATGACCTTTATAAATTTCAGTACCGGTAACGGACATTCATTTGGAGGGCAATATATTGAAATTAAACCCAACGAATTTCTTAAATATGCAGAAAAATTTGATAATCCGGCTTTACCCGGGGAAATGACCACTACGGTTTCATTGAATAAAGTGTCATGTGGTACGGAGATTAATATTGAACAGACCGGCATTCCGGATATGATTCCTGTTGAGATGTGTTATCTGGGCTGGCAGGAATCCCTGGATAAATTAAAGAGGCTTGTAGAGCCTGAAATCCCGGATGCTTAACTGAACAGTGATGTCTGAGCAGCAAAAAAAAATAGCTAAGTCCGGAATCTTTATAACATTTGCAGGAGACTGTAAAAAAGCGCTGGCTTTTTATAAATCCTGTTTGGGAGGAGAGCTTTTTTTAGACTTATTCACTTTGGCTCTGGACGGATATAAAGATAAACCGGTGGTGAGTGGCTCTCTTATTTCTGAAAGGATCACTATTTATGGATCTGATCTTGTTCCTCATGAAGGAAAAAGAACAGGTAATCACCTCGCTGTTTATTTTCCCTGTAAAAATCTTTCAGAAAGGACAGAACTTGCCAGGCAGCTGGTTACCGGAGAAAAAGGAGGCCCTATGAAGTATTTTGGGGAGGAAAAACTCCTTGAAATTACGGATATTTTTAATGTCCGGTGGATATTAAGTCTTTAATAATCAGATTGATATAAAAAAGATGAAGCTATAATGCTTCATCTTTTTTATTGATAGTTATGGTAAAATGATCTTTTTTCCCTGCTCAGGAAAAATATACTGTATTTTTAAAGGGTTGTTGTCCAGTAATTCTTTTTTTATGATTTCAGGATTATCTCCTGTAGGTTTCCTGTGAGTAACAACAACATGCAGGTTCTCCAGATTTTTCTGACCGGTTTTTTCTTTGAGCTTTTCTAATTCCTCCACCAGAAGATTAGGTGTAAGGTGGCCAAATAACTGTTTTTCAGGCTGGCTGTTTGGAAAAGAAACTTCTATTAATATTGTATGCAGTTGTTTTTTTCTGACCAGGGGAGCAATAGTAGTCCAGAGATTATTCAGCCGGTCAGAATTCTCTATCCGGTCTGCTCCTGTATCTCCTAAATACAATAAGTAATGCGTGTTATTTCTTACAAGTACAGCACTGCTTTTATAAGGGTTGACATGGCTCAGTTCATAGGCTGTTAAATAGAACGGGGTTTGAGATGCCGGTATTTCTTTCCCTTCCTGGAGTTCATTATAGTGGTATTTCCCAAGTATCGGTTTTTGGCCCTGATCTGCAAAATTGATCCAGGTATCATTGATAAAATAGTGGTTTTGCAAGATTTGAAGTACCGGAGACATGGCGTAAATGTCTTTTTTGGAATCAGCCGGAGAATTGATAATAAGACCGGCCAAATGATCCAGATGGCCATGAGATACAAAATACCCTTTGATCTGATCCCGCAGGACTGTTTCTGTTGTTCCGTGAAGACTTTTTAACTGAATGGCTTTTCGTATTCCGGTATTTACCGTACCTGCATCGAGACAAATAAAAGTACTGTCTTCCGGTGTCCCTACTAAATAAGAAGACAGATTATCTTCCTGCTCTCCGCCATATATACCCAAAGGAACAAGGCTGAAGTTTTGGGCCTGGCAGGTCATATGAACCAGGAATACAAATAAAGAAAGTGTTATTTTTTTCATGATGGAGTAAACTAAAAAGAGCTCCTTCGGGGAAGGATGAGCAAATTTACGTTATTTTTTAACGATTGTATCGTACTCTATCCTCAGAGATTTTTACTGAACAGGGAAATTCAATGATGAATTGATATAATATCTAAGGTTCTTTTTTTATTAAGGTAAGAATTTAAAACAAAAGCTACCGATTCCGATAGCTTTTTTATAACGTTTGAAAAAGTTTTAATCCCGTAGATACTGACGAATTCCTGCAGAGTCAAAAGTGAAAACAGACTGATTCTCAGATTTGTCTATTTTGTTACTGATGGTTAATGCCCATAATATAAGCTCTTTGCAAAAATTCTGATCTTCAGTGCTTAGTTCAGAAACATTTTCTTCAACAAGAGTAGCTAAAGGACCAATCTTATCAATCTTAGCATAAAATTCTTCATCAGTATCATTGTAGTTAAGTTCCAGATGGTTTTTATCAAACCACTTAATCAGATCGGTATAAGGTGTTTTTATTCCTTCTTTTTCCAGTTTGGAGATACGGGGGAACAGGCTTTCGAACTGTATCATTACTGCTTTGTCTATTAATATTTTTGCTACATAATCTGCGCCTTCCTGTTCTCCTTCATATACAAGTTCAATCTTCCCTGTTATGGATGGGATGATAGACATAAAATCGAGCAGGCGGACTGTGGTTTTTTCTGCGCCAGATTCAATCAGTCTCAATTTTGCGGCTGCAACCAAATTCTCCATGGCACTGATTGTAAGACGTGCGCTTACTCCGCTTTTAGCATCTACATACTCACTGTCCCGTGCTGCAAACGCTACTTCTTCCAAAAGATCTTTTGCCAGATCAGGAATCTGAATCTGGGATCTGTCTTCGGCTGAAATCATAGCTTCCTGTTCTGTGATTTGTTTTGCCAGTGCGATTGTTTTGGGATAATGGGTAAAAATCTGGGATCCGATCCGGTCTTTCAATGGAGTTACAATACTTCCACGATTGGTATAATCTTCCGGATTGGCAGTAAAGATAAACTGAATATCAAGAGGCATTCTCAGTTGGAATCCACGGATCTGAACATCTCCTTCCTGTAGAATATTGAACAGGGAAACCTGAATTCTGGCCTGCAGATCCGGAAGCTCGTTTAATACAAATATAGAACGATTGGCACGCGGAATCATTCCATAATGTAATACCCGTTCATCAGAGTAAGGAAGTTTAAGGGTGGCAGCTTTAATAGGGTCGATATCGCCGATCAGGTCAGCAATGTTAACATCGGGAGTGGCCAGTTTTTCAAAGAAACGATCCGATCGGTGTACCCAGGATATGGGTGTTTCATCACCTGATTCGGCAATGAGATCCCTGGCAAATTTAGAAATAGGATGAAACGGGCTGTCATTAATTTCGGAACCCTTTACAATTGGCATATATTCATCAAGAAGATTGACCATACTTCTTGCAATTCTGGTTTTAGCCTGTCCGCGCAGTCCTAAAAGATTGATGTGATGCCCGGCAAGAATAGCCTTTTTGAGCTGCGGAATAACAGTGTCTTCATATCCCCATAGCCCTTCAAATACCGGTTCTTTAGCTTTGATACGTGATATTAAATTAGCCCGGATCTCCTCAGTGATGGTTTTGTCTGTATAACCGGATTTTTTTAATTCTTTGAATGTAATATCGTTTTTCATTTTTATATTCTCTTTATTCTGTTCTTCTCATAATCTTCAAAAATCATTTGTCCTAAGCCTGAAAGTCCCGTCAGAAAAGCCTTTCCGTTGTTTTGGGCTGTGAATGCTTTTACAAACTGACGTAGATAAGGATCCTGTGCGATCATGAAGGTGGTAATCGGAATTTTTAATTTACGGGCTTGTGCTGCCCGGTTAAGGCATTGGGTTACGATCATTTCATCCAGGCCATAGCTGTTCATATAGAGTTCCCCATTGGGAAGCTTTATACAGCTTGGCTTTCCGTCTGTGATCATAAAAATCTGCTTGTTTGTATTTCTTTTTCTGCGCAGGATATCCATGGCAAGTTCTAAACCGGCAACCGTATTGGTATGGTAAGGGCCTACTTTCAGATATGGAAGGTCTTTGATCTTAACCGGCCAGGCTTCATTTCCGAAAACAATAATATCTATTGAGTCTTTCGGATATTTTCGTTTAATTAATTCCACCAGAGCCATTGCTACTTTTTTGGCAGGGGTAATACGGTCTTCACCATATAGAATCATGGAGTGGCTGATATCGATCATTAAAACGGTACTCATTTGTGCCTTGTGTCTGGTTTCTTCTACAATAAGATCATCCTCAGTCATGTGAAGGCCGGAAATTCCGTTATTAATCTGTGCATTTTTTAAACTTTCCGTCATATTGATGGTGGAGAGATCATCTCCATACTGATAGGAGCGGTTTTCACCATCCCGTTCATCACCGATTCCTGTTTTTGTAGTCCTGTGATTTCCTATGCCACTTTTCTTCAGTTTTCCAAAGATCTGGTCCAGTGCATATTCTCTTAGGGCAGCTTCCAGTTTTGGAGTCATGATATTTTTACCTTTCCCTTTTCCCGAACCGCCATCTTCCGGGTCTTTTTCTTCCCTGATGTATCCCCGCTTTTTCAAATCTTCTTCGAAATCCTGAAGGGTATATTCCTCATTAAAAATGTCATATTCCTTATCAAGCATATCCAGCCATTCAAAAGCTTCTTCAATATCGCCGGAAGTATGAGTAAGCAGATCTTTGAAAATATCAAAAACCCTGTCAAAATCTGATAAGTTTTCCGGTACATGCTTACTGAAGGTAATGCCATGATGAAAATTAAAATCTGTTTTTTTCATAAGATGAAAAATCTGTTTTTGATGTTGTAAGTACTCAAACTGAACAATCAATACTTAGCTGAATTAAGAATATCAATAATGTATAAGATACTCTTTTTTCAAACTGAAAAGTTAGTAAAATATCATATGGGAAAATGATATTAAAAATAGAAAATACTAATGGTTATGATATGGATTCAATATAAAAGCTAATCCGTAAGTAGTTTGTTGAGCAATAGACTTCTTGTTTTAAGTGTGATTTTTGTCATGTATTAACGAAAGTTAATCTGTAATTATTTTTTGATGTATTGCTTTTATTTTCTGTTTTTTTTTAATGATTATTAATTCATAATTTATTATATAGAAATTAGATTTAATAATAAATGTTTAAAAATATATCATATGCCCAAGAGTGGATATGTACAATGTAACTTATTGCATTAAAAGTTTTTAACGTATTTTATTTTTTATAATTTAAACTGAATTATCGTTATATATTTGCGCAAAAAATAAAAAACTATTTTGAATAGGTTGATTTAATTTTAATTGACTTTTTTTATAGTTTTTCACAAAAATGATAAAAAATAACATAAGAAGATGTGGAAAAAGAAAATTAATTTTTCCTGTGTGGTTTATATTGCTGCAGTTTACCAGAATTACTGTTATATGGATGGGTTTAATCTAATACATATTCATGGACTTTAAGAACATCCATATTGGTTCTATGATAAGCTTTAGAATTGCAGAGATTAATATGAATATAGAGCGGATCTGTAATTTTTTTGAATGTAGTGTAGGGGAAGTAGAGCAGGTCTTTAAACAGGAGAGCCTTTCTACAGATGTGCTCCTGAAATGGTGCAAACTTCTGAAATATGATTTTTTCAGAATCTATTCCCAACATCTTATTTTGTACTCGCCGCCGGTTGAAAAGATAATATCTGAAGATGGTTTCGGAACAAAATCTCCGATATTCCGTAAGAATATCTACACCAAAGAGGTAATTGATTTTATTTTAACCCAGATTAAAAAAGGGGAGATGACAAAGCGGGAAGTAATGGAAAGATACCGCATTCCTAAAACTACATTGTATAAATGGATTGCGAAGTATGGTAAATAAAACCGGCCTTCCCTCTGGTCTGACTGCAAATCTATTGATACTGGTTAAAAATGTAATGAAACAATATAAACAACCTGATTATAAAGCTATTTATTCAGATATTCTGACTAAAATGTATCCGGAAAGGAAAAAAGAATTTGAACTATTACTACAAAAACAGGAATTATCTGCTCTGGATATTATAGATATGAATGAAAAGATTTTCGGAAACAAGATATCCTCCCGGAAGAATCAGCAGTTAAAATCTTACAGTAAAGAAGATATTCTACAAATACTGGATTTTCAAAAAAAATACAACTTTAATAACAGTGACCTGGCCTCATATTTTAAGCTGAGTAGAAATACGGTTACGAAATGGAAAAAATTATATGGTCAGTAATAGCAGGAAAATAATTGTTTATAGGAATGTATCAAGAAAGCTGGTGCAAAAATAAAATCATTTTACTTATACCCAGTATAAGACTGACAACACAAATTGCTCCAAAAAGCGGGAATAAAATACTCATATGATATGGAAAAATATTCTTTACTGATATACTTAGCCGGACTTTGTTCAGCCGGTTTCTACTGGTTTTATTCCATAATAAAGGAAAGTAATAAACAGGAGTCAGGTATTATTATCTAAGATACTTTATGGTATTTATTTGCAAACCTGATTGGGGTTATATTGAGATGTTCCCTGGATTTCGATATTGTGTTGATGAATGTTTTTTTCAGTATCTATCATTTAATAATGATGCTTTTGCTTATTGAAATCAAGAAAAAAGAACAGAAAATTAAAAAACCTAAAAAAACAGTCCGGAAAAAATATAAAAAATATGACGAAGTCAACAGATGAAAACTTTTGCGTGAATAAAAGCTAAAGTATATTTGTTAAGGATGTAAATTAAAAAACAATTTTATATAGTCTAACAATTAGACTGTATCTTTTCTGCTGATTCAAAAGGTGTATAGACTATGTAAAAAAGCTAACTTACAGGAATAAGTTATATTTCTCACAAGACTGTTCGGGATGAACAGCCTTTTTTTATGGTCTTCTTTGCTGATTTACCTATCGTAATATTTTTTTAATAGAATTTATTTTATGCTAGTAAAGAATTACTAATTTTAACAGATTTATTTAATTATAGTGTGCATTAAGAATAAATAATATGAAAAATGTTGAAATAAACTCAGGAGAGTTTCTGATATCTACGGATAAAAGTAAACTGGATATTCATGCGATACACCAATTTTTATCCACCAAAGCATACTGGAGCCTGAATATTCCAGAAGAAAAGGTGCAGACAGCAATACAGAACTCTCTTTGTTTTGGAGTGTATTATGATCAAAAACAAATTGGGTTTGCAAGGATCATTTCAGACTTTTCTACCATTGCTTATTTAGGGGATGTTTATATTCTGGAAGAATTCAGGGGGCATGGACTTTCTAAACGGTTAATGGAAATGATTATGCAGCATCCTGATCTACAGGGGCTCAGAAGATGGATTCTGCTGACTGGTGATGCGCATGGACTATACCGCCAGTTTGGATGGACAGATATTGCTGATCCTTCCAAATGGATGGAGCTGCATGATAAAAACGTATACGTAAAATAAGAACAGAAATATTTTGATCTGATTCAAAAGCCTGTAAACCTGATCTTTTTGTATGATGATAATTTTCGGGGATATAGCTGGCGTACCAGAGGATAAAAGATAAATGTGAATTTGAATAACAATATTTTCAACAAAGCTATAAAGCAATCCAATCATTATACCGTACGATATGAAAAAAATACTGGGAATAGTATTGCTGATGATGTTTAGCATCAGTGTAAAATCACAGATTAAAATAGATTTTGAAATATCCTTTAAAGAACCACAGGCGCACTATGCAGAGGTGGACATGAATATAGGAGGCCTTGGAGGAAAAGATTATATTGATTTGAAAATGCCGGTGTGGGCCCCGGGATCCTATCTGGTCCGTGAGTTCAGTAAAAATGTAGAAGGCTTTACTGCGGCTGTTAACGGGAAGGCTGCCAAAGTTCAGAAAATAACCAAGAATACCTGGAGGGTTTTCAATGACGGAGCTGCCGCTGCAAAAATACACTACAGAATATATGCGTTTGAAGTTTCGGTCCGGTCTTCTTTTATTGATGATTCACATGCATTTCTTTCCCCGACAGGAGTTTTTATGTATCCTGACGGAATGATCATTACACCCACCACTGTAAAAATTTTACCTTTTGGAAAATGGGATAAAGTAAGTACAGGACTGGAACCGGTGGCAGGGCAGAAGTTTACCTATTATGCCCCGGATTTTGATATTCTTTTTGACAGTCCTATTGAAGTGGGAAATCAGGATGTTTTTGAATTTAAGGCATTAGGAATACGGCATGAAGTAGCAATGTATGGCGGTGGGAATTATGATAAAGAAAGACTGAAGGCAGATATGGCAAAAGTGGTGGAACAAAGTGCCGGTATCTTTGCTGATAATCCCAATAAGCATTATACATTTATCGTTCACAATAATTCTTTGCCTGGAGGAAGCGGGCTGGAGCATTTAAACTCAACCGTTCTGGCAGCAGGTAGAAATGCCTATAATACAGAAAAAGGATACAAAATATTTCACAGTCTGGTTGCTCATGAATATTTCCACTTATGGAACGCAAAAAGATTGCGTCCCGTAGCACTCGGACCGTTTGATTATGATAAGGAAAATTACACAACCAATCTTTGGACAGCAGAAGGCTTTACCTCTTATTATGAGAACAAAATATTACTCAGAGCCGGAATTATTGATCAGGCTGTTTTTTTAAAAGACCTGATCAGAGATCTTGAAAATGTGATCAATACACCCGGTACAAAAGTACAGTCTGCCTCTTCATCGAGCTTTGATGCCTGGATAATTGAATACAGGCCTAATGAAAATTCCAGGAACAGTTCTGTTTCTTATTATAGCAAAGGAGAAATTATCGGTTTGCTGATGGATCTGGAAATTGCCAATGCTACCAACGGAGCTAAAAGCCTGGACGACGTGATGAAAGCAATGTACCAACAGGGCAATGCTCAAAAGCGTGGCTACACTGATGCTGAATTCAAAGCAATGGTAGAGAAAATAAGTGGTATTGATTTTACGGTATTCTGGAAAAAATATATTGACGGAACTGATGATATTGATTTCGAAAAATACTTTTCCTACGCCGGCATACAGGCGGATAAAGAGATTGCCTCCCCCGGAAAGCCTTATACAGGAGCTTTAGTAAAAGCAGAAAATACCGTAAAGGTCAGCAGTGTTTTAAAAGATTCACCGGCATGGATGCATGGTTTAAATGTACATGATGAAATACTTGCTCTGGACGGTTCAGAAATTACAAGGGAGATGAGCAATATAAAATCGGGGTCTATTGTAGCCCTGGAAACCTTACCAGTCTTTGCAAAAAAGAATATCGGTGATGAGGTAATTATCAGTATAAAAAGAGATGGCCTGGAAAAGAAAATCTCCTTTATCCTGAAAGAGAACCCTAAAATACATATTAAGGCTGACTATATTGATAATCCCGGTTTAAAGCAGCTGAATGTCCGGAAAAGATGGATGGGAATCTGATAGTGAAACTGAAAATCTTCACATAAATTATAAACTGACAGCTCAGAGAAGGCAGCCGGAATTCATAATTTTATGAGCAGTCCCTGTTAAATCGTAGAATTACGACACTTTTCGAAATAACTCCTAATTCATTTGTACGTGAATTTTTTAGGTAATATATTGCATTACCAAATCAGTAAAAAGTATGAAAAGAGGTCCAAACCATTGCTTATCAGATCAAGTGGAAGAGTTTCAGTATAATAACTCTTCCGGAATTCTGTCCGGTCAACTATTATAGGCTGTTTCAGAACTTAAAGTTACCTGAAAGTATTCTTCAAATCCAAATCAACAACTGAAAAAAACTTTGTCATGTTTCAAGAAGGAAAAGATATTCCCACACAGAAAATTGTCTCAGACAAAACAGATATTACAGATAAAATTCAGGATATTGTCCACATTCCTGACTCCGAAAATACGGTATCAAAGCATAAAAAAGCAGCAGATACCGGAAGAAGATTTCTGAACCAGCCGCTGCTTCCCAATGATCCGGCGGTTGTTCCGGATAAAGTATGGTCAAAACAGCCTACCTCAAAGATATTTAATGCAAAAGGCATCCCTGAAAATTTTATAGCCGGAATAAACAGGGTTGTGCGTCTGGATATTTTTGTAGAAGGTGAACCTATTAAATTTTTTAAACATTTTAAGCTTACCCAAAGTGCAGTAAAACATCATGAGTTTGATCTTATTCTGGCCCATGATGCCCTGGGAAATACAGAAAACCACAATCTTGAAGGAGCACAGAAGCTTCTTGGCAAGCGGATTACCATAGTATTTAAATATAAAGATGTGGTGAGCAGCCCGGAAAGAAATTTTATTGGTGTTATTACAGAGGTTGGCTTCAGTCAGGAAAAAGGCAGCCTTGGAAATCTTGTACTGAAAGGATATAGCCCCACTATCCTCCTGGATGCAGCGCCACATATCCAAAGCTTTGGCGGAGGACAGCCTATCAGTCTTAATAGTATTGCCCACCATGTTATCAGGGAAGGGCTGGGAGAAGGAAAATATGACTTTAGGGTTGATGCCCGTTACGGAAATGTTTCTTACAGCTCTCAGTATGAGGAGACTCATTACAATTATCTTGCAAGGCTGGCTGAGGCATATGGAGAACAGTTTTTCTATGATGGGGAAGTATTGCACTTCGGACAGTTACCGCCACAGGAGCAGCCTGTTAAACTAACCTATGGCAGTAACCTGAGTGACATTAAAATAAAAATGAGGGCACAGCATGTTAATCCTACTTTCTATGGATATAACAGCAGTAAAAATGAAAAATTTACAGGAGGAAGCTCAAAGATCAGCCATACCTCAGATATTGCAAGACGTGCTTATGAAATATCAGAAAAAACCTTTTCTACCCCTTCCTTAAGGGTTGCGCCCATAAAGGCTTCTTCTTTTATGGATATTGATGCCTCACAGAAAGGAACTGCGGGAAGTAAGGCTTCTGAAGTATTTGTTACCTCGGGGTCTACCACCGTACCATTCCTGTATCCGGGATGTATTGCAGATGTTGAAATGCGTAAGGCGGATAGTAATGATACTTCTTACTTTACAAAATTAATGCTGATAGCAGTAACCCACGAAGTAGATGCCAGAGGCTATTATGACGGTTATTTTGAAGCCATTGCTTCAGATACCGGATTTATCCCGAGACCGGAATTCACGGTTCCGATTGCTGAGCCTCAGTTTGGTAAAGTGATCTCAAATACCGATCCACTGAATCAGGGTCGTGTTCAGGTTCAGCTTGACTGGCAAAAAGGACAGGATACTACGGAATTTATAAGAGTGATGTCCCCTGATGCCGGAAGCAGTGAAAAGGTGGGTAAAAACCGTGGCTTTATGTCGGTTCCCGAAGTGGGGGATCAGGTCATTGTAAACTTTGTACATCTTCATCCTGACCGGCCTTTTGTCATGGGCGGAATGTATCATGGCGGGATCAGTGCAGGAGGAGGAGCAGGAAATAATATTATGAGCTTCAGCGGAAGAAGCGGTGCCGAACTGAAATATGATAACGGGAGTGGTTCTGTCAGTCTGAAAGATCAGGGAGGAGCGAATATGGTATTTGACGGAGCCGGTAATGCAACCACCAATACCAATGTGAACCATACCACAAACGCCGGAAGCAATCATATGGTCAATGCCGGTGCTGCCAGTACCATTAATGCGGGGAGCAGCAGTACCATTAATGTGGGAGGAGAGAAAGGCGCACCGCCTCAGTCTCTGCTGCAGATGGATGCCGGAGGAAATATTATTCTGGAAGGAAAAACCAGTATTGTTTTCAAAGTAGGAAACAATACCATTACGATTTCCCCTGAAGGAATCATAACGACTGTAAGCGAAGGAAAAGTGGAAACCATTGCATCAGCAGGGCCGGTAACCATAAAAAGCAGCTCGGCAGAAGTAGGAATTGACGGATCTACAAAGGTAAATGTCTCCGGAGGAGATATGGTGTTTATATCAGGAAATGAAGTTGAAATAAATCAGTCATAATGGATAAAGTAGTTTTAAATATTCCGGTAATGTCTCCTCAGTTATACCGTATCTCTACTGCAATGCAGATTCATCTGGGGACCTATACCGTTAAAATGGTTGAAGATATTGATGTGGAATTCAGCTATCTGCTCAATGCCAACAAAGATATTGTGGTAAAAATGGAAGTTAAAGAAGTCTCTTTTGAAAGCTCCCATCCTGATTTTTTTACATTTACCAACCTGGTCAATTCATTGTTAAACCAAATTCTGGTATTGCCTGATCATGAGGGAAGAGCTATTGATGTGGAAATTCCTGACCTGGATGGAAAATTAAGGGAACTGGGAAAAAGACTGCAGAATAATTATCAGGATAATGAGCTTGTAAAGCAGACCGCAGAACATATTCATCATTTTGTCAATAACCGGGAAAAACTGGTTAAGCAGCTTAACAGCACTGGTTTTCAACAAATGTTCTTTGCCGGATATTATAAAGATTTTTCCTCTGAAATAAAAGAAGAACAGGTATTTGAAACCTTGATTATGGGGCTGGATCTGTTCATAAAGAAAAAATGGGAGGCGGTTGTAATCCCGGATACCCGGGCTATATTGGTAAAGGTCAAAGGAGAAGTGGACGAAGATAAATTTGACAGGAAGAGCTATGTAAGAAATTTAAAGGAACTGGTTAATCAATACGATCTTAAAATTGATTATTCATTTGATCATGAAGAATCTTACTTATTTGATGAACATCATATTCTTCAGGAAGCGGAAACGTATATGTCATTTATAGAATCACCTATTTATAGCTATACCGTAGCAAGATCTTTGAAAAATAAATCTCCGGAGAACCATTTTTCTCTTGCCCTGGATACCCTGAATACCACTGTAAAAGAATAGCATCATGGCCAAGAAATATATACCGGATAACAGTTGGCTTAAATGTGATAAAGGATCTGTGCCGGTTAAACTTAAAGTGACCCACCATAACAATTCAAAGATATATGGAGAATATCTGGCGAATGAAATGGATATGATTCCGGGGGAGAATATTCCTCCGCTGGGAACCTGTTCTATTGCAGGAGGTCCGTGCAAATTTGCACCGATCTATTGGGATAAGTGTAATGAAGGAGTAAAGCTGAATGGTTATAAACTTGTTTTTGAAGATGCGAACCTGCTTTGTCAGCAGGGAGGAAAAATAAGTGTTGATTTCAATGCTCCGTCTTCCAGTTCCGGATTTTGGTTTTCTTATGGCAGTGTTGCATTGGCAGGCCAGTGGATGGATTATAACGGCGTTCTTGATTATAACCAGAGAGGGGTTATTTATGATGTGGAAAAAGGTAAGCTTGCATTAACCACAGACACCGGATCTCAGCATAGAAAAGGGAATTATGGAGAAATGAAAGATCAGGTGTATTATAGAGAGCAGGGTTGGAGAGATATACGGAAAGAATCTCCCAATATGGATATAGACAAGCCTACTGCATCAGGGATTGACGGAGCTTATGAAAAAGGAGGGGTATACAGGGAAACAGATGCAAAATATGATCAGGCTAAGCTGAAAACAAATAAAGGAAGTGGAAACAGGGAGCTCGATGTAAAATGGACGAATGATCATATAGATAATGGAGCTATTACAAGTGCCGAAGATGCCAGAAGGATGAGAAGGGCAAATAACAACGGGTCTTTGGAACGAGCTGTTACCCATATAGATACGGAAGGGAATATGCGGAATATTCCTGTAAATGATGATGGCTATAGAAAAGGAGCGGGAGCTATTACTGATATCGAAATGAAACCTCCCTCAAAAGCTTCCCAGTTTATTCAGGGTACCCGGTCATCACTTCGTAATTCCAAACCGGTACAGGCTTTGGCTAACTCAAATTTTTCTGCTGCGGTACAGTCAAGTAAAGGTGCAACAAAGGCTAATGATGCATTATGGAAAGCTACTCAGGCTGTAGAATCCAGTCCGGCCCTTAAAACAACAGGAAAAGTATTGGGAAGAGGAGCTGTAGTAGTGGGAGTGGTGCTGGATGCTGCAAGTATTTATTCTGCCTATCAGGAAGAAGGTGGTTTTGGAGATAAAACCCAGCAGGCAACAGGATCGGCAGTAGGTGGAATGGCCGGAGGATGGGCCGGAGCAGAAATCGGTGCCGTTATCGGGACAGCGATCTGTCCGGGAATAGGAACTGTGGTAGGGGGAGTAGTAGGCGGAATTGTGGGTGGATTGATAGGAAGTGGCGCAGGATCTAAGATCGTAGATTGGTTATTTTAATTTAAATTAGCAGTAATAAAAATTAATTATGGGATTTTTTAGTAAAATATTTGGCGAGGATAAAGAAAACAACAGTTCTCAAAAAATAAGATCACAATATAAAGACAGAAAATATTTCACAAAGGAAATAGAAAGAATTGACCTCTGGATGAAAGATGATGAAGAAGATTTTCAGGCCTATAAACAAAAAAACGGAAAACTGGAAAACCATCATTATATTGAAGCCTGTACGATCAGACTTCAAAAGATCCAGGATATATATTCAAAAGGAGAGGATGTAGAAAAGATATCACCTGTTCTTGATGAAGCTTTAAGCTTTCTTTTTCAGGCTGATCCGGCAGAGTTTAAGGATAATTCCCTGTTTCTTAAATGCTGTTCTTTACTATTGCTTTTAAATAAGCTTGAGGATCACAAAACTCAAATACAAAATTTCATCGGTGCCTGGGAGAATAGTAGTACGGATCCGGAATTTAAACCGATTCCGGCTATCTATTTCATTGCCGGCATTGAAAATAAAGCGGTAAGTACCAATGATTATAAACCATTTGTTTTACTAAACAATATCATCAATCTTTCTGTACAGGAAGCGGAAACGGCTGTAAAAAAATATCTTGAAGACTGGTACAGTCTGTATAAAGAGGAAGCCTGGTATAATTCGCATCTGAGAGACTGGGGATACAGCGGATACTGGGCCTGGGAAGCAGGTGCTGTTGTAAAAAGAAAGGGATTGGATGACAGTGGCTTTAAAGATAATCCTTATTATCCGTATGATATGGTACATTGGAAATAATATGTACAATAAAAAACCGGCTGTAACAATACTGGAAACCTGCATAACAGCAGGTTTTTATTTTTTTACAATATCATCAGAATAGCCCGTGGAATGTGGTAGACTGTCCTTCCGGTAAGGCTTCGAAAAAAAATAAATAAAATCCTTCATATTTTGTGAGGAACTAAATTTTTTATATCCAATTAAAAAAATACATTTATGTTAACAAAATCTTAAAATTTTATTTGTAATTTAGTATAGAGAAGAATTAAAATATTCGTTTTGGTCTGTTATCCACTATTTTAGGAAGATAAAAATTACTTTAACTTTGCAGATTGGATAATATTTTGCAGTTACTGATTTTTTTGGTACTATTTTTATTGTTTAAACTGATACCACATGAGCTTGAGTAATCGCGGATTAAATTGTGATAAATAAATATGGAATATAAATTCTTAAATTTTAAATGGAGAAAAGTTGTCCATTATTCACTGATCTTTTGTATTCTGTTGATACAGGTGATTATAGCAACCTTTTTTTATACTGAATTTGTTAATGCAAAGAAGTTAAAGTTCATTAAAGATCAATTGGAAGAAAGCAGGGCTCTTGGTGGGCTGACTGATAATTCCAGAAAAGATTTTATGGATGCGCAGGAATTTCTTCAGAAATATATGGTTACTCAGGATGATAAAGATTTGCAGCTGTATTTTCAGTCACTCAAAAAGCTTAAGAGTAATTTTGATAAAATAGGGGAGTATGAAAAAACGAGTCCAAGGCTGAAAACTAACCTGGAGCGGCGCAGAAAAGATACCCTGAAAATTATCAAGTTTAAAACATTAATAGACTCTGTTTACCAGACTTCTCTGAACCCTCCCGCAAAAATTGATGAAAAACCTTATGAGCCGGAAAAGTATAAGAATGATTTTGAAAATCTGAATATACAAACCAGAACATATGCTGATACCATCAAAAAGAAAGGCTTTATGGGACGGTTAAAAGATGCGATTACAAATAAAGTGAATGTACAGAAAGAAAGCACCGTTGTTACCTTGAGCAATAACAGGACCTTTGATCTTTCGCAGGTAAAATCTGAAATGAACAACGCCATGAAATCCATGGATAAGCATTATACTGCTGAAATCAAGAAAGTGCAGTTAACCGCAGCCAAATCCCAGCGTGATAACCTGCAGTTTTACAGTAATTTTAACAAGCTGCTTGTATATAGTAACGGATTGATAGAAGTATATGAAAATGCCATTAATGACTTCAGGGCACAACTGGAAAAAGAATATAACGAGCAAAGTTCAAATAATAATAAGATCAGGACCAAAATGGTTCTTGGGCTGATGATCCTGATGTTCATTGTTTCCATTCTGATCATGTATCTTACAAGGCTGGCTTTTATCTATGAAAGGCAGCTTAATGCGGCAAATGAGGAAATTAAAAAGAACCTGAACTTCAAAAACAGGATTCTGGGAATGCTGAGCCATGACCTGAGATCTCCGCTGAAGATCATTAATATCTTTATTGATAAGATCCGCAGAACAACCACTGATGACGGGATCAAGGATTACCTGCAATCTATAAAATTTACCAACAGTACCTTGCTGATGCAGTCTAATCAGATTTTGGAATACACTAAAAATCAGGAGGCCGATAAAAAAATGGTGAATAAGGTTTTTAACCTTAAGGATGAGCTTAATTCTATTGCCAAAATCATTACGCCTTATATAGAAACAAGGAATAATAAGTTTGTAGTAACAGACAGAATACCGGAGGGTATCATGGTTTTTGCGGATAATATAAAGATTAACCAGGTATTTATGAATATTCTGGGAAATGCCAATAAATTTACTGAAAACGGGCAGATAGACCTTATTATGGCTACAGAACCGGTAGACGAAAAAATAATTTCCCTCATCACTACAGTGGCAGATACAGGTGTAGGAATATCAGAATCTGATGTGGCAAAAATTTTTGAACCCTATTATCAGGGAGTGCTGTCTGACGAGATCGATAACCTGGGAGCAGGTCTGGGATTAAATTTATGCAAAGAAATTGTGGAACTTTTTAACGGTGAGATTTCTGCTGAAAGCAAACTGCATAAAGGAACAAAAATAACATTCAGGATCAATTTAAATATTTATGAAAATGGAACAAATTGAAAACAGAAAAATTACATTCCTGCTGGCTGATGATCACAGTATTGTACGGCAGGGGATGGAAATTACGATTAGTGATATTGTTCCGGACGCTATATTTTATCACACTTCATCTTTACAAAAGGTGATAGAGCTGGTAGAAACCAAAGGAATAGAAATTGCGGTCATGGATGCCCATTTTCCGGATGGGAACAGTCTGCACATTATAGCGGATATGAAAAAGGCAAACCCCGATATCAGGATATTAATATTTTCCGGATTGGAGGAAGAAGTGCATGCACTTAAATTTTTCAAAGCAGGAGCCAATGGATATCTTAGTAAATTAAGTGAAGAAGAAGAAGTAAGAGAGGCCCTGCTTCACTTTATACAGAAGGGAGAGTTTTATTCTGAAATTTCCCGGAACCTTCTGGTACAGTTAATTGCCAACCCGGATCTTATAAACCCCCTGAGCCGTTTAACCAAAAGGGAATTGCAGATTGCAGAAATGTATGCAGACGGGCTTGGAAACCTGGAAATTTCAAATAGCCTTGACATCAAGCAAAATACAGTAAGTACCATTAAGAAAAATATTTTTGAGAAATTGAAAATTGAAAATATTGTGGAACTGATTGATCTGATCAAGACCCATCATAAAATCTAAAGCATCATCATCCGTTCTGGTTCATCATATTAAATATAGATAAATATCTATACCTGTCTAGAGGGCTATCTATGGTAAATATAGTTGACTTTATCCTCTGATGTTGTTACTTTGTAGTATAAAATTCAACAAGCGAAAAAAGTATGTTTTTTGAGTTTTTACACAAATGAGAAAACAACACAAATGATAAAAGCGATATTATACATAATAAACTATAGTTATATACAAAGCACAGGTGATGAGATAGAATTAGAAAATGATGATGGCCTTATATTAACTTCTTGAAACCCAAAAAAACACAAATATATATAGAGAAGTTAATTTTGTTCCTTTAAGGCTATGATACCCGAAAAAACTGGAGGCGAGAGCCTCCTTTTTTTATTCCTATAGTATTGATGATTTTTACTGCATATGGGAAATCTTCTTTAAAAAAATTATATTAATTAAGGAAACTATGTGCAGAAATATATGGTTTGTTTTCTCTGTACCTATCACCCATTGATCTATATTGACAACATATATACAATATATGTAATTTGTTATAAAATAGTGAATTATGTGGTACGTGTTAACTTTAAATGCTCCTGATATGGCCTGGTATTTGTATTTCAAATGAAGCCAATACTAAGATGTTCATCCATTCAACAATAACCAAATATTGATATAAATATGATAATCGATGAAAATCTTTTGCTCGAAAATGGAGCTGCGTACGAAGACTACACCGCAAAGGAAACGATCTATCACATTGGGGATACTCCTCATTATTATTTCCAGATCATCCGCGGTACTGTAGAGCTGAACAATTACCATGAAGATGGTAAAGAATTTACCCTGAATATTCTTTCTGAGGGGCAGAGTATAGGAGAGTCACTGCTTTTTGGTGATAAAACCTATCCCATGAATGCTGTTGCAAAAACAGATTGCCGTTTATTAAAATTGTCGAAATCCAATTTTTTACAGCTGCTCCGGGATAATCAGGAAACTGTATTTGATCTGTTCCGTCACCTGTCTGACAGGTTATTTTATAAGTATGTCATGCTTTTCAATAATTCTGCGGTAGATCCCGCCTCAAAGATCAGGTCTTTGATGGATTATTATAAGGAATCTTCTCCGGTGACCAAGCAGTTTGGATATCATATTCCGCTGACCCGCCAGCAGATTGCCAATTTAACGGGATTGCGTGTTGAAACGGTGATACGTGCTGTAAAAAAAATGGAACAGGAAAATATGGTGCAGATCAGAGAACGTCAGATTTATTACTAAACCCTGTTTAAAAGCAGAGAACATTTATTTTAAGAAATAGCAGATAAAGCAGTGCAGTTTTGTACTGCTTTATCTGTTTTAAGAAAAACAGGAGCTGAATCACTTTTCGCAATGTCCGGTTTACAGCTGAAGATGTCCGGTTCGGAAGGTTTCCGGAAGGTCCGTTTATTTTTGTGTTCTATGTTTGCACCATAATCTTACAAAAATAAACAACAATGAAAACAATCAGAAAATTCTCAGTAGCAAGTCTGTTATTCTTAAGTCTTTTTACCGTAGTGACGGTGTCCTGCAGTGAAGAAAGTGAACCTCCCACGGCTCAGGAGATACAAAACAATGACCACCAGAACGCCAAAACCCAATTTATAAATGTAAAAGGAAATTCATTTGCCTATCGTATTTTGGGAAAAGAAGGAGGAATTCCTTTGGTAATGCTGCCTGGTCTGGGCGGATCAATGGATGACTGGGATCCCGCGATTACCGATGGCCTGGCCCAAAAGTACAAGGTTATTATCTTTGATAACAGGGGAGTGGCCTCTTCAAAAGGAACAACTCCGAATTCCATTCAGGAAATGGCAGACGATGCCGTTGATTTTATACAGGCCCTGAACCTGAATAAGGTGAATATTATGGGTTTTTCAATGGGAGGATTTGTAGCACAGAGAGTAGTGCTTACCCACCCGACACTGATTAATAAAGTGATCTTAACCGGGACAGGCCCGAAAGGAGCAATTGGATTATCCGATCTGCCGGGTATTATTGCAGGAACAGCCGGATTAAGTCCGGAAGAATCTTTCCTGAAATTCGGGTTTACCCAGTCTGCAGAAAGTATCGCAGCAGGAAAAGCCGCCTATACAAGAATTCAGCGCCGTACCACAGACAGGGATCTGCCGTTAACCGATGCCAGCTCAGGCACACAGCTGACCGCCGTTTTAAATTGGGCCCAACCCGATGCCAATGCATTGACAGAGCTGAAGAATATTAAGAATCCCGTTCTTATTGTTCACGGTGAAAATGACTTGCCGGTATCTGTGCAGAATGCTAAAAATATGGCTCAGAATCTGGAGCATGCAGAACTGCTCATCTTCCCCGATTCAGGACACGCCTCTTTCTTTCAAAATCATGAAAAGTTTGTAGCCAAGACAACCGAGTTTTTAGGAAAATAAACTCATACTTTCCCAAAAAGGGATGAATGAATTATTCCTTATGAATTGAATTTTGTAGATTTAGATCTAAAACTATAACTATAACCATGAGAATATATGATTTTTACAAGTCTAAATTAAAGCAGCATAAATCATTTGATAAAGATGTAAATATTTCTGACTTCTGGTTTGAAAAGGGAGTAAATGAAGCTTCAGATATTTTCTTTAATAATGGGGAACCTGACCTTTTTGGATTAGCGGTTCGTTGGGAGTCAGATTTTGGAAAAGTCTGCAGGCAAAAAGTAAAAGATTATTTACTACTTAAGAGTAGTAAAAGGTATGAAAGAAAATATGAAGGTTTTGCTCCTTTTGAATATACGGACATAGACTTTACAGATTTTACATTTGAATATAAAGGAGTGCATTATAATCTTGAATCTTTTGCGAAAAGTTTTTCTACCTCTCAAATTTCCGGTCTGGCTGATTTGAGAGGTATTGACTTACAAGGGATACAGCTGGATTCCTGCATTATTGTAAATTGTATGTTTGCTTATGCTGACTTTAAAGACAGTCATTTTCAGCAATTACAATGGAAAAATACCACTTTTACAAATTCAGATTTTACAAATGCCCGGTTTTATTCTGTTAGAATGGATGAGCATTCTTCAATTAATGGAGTAAATTTTACTAATGCTTTTGTCAATGCTATTGATTTTAATGATAAAAACCTGGGTGATAATCCCATAAAGTTTAATAAAATTTCTTATTGGGAACTGCTTAAATTAAGTATGATCAATTTATTTAGGCCCGTGAAGGATCCTGAGATAAGAAAGCATACTCTTTTTCAGACAAATTCCATTACTGGGATCAATAATTCTGAGCTAATTCCATTAGCTTATTATATAAAATGGTTTCAGCATGTGTACAGAATGGTTCATAGATATGAGGCCTTACCTTTTAAGATACGACTGCAGTTTTTTTTTGAAGTTCTTTTTACAAAATACTGGCAGTCATTTAGTGTACTTGGGGTCGTCAGTTTAATAATAAATCTGATTTTTTCTGGGGTTTATTATTTTTTTGGAAATGATTTTATTTTCTCTAAAGAGTATACTTTTTTTGATTGTTTCTATTACAGTATTGTTACGTTCACAACATTGGGGTATGGTGATATACATCCGGTGGGTGATTTTGGCCAGGCATTAGTTATTTTGGAAGTATTGCTGGGATATGTAACATTAGGTTTATTCATTTATTTACTAAGTAAAAAAATTGAGGCTAAGTTTTGAATTATTGTTAGAGTTACTGCATGAATTGATATTAAAATCAAAAAATTATTTTAAGTATAACTATAATCAGTATTGTAATATTCCTGAGTACTTTCTGTAAAATCATGAATACATTGGCCTTCTGAAAGAGCAGGTTGAAATGTTACAATCAGAATTGGAAAAATTAAAGGAAAAAGCAGAAATTTCCTGATAAAATATTCCGGTCCAAAAATAAAACCCTCCCATTAAGGAGGGTTAAATTTTGCACTGCTACCAGCACAACTAATTATGGTAATACAAAAATACGTACCACATTTCCAGATATTTTATGATTCACAGCATAAAAAGTAAAATAATTTTAAAAATAATTTAAATCCTGCTTTTTTATTTCTTACTGATCGGCGGGTCTGCATTTTGAAGTTCTCCTGCAGGTCAATGAATTATTAAATGACCTTAACCATTTGATGATCAGTACAATATGGCGGAGTGTTATTTATCCGGATTAACTGAATTTCTTTATTGCCTCGGGCGTTACAGGAGTAAAAAAATTAATCAGGTTTCCATCAGGATCGCAGAACAGAAGAGAACGGTTACCCCACGGCATCGTTGTAGGCTTCTGCATAATATCATGGGTTAGTGTTTTTATTTTTTCGTATTCTACATTCGTGACCATAAATTCTATAATACTGTTTTTATATCCTGATATTTCGGTAAGCCCTTCACCGAAAAGCTTCATGGTGCGGGTACTTCCGATGGCGAGTGTAATTGTTCCGGTGGAAAGTTCGGCAAAATCTTCCGTATACCATTGCGCCTTTAATCCGGTTATTTTTTCATAAAATTCAACAGATTTTTGAATGTTTTTTGTGATAATTCTTAATGATGTTAATTTCATAATGTCTTATTGAGGTTTAATACTATATGCAAAACTAGGAGCATTGGGTGACAACAGCTTGTCAGGACAGATCCGAATTTTTATATTTTATAAATGGTTTTCATATTTTTTTTTAGCTAAATTTGATAATATTAAAATGTTAATCTATGAAAATCAGATTATTAACTATTTTTCTGCTTGTCCTGGGCCATACTGCTTACTGCTGCAGTATGTTTAAAATGACCCATAAAGGCAAAACCATTGTAGGAAACAATGAAGATTGGGTAAGCCCGAATGCTGAAATCTGGTTTGAACCTAAAATGCAGAACAGCTACGGAGTTGCTTATGTGGGATTCATTAACCGGTTTCCACAGGGCGCAATGAATGAGGCAGGGTTGGTTTTTGACGGTTTTGCCACACCGGAAATGCCTGTGGCCAAACAGGCGGGTAAGATTGAAATGCCTGTGAAAGAAATTGTTCGGCAGGTAATGAGTCATTTCCACACTGTGCATCAGGTGAAAGATTACCTGTCTACCATTGATATGAGTTTCCTGACTTCGAGTGTGATGATGTTTGTGGATAAAACGGGCGAATATCTGCTGGTAGAAGGCGGTGCACTCACCCTCGGGAAGCAGGAATACTATATCCAGTCCAATTTTAACCCTACTAAAAGTACTGTGGAAGAAGACAGGAAAAAACTGGATTATTATATGAAAGGAATCAGCTTTCTTGCTTCTAACCAGCCAACCGGAACAGCAGCTTTCTGTTCTTCGGTGATGGATCAGATGCACGTAAAAGACACTCAGTATACCAATATTTATGACCTGAATAAAGGAACTATACAACTGTTCCTGCACCATGATTTCGGTCATTCCGTGGAAATTAATCTGAAAGATGAGCTGAAGAAAGGGGCGCATTCCTATATGATGGCAGAGCTGTTTCCGGAATCTGCCGAAGGGGTAGCATTTTATAAAAAATATAATAATCCCAATGATCCGGCAGGATATATCAGGGAACTCTGGACAAAAGGAACGGCTGGTAAATCCAGGGACGAAATTGAAAAATACAGGTCTGCTTCCGGGCTGGTATGGCTCAGTAATTATATAGGATATGAATGGATGCGCGATAAAAAGCAGGTAAACGGAGCTATAAAGATCTTCACTTTCGCTACGGAAATGTACCCCGGAGATGCCAATTTGTTCGACAGTCTCGGAGAAGCATACTGGGTAGCCAAAGATTATAATGCCGCTATTCTCAATTACGGTAAATCTTTATCTCTGAACCCAAAAAATCTGAATGCGATCGATATGCTTGTCAAAATTAGGCAGGCTATGGAAAAAGAGGGAGGTAAAAACTAAATGCAGCTCCGGATCAGTAGAAGTTTGCGATATGGATTAATTGCTTAAAATCAGTAATTTTTATTTTTCTTCCTTCTGTTCTGATCAGCTTTTCCTGCTTGAAATCATTGATAATTCGGGCCAGGGTTTCCCTTGCGGTTCCCACCATATTGGCAAGATCAACACGGGATAAGGAAATCAGGACTTCTGTTTCATGAGGAGCATTCGTTTTATATTTATCATGAAGGATCAGTAAGCTTAGGGCGGCCCTTTCCCTGACAGTGCGGTGGGACAGAACGGCAATAAGGTTGGCCATCACACTAAACTCATGGCTTAAAGATTTCAGTAATAATCTGGAAAACACCGGGGACTGATCCATGATTTCCAGAAAACTGTCTTTCGGAATGAATGAGATAACAGAATTTTCCAGTGTGGTGGTGGTATCCCCATAGGATTCATTACTCAATATTGCAGAATATCCGAAGAATTCTCCTGAACTGTAGATATAGATAATCTGTTCCCGGCCGTCATTATCTACCTTGTATTTCTTTATTTTACCTTCATTGAGATAGTAAATTCCATTGGGTTTTGTACCGTCAGCAAATACGGCCTCATCTTTCCGGTAATTCTTGGTCTTCATTGCCTTCAGCAGTAAATTCTTGTCATATTCGGGAAGTTCATCAAAAAGATATTGATTGTTAAAGGTAAACTTTGAGATCATAATTGTTATATCAGGACTATTGGAAAACGTTCATTTTTTTAACTTAAATCACATTTTAAGCAGATTTATCTCACTAAATTTTTTAACCAAAGAGGTTACTTTTACAAAAGTATAAAATAGATTTTGAAATGGCCGGAGAATATCTCTGATTGTGCAGATGCCGGAACCTTTTTACAGATCTTTCCGCATATACAGGGAAAAACACTGGCCGTTCATGAATAATAAATGCTTACCTGAAGTAAGGATATAAAAGCACTGGATAAAAATTTAAGTTGATATGTTTTTAACGGTTACCCTCTGACATTTCTAAATTATTTTTTTTTTTACTTATTTATTTTATCCAGTTTTTCACTCTTTTCTGAAAAGATATATCCCCTTTTAAAGCAGGTAGCCAGAGTAGTAAATAATGAATGTATTTGATAATATTTTAGAGCTGATCGGGAATACGCCTCTTGTAAAACTAAACGGGATTATGAAGGAGGTTCCCGCTGCTGTATATGCTAAACTTGAATCCTGTAATCCGGGACATTCTACCAAAGACAGAATCGCTGCCCATATCATAGAGACTGCTGAGAAAAAAGGAGTTTTAAAGCCAGGAGCAACCATTGTAGAAACCACTTCAGGAAATACCGGATTTTCCATAGCCATGATCAGCATTATTAAAGGTTACCGGTGTATACTGGCGGTCAGTAATAAGACCAAACCTGAAAAAATTGCCTATTTAAAAGCTTTAGGAGCGAAAGTATATGTATGCCCGGCGGATGTGCCTGCTGATGATCCCAGATCTTACTACGAAGTTGCTAAAAGAATTGCCGCAGAAACTCCGGAATCCATTTATATCAACCAGTATTTTAATGAATTGAATATTGAGGCCCATTATACGGGTACAGGTCCTGAAATATGGAAACAGACAAAAGGAAAGATCACCCATATCTTTGCATGTTGCGGTACCGGTGGAACCTTGTCCGGGACAGCAAAATTTTTAAAAGAACAAAACCCTGATATTAAGGTAATAGGGGTAGATGCTGATGGATCTGTTCTGAAAACATATCATGAAACCGGAGTCATTAATTATAATGAAATTCATTCTTACCAGATTGAAGGACTGGGTAAAAATCTTATTCCCGGAGCGTTATTATTTGATCAGATAGATGAATTTATTCGGGTGAATGATGAAAATTCCGCTTTTGCAGCCAGGGAAACAGCGCTGAAAGAAGGAGTTATGGGAGGCTATACCACAGGAGCCGTAGTACAGGCTTTAAAACAATATTCTGAAAGCCACACATTTTCCGCAGAAGATATTGTAGTGCTCATTTTTCCCGATCATGGATCACGTTATATTTCGAAAATATATAATGATGAGTGGATGGAGTCTCAGGGCTTCAGTATACAAAACCTTGAAGAAGTCCTGTAACTGCATATCATAGTTATAAGATCATTTGGAAATTGAACTGTTTAGAATTTTGTTATGTTCAGGCACAGAGGAAAAAACCGGACTTATTTTCACAACCTTAAACTGGCTTCAGCCCTTTCATTTGTTGCCGGGATTGTAAATATTACGGGAGTATTGTCTGTGAATATACTGACAACCAATATAACGGGGCACTTTGCTTTCTTCTCCGAAGAGATATTTCTTAAGAATTACAGTAATGCATTGGTATACCTTTTATATATTCTGTTTTTTCTGGCCGGGGCTTTCTGTTCAAGTCTGATTGTGGAGTTTTCTTCCGGCCGTAAAAAACTTCGTCCACATCTTATTCCCCTCGTTATTGAAATCCTGATCCTTGGTTTTGCAGGACTATCAGATATCAAAAAGCTGGGCATTACAGTTTCTGCCTACACCATTGCTGCACTGCTGCTTTTTGCGATGGGACTACAGAATTCCCTGGTCACAAGAGTCTCGCAGTCTGTAGTAAGAACCACACATCTTACCGGGCTTTTTACCGATCTGGGTATAGAGCTGTCAAAGCTGTTTTTTAAACATGAAGAAAACGGATATAGGCAGTTGAAAAAAAATATTATGCTGAAGCTGGTTATTATTATCTGTTTTTTCAGCGGCTGCATGATTGGAGGATTGTTGTATAAAATACTGCATCTGAAAACACTTTTGTATGCAGCAGGACTAATGATCTTAATTATCCGGTATGATAAGGTGTTATACCGTTATTATGCCCTGAAAAGAAAACTTAGATTATAAAAAAGCTGTTCCGGTATTTCAGAACAGCTTTTTGCTATGGATGGTCGGGTTTAGCTACTGGATGATATAACTCCTTCTGCTTTCCGTATGGGCAGAGAAATACCCTAAGGCTCCGTTACTGATGTTGCTCGGAGGATTGGCAGGGGTAACCCCTCCACCTCCTGAAATATCAAGGAGGGCGCTGTAGTAGGTAAATATATTAGGGTCAATACTCTGCATTTCAACATGGATGGTATCGCCTGCTACCACTTCATGGTCATTCCCGTCGTTGTCATCATTAGGAAGCATCAGCGGGCGCTGGTTGGGAAGTCCGTTATTCACATTGTCTGAAAATACATTGAGGGTCTTCCTGGTTAAATGATTGATGGTAAAACTGAAAAGATACCGGTTCCCCAAAGCTGCAGGATCTGTAAAGATAGGTAAAAGGGTATAGCTTGTTTTATCTCCGAAAATAAAGGAGTCCTGCTGCAGTCCTTCAAAAGGAACCGCCTCCGGCATTGTACTTTGTGCAGTGTATTGTTTTCCTTCCGCCTGTACGTTCAGGGTATAGGTTCTGCCCGGCACACCTGTAAAAGCTGAGGTCTGGTATTGTCCCTGGCCAATGTACTGGAGAATTTCTGTTTGTCCGGTATTGTCACTCAAAGTTACTTTTGCGTCGGTAATAGCCGGATATTGGTTGTTTTGGGAAACGGCAACGGATTTTGTTATTCTTACAGTATAGGGCCCGGCCTGATCTGTAATATTGCCTTCAATAACAATATTTCCGCTCTGGTCATCCAGGTCCAGGTCGATTTCTTTCTGGCAGGAGGATAAAGCGAACAGGGATAATATGATAAGAAATGTATTTTTCATGATTTAGAATTTGAAATTATAAGTAATGTTGGGAACCCAGCGGAATAATGAGGTCTGCATGGCACGGGTTGTTCCCGGGTTATTCGGGTTGTCTTCAAAGGTGATGGTATAGGCATTTTCACGTCCGTAAAGATTATAGATCCCAAATGTCCACGAGCCTTTGAAGCGCTTATTGGATTCCGGCTCATAAGTAGCGCTCAGATCCATCCTGTGGTACGCCGGCATACGGTCTGCATTCCTGTTGCTGTACTGGAATATGGTCTGCCCGTTCAGTTCATATTTTCCGGTAGGAAAGGTGACTGCATTTCCTGTACTGTAGAGGAAAAGTCCTGAAAAAGACCATTTCGGATTCAGCTGATAGGTTGCTACGATGGAAAGATCGTGCGTTTTATCCATTCTGGCGTTGTACCACTCATTATTATTGATCCCGTTTATCTTTCTTTCTGTTTTGGAAAGCGTATAGGAAATCCAGCCGGTCAGTTTTCCGCTTTTCTTTTTGGCGATAAGCTCAAGCCCGTAAGCTCTTCCTTTTCCGAACAGCAATTCACTTTCTACATCAGATCCGGTATCAAAAGAGATCTGGGCTCCGTTTTTGAAGTCGATCTGATTTTGCATGGATTTGTAATAGATCTCAGCATTGAGTTCATAATTATTGTTTTTGAAATTTCTGCTGTAGCCTGCGCTGATCTGGTCTGCAATTTCAGGCTTTACACTATAGCTGCTTCCTATCCACTGGTCGGTAGGATTTCCACTGTTGCTGTTGCTGAGAAGGTGAAGGTTTTGCGTATTCCGGGAATAACCTCCTTTTATACTACTCACTTCATTGATGCGGTAATTGGCTGTAATACGGGGCTCAGGGTTGACGTAAGTTTTTCCGAATTTTCCCTTTTCTAAAAAACGGCTGCTGATAAGAACTCCGTTTTCATAAGTATTGAACGTGTCTCCTCCGAGTACACTGAACAGAGAAAGTCTGATCCCATAATTAATAGTCAGCTTTTCTGTAGCTTTAAAATCATCATTGATGTAGAGTGCATTTTCCCATGAATACCTTGGATTTCTTGGAAAACTGCTCACACTGGTTCCGGAAGCACTGCTTGGGGTAATAGTATGATAAATGGACTGCAGACCAAAACGGACTGAATGCCTGTTTCCGGCAAACCAGGTAAAATCCTGCTTAAGGTTCCAGTCCCGTATTCTTGAGTTCATATCAAATACATTATCATTACTTTTCAGACTGATCTTGTAATCATAATTGCTGTAAATCAGGGAAGTATTGGAGAATAATTTACTGCTGATAATGCTGTTCCAGCGTAGGGTAGCAGTGGTATTTCCCCAATCAGTTGAGAATGTGTTACCCAATCCCAGAACATCTCTTCCAAAATATCCGGACAGGTACAGGCGGTTGTTTTCATTAACCCGGTAATTGGCTTTCAGGTTAAGATCATAGAAGTACAGCTTATTGTCTTTGTAATCCTTATTGGCTTTAAGAAACAGGTCAGCATAGGTCCTTCTGCCAGACACAATGAATGAAGATTTTTCCTTTTGGATAGGTCCTTCTACGCTCAGTCTGCTGCTGATCAGCCCGATTCCTCCGTTTACATTGTAATCCTGATTGTTTCCGTCCTTCATTTTAACATCCAGTACGGAAGAAAGGCGGCCTCCATATTGGGCAGGGCTGTTTCCTTTAATAATGCTGGCATCTTTCAGGGCATCACTGTTAAAAGTACTGAAAAAGCCCAGCAAATGAGAAGCATTATACACCGGTGCTTCATCCAGTAAGATAAGATTCTGATCGGTAGCACCTCCCCGTACACTGAATCCGCTGCTTCCTTCACCATTGCTTTTGATGCCGGGCAACAGCTGTATTGTTTTCATAACATCCTTTTCCCCGAAAAGAACGGGCAGTTTTTCTATACTTTTAATGTTCAGGGTTTCAGTTCCCATCTGAGCGGTAGAAAGATTTTTGTCTTTTTTAATACCGGTGATCACTACTTCATCAATGGCTTTGGAAGGGGTATCCTGCGGGACAAGCGGTAGATCAAGTTTCAGGTTTTGATTTACAGTGACCTGTTGTTCAAAATCTTTATATCCGGGACTGGAAATCACAATCGTATAATTTCCTTGCGGTAAGGATAAAGAATAGAATCCGTATTCATTGGCAATCACATTGATGGAAGGGTCTTCACTTACTTTTACCGTGACTCCGATCAGCAGTTCACCATTCTTTTTGTCTTTCACCGTTCCGCTTACGGAATAGGTCTGCTGTGCGAGTACAAAGGTGCTGAAACAGAGCGCAGCAGTGGCTGCGGTAATTTTAAAAAAGGATGTTTGCATTAGTTTTGTTTAAAGTAGTAGATCTCTTTTATACAATTCCGGTTTTATCTGATGCTGGATTAGTTGGAAGAACAGGGGATTCGTTACATACGAAAAATATTAATATTTTCTGCTTAGTCTGTGGTTTAGTTTTATTCTACAAACAGGATTATGCTGAATTTATTGCTTTATTTCCGGTATATTGATAAAAAAATAAAGCTGTCTCCATGAAGGAGACAGCTTTTCGGACAGAATCTGTCCGGCTAGTGTACAATTATTTAGTTATTGAGGTTTAATTATTAATCATCAATACCCAGAAAAATTCCATTGATATCAAACTTCAGATCCACTCCATTGGAGATTTCAGTTTTATATCCGTAGATTTTCTTTTTGATCCCTTTGACAAACAGGGGTACCGGGTAGTTTTGCTGGGTATATAACAGAATAGGAGAAGGAATTATGCTGCTGGGAATCTTATGATATTTATTTTCAACTTCCATCCAGTTTCCTTCCGGATCAAAATCAATTTCAGCACCGTTGGACAGTTTTAATTCATACAGGATGCCGTCACTGTCAATGACTTTATTTTTTACCACAGATGACACCGTGATTCCCGGGAAATGGGTTTCTGTAAAAATCCTGCTTTTTTTTGGAAGGCTGCTGTATGAAATTGAAATTTCACCAGAATCATTGTCCGTTTCTGCACTCATGAAGTTCCCTGAATTATCAAACTTAAGTTCTACATCATTGGATAATTCCACTTCATAGCCATAATGCTCTTTATCAATATCTCTGATGTACACCGAAGCAGAATAATGCTGATTTACATAAGATAGGATATTGGGATGCACCATATTATCGGGGATTTTTTTTTGATGACCCTCAATATCTGTAGGGCTTCCTTTAACATCAAAATTTATTTTAAAGCTGTTGCTGAGCCAGGTCTTATAAAGTGTACCGTCTGACTCGGGATTATTCTTTTTTACAGCCTGTGTTACGTAGGCATCCGCAAAATTTTCGGTGATTATTTTCTGACTGGCAACAGGAAGGTCAGCATATGTAATTCTGGTTTCAGTACTTTCAATATCATCTTTACTGCATGAGCAAACCGCCAGCAGGCTGCCACTGCACAGAGATGCTATTAATATCTTTTGTAGTTTCATAATATATGGTAAGGATTAACTGGGCAAAGCTATTTCTAATTCAGCGTATTAGATTGTGAAAAAGGTAAAAACATACACTGACAATTCATCAGTGTATGTTTATTTTTTCATAAATGTTTGTTGTTTAGATAGATAATGAATATTTATAAAAGGATATTTCCTGTTCTTTATTTTAACAGGGCAAAACCGGAAAATGAGAAATGACCTTTAATATTTGTTTTTTTATTTTATAACGCTGGGGTCTGACATATGATCTTGATTAAAATTCCATCATTATTTTTTTCATCTCTTTTTTGGTAAATAAAAGTCATATTAAATATCAACACTTGGTGAAAAATAATTTAATGTTTCGAATTATTTTCATTTTTTTTTACTTGAAAAATAAAATATGATAGGCTTAAATCCTGAATAAATTCTTTTTTTACGAATATTCTGCCGATTTTTTTTACTAATCTGTTAGTTTGATTAAGTTATTGCATTTCAGCGTTTTAATTGTTTTGTAAATCAAATTTTACAAAATGTCAGTGTTGATTTTTACCTTTTTTTATTTATGCTTCATTGTGAAGCTTTAGTTTTGCTCCATCAAAATTAAGAATAACATCTATCTAGTGAATTTAATCAGATCTATTCAGAAAGTATTCATAATATGTTACTATTAATTTTTTTTAAACAATAATACATCCCTAAGTATTTTGTGCAGATGGACAGTTTATTGAGCATACCTTAAAATTCAAATGATGAATTAAACAAATGATGAAAAACAAACACAAAGATGAAAAGTATGCTTGAAACAACTTCCCGATGAGGAGGTTTCCTCCTCATCCTGTCTGTCTGGCATACCTACACGATGCATTTGGGATCATAGGTAACTTAATAAATAAACATTGAGCCATGGAAGATTTTAGAAGTATTCACATAGGGAATTTTATCAGAAGAAGAGTAGATGAATCAGGATTGGAAATGGATCGCATTATTGGATTTATGAAAAGAACGGAAGAGGAAATTCTGGAAATGTTTACTTGTTCTTCTCTTGATACTGAAGTACTGCTTAGGTGGAGCAAATTGTTACGATATGATTTTTTCAGGCTATATACTCAGCATATTATGCTGTATGCTCCTACAGGAAAAGATCTTATGAATGAGAAGAAGAAAGAGAAGGATGGAGAGACTTCGCTACCTGTATTCAGGAAGAATATTTATACTACTGAAATCATCCAATTTATTCTTGGGCTTATTGATACCGGAGAAAAAACAAGGCAGGAAGTTATGGAAGATTATAAAATACCAAAGACTACCTTATATAAATGGCTGACCAAATACAAGCAGCAAAAACCTGATGAAGACTGAGGTTATTTAGATACATAAATAATTATTTGACATATCATCATAACACAATTGAAAATATAGTGAAGCATTCTTAAGTTAAGTGTTTTGTGTAGACCCTGTAGGCTGTCGAAGGTACAACACCTGGTAGTAACAACAATTCGTTAGTAATTACTTTCGCAGCCTGCAGATGGGGAGGATCCCTCCCCATTAGGTCTTATTTGAAGCATTCATATATAATTTGAGTATGAATAATACTGCCTTCAACTAATAAAAAAGGAAAGAAATTTTGGGTTCCTATCTCAAAGAGTTTTTAATAAAATTCATTGGGAAAAAGAACATTTGTACAACCATTAAACATAATTCCCAATGTTTTTAAAAATCAAAAATAAATTCGTGAATTATAATCTGCTGGGCAAGACGAAAAAGCAGGTGTATGAAAGAATGGAGAGAAAACCGGATCAGATGGAAGACGATTTATGGAGTTACATCGTAGATACCTCATGGATGGTGCAGAAAACGACATTGCATATTGAATTTGAAGATGATAGAGCTGTTTATCTGTCAGTAAAGGTAACATACAAATGGAGGTAAAGCTATTATTAGAAATTTGATCGGAGGACAATCATACAGATTACAAACGGGGCATTACAGACCATTTACTCTTCGTAAACTTGATTATCGTAGTCCGGGAGTACCCTCTTTAGGGACAGCCAATGCCACCTATATTGAAATCAGAAAAGTAAGATAACGGTGCAGTTGGGTTAATTCTTACAGATCAGAGTGAAATACGATTCTTAAACATACGATGATGAAAAAGCAATTCCCTGCTTTATGAAACAGTAACCTTTGATCTGTACTTAAATTTCTAACCGGTGAAAAGAAAAGTCATCTGCCATTGGTTTCATAAACACACAGGCGATGCCCGGATACTTTATCCTACTCAAAAAAACACACCATGTTACTACAATCAATATAATATTCTTTCACTACCAAAATATACTCATTATGAGAAATCAAAAAATAATTCAAAATACTCCTGATTACAAGAGAATCTACAGTGACCTTATTGAACTGAAATATCCTGAAAAGAAGGATGTATGCAGTATACTTCTTGAAAAAAATACGATGACAGCGCTTGATGTAATCCAGATCAACAGGATTATATTCGGCAAAAGCAGGAAGAAAAGAATCCACCGGTCCTATGATAAAAAATCAATTTTGAAAATCCTGAAGTACCAGTCTGAAAACAGGATGAATAATGTGGAGTTATCAAAAGAGCTGGGGATCAGTCGTAATACAATAGCAAAGTGGAAAAAATCCTATAAAGAAATATCCGGTGTGATTTAAAAATACTTTTTGAGGGTCGGAGCTTTATCCGGACCTGATTAAAAACAAAGACGTTATCTCCATTTACCGGAGTGATTAAATATAGTATTTCAACATATTAAGCTAAAAAATACCATTGATAACCAAATTTTATGAACAATTCTAAAAAAATTATAATGTTTACGGCAGCCATGATAGGCTGTATGCAGACGGTGAAAGCTCAGGTGGGCATTAATACAACACAGCCAAAAGGAGCATTTCACGTGGATAGTAAGAAAAATAATCCGCAGGATACTTTAGAGCTTCCTGATAATGAGAAATTTTCTGATGATTTCACCATAACATCTGACGGGCGGATAGGAATAGGCAAAATAGCTCCGGACCCTTCTGCCATACTGGATATTGCATCCTCTGATAAAGGAGTTTTAATTCCAAAGGTAGTGCTTAACAGTCCTACGGATAGTATCACTATTGCCACACCTGCTTCGGGATTACTGGTATATAATGAAGGAATCGGCCAGCTGAAATATAAGGGATTCCTGTTTTGGAACGGAGCAGAGTGGAAAGCCATCAATTACTCTACAACCAAAACACCTGTGGTTCAAAGTATCAACTGTAAGAATGCCTCAGCATTTCCTATTCAGTTTATCTCCGGACAGCCTTATGAAGGGGTACTGACACTTCCCTATACTTTAGGGAATGGAGGAGCCTATGCTGGAGGCCCTGCACATACCCAGAACGGACTTACTTTTACCTTAAATGAGGGAGTTCTGAACAGTGGAAACGGGACGGCAACCTATTCAATTTCAGGGATACCGGATTTCTCGTCTCCCGATACGATATCTGTACCTTTGAACTTTCTCGGAAATACATGCGCTGTCTCATTGGGAAATAACAGCTCATCATTTGCTGTGGGAGAAGTAAAGTCAGCCAGAATCACGGTACCTGCTTCTGTGTTCAAGACCAGCGGCCCGAATGTAAAGGTAATGTATTCTAAAACAGCTTATACCACAACGAACAGAAGAGGAGGATATCTAACGGCTGCCCCCTCCGAACAGGCTAAATACATTGAAATTAAAGGATTGAGAATGGATTTTATGAGTAAGTCAATCGGAACAGATGATATCAGTCCCAAGCTGTATAATGTAACTAATGAAACAATCAAATACAATGTATCTTCCCTTTCAACCGGAAACCAGAATATAGGAGGGGGAGGAGCGAGTATAGTTCCACAAGCCTACAGTTTTGTAATCGATGGAGATGACCAGTTCTCAACGATACCGGGAACTACTGCAGAATATATGAACGTCATGCTGACTTTTCCGGATGGTGAATGGTACAACTGTACCTGGCATGCAACTCAGGATAGCTCCAATTATTATTTTTATATGACGGCTCAAAGACTGAATTAGGATAATCAATGGCAATGGAAAAATAACAATATAAAACAGATAATTGTCAGAGAATCATGCAGGCCTTTATAACGGAGCCCTGTTTTTTTGCACAGTATCTTGTTGAAGAAGCTGTTTGCTTTTTAAGAATAAAATATTATAATGAAAATCATGTAAAAACCTGATCTATAATTTTATATTTTTGTATAATTTATTATTGGTATGGCAGAGCTTTTGAAATACATCTATACTTCTCTACCTATGATTTCTTCCCTTACCTGTGGGATGCTTTTTGTTATTGCATATCAGCAGGAGTTAACCAAAGTAGAGCATCAGGCTAAGAAATTATTATGTGTTTATTTTATTCTTATGGCCATCAGCTGGTTCCATGCTTTGCTATATCCCGGATATGAGCCTTTTTTAAAATATCTGATCCCGTTAACCTGTCTGGTTATTCAGATCACTCAGGTTATTTTTTATCATTATATCTACCTGCTTACCCCGCTGAAAAAGAAAAATCCCCTTCATATAAAGCTGCACTATATTCCTCCCTTCGTTCTTTGTGTGGTTATAGGCATTTTTATGATTACCTATCTCTATACCGACCAGTTTTCTAATGATGATATTCCCACTTTTTTCAGGCCGTATGTTATAGTATCATCTCTGTTTTATATGGTATTTTACATTATATTGGGAAGCATGCGCATTATAAAATACAGGAGAAGGCTGATGGAAAACAACGGGACAAAAAAATGGAAAGCAATGTTCTGGATTGTATACCTTATGTTTCTGAAAGCTATATTTATTGTTTTGCTTACGTTTAACCGGCTGGAACCAGGATTTATTACTGTAATGATGATGATAGTTCTTTCTGCCCAGCACCTTATTATTGTGTATAATATGCTGATGAAAAACTATAATATATTGTCTTCTAATGAAAATCATGTTATCATGATTACAGGAGGAGAAGTCATTTCATTGTTAAAAGAAGATGGGGTACAGAAAACCCAATTAGAAATGGATATGGTTCCGCTTCTTACCAAAGAAGAACTTGAATCCTATTATGAAAAAAACAAGCCTTATCTGAACGCAGGGTTTAAGATGAATGATCTGGCAGCCTATTTTGAAACCAACAGAACTTATCTTTCCGGATTTATAAATAAAACGTTCGGGGTGAATTTTTCCCAGTATAATAATCTTTGGCGATTGAAAGAAATGGAATACCTTCAGAAAAATGGTGATTATCAGGATAAGACCCAGGAGGAGCTTTCCCTGATGGCGGGGTTCGGTAATGTACGGTCGTATTGGAGGGTTAAAAAAAGCTTTGATCAGAAAGATCTATCTAAAGAAAATAGTAAGTTATAGGAAATATGGAAATTAAACATTTACTTCTGCTCATATCTTTTTCTGTTGCCGTATTTTCTGCTTTTTTCTGCAGCATACTGCTTTTGATGAGACTTTTTAGTCAGGTAGATAAATATGTAAGAAGAGTTATTGTATTGCTTATATGGGGGTATGTAATGGAAATGATCTATATAACTACAATTTTCTTTTATAATTTTGACCAGGAAGCATTTATTCAAACAAAACCCTTTAATTTTCTCTCCATGCTGGTGCTTCCTGTTATGTTCTACCATTTGGTTTTTAAGTTGACAAGGCTCAGGACTTCCGAGGAATTTACACTCTGGCACTATGCTGCTCCTTATGCTCTGGCTGCAGCATATGGAATATGGTTTATGCTGATGCCTGAAGAAATCAGAAGAAATACAAACGATAAAACGTTTCAATGGGGAACAGGATATGAAGGATTTGTCATTTTTGATTATGCGCGATTCTATATAAGAATAACTTTAAGTCTGATCTATACATACTTGTCAATAAGAAGAGTGATTCTGTACAGGAAAGAAATTGTACAATACTCTTCTAATTTTGAAGTGGCTTCTTTGAGATGGCTTTATCAGATTTTTGGAGCTTTGTTTCTGGTTATCCCGTTTCCGCTTCTATACTATTTTATTGATAATGAAGCCTACACGCGTTTTATAGGATTGATCATTCCTAATTTATTCCTGCTTTTCCTGAATGTGATCCTGTGTTATCATATATTCAGGCAAAATTTTATACTGCTGACGGAGGACATTATAGCGGACAGGCTTGCCGAGCAGGAAAAAGGAAGCAGGGAAATGCTCAATCATGAGACCGTTTCCAGATACATGATTCAGGAAAAGCCTTATCTGGATCCAAATCTGAAAATTACAGACCTGATAACAGTTTTCGGGACCAACCGGACATACTTGTCTTCTTTTATTAATACAACATACGGATTAAATTTCAGTATGTATATAAACCGGTTCAGGCTGGAAGAGTTTGAGAGATTAAAAAAACTGCCGGAGTATGAAAACGCGGAAGATGAAGAACTGGTATATCTTTCCGGATTCAGGAGTTTCCAGAGCCTCAAGAGAAGCGAGAAGATCCTGAAATCTTCTTCAAAGTCGGCTTTATATTAGAAGTTTACAAGTCCCTGTTCAGACCTGCTTTTTAACAATACCAGTTACGCAAGTCAGATACTTTGTGAGCCTGCTCATAAAGTGTTGATGCGGTATATACCTACATTTATAGGATATGGAATAATTTAATATACATGGGTAATATTGCTTTTGTGACCGGAGCTACAGGAATTCTTGGAAGAATTATTGTTTTTGAGCTGCTGAAAAGAGGGAGGAAGGTCCGGGCTGCCAGAAGAATATCCAGTGATCTTCATGAAGTCAGGATATCATTACGGTGCTACAGCGAACAATCGGATATGTATTTTAACAGGATTGAATGGGTTACGGTGGACTTTGATCAGCAGTCCAGCCTCCGCAATGCTCTGCAGGGGGTGGAGGAGGTATACCATTGCGCAGCTAAGGTAAGTTATGATCCGGCTGACCGGAAAGAAATATACCATACCAATGTCAGTGGTACCCAAAGTATCCTGAGAGCCTGCAAATACAGCAATATAAAAAAGTTTCTATATATAGGATCTTCAATTATTTTTGACAGTGAAAAGGATGGTTATATTGATGAAAAATCCCCTCTGATCAGCAGTAAGAATAATACGGATTATGCGATATCAAAAGTTAAAGCGAACAGAGAGGTTTGTAAAGCTTCTGCAGAAGGTCTGAATACCATTGTCCTGAATCCGGGAATGATCATAGGGAGCGGAAACTGGCAAAGCAGCAGCGGTGAGTTGTTGCAGATCCTTATCAGCCGGTTTTATACATTTTCAGGAGGAGCAGGATGGGTAGATGTAAGAGATGCAGCAAAGATAGCTGTAGAGCTGATGGATAAGAATGCTTTTGGAGAGCAGTTTCTTATTGCTTCCGGGAATCTCAGGTACAGGGATATCGCCAGGATAGCCAAAATGAAGCAGCATAAAAATAAGCCATTTGTTTTATCCGGAAGAATTATGCACACAGTCTGTTTTTTTAAGCCTTTTTTAGGCTGGCTGTTTCCGGAATTGAGACTGCTTACCAAAGCTAATATTGAATTTCTGAGCTCTTTTCAAAAAGTATCCGGTCAAAAAATAGTGAAAAAACTCAATTATCATTTTATCGGTATTGAGGAATGCCTTAGTTTTCACGTCGGTAATTTTATTCATAGATAGTGGGTCAGAATAATTATTTTTATCTTTTGAAAGTATAAATCCTCCTTTTTCAGACATTCAGATTAAAGATCCATAGAGATTTCAGACCGGCTTTGCAGAAAATTTGATTGATGATTAGCAATATATTTAAAATACTGATAATGAATTTTTTATAAAAAGGTAAATCTGAATTGTTAATTTGTCATATTGTTTTTTACCTTTTTTACATTATATAAAAAAAGACCTTTTTACTTTTGCGCCGTCAATGAAGTAGCAATTGACATGATGCTGATTTTCCAAACATTTTAGCCCTATATTGATATTCCATTGTATGGATTACTACTATAATCTTAGAAGCTCTTTTTTCAATTCAGGTTAGAATTGTACAACAGTCTCCAATTTTTATCTTATAAACCTAATGGCTGAAAACGGGTATTTATATAAAAATTATATGTTGACAGTCGAGCGAAAGGAGATATAAAGATATTAATCAGAAAATATATGAATCAAAAAGTGATGACAGGAATAGTCTCTGAGTGTATTTCACTAACTGTTTTTGGTCAGGTAGGAATAAATACTGTTCAGCCCCATGCTTCTGCAGCATTGGAGATTGCCGGAACTGATAAAGGATTCTGCCGCCAGGAATTGATCTGAAAGAAATCAGTGACGGTACAACAATAAAAGATGCGGCTACAGGGCTTTTAATTTATAATACAGCCGTAGCTTGCTTTAAATAATATTGATAACCAGTATTTTATATCAATCAGTGCCGTATTCCGGTGTTGTTCTGCCTGATGATGGTACAACATACTGGATCATAGGAAGAATTTAAAAGAATAAACACAATACATCATATCAGGTGTAATCAATAGTATGTATTGACATTTGTATTCTGCTGTTATTTGCTTACAATGCAATCGTAATCCGGGCCGTGGAAATGTTGTTATCCTTTCGGAAATAACGTATTATTTGAAGCTTAAAAGGATACTAACCCCGGAATCTTTAAATTACTCTATTGAATACACCAAGCGAACCTCCAATATTTGGAGGTTTTTCGTATTTTTATAAGACTCAATCATTATTATTGTATGAATATTCAGCTTTTTTCAAAAAATGCTTTAGTGGGAGCTTCCACTCAGGGAATAGGTGCCGGTATTGCCTCCGAACTGGCTAAATGCGGAGCTAATGTTACTCTTATGGCCCGAAATGAAATGAAACTAAGGGATATGGTGTCATCATTACCGGTAGTACACTCCGGACAGAAACATCAATATCTGGTTACTGATTTTTCTGATTTTGAAAATTACAAAAGAATTATTAAAGCCTATTTCCTTACGAATTCTATAGATATTCTGGTGAATAATACGAATGGTCCGGAGCCGGGCCTGGCACTTGATAAGAATACAGATGATTATCAAAGGGCATTTGACCTTCTTTTTAAAACGGTTTGTGAAACCACCTTACTGGCTTTACCTCATATGATCAGCAAGAAAAGCGGACGTATTATTAATGTTTCTTCTTTATCGGTAAAAGAGCCTATTCATAATCTGGTGCTTTCCAATTCGATCCGGTCGGCGGTAATTGCTTGGGCGAAAACATTGTCAAATGAGGTGGCGGCGCACCATATTACAGTCAATACTATTCTTACCGGATATTTTGATACGGAACGTATTCAGAATTTAATAGAACATGAATCTGAACAAACCGGGGCCACTATTGAAGAAATCAGAAAAGTAAGGGAAAATAAAATTCCGATGAAACGGTTGGGAAGGCCGGAGGAATACGGCCATCTGGTTGCTTTTCTGGCATCGGAATATTCATCTTACCTTACAGGAACGAGTATTCCCCTGGACGGAGGACTGAATAATACCTATTAGATACTAATTTCACAAAATCGTGTAATATTTCCGGCCGGTCAGTTGTCCTGTTTATTATTGGAAATATTATATGAAAACCCTGCCTTTTAAAAAATGGAACACTATAGTAGGATGGTTCCTTTTCGTAATTGCTTTAATTACTTATCTTTCTACTATTGAACATTACCTGAGCTTCTGGGATTGCGGAGAATATATTTCTTCAGCAGTGAAACTGGAAGTGACCCATGCTCCGGGAGCTGCTTTATTCCAGATTGCAGGCGCGGTAGCCAGTATTTTTGCACTGGGTAATGAGCAGAATTATTCTATTGTGATCAACGCCATGTCAGCAGTGTTCAGTGCATTTACCATTTTGTTTTTGTTCTGGACGATCACCCATTTTTTGAGAAGGCTCATAAACAAAGACGCTGAAGAGATGACCGGAAGCCGGAAAATCTCTGTTTTATTTGCTGGAGCTGTGGGAGCACTTTGCTTTACCTTCTCAGATACTTTCTGGTTTTCAGCAGTAGAAGGAGAAGTGTATTCCATGGCTTCCATGTTTATTGCACTGTTGGTCTGGCTGATCACCAAATGGGAAATTGAATATAAAGCTGCAGACAGCGAAAGATGGATTGTCCTGATTTTCTTTATTCTGGGGCTTTCTGTAGGAGTACATATGATGTGTATGCTGGCTATTCCTGCTGTATGCCTCGTATATTATGCAAGAAATTATACGTTTACCTGGAAAAGTTTTATGATAGCAAATCTGATAACACTTATTATTCTTGCAATGGTGTTTAAAGTTGTTTTCCCGTCGGTTATGACCCTATTCGGAAGGCTGGAAATATTCTTCGTAAACGGCCTTGGGCTTCCTTTCCATTCAGGAACAATTGCTGCATTTATCTTAATGACTGCGGTTTGCTATTTCCTGATCAGATGGTCCCGTAAGAGTAAAAAAAAGATATATCAGACTGTTATTCTGTCTGCAGTGTATATGATTATAGGATTTTCCTGCTGGATGGTAATTCCAATCAGGGCAAATGCCAATCCTCCGATGAACCTTAATGATCCTGATACGGCAATCGGAATGAGAGATTATTATACCAGGGTACAATATGGGGACTGGCCTACGATCTACGGACAAAATTATACTGCTTTCCTTGATGCAAACGGAATTGAAAAAAATGAAGACGGAAGCTATAAAACAGAGAAAACCGGTGAAATCTATGAGAAAGATGAAAAGACCGGAACGTACAGAAAAACCGGAGACCGTTTTAATTATGTATTCAATAAGTCTCAGGTGAGCTTAATGCCGAGAATGTTCAATGAGGACAAAGAGGTGATGGCTAACTATATTGCTATGTATGGCGCTCCGGATTTTACATTTAACTATGCTAATGAAGAGGTGGCAGATAACCCGCAGGCACATCAGATTTTTGATGAGCTCAGAACCAAATATGAAGATAAATCAATTACAGCTTCAGATTATCTGAAAGTAAAGCCCTATGATCTGATTAAGGTTCAGCGTCCTTCTTTTCTACAAAATATGGATTATTTTATATCCTTTCAGAATGGTTATTATTTTGTAAGATATCTGATGTGGAACTTTGTAGGAAGACAAAACGATCTTCAGGGATATATGGAAAATACCCGTGGAAACTGGATCTCTGGATTTTCTTTTATCGATAATGCTCTGGTAGGCAATCAGGATAAAATGCCTGCCCAATTTAAAAATGAAAGTACGGTAACATTTTTCTTCCTTCCTTTAATTTTAGGATTGATCGGATTCTTTTTCCAGCTGAACAGGGATTTCGGAAGATTCTATGCATTACTTTCTTTATTTATTTTAACCAGCGTAGGGATTATCTTCTATACAGGGGTGAAACCTTTTGAGCCGAGAGAAAGAGATTATGCCATGGTAGGCTCATTCTATGCTTTTGCCATCTGGATCGGACTGGGAGCCGGTGCTATCTTATGGTTCCTGCAATCCAGAATTAAATCCAATGGTGCAAATGTTGCTTTAGGTGTAGTTTTGCTGGGCATTCCTTTTATGATGGGATTCCAGAACTATACATCACATGACCGGAGCAGGAAATCTGCCGCTTATGACTATGCCTATTCATTTCTTAGATCGCTGCCTAAAGATGATATCATTTTTATTTATGCGGATAATGATACCTATCCGGTTTGGGGAATCCAGGAAACGGAAAGGTTCAGAGATGATGTAAAAACGGTAAATTTTACACTGTTGGCTACGCCCTGGAATATTGATCAGGTAAAGAGAAAAACCTATAATGCAGAAGGAATTCCCGGACAGCTGACCCATGAAGATTACAGAGACGGGGTAAACGATCAGATTTATATGATGAAAAAAGAAGACTGGGAAGGACTTTTTGCAATGTTAAAAGAACAGGGAGCACCGGAAACAGAATTCCAGTCATTCAGAAAATATCTTACCCAGGATTCTTTAACATTGAAAGAAGCTATTGATTTCATTAAATTCAAATCACCTGAAAAAGATGAATTATTGAAGATGTATTTTGGTGAGGAAAAGTATGAGAGATTCAATATTCTCCCGGTAAACAAGTTTATTCTTCCGGTAAATAAAGAAAACGCGGTAAAGGCAGGAATTATTTCCCGGGAAGATTTGCCGGACGCAGCAGACCGGATTATGATTACCTATAAAGGGAATACACTTTTCAAAAACAACCTGGTGATGCTGGACCTGCTGGCAAACTTCGACTGGAAACGCCCGATTAGTTTCTCTTCAGGAGGTATTTATGACAGTGAAAATATTTTCTACCTGGATGATTACCTTCAGTTTGACGGTTTTAGTTACAGGCTGGTCCCGATCCGTACCCCTCAAAACACGGATGGTGATAAAGGACGGGTAGATGCCAATGCTCTTTACCAGGTGGTAAAAAATTTCAGATGGGGGAATTTTAAAGACCTGGGTATTCATTATGATGAAACAGCCACTTCCAATATAATCGGTTACAGAATGGCTGTGGGCAGAGCCGTTTCAGCATTGGTATTGGCCGGACAACAAGCAAGGGCCACAGAGCTTTTGGATCTTGCAGCCAGGGAAATTCCTGCTGAAAAATACAACGATCCGCGTTCATTAAGTTTAATGGTGTCCGGATACATTATGGCCGGTCAGGAAAAGAAAGGGATTCAGCTGGCAGAAGATCTAAAGAAAAATATTTTTAAAGAGTATGAGTATTATCTCAGTCTTTCTCCTTCATTCCGGAAAGCTGCGCGGAAACAGCTGAAAACCAAACCTATGGAATATGCCCTTGTGGTCTCTGCGGTTACAGAAGCTTATAAAACACTGGGACAAAAAGAAAAAGCCTATGGATATCTGCTGAAATCTATAGAACCGGTAGATCAGAAGTTGAATGCTTTTATAGCAGGACTGCAGAAAATGGGAAAAGAAAAAGCTGTAAAAGAATCTGGGAATGTCCAGAAGATTACACCTTTTTACCAGTATTTGTTTGAGATCATGGAGCCTTATGATTCTACATATTCCAGGAAGAAAGAAAATGAAATTACTGCAGCAGTTATTAAAGCTACCCGGTAAAACGGCAATTATATTGAAACATCTCACACGAGATGTTTTTTTTATGAAAATAAACCTCACAGGTTCAAATCCTGTGAGGTTACATAAATACTATACTAACGCTTTTCTTTCAATGACCATCCAAACTTCAGTCCCATGATAAAAATAACAAGCAGCAGTTCTCCGGCAGCCAGCAAAATATCTCCGGGAACACGCATCCATCTTAAGAAATGCATCATGTCGGTCTGCATAAATTCAGCGGAACGGGCATACCAGTATCCTTCTTTTATAGAAGCTATTGACTGCATAATTCCTATAGGAAGGAGGCTGATTGTTACCATTACCAGTAGTCCGATATTGGTGAGCCAGAATGCCCAGCCTATAAGTTTGTCATTCCATTGCCGGTCCGGATATAAGCCTCTTAAAACAAACATCATCAAGCCAATTCCCAGAATACCATATACTCCAAACAGAGCAGCATGCCCGTGAACAGCTGTGGTGTTCAGTCCCTGAATATAATACAGCGCTATGGGCGGATTAATGGCAAATCCGAAAATCCCTGCTCCCAGAAAATTCCAGAAACACATGGCAATGAAACAATAGATAGGCCATTTGTAAGCCTGTATCCATTTGGTGGATTTACTGAGCTGGTAATTCTGATATGCCTCATAACCGATCAGGACCAGCGGTACAATTTCCAGTGCGCTGAAAGTGGCTCCCAATGCCAGTACGGCAGTAGGAGTTGCACTGAAATAGAGGTGGTGGAATGTTCCTAAAATTCCTCCTGCCAGAAAAATAATGGTGGAAAATAAAACGGCATTTGTTGCAGATTTCAGTCTTAGCAGCCCAAGTCTTGTAAACAGGAATGCTGCCACTACCGTTGCAAAAACCTCAAAGAAACCTTCTACCCAAAGGTGAACTACCCACCATCTCCAATATTCGGCAATGGCCATATGGGTTTGTCTTCCATACATCAGGCCGGCTCCATAGAACATTGCAATAGCTACAGAAGAAAGAGTAAATAAGGTAAGTAAATGACGGTCTCCATCTTTTCTTTTTAATGCAGGAAGAAGAGCTCTTACCATTAAAACCAGCCAGAGTATAAGTCCGATAAGCAGTAAGACCTGCCAGATTCTTCCCAGTTCTACATATTCATATCCCTGATGTCCCCATAGGAAATTATCAACCAGTCCAAGTTTTTGCATTACTCCCAGCCATTGTCCGGTTAAAGACCCGAGAACAACAATCAGTAAAGCTCCGAAAAGGATATTGACCCCCAGCTTCTGATATTTCGGTTCATAACCTGAAACAGCGGGAGCTATATAAAGTCCTGTGGCCAGCCATGATGTAGCGATCCAGAATATAGCCAGCTGTACATGCCAGCTTCTGGAAACTGACTGAGGTAAAAACTGGTCTAAAGGAATACCATAAAAACCGCTTCCTTCTACGCCGTAATGAGCAGTAACCACACCGGCAAGCATCTGTATAAGGATCAGTAATGCGACCACCCAGATGTATTTCAGCGTAGCTTTCATAGAAGGAGTAGGTTTCATATTTCGAAGCGGATCTTCATGAGGAAGTGCTTCACTGATCTCTTCTTCCTTGTTTCTGGCATGGTAGAATACCAGAAGGCCCACACATGCCAGCAGCAGCAATACACTGAATCCCGACCATAAATGCAGTGAAGGTGGTGGAATATTTCCTACTGATTCATCATGCGGCCAGTTATTGGTGTATGTAACATCGTCTCCTGGTCTCTCTGTGATACAGACCCATGTGCTCCATGCAAAAAATGCGTTCATTTTAGTCATTCTTTCAGGATCTTTGATGGTATTCTCCGGGATTGCATACTGATCCCGGAGCTTTGCCATTGAAGTGTCATTCATGAATAGTTGTGAATAATACTGAGACAGCTGTTTCTGAACTTCAGCCCGTTCATGGGAGAATACGATTTCATTACTGCTTTCATTAAAGGTATTGGTACGCAGTTCTTTTTTCAGCAATACCTGATATTTAGCCTGTTCGTCGTCAGGAAGGTCTGTATAAGATTTTCCATCTTTTTCAGCCAGCTCCCCGAGCAGAAGAAGTGATTCTCGATGCAGGTAATCAGCCGTCCAGTCCGGAGCGATATAAGCACCATGCCCCCAGATACTTCCTACCGTTTGTCCTCCGATAGATTGCCAGACATTTTGCCCGTCTTTAATATCCTGGCCGGTAGCAATTACAGTTCCGTCTGTACTTACTATTTTATCCGGGATGGGAGGAATTTTTCTGTAAATTTCAGTTCCGTAAAATATGAGGACGGCAAATGAAGCAACCATGACTACAGCAAGCCATATCCAGAGTTTTTTAGGTGTCATTGGGTATCATTTTTAAGATTCAACAGTAAATTCTTTTTCCAGTTGGATAGCCTGTGGAAAAAGAATATTATTTTCAAGATGAATGTGTTTGTGTAAATCATTCTCAAAATCCTGAAGCATGGCAAAAGCTACTTTGTAGGTATTGCAGGCATCAGCAGGAGGCAGGTATTCATCTGTAATTTCAGCGATTTTTCTGAAACGTTCTCCTTCCACCGTATGCTCATGCTGCATCATGTTTACCGGGTTTTCAACTGTTCCGAAAGGTGGATGTGGCAAAGCTGTTCCTGATAATTTAGCATTCATCATATTTCTGATAAAGGGGAACAGAATAAATTCTTCCTTCTTCATATGCGCTGCCAGATCCTGTGCAGACTCATTAAATAAAGTGTTGATTTCAAATAACTCAGGATGCCTCTCTCCGTGGACTTTACATAATTTATCGAGGAACGTCTGTAAAACAGGAATTTTTTCTTCTACATAACGATGATGGGTTTTTTCAATATAGTCTGCCAGAAGATCAGGAGGCCAGCTGCTGAAGTCTATTGAAGCTTCCTCATTTCCCGGAAGAGCATCCAGCTCCTCATAGATTCTTTCGGGATCCAGTTTTTTGTTATGACAGGCCTCTTCTATAGTTCTTCCTCCCTTACAGCAGAAATCAATTCCGTGTCGTTTAAAAATAGCGGCCGTTCTGAAATCTTCGGCAACAATATTTCCTATAAAATCTGTTTTTGTATTCATAATATAATACTTTTTTGTCTTTTATTATTTTAAATTTTTTTTACTGTTTTTTAAGGGAAAGGATGTACCTGATCATAAGTTTTGCATTGTCTTTACTTAAGCCTGTATGGGGTGTCATTGGAATATCTCCCCAGTTACCTTTTCCTCCGTCAATAACTTTTTGGGCAAGAAGATCAATATCCGCATCAGTATATTTTGAAGCAATATCCTGATATGCCGGGCCTACGAGTTTAGAATCTATTTTATGACAGGATAAACAGTCGGTTCCCTCTACCAGGGATTTTCCTTCGGCAATTTCTGCATCAGCTCCTGATAGGGGAGTTGCAGCTGGAGCTGTATTCTGGGGTTTAGGTTCATCCAGCATTACATTTGATTCCTGCAGAGGAGGAATTGATTCTTCCTTTTTATCTGAACATGAAGTTACAGTGAGTGAAAACAGCAAAGCTGTTAAAATTAATTTTTTCATAATCTAATCCATTTAAAGTTGTATTTGTTTTTTTATTTCATGTACGATAGCTTCGTAATCACTATCAAGTCCCTCTTTCTGAAAAGAAAGAACTCCTTTTTTTGAATATACCGTTATAATATTGGAATGTGAAAATTCTATAGGGGAGATCTGTTTATACTTTACAGCCATTATATTGGCCAGCTCCCGGATTTCCTCTTCACTGCCGCGGATAAAAGTCCATTCTTTTTCATTGAAACGGTTCATATCAAGATATCTTTTCATTGCATTTGGGGTATCATTTTCCGGATCAATGGAGATGAGTACGTATTGGATCTGGTCCGGATCTGTTTTGCCGACTTTTTGGGATATGGTTCTCATTTCTGCGGTCAGTCTCGGGCAGGCGGTTTTACAGGAAGTGAAAATCATGGCTGTTACCAGTACTTTCCCTTTCAGGTCCGAAAATGTAATATTCCTACCATCCTGCTTTTCCCAGCTTGTGGGAATATTGTAAATGGAATCAGAGGGCGCTTCTTCATCTTTTTTACTGCAGGATAGCATTATTAATGCCACCAGGATACAGGTTGTTATATTTTTCATAAGGATTATTTTTAATTTTTAGCACATCTGAATCCGAGATTATTAAGACAGTAATCGGCTTTTATACTTCCCCGTAAGGCATACCTGATGAAGGCAGCATAGTTTCTTAGGTCAGACGAAGTTACTGCTGCTCCCGCACAGAACAGGTTGTCATTAACGGTATTATCTTTTCTGGATTCTCCGCTCATCATAACAGAATTGAAATCATGAGTCCATTCCCAAACCATTCCGTACAGGTCATGTATGCCGTAATAATTGGGAAGATTCTGTTTTACAGGTTGTTTGTTTTTATTTTTTTTCTGATAAGACTTCAGGATATAGTCTGTAAAGGCAGGTTTTTCAGAAGCATTTTTAGAATGCTGATCCGCCAGTGCTGCATATTCCCATTCATCTATTTCCGGAAGCCTTTTCCCGGCACTTTTTGCATAGGACTCAGCAGCAAACCATGAAACATTGGTCACCGGAGCATCAGGGCTTATTCCTTCCGGAATTTCATAATCGCTTTTCCAATGTTTCAGATAATTGGAATCTGCATATAATTGGAGGACTTTACTTTTTGTCCATTGAGGATTAGCGATAAGAAACTCAAGATATTCCCGGTTGGTAACAGGACTGTCATCCAGATAAAAAGTCTGTACCTTTACAATCCTTCCTGAATCTTTTCCTATAAATGCCTTATAGGTTCCGCCTTGTATTTCAATCATTTTTTTCTGGCTTATAATGGGTTGCAGCTGAGTACGGACCGGAACTTCAGCATCCGGACTGTTTGTCTGTTCAGAACAGAAGACCAATCCCGAGCAGACCGCTAAAAGCGTTATGAATGTAAAAGCCCTCATTACTTCTTTATTTATATCCTGATGAATATTGATAGTCAGTTCTTTTTATAAACTGCCGGATTTTCAGGTCCGGTTACTTTGATCTTACCTAAAGTTCCCTTATTGAATGCCCGGAAAATAGCATGGTCCACAATGACATATTCTCCCGGTACCGTAGCTTTGAATTCTACTATAGAAGCACCACCCGGAGGAATTACAGTGGTTTGTACATTATCGTTGACTTTGCTTCCCCCTTCTATATATACTTTATCAAATATCTCCCCGATAATGTGGAAAGAGGAGGTGAGGTTAGGCCCTCCGTTTCCAACAAAGAACCGTACGGTTTCACCGGTTTTTACCTGAAGTTCTTTATCGCCTAAAAGAGAAGCTGTATTCCCATTAAAGACTACGTACTCAGGATGTTCATCAATAGCTTTATCCATGTCAAATTCCTGAAGCCCTTTTTCGCCAAATTTTCCTTTTGTGTAGAAATCTCCCTGCATGATGTAAAATTCCTTGTCAACTCTAGGAAGCCCGCCTTCAGGTTCAATAAGGATAAGTCCGTACATTCCGTTTGCAATATGCATTCCTACCGGGGCAGTTGCACAGTGATATACATATAATCCGGGATTCAGCGCTTTAAAACTAAAAACAGCTTCTTTACCGGGAGCTACAAAAGTAGCTTCAGCACCACCTGCAGGGCCATTTACTGCATGCAGGTCAATATTATGAGGAAATGTATTATTTTCATGATTCTTTAAATGCAGTTCAATATCATCTCCGACTCTTGCCCGGATGAAGCTTCCCGGAACTGTTCCGTTGAACGTCCAGAAATTGTATTGTGTACCATCCGCCAGTTCTCCTGTTTTTTCTATGGTTTCCAGCTTCACGATAATTTTTTTTGCTGCACGCTGGCCTACAGGTAACGGAACATTAGGTGGGAGTGGCATTTTCAGCTCTTCACTTGTACCGTCTGTTTTGATATTTTCTGTATTTGCAGGATTACCGGAATCTGTTGCAGGGTTTTGTTTGCAGGCATCAAGAGCCAGCACTGCCCATAAAGCTGCAGTGAATAATAGTGTTTTTTTCATAACGTATAATTAATGATTTAAATCTTCTGCATGGGTAATAATTTGCTTCAGTAATTATTTTTATGCTTTGTAAACTGAAAAATAATGGCTGTAAGCAGGAAGAAAGTCTTGAAGGATTCCGCATAGATGAAATAGGTATGCATTTCTGACGGAGAAACCGGTTTTCCAACTGATAGCAGATGGGCGCGGCTATCCAGAACCGGGAGCATCCAAAACTTTTCTATAATTAAAACAGCAAATAAGACGGCTATGATAATAAAATCTGTTTTTGTATATTTTTTTCTGGTTATGAGCATTGTTATTATAATAAGGACCAGAAAAAGGCACTGTATTTTAGTAGATATCCCAAACATCAGCATGCCCAGTCCGAGTGCTGCCGGGAGAGTCATTCCCGGAACCTGAAATTTCATGGGTGTTTCCAGAAAACTGACGGTGACAAAGACGCCTGTCATAAGACAAAGCAGCATGAGTACCAGAGGATTTTTAATATTCAGTTTCATTTTTAAGATATTAATACCTTTTTATCCTTTATTAACAATTCAAACTTAATAAAAACTTATAAGCAGGCAGTTAAATTTTATAATTGAGTCTTGTATCAGGAAGAGAATTATAATTCTCAGCTGTATATTTTTTACCGGGTTTTGTAGTATGTTATTTTTACTAATACAAAGATAAAATCTATTTTTAAAATAAGAGACTTTTTTGTCTTTTATTTTGTCTGACTTTTATCAGGATAAATTTATACTTTAAGATGGGTCAGTTTTAAATCCAGGTTATCAACAAACATTTGAATTTTAGAACATTCGAGCATAATGCGCAGATCCTGTCTGATGCTTTTGAACTGATTGTGCAGGGGGCAGGGATGACTTTCAGAGCATTCTTCAAGGCCAAGGCCACAACCGGTAAACAGCTTGTCACCATCAATTTCCCTTACAATATCAGCAATGGTAAGATCCAGATTTTTAGTATCCATATAAAACCCGCCATTGGGGCCTTTGGCAGACTGTACAAATCCTTTTCTGCTTAAATCCTGTAGTATCTTAGCAATGAAATGTTCTGGTGAGTTAATGTTTTTTGCAATATCCTTGATGCCAATCCTGCTGTCATTTTTAGACTGCTGGGCTATATAGATTAAAGCTCTTAAAGCATATTCACAGGTTTTTGAAAACATTTTCTGAATTTTTATAAAGCAAAGATATAAAGTTATTTTTAATAAAAGATAAAAAACTCTTTTATTTTTAACCCATGTGCTAAAGTTGTACTGCATATTTCTATATTGAAGAACTTCGGAGTACTTTACTGCTTTTTCTCAGATCAGAAGGCCGCGACCGGGTAAATTCATGAAAAGTGTCGCTGAAGGCACTTATTGAGCTGTAACCCACATCATCGGCGATTTCATTGATTGACTTGTTGGTGTTTAAAAGCAGTTCAATGGCTTTAATAATTCTTAAAGTTTTCAGATACTGAAGAAAAGAAATATTCATATCGGCTTTGAACAGACGGGATAAGGAGCGTTCGCTTAATCCAAATCTTGAACTTATATTCGTAAGAGTATGCTTTTCTCCGATATTCCACTCCAGGTAAGAGACGATTTTCATCATCTGCTGGTTGTGGGTGGCAGGAAGAATAATAGGCAAGGGCTGTTTATGAGTCTTCGGCAGGATCTTTTTTAAGGCGACCAGAAATTCAAAATTCTCATCTTTAGCTGTAATATGTTTTTCATCCCATATTTCAGTGTATTTGATCATCTGGATCAAAAGCTCAGAGGCCGGATAAATGCCCAACCGGCTGTAAAACGCATCTGAAGTATCATCATGGGAATAAAAATAAAGGGAGCGCAATACGGTGGCTGTGTGTCCGATCTCTAAAATATGTTCCATTCCCTGAGGAATCCAGAAGAAATGCCTGGCGGGAACTACATAGGTACGGTTATCTATGGTAATATAGGCAATACCTCCTTCTACATAGCTCAGTTGTCCCTTGGTATGTTTATGGAAAGGAATGAGTTTTTCCGATTTTTCATGCATGACAAATACACTTTTATCATACTGATCTATATGCGGAAGAGTTGCAATAAGCCCCATTGAATAATTTGAAATAGTATAAAATACAAATATAATAATTTGGCTGGAATCATGTAAAACTTGACTATTTTAGATAAAAATAATATCGGGATTGCAGATAAATTTGCACTGCAATAATTCAAAAATTCAGATGAAAATGTATGTCACCGGACTGCTGATACTGGGCACCTCTTATGCTGTATCGGCCCAGACAGGCAGTCCCCGAAATGATACCATACGGCTCTCTTTACGGGATGCATGGCAAAGAGCTGAAGAAAACAGCCGTCATATTAAAATCAATACCATCAGTGCAGATATTGCGGAAGCCGAAGTTAAAGATTCGAAAAGAGAACGTCTTCCGGAAATAGGAGTAAAAGGTTCTGTAGAAAAAGCTTCCAATATCCCTGTTTATGAAAACGGGCTTTTTTCAAGACCGTCCCAGCATGAGGTAATTCATACGCTTTACAGAGCCGGAGCCGATTTTTATCTGAATATTTATAATGGCAATAAACTGAATCTGAAGATTAAAGAGAATCAGGTTCTTCAGAAAGTTAAGGAAATCAGGAAGGAGCAGTCTGTTTCCGATATTCATTACAAAACAGCAGCTCTGTATCTTGAGCTTCAGAAAACTTTAATTTTCAGAAATCTTATAAAACAGGATATTGAGGACCAGAAAGAACAGCTTAAAGAAATACAGGCTCTATATAAGAATGGGGTTGTATTGAAAAGTGATGTCTTAAGGATTGAACTTGAACTATCGAAGCGGAAGATGGCCCTGGTGACCATAGAAAATGATATCCTTATTGCTACGCAGAAGCTGAATATTATCTTAGGACTTCCTGATGATCAGATTGTCATCCCCGATGCTCCGGTTACCCAATGGAATGAAAATACCTCTTATGAGGATTATCTGAAGCAGGCGCTGGAACATTCTTTTGACTATCATGTTTCCGGGCAGCAAACGGAACTGAGCAAAATTAAACTGAAACAGGTTAAAGCCAATGTAAGCCCTAAAATCGGACTGTATGGAGAGTTTTACTATGCCAACCCGCAGATTTTTCTTTTTCCTTATAATCCCTACTGGTATTCGTTGGGAGTGGTTGGGGTAAAAGCATCTTTTTCCATTTCCTCCCTGTATCATAATACTCATAAAGTAAAGGCTGCAAAACTGGAGTTTGAAAAAGAAGAAGAGATGCATAAGGATACGGAAGACAAGGTAAGGCAACAGGTGAAAGAGGCTTACCTGAGATACCAGGAAGCTCTTGAGCAGATTAAAGTTGCTGAAGCTGATGTTGCTCAGGCGAAAGAAAATGCACGCATTACCAGAAATACCTATTTCAGCCAGACCTCACTTATTACAGAGTTACTGGATGCTGATATACAGCTTCTTCAGACCCGGTTTGAACTGGAATCGGCTAAGATTACGGCACAGAACAATTATTATTTACTACAAAATATCACAGGCGTTTTATAATACAATGAAAAAAAAATATACCCCTACCGACAGGATAATTACAAAAATTACAGGATGGATTTCAGTTTTAATTGTTGCGGCACTGACTATCTGGGGCGGCTTTACTCTTAAGAATTATTATGAATATGAACAGACCAATGATGCCCAGGTTCAGGAATATATAAACCCCGTCATTTCCAGGGCAGGCGGATTTATAGTTGCTGTAAGGTTTGAGGAAAATCAGGAAGTGAAAAAAGGGGATACCTTATTACTGATTGATAATCGTGAGTACATTTTGCAGCAAAAGCAAACCCAGGCAGCTCTTCAGAAAGCACGTGCGGAGCTGAAAGTACTTGAAAGCAATACAGGCACTATCACAAAGGAAGCCGCTTCAGCCCAGGCTCAGGTGGAAGCAAATAAAGCAAAAGTTTGGAAACAGGAGCTGGATTATAACCGGTATAAAAAGCTTTATGATGAAGAATCTGCCACTAAACAGCGCCTTGAAGAGGTAAAAGCTACTCTGGAAGTCAATGAAAGCAACTATCAGTCCTCCCGCGATACCTATGCTGCCTCTGTATCTAAAATTAATGATATTCAGGCTGAAAAAAAAGTGGTACAGGCTGAGATTGCCAGGTTGGAAGCATTGCTGGACCGGCATAAACTGGATGTCAGCTATACAGCCATTACAGCGGCTTATGACGGAAGAATGGGAAGGAGAACCGTAGAAGTGGGACAAATGATTGATGCCGGGGAAACACTCGCTTTTATAGTTAACAATGAAACTGACAAATGGGTGGTTGCCAATTATAAAGAAACACAGATAAAGGATATGAAAATCGGAGACCGGGTAAAAATTGTTGCTGATTCTTATCCTGACCGGGAATTTCATGGAACCATCATCTCCCTGTCACCGGCAACGGGCTCAAGCTTTTCGCTTTTACCTCCTGATAATTCTACCGGAAATTATGTTAAAATTGTACAGCGCATCCCGGTAAGAATAAGAGTTGACGGGAAAAGAAATGAAATTAACGTCCTGAAGATGGGAATGAATGTGAATGTATATGCGGATAAAAAGCATTTCAATGGCTAGAAAAATCCCTGTTTTCAAAAGGTGGGCCCCGGAATGGCTGATCAAGATTATTCTTTTTGCAATGACACTTCCGGGAATCATTATATTTTTCCTTCCCCTTACCAACATTAATGCAGCTGCAGGGTATTATGGATGTGAGCCTGCAGATATACAGTTTTCTGTAGCACTTTTTTATGCCGGGTATGTAGGATTTTATAGCCTGGAAAGGAGGTTTTTCAGTTTTCTTGCGGCAAAGGAATACTTCCTGATTTTTACAACAATGCAGATCCTGGCCAGCCTCATCTGCTATTTTACCCATGAAATATATATCCTGTTTCCGGTACGTTTTATTCAGGGAATGCTGTTTGCCTGTAATGTCAATTTATCTCTTACCCTGATCTTTACAAGACTGAGTACTGAAAGGGGCAGGGAGATTAGTTTTTCGGTCTTTTTCGGAACCTTGCTGTGTGCATTGCCTTTTAACAACCTGATTACGGCTGAACTTATTGATTCTTATAATTTTAATATTATCTATAAAGTTGCAATTTTTTCATATTTACCGGGACTTCTGTTTATCAGCTTTACCATGACCAATTATAAGAGCGCTGCCAGGTTTCCGCTGTATAAGCTGGACTGGCAGAGTTTTGCTCTTTACAGTACAATGCTGGTACTTATTGGATATATTATGATTTTCGGACAGGAATATTACTGGCTGGAAGACAGGAGGATTCTTGGAAGTGTAGTGGGAATACTGATTCTGACCATCATATCTGTATACCGGCAAAAAGCCATTAAAAGACCATATATAGATATGCGTATTTTCAGGTACAGGAACTTTAAAGTAGGATTACTGATTCTTTTCATCATGTACATCTGTCGTTTTACATCAGGAATTACCAATACTTATTTTGTAACAGAACTGCATTTTGATCCCTTTTATGTTTCGTACATTAATGTTTTTAATATTTCAGGGCTCGTTACCGGGGTTATCATTGCCTGTTGTATGGTATTGCAGAAAAAAAGAATACAATACATCTGGTTTCCCGGATTTTTGATGCTGTTGCTGTTTCATGTTCTGATGTACTATTCCTTTGACATTCAGGCTGATGAATTTAATTATTTTATACCACTATTTATCCAGGGATTGGGCGTAGGGCTGATCATGGTTCCTACGGTTATTTATATTATTTCTTCAGTTCCTGCTTCCATTGGTCCTTCGGCTGCAGCGGTAGCATTAGCTATACGGTATCTGGGTTTTTGTGTCAGTATTGCCCTGATTAACTTTTATGAACTCTTTGAGAAAAGCAGGCATTATAATGCCTTTCAGGATCACCTGACTGAAACAGACCCTGAAGTAAAGAATTTTCTCTACAGGCAGACGGCCAGACTTGCTGCAAAAGGAATGCCTGAAGACCATGCCGGGAAAGCAGCTCATAAACTGCTGATTGGAAAGCTGAATATTCAGAACCATGTACGTTTTGCCATGGATTACTATGAAATGATGGTCTGGCTTCTTGCTGCCACTTTGGTATTAATCATTTTTTTTCCATATCTCAACCGTACTGTTCTTTATTTGAAATCCCGAAGATTATCCCCGGCATAAAAAAACCATTGAATTTAAAGCAGCTGAGTTTTGTATTAATTTTCCAGGCCTGTATTTCTGAAACCTTTTATGTAAGAACAGCCGGACTGAGCGGGTATATAAAGTATCTTTTCAAGAATACTGATCAGTGTATTGTATCAGTTGGGTTGTGATTTTAAAAAGATAAAATCGTAGAATTACTACAATTTTTTAAATAAATTAAAATTCATTTTGCCGTGAATTTTAATATTGATAAATTGGCAGTACCAAGTCAAAGAGTATCAGTTAAATAAATAAAAAAAAGGGTGGACAACTGAGCGGATATATTCCGTCAGGGGTTCTTAATTATCATTTCTTACATTCGATCTACAGACCGCAGCTTATAAGGAAATCTGTTTTTGGGCCATTACATCATTATCCTGCTGCTTGCTGAATTTTGGTCATACTTCATTCCGTTTTATATGCGGAATACTTTTACATACCTGTAAAAAAATATATCATGTTTAAAGAATCATCCAATGGAAAGTCACCCAAAAATGGGAAAAAGTCTCCGGGAAATATTAAATCAGATAAAAAGTCTATTGACGGTGATCCCTTGAACACTCTGTCAAAAATCAATTCGGTAAAAGAAGGCGCCATGTTTATGAATAATGCTTTCACTCCTAACCAGACCTCCATAGTAAATGATAAGATCTGGGCGAATCAGCCTACTTCCAGAATACATAATGCAGAATCTATTCTCGTAAACCAGATTCTGGGAATTAACCGGGTTATAAAGCTCGATATTATTGTGGAAGGTAAGATTATCACCCATTTCAAACATTTTAAATTAAAGCAGAGTGCTACAAAACATCATGAATTTGAATTAACACTTGCCCATGATACGTTAGGTAATCCTGAAAATCATAATCTGGAAGAGACTCAAAATTTTTTAGGAAAAAGAATAACAGTTGTTTTCAGGTATAAAGATGTTGAAGAAGGCCCTGAAAGAATTTTTATAGGAGTAATTACTGAAGTAGGTTTTAATCAGGAAAAAGGAAGCCTGGGAGATGTAGTGCTTACAGGGTATAGCCCGACAATTCTGCTGGATGCAGCACCTCATATTCAGAGTTTTGGAGGAGATCAGCCTATAAGCCTGAACAGTATAGCGAGTGAAGTAATAAAGGAGGGGCTGGGATCAAGCAAATTTGATTTCAGGGTAGATGCCCAGCATGGAAATGTTTCCTATAGCTCCCAGTATGAAGAAACCCATTATAATTACCTGGCGAGAATGGCTGAAGCATATGGGGAACAATTTTTTTATGACGGCGAAGTTCTCCATTTCGGCAAGCTTCCCCCTCAGGAAAAGCCTGTAACACTTACTTACGGAAGCAGTGTTCATGATATAAAGATAAAGATGAAAGCCCAGCATGTAAATCCTACATTTTATGGGTATAACAGCAGCAAAAATGAAAAGCTGATTACCGGAAGTTCCAGGATAAATCATACTTCAGATATTGCAAAACGGGCTTATGAAATTTCAGAAAAGATCTTTAAAACCCCTTCACTAAGAGTAGCCCCTATCAAAGCTTCTTCATTTATGGATGTAGATGCTTCTCAGAAAGGAACTGCGGGAAGTAAGGCCTCACAGGTATTTATTACTTCTGGAACCACCAGTGTCCCTTTTTTATATCCGGGATGTACAGCAGATATTGAAATGAGAAAAACAGACAGTAATGAGACTTCTTATTTTACGAAGCTGATGATTACAGAAGTTACTCATGAGGTAGATACCAGGGGGTATTACAACGGGGCTTTTGAAGGTATAGCTGCAGATACCGGATACATACCCAGACCGGAATTTGAATTTCCAAAAGCTGAAGCTCAGTTTGCTAAAGTTATTTCCAATACAGATCCTTTGAACCAGGGAAGGGTGCAGGTGCAGTTTGACTGGCAGAAGGGACAACAAACTACAGAATTTATCAGAGTAATGACTCCCGATGCAGGAAGTAGTGATAAAGTGAATAAAAACCGGGGATTTATGTCTGTACCTGAGGTAGGAGACCAGGTTGTAGTGAATTTTGCTCATCAGCATCCGGACCGCCCCTTTGTAATGGGAGGAATGTTTCATGGCAGTATTGGTGCAGGTGGAGGAGCTGGTAATAACATTATGAGTTTCAGCGGTAGAAGCGGAGCAGAGCTTAAATATGATAACGGTACAGGTTCCATGAACCTGAAAGATCAGGGAGGAGCCAGTATGTTTTTTGATGGAGCAGGAAATGCAAGCACTCACGCCAATAATAATAAAACGGTAACTGTAGGGAATAATAACACTGTAAATGTAGGAAGTATCAGCGCTATTAATGTAGGAGGAAAAGAAGGCGGGGGTGCAAATTCTATATTAAAAATGGATAACAGTGGAAATATTACCCTGGAATGTGATACAAATATTACGATTAAAACCGGCAGCAGCTCAATTATTCTTAATACCAATGGCGATATTACTATAGAGGGGCTTAATGTAAAAGTTATAGGAAAGAGCACGACTGAATTGGGGAAAGCAGCAGCAAATCCGGGAATTAAAATTGATAATGATATCAATGCCAATGCCGCTAAAATAAATTCATCTTCATCAGGACCCACCAATATTAAAGGAGTTGATGTGGAAATTAACAAAGGATAATCATGCAGGTCAATACAGATAACAAAGGAGAATTTCGGAAGTATACATTCCTGAGGGAAGAAAGATATCAGTTTCAGGGTCTTCGGAATGAGAACTACATTGAAGCGGAACTAAAGGTGACATTATCTTCTTTTGAACAGGAAAAACCTGTATTTACAGTAGAAATGCCGCTTTACAGACAGACGAATACAGAGGGTATGTATAAATGGGTGGGGGACCTTCATCAGCTGAGGGAAAAAATTGTTTGTACACTCAATGAAAATGGGCAGCTCGGAAAAATTATCAATATTGATGAGGTTCAGAATAAGTGGAGGGAAATAAAACCGAAAATTATTCTGAAACACAGAAATGAGCGATATCGTGAAATTTTTATTAAAGGAGTTGAAGAACTTCTTGAAGATGGTAAGCGTCTGGCAGAAGCTTTTCGTTTTGCAATGCCCTATCAGTTACTTTTTCCGGGTATTCATCTGAAAGAATTTAAAAAAAATCAAATCATCAGCGGTTATCGTGAACTTCCGAATTTTATTGCTGCAAAGAGTGTTCCCATTACCACCGAAGAAAAAATCTCAGAGCTGGAAGATGGCAGATACCAGATTGATGTAAAGGGAAGTATAGATGAAAACCGGTTTGAACAGGATAAAGTTACAGCTATGATCCGCATTTTAAAAAACCGTCCCCGTGTGCCTACACTCCTGCAATTGAACTATATGGAACGTTATCTTCTTGAAGAATGGCCCTGGTCTGAACAAAGCATGTGTATGAGCCTGGCACAGATCCCGGGAAGTTTATACCGTGAAGAAAAAAATATTTTAAAAGCTATTCATGACCGTCCAACTGCTTGATATTGTTTTCCAGAATGACCGTTATTATCTTCTTTTTGAGGATGAAAGAATACTGAAGGTTACAGTTCCTGCTGAATGGCATATATATGCAGACGGGGAGTATTGGTGTACGGTTGGAAGCTGTAAAGTGTCGGAGCTGCTAAATGTTCCTGGTAAGATAGTCCTTGAGACTCAGGAAAATTTAAATAAACTGGAAAATATTTTCAGAAGACTGACCCATGTAATTCTGAGTTCAGATAAAATTAACCTCTAAAACATCGCATTATGGCAAAAAAATATGTACCTGAAGGTGCTTTTTTAGCTTGCGACAAAGGAACAAGCCCTTCTACTCTAAGAGTAAGCAATAATAAGAACACTACAATATATAGCGTTCCTATGGCTTCTGAGCTGGATTTTCTTCCTTTTTTCAATATCAAGCCAATGGGACTCTGTACCAATCCTTTAAAATGGGCAACAGGAGTTTCATGTCTTCCAACTGTTCCCACAGGATGGCAGCAGCCAAAAGATGGTGTTAAAATAAACGGAAGCAGAATGCTGTTGGAAGATTCTTTTTGTAATTGTATATTTGGAGGGAAGATCAGTATCTTTTTTGACAGGGCAGCTGCAGTATCGTATGGTATAGGTGAAGGAAAAATGCCTACTGATTATATAAAAGAAGGTTTTGACTGGCTGGCTGAGCAGAACAAAAAATCCCGTGATATCCGGGATCAGATGCTTCCGGACTGGATGAAACCGGTAACGGGGGTATCAGATTGGTTCAGTGATCTGGGAACAGGCTTGGTTGAAGGTGCTGTGAATGGTGTAGTAGGGCTGGGAGAAACCATCTATCAGGTCGGGCAAGATCCTGTAGGCACTGCAGAAGGATTGGGCGGAATGGTAAGCGATGCCTGGAATGCAACTACTGAAGGTGTGGGAAATGCATGGGATTGGGCAAGCAAAGGGGAAAACTGGAGCAATGCGGCCGAAGGAGCATGGAACTGGGCCAGTGATGGCCAGAACTGGGTAGATGCAGGAAATGCAGCCTGGGAAGGTACACAAGATGCTGCAGGGTGGGTAGCTGAAAACCCCAGAAAAATAGGAACTACTGTAGGAGAGTTTATTCCTGATGCAGCAGCAGCAGTGTATTCAGGAGGAACATCCCTGGCAGCTACTGCCGGAAAAACAGTTTTAAAGGAAGGAGCTGAAGCGGTTGTAGAGAAAACAGTTAAAGAAGGCGTAGAAGAAGCTGTAGAACAGGGAGTAAAAAAAGGAGCAGATGATGTTGTGGAAGCCGGAACCAAAAAAGGCATTGCTGAAACACTGGAGCAGCTTGCTAAAAAAGAAGGGGCGGATATTGCCAAAGTTACAGATGGAACGATCAAAAAGCCATCTTATAAAATCGGAGAAAGTGATGGCGGGCCCGGAACATGGGAAAACCGGCATTCACCCAAAGCAGGGGCAGAGTATCAGAAGAAAACAACGGGAGCACCGGACGATACAGAGTACGTTGTAAAGACAGATAAAATGAAGAGCGGAGAAAAAAAATTCGATGGATATGACCCTGATACAAATACGCTGCAAGACTCTAAAGATTGGGACAAATGGCCGCCTAAAGGAGATAGTGACTGGGCAAGAAGAAGAAGGCAGCAAATGCTTGATTCCGCCAGAAAAGATGCTGAGATCGCTCAGGAAGCAGGCTCAAAGCTTGAATGGCATGTTCCCACCCAGGAAAAAGCAGATGAATTAGCTGACTTATTTGATGATGCAAATATAGATATTGATGTGATCGTGGTACCAAAATAAATAAAATATGGAAAAAATAAAATTGATTAGCCGTTTGAAAAACAGGGAAATGTCTGCCCATGAATTTATTGATTATTGCAAAAATATTATTATAAATATAAAAAATAAGTTCAATGACCTCCATATGGTGTCAACATGGGATGATAGTACAGATTCCAAATTTTATTTTCAGAATGACTTAATGGATTTTAACGGTCAGAACCTTGACAAAATACTTATATATAACAAAGAAGAAGATGTCTTTTCAAATCAGGACGGACAAGATAAAGATCTTCATGAAAATTCAAAAAGCTGGGTAGGATTTAACACCTTAGTGTATATAAGCAGGGAAAAAAGTGAGGTAAGTGATATTTCTGTAAATATCACCCAGGGAGCAGCTGAAAAAAACAAAACCGCTTTAATTAATATTGAATTTTCTGATGAGTTTCTTAATGATATTACCAAAGAATCTCTTATAAAAATCATTAAATCTATAGAGTTATCAGGAGACTTAATATATGCTGTTATTATTTCGAATGAATTCAGACGTAAAGTGAAAACTGCCGGACAAAACTTATGGGTTGGTTTTTTAACTTATTTTGAAAATAGAAATGAAGCAAGGGCTTTACCTGATACCATCCGTATTCACGATTCTGAAAACGGAATAATAATAGATTTGGATGATAATATGGAAACCTCTGATCAAAATATAAGCAAAGCTGTTAAAATAAGGGAAATCCTTGGGCCTGAAATGCTTAATTATATTCCTTAACCTGTTTGAAGTAGTTCCGGATAAATGAAATGGCCCGGATATCAAGTAGTTATCAGGATCCAGGAATGAGGAATGATCATACTCTTATTCAACGTAAATTAAAGATTTTAATAAGCAGGGGAATAAATCCCAGTGAAACAGCAACGAAGATAGCAACCCTCACATAGTTGAGAGTTTGCCAAAGTGAAATCTTCTGAGTCAGATCCTCTGAGAAACCCGGCAATTCTGCAATCTTTTGAAAATGAATGATATTGGGAGCAAAAAATGATAAGGTCCAGATCCTTAAGGATGCATGAACGACAAATAAAATCAGGAGCCAGTTTCTTACCGGATCAATTTTCCAGCAAAATATGATCGCAAGAATAAATGCTGCTTCATGCAGTGAATGAAATATAATCCAGAAAACTTTAAGGCTTATTCCTTTTCCATCTGAAAGCAGCTTCAGACTGTCAGGAGGTGATGAAGCCCATTTGGGTACAAATACAAACGTTTCAAAAATCTGGGCTCCGTTCATCAGGAAATAAAGTAAAATTGTAATTCCCAGCCATATTTCGGCCCGTGTTACATAGGTTGTTGTTAAGCTGTCCATGGTTTTATGTATTGTTTAAGTGATCTGCAGTTTCCTTCATAATTAAGGTCGCTTCTTTAAAATAGCGTTCAATGATTTTTATTTCGGTCTCTGAAAAAGTTGAAATAAGAGCGGTTGTTTTTTGTTGCAGTTCATCAAAAATCGGCCCCAGTAATTTCATGCTGTTTTCAAGGTCAGGAATGATAAAAACTTTTCTTCTGTCTTCTTTGGCAAACTGCCTTTTAAGCAGTTCCTTTTTTTCCAACCGGTCTATCAAACCTGTTACAGCACCGGTAGTAAGCCCTGTTATTTTTGAGATTTCCCCGGCTGTTATGGATTCATACTGAAGGATAAGCCCCAGATATTTATGGTCTGCACTTGAGAGACCTGCTTTTCTGGCAATAGCTTCATGCATAAATACAGATGCATCAGAGTATTGTCTGCTGGCTTCCCTAAATTGCCGGATTACCTTTTTATTCATTTATTTTAGTATATGATTATCTTAGTTGCTAAGATATGTTTTATTTTTGATTTGACCAAATGTCTAAATGATCCAATTTACATATAGTCTTTCATACCAGATCACAAAATATACATTAAGTATTGATACGGTAATTGGTTTAATAACAGAATATTGCATTCTGATTAAGATTTTTTAGGGTAAAAACATTCAAAAAAAATTGGAATTAAATGTATAATTACTATCTTTGCAGTCCCTTAAACAAAGGGATTTACTTAAAAATGGAAACATAAAAAGTAAGGCCGACTCGGTAGCTCAGCTGGTAGAGCAATACACTTTTAATGTATGGGTCCTGGGTTCGAATCCCAGCCGGGTCACAATTGGATGATCAGACTTGATCATCCATTTTTTGTAGCGGGATTTACTACAGATTATCTTTTTGATTTTATATAAATTAATCTGCCTGTCTGCCTGTTGTTTACATTTAAATACAAGGCTGGGAACCAGAAAATGTTCAGAAAAGATTGGATTCAAACAGATAATTATTATCTTTGCGGTCCCTTAAATAAAGGATTTGCTTGAATATGGAAACATAAGAAGTAAAAACTGACTCGGTAGCTCAGCTGGTAGAGCAATACACTTTTAATGTATGGGTCCTGGGTTCGAATCCCAGCCGGGTCACGTCTTGGGACAAGTCTAAAAATGATAGACTTGTCCCATTTTTTTTACCCTGTAATTTGCTGGTATTCTGATAAATAAGCATTATCGCAGAATTTATCTTTCGAGTTCGATGTCGTGTCCCGTCAAATTCCAAAAATTCAGGGAACATCGAACTTATTATTGTCCTTTTTTCTTCTATATCCCCGTTTTCATAGCGTCTATCAATGTTTGCGACCTTTTTTAAGGTAGATGCTACCAAGTCCCTAATTTCAGTTCCTACCGATGCTAAAGCATTCAACTGTCCCTCCAATTTTTCAATCCTGCCTTTGGTCAATTTCTTCACTTCTTGGAAATCATCATCTGCCATCTCACCATCTGCGTTCTTTAATAGTGCATTTTGATAACGTTTGTTCAATGTATCAATCTCACTTATGATATTGGTTCTTTCACTGTTTTGGGCTTTAGTTTTATTATTGAAGTCTCTTATAAAGGCTTCAATGAAAATATCCACCATACCCTCCTTTGGAGATAGATACTTCAATTGTTTTATAAATGCCTCATTTGCGGCTTCCGCCCTGAACCGTGTTCCGCAAGAAGAACTACAATGATAATAGTTGTAGTAATTACCCATTTTTCCCTTTGAGGCACTCCCCGTCAACATCCTTTCGCATTTAGGACATTTTAGAAAGCCTCTAAGTGGCAGATTGTCCATTGCCACTATTTTGGGCTTTATTTCCCTCATTCTTCCATCAAGAACATCTTGAACATCCGTAAACATCTTTTCGCTGATTAGCGGTTCATGCTGTCCAGCCACGAAGTACCCTTGCTCATCTTTGTATGGAGGAATGAAAATCTTGCCGCAATACAATGGGTTTCGCAAGGCTACCCAAAAATTATTCTTACTAAACCTACCTTTACCATCGGTTTTTTCCCGCACCATTTTCCATATCTGTTCGGTATTGAAATTGTTTGCTACAATCTGCTCAAATGCCCATTTCAAAACGGGAGCTTCAACTTCATGTGGAGCAATAAATTTCTTTTTATCCTCCGTTATTTTATTGATATATCCTAATGGAGCCGTACCCATATACCGTCCCTCTTTTTTTGCCCTGCGCATTCCGTGGAAAACATTAAGCGCCCTCCGGTCATTTTCAACTTCCGGTGCAGCGAGATAGAATGCCAGCATGATTTTATTTTCGGGAATGGTCAGGTCTAAGGGTTGTTCTATTGCTCCCGGTTCAACACCGAATGTCCGCAATTGATTAATCATTTGATAGGCATCTCCAGCATTTCTGCTGAACCTATCCCATTTGGTAAATAGTAAAAATGCTCCTGACTTACTATTTTTGGTTTTGCGTAGGTTGGATAAATATCTCTGCCATTCGGGGCGTTTGAAAGACTTGGCCGAATGGTCTTCTATATAGACATCCCTTATTGAAATACCTTTTATTTCACAATATTTTCGTAGACGTTCTTCCTGGTCACGTTGCGAATATCCCTTGTCCGCCTGCTCATCGGTCGATACACGTATGTACAAATCTGCCTTTCTCATCACAACAACTTTTCTTGTTCTACTGGATTAGAGGTTTCCCCTTAGATACTGGTTAACTGCTATGTGAGCAATTTTTTGGACAAATGCCAAGATGATTTTAGCTTCCTCTATATCTACTTCCGTTCCTTTCTTTTTCAAGATTTGCATAACTCTTTCCGGAGTTAATTCGTTCCCTTTTTCTTTCTCCATCTTCAACTCATTTTCACCTGTTAACCATGCGGAATAGCCCGCACAAACAAACATAGAGAGCTGACAGAAAGGATATTTGAAACTGGCTTCCGGTAGCACTATTTGGCTTTGATTGTCATCGAATGTGTTATGATTTGGTGTTCAAAAATTCAGTGAATTAGAACTGTTGTTTCAATCCATTGGGAACCATTTGCCAATGTAATCTTCATTGTTTCCACTCCTGTTTTTTTATTCAAAGAGCCAGTATGCGGTTTTGTCCCGTTGTCAAGAGCAAAGGTTGGACGTGTTCTTAACGGAGGCAAAAGGTCATGCAAGTTTGAAAAAAAATCTCCACCCGTTGGGTAAGTATTTTTTTTCAAAACCTTGTGCCTCCTAAACACTAACCTAAACTGCTCGTGAAACGAAACATAGCATACTCCGGCTCTTTAGACGAATAAAAAAAATGTCAAGCATGAAGATTAACAGCATTGGAAATGGTAATGAAACGAAACAGCACCTCCTCTCATTACCGAATAAATCAGAAAAAAAATCAATTCAAATCACGATTAAACACTAAAGAAATGACACATCAAATCAATATATCAGAAGCAAGCGTATATGTAGGAACATACCATAAATACAATGAGGGTTCAATATTCGGAAAATGGTTAAACCTATCCGACTATACAGACAAAGAAGAATTTTACACAGCCTGTAAAGAACTTCACAACGATGAGGAAGACCCCGAATTTATGTTTCAGGATTATGAAAATATCCCGGAGGGTTTAATCAGTGAATACGGGATGAGCAACAACATATTTCAGGTTATAGAGGCTTTCGGGAATATGGACGAAAACCAAAAAGAGCCATTCTTAATATGGTGCAATAACGGGCATCATAGCCTATCAGACGAAGATATAGACGACTTAATCAGTGCCTTTGAAAGCGACTATATCGGGGAATATAACACCGAAGAAGATTTTGCCTATGAACAAGTAGAAGAAATGAATTTACCCGACTTCGCAAAAAGATACTTTGATTATGAGGCGTATGCAAGGGACTTGTTTTTGGGCGACTATTGGAGCGATAGCGGCTATGTATTCTACAATTCATAAATACAATTTTTCAATCACAGGCGACCGCCTGCAAAGGTGGTCGCCTTTAAAAAATCAATAAAGATGAAAGCATTAAAAGAAATGAACAACGTTGAAAGGGCGTATTTGCTTGCAAAGCTATTCCCTGAAACCCTAAAGGAATTGACCGTTTTTGTACAACAGGAAACGGAGCGTTTCAGAACGCAGGAGGAATATATGCGTAGCATTTGGGCAGACAAAACCCTCATAACCGCTGATTTTTGGTTTGGCTTGGTAGGCAATACCGAACATATATTAAAGCAATACAACGTGATGTTACACCGTAGCACACGGGTATTTTCCGACCAACTATTCGACGGATACAATGCCATATTTCTAACAAACTGCCTGTTAGAGTATGCGGACACGAAAGAATGCGACCGTAAGCTGAAAGAGGCTATACACTTGCTTTTCGGTTATGCTAAAATGATAGCAACCTCTTTGAAGGAGGAATAAGTTATGTCAAATTGAATTTACGGGAGCGGTAAGCGTTCCCATAGCCTGACCCGAAAAATCGGGGGGGGGGCAAAAAGACAGATCCTACCGATGGTCGGAACAGTCTTTTTGCCTTAAAACGGTACAACCCCTTTGTCAAAATGCAATGCCTGCGCACCATTCCATCCGATACATTTTGCCAAACATGTTGCGGAAATTTTAGTGGGATATTCATTATCCCATTTATTATTTTTGGAACGGACTACTTTCTTTCGTGAGTTGGCGAAAAAGAAAGTAGCAAAGAAACCAAAGATTATGATTGCCCTTTTAAATATTCCTTAGCTATCCCGCTAATTCCCACGCTGAAATATTTTTTGCCTCCGTTCAATGCGTTAACGGCGGTTACTATCTCGTTAGGGTCGGCATATTTCAGTATATAGCCTGATACACCCGTTTTCAGCATATCTTTCACGCTTCTTTCGTCATCATCCATGCTCGAAATCAATACGTTTAAATCGGGATATTTTTCGAGCAGCAATTTAGTCGTTGCAAAATCCTCTTCTACGATACAAACATCCGGTAAACCATCGCTCGTTATTTTTTCAAGGGCTTGTTGCCCATTATCCGCTTGGAAAAATATATTGAAACCTGCATTTTCAAGTTGTTTTACAGATATATCCCGAAGTTGTGCATGGTAATTTATAACCGCTACACGAATTATATTCCCGTTATTCATAATTTTTCATGTTGTTTTTTGCGCTTGAACCATCCTTTACTTTCTCTGTTTGGTGTTATAGCGGTAGGATTTTCCTTTTGTATATCCCTTACGCCATGAGCAATCAGCCAGTCGTAAAACGTCTGTACATTATCAGGTACGAAGTGTATCAGGTTGCCATTTTTGAAGGATATGATAAAAAAGTCGATAGTAACCGCAAAAGCCGATAATTCGGAAGAAGGAAATTTTAAGTCAGGATAGGTATTGTTTGCAGTGTCCATAATGTACGTTTTTTCAGTGTCGGAGCCTGCAACAAAAAAGAAGCGCAGGCAACTACACTTACCGCACATTGAGGCACTGGTATGCCCGACAACGAATAAGCGAGCGCCCACGCTTTTGACGTGAGCGTTCCTACTTATTTGTCCCGTTGTCTAAAAATTACCAGTTTTCAATGTGGGACTTAAAGCAAAAACACTTCAAGTATTTTCTATATTTTACATAGCAAAGATAACAATGTTGGTTCTCTTACACAACCGTGTATTTTATCTTTCTGCTTATTTATGGTTAATAGTTTAATTCAGCGTTCTAAGGGTTGGCTCAAAAGAAAACGGTACAGTCCCCTAAAGACCTGTACCGTTCTATATAATATTTGTATTGCTGATTATCGTGGTTTTTGCACTTCCGTATTTTTGGTAGTAATTTCTTTTTTCTCACGGGAATAGACCCATAGCGACAATAGCCCGAATATAATCAAGGCATAAGCTGCCCATTTGCCGACCCGTTCGATAAACTTAATGGCAACTGACTTTTCATAGCTTGAAAACCCCTCCGCTCCCATAGGGCTTCGCCTGTAAAACTTTCTGCGATTAATCCAATAACGCAATCCCAAGCCCGTAACTAAAAATATTATGCCTATAACCAATGATGCAACCATAACGATGACCTATTTATTTCTACTGTTTAAATTTACTAAAAAACCATAAAGTAAGAGGCTTCTAAATGAAAAAATCCTGCCACAATTCGGCAGGATTTTATGTTGTTAATCACTACTGTTAAACTGAAAACTGACCTGTTTTTCATTTCCGAAATTGTCGCTTATCCAAATATCAAAGGACTGCGAAACGGCGGACTGTGAAGTATAATACAACCTGAACTGTCTTGCTGGCAACGGATAAAGGTCGTTGGGCTGATACACTGGTTCGTTATGATACCGTAATGTACCTTGTCCGTCAAACTGGAAGTAGCGTATATAGTATTCCGCATCGTTGAAGTTTCCGCTTCGCTCTATCGTAATCCTTATTTCAACGGTCTGTCCGTTCGCTACATCTCCCGGAACTGGCATTACCTTAACCTCAAACGGATAATTCTGTTGTATCTCCAATTCATCCTTATCACAGGACGATAACATGATGGCACTTGTAAAGACCAGGACAAGCATCCATAAAATTTTGCTTTTACTTAATAATCGTTTCATTGTTGTTCTTTTTAAAAGTTAAATCTTAGCCCAACGCCTGCTGATGGACGGAACTGTTTTAAATCCGTACCCCATAATACTTTGGTACGACCTTGCAGGAGCAGCACCAACCTGTCAGATAAATAGGTTTCAAAAGACAAACGCCCTCCGGCTCCGTAGATAAAATTGTCTTTATCGAGGATTTTTGAACCGTCAAACAGTCTTGCCTCACTGCGGTTAATGGTTTCGTAGCCTGCCACGGCCATAAGCCCGGCGTTTAAGGTGAACGTTTTTCTTGCATCGCCCAATAGCTGAAGACTGTAACCCATTTCGCCTGTATAGGTTTCGAGCGGTATCCGTACAGTCCTGTAATCGGCAAGCCCGTGGGTATATTCAGCCCCCCATATCCAATAGCTACCGTTCTTTCCGTAAACGGTCAAGGTCAAATTCAGGTAGTAATTGTCGCTTATTTCTTTGGACAATAAACCTGCGTTTATTTCCAGCCCCTTTTGTCCGGGTGTCATTCTTTGTGCCTGTACTGCCGTAATGCTCAACATGGCAAACATCACGGCAAAAATGTATTTTAACATTGTTCTTTCTGTTTGGGTTAATTAATTTTTAGGTGCATATCGTTTATCAGTTTGGCATGTACCAAATCCGAATTTTCGATTTCAAGCATTTGCTGTCTTCCACCGTTCTTTTCAAAGATTTCAATCACCAATACTTTATCATCCGTTATCGTAAATTGGTCGAGCAGGAACACGTTTTGCTCGGTAGTATTGCCCATAATTTCATCGAGCGGTTTGTACATACGCAACGGGTTCATCGGCTTTTCCTGTACCACGGTGCGCTTCGCTACTTTCTTATCCACGACCTTGAAGTTCACAAAGTCAATCTGAAATGGCACATTGCTTTGGTTGCGCAGCTCCGTATGGAAATAGAACTTACCGTTGTGAACGTATATGCCTTTCAGCAAGAACTGGATGCCGTAGCTTTTTGCCCCGATATGCTTTACAATTCTTTTGTTCTTTTTGTAAATGGTTTCCATGAGCAAGCCTGCCAGTGATGGCGAGTTGCTACCCAATTCTTCAAACAACACATCGTTACCGTTTTCCCTGTCGGATGCTTTTTGCATCGTTAGCAAGTCATAGTTGAGCGTTGCAGGATAGCTACTATAAAACACGTTGAAATTGTAGAAACGTCCGTCATCGGTAATGACTGAAAAATTGGTTTCTTCTTCAAAATCCCTAACGGTAGCTTTTACACGCAATACGTTTTCCGCATCTTCGGCTTTTCCTGCAATCAGGTATTCACTGCCCAAATCCACATAGCGGATTGCCGCCGGGAATATCAAATGAGAGGTCTTGTTATACGTTACTTGCATTTCGTAAGGCTCTACCTTACCCATGCTTAATTTACTCGTGGTGGATGCCACTTGTTGTGCGTTCGTACCTGTACTAAAGGCTATTAAACAAACTATTGCCAAAAGGCTTTTAAATATTGCTTTCATTTTCTTTCTGATTTTTTTGTTGAACATTAGTTTTTTGAAACAAGGAATAACTGATGACCGGCTTTAACGGTAACTTTTGGCGTTCTCATTTTCTTGGAGAAATACCCCGATATACCTTGCACCACGCCACGGGATAGGTCGCCCGCCGCCTGTTGCCCGGCGGAACGGGTCATCATAATGGAAGTACCGGAGGTCTGGCTCATGTTGGAAGCGATTTCCGTTAAAGCATTCATTTCGGGCGAATAAGGCACATACAGACCCTGCTGTCCGTCCAAATCGTACACGGTTATATCCACAGGAATAATATTGCCCTCAAACTCAACGGATGTTACTTTTAACTGTAACCTGCCATTCTGAAATTTTGCATTTGCCGTTAGTACCGTCCCTACGGGAATGGTACGGCTGGGCGTTTTTGCTGTTTCCAGCAAACGCAACCTAATACCGCTTTCATCGGTTACGGTCTGTGTTTCCTGTACAATTGCCCTAATGCTGTTTTTAGGCTGTTGTACCTGTTCGCTTGTTCCGGTTGTATAAAATCCCCTGTTGCGGGTTTCGTTCCAATTTGCAAGGAAAGCACTATCGGTCGGTTCACGGTACAGGGCTGATACAGCATTTTTCCTGATAGGCTTGAAAGCCACAAAATGCTCTTTTTGTGTACCGCCCTTTGTCGCAATAATCGTATCGGGTTTGTTGGATGGTGTAGTCGTACTGGACGGTAAATATTTAGCCGCCATTTCATAGGACTTTTCCATCAACGTCAACTGGTCTTGGACGGTATTGTTTGGTGGTACGTCCTTTTCTGCCAACTGCTCTTTCAGTTCGTCAATCTGTTTACGGAGTTCCTGCGTTTGATTATCGTTGTTATCATAGAACGAGGTCAGTGTATTCTGTGCATTGCGGTAACTGTTCAATGCCGGATTTGCATTCCTGCGTGTACCGCCTCCGTCAGCAGATCCGTCTTCGTAACCCTCATCCGGTAGAACTGCTTCCTTATTGGCGGTACTGTCTTCATTCCAATAATCCGACAGGGACATAAGGGAACTACGCTTTTCCTGTGTTTTTTGTTCGAGCATTTCCTGCTCATAAGCCTTTTGCTTATCCGACTGCATACCTGCATCGGTCGCCTGTGGTACGGCATCGTTCAAACCAATATCTTCTATTTTATTTTTATCCGAAGACGGTTTGAAGATTAGGTACATACAGCCGAGAAACACCACGCCCATGAGGGCGAAAATGATGGGTTTCTTTAACTTTTCGGCTTTGCTCTGCGCACCGTCTTTCGGCACGTCTGTTCCGGTTTTCTGCCCGTCATCTTCGACCAGAAAACTCACTCTTTTGTTTTCGCTATCTTTCATACATTTTACGTTTTAAAATTGTTGTTATACTGTCCTGCGGACTTGCCGAGGACTTTTTTTGCTTAATAAGCGGGTTTTCGATATGCTCTATTGTCAGCTTGCCATCGCTCTCGCCAACATCATAACATACTTTCGCTATGACGATAAGGGACAATGCTGCATAGCCTGCAAAGAGTAGCAGCGTATAGTGGTGTTGCCTTTTAACAGGTAAATCCCGCCACTGCTCATCGAGCCTATCAAACCATTTACTGATTGTTGTTCTCCATTTTTTCATGCCTGATTATTTAGTTTAGTGCCTGAAACCTTTGCCTTTGGGAACAACCTTTTGCACAGGCGTATCGCTTACCATAGCGATTACCTCCTTAGCTTTGGGAGCAGTAATTACGGATAGATTGGTCAGTTTCGACTGTTTCAGTAACCCGCCGAACTGGTCTTTCTTTGCAACTTCCATTTTATGGAGGAAGAATTTTCCGTTCAGGTACTTTACCCACATACTGCATTCTATCCGTGGCTCATCTTCACCAGTCCATTGGAGGAAGCCTGTCAGCAGCAGTTCAGATTTAGGTGTTCCCTCTGTACCTTTCCGGCAATTTTCGAGATATGTACCTATGCTTTCTTTCAATTTTCCGGCATACGCACCCTGCGTATGGAAATAGCCATTATATCCTTTGGCTGTAAGGATTTTGGCAAATGTGTTTAAATCTGATAATGCTTCCATAAGATTGATTTTAACGTTCTATGACCTCTATGTCCTTGTTTTCCAGCACGGCGAACTTTTCGATATTGAAGCCCTGTGGGTTGTTGTCCGAACGGACGGAGTTTACGAGATAGCAGGAGGTTACAAGGTTTCGTCTTGTAACATTGCTGGAACGGATAATGAATTGTTTGGCGTAGGTTCTTACAGCATAAGGATAGTTGTCGAAGTTGCAGACCACACTATCTACTTCGATGCGTTGCTGTACATTGCCCGAAATGATACGGTTATAGTAGCCCTTTTCCGACAGGTCTTTGTAGTAATCAAAAGCCGATTTATCAGCAAGGTTAAACGCCCGCTTCATATTGCTTTCGATGGCATTCTTGTCCGGTGCAAGGGTGAAAAACAACTCGTGGAAACGCCTTACGTGTTCACGGGCTTCCACAGGTCTGTTAATGCTTGCATCCTGTGACAATGCCAGCATCAATGATTTGCCATTGTCCAGTACATATACTTTTTGCCGTTGTAATTCCGCAAAGCGGTAGGACTGCCATACGGCATATCCTACCACTGCAATGCAGAGAATGGCAAATACAATAGCATACAGTCTTATCTGTCTAAAACTGTTTTCGATATTTCTTAAAGTCTTAAATTCCATTTTTACGATGATTATTATTTGTTCATTAACCTGCCGCCTATATTGCCAACTGTGGCTCCCGTTCCGGCTCCGGCGAGGTTTCCGGTTTTCGATGCCGTAGAGTTTACGTTGCGCATGAAATTTCCTGCACCTCCCGCCTGTATCACCCAGCCCGCCACCGTTGGAATGGTGAAATAACCCACAATGCCAATCAGCATGAAAATGATGTACACGGTGTTGGATGTGTCGGGTATAAACGTTGGGTCGGCAAGCATTTCAATATCCCTTTCCAGTATGAGCGATTGTATTTTTGCCAGTATGGAGCTGAACATATCAGATATGGGCAACCACAGATAGACACTGATATATCGGGTCAGCCATTGCGTAAGCGTAGACTGAAGACCGTCCCATACGCTTATGGCAAAGGCTATTGGCCCCAATATCGAAAGCACAATAAGAAAGAATGTTCGTATCGTGTCTATGACGAGTGCCGCCGCCTGAAACAGTATTTCCAGCAGGTTGCGAAACCATTCCTTTATCGCTTTTTCTATCTTGTAGGCTTGCCTGTCAAGGTACATTCCCGACATGGTTGCCAAATCGGACGGCGACCATCCCAATTCGTCCAGCTTCTTATCAAATTCCTCATCGCTTACGAGGTAAGCGGTTTCGGGATTGCGTAGCATTGCCTCCCTTTCCAACTGGTCTTTCTGCTGTTGCAGCTTATTCAGGTCAAGCACCTGGTCTTCGAGCATGGCGTGTGTGCCTTTTACCAAGGGGGACATTACCGCATTGATTGTTCCCAATACCATTGTTGGAAAAAACATGATACATAGCCCGATGGCAAAAGGTCGTAAGAGCGGAAACACGTCTATTGGTTCTGCCCGGCTCAATGCCTGCCATACTTTCAGGGCAACGTAAAACAGTGCGCCCAGTCCGGCGATGCCTTTTGCCACTGCCGCCATGTCTGCCGTTAAAGGCATCATTTCATCGTACAGGCTCCGCAGCATTTCGTGAAGATTATTCCATTCCATAGCTTACCAGTATTTTTGTTCAGCAGTGCCGTACAGTTCCAGCACCCTTTTGGTATTGTTCTGTTTCTTGGCTCTCAAAATGCTTACGGAGATGTTCTTATTGGTGTAATAGCGCACAAGGTTGTGATAGTCCTTTACCTCATTGTACACCTTGTCTATGATGTCCATGCGCTCTTTGTCGTTCAGGGAAAGTCCGGTATTGTTGACAATTTGTTTCAGTTCTTTCAGCAACTCTGTACTTTCGTTCAGGAGCGTGGAATAACCGTTGGCGATTGCCGCCAATTCCTGTGGGGTGAAATTTGGGTCGTTCATCATCTTGCCGAAATTCTTCACATACATTTCGGATACATCGCCCACCAGCAAAACAGTCTGCTGTACCTTACGGGCATCTTTCACCAAGTTGCTTACGGCTTTCAGTTTGTCGTAATATTCCTTACCCTGTTCATACACTTTTTTTACCTCGTTGAAATTCTTAACGACATTCGATACGGTGGATGAGGTCTGTATGATTTCGTTGGCACTGTTGATGATACCCGATGCAAGGTTTGCAGGGTCAGTAACTATCCATTGTGCCTTAGCGGATGGTGCAACGGCTAACATTAATACCGTACACACCAGTAACATTGCTTTTTTCATTGCTTCTGATTTTTTAATGATTAATAATTATTTGTTTTTTCACGTCTTTGGAGGGCGATACGCTTAATGGCTTGCTCCACATTGCCGTCCAGTTCGTGGGCAAGCTGCATCACTTCCATTTTTTCGGTTTCCTCCGTGGTGTAGGCTAAATATTCCTCAACACTAACTTCTGTGGCATACACTGCGGAATGCGTACCGCCCAAGCCAATCCATACCTCTTTGTAAAGTCGGCTTGCATCATTGTTCATATTGATAGAAAGGATTTGTGATTTTTCCTTTTCCGTAAGTCCGAGCATCGCCTGAATGTCATCGAACTTGTTCATGTACTTGCGTTGGTCTAACAGGATTTTGCAGTCGGAGTTATTGATGATACTTTCTTTTACGATGGGCGACTGGATGATGTCGTCCACTTCCTGCGTAACCACGATGGCTTCACCAAAAAATTTGCGGACAGTTTTAAACAAATACTTGATGTATTCTGCCATGCCCTCTTTCGCAATCGCTTTCCACGCTTCTTCAATCAGTATCAGCTTACGCACACCTTTCAATCGGCGCATCTTGTTGATGAAGACCTCCATGATGATGATGGTCACGATTGGGAATAAAATTTTGTGGTCTTTAATCGCATCAATTTCAAACACGATAAAGCGTTTGGAAAGCAGGTCGAGTTGCTTATCTGAATTGAGCAAGTAATCATACTCTCCGCCCTTGTAATAAGGTTCGAGTACGTTCAGGAAATTTGCGAGGTCAAAATCTTTTTCCCGTACCTGTTTTTCTTCCAGCACATTTTTGTAATCACCTTTCACGTACTCATAAAAGCCGTTGAATGATGGGTATTCATCGGTTTGTTTGATACGGTCTATGTAGCCGCTCACGGCATTGGACAATGCCACTTCTTCCGAACGCTTCGGCGGTTCGTCATCACGCTTCCATAGGGTAAGGATGAGCGTTTTGATACTTTCCCTTTTCTCAATGTCAAATACACCATCGTCCGTATAAAATGGATTGAATGCAATAGGATTGTCTTCGGTATAGGTAAAGTAAACACCGTCTTCGCCTTTGGTCTTTCCTTTAATCAACTCACATAATCCCTGATAGGAATTACCCGTGTCCACGAGCAGGACGTGTGCGCCCTGTTCGTAGTATTGCCGCACCATGTGATTAGTGAAAAAAGATTTACCCGAACCTGATGGCCCCAAAATAAATTTGTTGCGGTTCGTGATGATACCCCGTTTCATGGGCAGGTCGGAAATATCCAAATGGATAGGTTTACCCGTTAGTCTATCTGCCATCTTGATACCGAACGGTGAGGGCGAACTTTGGTAATTGGTTTCTTCGGTGAAGAAGCACAAGGCTGGCTCAATGAACGTATAAAAACTTTCCTCTGCGGGAAAGTCGCCCGCATTGCCCGGCATAGCTGCCCAATACAGCGTGGCAACATCAACGGTATTGTGGCGTGGTTTGCATTCCATTAAAGCCAGCGCACTACCTGTATCGTTCTTTAGCTGTTTGAGTTCGTTCGGGTCGTCCGACCACGCCATTATATTGAAGTGCGCACGAATGGAGGAAAGCCCGAAGCTGTGCGCTTCGTTCAGGTACTTTTCAATCCATTCTTTGTTAATCTGATTAGCCCTGCTGTACCTTGCCAGCGAGTGCATATTACGTGCGGATTTTTCAAACTTGCGCAGGTTCTCATCACTGTTATCCAAAAACAAATACTGGTTGTAGATATGGTTACAGCTAAGAAGCAAGCCCACCGGAGCAGCAAAGGACAACAGGCAATCACTTCTGTCAGTTGACAGTTTTTCGTAGCGGGTGTTTGCCGATACCGTTCCGGGCAAATCGTCCGTATCTGAAAGGGTGTGCAGGCACAACCTTTTGTTGCCAATACGCACATCTTCTGAACCGAGAGCGATGTCCTGCATGGCTGTTCCCGTTTCCCTTGACAGGGTAAAGTATTGTTCCAGCAATCCCTGTTTGTCATCTGTACCGATAATGTCATCTTCGGTCAGTCGTTCCAGTTTCACAAACCCGCAATCGTTCATGATGCGCTCAAACTGTGCCACCGCTTCCATAAATCTGCGAACGGCTTCTTTATCCCTTATTTCTTTCGGGATAAGAACACCTTTGCAAAGCGAACTAAAGTTGCTCTGCATCCGCATCCGTTCTTTTGTGGTTTTGGTCAGGAAGAGGTAACAGTAATGGTTGAGAAAGGGACGTTCGTTGAAATGTTGCTGGTAAGATTTCGCTAAAAAACTCAATCCATCCTGTGCAATATCAGGTGCATAATTTTCTTTGATAAACCAGTCCTGTTTGTGGATGATGGAGAAATCGGGTAAGGTTTTAATTGCCTTGTGCCATGCCGAATGAATGGCATCGTACTCTGGTGATGCTACTGTAAATAGTTCGGGCAAGTGTACCCGAAAGCAAGCCGTAATGTCCGCATCCTTTGAAATGATGCAATTGTGTTCCACCGCCAGTAATGGAAACTTGCTTTCAAGCGTTGTGGCTTTTGCTGTGTTTCTCATACGGCATTGTGTTTAGCGGTTAACTTCAAATAGCGGTGTATAGCTTTGCGGCAAATGATATATTTCGGATGCCTTTTTTTTGCGCCGACTTTCATTAACCCGTGTTCGCCATACTTACCGTTGAGTGCGAATGTTTGCCATACGATGAGCGATGCGCCACCAGCTCCGATGAACAGGCACACGTAAGAGTTTACGCCTGCCATGTACATAACCATCACGAGGATTAGCATACCGAGCAAACCGCCTGCGAAAATGAACAGATATTGTGCTTTCAGTCCGTTGAACTCAACCGTTCTTCCAATGCCTCTATTGATATTGTAACTACTCATAGGGCTATGGATTAAAGGAAGAATGAACGCAGGATAGTAGCTGCAACGATTAAGAAAATACAGGCTCCGAACCAGCTTGCCGCCGTCTTAGATGTGTCAGGGTCACCACTGCTGAATTTATTGTACACTTTCACGCCTCCGATAAGCCCCACGACTGCACCAATCGCATAGATGAGTTGGGTTGCAGGGTCAAAGTAGCTTGTTACCATCTGCGTGGCTTCATTGATACCAGCCGAGCCGTTGCCCTGTGCGAACACACCAAATGCTGACAGTAACCCTAAGCCTGTCAGCAATACTTTTTTTCTTTGTTTTTCCATGATTTAAACACATTAATTTGTTTCTGTTTTCCCGCTCTTTGCGGGCTTTCGGAACAAAAGTGTCAGGAAAAACATGGCGCAATAACGATATGTCTTTCAGTGGAATTACTTGGCAGTGAGTGGCAGTGTCTAAGAATTTTTAGTACATTTTTAATTGCCTTACTGTAATCTCATATACTGTTACTTGGCTTATAGATTATTGCATTGTTTTGCTTAAATTTGATTTATTTAGACAAGTCTTAAAAAATCAAAATGGCACTTGGTAAACGCATAAAAGAATTGAGAGAAAGTAAAGGGCTGTTTCTACGAGAGGTTGGAGCCGCTTTACAGTTGGATAACGCTTTTATCAGCAAGGTGGAAAATGAAGAAAGACTTTTACCGAGAAAGCATTTGGAAAGGCTCGCTGAATTTCTGAATGTACAATTGGACGAACTATTGATTTTGTGGCTGTCGGATAAAATGACCGAATTATTGCGAGACGAGCCATTAGCTGAACAAGCGTTAAAAATGACACAAAAAAGAATGAGAGAGGGGAACAGTAAAAACTAATTAAATACGATAAACAGCCATTATGAAGATTATAAAAATTGAAGTTGAAAATTTTCGCCTACTAAAGAATTTTTCAATGGATTTGGAGGAAGACCTCTCCTTAGTTATCGGGAAAAACAATACGGGAAAAACCTCTATCCTTTCCGTTCTTGACAAGTTCCTGAACGAGAAAAGTAAATTTTCTTATGATGATTTTAATATTGATTTCAAAAACGAATTAGAAGCTCTTATAAAATCAGGGGCTATTCCCGAAGAATTTACACCCAAAGGCATCAAACTAAAAATATTTATTGAATACAACGAGAAAGATGATTTATCAAATGTTAGTAGAGTTTTGATGGATTTAGACCCGGACAATAACAAAATTGTATTGGGATTTGAATATACGGTAACCTACACTGATTTTTTTAAAGTCAAAACCGACTATGCCGCTTTTGAAGCAAATGAAAAGGGAAAAGTTGATGCAAAAAAGAAAAATAAACCCGGCGAGATTAAAGAATTTTTAAAGCAAGGATTAGATAACTATTTCCATACCCATAAAATGTCTTTTGAGTATGATATGGCTACTAATAAAGTTAATGATGCTAATTTTATAGACCTTGAAAGTGAAGGTATTGCCATTAAAGATATAATTGGCTTCAAATACATTAGTGCAAGACGAGATGTAACCAATAAGGAGAAGGAAAATACCTTATCAAAACAAACATCCAGTCTTTATAAAAAGCAGGAGGATAACAGCGAAAAAAATCAAGCTACTGAAAATTTTAAAGACCAGCTTTCTGAAACTGATAGTACATTAAGCGAAATATACAAAGACCTGTTCAGTGATGTAATTAAAAAAGTACAAGACTTCGGAGGAATAAAACTGAATGACACTGATATAGCAATAATTTCAACACTGCAACACAGGGAACTACTTGAAGGAAATACAACCGTAGTATATACTCATGATGACCATAAGCTACCTGAACATTACAATGGCTTAGGTTACATGAACCTTATAAGTATGATTTTTGAAATTGAAATTCTTGTCCAGGATTTCAAAAGAGATAAAGACAAAAGGCCAGCGGACATTAATTTACTAATTATCGAAGAGCCGGAAGCCCATACTCATCCACAAATGCAGTATGTCTTTATAAAGAATATAAAGAAATTGCTTGCTGAAGGTATTAAGCGGGATGACGGAATAAAAAGACCCTTACAATATATCATTACTACCCATTCGTCCCATATTGTTGCAGATAGTGATTTTGATGATATTAAATACTTGAAATCGGAGAATAAAAATAATGTTGTTGCAAAAAATCTTTCGGATTTAAGAAAGCAATACGATGCCGACCCAAGCCAATATCAATTTCTAAAACAATATTTAACAATAAGCAGGGCTGAAATTTTCTTTGCAGATAAAGCCGTTTTGATTGAAGGCGACACAGAAAGGATATTGATACCAACCTTTATGCGAAAAGTTGATTTGGAAGAAGCTGCTCGCCTAAAGGCAGAGGGTAAAGAGGACACTTTTCTTCCGCTATTATCCCAAAATATATCAATAATTGAAGTGGGCGCATATTCCCAAATCTTTGAAAAATTTATTGACTTTTTAGGTATTAAATCTTTGATATTAACGGATATTGATGCCATTAAAGTTGTAAAGAAAGACCACAAAGGGCAAGATGTTTGGGGTGCTTGCCCCGTCAATGAGGGAACAAAAACAAGCAATTCTGCAATCAATCATTTTTTGAAAGAAGTTGTTTGGGATGATTTAAAGACATTGCCTGTCGCAAATAGAACAATTCTTGTTGGAAGTTCTACGGTTTGTATATGCTATCAGCAGGAAGAAAATGCATATCATGCAAGGAGTTTCGAGGATGCATTTATTCATATTAACCGTGCTTTTGTAAATGGCAAAAAAGATGAATTTCAGGGATTACAAAATAGAAAGTTATTTGACGAGGCTGCCAATGATGCCTATTCATTAGCAGGCTCCTGTATTAAAAAGAAAACTCACTTTGCATTGGATATTTTATATCACAGTGATAAGGACTTTAGCAATTGGGATATTCCAGCATATATAAAAAATGGTTTATTATGGTTGAAGGAAGATTAAGTTTAGAACCCGAAGTACAAGAAATTCTTCAATCAATTGACAATGGGAGAAATTTTCTTTTAAGCGGCGGAGCAGGAAGTGGCAAAACTTATTCACTGGTAAGTGTCATTCGTCAGGTAATTGCAGAATATCCAACGGCAAAAGTAGCCTGCATGACATACACCAATGCGGCAGTAAAGGAAATCGAAGAAAGAGTAAACCACAAGAACCTGAATGTATCTACGATACACGACTTTTTGTGGGATAATATAAAACATTTTCAAAAGGAGCTTAAAGAGGCTATCATTTCTTTGGCGAATAATGAAGAGGTTAGCAAGATTTCAATTGAGGATGTACATCCCATTCCCGACACATACTTTGACCTTTTGCCAGATGGAATACAGTATAAAGAATTTGTAAGGTTACGTGAAGGGATAATTTCTCATGATGAATTACTTGTAGTTGCCAATTACCTATTCGAGAAATATCCTAAACTAAGTAGTATAGTAAAAGATAAATACAAATTCATTTTTATTGATGAGTATCAAGATACAAGTAAAGATGTTGTAGATACATTTCTAACTCATTTCAAGAAAAGCGAAAGGAAAAATATTATTGGTTTTTTTGGTGATGCGATGCAATCAATTTATGAAGATGGCATTGGGAATTTAGATGAATACAAAGGAAACGATGCGGATACTGTGAATGAAATTCCGAAAAAACAAAATAGAAGAAATCCTCAACTTGTAATTGACTTAGCTAATAAACTAAGGACAGACGGGATAACGCAAGAGCCATCCATTGACCCTAAAGCACCTAATATGGTCGATGGTGTTGTAAAGCAAGGCACTGTTTTATTTTTACATTCTACGGATGGAGATATTAGTAAGGTTGAAAAGTTCCTGGAAGAAAACTATCAATGGGATTTCAATAATTCAAAAGAAACAAAGGAACTGAACCTTACTCACAATTTAATAGCAGGTAAAGCTGGCTTTAGAACCCTAATGGATATTTATGATGACGACCCCATTATTGGCTTGAAATCTGAAATACTTGAAAAGATTAAATACAACAAGAAAAACAACAAGCCAGAAGTCGAAATCAATGACGATGATACTTTTGATGTTGTTGTAGATAAGTTTCAATTAAAAAACAGACAGAAGCAATTAAAAAAGGATATTATAATGGCTGACCCTTTAAAAGCAGAGCTTTATAATCAATTAAAGGATAAGCCGTTTTCGGAAGTAAGAAAAATCTATTTGAATAAAGATGCTCTCATTGATGATAAAAAGCAAGATGAAAACGATGAAAATAAGAAAGGTTCAAAAAGAGATAATCTGATAAAACACTTATTCAAAATTCAAACTAACATTTTTCTGTATCAGAGTAAAAAGTATAACGAGTTTCTAAGAGCCACCGACTATCGTTTTAGAATAGTAAGTATAGCAAGCAAAAGGGCATTAAAAGAAAATATTGAAAGCCTTGTAAATGTTGGAGAAAAAACGATTGAAGACGTAATTAACGATGCTAATGAAAAAGGTATTTGTTTGATTGATGACAAGCTCATTGATTTTAAGGATAAAAAAGAGTATTTGTACAACCGTGTAAAGGATGTCAAGTTTAGTGAATTTCAGAAACTATACGAATATTTAGAAGGACAAACACCCTTTTCAACACAGCATAAAACTAAAGGTGCTGAATTTAATAACGTCTTGGTGATACTTGATAATGGAGGTTGGAACAATTACAATTTCGGAAATCTTTTTTTAGAAACAGGCTCGGCAAGTGTATTGGATAGAACTCAAAAGATATTTTATGTTTGTTGTACAAGGGCTAAAGAAAGTTTAGCAGTTTTTTTTCATAATCCTGACCCGCAAGTAATAGCTAAAGCTAAAGTATGGTTTGGGAATGATAACGTGATTGCAGTCGCTTAAATTTACCATAGATAAAAAGGAAGTTTGCTTACACAAACTCCTCCATGTCGAAATCCTTCAACTTCGTGCGGGCTTTAGGGACAAAAGTGTCAGGAAAAACAAGGCGTAATAATGATGTGTCTTTCAGTGGAATTACTTGGCAGTGAGTGGCGTTTTAGGAAACCATTAGGAGTGTCTAAATCATGTTACAAAGTGGCTTATCTTCTCTATAAAATTAGTTTATGTTATTTTAGCACTAATAATATTTACTTTAATAGAACATGAAACTTTCGGACTTAACAATAGAAAGCATAAAGGAATTTATATCAGGTGATAATCATTTAACACCACGATTAACAGGTGAAAAAATTTTGAAACTGTTTAATCACGTTGGGTTCAAAGACGTTTATAAATATGGTGACGGTGGGATGCCAAATAGTCTTAGCCGAAATGCGTATGTTTTAGAAAAATTATATGAAATAAATGGTCGAAAAGAGATGGTTCAGCTATTGCAGGTAGTCTTCGACCCAAGACATTTTGCCCAAGACACTTCAAAAGATATAAAGGCAGCAGTAGAACAAATTAACCCACTCTTACAACAGGATGGTTATCGACTTGAAGATTTCGAGGGAAAGTATAAAATTATAGGTGCGGACTTGCCGGAAAATATTGAAGTGGAAGTTCATTTTGAGGATATAGAGGCGCAGATTGTTGAGCAAATTCGAGCTGCGAAATTTTCTATTTGGGTAGCGGTAGCGTGGTTTACAAACAAAACACTAATGAGGGAGCTATACAATCGAAAGCAAGAAGGTATTAACGTTCGTGTTGTTGTTTTAGACGATGAGATTAATACGAAATATGGCTTCGATTATGAAAAGTATTTTGAAACAAAAAGAGTTCCCAAAAACGGGAAATATGAAAATATAATGCACCATAAGTTTTGCATTATTGATTTAAAGACAATTATTCATGGGTCATATAATTGGACAACAAAAGCGAACTGGAACAGAGAAACAGCAAGTGTTGAAAATAGCCGTGAGTTGGCAGAGAAATATGCTGCCGAATTTATCAGTCTTATTAAATAACGATTTTCTAAATAAATGAAAAAATAATAATGGCAAGTATTAAACGTCCAATGTTTGAAGCACACGTATTGGAGGGATTATGTAGAACTATTGGAGATACTTCGGATGGTTTAACAGGCACGGAAATAGGGCAAATTCTTTTAAACTCAAACATTCCAGATATTGACCCTCAAAACACAAAATGGAGAAGGCTGTTTTCGGCATTTGCTGATTGGCAGAATAAAAACCAATGCTCAAATCATATACTAAGATTTGTGCAAGATGCTTTGCAACCTGTGCGATACATTGGAAAAGAAGAAATTTTTCATAATCGTAGATTAGAGGTTAATAAACGTTTAGCATTTATAGGTACAGAATTTACAGAACAAGGTAAATTCAGATTGGTTGAAAAGGCTACAACAATCGCAGAAGCTGAACAACGTGCCAGCCGTTTAAAACATAAGTTGGAAAACAGAAATGTTCATGCTGCGGTATTTGAATATTGCAAAGCTGAATTATTGGTTGAAAACTACTTTCATTCAGTCTTTGAGGCTACCAAAAGTATTGCAGACCGTTTAAGGACAATGACCGGACTTTATGCAGATGGTAATGCGTTGGCAGAAACAGCATTTTCTACCAGTAATCCTTTGGTTAAAATTAATCACCTAAAAACAGATACAGATAGAAGCGAGCATTTAGGATTATGTAATTTAATTAAAGGTATGTTTGGCTTAATCAGAAACTCTACGGCACATGAACCTAAAATAAAATTTGAAATCACCGAAGATGAGGCTTTGGATATTTTGAACACTATATTCTACATTCATAAAAGGCTTGATAAAGCGATATAAACAAAAGGGAGTTTGCTTACACAAACTCCCCGATGTCGAAACCCTCTAAATCCTTATTCCGCAAATTGGAAGAACTGAAATCCGTTCCGGTGGAGAGGCTCTTATCCAACAACGCTGCAATCTTTTGCGAAGCCCCCTCCATTGAGTTTTCGAGCAAGCTAAACAATTCGGTTCCTTGTATTCGCTGAACTATATCGACCGCTTTTTGTTGCAAGGCAGGTTCCAGCACATCCTGCTGTAACAATGCCCCCACGGTACTTAGCTCATCAAAGGTAACCCCTGTGGCAAACCCATTGTCGCTGTCCGGTAATCCCTGTTCTTCCCATTCTTCGTCCTCATCCTCGAAATCAAAATCAGGTTCACTCCCGAAAACTTCATCCAATTCTTCCTGCGGAATTTCCCTTGAAAAACCTGTTTCGTAGGTTTCTGTTCCAAAATTATCAGGTATATCGTCCTGTTCAACCAATTGACGTTTTGTGGCAGTTGTTGGCACTATGTGTCGCTCTATTGGTTTTGGTTGCCCCATTATTTCCGGTAAATCGGGATTTACCATAGGTTGCTGGGGCTTGCTCTTTACCACTTTTTTAATGATGATTTTGTCCTTTGCCAACAGCACAATAACAATGAGCAAGCAGATAACTATTATAATTTCCATAGCTGTACTTATAAAATGGGTTTATACTTATCATTGAAACTTTTGGTAATATCTTCGCCAAATTCCTGAAAATGATATTCCAGCAGGTTATCGAGATAGGCATATATCGTTATCTTGTCTTCACCGATGACCTGCACGATACGGGAAAGCCTTTCGTGGAAATCGGGGCGTATATACACCGACTTTCCATTGCGGGCGTTGGTTTCCGCTCTTTTGAAAAATAGCTTTTCGTAATCCGCTTCGCTGGCTTTTTTTGAACGGTTCCTTTCCCTGCTTACTGGCTTTTCCGGCTCTTTTTCCGCTTCCTGTTTTTTAGGAGGTTCGGGCGGTATATTCAAACCGTCCTTTTTTACGCCATCGGCGATAATGTTCATCAAAAATTCCTCGTCTATCTCCGGCTTGTTTTTCCTTTTATTATCATTTTCCATAGGGCTTACAATTTCACGGTTCTTAAAAATTCCTCCATAAACAAATCCAAACGGCAGGCTTTCATTAACCGTTCATCGGCAGGAAGCAAGGTCGAGCGGAAGACCGTTTTTGCCTCGGCTTCCCCCTCTTTTCGGAAACGCTTGCTATCTGTGATACGGCTACCCATCAAGTGGATGCCCAAGCTGTTGATTAAGTCTTCATACACGTTGTATAAAGCAGATTTTTCCCTGCCGTCCACCTGGTTCCAAAACAGGTTGATGCTTTGGATAGCCGTTGCGCCCTGTTTGCGGACAACATCGTTTAATACCTGTGTAAAAATCAAGGTGCTTTCCATGACTACACGGTCTGCGATAATGGGTGTAAAGATGTGGTGCATACCCGCCAGTGTTTTCAATATCCCTGCGGAATTGACCGTACCCGGCAGGTCGAAGAAAACCACATCCACCGGAACGGAAGAAGATTGCAGGAATTGCGCTACCTCATCCAGCACACCGTCTGCCCGATGCTGCATAACCGGATAGGCTTTTTTATTGATGCTCGTAAACTGTTTATGAGCCAGTTTTTTGTACACCTCATTACCCATAATGCTGCCCATATCTCTTGCCCTCATCTGCATCAGACTGTGTTGGGGAAAATCGCAGTCAAAGACGACTACATTATAGCCAAGCCGATAATGAAGAAGACTGGCAACAAGTGTGGTAAAAGTGCTTTTGCCTACACCACCCTTTTGGGAGGAAAAGGCGATAAACAATGGTTGTTTCTTTGTGTCCATGTGCGTAACTGTTTTTAATTATTCATTTGTTTATGTATTGCTATATTCTTATAGCTGATTACCCAAGTAATTACATAGGCACATCCGCATATTTTCATTTGCAGGCTTTTGTACGCTGGTATTTTCGTAAAAACATACATCCTGTTTTATATCCGTATGCAGGGAAATGTAACTGTACATTTTTACCTGCTTATCTGCATAACAGCTTACATCATATTGTACAGGCTTACCCAATCGCATACATCGTTACTTGCCTGCTTCCGTATTCACATAGCTATGTAGCCACGTTCCTACATACATATTCAGTTAAAAGCGGATGCTGATACAAAGGAATGCAGATATATACCCGCTTTATTAAACCTGTCCTGTTTTGGCGTTCAGTGGCAGGGTTTGGCAGTATGTCGTACTGCAATGCTTTGGGAAAGCTGCGCTTATTTTGTAATTGCATAAATGCAACAGAAGAATGGAGAAATCATTTCAGATAACAGGGAACAGGTGGAACGGCTCAAAGCCGTTTTTTCTACTTTACTTAATCCGTCCCGCAGGGCGGATTTTCTGTTCACCCGAACAGAGCAAGTTATGTTTTTAGCTGCTCGAAATGCTTTCCGCAGCTAAAAACAACTTGCCATTGCATGGAGCCGGAAAACGCCCTCCGAAGTCGGGGTTTATTTTAATTATAATGGATTAGAGATATGGAAGACAACAAAAGAAATCAAATTAGCAAAGGTGGTCGCAAGCCTAAGAAAGACCCTGCTATCCACCGCTATTCGATTAGCCTGAACGACACGGAAAATGCACAGTTCCTGAGCTTGTTCGAGCAATCGGGAATGAAAGTAATGGCACATTTTATTATCGCCTGCATCTTTCAGAAAACAGTAAAGACCGTAAAAATTGATATGGATGCCATAGAGTTTCATACACGGCTCACTAATTTTTACAGCCAGTTCAGGGCGGTTGGTGTGAACTACAATCAAATCGTGAAGATATTGTACCGTAATTTTTCGGAGAAAAAAGCAGCAGCTTATCTCTTTAAACTGGAAAAGCAAACAGCGGAAATGGCGGACTTGTGCCGGAAAGTGATTGAACTGGCACAGGAATTTGAGAAAAAGCACCTGCACAAAGACCAATAAAATGATAGCGAAGATTGGCAAGGGTGAGAATTTGTACGGTGCGATTTCTTACAACCAACAGAAGATTGATACGGAAAAAGGGCAGTTTTTACTATTGAACAAGATACCTGAAAGGTTGGATAATAACTATTCGACCAGCTACCTGCACCAGCGTTTTGAACCTTATTTGTCCGCAAATATCAGAACCGAAAAGCCAGTGCGCCATATATCGCTGAACCCTGATCCTGCGGATAGGGTCAGCGATGCGCAGTTTATGGAAATGGCACAGTTGTATATGCAGGAAATGGGATATGGCAACCAACCTTATATTGTTTTTAAGCATACCGATATTGAACGCACCCACATCCATATCGTAACGGTCTGTACGGGTTTGGACGGGAAGAAAATACCGGATAGTTACGACCATCCACGGTCAATGGCTATTTGCAGGGATTTAGAACAGCGATACAATCTTGTATCCGCAACGGAAAAACAAAGCACAGGCAACGAGCAGGTATTCCGTCCGGTGGATTACAGAGCCGGAGACGTTAAGAGCCAAATTGCTTCGGTGGTACGACACCTGCCGAAGTATTACAAATACCCAAGCCTCGGAACGTATAATGCGTTGCTTTCCCTCTTTAATATTACGGCGGAAGAAGTGAAAGGCGAGCTGAACGGACAGCCCAAAAATGGGCTGGTGTATTTTGCCCTGAACGAACAGGGAGAAAAAGCCAGCAATCCCTTTAAGGCTTCACGTTTTGGCAAACACGCAGGATTGGAAGCCTTGCAGGAACATTTTATGCAATCTAAAGAGCAGATGAAAAATAGCCCGGTAAGAGCCGTGTTGAAAAACACCATCGAGGCAGCTATGCACACAACTACTAATGAAACGGATTTTAAAAGGCAACTTTTGGAACAAGGCATCAATACTGTTGTTCGGCGCAATGATGAGGGGCGCATATATGGTATGACATTTATAGACCATGAAAGCCGTACCGTTTGGAACGGTTCTGCTTTGGGCAAAAATATTTCTGCCAATGTCTTTAATGATTGGTGGAAAGAGCAGGCAGTTGAGCAACGCCAAAATGCGGAACAGACCAGCATCGCAGATGCACCAACCACAGGTAAAAACGTTGCAGATGAAAAGGAAGAAACCCACCAGCTTTTTGATTTCCTGAATAAAGAACAACCGAATGATGATACAGGAATGATTGATGGCTTTGGTGGGTTACTGCCCGAAGCACAGGCCGAGGATTACGAAGAACAGGCTTTTGCCAAACGAATGAAGAAAAAGAAGCGGAGAAAAAAACTTTGATTTTCCATTTCATTCTAATTCCCTTATTCGTATGGCAGTTAATCAGCATTCTTAGTTATACTGTAAAAATTGAAAGTCTTTCAGTGAAAACTTAAAGCTCATAGTCCTACTAATTTCTAAATTTGTATTATATTAAGAGAAAAAGCATTGAAGAAAAAGTACGATATAAAAGAATTTTTGGATTATACCAACATCAGTGGGTATAAGAACAATCATATCCATTTGGTGGAATACCAAAAGCAAAAGGATATGAGGCGAAAATCAGCACCTATCGAGCTTGATTTTTATCTACTGGCAATTAAACTGGACTACGACAAGGACAAAAATTTTGGACAGACAACATTTGACCAGGCTGATGCCTTTGTCTATCTTGACCAACCGGGCGATTTGCTTCAATGGGATATTGAGCATCAAATATCTGGCTATCATATTCTGATAGATGCAGGACTGTTCCGAAAGATTGCCAAAGAGTACAGTTTTACCTATTACGGTAACCATGAAGCATTATTCATCACTAAAGAAGAAGAGCAGATTATTACTGACCTTTTCAAAAAAGCACTGAATGAATTTGAGGGGAATGAGCATTTCTCAAAAGACATTGTCATTCACTATGCTTCGCTTATCCTGTCCTACATTCAAAAGTTTTACAGCAGGCAATTTGATACGAGGGAGGAATTGTATAACACTACCGTAGCTGATTTTTATAAAAATCTTGAAGCCTATTACCACGATGAGCAGAATGCGCTGAAAGTCCCATCAGTTTCTTATTTTTCGGACATGGCTAACCTGTCTTCCAACTATTTTGGCGACTTAATCAAGCACTACACAGGTCGTTCGCCACAGGAACATATACATCAACTGTTGATACAGATTGCCAAGAACAAATTAAGGACAACGTCATTAAGCGTGAGTGAAATTGCTTTCAGCTTAGGGTTTGAATACCCATCTTACTTTGCAACGTTCTTTAAAAAGGAAACAGGTATTTCTCCCAGTGTTTTCAGAAATCAGTAATTAGTTAAAGTCTTCCCGTAATTACTTTAAGCAGATAGCTTTCAGCTTGAAATATCTTTGTACTGTTCAATAACTTTTAAAGATAAATGACAATGAAAGCAGTAAAATTCAAAAACAGGAATTGGGAAGTAGCAGGCATATTGCAGTTCCCGAAAGACTTTGATGAAACTAAAAAATATCCGGCAATTGTTTGTGCGCATCCAATCAGCAGTTGTAAAGAACAGACAGCCGGAAACATCTACGGTAAGGCATTGGCGGAAGCAGGTTTTATTACACTGGCTTTTGACGCTTCCAATCAGGGCGAAAGCGGCGGCGAAGTAAGATTTTTAGAAGACCCCGCAACCCGTATAGAGGACTTTCGTTGTGCAGCAGACTTTTTGACTACGTTAAACTATATTGATGAAGAAAAAATAGGTGTTTTAGGCGTATGTGGCGGCGGTGGCTATGCTGCCAATGCTGCAATGACCGAAAGAAGATTTAAGGCTGTTGTGACGGTTGTGGGTGCAAATTATGGTCGTTTACTTCGTGAGGGCGACTTTACTACCGATGCAGCCATCAAAACACTGGAGGGGATTGCAAAGCAACGTACCGCACAGGCAAGAGGTGCCGAACCTGCTATTACAGTTTACAGACCAAACTCACAGGAAGAAAGGCAAGCAGCAGGAATAAACGATATTGATGTTGTTGAAGCCGTTGATTATTACCAGACACCGAGAGCGCAGCATCCGAACTCCCCGAACCATTTGCGTGTGGACAGCTTGGATAAAGCGATGGCATTCGATGCCTTCCATTTGGCAGATTTATTACTTACGCAGCCGCTTCACGTAGTAATCGGCGATAAAGTAGGTGCGTTTGGTTCATACAGGGACGGATTTGAACTGTTTGATAAAGCTGCTTCAAAGCAAAAAACCATTCAGGTTGTTCAGGGAGCAAGCCACTATGACCTGTATGACGGAAAAGAAGCTACGGGCAAGGCAATTGAGCAAATTATACCATTCTTTAAAAAGCATATTGGCTAATTCTTTGTGCTATATTAAAATTCAAAATATAGACGAGATTACCTTTTAACTAACAAAGACCAGGATTAACATCTTGGTCTTTGTGGTTTTAAAATAAAGCCAAATAATGCCACCAAAAGCCATCTGACACCAATTTCGGCAAGCCAATATTCATAGCGGCTACACTTGCATCAAAACAAATTTTTGAATTATGCAAGGAGAAGACGATTTAAGAGGGTTAGCCAAAATAATGGCTTTTATGAGAGCGGTAAGCATCATCATTGTGTTGATGCACTTTTATTGGTTCTGCTACGGGTACTTTGACCAGCGGGGCTGGACATTGGAAATCATCGGTAAGATACTCACCAATTTCAATCGTACCGCAGGGCTTTTTGCACATACACTTTACACCAAAATTTTTGCGCTGGTATTACTGGCGTTGAGTTGCCTCGGTACTAAGGGCGTAAAGAACGAAAAGATAACATGGACTAAGATTTATGTTGCCTTAGCCATCGGCTTTGTACTGTTCTTCCTGAACACACCATTATTAAAGCTATCGGCAGTGGTTGCCACATCGCTTTACATCCTTACAACGGGTATGGGATATATTGTCCTGCTCATGGCCGGGGTATGGATGAGCCGACTGCTCCGCAACAACCTGATGGACGACGTTTTCAATAATGAAAACGAGAGTTTCCAACAGGAAACCAGCCTGATGCAAAATGAATATTCGGTTAATCTTCCCACGAAGTTTTATTACAAAGGCAAATGGAACAACGGCTGGATTAATGTAGTCAACCCTTTTCGAGCCTCGATTGTGCTGGGAACTCCGGGTTCAGGAAAATCCTATGCAATCGTAAATAATTATATCAAACAACACATCGAAAAGGGCTTTTCGATGTACATCTACGATTTCAAATTCGATGACCTTTCTACCATTGCTTACAACCACCTGTTAAAGCACAGCAATAAGTACGAGGTAAAACCCAAATTTTACGCCATCAACTTTGACGACCCACGCCGGAGCCACCGATGCAATCCCCTTAATCCTAATTTCATGACGGACATATCGGATGCCTACGAAGCCGCTTATACCATCATGCTGAACCTTAACAAAAGCTGGATAACGAAGCAGGGAGACTTTTTCGTGGAAAGCCCAATCATTCTTTTGGCTGCTATTATTTGGTATCTGAAAATCTACGAGGATGGCAAGCATTGCACGTTTCCACACGCCATCGAATTGCTCAACAAAAAATACGCAGACGTATTTACTATATTGACTTCATATCCTGAATTGGAAAATTATTTATCGCCGTTCATGGATGCCTGGTTAGGAGGCGCACAAGACCAGTTACAAGGACAGATTGCATCGGCAAAAATTCCTTTGTCCCGTATGATTAGCCCACAATTGTATTGGGTAATGACAGGCGATGACTTTTCATTAGACATCAACAACCCGAAAGAGCCTAAAATTTTATGCGTTGGCAACAACCCCGACAGGCAAAATATTTACTCCGCAGCTTTGGGATTGTACAATTCAAGAATTGTCAAACTCATTAATAAGAAAGGTCAATTAAAGAGTTCAGTTATCATAGATGAGCTGCCCACAATTTATTTTAGGGGATTGGACAACCTTATCGCAACTGCGAGAAGTAATAAGGTTGCAGTTTGTTTGGGTTTTCAGGACTTTTCGCAATTAACGAGGGATTACGGCGATAAAGAGAGTAAGGTAATACAGAACACCGTTGGTAATATTTTCAGTGGTCAGGTAGTTGGCGAAACCGCTAAGAACCTTTCCGAAAGGTTCGGGAAAGTATTGCAGAAACGCCAAAGCATGACCATCAACCGTAACGATAAATCCACCTCTATATCTACCCAAATGGATAGCTTGATACCAGCGTCCAAAATCTCCACGCTTACACAGGGTATGTTTGTTGGAGCGGTATCGGACAACTTCGATGAACGCATCGAGCAAAAAATATTTCATGCAGAAATCGTAGTAGATAATGACAGGGTTGCTGCCGAAACCAAAGCCTACAAAAAGATACCGCAGATACTGTCTTTTACCGATGAAAACGGAGCGGACAATATGAAGCAGGAAATTGAAAGCAATTACAAACAGATAAAACTGGATGTTATGAATATTGTTGAAAGTGAAATGGAGCGCATCAAGAATGACCCGGACTTACAGCATTTGGTGCAACAGGGTTAATTACTAATAGATACTAAAAACGGGACTGCACTAAAATATAAAGCACAATCTTGTTTAGGTTTGTTTGAATTTAATAACTTTGTACAATGAGCAAGAAAGAGAGCATAGCAGAATTTTATACCCGACATGGGCAGGAATATCCAAAAGCCGGACAGTTCAATATATACCGCAGGGAAGAATTTGCCTGTGACAGTACCGCTCTCCCTCCCAACCGCAGGGATTTTTACAAAATCTCCATGATTACCAAAGGGACAGGTATTATCAGTTATGCTGATAAAGCCATTAACATTGACAAGCCAACCATTACCTTTTTAAATCCACTCATTCCTTATTCGTGGGAGCCGACTTCGCAAGACCAGGCGGGTTATTTTTGTCTTTTTACAGAGGACTTCATTAATCAGAACCTCAAAAGCGAAAGCCTATCCCAATCACCTTTATTCAAGGTTGGAGGTAATCACATATTTTTTCCGAGTGAAGAAAGCATTTTGCTATTGAAAGGGATTTTTGAAAGTATGTTTCGTGAACTGAACTCCGGTTATACCAACAAATACGATTTGTTGAGAAGCTACGTGCAAATCATTATGCACGAAGCAATGAAAATACAACCACCTGAAACCTTTTATCAGCACGGTAATGCCTCGGAACGTATCAGTACCTTGTTTTTGGAACTATTGGAACGGCAATATCCTATTGATGCACCGAGCCAAACCCTAAAACTCAATACAGCCAATGAATTTGCTCTGCAACTCAACGTACACACCAATACATTAAACAGGGCTTTGAAAGAAAGTACAGGCAAAACAACTACGGAATGGATTGCCGAAAGAATGATTAAGGAAGCTAAGGCGTTGTTACAGTTCAGCAATTGGGATATAGCCGAAATAGCATACAGTTTAGGCTTTGAACACTCATCAAACTTTATTATTTTCTTCAAGAAGCAGACGGATAGTACACCTTTGCAATTCAGGAAAGAAATCGGAATAAGTATTGTTTAAAATAATAGAACTTAAACTTTATTATACGCTCTGTTCAATAGAAACAAATTCGCCTTTTCCACTGACAATTTCATTGCCCCATTTAGTAATGGCTTCTAAAACAGGAACAAAACTGCTACCGAAATCGGTTAGGCTGTAAATAACTTTAATAGGCGGTTTTTTGCCATATACTTTTCTTGACACCAAACCGTCTTTTTCTAATTGTTTTAATTGCAAACTCAAAGTCATTTCGGTTACGGACGGCATTTCTTTGCGAAGTTCATTATATCTTTTTGGTTCATCTTTTAGATGATAAAGGATTACCGTTTTCCATTTTCCACCTACCAAATCCATTGTTAGACTTACCGTACAGGGGTAAGTTTTTCCATTCAGTTTTACAAAATCACCAAGACATTCTGTTTTCATATAGCAAGTTTTTTGAACCTATCCATTTTGATAGTTATTGCAAAAATAATCTACTAAAATTAATTTTGCAACTATAATTATTATAGTTTATTATTTTACTAAATAGAAAAGGAATGGTATCAAATTTAAAAGAGAATAAAAAGATGAAACAGGACGATAAACCACTCATCACTATTGTTGGAGTTTTGGGTAAACAAGGTCTTAGTGTCGCACGTACCCTGTTGGAGAGTGGACGTTACCGAGTTCGAGGCATTACCCGTCGTATTAATTCACCAGAAGCAATTAATTTGGTAGAGCAAGGGCTTGAACTTGTAGATTTACCACTTGACCTCGGATATAAAGAAGATTTTGTAAAGGCTTTTCGTGGTTCAAATGGGGTTTTTATGATGACACCCAATATTGCACCACCTGCAACCCACGAGATGGAATTGGGCAAACAACTTGCAGATGCAGCTGTTGAAGCAGAAGTGCAACATATTGTATTCAGCAGCTTGGAAAATGTGGATAAAATTACAATGGGAAGAAAGTTTGCTCCTCATTTTACAGACAAAGCCAAAATTGAAGAATACATTCGAACGCTCCCTGTTACAAGTTCATTTATTTATATGTCGTTCTTTTATACCAATTTGATAGAATTTTATACACCTGTTATGAAAGGCGATACACTTGTGTTTCCGATTTATTTACCAAGAGATTTCCGTGCGCCATTTGTTGACCCTCTTACTGCGACAGGCCCTGCCGTTTTGGAAATTTTTTCAAATCCAAGCAAATATGCGGGCAAGTCGTTGCCAGTAATCGGGGACATTATCTCACCGCAGGAAATAGTGGATAAGTTTATTGAAGTAACAGGCAAAAAAGCTGTTTACAGTTCTGCATTTTCACAGGAGGAATTGATTAACCATTTCCCCGAATTTGGTTCAAATGAAACTTTAGTACGTGAGATTTTAGGGATGGCAGAGTATGCCGTTGAATATGGGTATTTTAGAAAAGACCGTGATTTGATGTGGAGCAAACAGATAAATCCCAACACACTCACCTGGGAAGAGTTTCTACATATTACTGGCTGGAAAGGAGAAAAGCTTTCGTACTGACCCGTTCACAAGATTAAGGTAGGATTGTCAATAAAGAAGAAGATTAAGCATGCCCTATTATTACAAGTAATTTTATTGGTTGCATTTCATAACCATTTGTTTGAATTGCATAATTTTTAAAGAGGCATCAAGGCGAACTTTGTACCTTAATACATTTAAACTTATGCAAGCAATACAATTAGAAAATTACGGCATTGAGCATTTAAAAGTTGCCAAAGTGCCAACGCCCGAAATAGGAGAAAATGAAATATTGGTAAAAACCACAGCTGTATCGCTTCAATATCTTGATTTGCTCACAGTAGAAAATACAGTAGGGTTGAATATTCCGCTTCCGTTCATTCCTGTGTCAGAGGGTGTGGGTGTTGTGGAAAGCGTGGGTAAGAATGTAACACGATGGAAAAAAGGCGACCGTGTTCTCATTCCTTTTATTCCTCGTTGGGAAGCAGGGAAAACTACGCCTTACCACAATGCTTTGAGAACGGGTATGCAGACTTCGGGAACAATGGCAGAGTTTACCGTACAGCCTGAAAACACATTGGTTCGCACTCCTGGAAACCTGACCGATGAAGAAGCTACATCACTTTCTGTTGCAGGTCTTACCGCTTGGGCAATGCTCGTAACACAAGCCAACATCAAAGCGGGACAAACCATTCTGATACAGGGAACCGGAGGAGTTTCTTTAGCTGCCTTACAAATTGCTAAAATGTCTGGATTGAAAGTAATTGCTACAACCGGAAGCAAAGAAAAAGAACAAAAGCTGAAAGACTTAGGAGCTGATGAAGTTATCAATTACAAAGACTTTCCACAGTGGAGCAATGAAGTAAAACGGCTGAACAACGGCTTAGGCGTAGATATTACACTTGATGTAGCAGGAAATGAAACCATTGAGCAAAGTATTCTTTCCGTTAAAGAACACGGTTTTGTGGGCTTGGTGGGTTTTATGTCGGGCAGCAAATTGTCTTTTGATGTGTTCCCACTCATTATGAACTATATCCGTTTACAAGGTTATTCCGTAGGCAATGCACAGGAATTAGGTGATTTGATAAATGGTATTGAGAAGAACAATCTCAAACCTGTTATTGATAGCATCTACACCTTAGAACAGACACAGGAAGCATTTCAAAAATTGAAATCGGGTAAGGCTTTTGGTAAAATCGTTATCAAGTTTTAACAACCTAAAACAGAAAATATGCAATACAGAAAATTAGGAAATACTGGAGAAATACTTTCGGCTTTAGGATTAGGCTGCATGGGAATGAGCTTTGCTTACGGTCAGACAGATGATACTGAAAGTATAGCCACCTTGCACAAGGCTTTAGACCTTGGTATTAATTTTTGGGACACCGCCGATATGTATGCCAATGGTGCTAATGAAGAACTACTATCTAAAGTCCTTGCCCCAAACCGTGATAAAATTTTTATTGCGACCAAATTCGGCTTTCGTTTCAAAGACGGAGTTGCCGGGGTAAGCGGTTCGCCCACCACTTATTTTGATGGCTCGCCTCAATATGTAAAAGAAGCGGTGGAGAAAAGCCTCAAACGTTTAAATATTGACGTAATTGATTTGTACTATGCTCATCGCATTGACCCAAACGTTCCGGTTGAAGACATGGTTGGTGCAATGGCTGATTTGGTTAAAGAGGGAAAAGTCCGTTATCTTGGTTTAAGTGAAGCTTCGGCAACGTCAATCCGAAAAGCACATGCTGTACATCCCATTGCTGCTTTACAAACAGAATATTCATTATTGACAAGAGATGTTGAGGGCGAAATACTAAACACAGTAAGAGAGTTGGGTATAACATTCATTCCTTATTCGCCTTTGGCGAGGGGATTAGTAACCAATACACAAAATATAGAGGCGTTTGGCGATGGTGATTTTAGAAAAAATCTGCCACGTTATCAAAAAGAATTTGCCGAAAATAATAATCGTCTTGTTACAGAGTTTGCACAAGTTGCATCATCAAAAGGCTGTACTCCGGCACAATTGGCTTTAGCATGGGTACTGGCGCAGGGCGAAGACATTATTCCAATTCCCGGCACTAAAAAAAGGAAATACTTAGAAGAAAATATGGTGGCAATTGACTTAAAACTTTCGGCAGAAGAATTAAAGGCTATTGATACTATTGTCGCTAAACATCCCAATGTGGGAGCAAGATACAGTGAGGGTGCTTTTAAACTGATTAACAATTAAAGCCCGTTCCAATAAATTTTAAACAAAGAGAAATGAAATTAAAAAATATATTAACAGCCGCTTTTATGTGTATCGGATTAGGTGGCTTTTCACAACAGGTTACTAATGGCTTTGCAATGCCGGAAAGTATTACATCTAAAGGCAAACGTTTTTTTGTTTCCAATCAGGGGCAAGACGTTTTCAGTAAAGATGGTGATGGCTTTATCAGTGAAATTTCCACAGAAGGAAAATTAGTCAACCCAAAATTTCTTCCGGAAACCGGAATATTGAATGCACCCAAAGGAATGACGGTTTCGGGCAATATTTTGTACGTTGCCGATATGGAGCGTGTTGTTGGTTTTGACATCAATACACGAAAAACAGTTTTTGAATTAACCATTCCCGCAACAAAAGTATTGAACGATATATGCCGTTTGGAAAATGGTTTTATAGCGGTTACAGAAACGGTTTCGGGCAACATCTATAAAATAAACACCAAAAACAAATCCTTTGAAATCATCGGTAATGTACCTACTGCAAACGGGATTAATTACAACGAGAGGACAAAACAGTTAGTGGTCTGTACCAATGGAAAAAGTTACGGAGATGGAAGTGTTTATATAAAATCAGGCAATGGGAGTTTTCAGGAGCTTCCCAATATTGCCAATGGTTTTTTTGACGGTATAGAATGGATAGATGATACCCATTTGCTAATCTCGGATTGGGTAACATTCCCTATCAAGGGTTTTGGGAAAATGTGGATTTACGATTTGTCGAAGCAGAAAAGCCAGTCTTACCTGACAGCTGAAAGTATCGCAGATATTTACTACGACCCTGCCACGCAAAAAATTTATATGCCCCAAATGTTCCACAATCAGGTCATCATTACCGAAAAGGATAAACTAATTACAGATGCACATCCTAAAACCAACATATTGTATAACTACGGTATTATAGATGCGTTTATAGGCGGGCTTTACAAAGGCTCGTTACCTATTAAGGATTTAAAATTGAAAGGTGATTTCGGGATTGGTGCGCCTGATATGTTGGATGGAGAATTGACTATGCTGAACGGCAAAGCTTACCAAACCAAATCTACCGGAGAAACTACTGTGTTGGATAATGACCATAAAACATCTTTTTCAACGGTAACTTTTTTCAAGGCGGACACAACATTCACCGTCAACGGGACTATGGAACAAAAAGCATTGTTGGAAACCATAGAAAGTAAGTTGATTAATAAAAATGCGATGTACGCCATCAGGATTACAGGGGATTTCAACAATGTGAAAACACGGGCATTTCCGCCAGTAAAAGAAGAACCCTTTCCGGTGCTTTCAACTATTTTAGACAGGCAGCAGTTCTTCGACATCCAAAACACCGCAGGGACATTGGTTGGCTATCATCTTCCTGAATATCTGAACGGAATACAAGTAAGCGGTTTTCATCTGCATTACCTTAGTTCAGACACAAAACAGGGCGGACACGTATTAGGCTTTAAAGGTCAGAACCTAAAAATAGAAATTGCGGTTCTAAAGAATTTCGAATTAGAAGCACCAACAAGTACAGATTTTCAGCATTTCCAATTCAGAAAAAAGCATAATGAGGCTTTGGAACGTGTGGAGCAGGGACAATAAAAAGTTGCACTTTTCAAAATAACGTGTGCTTGTAAAGGGAATGGAAAAATACCATACTGAAATATTATATAAACTGGAAACTGCAATCGGCGAATTAGAAATTGAAGCCGATTGCTCTATACAACGTATAGAGGCTGTTATACACCTGATTGTAGAATGCCTTTCCGATGTAAAAGAATATGTCTTAAAAAAAGGGTTTAAGAATGTGAATGAGGAAATCCGATTTTTCAAGTATCAAAAGCCAACTATTCTTGCAAAACTTATCTACTACAATGCCATTTATAAAATCGAGATAAAGAAGCCCTATGGCACAAAATCTATACGGAAATACTTGAATAAAGAATTGAAAAAACTCAAAAGGTTCTTTGACAATAACCTTGATTTTTATAAGTATTACCGCAATAATAATTCCTTTCTTGACGAGAGTTTTTTTGTTCGGGGCAAGCATGATATTAAGCTATGTTTAGATACCTATTATTTCCAGTCCGACCAATCATTTTCTACATCGCATGATTTCAAGGTAGCCAAAATTATGGCGAATGATTTGATACAAGTCTATATCGAAGACCAACTTTATAAAACATCACAAATAGACAAATCGTCAAGCCAGCAAAAATTAAAATGGACTGGCAGTAAAGCCTCCTTGATAGAGCTGATTTATGCCTTGCATTATCAGGGTGCTTTTAACAACGGAAACAACGATATACAGATTATAGCCAAAGATTTTGAAAATAACTATAACATTGACTTAGGCAATTTTTACCAAACCTATTTGGAATTGAGAACCCGAAAAATGAACCGCACCAAATTCCTTGATGCACTCCGGGACGGGCTTATCAGGAAAATGGATGAGCAGGACAAATGAAATTTAGTTTTATTTGGACGTGCCACCGCCTGCATTTCACCAACTCATAACGGGCAATCTCAAAATACAAGCGGGTCGGGCTATCCACTATATCTTTTGTAGATCTGCAAGAACTACAAAAGGATGCCGTTTCTATCCCTCACGCTATATCCCATTCAGAAAACTAAGCATCTTGATTGCTTCTGCGTTCATTTTGGAAAAGGTAAATCTTTTTTGCCCAAGCTTCTATAATGGTATAATTAAGGAATTGAATATGATAAGATAAATGCAAAGCTATATATTTTGTATTTTAGCCAAAATATAAATTGAAAGAATAAACAATACAATACGCTCAACAAAAAAGAGGCTATATATGATAATTAGAGAAGCAAAGATTGAAGATATTGGTCAAATTCAAATAGTAAGAAATGCTGTAAAAGAAAACACCTTATCAGACCCTAATCTTGTAACAGACGAAGATTGCAGAATATTTATGACAGAAAGAGGCAAAGGCTGGGTTTGTGAGATAAATAATGAAATTGTTGGATTTTCTATTGCCGATTTGGAAGAGCATAATATCTGGGCTTTATTTGTTCATCCTAAATTTGACAAACAGGGAGTTGGCAGACAACTACATGATGTGATGATTGATTGGTATTTTAGTAAAACAAAAGAAACTGTTTGGTTAGGAACCGCTCCGGGAACAAGAGCAGAAGCATTTTATAGAAAAGCTGGCTGGAAAGAAATCGGGATGCACGGTAAAGGCGAAATTAAATTTGAGATGGCATACAATGATTGGGCTGAAACTCCCAACCACCGTTAACAATAACATAGAAAACCCTCTAAAATTTAAGAGGATTTGTACTATGGAGATAAGTTCTGAAGCATTTTACCTACTTCAATATCCATTCTCGAAAAAGCAAACCACTTTTTACCCAAATCCTTTAATGATGCGCCGACATGGTATAGTTCAGTATTGTCAACAATGAGGAAACGGTCATGTGCATGGGCAAAAGTATGAATAGTTATAGGCGGGTACTGACTGTTGTAGCGTTGCAAATCGAGCTGTAATTGATTGCTGATGCTTTTGGTATAAATAGTGGCAGATACGGATTGGCCACGCTTTCCAAGTAGCGTTAGCACCGTATCGTCCACATAGTTGTCAATCAGGATAATTGACCTTTCTGCGCTCCGTATAATATCGGCAACAAAGGTGTAGGCATCGAATATCTGCCCGTCATAGAAAATACCTTTATCGCTATGGAGCTTGCCGCTTTCCAAAGCCTTAAAAATTTCCTCAAACTTGCCGTCTGCTTCAATCTGTTTTAATTCTATTTTATCCATCCGGGAGAACAATGCAGCATTACCGATTAACAGTTTCCGCATTTCTACAAAGGCATTCATAATCGCAATGCTTACTTTTATAGCTATATCACTGCGCAATACGGCAGAGAGCTGAGCCACTCCTTGTTCTGTGAACACATAGGCAAGATAACGCCGCCCGCCACGTCCGCCGTTTGAGGTTCCAAATTGGAACCTCAAAGTTTCACTTTCCTGCTCGGTCAACTGGAAACAAAATGTGTCGGGAAACCGCTCGATATTCCTTTTTACGGCTTTGTTCAGAATTTTGGTTTCGACCTGATAAAGCATAGCCAGGTCTTTATCAACCATGACCTGTTTACCCCGTACCGTATAGATAAGGGGTTCTATTTCCTTTTGGCTTATAAAAACGTTACTATTCATTTCTTTTTGTACTTGTTATTTTCAAATTCAAAAGAGGTTTCCCCGTTATTTTTCAGGACGATATAGGCATCAAACTTTTTACCCGCTTTGCTTTTCATTCCTTTAATAAGGCTGGTTTTACCTTTATTTACGAGGTTTTCTATTTCAAGAAGACTTAATTGTATTCCACACACATTGCGGAATTGGAGCCAACTGCAAGTTTCATCCGTGCATTTTACAACCTTATCCCTGATGAGCAGTTTTTGGGATTTGCATTTAGGGCAGGTCAATTCGGGATGCTTTTCGCTTGCAATGCTGATGTTCATAAGTTCCTGTGTAATAGATGAAGTATAGGCTTCCATTGATTGGTGAAAATCCATAGCATCCGCTTCGTTGTTCTCAATCTTCTGCAAAGCCATTTCCCATTCGGCAGTCATGGCTACATCGGCAATCCGTTTGTCCTTTACCGCTTCGTACACCTGTAAACCCTTTTCTGTAGGAATAAGGGATTTCGTTTCCCTCCTGATATAATCCCGCTTAAAAAGCGTTTCGATAATGGCGGCTCTTGTAGCAGGTGTGCCGATACCGATGCCTTGCAGGGCTTTCCGTTCGTCTTCGTTCGCTATTTCCTTTCCGGCATTTTCCATTGCGGACAATAGACCAGCTTCCGTATAAAGTACAGGTGGTTTGGTTTTCTTTTCCAATACGGATGTATCTTTTATTTTTAGTTCATCACCAACTTTTAAATCGGGCAATTCCTGTGCAGGCTCGCTGTCTTCTTCTGTAAAATTTCCTTTGATACCACGCCAGCCTGCTTCGAGAATTTTACAGCCTTTGAGCATAAAATCATAATGAACAGCCTGTAATGTGATGTCGGTTACCTCTTTGGAACAGGCTTGTGATAGGGCTTCCAGCAAACGCAAGGCAATCATATCGTATATGGCATCTTCCTTTGCGGGCAAGGCGGACGGTATTTTTTCGGTTATCAGCAAACCGTGATGGTCTGTTACCTTTACATCGTTCACGATGCGCTTATTGAACCGACCCCATTTCACTTTCCCAATAGCTTCTTTACAGGAAGTTTTTGCTTCCAATGACCTTACCAATGCAGGAATTTCAGTCCAAATATCTTCGGGAATATATTTGCTACCTGTGCGGGGGTAGGTAATAAATTTCTTTTCATACAGGCTTTGCGCTATGTTCAATGTTTCTTCGGCAGAAAGCCCCAGCTTTTTGTTGGCTTCCTTTTGTAGTCCTGTAAGGTCGAACAGCAACGGTGGCTGTTCTGAAAAGGTTTTGTTCTCTACCGCCGTAATGGTCGCTATTCCGGCACGCTCAATGGATTTAAGCGTATCGTCAGCCAACTTTTTGTCTTCCCATTTGGTTTTAGAAAGGCTTTTAAAATCCAAAAACTCTTTGCGGTGTCCCAATTGTATCTGCCAATATTTTTTGACGGTAAAGTTTTTGTTTTCCAAATACCGTTTGCAGATAAGGGCAAGCGTGGGCGTTTGCACTCTACCGAGGGAGTACACGCCACGACCTGAAATACTCAATGCCTGCGAAGCATTAATCCCTACCAGCCAATCGGCTTTGCTCCGTCCTTGTCCGGCTTGATAAAGCCCGTCAAAGTCGCTTCCAGCTTTCAGGTTGTCAAACCCTTGCTTAATGGCTTTTTCAGTAAGTGAACTTATCCATAAACGTTGAAAAGGCTTACTACACTTTAGGTATTCGTAAATGTATCTAAAGATGAGTTCACCCTCACGCCCGGCATCGGTAGCCACGATGATGCTATCGCAACGACCAATAACCTGCTCGATAACTTTCAATTGTTTTAACGCTCCGCTATCGGGAACATAGGTTTTGTCCTTTTTTACCTTTCGTACAGTCAGTAAAAAGGGATTTGGTAAAATGGGCAGGGCTTCTTTTTGGAAGCCCGACAATCCGTAATCTTCCGGCATAGCCAGTCCGATTAAATGCCCGAATGCCCACGTAACCTGATAGCCGCTGCCTGTTAGGTAGCCATCCTTTTTATCGGTGGCTCCCAACAGGGCGGCTATCTCACGGGCTACGCTCGGTTTCTCTGCAATAACTGCTTTCATATCTTTTTCTTTTTAGTGATTATCGTCTTACACCCTTTGATTTAGCTGGTTTTGGTGTTTCCTGCTTTTCCTGCTGCTGTTTGTTGGCTGGGGCGGTTTGTTGGGATTTTAGAGGCTCATTGATATTTTTGGTTGCCTCATTGGTTTTTCCCTCAGAATTAACGGCAACCTGTGTTTTGTGGGTTTCTGCCGGAACAATCTTATCCTTTAACTTGTCAGGGTTTCTAAAATTGAAGCCATACTTTCCTGTTTCGGCACTCAATGTAACGTAGCCCTTATAAGGCTGTCCTTTTCCGTCTTTGAAATCCGAAACGTAAACGGTCTTGCCCTCCATGAGTTTTTTGTATTGTTCATCGCTAAACTCTTTGCCCCTGAATAATCTTGGGTTATCCTGTGACTGCGTTTGCTGATGGTTTTGGGATTGTTTGTTGTTAATACCCCTGTCAAAAAGGTACTCTGGATAACGCTTATCAGCGTTATATTGAACATCGCTATCGAAAGGCTTTCCTTTTTTGGACACCATACCCTCTAAGTGGATGACTTTGCCCTCATATAGAGCTTGTTTTTGTTCTGCATTGAGTTTCACACCTCCAATTTTGTCAGGTACTTTTATCCAATTTTGCCGTAAGGCGATTACCTCGTTTGTTAACTTGTCAATACTAATGATGGACGGTATCTTTTCTCCTGTTTTTGGATTGGTCAATTCCACCATACGCCCCATGTTTCCGGTTTTGAGCAGGTTGTCTTTGTCCTCTTTGGTAAATTCATGACCAAAGAAAGGAGCATTAAGGTTCGGTTCGTGGCGGACACCATACATGACAAATACGGGCTTTCCATCTTCGCCGTTTTGAAGCCCCAACCTCGCTTCGGAACGGATTATGGCTGAACCAAAATTGATACTCACCGGATATACCTTATTAGTTTTATAGCCTTTCAATAGCGTATCCAGCACACCGTCCTTTTCAAGCCTATCTTTGGTTATCCCGATTTGCTCTAAAGTTTTCCAATCAATATCTTCTGCCTTATAGCGATATTCGGTTGTTTCCGGCGTGGGCGTTGCTTGTGCTGTTCCCGTCTCATTTTTGTTTTCCTGTTGCTGTTCCTTTGGCTCTTTGACTTCATGCTTCTGCATAACCGCCTCACCCTCTTTGGTAGGGGCATCAACTTGTTTCTGCATTTCTTTAGCGGTTTCGACCGCTTCCGATGCAGGAACTTTAAAGAATGAAAAGTGGGTCGGGTCTTTAAGCTGTCGCCAAAAATTGGAAAAGAAGTTGGAGAATAAATCACCGCTTTTATCTACCCGCATGAACTCACTTTGGTTCTTTTTATCGGCATCAACGGTTTTCAAATTGCCATTTTCGTCAATACCTGTAACCGCTTGGATTTTCTTTTTCTCTTTGTCCATCACCAACAGCACATCCGAAAGCTGTTCGGGATATTGCTGTGGATTTTCAATGTTTTGTTCGCTCATAATATTGCTATTTTAAAATGTTACCATCCGAATGTAATTGAAGTGAATACGGCTTAGCCGTACCCGTCTTTAGGTGGCACTGTTTGTCATTGATTGTCCTTTGTACGTTGCAGGGGCATATTAAAACTCTCCCTGACGAATTGGTGTACATCTGATAGTTTGTAGTACAGTTTACCGCTAATGGTATAGTAAGGCAACTTGCCGGACGAGCGGTATCGTTGCAAAGAGCGATGACTGATTTTGAGCATTTGGAGCAGGTCTTGATTGTCCAGTAGCTCTTCGCCGTCTATGCTGTTGCGCTGTTTCTGTATATCAATGATATGCTCTTTTAAAATGTCGAAACGCTCCATGATACGCTCCATCCATGCGGTAAATTCCATTCTGTCAATATTCATAATGGTACGTTTTAATGATATTCTTACCATACAAAATTGGAGCGTTTGGCGGGGCCTGTCTTCCGATACGTGTCTATCAAAAAGGCACTTTTTTCAATTTTTTTGCAATTGATTTAAAGTGCTGCTTTTTAGGGGTTTCTTGCTTTTACCGTTGCTCATGGGGTGTTCCAAACAACGGATTTGTCTATATACACATATAGGCAAAGGGGCAAAAAAAGGAACAGCACCAATGATGCTGTTCCTTTACCTGAAAGAAAAGAGGGCAATTAGTGGTTATCTTCCTTATCCATATATTCCTCTAAACTGTATTTCAGTTGGTCTAAAAACAAAGTGCGTGAGCCTGCACGGGTTTTCATACGGTGAAAGCTGTTGTGTATATCATTAAGAGAAACACGGAACAGGATTTGAAACACCATGCTGATTTTGCGGATGCCTAATTTTCCGTGTGAAATGGCATCGGCGGCATGGAGTGCATAAATCAATTCAATGAGTGCGTTCTTTGTTTGTGTCCAAAAAATATCTTTTGCATCGCTATCCTGCAATAAAACATCGGGATTTTGTTCAGGGCTTAATTTTGTGGTGAGATAATTATAGATGAGTTCGTTGGCGATGATTTTTGCCACCTTATAATCAAAGTAGGTAGAGAAGCTCGGGTCAATTTCAAATACAAAGCTATTTAGCCCATCATAGTAGTTGATGTTACCCAGCGTATAGTAATTCTCATCACGGTCGGTTCTGCCGGAGCGGTAATACCTGTAAAATTCCGAGTTACAGATATGCTCTTTGTATTCCTGCTTTAATTCCCTCAACTGCAAAGCAAAATAGCATTGATGTAAATTTCCGTTTTCTGCGGGACAGGCTGTTTCAATCCGGTACACTTTGTTGTAATAAATGAGTTTACCGAGAATATTAGGTTTTATCAGCTTGAAAAAATTGATTTCTTCGTCTTTGCTGGAAAAGCCCTCTTTCAATACATCTTCTTTGAGGGTACGCAACAACTCTTGAAGATAAATAGTCATTTTATAAGCCTCATCAATGAAACTGGATGCTTCGGCAGATAATTTTCTTTCCTGCTTTTGGATGTCGGCAACAATGGTCTGTAATGGATGTCTCATAGCCACGGTTTTTAAATCAGGTAATATCTATCTTAATACAAATATTAGCCTTAACTATGAATTTGTTCCATGATACGAACCGAAGTCAGGTAAGATTTTTTTAGGGGATAAACTGGACAATATCGAAAGCCTTTGCAAAACATTGGGTATATATACCATGTATATCAAAACCGTATCTTTTTAGCTCCCTCTACTTTTGCAGGGCTTTGAGGCTGTTTAGGTTTAGATTGACTAACCTTTTCCGTGTTTAAATCTTGTTGATATGGACTGTCTTTCAATTGGTTCAATCGCCTCAAATCTTCCAGTAGTGAGTTCGAGTTCTGTACCAGTGGGTTCACTAATAACAAAGAATGCCAAATGATGCAAAAACAATCATTTGGCATTTTGTCGTTAAATCGGTTAAGAATAGTCAATATTTCTTGCTGAACAAGTGGAATTAAGTTAATAAGATGCAAACAATGATTATGTATTAGTCTATTATTTGATTTCATTTTCGGGAATGATATCAATTATCCATCCATGCAAAGTCAAAGCTCAGTTCATCAGAGATTGTTTCAGCCGCTAATCCGGATACTTTAATTTCTCATTTAAAATTTTTCGCAGAGCATCGTATAGAAATATTGGTCTGCTCCCATATTTCTTGCTAGAAAAGTTACCCTGTAAAGGTTGGCATCACCTGGATAAGTCATGTAAAGTTCATCTAAAATGTTATTTGAATAAGCAGGGTCCAGAGTGAACCAGGTGTTTGATGCAGTATATGTTGCAGTAAGGTTTGATATAATGCTGTTGGGAGGTATAAAAGTATTGACGTTGCTATTTACTTTTTGAATCTTAGTGTAATAGATTATAATATCAGCAGCGGTTACCAATCTCATTTGAGGTAGGGGACCAGTGTCAAATCTGTATTGCATTTTGCCACAATCCATGACATTCCCTATTACAGGGGAATTTGAAAAATAAACAATTTTTTTATTTTCTATGGCACGATCTCTTACCGTATTTAATAAACTTGCTTTATCCCAGGAGTCGAGATCTCCATTTGAATTGGCAACAATTATTTTATTGTAATTACCATCGGTACTTTTATCTGTTAACGTTCTTATTCTTACATCACCATTAACATCTAATGCTCTGGCTGGCGCAGTTGTTCCTATGCCAACTTGAGCGTTAATGGAAAATGATACCAGGCTAAAAAATAAAGAAATATTTTTCATATTATAGAGTTTGAATATAAAATTTTTCACATATAAGGGCATATGTAAAATCAGTATTGGTATTACTGATACGGGATAGAGTGAGGCGGTACAAATTATTTTGTTTTGGCGGTACAATTGTATAGATTCTGACTGTGTAATTTGGACCTGTGGTAAATGTAGCAGGGTCTAATGACTGATAAGCTGAATAATTCAAATTTGTAAATGCAATTGTTCTGTTGACAAAATTATATGAATTATTTATCCATCTTTTAATTCCATAGCCCAGGTTAAAGTTTGTAATGTTCCCATTTGTTACAAAAGTGGTGAGGGAATTAAGTTTAATTTCAGCAGTATTCAGATTATTAATCCGAAAAGTGACATCACCACAACTACATTCTTTAGTCTCATCCGGCACAGAACTGTTATAGACCATACGTTTTACTTCAACATTGTTTGTCTCTGTTTGTGCAACAGCAGATATATTAATATAGTCTATATTACCTGTTGCATTACTTGCGGTTACAATTCTGTCATAGGAAACATTATTAGTTACGTCGTTTGTAGAAGTGACCCTTAAGTCTCCGTTTATATCCAATTTCCTTGTGGGCATATTGGTATCTATACCAAACTTTTGATCCTGAGCCATCACAAGACCATTAAGCCCAATAACTAAAAATACTATATTCCTCATATCTAAAATTTTTCACAAGAAGCAACAAAATCCCAACTATCTGCTCCGGTATTCTGCTTTACCTTATAAATGGTCAGCCTATAAAAATCTGTGTCATTTGGGTATTGGAAATGCATAATATTCTGTTCATAATCAGCTAAATTTGCCCGTGCAAATTCTTGATTAACGTTCCAGTTAGAGGTAGTGAATAAAAAGGGAACAGTGGAGGGGTCGGTTGGAGCTTTTCCCTGATAAAACTGAAAGCCATTGGCATTAAAATTCTGCTCCATACTCATATAAATATTTACATCAGTTCCCGGATTTTCAGCCAGCCTGAAATTGATCCGTGATTGATCGGTGCCTTCAAAGACAAATAAAAATTTACCACATTTTAATGTTCTGGCAGGATCTCCGTTAGGGCCGGGCATATTATAAAGTAAACTGTAACTTTCTTTGTTGGACGTTCCGGGATCCAATGGAGGCTTCATACTGGACTTTGTAATATAATCTACATTCCCGTTAATATCTGTAGATAATATTTGATCATATGCCGCAGATTCAGATTTATTGGTCAAAACACCAACGCGCATGTTACCAACGACATGAAGTTTGCGTGTTGGAGTATTGGTATTAATACCAACTTGAGCTAATGTTATGAAAGGTACGGAATACAGAAAAAGAATAAATTTATGTGACATAGGGAGTGATTTGATAGTTAACAAATAGTAAATTTTATGCCGTTGGTTTTCAGTGTGTTAATGGTTGAGTATTGTGTTTTTTTTAAGGTTGAATTCATTAGATTTACTGGTATTTCGAGTCATTCAACGAAACATATTAACAGAATTATTTCCGGCCATTCCTGGTTCTGAATTCTGATACCTGTAAAAATCAGTTGTTTCTTCTCTTCGAATTCTTTATTTCGTAAATCTTTAGGGTTGAGTAAGAAAAATGGTGAAAAAAAAACCATTTTTGGTGGTATTTTATTAATGAAAAGTGTGTTTTTTACATTTTTTTTTCAAGTGAAATGAAAAAAAAAATCATTCTTCTTATCATAATATTTCTTCAGAAAATTTAATTTTTTTTTTAAGCTGATTAAGATTGCAATTAATTGTGAATTCATATCTTATGAAAATACTAAGTGTAAAATCAATGATAACCTTATCATATTTTTTATACAATTGATATCATAAAAATTCGATATGTAAGGTGTTGATAAGCAGCAGATAATGGTTGATTTATTTTTTTTATTCAGATGAATTTTTATATTTGTAATGTTACCAAAATGTTAACAAACTAATGAATCAGAACTTTATTCATACCTATGTCTCTGTCGATTGTGTTGTATTTGGATTTGACCATGAAAACCGGTTGAATATCTTATTAGTACAACGCCATGTTGATGATATTCCGTTGGAAAAACAGAGAAAACTGCCGGGAAGCCTGATCTTTAGTGATGAAGATGTAGATGATGCTGCACAAAGGGTACTTCATGAGCTTACAGGAATAAAGAAAATGGTTCTTAAACAGTTCCGGTGCTTTGCTGACCCTATGAGAGCGAGCAACATACATGATATAAAATGGATGGATAAGGAATACAAGCATCATATAGACAGGATCATCACAGTGGCTTATCTTTCCCTTTGCAAAATAGACCATAAGATCAACAGTACAAAATACGATACCGTAGACTGGTATCCTATTGATGAGGTTCCGGTACTGCCGTTTGACCATAACAAAATTATCAATGAATCACTGATTGAGATCAGAAAGTGGATTGAATCTGATTTCTCCATTATTTTTGAGCTGCTGCCGAAAAGGTTTACCATAAGACAGCTTTATCAGCTATACAGTGCTTTAAGCGAAAAAAATATCGATATTAAGAATTTTCATAAGAAAATATCTTCGTTCCCCTATATTGTTCCTTTGGATGAAATCCAAAAAGATGTATCACACCGCGCCGCAAGATATTACAGGTTTGATGCTAAGATTTACAAGAAAAACAATACAAAACTTATAAAATAATCTTTTTTAAAAAAATTATGTACTTACTAGGCTATGACATTGGCAGTTCTTCTGTGAAAGTGTGTCTCATCGAGGCATCCAGTGGAAAGGTGATTGCTTCTGAATTTTCTCCCAAAAAAGAAATGAAAATCACTGCTATAAATCCGGGATGGGCAGAGCAAAATCCGGTTGACTGGTGGATCAATCTGAAGTTGGCACACGAAGCTGTCATGCATGAATCTGGAGTACATGCTGAAGATATCAAAGGAATCGGAATCACCTGGCAGATGCATGGGTTGATTCTGGTAGACAAAGATCAGAACCTTTTAAGACCATCCATTATCTGGTGTGACAGCCGTGCTGTGCCTTATGGTGAGCATGCTTTTAAAACCATAGGTGAAGAAAAATGTCTTTCTCATCTGTTGAATTCACCGGGGAATTTTACCGCTTCTAAGCTTGCATGGGTAAAAGAAAATGAACCTGAGATCTTTGAAAAGATAGATAAAATAATGCTTCCGGGAGACTATATTGCCATGAGACTTTCAGGGCAGATAGGAATGACCATTGAAGGATTATCAGAAGGAATATTCTGGGATTTTAAGAACAACTGCATTTCGGAAGATATCATTAACCACTATGGAATTCCTGAAAGTTTTTTCCCCGAAATTGTACCTACATTCGGTATTCAGGCAACAGTTTCAAGGGCAGCAGCGGAAGAATTAGGCTTAAAGGAAGGTACACCTATTTCTTACAGAGCAGGAGATCAGCCCAACAATGCGCTTTCCCTGAATGTTTTTAATCCGGGAGAAATTGCCTCTACAGCAGGAACTTCAGGAGTGGTATACGGAGTTTTGGACCAGCTGGAATATGATAAATTATCAAGGGTAAATACATTTGCCCATGTCAATTATACTCCGGAACAGATCAGACTTGGGGTTTTGCTGTGTATCAACGGAACCGGTATTTTAAATTCGTGGCTGAAGCACAATTTTGCAACCTCACTTTCTTCTTACGGGGATATGAACGATATGGCTTCACTTTCACCTATCGGTTCAAAAGGGTTAAGCATTATTCCTTTTGGAAACGGAGCAGAAAGAGTGCTGGAAAATAAAGATACAAGCTGTTCTATTCACGGAATTAATTTCAATATACATACTAAAGGAGATATACTGCGTGCGGCGCAGGAAGGTATTGTATTCTCTTATGAATACGGAATGGATATCATGAGAAATATCGGAATGGATATCCAGGTCATCCGTGCAGGAAATGCCAACATGTTTTTAAGTTCAATTTTTCGCCAGTCGCTATCCAGTGTAAGCAATGCGGTCATTGAACTTTATGATACCGATGGAGCGGTGGGAGCAGCAAGAGCTGCCGGAATGGGAATAGGATTTTATTCAGATTCCAGGGAAGCATTTTCTTCCCTTGAGCAGATAGCGGTAATAGAGCCTGAACACGAAAAACGAGAACAATATTTAGAAGCCTATGGCAGATGGAAACATCATCTTAACGAAATAATCTAGGACAATTACAACCGTATTTTTCATCCTCTTACTGATCCTTAAGAACCAGTGAGAAGGGGATCTCTACGCAAAAAATTAAAAATAAATAAAAAATAATCAAATAAATATGAACACTTTAACAGGTACAAAAGAGTTTTTTACGGGTATTGAAAAAATTAAGTTTGAAGGGAAGGAGAGCAGGAACCCGTTGGCATTCCGCTATTATGATGCGGAAAAGATCGTGATGGGAAAACCTATGAAAGACTGGACAAGATTTGCAATGGCATGGTGGCACACCTTATGTGCAAACGGAAGTGATCCGTTCGGGGGACCTACCATCCACCACCCATGGGATATCGGAAATGATCCGGTAACAAGAGCAATGCACAAAATGGATGCAGGCTTTGAATTCATGTCCAAAATGGGTTTCAATTATTACTGCTTCCATGATATCGATTTGGTAGACCCAGCCAGCAACTGGAAAGACTACGAGAAGAATATGCAGACTATCGTGGAATACGCCAAACAAAAGCAGCAGGAAACAGGCATTAAGCTTTTATGGGGAACAGCGAATGTTTTCACCCATGAAAGATACATGAACGGTGCTTCTACAAACCCAAATTTTGATGTTGTTGCTTGCGCAGGAACGCAGGTGAAAAATTCAATAGATGCTACGATAGCACTTGGTGGTGAAAATTATGTTTTCTGGGGCGGAAGAGAAGGATATATGAGCCTTTTGAACACGGATATGAAACGTGAAAAAGATCATCTTGCACGTTTCCTTTCCATGTCGAGAGACTATGCACGTCAGCAAGGCTTTAAAGGAACTTTCCTGATTGAACCAAAACCAATGGAACCTACCAAACACCAGTACGATTATGATTCTGAAACTGTAATCGGATTCCTGAGACATTACGGATTAGATAAAGACTTTAAACTGAATATCGAAGTAAACCATGCTACATTGGCAGGTCACACATTCGAGCATGAACTTCAGGTTGCAGTAGATGCAGGACTTTTAGGAAGCATTGATGCCAACAGGGGAGACTACCAGAACGGATGGGATACGGACCAGTTCCCGATTGATTACTACGACATGGTTCAGGCATGGCTTGTATTGCTTCCGGCAGGAGGTCTGGGAACAGGAGGAGTAAATTTTGACGCTAAAATCAGAAGAAATTCTATTGATGCTGAAGATTTATTCATTTCACACATTTCAGGAATGGATGTATTCGCAAAAGGTCTTCTGGCAGCGGCTGATATTCTTGAAAATTCGGATTACAAAAAACTGAGAACAGATCGTTACGCTTCTTTTGATAATGGTAACGGAAAAGCATTTGAAGAAGGCTCGCTTACACTGGAAGATCTGCAGAGAATAGCTCACGAAATCGGTGAACCACAGCCAAAAAGCGGAAAGCAGGAGCTGTTTGAAGCTATCGTGAATATGTATATATAATAAAAAATAAAAGGCTCATAAACACTAAGGATTTTAGAAATTATAATTATTAAACAGCCTTTTATTCAACAACTAATATTAAAATAATAATTATGAACCGATTTTATTTCAATAAGAGCAATAGAGCCGCATTATTCTTTGCAATGACTTTATTGCCTTCCGGCATAGCATATTCACAGGTTAAGAAAGATACAGTAGCTAAAGAAAATAAAATAGATGAAGTTGTTGTGATAGGATATGGAACCCAGAGAAAAGAAGCTGTGACAGGTTCTGTAGCCACTGTAAAAGGAGATGCCCTGCGTGAAGTACCTTCTGCCAATATTACCCAGGCATTACAGGGAAGAACTGCGGGGGTAGATATCTCACAGACTTCTACCAAACCGGGCGCAGCCATGCAGATCCGTATCAGGGGAACAAGATCTCTTACGGGAGATAACAATCCGCTGATTGTATTGGACGGTATTCCTTTTGTAGGGTCACTGGGAGATATAAGCTCCAGCGATATTAAAAGTATTGATATCCTGAAAGATGCCTCTGCCACCGCCATCTACGGTTCCAGAGGAGCAAACGGTGTTATTCTCGTTACCACAAACAGAGGAGCAAAAGGGCAGAGGCCCAGATTCACCTACAATACATTTACAGGAGTGCAGACCTTGTTTTCAAAATATCCTATGATGGACGGGCCTAAGTTTGCACAGTTGCGTGCTTATGCAATTCCTGCCGGAAATACAACACCTTTGTATTCAAACGGTGCTGATGAAAATAACAGTGTGAATACAGATTGGCAAAGCCTGTTTTATAAGCCGGCAATGATGACCAGTCATGATGTAGGAGTTTCAGGAGGAACAGAAGGTGGGAATTATAATGTAGGTTTGTCATATTTCAAACAAAATGCATTAATCCCTGTTCAGAGTTATGAAAGATTCGCCCTTAGGATGGCTATTGACCAACAGGTGGGCTCTATTTTTAAGTTTGGTTTTACAACCAATTCCAATTATTCCATCTCAGAAGGGAACGGAGTAAATCCGGGAGCGGTTCTGGGATATTCTCCTATTGCCAATCCTTATAATCCGGACGGAAGCCCGAAAAGAGTAATGAGTACTGCAGGAGGAATTGATCAGACATGGATCTATACCAGAAGAAGCTTGGAAAGCTTAGGGGATAAATATATAGATGAAACCAAATCTTTTGCATCATACAACAACCTTTACGGGGAGGCAAGCCTGCCAATTAAAGGATTGAAATACAGGTTAAATGTTGGTTTGGATTTCCGTACCTCAAACAGTGGCAACTATGCCGGTGTAGGAGTCTTTAATACAAACCCTCAAGGGCCTTCAGCTGCAGGAAGAGGAAATAATCAGACCTACCATTGGGTATTGGAAAACCTTTTGACGTACGACCGTACATTTGGAAAACACAAGATTAATGCTGTAGCATTATATTCTGCGGAGGGTAATAAATATACAAGTTCATACATGAGCGCAAAGAACGTCCCTGCAGATTTCTTCCAGTATTATAACCTGGGACAGTCACCACAGGCGGATATTACAGTAAGACCAGAAGACCAGATATATTGGAAAACCGGCCTGCTTTCAGCGATGGGAAGAGTAATGTATACTTATGATAATAAATATATGCTGACCGCCACTCTTCGTGGAGACGGTTCTTCCAGGCTTGCTCCGGGAAACAAATGGCATACGTATCCCGCATTATCATTAGGATGGAATGTTACCAATGAATCCTTCATGCAGAATATCAAAGTGATTAATCTCCTTAAATTCAGAGCAGGATGGGGGCAGACTTCCAATCAGGCAGTAGATCCATACACTACGATGGGAAGATTTAATGTCGCTCCTTATAATTATGGACTTGCAGGAAGTACAGGGATTTACGGAAGTCAGCCTCCAAACCCGAATTTAGGATGGGAATATTCAAAAACACAAAACTACGGGGTTGATTTCGGAATACTGAATAACCGTCTTACGGGAAGTGTGGAATATTACAAAACCCATACCTATGACCTGTTGACACAAAAAAGTCTTCCGGCATCAAGCGGTTGGTCATCCATTGTTTCCAATGTAGCAGAAACAGAAAATAAAGGATTGGAGGTTTCTTTAAATGGTACCATTTTTGACAATCCGGATGGGTTTACATGGGAAGCCGGAGTTAATTTTTATACCAATAAAAACAAAATTTTATCTCTTGCATCCGGAACAGATCGTGACGTTAATAACTTATGGTTTGTAGGTCATAATATCAATTCATTATATGATTATCAGTATATAGGTCTTTGGCAGGCTGGTGACCCTTACCAGAGTATTCTGGAGCCCGGAACTCCGGCAGATGTTATAGGATCTATTAAAGTTCTTTACACAGGAGGTTATAATGCTGACGGGACTCCGATGAGAGCAATAGGACCGGATGACAGACAGATTTTTGATACTGCTCCGAAATTCCAGGGAGGATTCAATATGCGCTTTGCCTACAAGAATTTTGAACTAAGTACCGTAGGGGCTTTCCAGCACGGAGGAATCCTGGTGAGTACGATTTACGGATCAGCAAGTTATCTTAACAGATTAACCGGAAGAGGGAATAACGTGGATGTGGATTACTGGACAGAAGATAATACCGGTGCTTATTTTCCGCGTCCGGGCCGTCACTTGAGTGGTGATAATCCAAAGTATTCCTCTACATTAGCGATGTTTGATGCTTCTTACCTTAAGCTTCGTACCATTACATTAGGCTATAATGTTAATAAAGAATTACTGAAAGATCTGAAAATCAATAGTCTTAGAATCTACTTTACCGTAACCAACCCTGTGGTATTATTCTCCCCTTATCATAAATTCTCAGGAATGGATCCGGAGCCTAACTCTTTTGGGAATGAGAACCAGGCGGTTAGCGGATATCAGAGCCGCCAGCTTGTTATAGGAACCAATAATCCTTCCACAAGAAATTACTTAATGGGACTAAACTTAACCTTTTAAAACTGTACAGTCATGATAAATTTTAACAAAAAACTGCTATTGGGAGCTCTCTTTTTATCCTTAACATTTACAGGTTGTAATGAAATTCTTGATGAGCAGCCAAGATCAATATATACGGCTGACTATTTTAATACAGCAGACGGAGTTAACCAGGGCTTTACAGCCTTATACAGACAGATGCGTTTATTGTACGGTAACGGATATTTTATGAGCAATTGCCAGAATGGTACAGATGAATCTACCTGGGCTCAAAGTGCTGATGGTAACTTTAAAGAACTCGATATGTCCGGAAACGGGAATATCAATTCCAATACTTTTCCTACAAGTATGGTCTGGAACTCTGTATTCCCGTATATCAATACAGCCAACGGAATTATTGAAAAAGGACCAGGATTCGGAATTGCAGAATCTATGATCTCTGAAGCCCGTTTCTTCCGTGGATTTTATTACTTCATGCTCGTACAGACCTATGGAGGAGTTCCTCTGGATTTGGGAGCAGGAGAATTGAAATACAATACGCTGCCATCCACAACTTCTGCAAGAAATACTGTGCCGGAAGTATACACAAAAACAGTTTTTGCTGACCTTAAAAAAGCAATAGAAAATCTGCCTGCATCACCAAGGGTAACCGGAGGGGTAACCAAAAATGTTGCAAGATTGATGCTTGCCAAAGCTTACCTTACTTATGGATGGTGGCTGCAGAATCCAAACGGGATTCCAACTTACCCTGAAGTGGCAAGGACTGATCCTGACGGGCACAATGCCCAGTGGTATTTCCAGCAGGCTTATGATATCGCTATGGAAGGAATTAACAATCCTGGACCTTACGCGCTTCAGCCTACCTTCTATGATGTCAATGTAGGTTCAAATGACAGGAATACCGAATCGATGCTTTATGCAGACCATACACAGTCAAGTACTTATTACAACGAAAGTGACCCTGTAGGATTTGGTTCAGGCTGGGCCCCGGATAATTTTGCAGCATGGATGCAGACCTGGAACTATACTGCCATCAAAAGTAGTAAAACAACAGCATGGGTTGGAGCAGACGTTGTAAGTTCAGTACAGAGAGAAGCAGCACAGTCACTGGGACGTCCTTGGGTTCGTATGTGTCCTACGTTGGGAGTTATTAAAAATACTTTTGCAGATAAAACCAACGATTCCCGTTATGATGGAACTTTTGTAACCACCTACAGAGGAAACTGGAACAAGAATGGAACAGGCCTTACAACGGTTCCTGTACTTTATAACGCCAATAATTTACCTGTGCAGCCGGGAGGAGCAATCTTAAGCTTCCTGAATGATGACAGCCAGACTCCTTCTTATCCTACAGGATCCGGACAAAGCGGTGTAGGAGCAGGAACCCTTCCGGGGAGAGCAGACTGGGTCATTGCACCGAACGGAATCAGCAGAATTGTATATCCTGGATTATGGAAAATAGGAACTTACCGTACCGATGATCCGAACGGGTTAGGATATCCGAATGCGGGATTAACCCGCCCTTTCAGTGTCGCTAAGTTTTCAGAATTCTATTTTATTGCAGCGGAAGCAGCAGTGAAAGGAGCGTCAGGAGCCAGGACAGCCAGAGATCTTATCAATGTGATCCGTGCCCGTGCCGGAAAATGGAAGTTCAATAATGCTGAAAATACTGCTTATGTAGCAGATAACAGTGCTGCAATGACTGCTGCTACACCATCCGTAATTACCATTGATTATATTCTTGCAGAAAGATCCCGTGAATACTACGGGGAATTCTACAGATGGTATGATCTGGTACGTACACAGAAGTGGGGAGACTATGCAGCAACCTATCAGATAGGAGGAGCTTCTTATGGAGATCATGCCCCACAAACGGTTACAAGAACGATAAAACCCTTTCACTATCTGAGACCCATTCCTCAGAATCAGATTGATGCGATGGAAGTATCGGCAGATATTAAAGCAAAATATCAGAATCCAGGATACAATTAATTATTTTCTACATTCATATCAGTAACAGAGTAGGTGTGAAAAGCACCTGCTTTGTTTATCTGAATTAAAACTTTACATTATGGAAAAAACCTGGCGTTGGTTTGGAAAAAAAGACAAAATACAGCTGAGTACACTTCGTCAAATAGGAGTAGAAGGAATTGTTTCTGCACTGCATGATATCCCAAACGGAGAAATCTGGAATCTGGAGGCCATCAATGATTATAAAAACTATATAGAAAGCCACGGACTTCGTTGGTCTGTTGTTGAAAGTCTTCCTGTGAGTGAGGCGATCAAATACGGAGGTGAAGACCGTGACTCTTTAATAGAAAATTATATCACGAGCCTTGAGAATCTGGGTAAAGCGGGGGTTACAACAGTTTGCTACAACTTTATGCCTGTTCTCGACTGGGCACGCACCGACCTTTTTCACGAATGGAAAGACGGTTCATCCTCACTTTATTTTGACAAAGCCAAGTTTGCGTACTTCGAAATTCATATCCTTAAAAGAGAGGGAGCAGAAAACGACTATAACCCGGAAATCCTTCAGAAGGTAGAAGAATTAAAAAATACCTTAACGGAAAAAGATAATCATGACCTGATAGATTCAGTCATTGTAAAAACACAGGGCTTCGTTAACGGAAATATCAGAGAAGGCGAATTGAATCCTGTAGAAAAGTTCAACAGTCTGCTGGCTTTGTACGATGGTATAGATAAGCATCAGCTTCGCCAAAACATGAAATATTTCCTTGAAAAAATAATGCCTGTATGCGAAAAATGGAATATCCAGATGTGTGTACATCCTGATGATCCGCCTTTTTCATTACTGGGCTTACCCAGAATAGTAACCAATGAAGAAGATATCGACTGGCTTCTGAAAGCTGTTGATAATCCTCACAACGGATTAACATTCTGTGCCGGATCTTTAAGCGCCAACCTTCAGAATGATGTTCCAAAGCTTGCGCAAAAATTTGCTCACCGTACCAAATTCGTTCACCTGAGAAGTACAAATGTCTTTGAAAACGGTGATTTTATCGAGGCTCATCACCTGGGAGGAAGAGGAAAACTCATTGAAGTAATCCGTGTATTTGAAAAAGAAAATCCTGATCTTCCTATGAGGATTGACCATGGTAGACTTTTAACAGAAGATATTGACAAAGGATATAATCCCGGCTATTCATTTTTAGGAAGAATGCTGGCATTGGGCCAGATCGAAGGAGTAATGGCTGCAGTACAGTCGGAATTACAAAAAAATTAATCTGCGTTTGTAATAAATAATAAAAAAGTAAAATGAAAGACCTGTTTAGTATTGAAAACAAAGTAGCAGTCATCACAGGGGCTTCGGGCGTTTTGGGAGGCAGCCTTGCCAAAAGTTTTATAGAGGCCGGAGCAAAAGTTGTTGCACTGGGAAGAAACCAGGAAACATTGGATGCCCGGGTAAAAGAACTGACAGATTTGGGCGGGGATGCACTTGCTGTAGAAGCCAATGTGATGGATATTGAAAGCCTTGAAGCCGCTTCAGTGAAAATAAAGGAAAAGTATGGCCGTATTGATATTCTGCTCAATATAGCGGGTGGAAATATTCCGTCAGCAACCTTATCTCCCGAACAGTCATTTTTCGATATGAATATGAAAGGATGGGCAGAGGTTACAGATCTGAATATCAACGGAACTGTTTATCCGAGCTATGTTTTCGGAAAAGTAATGGCTGAGCAGGGGAGCGGAAACATTATTAATATTTCTTCCATGGCCGCCTATTCAGCAATTACAAGAGTGGCCGGATATTCTGCCGCCAAATCAGCAATTACCAATTTTACGCAATGGCTGGCTTCTGACCTGGCATTGAAATTTGGAGATAAAATACGCGTTAATGCCGTGGCTCCCGGATTTTTCATTGGAGATCAGAACCGCGCAATCCTTCTGAATCCGGATGGAAGCTTAACGGAAAGAAGTAAAAAAGTAATGGCGAAAACACCTATGCAGAGATTTGGAGAAGTAGAAGAACTGAACGGGGTTATACAGTTTCTGTGTTCCGATGCAGCAAGTTTTATCACAGGAGCACTGATTCCTGTTGATGGAGGTTTCAGCGCATTCAGCGGAGTATAAAAAGCTAATTTCTTCATATCATCAAACAGGACCTTAGTGGTTTCATTAAGGGTTCTGTTTTTAAATGTAGACACCTAAGTGTTGTGAAAATCATTGATTTTCATCTTATGTGAACTTTTCTGCATAATCATAATTGAAGTGTTCTAAAAACAAAGCTTTTGTGACTTTTGTGGTTTTGCAGAGTGTAAACAAGTTAATTAAAATCCAGGATTGTAAAAATAAATAATGAGTAATTCCATTAAAAATAAAAACGTTTTCGGAGAATTGTTTTTGCTTGAATCAGCAAAGGCAAAGAATCTGTATTTCGGTTATGCTAAAGATATGCCGGTTATAGATTACCACAATCATTTGGAGCCGGACGTTATTGCGGCCAATCAGAATTTCCGTTCTCCAACCGCTATCTGGCTGGATGGTGACCATTACAAATGGAGAGCCATGAGAAATTTTGGCATTGATGAACAGTTTATTTCCGGAAATGCTTCAGATTATGAAAAATTCATGAAATGGGCCGAAGTGGTGCCGTATACCCTTCGCAATCCGCTGTTTCACTGGACGCATCTGGAACTCAAAAATCCTTTTGGTATCAACGAATATTTATCACCCAATAATGCAGATACGGTGTATCATCAGATGAATGAAAGTCTGCAGACACCTGGTTTTTTACCACAATCCATTATTGAAAATTTTAAAGTAGAAGCCTTATGTACAACAGATGATCCTGCTGATGATCTGGTTCATCATAAAGCTTTAAAAAGCAGCAGCTTTCAAACAGCTGTTCTTCCTGCTTTCCGACCTGATGCCTATATCAATATGATTAATCCCGAACAGTATCTTTCAGGAATTAAAAAGCTTGAAAAAGTCTGTGGATTTTCCATCGTGTCAGCTTCTGATCTGTTAAATGCGCTTCAGTCCAGAATCAATTATTTTGTGGAAGCAGGAGCAAAAGTGGCCGATCACGGCTTTGAATATTTTCCGGATACCACAAAGTGGAATCAAAACCTTGAAAAAGAGTTTTCCGGATTCCTGAAAGGTAATCTCTCAACATTTTCCGATCCGGATGCATTATGCGGCTATATGCTGAAAGAGCTTTGCAAAATGTACGCAGAAAAAGGCTGGGTACAGCAGTTTCATGTAGGGGCAACCCGGAATAACAATTCAGAAATGTTCAGAAAAATGGGTGCCAATGCAGGATACGATGCCATTGGAGAACCATATTATGCACAGCGATTGAGCGTTTTGCTGGATGCATTGAATTCAGAAGGAAAACTGGCCAAAACCATTATATACAATCTGAATCCGGCACTTAATGAAGTTCTGGCGACTCTTGCCGGAAATTTCAATGAAGGAGGAATCAAATCTAAAGTACAGTTTGGAGCAGCCTGGTGGTTTCTTGATCAGCTCGACGGGATGACCAAACAGATGAATACACTCTCCAATATTGGTCTGATCAGCACTTTTGTCGGCATGTTGACCGATTCCCGAAGCTTACTGTCATTCTCAAGACACGATTATTTCAGAAGACTTTTGTGCAGTCTGTTCGGAAGTGAAATGGAAAGAGGGCTTCTTCCCGATGATGAAAAATGGGTCGGAAAAATTATTCAGGATATCTGTTATCACAATACAAAAAATTATTTTGAAATCTAATACCATGCAGGGTTCAGCAAAAATACTATGTTTCGGGGAACTGCTTCTCCACTTTGCCCCGGATTCCGAAGGAAACTGGTTGAATGAGCAGTCTTTGAAGATGTATGTTGGCGGCGCTGAATATAATGTGGCAGCAGCACTTTCCCAGTGGAAGAATCCTGTGAAACTATTATCAGCTTTACCGGAGAATTTCGTAGGAAACCAGCTGGAATCCCAGCTTAACAATAAAGGAATTGAAGTCCTTGCAGAAAAAACTCAAGGGAGAATAGGAACATTTTACCTTTCTTCTGATGGAGATATGCAGAACGCTTCAGTAGTGTACGACCGTTTTCCGTCTGTTTTTACCCAATCGGATTTTGTAAATTTCAGTGATGATGAGATATTTTCAGAGGTAAAATGGCTGCATATCAGTACCATCACACCGGCTTTGAGTGACCATGCATTTCGCAAATGTTTACAGATCATGAAAGAAGCCAGAACAAGAAATATCACGGTTTCACTCGACCTGAATTACAGGGCGTTGCTTTGGCAAAATCAGAATCCTCACAAAATTAAAGAGCTGATACCTTTTGTGAATGTTCTTATGGGAAATATCTGGTCTGTCGGGCAGTTTCTGGATATTCAGGTTGAATATGAACTTAACGGAAATTTTGATGATGAAAACCTTCTGAAACAAGCAGAAAAAACAGCATTGGAAATCAGAAGACAATTCCCGGAGGTGGAAAAAATTGCGAATACCTTCCGCTTTACAAACGGGGAACAGGTCAATTATTTTGCCACCTTATTTGCTGATGAACAGCTTTTGATTTCAGAAAAATATAATTCAGATAAAATTGAAGAAAGAGTAGGCAGTGGTGATTCTTTCATGGCCGCTTTGATTCATGGAATTTTAAAAGGAAATTCTGATCAGCAGATTCTGGAGGATGCTACAAAAGTTGCTTTTAAAAAGCTTTTTGTAAAGGGAGATACCATTAATGAAAGCATTAATATCGAAACATTATGAGTGAAATACTACAAAAAATAAAAGACCAGAAAATAGTTCCGTTGTTTTATAACGAATCGTATGAAGCCTCAAAAAATATCGTAGAAGCTTTATACGAAGCAGGAATCCGTGTGATAGAATATACCAACCGCGGTCATCAGGCACTGGAAAACTTCACTAAGCTGAAAGAAATTTCCCATATTGAATTTCCTGGTCTTCTGTTAGGAATCGGGACGGTAAAAAACATACAGGAAATGGATGATTATGCTAACGTAAAAGCAGATTTTATCATCACACCTGTTATCAATGAGGCATTGGTGAAACATGCTCTCGAAAAAAATATCCTTCTGATTCCGGGCTGCTTTACCCCTTCCGATATCAATATTGCGCATCAGAATGGGTTAACACTGGTTAAAATATTCCCGGCAGATGCTTTAGGGAAGAACTACATAAAATCTGTGAAACCTGTTTTTCCGGGAATGAATTTTATGCCAACCGGAGGAATCCATGCTGAAACTGAAGATATCAGAGGATGGCTCAATGGGGGCGCCATAGCAGCAGGATTGGGAAGCTCTCTCATCGGAAAAGATGTTAATGAAGAAGAACTGACTCTGAAAACAAAACATTTATTACAACAACTTAATCAATAACTCAATGCAGGCTCCTCAAAACCGTAATATAAGATGGTGGATGCTGTCCCTTGTCTTTCTCGCCACTACGATCAATTACCTTGACCGTCAGGTAATGGGTTTGCTGAAACCTGTGCTGGAAAAAGAATTCAGCTGGGATGAAAAAGATTACAGTTATATCGTCATGGCTTTTACCACGACTTATGCCATCGGTTATATGGCCATGGGAAGGTTTATAGACAGGGTGGGAACCAAAATCGGGTATGCAGTTTCCCTTATTGTATGGAGTTTGGCCTCTATAGGACACGGTTTTGTAAAAAGTACCATCGGGTTTATCATTGCGAGAAGTACCTTAGGCATCAGTGAAGCAGGAAATTTCCCTGCTGCCATCAAATCAGTGGCTGAATGGTTTCCCAAAAAAGAAAGAGCACTGGCAACGGGAATTTTTAACTCAGGAGCAACGGTGGGAGCCATTTTGGCGCCGCTATTGGTTCCGTTCATTCTTGGGCATTACGGCTGGAGACAGACCTTTGTGTGGATTGGTGCTTTGGGTATGGTTTGGATTGTTCTTTGGTGGAAATTTTATACCGTACCGGAAAAAGCCAAAAATATCAGCAAGGAAGAACTGCAGTACATAAAAAGTGATCAGGCTGAAAAAGCAGAGGAAAAAACCAAAATTCCTTTATCGGAATTACTGAAATATAAAGTAACATGGTCATTTGCCATCGGTAAAATGTTAACCGATCCTATCTGGTATTTCTTTATGTTCTGGCTGCCGGCCTATTTCTCGGATGTATTCAAAATGGATTTAACAAAACCATCCCTTCCATTGATTATTATTTACAGTGGAACTACCATCGGAAGTATTGGCGGAGGTTATCTCTCATCATTTCTGATCAAAAAAGGATGGGCTATTGGAAGGGCCAGAAGCATTACCATGTTATTGTTTGCTTTGATGGTGGTTCCGGTCATGTTCTCAAAATATGTAGATAATATGTGGATGATCACGATTATCATTGCTTTTGCAACAGCCGCACACCAGGGTTGGGGAGCCAATCTTATGACCACGGTCGGAGATCAGTTGCCTAACAGCTATGTCAGCTCTGTCATTGGTTTTGGAGGAATGCTCGGTTCTGCGGCAGGAATTATTTTTCCGTTGTTCATCGGGATTGTTTTGGATACATTCAAAAAGGCAGGAAACGTCAATGGCGGTTACAATATTATTTTCTTTATTGCAGGAATTTCATATGTTGCAGCCTGGGGACTCATTTCGTTGATGAACAGAAAGAAAACAGCTTAATATAAAAGTAATACAGTTTGAAATTTAAAAAATAAAAATGAAATCCGGGCTTTACATAACCACAGGTCTTCTGATCAGTATATTTTCCTTTGCCCAGAAAGGAGGAAAGTATAAACTGTGGTATGATAAACCCGCAAAACAATGGGTGGAAGCTTTACCCATAGGAAACGGAAACATGGCAGCTATGGTCTATGGAGACCCTTATCAGGAAAAACTTCAGCTGAATGAAGGGACATTCTGGTCCGGAGGTCCTTCCCGGAATGATAATCCGGATGCTCCAAAAGTTCTTGATTCCATCCGATATTATTTATTTAACGGAAATTATAAAAGAGCCCAGATCCTTGCTGATAAAGGGTTAACAGCAAAAACAGTTCATGGTTCGGCATTTCAGAATATTGGTGATTTTACGCTGGATATGAATAATCTTAAGGGTATCAGAAATTATTACAGAGAACTGGACATTGAAAAAGCAATCGCAACCACTACATTTACCTCTGGTGGCATTAATTTTAAAAGAGAAGTTTTTGCCTCAATTCCTGATCATGTAATCGTTATTAAATTAAGTTCAGATCACAAAAATGCTCTGAATTTTAAAGCAAAATTCAACAGCGAGCTTAAAAAGAACGTCAAAGCTATTGATGCCAATACTTTACAGATGGATGGGATTTCTTCCACATTAGATGGCATTCAGGGACAGGTGAAATTCAATGCGCTGGCAAAACTCATTACCAAAGGTGGCAAAACCCAGATCTCAGAAGACGGAATTTCAGTAAGCAATGCTCATGAGGTCATGATTCTAATTTCCATTGCGACTAATTTTACAGACTATAAAAATTTAAATACAGACGAAGTTGCAAAAGCCAGAAAGTATATTGAAACAGCGGCAAATAAAAGTTTCAAAACTTTAGTTCAAAACCATCTGAGTGTTTATCAGAACTATTTTAAAAGAGTAGATCTGGATTTAGGAACTTCTGAAGCTTCAAAAAATCCAACGGATATCAGGATTAAAAATTTTGCAAAAGATTATGATCCGGAACTTGTTTCATTATATTATCAGTTCGGGCGTTATCTCCTGATTTCTTCCTCTCAGCCGGGTGGCCAGCCCGCGAATTTGCAGGGGATCTGGAACAATTCCAATAAACCGGCCTGGGACAGCAAGTATACCATTAACATTAATACGGAAATGAATTACTGGCCGGCAGAAAAAACCAATCTTCCTGAAATGCATGAACCGCTGATCCGGATGATAAAAGATTTGAGCGAAACAGGAAAAGAAACGGCAAAAACAATGTACAACAGCCGTGGCTGGGTAGCACATCATAATACCGATATCTGGAGAATAACAGGAGTGGTGGATTTTGCCAATGCAGGAATGTGGCCGATGGGCGGAGCCTGGCTTTCACAACATTTGTGGGAAAAATATTTATACAGCGGAGACAAAAACTATCTGCGAACCATTTATCCTGTTCTGAAATCTGCAGCACTGTTCTATGAAGATTTTCTGATTGAAGAGCCTGCGCATCACTGGCTGGTAGCAAGCCCGTCTATGTCTCCCGAAAATATTCCGCAGGGACACCAGGGAAGTGCTCTGGCAGCGGGAAATACAATGGACAATCAGTTGATGTTCGACCTGTTCACCAAGACAAAAAAGGCGGCACAGATTCTCAATACAGATTCAGACAAAATTCAGGTCTGGAACACTATTATTTCAAAATTACCACCGATGAAAATCGGAAACTATGGACAATTGCAGGAATGGATGGAAGACCTGGACGATCCTAAAGACAACCACAGGCATGTTTCTCATTTGTACGGATTATTTCCTTCCAACCAGATCAGTCCGTTTACTACACCGGAATTGCTGGATGCTTCCAGAACCGTACTCGTTCACCGCGGAGACGTGTCCACAGGCTGGTCAATGGGCTGGAAAGTCAATCTTTGGGCTAAATTATTAGACGGGAATCACGCCAATAAATTAATCAAAGATCAGTTAACGCTGGTAGAAAAAGACGGTTGGGGCAGCAAAGGCGGAACGTATCCGAATCTTTTCGATGCCCATCCGCCATTCCAGATTGATGGAAATTTCGGCTGCACTTCCGGGATTACCGAAATGCTTCTGCAGACTCAAAACGGTTTTATAGACATTCTTCCCGCACTTCCGGTTGAGTGGAAAAACGGCAGCATTTCCGGGCTGAAAGCCTATGGAGGTTTCGAAGTCAGTATTATCTGGGAAAATAATAAAGCAAAAGAAATTACCATAAAATCCGGATCGGGAGGAAACTGCAGAATAAGGCTTCCGAATGAAATGCAGCTTTCCGGAAACACAAAACTGAGAAAAGCAGAAGGTAAAAATCCGAATTCTTTATTTGAAATTCCGGAAACTCCAAAACCGTTGATTTCTGATCAGGCAAAATTGAATTCTGTTGAAATTAAAGCCGATCTTATCTATGATTTCCCTACTGAAGCAGGGAAGGTGTATACATTAAGATGGAGTGATAAAAGCTCTGAAGAGACTATCTGAAATTAAATCTATTACAATAAAAACTAAAAAATCTATATATGAAAAAGAGTCTAATGAATCCTGTTTTTTTAAGAAATAAAACCCATGTTATTGCAGTGGCAGCTTTACTTTCCATCAGTAACATCTCTGCACAGACTTTTTCCGACTTTAATTACCGTGGAAACGATAAAATATATAATGACAACCCTCTTAAACCTGACGAGTTCTATTCCCCGATTTTACAGGGCTGTTATCCCGACCCAAGCATCACCAAAAAAGGCGAAGATTATTACCTGGTAAACTCTTCTTTCTCAATGTTTCCGGGCGTTCCGATTTTCACGTCTAAAGATCTGGTAAACTGGAAGCAGGTGGGACACGTTTTGGACAGGCCTTCCCAGCTTAAAGTTGAAAATTCGGGCGTTTCGCATGGAATTTATGCACCGGATATCAAATACAATAAGCACAACGATACTTTTTATATGATTACTACCCAGTTTGCAGGTGGTATTGGAAATATGGTCGTAAAAACCAAAGATCCGGCAAAAGGATGGAGCGAAGTTCAGAAACTGAATTTTGATGGTATTGATCCCTCTATTTTCTTTGATGATGATGGGAAAGCATATATCGTTCACAATGATGCTCCGCCGAAAGGTACTGAGCAGTACAACGGCCACCGTGTTATTAAGATTTGGGACTATGATCTCGAAAAAGACCAGGTAGTTGCGGGCTCGGATAAGATTATTGTAAACGGAGGCGTGGATCTTTCCCAAAAACCCATCTGGATTGAAGGTCCCCATATTTACAAAAAGAACGGTAAATACTACCTGATGTGTGCAGAAGGCGGAACCGGAGGTAACCATAGCGAAGTGATTTTTATGGCAGATTCTCCGAAAGGACCGTTTGTTCCCGCTAAAAATAATCCAATTCTTACGCAAAGATATTTTCCGAGAGACAGAAAGGAAAAAGTGGATTGGGCAGGTCACGCAGATTTGGTGGAAGGTCCGGACGGACAATGGTATGGCGTATTTTTAGCAATTCGTCCGAACGTCAGCAACCGTGTTACCAAAGGCCGTGAAACGTTCATTCTTCCTGTAGACTGGAGTGGAACGTATCCTGTGTTCCAAAATGGCCTGGTTCCGATGAAACCAAAATTGAAAATGCCACAGGGCGTTCAGAACCAAGCCGGGCAAAACGGATTTTTTCCGAACGGAAACTTTACCTATAACGACAAATTAACCGATAAAAATCTTGATTTCCGATGGATTGCGATGCGCGGACCGCGTGAGAATTTCATTACTGCCACGAAAAATGGCGTAAAAGTGAATCCTATGGAGACTAATATCAAATCGTTGGCTCCGGTTTCGGCATTATTTCACAGATTGCAGCACGAAGACTTTGAAACCTCTGTAACCCTGGATTTCAAACCTAAATCAGAAAAAGAGCTGGCAGGAATTACCTGTTATCAAAGTGAAACATTCAATTATGTTTTCGGAATCACGAAAAAAGATAAAGATTTCTACATCGTATTGGAAAGAACAGAAAAAGGACAATCAAAGCTGATCGCCAGCGAGAAAATTTCATTATCCAAACCGGTTAAACTGCAGGTTGTTGCCGATAAAGATGAACATAGCTTCAATTATTCTTTGGATGGCAAAAACTTCAAAAATCTTGGCGGGCCGGTTTCAGGAGATATACTTTCTACTGATGTAGCAGGAGGTTTTACAGGAAGCCTTATCGGGCTTTACAGCACCTCTTCCAATGATATTGTACCGAATTAAGTTAGTATTAGCAATGTCACACTGAGCTTGTCGAAGTGTTTCCTTTTAAGACTGAAAAGAATCAAATCGAACCAAAATATCAAAAACGTGAAAATCAAAAAATCTTATATAGTTTCTTTATTGGGATTTATCGGGCTGAATCTTCTTTCAGCCCAGGTAAATCCTTCCGGAAAACAGAGTACTGCATTTACCAATCCCATCATCTGGGCAGATGCACCGGATTTATCCATTACCAGAAACGGAAATGATTTTTACCTGATCAGTACCACCATGCATCTGATGCCCGGAGCTCCGGTAATGCATTCCAGGGATCTGGTACATTGGGAAATGTCCGGGTATGTTTTTGACACTTTGAATGACAACTCAAAATATGATTTATTGAACGGAACCGTTTACGGCAGGGGCCAATGGGCTTCATCAATTCGCTACCATAAAGGGAAATATTATGTTTTGTTTTCTCCGAATGATGAACCTTTCAAATCTTATTTCTATGTAACTGATCATCCCGAAAAGGGAAAATGGAAACTCATCACCAGAACACGGCATTTTCATGATGCTTCTTTATTTTTTGATGATGACAGGATATACGTTTTTACTTCCAACAAAGTTTTTGAACTGAGTCCTGATTTTAAAGAAGTGATCGGAAATCCGGATGGAACTGAGGTATTTCAGAAAGATGCTTCGGAAACCGGACTTCTGGAAGGTAATCAGATCATCAAAAGAAACGGAAAATATTATATGATGATGATATCATGGCCAAGAAACGGGAAACGCCGCCAGGTAGTTTACAGAGCAAATAAAGTGACAGGTCCTTACGAGAAAAAAGTAATTCTGGAAGATAATTTTTTAGGATTTTCCTATGCAGGTCAGGGCGCTTTGATAGATGATAAAAACGGAAACTGGTATTCTCTTATTTTCCAGGACAGAAACGGAGTGGGACGAGTTCCGCTGCTTCTGCCTGTACAATGGGAAAATGACTGGCCAGTACTGGGGGATAACGGAAAAGTTCCTTTGAAAGGAGAAGTTCCGCTTCCGCCGTTCAAACCCAAAAATCATCTGGTGGAAAGCGATGAGTTCTCTGATAAAACAATGAAAATCCAGTGGCAATGGAATCATAATCCGGTGAATGAAGCATGGTCTTTATCTGAAAGAAAAGGCTTTCTGAGACTGAAAACCAGCAGGGTAGTAGACAATCTGTACGCGGCTCCCAACACTTTGACCCAGAGAATGGAGGGTCCGACTTCTTCAGCAGTTGTCGCAATGGATCTTAAAGGAATGAAAGATGGAGATGTAGCGGGTTTCAGTGCCTTCAACGGGGATTCCGGGATCTTGTCAGTAGTAAAGGAAGGTGAAGAAAAATTCATTGTTTTTTCAACCAACGAAGTGAGTCTGGACAATAAGACAAAAGCCATTACTGGAGTTAAAAAGGAAGAAAAAAAACGGATTCCTCTTAATTCTGATAAGATTTTCCTCCGTATCGATGCTGATTTTAACCTCGGGAAAGATCTTGCAGACTTTTATTACAGTACTGATAAGAAGAACTGGACGGAAATGGCAAAAGATTACAAAATGATCTTTGATTACCGTAGATTTTTTATGGGATCAAAATTCGCAGTTTTCAATTATGCTACTAAAAATACTGGAGGATTTGTAGATGTGGATTTTTTCAGAGTCACTGAAGCCGGAAAATAAGAATCAGATAAAAGTCTGTTGTAAACAGTAAGTAAAATATACCTATTATTTTTTTATCTCAATTAATAAGTGTAAAAAATACAAATAAAAATCATGAATAAATCAGTTATATGGGCTTTAGGACTTGTTTTGTCGGGAATGTTAGTTTCCGCACAAACTTTTGATCAACAGGCGCCGCAGGGTTTCGATGTAGAAAACGCTGCTGTTTCCCACGGGAAAATTGACACGATTCAGTATCCGTCAAAAACCGTTGGAACAACAAGAAAAGCTTTGGTTTACACACCGCCGGGATTTAAAAAAAGTGAAAAATATCCTGTTCTTTATCTTCTTCACGGCATTGGTGGGGATGAAAAAGAATGGTTCAATCAGGGAAAACCCAATATTATTCTGGATAATCTGTACGCACAGGGAAAACTGCAGCCGATGATTGTTGTACTTCCCAACGGCCGTGCGATGAAGGATGACAGAGCGACGGGAAATATAATGGCTCCGGATAAAGTGGAAGCTTTTGCAACTTTTGAAAAAGATTTACTGACTGACCTGATCCCGTTTGTAGAGAAAAAATATCCGGTTAAAAAAGACCGTGAAAACCGTGCTTTGGCAGGATTGTCAATGGGAGGCGGACAGACACAGAATTTTGCTTTCGGAAACATTGATAAGTTTGCCTGGCTAGGAGCATTTTCTTCTGCACCCAATACAAAAGAGCCCAATAAGCTTTTACCCAATCCACAGGATGCATTAAAGCTGAAGCTGATCTTTATTTCCTGTGGCGATGCAGACGGGCTGATGCCTTTCAGCAAGAGAACAAGCGATTATCTGAGAAAAAATAAAATCCCTCATATCTTTTATATAGAACCGGGCGGCCATGATTTTAAGGTCTGGAAAAATGATTTGTACATCTTTTCACAGCTGTTGTTCAAGCCTGTTGATAAAACTAAGTTTGAAGGATTTACCGTTTTGGGAACTCCCGCAGCAACTAATATAAGAAATGCCCAGTATCCTCAAATCCTTCCCGACGGAAGAGTAATGTTCAAAGTGAAGGCACCAGAAGCGCAAAAAGTTCAGATCGATTTAGGGAAAAAATATGACCTGAAAAAAGATGCTGATGGCTTCTGGACAGGTACAACTGATCCGCAAAGCGGAAGCTTCCATTATTATTCACTTCTGATTGACGGGGTTGCGGTTGCTGACCCATCCAGCGAAACATTCTACGGAATGGGAAGGTATGCCAGTGGAATAGATATTCCTTTCGAAGGAGATGATTTCTATGCATTAAAAGACGTCCCTCATGGAGATATCCGTATTAAAAATTTCTATTCCAAAGTCACCAATTCCTGGAGAAGAGTTTTTATTTACACGCCACCGGGTTACGATCAGAATCCTGCTGAATCTTATCCTGCACTGTATATTTTACATGGCGGAGGTGAAGATGAAAGCGGCTGGGCAAACCAGGGCAAGACCAATCTGATTCTGGATAATCTGATCGCAGAAGGAAAAGCAAAAAAAATGGTCATCATTATGCCGGATGCAAATATCGGACAAGGCGGAATCCGGAACTTTGGAGAGCGCAATCTTCAGATGTTTGAAAAAGAGCTGAAAGAATCCATCATTCCGTTTGCCGAATCTAATTACAGGATAAAAAAAGGTAAAGAAAACCGTGCGTTGGCAGGACTTTCCATGGGTGGAATTTATACGCTGTATGCCGGAATTCAGAATTCTGATATGTTTTCCGGTTTGGGAGTTTTCAGCTCAGGATATATGTTACCAATGCTTCAGGATGTTGCTGATAAGCAATACAGATTTTTAAATGAAAATAAATCTGCTTTTTCATCCAACATCAGAAATTTCTGGATTTCAATGGGTGGAAAAGATGATATTGCTTATGAAAACGGTCAGAAAATGCTGAAAGAACTGGATAAAACCGGAATTAAATATACGTACACAGATTATCCGGGAGGCCACACATGGCCGGTTTGGAGAAATAGTCTGCATCAGTTTGCCCAGGTACTTTTTAAATAATAAAGTGGCTTAAACTTTATAAAACCACAAAAGTCACAAAAGGTTTCCATTTTAAAACACTTGAGCTCACTTAAGTAAGTTTAAAAATGGGACCGCAGAAAAGTTCACATAAGACGAAAATCAAAGATTTTCACAAAAACTTAGGTGTACTTATTACGCATAAGGCCTGGCTCTGAAAAAACTTAAGTGTTTAAAACTTTTGTGTCTTTTGTGGTTAAAAACAATAAATGTAAAAGTTGCAACAGCTTCAATGTTTTAAGGTAATGATATAATAATTCAAATTTAAAATGAAATGAGCTTTACAAAGATGAACATCAAAACTTCCATTATTACAGTCATTATGTTTTCCGGAATGGTAAATGTCAGTGCGCAGTCTTATCAGAAAACAGATTCAGGATTGAAGTTTTTCGCTGATCATATGAATGTTGAAGTGAAATTTTATGGAGAAAATACGATCAGGGTTATTAAATATCCCGCCGGAAAATCATTTGTCAAAAATAGTTTGTCGGTCATTAAACAGGAGCAGAAAATCAGATTCTCCGTTTCAGAAAAAAATAATGTTATTTCATTAAAAACAAATGACCTTCTGCTTTCCATTAATACTAAAAATGGAGTGATCACTTATGCATTGCCATCCGGAAAAGAGCTTTTGAAAGAAACCGCAAATGATTTCAAACCATTCAATGATGCCGGAACACAGACTTATTCCGTAAGACAGGATTTTCAGCTTGAAAAGGACGAGCCGATCTACGGTCTGGGAATTCTGCAAAATGAAAAAATGTCCCAGCGGAATACCGATGTAAAAATGATTCAGAATAACACCTGGGATTTTGTGCCTTTTTTCCAGTCTGTAAAAGGGTATGGCATTTTTTGGGACAACTATTCACCCACACAATTTACCGATACACCTCAGAAAACCTCTTTCTCATCTGAAGTGGGAGATGGTATAGATTATTACTTTATCTACGGTAAAAATGCAGATGGAGTAGTGGCCGGAATGCGTGATCTCACAGGAAATGTACCCATGCTTCCTTTATGGACATATGGCTACTGGCAAAGCAAAGAACGTTACAAAAACCAGGATGAGCTGACAGAGGTGGTTAAAAAATACCGTGATCTGAAAGTTCCTTTAGACGGAATCATACAGGATTGGCAATACTGGGGAAATAATTACCAGTGGAATGCCATGGACTTCATCAGCCCCGATTATCCGGATGCTAAAAAAATGATACAGGATATCCATGATATGAATGCCCATCTTTCGGTTTCCATCTGGTCATCATTCGGGCCAATGACCAGGCAATATCGTGAAATGGATTCAAAGGGTATGCTTTTCAATATAAGTACATGGCCTGAATCAGGCCGTGATGTCTGGCCTCCGGATATGAATTATCCTTCCGGTGTCCGTGTTTATGATGCTTACAATCCTGAAGCCAGAAATATTTATTGGAAATATCTGAACAAAGGCGTTTTCAGCCTTGGTGTAGATTCCTGGTGGATGGATTCAACAGAACCTGATCATCTCAGCCAGAAAGCAGAAGATCTGGACACTAAAACCTACCTTGGCTCATTCAGAAAAGTAAGAAATGCTTATCCGCTGATGACGGTAGGCGGTGTTTACGATCATCAGCGTGAAACCACCAGTGATAAAAGGGTTTTTATTTTAACAAGATCAGCTTTTGCAGGCCAGCAGAGATATGCAGCCAACACCTGGTCCGGAGATGTCAATTCTTCCTGGGAAACATTGCGCAAACAGGTGCCGGCAGGATTGAATTTCAGTCTAACCGGAAATCCGAATTTCAACTCTGACATCGGTGGTTTCTTTGCTGGTACTTACAAAAGAAATGGAGGTTCAAAAAATCCAATGTTCCAGGAACTGTATGTCCGATGGCTGCAGTATGGAACCTTTACACCAATGATGCGCTCGCATGGAACCGATGTTGCGAGAGAAATTTATCAGTTTGGGAATAAAGGAGACGTTGTTTATGATGCGATAGAAAAATTCATCAGACTGCGTTACAGCATGTTACCGTATATCTATTCTGTTTCCCATGATGTTTCAAAAAACGGGTCCAGCTTTATGAGACCTCTTTCCATGGATTTTCCTTCAGACAAAAAAACATGGGATATGAATAATGAATATCTTTTTGGAAAATCATTGCTGGTGGCGCCGGTTCTCAATGCCCAGTATACTCCTGAAAAGACAGTTAAAACCGATGAAAATGAAGATTGGAATAAAACCGACAGCAATAAGGATAATTCGGTTTCAAATATAGATTTTACTCAAAACAAAAGCGTGAAAGTTTATCTCCCGGAAGGAACAGATTGGTTCGACTTCTGGACCAATGAAAAACACAGTGGAGGGAAAGAAATTCGGAAATCTGTTAATCTTCAGAGTATTCCTTTGTATGTAAAAGCAGGAAGCATCATTCCGTTGGGGCCAGATGTACAATATGCAACGGAGAAAAAATGGGATCATCTTACCATAAAAGTTTATCCGGGAAGCGATACCGATTTCATTGTATACGAAGATGAATTCGATAACTATAATTACGAAAAAGGATTCTATACAGAAATACCTTTTCACTGGAACGAAAAATCAAAAACATTGACGATAGCTGCCCGGAAAGGGAAGTACAAAGGAATGATTGAGACAAGGAGTTTTAACCTGGTTCTTCCTGATGGCCGACAGAAAACGGTAAATTATTCAGGGCAAAAAACAGATATTCATTTTAAATAAACTTAAAATATTGAATATGAAAAATTTAAGTTTAATAATAGCATTAGGGTTTTTCCAGGTTTGTTTTGGCCAAAATCCGATTATCCAAACCAAGTATACTGCAGACCCTGCACCGATGGTTTATAAGGATACGGTTTATCTTTATACGAGCCATGATGAGGACGATGCTTTCGGATTCAAAATGAAAGACTGGTTACTATACACTTCCACAGACATGGTCAACTGGACAGACCACGGTGTAGTGGCTTCGCTCAAAGACTTTAAATGGGTAAATACCGACAACGGTGCCTGGGCACCACAGGTTGTCGAAAGAAACGGTAAATTCTATATGTATTGTCCAATGCCGAACAATATGGGGATTGGTGTTTTAGTGGCGGACAGTCCGTATGGTCCTTTCACCGATCCTATTGGCAAGCCGTTGATCAAAAATTCTCTGGATGATATCGATCCCACAGTTTTAATTGACGACGACGGGCAGGCTTATCTGTACTGGGGAAATCCGAATCTTTGGTATGCTAAACTGAATGAAGATATGATATCTCTTGCCGGACCAATCACCAAAGACCCTTCGTTTGCGAAGGTGAAAGACCAGCCAGATCCTTTCAAGTATCAGGAAGGACCTTGGGTTTGGAAAAAAGATAACCATTATTATATGGCTTACGCATCAAAATGTTGCCCGGAAGGGATTGGTTACGCTATGGCAAAATCACCTACAGGACCCTGGAATTATGGAGGCGTGATTATGGATGGCGACCAGAGATCCAGCGGAAATCATCCCGGTATTATAGATTTCAAAGGCAGATCTTATGTTTTCGGATTCAACCATATGCTTAGGATGCAGACCATGAGCAAGCATTACGAACGCCGGTCTGTCAGTGTCACAGAAATTATCTATAATGCAGATGGAACCATTCAGAAGCTTCCTTTCTGGACAGCGGATGGCGCAAAAAGAACGGGTACTCTGGATCCTTATAAAAAAGTTGAAGCAGAAACGATGGCTTACAGCGAAGGCCTGAAAACAGAAATGGTCACAGAATGGGAACGCAATCAACCCTATAACAGAGGCAAAAAAATCACAGACCGTATCATCGTTACCTCAATTAACAATGGTGATTATATTAAAATCCAGGGAGTAGATTTTTCCAAAGGCGTAAAATCTTTAGATGTGAATGTTGCTTCTCTCTATGGAGGAAAAATAGAAGTACGTTCAGATGCTCTTAATGGGCCTGTGCTTGGCGTTGTTAACGTTACAGGAAAAGGTGAGGGTGAATTATATAAGACTATTAATACACCTCTTAAAAATGTAAGGGGAATCCACGATTTATATTTTGTTTTTAAGGGAGAAAAAGACCTTTTCTATTTCGATTGGTGGAAATTTAATGAAAATTAAAGCTGAATTCAGGAATATCAACAGGAATGGGCTTTAGCCCATTTTATAAAGAAAGAAATATAGGTGGCTTTAGCCAAAACTTAAGTCATTTGTTATGAGTTATAATTAATATATCAGTTACAATTTAAAAAATGTTCAGATTTAAACTCTTTATTTTCAGTTTTTTAATTGCCGGATACTGTTTAAATGCGCAGTCAACCGTTTGGTTAGACCAGTTGGATTTGAGCGTTGTAACACAGGGGCACGGAAAACCGGGCATCAATACTTCGGTGGACGGAAAACCTATAACCATTGCAGGCGAAGTTTTCAAAAGAGGCTTTGGAACCCATGCTGAAAGTTCTTTGTTGATTAGATTAAATGGCAAAGCAAAAAGCTTTACCGCAATGGTGGGAATGGATGATGAAATCAAAGGGCAGAATCCCGCTGCCGAATTTGAAATTTACGGCGACAACAAAAAACTTTGGTCAAGCGGGGTCATGAAATTAGGCGATAAAGCAAAGCCTGTTTCCGTTTTGCTGGAAGGTGTAAAACAATTAGAATTAGTCGTAACAGACGGCGGAAACGGACCTTATTATGATCACGCCGATTGGGCAGATGCTAAGTTTGAAACAGCAAACGGTGCAAAACTGATAACATTTAATCCGATTTCATCAGTACCTTATATTTTGACGCCAAAACCTGCGGCAACTCCAAAAATTAATTCAGCAGGCGTTTACGGAGTTCGTCCTGGCTCACCTTTTTTGTTCAGGGTTGCAGCAACGGGTGACAGACCAATGACTTTTACGGCAAAAAATCTTCCGAAAGGTTTAACAATAGATTCACAGACCGGAATCATCACTGGAAAAATAGATTCTAAAGGAAGTTATGAAGTGACTTTGAATGCTAAAAATGCGAAAGGTTCAGTTTCAAAAAAATTAAAAATAGAAAGCGGAGACAGAATCGCTCTCACGCCTACAATGGGCTGGAATAGCTGGAACTGCTTCGGACATGAAGTTTCTGCCGATAAAGTGAAACGTGCAGCAGATGCTCTTATAAAGTCGGGACTAATCAATCACGGATGGAATTATATCAATATCGATGATTCCTGGCAGTATAACAGAGATGGAAAAGACCCTTCATTCCAGGGAAAAATGCGTAATGAAAACGGTTATATCCTGACCAATTCCAAATTTCCTGATATGAAAGGCCTTGCAGACTACATGCATAACAATGGCCTGAAAATGGGAATTTATTCTTCCCCCGGTCCATGGACCTGTGGCGGATGTGCCGGAAGCTACGGTTACGAAAAACAGGATGCTGAAAGCTATACCAAATGGGGCGTTGATTACCTGAAATACGACTGGTGCAGTTATGGCGGAGTGATTGACGGGCTGCCGGATAATGATCCCAATAAAGTTCCTTCTCTTGCTTTTGAAGGTGGTGGGGATCCGGATAAAGGCGTGAAACCATTCAAACTGATGGGAAGTCTTTTGAAGCAGCAGCCGAGAGACATCGTGTATAACCTCTGCCAATACGGAATGGGTGATGTATGGAAGTGGGGTGATGAGGTCAGTGCACAATCCTGGCGTACCACCAACGATATTACAGATACCTGGTCAAGCGTAAAGAATATTGCCCTTGCTCAGGACAAGGCAGCTCCTTTTGCGAAACCCGGAAACCGGAACGATCCGGATATGCTGGTTGTTGGCGTTGTCGGCTGGGGAAATCCACATCAGAGCCGGCTGAAGCCTGATGAACAGTATCTTCATATGAGTCTGTGGAGTATTTTTTCAGCCCCGTTGCTGATTGGCTGTGACCTTGAGAAACTGGATGATTTCACTTTAAACCTTCTGACGAATGATGAGGTTATTGCCGTCAATCAGGATGCTTTGGGAAAACAGGGTGTTTGTTTGCAGACCATTGGTGAGCTCAGAATTTATGTCAAAGATTTGGAGGACGGAAGCAAAGCTGTGGCTTTTGCCAATTTCGGAAGAGAAAAAGTGACGCTACCCTATAAAGATTTCAAAAAATTAGGGATTTCAGGTGTTCAGACGGTTCGTGACCTTTGGAGACAGAAGGATATTGCAGAAATCAATACGGACAAAAAAGGTCTTTCATTGGACATTCCGGCACATGGTGTTGCCTATTATAAATTCATTTCACTCAAATAAATAAGATTAAGATATGAATCAACGAAACTTTAAATATATCACACTTTCTTTTCTGTTGGCAGGGATTGGTATTTCTGCGCAGAATCCGGTTATTCAGACCCATTTTACACCAGATCCTGCTCCCATGGTCTATAAAGGGAAAATGTATGTTTATACAGGGGATGATCAGCCGGGATTTGATTTTTATACGATGACCAAATGGCGGGTGTATTCCACGGAAGATATGGTCAATTATACAGACCATGGTTCGCCTATTTCTTTAGAGTCTTTCAGCTGGGCGCGGGACAGAGCCTGGGCAGCACAGTGTATTGAAAGAAACGGTAAATTCTACTGGTATATCTGTGTACAGACTGTTGACAATAATATGGCTATTGGGGTTGCGGTGTCTGACAGTCCTACCGGGCCTTTCAGAGATGCTTTGGGGAAACCTCTGATTTCAACCGGAACCTGGGATAATATTGACCCGACGGTTTTTACAGATGATGACGGACAGGCTTATCTGTACTGGGGAAACAGTAAATTATTTTATGTGAAACTTAATAAAGACATGACTTCTTATCAGGGACAAATCACAGAAGTTCCGCAATCGGTAGAAGCTTTCGGTGGGCTGAGACGTCCCGGAAAAGCTGATGAAGTTCTGCAAAAGCAGGAAAAATTTGATGACGTGTACGTAGAAGGACCATGGCTTTACAAGCGCAACAATCAATACTATATGATGTACGCCGGAATGACCGGAAGAACAGAATGTTTATCCTATTCAACCAGTCCATCTCCAACCGGGCCGTGGAAATATCAGGGGAAAATAATGACCGACCAGCCTACTAACAGCTTTACCAACCATGGCGGAATTATCGATTTCAAAGGAAAGTCCTACCTGTTTTACCATACCGGACTATTGCCGGCCGGAGGAAGCTACGGACGCTCAACTGCTGTAGAAGAATTCAGATATAATGCTGACGGGACTATTCCGAAGATCACCATGACCAAAGAAGGTGTAGCTCCGGCTGGAACCTTAAATCCATATCAGAGAACCGAAGCCGAAACTATGGCATGGTCGGAAAAATGCAGCACTTCCGAAAACAGAAAAACCGGAGTGTATGTCTCCGATGCCAGAGCAGGAGGGTATATCAGGGTCCGTTCGGTAGATTTTGAAAAGGGAACTTCAGGATTTTCAGCTTCCGTTGCCGCAGGAATTGATGGCGGAATTCTGGAAGTTCATCTGGATGATGTTAAAGGGCCAAAAATAGCCGAGATTGAAATTCCGAGAACCGGTGGCTGGGAAGAGTTCAAAACCCTGACCTCAAAAATTTCAGAATCTGTTTCCGGTGTTCACGATGTCTATTTTGTGTTCCAGGGGAAAAATATTACGGCAGGAAGAAAGTTATTTAATTTCGATTACTGGAGCTTTCAGAAAAAATAAGATTAAAATCCTCCTCTTTTGGAGGGGTGGCAAAAAATCGAAGATTTTTTGACGGGGTGGTTAAAATGGCTATAAAAATATGAGAAACCAAATTTCGAAAACCTTAATAATTCAACCATTTAGCTCCTACAGGTGATAGCGGCCTTACTGCTCAAATAAAAGTTAAATATGAAAAAAACAATAAAGGCAATACTTAATCTCTGTTTAACAGGATATTCGGGAATATTACTTTCTCAGAACCCTATTATTCAGACCAATTATACTGCAGACCCGGCACCAATGGTGTACAATGACAGACTGTACGTGTACACCACACACGATGAGGATGATTCCACCTGGTTTACCATGAACGACTGGAAAGTGTATTCCACCAATGATATGGTCAACTGGACAGATCACGGAACAATTCTCTCGTATAAAAATTTCGATTGGGCAAAACGCGATGCCTGGGCCGCACAATGTGTAGAAAGAAACGGAAAGTTTTTTTTATACGTTCCAATGTGGTCCAAAACCAATAACAAAGGCGCTATAGGGGTTGCCGTTGGCGACAGTCCGTTGGGGCCTTTTCATGATCCGCTAGGAAAACCTCTTGTTCAGAGCGAATGGGGAGATATTGATCCCACCGTTTTTGTAGATGATGACGGACAGGCTCATATGTATTGGGGAAATCCCAAGCTTAAATACGTAAAGCTAAACGAAGATATGATCTCCTATTCCGGGAATATTACAGAAGTTCCGATGACCGAAGAATCATTTGGCAAAAGGGATGGAAAACCCAATCCGGAAAGACCCACAAAATACGAGGAAGGCCCGTGGCTGTACAAAAGGAAAAACCTGTATTATCTTTTCTGGCCGGGTGGCCCGCTTCCTGAATTCATAGGCTATTCTACAGGAAAAACAGCACAGGGACCATGGAAATATGGAGGAATTGTAATGCCTACTGAAGGAAAGTCATTCACCAATCATCCTGGTGTTGTTGATTTCCGGGGGAAAACCTATTTCTTTTATCACAATGGTGCATTGCCGGGCGGAAGCGGTTTTACAAGATCGGTAAGTCTGGAAGAGCTTACATTCAATAAGGACGGTTCCATTTCACCATTTAAAATGACTAATGGAATTACAAAAGCTATCGCAGCAGTTAATCCTTATTCATTCAATCAGGCAGAAATGATTGCCTGGTCAGAAAATGTAAAATCGTATCAGAATAAAGAGGCTGGTGTTTTCATCAAAGCAAAGAAAAATGGAGCGTATACCAGTGTAAAGAACGTTGATTTCCGGAAAAAAGGAGCTAGTTCTTTTTCTGCAAGAGTAGGGACTACCCATAACAGTGACGTAACAATGACCGTTCATCTGGATGCTGTGAACGGACCGGTTGCCACAACAGTAAAGGTTCCGATGACGGGAGGAGATGACCGCTGGGAAACCGTAAAAGTTCAGATGGCTGAAAAGATTACCGGTATTCATGATCTGTACTTTGTATTCAATGGAAAAGCCTCAACAGATATTATGTATTTCGATTACTGGACCTTTCTTGAAAATAATTAATTATGAGAAAAAAAGTTTTATATATCGTATTCAGCCTGTTTCTTATCAACAAAAGCTTTGCGCAGGTAGCAGAAATTTCAAGCCCTGATGGGCATACGAAGCTTCAGGTTTTTTCAGAAGAGGGAAAAGCATCGTATAATGTTATCCTTCAGGGAAAAGCAATGCTTGAAAAATCCCCGCTGGGCCTGGTAACCAATGAGTCCGATTTTTCAAAGAATCTGAAATTTGTGGACAGCAAAAAAGATTTCGTTTCTAAGAAATATACGAACGAAAAAATCAAAAAATCTGAGGTTCATTATAATGCGAATACTTTAACCGTTAATTTCACCAATACAGACCAGCATCAGATCAGCATCGAATTTCAGGTGAGCAATAATAATATTGCTTTCCGCTATAATATTCCACCAATGAAAGAACGGCTGAGTGTTGTGGTACAGTCAGAAACTACAGGATACAGATTCCCGTCACAAACCACTACTTTTCTTTCACCTATGATGAAGCCGATGACGGGATTTGCCCGTACCGCACCAAGCTATGAAAGTGGCTATAAAGCTGATGCTGAGCTGGGAATACCATCCGATTACGGATACGTTTTCCCTGGTCTTTTCCATATCGGAAATGAAGGCTGGGTATTACTTTCTGAGACTGGAGTGAACAGTACATATTGTGCTTCACACCTTGAAACCACAGCAGAAAAAAGCCTTTACAAAGTAGCCTATCCGAATATTGCTGAAAACAACGGTTTCGGAAGTACCGGAGCAGCCGTTTCTCTTCCCGGAAAAACACCGTGGAGAACAATTACAGTAGGCAGCTCCCTGAAACCCATCGTAGAAACTACCATTCCTTTTGATGTGGTAGATCCGATGTATGAGCCTTCACAGGAGTATCAGTTCGGAAAATCTACCTGGAGCTGGATTCTTTGGCAGGACAAAAGTATGAACTATGATGATCAGGTGAAATTCATAGACCTTGCTGCTGCGTTGAAATATCAGTTTATTCTTATGGATGCGCTTTGGGATAAAAATATTGGAAAAGAACGAATGAAAAACCTTATTCAATATGCAAAATCGAAAAACGTGGGAGTATTACTTTGGTACAATTCCAATGGGGCAGCCAATGACGCACCGATGGGACCGAGAAACAAAATGAGCTCATCCATTGAACGGAAAAAAGAAATGAAATGGCTGAAAGAGACAGGCGTAAAAGGACTGAAAGTGGATTTCTTCGGAGGAGACAAACAGGAAACCATGCGTCTTTATGAAGATATTTTATCAGATGCCAATGATTATGGATTAACCATTATTTTTCACGGAGCCACTTTGCCGAGAGGCTGGGAAGTAATGTACCCGAATTATACAGGAAGTGAAGCTGTTCTAGCCTCAGAAATGCTCTATTTCTCAGAAGATGTACGGAAACAGGAAGCTTTTTTTGCCACGCTTCATCCTTTTATCAGGAATACGGTGGGAAGTATGGAGTTTGGCGGGACTTTCCTCAACAAATATTTAACAAAATCCAACAGGGATAAAAATAAAAGACATACCACAGACGGCTTTCAGCTGGCTACGGCAGTGCTGTTTCAGAATCCCGTTCAGATGTTTGGTATCATGCCGAATAACCTGACCGATGCTCCGGAGTTTCAGCTGGATTTTATGAAAGAAATCCCGACCCTTTGGGATGAAATAGTTTTCATCGACGGTTATCCCGGAAAATATGCTGTGGTGGCGAGAAGACATGCAGATCAATGGTATGTGGCTGGTGTAAATGCTGAAAAACAATCCCGGAAACTGAAAATAAAACTTCCGATGTTTGCCGGGAGAACCGTAAAGCTTATCAATGATGATGCAAAAGGAAGCTCATCAGAGAAAGAAATAAAAGTAAATGTAAAAGGCGACTTTACAATTGAAATTCAGCCGAACGGAGGATTTGTAATAAGAAATTAGAGATTAATATAATAAAAACAGGAAAAATGCGCTTCAAAAACTTATATATCTTTATCATTTCGGGATTTTTGGTTTCCTGCTCTTCCTCACAGAGTTTGGAAAAGCAGTTTTCCAAAGATCGGTGGCTCACTACCTGGGCAACGGCTCCCCAATTGGTGGAACCTAAAAACCTTCCGGAACCAGGGCTTTCGGGGAACACCCTGCGTCAGATTGTGCGTGTATTTGTAGGTGGGAAAAAACTGCGGTTACGTTTCTCCAACAAATATTCCATGGATAGCCTGGAGGTAAAAGCCGTTTCTATTGCCGTGCCGTCCGATAGCAGTAATGTGGATGCAACCAGCATCAGATCATTAACGTTTGAGAAGAAAAACAGTTTTAAAATTGCTCCCGGATCTGATATTTATTCTGATGAAGTGAACTTTAATCTGAAGCCTAATTCGTTGCTGGCCATTACCATTTCCTATGGAAAAGTAACCCAATCTGTCACCGGACATCCGGGGTCAAGAACAACCTCTTTTATTGTTAAAGGTGAGCAGGCGAGTTCAACGGTATTTAAAGATCCTGTAAAAACAGATCATTGGTATTCGCTTTTTAACATCGATGTAAAGACCGGTGAACCATCGTATGCGGTGGCTATTATGGGAAATTCCATTACCGACGGAAGAGGATCGGGAACCAACAGACAGAATCGCTGGCCGGATATTTTTTCTCAGCGGTTACTGGCGAATCCTTCTACCAGGAATGTAAGTGTCCTTAATTTTGGGATTGGTGGGAATTGTGTAGTGCGCGGTGGCTTAGGCCCAACAGCACTCGACCGTTTTGATTATAATATCCTCAGTCAGCAGGGCGTAAAATGGCTTATTATTCTGGAAGGAGTGAATGATCTGGGAGGAACAAGAGATCCTGATGACGCTTCCAAAAGAACAGAAGAACTGATTGCCGCTTATCAGGTGATGATCGATAAGGCACATGCTAACGGAATCAAAGTGTACGGAGCAACGATTCTTCCTTTTGCAAAGTCGTTCTACGACAAACCTTTCCGTATCGAGGCCTGGAAAAAAGTAAACGACTGGATCAGGAACAGCGGAAAGTTTGATGCCGTCATCGATTTTGCCCAACATATGCAGAGTGAAAATCCGGAAGTCATCTTAAACGATATGCACGACCATGATTTTCTTCACCCCAATGAGGCCGGCTACAGGAGAATGGGAGAATTTGTTGATCTGAACTTATTTAAAAATTAAAATCAAAAAGATATAGTATGAATTTTACAAAAAACATTTCGCTGTTTCTTACATTGTTGTTTATATTTTTTGTAAAAGCAGCCGAACCTTTTATTTCTTTTGCTAAGACAGAAAATTCAATAGTATTGAAAGAGCACAATTCAAGTTTGATGCTGTTTTCAGATAGCGATTCAGACAAAGGAATTTTACGTGCCGTTGCGAATCTTCAATCCGATTTTCAAAAAGTAACCGGTGTTCAGCCTCATCTGGTTTCCCAAAACTCTGGTGTGAACGGAATGATCATCATTATTGGTGAAGCAGGTAAAAGCAAAACCATTGATGGTTTAATCAGGCAAAAAAAACTGGATGGAAAAGCATTGGCAGGGAAAAGGGAAAAATATATCATTCAGAATGTCAGCAATCCTTTTCCGGGCGTTTCTGAAGCCATTGTGATTGCAGGAAGCGATAAAAGAGGAACCATTTATGGGATCTATGAAATGTCTCAGCAGATAGGTATTTCGCCTTGGTATTATTGGGCTGACGTTCCGGTTGAGAAAAAAGATAATGTATACTTTAAAAAAGGAATTTATACCGATGGCGAGCCTGCTGTAGAGTATCGTGGTATTTTCCTTAATGATGAAGAACCTTCACTCGGAGGCTGGGCAAGAGCTACATTTGGCGGAGTAAACAGTATGTTTTATGAGAAAGTTTTTGAGCTGATCCTGCGCCTTAAAGGAAATTATATCTGGCCGGCAATGTGGGGGAAAGCGTTTTATGATGATGATGCTCTGAGCGGGCCATTAGCGAATGAAATGGGTATTGTCATGGGAACTTCACACCATGAACCTATGGCTTTGGCACAAACCGACTGGCACAGGTATATCAAAAAAAATAACCTCCCGAATGTCTGGGATTATGCTAAAAATGCGGAGGTTTTACAGAAATTCTGGAAATCCGGACTCGAAAGAAGCAAAAATTGGGAAAAGCTTGTTACAGTAGGAATGCGGGGTGATGGTGACGAAGCGATGGGAGAGGGAACCAATATTTCCCTGCTGGAAAAAATTGTAAAAGACCAGCGCAAAATCATCGCTGATGTTACCGGGAAAAAGGCTGAGAAAACACCTCAGGTCTGGGCATTGTATAAAGAAGTTCAGGACTATTATGATAAAGGAATGAGGGTTCCGGATGATGTGATCCTGCTGTTCTGTGATGATAACTGGGGAAATGTAAGAAAGCTCCCTGATCTTTCAAAACCTTTGCATAAAGGAGGCTATGGAATCTATTACCACTTCGATTATGTAGGCGGCCCGAGAAATTCCAAATGGATCAACATAAGCCCCATCCAGAGAGTCTGGGAACAGATGAATCTTTCTTATGAACATAAAGTAGATAAGCTTTGGGTCGTGAATGTAGGAGATTTAAAACCCATGGAGTTTCCAATCAGTTTTTTCCTGGAAATGGCCTGGAATCCAAAGCAGTTTAATGCTAAAAACCTTTTGGAATATACTGAAAAATGGGCTGCGCAGCAGTTTGGTGAAAAACACGCCAAAGAAATTGCGAGGATGATTAATCTGTATTCCAAATACAACAGAAGAGTAACCCCTGAAACCCTTGACAGTAAAACATATAGTCTTCAGAATTACCATGAATTTGAAACGGTTTTAAATGATTACAGAGCATTGGCAGTAGAAGCTTTACGGTTAAAAGAACAGATTCCGGCAGAATACCAGGATGCCTATTATCAATTGGTTTTGTATCCAATAGATGCGTGCAGTAATTTATACGAAATGTACTATGCGGTAGCAAAAAACAGGGAACTGGCAGCGAAAAAAGATCCGGAAGCCAATTTCTATGCGGATAAAGCGAAGACATGTTTTGAAAGAAACGCTTATCTGGATAATCAATACAATAATGTGATCGCCGGAGGAAAATGGAAGCATATGATGGATCAAATGAGGATAGGATATAAAAGCTGGGCAGACGGAAAAGAAAATATAATGCCTGAAGTTACCTATATTTCCGAAGCTGAGGTTCCCAAAGAAAAAATATTTCAGGAGAAAAACGGCTATGTTTCCATTGAAGCAGAAAATTTTGCAAGAATGAACGGTTCAGACAGAATCCATTGGGAAGTAATTCCTGACTTTGGAAAAACAAGGTCGGGAGTGACAACATTTCCGCAGAATGCCTATCCAAAAGCTGATGAAAATATCTGGCTGGAATATGATATCAATTTTGAATCAAAAGGGGAGTTTGAAGTCCAGTTATTATTAGCTCCGACTTTAAATTTTAATCATAATAAAGGACTCCGCTATGAAATTTCTTTTGACAACGAAACTCCGCAAATTGTCAACTTCAATGGACATTACAAAGGAGAATTGGGAAGATGGCAGTCAGAACATATTATTAAATCCGTTACAAAACATTCGGTTCAGCAGGCTGGAAAACATACATTACGTTTCAGAGTGCTGGAACCCGGCATTGTCCTTGAAAAACTCCTGATCAACACCGGAGGATTACAACCCTCTTACCTGGGCGCTCCTGAAAGCGAAATGCTTCACTGAGTGACCCAATACTCATCACAAACAACACTTTAATTATGAAACACTAATCTTAATTCACATTCCAATCTGAAATACAGTTCCCTCACAGAGAATGAAGAGAAAGAACAGCGAATGATTTTGTAAGCAACTTTATTTAACAGATCGCTGCCTGATATAATTCAGGGTATTTTCCTGACGGTTTTTTGAAAATCAACCGTCTTGATGGGGAATCTATTGCCCTTACTTTAATTGTTTACGATCAAAATCACGACTATCTAAAACTAAACCATTATGAAAAAACTTTTAAATCTTTTCAGCATTCATTCTATATGTTTGTTTTTCAGCTGTCTGGTGTATGGGCAGCTTACTACTGTAAAAATTGATAAGAACACATCTTATCAGAAAATAAAAGGGTTCGGTGGATTTGTCTGCAGTCCTCAGTTTGCTTATAATCATATGTCTATATCAGAGATTCAGACGCTTTGGGGAGCTTCAAGTGAAGGTGGATATAATATTATGAGATTGTATATTCCCGAGAACAGCAGCAACTGGAGTTCTGTATTAGCTACAGCACAGCTCGCCAAATCTATGGGACTTACCATTTTTGCTTCGCCTTGGACAATGCCCGCAGCCTGGAAAACCAATAACCATGTCAATGCAGTGTATACTGATGCTAACGGAGTACAGCAGATCGGATATTTAAAACCGGAAAATTACCAGGATTATGCCCTTTATCTTAACAGTTTTGTTACCTATCTCCAGAACAACGGAGTAGAGCTTGATTATATCTCCATTCAGAATGAACCGGATGAAATGGCTCAGTATCAGGGATGTATCTGGACTCCTGCACAAATTACCACTTTCATCAAGAACTATGGGCAGCTCATCAACTGTAAAGTGATTGCCCCGGAAAGTGTGGGATTTACGGATAATTTTGCCAGTGCTTTGCTGGATCCTGCGGCAATGGCTAATTTTGAAGTGTATGGAGGTCATCAATATGGACTTATGCAGTCTACCTACAAACAATTTCAGAATTACAACAAAGAAATCTGGCAGACAGAATATCTGATTAACTGGAACTCTTCATCTACCCAGCCGGCCCGTGACTTCAGTTGGAATACAGATGCATTTACCTTTGCCAGCAGTGTCAACAATGCATTATTGGGTAATATCAATGCCTGGATCCATTATTCTGCCAAACGGTATTACGGATTAATGGGGGACGGAACTTACGGAACTCCTGCAGGTGTAATGACCAAAAGAGGTTACATCCTTTCTCATTATGCCAAATACACAATAGGAAAGACGAGAATAGATGCAAAATGGGATGACAAAACCGGAGTGTTACAAGGCTCTTCCTATATTTCCCAGGATGGAAACCAGGTTGTTCTTATGGTCATTAATCCTTCTCAGAACTCCTATAGTTTAAAGGTTGACCTGCCTTTTTACACGACTTCAGGAACAAAAGTATTGACCAACACGCAATCCAATATGGTGAGCACACCTATTTCTTTGAGTACAGCAACGTTCCGGCCTACCGCTGATATCAGCCCTTCCAGTGTCATGACTTTTGTTTTCAATAAAAGCGGTGACAGACCTGCTTCTCTGATGACAGGCGGAGATATTCATTATAATAAAATTGAAACACAAACTCCCACCAATACAGCTTTTGGGACAGGATTCAATATCAGCAATACAACGGTGACGTTCTCCAATCCAAGCCCTCTTATCAGTAATAACATGACTGCTGCTAACGGGTATCTTCAGCTTAATGACAGGTACAATAAACTGATCCTGCATGTAAACAGCTATACAACAGCGGGACAAAGCTATTCGGACAATACGACTTTATACTACATCAACAATCAGGGCGTAACAAAATCATATAATTATGGCAAGATTAATTTTCCGCAGGGAGGAAACTTCGATATCACATTAGATATTTCAAGACAGGTTCTTACAGACGGATGCAAAGGAATTTTAGGACTGAGAAATTCCAATTACAGCTCTGTTCTGACCCTTAATCTGGGTGATGTTTATTTCAATGTAGGTAATGAAATTGCTTCTAAATTCGGAGGAACCTATTCTGCAAGCGACAGCTATCTGATGGATGCACTGGAAAATGGTTACTATACCTCAGTAGACTTCAGAAATGCATCAGGAGTTACATCCTCCAATAACTGGCAGCCTATGAGCGCCAACACTAACAGCATTTATTATGTAAATTCAAACGTAAGCTCATCTGCCAATAATGTGATTGCAGGTACAGCATGTTCAAATCTTGTCCTTTCCGGTCAGGGTAAGGATTTTCAGGTGCCGTTTAACTTCACAGCCAATACAGCTTCTTACAGCCGTACATTTAATGGTTATGACGTGCTGATCTTACCATTCCAGGCTAATATACCTTCAGGAGTTACTGCTTTTATGATGTCTCCGGATGTAGGTAATATCAACTGTACTGCAATTTCAAACGGGATCATTCCTGCGAATACTCCGGTAATCATCAATGCGACAGGGAATATTACTTTCAACGGTTCAGGAAATGTTTCTACCCCGAAAGCTATCACAGTCAACCAGATGAACGGAGTATATCAGAGTATCAAAGTTCCGGCGAATGCCTATGTGCTGAAAACTGAGAACGGAGTAACAGGCTTCTATAAAGTAACTGCCGGAAGTGAACCTGCAATAGGATCTTTCAAAGCATATCTTACAGAAGAAAATGCCTATTCAGCTAATGTTCTTCCTTTAAATTTCGGATCGTTAAGTGCCAGAAACATTTCTGCTGAAGCTAAAAAAGAAGGGATAAAAATATATCCCAACCCGGTAAAAGCAGAACTTTTCATTGATTCTGATCTGTCAGAAGCAGCTGCCACCATTTTTGACGGTAGGGGAAGTGTCATCAGATCCGGATTGAAAATAAATTCAGGGAAAAACCAAATTAATGTGGGAGATTTCCCGGCCGGTATTTACTTTATTGAGGTTACTCAAAAAAATAATACAGTCGTAAAACAAAAATTCATCAAAGAGTAAACTGAATCCGAAGCCATCATGAGCACTGCTTATGGTGGCTTTATTTCCACAATTTAGTAGATGAAAACCAAAGTAAGTAGGATTTATTCTTAATTTAAGTGTATTATTTACATTTATTTAAAATAGAACGTTATATTTGTTTTTTATTGCATTGCTGCCCAATGATAAGGCAATGTGTAAAAAATAAGAATGAAAACATAATTATCCATGAAGATATGTGAAATCAGTGGTTAAATCATTATTTGCAGAATCCACAAAAGTTTTTAGGACTTTACTGACCTCTAATTATTATAAAGAAATATGCGCAGTCATCTGTGAAAATCCGTGAAATCTGTGGTTAGAAATCATTATTTACAGAATCCACAAAGTCTTAGGACTTTATCGAAACCATACTACCTATGAAAAGAATCATATTAATCCTATGTGCAACCCTGGCAGCACCTTTATTTTTTGCTCAGAGCCATTATAAATACCCGTTCAGAAACCCGGATCTTCCGGTTAATGAAAGAATAGAGAACCTTCTTTTTTTATTGACAACAGAAGAAAAGATAGGAATGATGATGGATAACTCCCAGGCAGTTCCCCGTCTGGAAATTCCAGCCTACGGATGGTGGAATGAAGCACTTCATGGAGTTGCCAGAGCAGGAACAGCTACTGTTTTCCCTCAGGCGATCGGGATGGCAGCCACATGGGATGTTCCGGAGCATTTTAAAACTTTTGAAATGATTTCTGATGAAGCACGGGCAAAATACAACAGATCTTTTGATGAAGCTCTGAAAACAGGACGGTACGAAGGACTGACCTTCTGGACACCCAATATCAATATTTTCCGTGACCCAAGATGGGGAAGAGGCCAGGAAACTTATGGCGAAGACCCATATCTGACCTCTGTTCTGGGCGTTGCAGCAGTAAAAGGTCTGCAGGGAAACGACCCGAAATATTTTAAAACCCACGCTTGTGCCAAACATTTTGCAGTACACAGCGGACCGGAATGGAACCGCCATTCCTACAATGCAGAAATTTCAAAAAGAGATCTGTATGAAACGTATCTTCCTGCTTTCAAAGCATTGGTTCAGGAAGGAAATGTAAGAGAAGTAATGTGTGCCTACAATGCTTTTGACGGGCAGCCATGTTGTGCAAACAATACTTTACTTACTGAAATTCTCCGTGGAAAATGGAAGTATGACGGAATGGTGGTCTCAGACTGCTGGGCACTGGCCGATTTCTTTCAGAAAAAATACCATGGCACTCATCCTGATGAAAAAACAACCGCAGCAGATGCCCTGAAACACTCCACGGATCTGGAATGCGGAGATACCTATAACAATCTGAACAAATCTCTGGCCAGCGGACTGATTACCGAAAAGGATATTGATGCGTCGATGCGCAGAATCCTGAAAGGCTGGTTTGAGCTGGGAATGCTTGATCCGAAATCTTCCGTTCACTGGAATGCAATTCCGTATTCTGTAGTCGATTCTGAAGAACATAAAAAGCAGGCACTGAAAATGGCACAAAAATCAATTGTGCTTATGAAAAATGAAAAGAATATTTTACCTCTCAGCAGAAGTATTAAAAAAATTGCCGTTGTAGGTCCGAATGCTGATGACGGATTGATGCAGTTAGGAAACTATAACGGAACTCCTTCTTCCATTGTAACGATTTTAGATGGAATCAAAACCAAATTCCCGAATGCTGAAATTATATATGAAAAGGGAAGTGAAGTCACAGATCCTTCGTCCAGGACGTCACTCTATCAGAATTTCATCAGTCATAAAAACGGCGCGAAAGGAATGAAAGTAGAGTTCTTTAATAACAATGAATTCAAAGGGCAGCCGGCCAATACTTCCGTAAATTCAACCGCCATCAGCTACAACAGTTTTGGAGGAACCCAGTTGGCACCCAATGTAGGAAGAGAAAATACCTCAGCGATCATTTCAGGGATTTTCAAAAGTACCTATACAGGAGAGGTCGTGTTTTCTGCTTCCACTTCCGATGTCTATACCCTTTTCGTGGACGGAAAAGAAATCGCAACAAGAAAAGGACCGGATGCAAGACATCCTTCAGAGTTTCCTGTAAAAATGGAAAAAGGAAAAGAATATCAGATAGAGCTGCGTCATACACAAAAAGGAAAATATGTAAGCATCACCTTTGAAGTCTACAGAGAAGACCCTGTTAATTTTGCTTCGGTCAGAGAAAAGGTGAAAAGTGCGGACGTCATTGTCTTTGCAGGCGGACTTTCTCCAAGTCTGGAAGGCGAAGAGATGATGGTGAATGCAGAAGGCTTCAAAGGAGGAGACAAAACTTCGATTGCCCTTCCTAAAGTCCAGCGGGAACTGTTAGCGGAGCTTAGAAAAACCGGAAAGCCTGTTGTTTTTGTTCTTTGTACCGGAAGTGCGCTGGGACTGGAACAGGATGAGAAAAATTATGATGCCCTGTTGAATGCCTGGTATGGCGGACAATCAGGAGGAACAGCCGTAGCAGATGTTTTGGCAGGTGATTATAACCCTTCCGGAAAATTACCCATTACCTTTTACAAAAACCTTGAACAGCTGGACAATGCTCTTTCAAAGACAAGTAAACACGAAGGATTTGAAAATTATGATATGCAGGGAAGAACGTACCGTTATATGACGGAAAAGCCTCTTTATCCGTTCGGGCATGGTTTGAGCTATTCAAAATTTGTTTACGGAGATTCAAAGCTGAGCAAAAATATGATCAATACAAACGAAAATGTAACGATCACAATTCCGGTAACCAATGTTTCAGAAAGGGATGGTGAAGAAGTCGTTCAGGTCTATATCAAAAGAAATAATGATGCCCAGGCACCAGTAAAAACATTAAGAGCTTTTGAAAGAGTTTTAATCAAATCTAAAGAAACAAAAAATATGCAGCTAACCCTCTCTAAAGACTCATTTGCCTTCTATGATGAAAAAGCAGATGACCTGGTTTCAAAACCCGGTGAGTATACCATTTTTTATGGCGGAACTTCTGATGATGCAGGGTTGAAAAGTATTCCGTTAACAGTAAAATAAAATTGATTCGGAACAATTGAAACCATTGCAAGCCTACAATAGCTTTCAAAAATATATGACCTATGACAACAAAAAATAAAATATTTTTCATCGCGATTTCCCTTAGTGCTGCTTTTTTTTCGGCTCAGAATAATACAGTCCGTACTTTTAATCTGGATCTGAAAGAAACTCCGGCACCTGTTAAAATACAACCTACCATGTACGGGATTTTCTTTGAAGACATCAATTTTGCAGCTGATGGCGGATTGTATGCGGAACTGATTAAAAACCGCAGCTTTGAATTTGACGAACCTTTCACAGGCTGGAAACAGCCCAACACAAAAACACTTTCTCCTAATCTGGATTCCGGATTTCTGACCATTTATTCTGATCCTGCCAAAACCAATAAGAATTACGCGAGAATTACTGTCCTGAACGATAAAAATTATATTCTAGAGAATGAAGGATTCAGGGGAATAGGTCTTCATCAGGGAGAACAATATGATTTCAGCTTTGATCTGGAGAATGTTTCAGGAAATGTTGCTGCGGTAAATGCAAGTCTTGTTGATGAAAATGGAAAGGAAATTTCTTCAGTTTCCACACTCATCAAAGGAAAAGGATGGCAGAAGTATACTGCAGTTTTCAAATCACCAAAAACCGTAGAAAAAGCAAAACTGCGGATTACATTTACCGGAAAAGGCATTGTCAACATGGATATGATCTCACTCTTCCCGCAGGATACCTGGAAAGGCAGAAAAGGCGGCTTGCGAAAAGACCTCGTTCAGAAATTATATGATCTGCAGCCCGGATTTTTAAGGTTTCCGGGTGGCTGTATTGTAGAGGGAAGAACTTTGGCAGAACGCTATCAGTGGAAAAAAACAATAGGAAATATAGCAGACCGCGAATATCTTATCAATAAATGGAGTACAGGATTTCCGCACAGGCTTACACCGGATTACGGACAGTCTTTCGGGTTAGGATTTTTTGAATATTTCCAGCTTTCCGAAGATCTTGGCGCAGAACCTGTTCCTATTCTGAGCTGTGGAATGGCATGCCAGTTCAATACCGCAGAGCTGGTGAAAATGGAAGATCTGGATCCTTATATTCAGGATGCCCTGGACCTTATTGAATTTGCCAACGGAGATTCCGGAACAAAATGGGGAAGAATCCGTACTGAAATGGGACATCCAAAGCCTTTTAATCTAAAATTTATCGGAGTAGGAAATGAACAGTGGGGAGCAGATTATATTGAACGTTATAAAGTATTTGAAAAAGCCATTCACACAAAATATCCTGATATGAAGATCATCTCCGGAAGCGGGCCGTCACCCGATGGCGAATTCTTCGAATATGGCTGGAAAGAGCTGAAACAGCTCAATGCACAGATTGTAGATGAACATTATTACAACTCTCCCGAATGGTTCATGAAAAATGCCGGAAGGTATGACGAATATGACCGTTCAGGACCAAAAGTTTTTGCCGGAGAATATGCAGCCCAGTCTGTAGGTGTGGTAAAACCTGATAATAAAAATAACTGGCTTACGGCCCTTTCGGAAGCCGCTTTTATGACCGGTCTTGAAAGAAATGCAGATGTGGTCTATATGACTTCGTACGCACCGCTTTTTGCCCATGCTGACGGCTGGCAGTGGACACCCGATCTCATCTGGTTCAATAATCTGAAATCCTACGCGACTCCGAATTATTATGTTCAGAAATTATTTTCCAACAATAAAGGAACGGATGTACTGAAAATAGAGAGCAACGGAAAAGCAGTATCCGGCCAGGAAAAATTATACGCTACGGCAGCAAAAGACGCGAAAACTCATGAAATCATTATTAAAATAGTTAATGCTGATACTCAGGCTAAAACAATAAATATCAAACCCGGAACTCTGAAAACAGGTAAGAAAATAACCAAAATCCTTCTGTCTGCGCCACAGCTTTCTACTGAAAATAATTTCGATGCTGAGCCTATAAAACCTAAAGAAGAGATTTATGAAGCCAAAAATGGGGAAATTTCAACGGAAATTCCGGTCAATTCTTTGGTGGTTTTAAAGTTAAAAACAATTTAATTAACTGTAATTCAGTATTTTATTAAAAATAAGTGTTATTTTTACATTTATTTAATATAGAATCTTATATTTGTTTTTATCTCATCAGGAGAAATTAAAATCTCAACAATCAAAAACGTTTCACCACCATGAAAAAATATGTTATAGGGCTGGACTATGGTACAGATTCCGTACGGGCCGTCCTTATTGATACTGAAAACGGTTCCGAAATAACTTCTTCAGTCAGCTACTACCAGAGATGGAAGGAAGGTAAATTTTGTAATCCCTCAACCAACAGTTTCAGACAGCATCCTTCAGATCATATTGAAGGCCTGGAAAAGACTATTTCAGGAATAGTAAGAGAAAGCGGGATACCGGCAGAGCAGATCGTCAGTATTTGTATTGATACCACAGGCTCTTCACCGTTACCAGTAACAAGTGACGGAACAGCCCTGGCCCTGGTTCCTGGATTTGAAGAAAATCCGAATGCCATGATGGTTTTATGGAAAGATCATACCGCTATCCGTGAAGCTGAAGAAATCAATATGCTGGCAAGAACATGGGGTGGTGAAGATTATACAAAATATGAAGGCGGTATTTACTCTTCAGAATGGTTCTGGGCTAAAATACTGCACATCAGCAGAGCTGATGCAGAAGTAAAAAATGCAGCTTATAGCTGGATGGAACACTGTGATTATCTGACTTTCCTTTTATCAGATCATAAAGACCTGGCCACGTTCAAAAGAAGCCGTTGTGCTGCCGGCCATAAAGCCATGTGGCATGACTCGTGGGACGGTCTGCCTTCCGAAGAATTCCTCAACAGGCTTGATCCTTCTCTGGGAGCGCTCAGAGCAAGATTATACCGTGAAACCTATACTTCAGATGAAATTGCCGGCTACCTGAATGAAGAATGGGCCGCAAAAACCGGTCTTACCACCAAAACCATCATTACCGTAGGAACCTTTGATGCCCATTCAGGAGCTGTAGGAGCCAGAGTGGAAGAAAATACACTGATCAGAATCATGGGAACTTCCACCTGCGATATTATGGTAGCCTCACAGGAAGCTATCGGGGATACAACCGTAAAAGGAATATGCGGACAGGTTGAGGGTTCCGTAATTCCAGGATTGATAGGGCTTGAAGCAGGACAGTCTGCCTTTGGAGATGTGCTGGCATGGTATAAAGATATTCTGATGTGGCCGGTTCACCAGGTGATGATACATTCCGAAAGTATTTCAGAGGAGCAGAAGACAAAGCTTACTGAAGAAATGGAGGACGGGCTTATCAGAAAATTGACCCTTGAAGCAGAAAAAATTCCTCTTTCCGATGCGGTTCCGGTTGCCTTAGACTGGGTAAACGGAAGAAGAACACCGGATGCAGATCAGGAACTTAAAGCAGCGATCACTCAGCTTTCTTTGGGAACAAAAGCTCCCCATGTTTTTAAAGCTTTGGTGAATGCCATTTGCTTCGGAGCTAAAAAGATCGTAGACCGTTTTGAAGAGGAAGGTGTGAAAATCAATAAAGTGATCGGAATCGGAGGAGTCGCAAGGAAATCACCATTTATCATGCAGACCCTCGCTAATGTTCTGGATATGCCGATTGTTGTTGCCGCTTCAGACCAGACTCCTGCTTTGGGAGCTGCTGTTTATGCGGCCGTGTCAGCAGGAATTTATCCGACCGTTCAGGAAGCCAGTATGAAAATGGGCTCCGGATTTGAAGCGGAATACCAGCCGAAAGCCGAAGAAGTGCAGCACTACAGAGAACTAATGCAGCAATACCAGAAGCTTGCTGATTTTGTAGAATATAATACCAGACTGAAAAACAACAGGAAAGAACTTCAGAACTCCTGAATATTAACCTTTTGAATGATACTCAAAATGAATACTTATAAAGAACTCCAAAGAGAATGCTATGAAGCGAATATGCAGCTGGATGCGCTGAAGCTGGTGGTCTATACCTTCGGGAATGTGAGTGCTGTAGACCGTGATAAAGGTGTTTTTGCCATTAAACCAAGCGGTGTTCCCTACGACATTTTAAAGCCGGAAGATATGGTGATTCTGGACTTTGATGCCAATATCATTGAAGGCAGGCTCAGACCCTCTTCCGATACCAAGACCCATGCTTATCTGTATAAAAACTGGGAAAATATCGGTGGAATTTCCCACACACACGCCATCTATTCCGTGGCATGGGCACAGGCACAAATGGATATCCCTGTTTTCGGGACCACCCATGCGGACCATCTTACGACAGATATTCCCTGCGCTCCGCCTATGCGGGATGAACTGATTGAAGGAAACTACGAATACAATACAGGAATACAGATTCTGGAATGCTTTAAAGAAAAACAGCTCTCTCCGGAAGAAGTAGAAATGGTCCTGATCGGCAATCACGGTCCGTTTACCTGGGGAAAAAATGCGGAGAAAGCAGTCTACAACAGCAAAGTGCTGGAAACCATTGCCGAAATGGCTTATCTCACCAGGCAGATTAATCCTGATGCAGAACGTCTGAAAGATTCGCTCATCAAAAAACACTATGAACGTAAGCATGGCAAGAACGCCTACTACGGACAGGAATTTAAACACTAAACACTTCAACATAAACAACTATTAACGATCAACAAAATTATGTTAACACCTCTCAATACTAAAGAAGTATGGTTCATCACAGGAAGTCAGCATCTATACGGACCCGAAACACTTGCCCAGGTGGCAGAACACTCACAGAAAATAGTGGCAGAACTTGAAAAATCTTCTTTCATTCCGGTAAGAGTCATTGTAAAGCCAACGGTAAAAACTACCGAAGAGATATTTGAAACCATTGCCGCAGCTAATCATGCAGAAAACTGCATAGGAGTAATTACCTGGATGCATACTTTTTCACCCGCTAAAATGTGGATCAGAGGATTAAAAATTTTACAGAAACCTCTTCTGCATCTGCATACCCAATTCAACAGAGATATTCCGTGGTCTACCATGGATATGGATTTTATGAACCTTAACCAGGCGGCCCACGGGGACCGTGAATTTGGTTTTATGGTAAGCAGGCTCCGAAAGAACAGAAAAGTCGTGGTAGGGCACTGGTCGGAAGAAAGAGTTCAGAAACAGATCGGTGACTGGAGTCGTGTTGCTGCAGGCTGGGACGACTGGCAGGGAGCTAAATTTGCACGTTTCGGAGATAATATGCGATTTGTAGCTGTTACAGATGGAGATAAAGTGGAAGCTGAAACCCAGTTCGGTTTTTCAGTCAATACCTGGGGAATCGGTGATCTTGTAGGCGTTATCAATTCAATAAGCGAAGGAGAAATAAAAAGCCTGATGGAAGAATATGAATCTTCTTATCACATGGCAGCCTCCCTTTTGGAAGGAGGAGCCAACAGAAGTTCGCTGCACACCGCTGCAAAAATTGAATTGGGCCTTGAGAAGTTTTTAAAAGACGGAGGATTTAAAGGATTCTCTGATACTTTTGAAGACCTTCACGGGCTGGAGCAGCTGCCGGGAATTGCAGTACAGCGCCTGATGCAGAAAGGATACGGATTTGCAGGCGAAGGAGACTGGAAAACAGCGGCACTGGTACGTGCCATGAAAACAATGGGGCAGGGCCTTGAAGGAGGAAATGCTTTTATGGAAGATTATACCTATCATTTAGATCCTTCCAATCCTTCTATTCTGGGCTCCCATATGCTGGAAGTAGATCCTGTGCTGGCCGCCGGAAAACCTTCGTGTGAGATCCATCCGCTGGGAATCGGAGGAAAAGCAGATCCGGTTCGTCTTGTTTTTAATTCCAGAGGAAATATTGACTCTCTGAACGCTGCATTGATGGACTTTGGAAACCATTTCAGACTGCTGATCAACAAAACCAGAGCATTGGAAATTACAGAAGAGCTGCCAAAACTTCCGGTAGCAAGAGTTTTATGGAAACCTCTTCCTGATTTATATACAGCTGCAGAAGCCTGGATACTGGCAGGAGGGGCACACCATACATGTTACAGTGAAAATATTTCGGCAGAACAGCTGGAAGATTTTGCTGAGATAGCAGGAATTGAATCATTAGTCATTGATGAAGATACCAGAATGCGTGATTTTAAAAATACACTTCGTTGGAATGAAATGTATTATCGTTAATTAATTGTAAATAATTATGAAAAAAACAACATATAACGGCATTTTTATTTTATTATTTTTAATTATTTTCGGCTGCAGAAAAGAAAATAACAAACAGGATATTTCAGGAAAAATGGAGAATGTTCAAACTTCAGACTATGGAGTGACGCCCAAAGGCGATTCTATTAAAAAATACACATTAAGCAATAAAAACGGGATGAAAGTTGAAGTCATCAACTTCGGCGGGATTATCACTTCTTTAACCGCTCCTGATAAGAACGGGAAATATGAAGACGTGGTTCTGGGTTTTACAAAACCTGAAGGATATTTCGATGGAAACCCTTATTATTTCGGGGCTTTGATCGGAAGATACGGCAACAGAATTGGCAATGCCAAATTTACAGTCGATGGCAAAACCTATGAAATCAACAAAAATGATGGCCCCAACAGCCTTCACGGAGGAAAGGAGGGATTTCATACCAGATTCTGGAATATTGAGATAGTAAAGGATGCAAAATTTCCGACATTGAAATTATCCTATACCAGCGCAGACGGTGAGGAAGGATATCCGGGGAAGTTAACAACAACTGTTTTCTACACCCTTACAGACGACAATGCATTGGAAATTTCCTATGAAGCTGAAACAGATAAGCCTACTGTAGTGAATCTCACCCAGCATTCCTATTTTAACCTGTCAGGAAATTTTACAAAAACGATTACCGATCATGAACTGCAGATTAATGCAGATCATTTTCTTCCGGTGAACGAAACCTTAATTCCTACCGGTGAGCAGAAAGCTGTAAAAGGAACTCCTTTTGATTTTACGATTTCAAAGCCTATCGGAAAAGATATCAATGCAGAAGATGATCAGCTGAAAAAAGGAAAAGGATATGACCATAACTGGATTTTAAATGGAAAAGGTTTGAGAAGTATCGCGAAAGTGTATCATCAGGGAACAGGAAGATTAATGGAAGTCTTCACGGATGAACCCGGTGTGCAGTTTTATTCCGGAAATTTTCTTGACGGAAAGTTTGATACCAAAACTGGCGGCAAAAATGAATTCAGAACAGGGTTCTGCTTAGAGACGCAGCATTTCCCGGATTCACCAAACCAGCCTTCTTTCCCTTCTACAGAACTGAAGCCCGGACAGAAATACCACTCGAAAACTATCTATAAATTCTCCGTTAAAAACTAAACTATGGGAAAATTAGCAACTATTGATATCATCATATTCCTGATCTATTTCGTAGTAGTAGCTTCCTACGGACTATGGATCTATAAAAAGAAAAAATCTGAATCTACAGGAAGTAAAGATTATTTCCTTGCCGAAGGATCTTTGACCTGGTGGGCGATCGGAGCCAGCTTAATCGCTTCCAATATTTCTGCTGAACAGTTTATCGGGATGAGCGGTGAAGGTTTCTTTGTCGGAATCGCTGTTGCCGCTTATGAATGGATTGCTGCCGTTGCGCTGATCATTATTGCAGTCTGGTTTATTCCAATCTATCTTAAAAATAAGATTTATACCATGCCCCAGTTTCTGGAAAGAAGGTATAACAAATCTGTTTCATTGATCATGGCAGTCTTCTGGCTGTTTCTGTATGTTATTGTGAATCTTACTTCCATTCTTTACCTTGGAGCTCTTGCCATCGATACTTTACTGGGAGGAGAACATCTTCACGGGATTATGATCGCTCTTTTGCTTATGGCTCTTCTGATTGGTCTTGGAGGGATGAAAGTGATAGGATATACAGACGTTATCCAGGTGGCTGTCCTTATTATCGGCGGTTTTGCAACGGTGTATATGGCTTTGCAGATTGTGGACCAGAGAATCAACGGAGAGGCTGTAGGAAATGCTTTAGCAGGATTTAATACCCTGATCAATGAGGCTCCGCAGCACTTTAAGCTGATTCTACAAAAACCAACAACTACGACCACTACGTTGGCAATGCCTCAAAACCTTGATGTACAGAAGTATGTCGTGTTACCAGGTTTGGCCATGTATTTTGCAGGTCAATGGATTGTTAACCTGAACTATTGGGGCTGTAATCAGTACATCACCCAGAGAGCTTTGGGGGCAGATCTGAAGACGGCAAGAACAGGGATTCTGTTTGCTGGTTTTCTGAAATTATTCATGCCTGTCATCGTAATGCTTCCGGGAATTGCCGCTTATGTTTTATATTCAAAAGGACACCTTCCGGGATTCAACGGAGTGAAAGACGGAGCATACTCTGCGATATTAGGATTCTTACCAGTGGGATTAAAAGGATTGGCCATTGCAGCGTTGACAGCAGCGATTGTAGCTTCACTGGCAGGAAAAGTAAACAGTATCTCAACCATTTTTACGCTGGATATCTATAAAAAATACCTTAAAACAGACGCCACCGAAATTCAGATGGTGAGAACAGGCCGCTGGGTTATCATTATCGCAATGATGGCAGCATTGGCCTTTACCTGGACTGACGTTTTAGGAATTGGAGGTGAAGGAGGTTTTACATTCATCCAGAAATATACAGGCTTTATCAGTCCGGGAGTTTTTGCTATGTTCCTTCTGGGAATGTTCTGGAAAAGAACAACAGGTACAGCGGCTTTGGTAGGAGTAATTTTAGGTTTTGTTCTTGCCATTTTCTTCAACAGCTTTGCCGTGGGAATTTTCGGGAAAGAAACCTGGATGTATACCGCGTTCACTTATGAAAAGCTTGAGAACGGAGTAGTGCATACCATTACCGAAATTCCTTTCCTGATCAATATGGGATGGTCGTTCTTTATCACGATAATCGCCATGATCCTGATCAGTCTTGCAGGTCCGAAGGTAAATCCTAAAGCTTTTGCTATTGATGTGACCATGTTTAAAGTGGATAACAGAACTTTAGTTTTGATCGTGATGACACTGCTTTTACTGACTGCCTTGTATGTAAGGTTCTGGTAAACGTTGAATATGCTATAAGTGAATAGTCAATATTGAATTTGTTTCACTGTCAATTTTAGAATTATCTTGTGAAGCAAAATTGGCTTTTCACACATTATTAAAAATAGGATGCTTTTTGAGCATCCTATTTTTTTGTTTCAGAATTAGCTATATGCACTTCTATTGCGCTTAGTTCATCTCAATATATTTGAATCTGAACTTTAGCTTTGATCGTATGCAATGCTTTTACCGATTATTTTGTGTAGATTGAATATATGACAAAAGTGAATAGTCAATAGTGAATTCGTTTTACTGTCAATTTTAGAAACTCATCATTGACTTGCGAAGCAAATTGACTTTTCACATCAATAAAAAAACCAGAATGCTTAAAAAGCATTCTGGTTTTTTTATTATGTCTCCTGACAATTAGTTCATTCCAATATATTTAAACTTGAACAATTGACATGAAGTACCGTAATAATCCCAAAGGTGTAAGTTTGAATTGCCATCCATGGTACAGTTGGGAATATCCCAGCCACGTGTAGGGTCCACCTTGGACAGAATTTTATAATAACCATTGGAGACAGCGACTACCTGCCAGGCTTGTGCATCATTACCATAGTTTTGCCAAAGCCTGATTGAGGTTCCCAGTGTATTACTATTGCTGGCTAGATCAATACAGCGATTGGTTGCACTCGCTTTGGATACAAAACGCCAGTAACCATTGCCGGCGTCAATTGCAACCCAGCGTTGTGCAGCAGCACCATTCCTTGTCCATGGTCTTAACACTGCGCCATTAGCATCCTCTCCGGATTTTAGATCAACTACTTTATTGGCATCGGTCTGAAACTCGATCTCGTAAATACCATTATTAACCAGGCTGCTGGTTGTATTACAGTTTCCAACAGGATAATTGGAGGATGCATATTGCTGGAACCACTGTTTAACTGGTGCGGCGCAGGCTTCCCAATCGTTGTTGTAGGCTGTTCCTGCATTAGGATCGCCTTTGTGGAGGAGATTATCCGGGGCAAGAACATTCCAGCTTACATTGCCTGACTGATCCACGATATATTTTAAATTGGCACCAAATCCGCTTCCGCCTGCCGTACCTGTTGTACCGATGCCGAAGGTACCATATCCCTGAGGTGCCCAGTCGGTCTCGGTAATGGCAATTGGTGCAATGTCTGCGATTGGTTTAACATTGATATTCCATGCATTCTGAAAGGCTTGATAGTTGTTGACACCACCCCAGTAACCCGGATAGATATGAACAGCATAACCAATATTACCACCCGTAATCTGGTTATTGACATAGCCTTGATAATGTGATTGCCAGCCTGTACCCGGTATCCAGCAAACATTATTGGCTCCATTGTTGCGAATAATGTTAACCAATGGCTGGAAGAAGTTTTTAAGTGCTGCAAAGTGCTCGTTTCCTGTCGATCCCCATGTGCCATTTGTACCCAGAATCTCAACAGGTTCGTTGGCTAATTCGAACATTACATTGTCAGCGTTCTTCAATCCGGGATGTTGAGAAAGGAAAGTCCATACCGTCTTAAGATAGCTATGGTACGCATCATTCACTGCAATACGGCTCGGACATACACCTGGCGGACGTAGGATGACATACATTCCCAGGCTGCGGGCATGGTTGATCAGTGGGATTATCACCTGATCTGTATAAGTTACCAGGCGGTTATAATTGAATCTTGAGATATCGTTCTCAGGGATAGCCGGCCCGGGATCATTGGTCCAATACGGGTCAATATGAAGGCGGATGTAATTGAGATACCAGCCATCAGCAGCGCTGCTGAGCTTGTTCATAACAGCTTTATTATAGTTCAGTGCGCCCTGCACATTGTAATTATCCCAGGTACAGTAGCCGGAATTGGCGCCATACTGACAGCCATTGAACCAGGGGCTTGGAGTTATGGCGACACCATGTAAGACAACATTATTGTTACAGGGGTCTTTAAGGTATTTGCCTCCGACATGCAGCATTGGTGTTGCTGCCAATGCTCTTGCACTACCGCTGGTACTTAAATTGGTTTCAGGTTCTTCTAGTAAATTTTTTTCATCCATCGTAGAACAGCTGGAAAGAATGATTAACAGAAAGGCCAGAAAAAGCCACATTTTGTTTGCTTTCATAATTTGATATATTTAAAGTTTGGTCTTATTATTTAGCCGTCAATATTTTGATTCTCCATTCTGCGCAGGAGTGTTGCGTAGATAAGAACTTCTTAATTTTATTAACGGTGGATTTGAATAAGGATTGATTTCAGATTACTAAACCGGTTAATCTGCTTGTCCCCATATTTCCTTACCTGATTTTTCAATACTGGTTTCAGGTAGAATAATGGAATCATTTCTATTCAGTTGCAATTTGAAAATCTTTTTCTCTCTTTTTCTGGTTCCCACGAAGTTAAGTTCGGGGTTTGTGAAAATTTGAGTTGTTATTAAATATGGTTATTAGCTTTGTATAAAAATACACATAATATTAAATATAAATCAATATTTTATCAAAAATTAACAAAAAATTACATATCATAAATAAGATTATAAACCATATAATTATAATGCATTGTGTGGTAGGAGAAAAGAAAAAACCTTATCATAAATTTTTATTACGATCATTCTGAAAAAAGACAAAATAACTGTTTGGCTTGCTTGAAATTTCCGCCAGGAACACAAAAAAATCTCACAAAAGTGAGATTTTAATAAGAGTATGCTGAATTTTGTATAATGTTAAAATATTAATTTTCTGGAATACTTTTTCCAAAATTAAACAGGCTGGTCTATCAGATTTTAAACATAAATCCCCGCGAGATTTTTTTATTGTATTTTTTTTCATCAAACCGGTAAAGAAAAGATCCTTTTCTGGATGACGTCATATCCTTTTTATTCGTATTCACAAGGATATCCATACTGTTGATCTTGCTGGTAAAATTCCGCTTGTCAAATTTTTCATCAAAAATAGCTTCATACAGATTCTGAAGATCTTTCATTGTGAACTTCTCAGGAAGAAGCTCAAATCCTATAGGTCCTGTGGAAGCTCTTCTTCTTAATCTTGCTACAGCATCCTTTACCATTTCGTTATGATCGAAAATAAGGTCAGGAGCTTTCTGAAGTTCCACCCATTTTGCACTGTACTGCTCATTGATCTGGATATCTTTCTCAATATTGATCAGTGCATAATAGGAGATAGACATGATTCTGGCCGTCGGCTCACGGTTAATTTCCGTATAACATTTCAGCTGTTCAAGATAAATATTTTCAAGACCTGTCAATGTACACAGAACTCTGTTAGCCGCCTCATCAGAGGTTTCCTCACTGCCAACGAAGCCACCCATCAATGACCATTCGCCCATCTGAGGTTCAAAATTTCTTTTTACCAAAAGGATTTTAAGATTTTCGCCGTCAAAACCGAAAATGATACAGTCAACAGCAACAAGGTGTTTGGGATATTGGGAGTAATCCTCAGTCATCTTTTATATTTTACTACAAAGGTAAAGCTTTTATAAATACGATATTATATAAATGTGATTCATACACTTTTAAATCTGAATGATTTATTTCATTAAAATTATTCCTAAAGGATATTTTGGGAGATAAAACCGTCATCAAAACCGGAAAATATTATTAAAATCAGGTTAATCATACATGAATTGAATGTTAAAATTATGTTAAAATACAAATTAATGTTGATAATGATTAATAAACAGGACTTAACGTTAAAAATACGATAAGGTATTTGTTATATTGTTGAAATTTCTTTCAAAACACGTCCTGAAGTCATTTTTATAGGGAATGTTATGATTTTAAAGTTTTGTTTTCATGGTATTTGAATATCTTACTTTTTATGATAAGGTAGTGTTCTTTTTGTTATTTTCAGGGCTTTACCGGGAGTTTTAAATGAAAAAATAATGGATTCAGACTCAGGAAATGTTTCGTATATAGATTCTTTCTGTTATTTTAGAAATGTTGAATTAACATTTATCCATGACCCCAAAACTTTCGGTTATTTTATTGTGTTTTGCTTCATTTGCCTCAGCGCAGATGAATAAGAAAATTCATTATTTCCCTTTGGAAACTGTAAAGTTATCAGAGAGTGTTTTCAATAAAGCTATGATAGCAGACCGTCAATATCTCATGGCTATGGAACCTGACAGGCTGCTGGCTCCTTATCTTAAAGAAGCCGGGCTGAAACCCAAGGCAGATAATTATCCTAATTGGGAAAATACCGGACTGGACGGGCACATAGGAGGTCATTATATTTCTGCATTATCTTTAATGTATGCCTCTACAGGAGATACCGCAATACAACAGAGAATTGATTATATGATCAATGAATTGGAAAGATGCCAGAAAGCCTCTCCGGACGGATATATTTCTGGGATTCCCAACGGGAAAAAGATATGGAAAGAAATAAAACAGGGAAATATTCGCGCTTCGGGCTTCGGTTTGAACGACCGTTGGGTACCTTTATATAATATTCACAAACTGTACTCAGGGTTACGCGATGTCTATTGGTATGCGAAAAATGAAAAAGCAAAGGCAATGCTTATAAAGCTTACAGATTGGATGGTAAATGAAGTTTCAGACCTTTCTGATGAGCAGATACAGGATATGCTGCGTAGTGAACATGGAGGGCTTAACGAAGTTTTTGCAGATGTTTATGACATTACTCACGATAAAAAGTATCTGAAACTGGCTCACCGATTTTCCCATCAGGCTATTCTTACGCCGCTCTTATCGGGAGAAGATAAGCTTACAGGACTTCATGCCAATACACAGATTCCAAAAGTAATCGGCTATAAGCGTATTGCCGATCTTGAGAATAATACGTCCTGGAGTAATGCTGCTGATTTTTTCTGGCATAACGTTACAGAGAAAAGATCGTCAGTTATTGGAGGTAACAGTGTCAGTGAGCACTTTAACCCTGTTAATGATTTCAGCAGTATGATAAAAAGTATTGAAGGTCCCGAAACCTGCAATACCTATAATATGCTTAAGCTGACCAAAGAGCTTTATGCAACACTACCCGAATCTTACTACATAGATTATTACGAAAAAGCATTATACAATCATATTCTTTCCACAGAAAATCATGATCAGGGAGGCTTTGTGTACTTTACGCCAATGCGTCCCGGACATTACCGTGTGTATTCACAGCCTCAGACCAGCTTCTGGTGCTGTGTAGGATCCGGAATGGAAAATCATGCCAAATATGGGGAAATGATTTATGCCCGGTCAGATAAGGATTTATATGTGAACCTGTTTATTCCTTCCACATTGACATGGAAACAGCAAAATGTAGTGCTCCGTCAGGTTAATAATTTTCCGGAAGTTCCTGAAACAACATTAATCTTTGATGCTGCAGGAAAATCAGAATTTGATTTAAAACTTAGATGTCCCGAATGGACCACACCTTCGGAAGTAAAAATTCTGGTCAACGGAAAACAGGAAAAAGTACAGCGTGGTTCCGACGGCTATTTTACGCTGACTAAAAAATGGAAAAAAGGTGATGTTGTGAAAATGACCTTGCCGATGCAACTTTCTGCAGAACAACTTCCTGACCATTCCAATTATTATGCATTTAAATACGGTCCTGTAGTGCTTGCCGCAACATACGGGACCGAAAACCAACAGGGACTTCTTGCGGACGATAGCAGAGGCGGCCATATTGCTCATGGTCCGCAGATTCCTTTAAACGAAATTCCAGTTATCCTTGGAAATCCTTCTGAGGTGGTCAGCCATGCTACACCTTTGAACAATAAACCGCTCACCTTTGCCGTTACAGGTCTTTATCCGTCTGAAAAATTTGGGAAAGGTTTAGATCTTGTACCGTTTTACAGTATTCAGGCAGAAAGATATATTTTATACTGGCCTCAGGCTGACAAAAACGGAATAGAAAATACATTGAAGCAAAGGGCAAAAGAAGAAGCAGAAACCAGAAAACTGGATATGATCACCACAGATAAGATCCAGCTGGGAGAACAGCAACCGGAATCAGATCATTTTATAGAAAGCAAAGACTCAGGTACAGGGTATATGGAAGACCGCCATTTCCGTGATGCCAAAGGCTGGTTCAGTTACCAGATGAAAAATAACGGAAAAAATGCTTCATATCTTTACCTGCTGTACTTTGATGCGAATACCAGCCGTACGCTGAATATTGAGATCAACGGTAAAAAAATCATTACCCAAAATCTGGAAGGAAAGTCCGGAGCCTTATCTCAATATCTGGTCATTCCGATACCGAATTCGGAAAAGAATAAAGAAAATCTCACGGTAAAATTCCTGGCAGACGAAAAACTGATGACTGCTAAAGTCATTGAACTCCGTTTACTGACAGAAAATTACGAAAAGAAATAAATACAGAATTAAAAACAGATTTTTCCCATGAAAAATAGAACCTTATACTTATTATTTTTTCTTGCAGCCATTTGCGGTTTTGATGCAAAAGTAAGGCTGCCTGCTTTGGTTTCAGACGGAATGATCCTTCAGAGAAACCAGGATCTTAAGATCTGGGGATATGCAGATGCAGGAGAAAAAATTACGGTTAAATTTGTCAATAAAGCGTATCATACAACAGCAGACCAGAATGGGAACTGGGCTCTTATGCTTCCAAAGCTTAATGCCGGAGGCCCATATACCATGACGATTAATGAGATCACCCTTAAAGATATTCTCATTGGTGATGTATGGGTAGCTTCAGGACAATCCAATATGGAGCTTCCGATGCGCAGGCTGACACCTCTTTATGAAAGCGAAATTAAAAACGCCAATAATCAGAATATAAGATTCTTCACAGTTCCGCAGAAATACAATTTTAAAGCTCCGCAAAATGATCTTGACGGAGGGAAGTGGGAAAGTACCAATCCTCAGACTATTCTTGATTTTTCCGGGGTTGCCTATTTCTTTGCCAAAGAACTGAATGAAAAAAATAAAGTCCCGGTAGGAATCATTCATACCAGTCTGGGAGGTTCTCCGGTTCAGGCCTGGATGGATGAAAAATCACTGAAAAAGTATCCGGGATATCTTGCGGAAGCAGAAAAATGGAAAAATGATGACCTCATACAATCTACAGAATCCCAGGAAAGATCATTGAGCAAAGCATGGTATGCAGAGCTGGATCAGAGTGATATTGGGTTCAATCAGCACTGGGAAAAAGATAACGCCAATGATTCCGGATGGAAGACCATGATGGTTCCGGGATCATGGGAAGATCAGGAAGATTCGTTTGACGGTTCGGTATGGTTCCGTAAAGAAATTATCCTGCCAAAAGGAGTGGATCAGAAAACAGCATTTCTCAATCTGGGAAGAATAAAAGATGCTGATATTACCTACATTAATGGAGTAAAAGTAGGAAATGTAACCTACGAATATCCGCCACGCTGGTACGACATTCCGAAGGGTGTTTTAAAAGAAGGAAAGAATATCATTACGGTAAGAGTCATCAACGGCAGCGGAAAAGGACAGTTTATTGCTGATAAACCGTATTATCTGGAAATTGACGGACAAAAAACAGACCTTAAAGGCGAGTGGAAATATAAAATAGGAGCAAGAATGGAAAAAATGGCTCCCGGACAAACATTTATCCGCTGGAAACCGGTAGGTCTTTACAATGCGATGATTAATCCGCTGATCAATTATAAAATCAAAGGATTTATCTGGTACCAGGGTGAAAGCAATACCGGGAAACCAAAAGAATATGGAGATTTATTGTCAACAATGATTTCAGACTGGCGTTCAAAATGGAATAAGAATGATCTGCCGTTCTTCATTGTGCAGCTGGCCAATTTCATGGAGAAAAAAGATGAACCGATTGAAAGCAACTGGGCTGAACTGAGAGAACAGCAGAGACAGGTTTCTCTTAATGTTCCTTATTCAGGACTTGCGGTAACGATTGATGTGGGAGAATGGAACGATATTCATCCGCTCAATAAAAAAGCAGTAGGTGACAGGTTGGCTTTGCAGGCCCTGAAAATCGGGGAGGGCAAAAAAATCATAGCTGATGGACCCGTTTATCAGTCGATGAAGACAGAAGGCAATACCATTATTTTATCCTTTAAAACCGGAACAGATGATCTGGTACAGGGAGAACTGAAAGGTTTTGCCATACAACAGAAAGATGGCAGCTACCAATGGGCAAAAGCAGAAGCAAAAGGAAATAAAGTGATGGTATGGAATGATCAGGTCACCAGTCCTGTTAATGTACGTTACGACTGGGCAGACAACCCGGACGGCAACCTTAAAAATAAAAGCGGACTTCCTGCTTCACCTTTTACAACAGAAAAAAATTAATTAACATAGAAAACCTTATTACAATCAATGGATCATCAGCCACAAAAAATATCGGTAATAGAAAAAGTAGGGTATAGCCTGGGAGATCTGGCAGCCAACCTTGTTTTTCAGACATTAGTCACCTACCTGACCTATTTTTATACGGATATTTACGGACTCAAAGCAGAAGATGCTTCTGTTATCACCCTTACGGTAGGTTTAATTGCTGGGTTTGGCTTTAACCCGCTTATCGGAGCGTTGGCAGACCGTACAAGCTCACGATGGGGGAAATTCCGTCCATGGATTTTATTTACCGCTGTACCGCTTGGTATTGCAGCTCTGTTAGCCTTCAGTACACCTCACTTTTCCTATCAGGGTAAAATGATCTATGCTGCGGTTACCTATTCATTATTATTGTTATTATATGCTTCCAATAATTTGCCATATGCTGCTCTGAGTGGCGTTATCACGGGAGATATGGGAGAAAGAAACAGTATTTCTTCGTACCGTTTTGTAGCGGTGATGTTTGCACAGTTCTTTGTACAGGTATTTATGCTTCCTATCATTTTATATGTAGGACATGGAGACAAAGCACAGGGAATTGAGACCGTTATGACATGGCTGGCGGTGATCGGATCCATCATGCTTTTGATTACCTTTTTTACGACCAAAGAAAGAATCATTCCCAAGCCGGAGCAGAAATCAAGTCTGAAAGAAGATTTAAAAGATTTATTCCAGAACAGACCGTGGATTATTATGCTTACCGTGACAGCATTTATATTCATCACGCTGGCCATGAAAGGAGGATCTTACGTATATTATTTTAACAACTATGTGGATGAAAATGCATTGAAGAACTTTATATCACCTATTACAGCATTTTTTAATTCTGCAGGGATGAATTTCTTTGGAGAAGATCCCAAGTCTGCAGGATTCGGATTGTTTAATGCAGGAGGAATTGTGATGATGATTGTCGGCATTACCTTCTCTAAAAAACTGGCAGACAGATTTGGAAAAAGGGACACTTTTATCGCCTCATTGTTCATCTCTACACTGTTTATCCTGTTCTTTATATTTTATCCTCCGAAAGCAGTGGGGGTTATGTTCCTGTCACAGATTTTACACGGGTTCTTTTACGGAATCAGCACGCCGCTTTTGTGGGCGATGATTGCTGATGTGGCCGACTATTCGGAATGGAAGAACAACCGCAGGGCTACCGCTATCATCTTTTCTGCCATGATGGTAGGACTGAAAGTAGGTCTCAGCATAGGAAGCTCTCTGGTGGCATTGATCATTGGAAAATACGGATACATTTCCGTACACGGGAGCGAACAGGTGATTCAGCCTGAAACAGTGGCAGCAGGAGCGAAAATGCTCGTGAGCATATTCCCGTCTATTCCGTTCTTCATTGCCTGCGGACTGCTTTTATTTTACAAAATCAATAAAAAAATGGAAGTTCAGATTGAAAAAGATCTGGCTGAAAGAAGAAAATAAAAAAATTACTATGAAACGTATTTTAATTGGTTTGGCGGCTCTTACCGCTTCCGGGCTGTCGGCGCAGAAATCTGACGGTACTTTAAAAAAAGCATTTCAGGATAAATTCTATATCGGAACTGCCATGAGCCTTCCCCAGATTGACGGGACAGATAAAAAAGCGGTAGCCATTATCAGAAATCAGTTCAGCTCTGTTGTCGCTGAAAACTGTATGAAATCTATGTTCCTGCAGCCTCAGGAAGGAAAGTTCTTCTTTGATGACGCCGATAAATTTGTTGATTTCGGAATAAAAAACAATATGTTCATCATCGGGCATACATTAATCTGGCATTCACAGCTTCCAAAATGGTTCTTTTTAGACAGTAACGGAAAGGATGTTTCTCCGGAAGTATTGAAACAGCGCATGAAAAGCCATATTACAACGGTAGTTTCCCGTTACAAAGGGAAAGTAAAAGGATGGGATGTGGTGAATGAAGCCATTCTTGAAGACGGAACCTATAGAAAAAGTAAATTTTACGAAATCCTGGGTGAAGATTTTATTCCTTTGGCATTTCAGTATGCACAGGAAGCCGATCCCAATGCAGAATTATACTACAACGATTATAATGAATGGTATCCTGAAAAGGTAAAAACAGTCATTACAATGGTTGAAAAACTTAAATCAAGAGGAATTCGTATTGACGGAGTAGGAATGCAGGCCCATGTCGGAATGGATAACCCTTCTATCGATGAATATGGAAAAGCAATTCTGGCTTATTCCAATGCCGGAGTTAAAGTCAATATTACAGAACTGGAAATCAGTGCACTGCCTTCTCCATGGGGAAGCTCTGCCAATGTTTCGGATACTGTTGCTTATCAGAAAGAAATGAATCCTTATACCAAAGGACTTCCCAGGGAAGTAGAAATGAAATGGGAAAAACGTTACCTTGATTTCTTTGGCTTGTTCTTGCAACATAAAGATAAAATAAGAAGGGTGACCTTATGGGGAGTTACCGATAAGCAGTCCTGGAAAAACGATTTTCCGGTGAAAGGAAGAACAGATTACCCGTTGCTGTTTGACAGGAAAGATCAGGAAAAACCTGTAGTACAAAAAATAATAAAACTGGCAGAGAAAAATTAAAATCAATAGAATTTTTACTTAATGAAAAAATCAAAATATTTATTCCCGGAAGATTATATGGCAGATCCTTCCGTTCACGTTTTTGAAGATAAAATCTATATTTATCCTTCTCACGACCGCGAAAGCGGAATTGAAGAAAACGATAACGGAGACCATTTTGACATGAATGATTACCATGTTTTCTCAATGGATGATGTAGACAGCGGAGAAATTAAAGATCATGGCGTAGTGCTTTCGGTAAAAGATATTCCATGGGCAGGGAGACAGCTTTGGGATTGCGACGTAGCCTTTAAAGAAGGGAAGTATTATATGTACTTTCCTTTGAAGGATCAGAATGATATCTTCAGAATCGGTGTTGCCGTGAGTGATAAACCTTACGGACCTTTCATCCCTGAAAAACATCCGATGATGGGAAGCTACAGCATCGATCCCTGCATTTTTGAAGATAAAGGAAAATATTATATGTATTTCGGAGGGATCTGGGGCGGACAATTGCAGCGTTACAGAGATAATAAGGCACTTGAATCTGCTATAATTCCAGAAAATGATGAACCCGCAATCCATTCAAAGGTAGCTCTGCTGAGCGATGATATGCTTGAATTTGCGGAAGCTCCTAAAGACGTTGTCATCATCGATGAAAACGGAAAACCGCTGCTTCATGGGGATAAGCACCGTTTTTTTGAAGCATCATGGATGCATCAGTACAACGGTAAATATTATTTTTCTTATTCTACAGGAGACACCCACCTGATTTGCTATGCAACCGGGGATAATCCTTACGGACCGTTTACTTTTCAGGGGGAAATTCTTACTCCGGTGGTAGGATGGACAACCCATCACAGCATCGTGGAGTTCAAAGGAAAATGGTATCTGTTTTTCCATGATTCTGTTCCGAGTGGTGGTAAAACATGGCTGAGAAGTATGAAGGTTGTTGAACTGGAATATGATCACGAAGGTAAAATCAAAACGATTGAAGGTCTTGATGACCAGTCATAGCCATCTTTAATTAATTTAAAATTTTTCAATGCGATATCTGAGACTCAACATTCTATTTTTTCTGATATTTCCTTTACTGGTTTTCGCGGAGGACGGAAGTCAGCTCTGGCTTCGGTTTCCTGCAAAAAACGGAATATCAGCAGATAAAATTATTTCCAAAGGCAGCAGTCCAACCCTGAATATTGCCAGAAAAGAGCTGGGCAGCCACTGGCAGGGACAGACGGTGGAACTTCGTACCGAAAACAAAGAAAAAAACCTGAAAGACGGTTACAGGATTGTTTCCACGCCTGAAAAAATTGTTATTTCTGCGGGCAAAGAAATAGGACTGTTGTATGGAGTCTATCATATTTTAAGATTACAGCAGACAAAAGCCGACCTGTCTCATTTAAATACGATAGAAAAGCCCTCATACGATGTAAGGGTTCTGGATCATTGGGATAATCTGGATGGAAGTATTGAAAGAGGCTATGCCGGAAGATCACTCTGGAAATGGGAAGATTTACCCGGGAAAGTTTCGCTGCGTTATGAAGAATATGCAAGAGCCAATGCTTCTGTAGGAATCAATTCCGTTGTTTTGAATAATGTGAATGCATCACCCAATATGCTTAGGGAAGATTATCTTAAAAAAGTAAAGGTTCTGGCCGATATTTTCAGGCCTTATGGCATCAAGGTATATCTTTCCGTGAATTTTTCTTCACCTAAAGTGCTGGGCGGATTACAAAATTCAGATCCATTGAATAAAGACGTACAAAAGTGGTGGAAAGATAAAGCAGCTGAAATTTACAGATTAATTCCTGATTTCGGCGGGTTTTTGGTGAAAGCCAATTCCGAAGGACAGCCGGGTCCTCAGGATTACGGAAGAACCCATGCAGACGGAGCCAATATGATGGCTGATGCCCTGAAACCTTACAACGGGATCGTCATGTGGAGAGCCTTTGTCTACAGTCCGAGCAAAGACGACAGAGCCAAACAGGCTTATCTGGAGTTTGTCCCTCTGGACGGTAAATTCAGGGATAATGTGATTATTCAGATCAAAAACGGGCCGGTTGATTTCCAGCCGCGTGAAGCTTTTAATCCACTTTTCGGAGCTTTGAGAAAAACTTCTGAAATGGTAGAGTTTCAGATCACTCAGGAATATCTGGGCTTTTCAAATCATCTGGTTTTTCTGGCACCTTTATTCAAAGAAACACTGGATAGCGACACCTATTCTGACGGACAGGGATCCACGATTGCAAAAATTACAGACGGCACCTTAAGACCTGCAAAATTGACAGCCATTTCAGCCGTTGCCAATATCGGGGAAAACACGAACTGGACCGGACATCATTTTGCACAGGCCAACTGGTATGCATTCGGCAGATTAGCATGGAATCATCAGCTGAGTTCAGAGCAGATTGCTGATGAATGGATTAAAATGACCTTCACAGACGATCAGAACTTCCTGAATCCGGTAAAAGAAATGATGCTTTCTTCCAGAGAAACTGCTGTGGATTACATGATGCCTTTAGGACTTCATCATATCTTTGCAGGAGGTCATCACTACGGCCCTGAACCGTGGGGAGATTATAAAGGCGGAAGACCGGACTGGTCCCCTGTCTATTACCATCAGGCTGATGCTAAAGGAGTAGGTTTTAACAGGACAAAAACAGGAAGTAATGCCGTTTCACAGTATTTTCCGCCACTGAATGAAAGATACGGAAATATCTCAACCTGCCCGGAGAATCTTATTCTTTGGTTTCATCATGTTCCGTGGGATTATACAATGAAAGATGGAAAATCTTTGTGGGATGAGCTGTGCTATACGTATGATTCAGGAGTAAAAAAAGTAAGGGATTATCAGAAAATCTGGGATAGAATGGAACCGTATATTGATGAACAGAGATTTGCCGATGTTCAGTCAAAACTTAGAATTCAATCTAAAGATGCGGTATGGTGGAAAGATGCCTGCCTGCTGTATTTCCAGACTTTTTCCAAAAGACCTATACCTTATGATATAGAACGTCCTGTTCACGAACTGGAAGATCTGAAAAAGATTAAACTGAACATGGGTCATCACAATTAAAAAATGAGGCAGCTCTTTTTCCTGATTGGAAATGAGCTGCCTCAAAACAATAAACTGTAAGTAAAATTTTAATCCAAAATAATTGGAATGATCGATAGGTCAATCTATCTGTATATATTCCGCTTTATCGGAGAGAAATTATCTTATTAAAAACATTTCCGTTTTCTTCAACCTGGATAATATACTGATCTGCTGTTTTAGGATCAAGATCAAAAGTGATATCCACCTTGCCGTCAGCATATTTTTTGTTCGAAGTATAATATGTTGTATTGGAAAGATCATATACTGAAATGCTTACGGGTCCTTTTACATCAGACATGTGAAGCTTGGCCATATGACCGGAAATCGTATATTCAGGCTTATGCACAGCGCTTACAGGTGTTTTTTCCACCTCCATTACATTTTCAGCGTTAATTTTTATCTTGTATTTTTCAATTTTTGCTTCTGATTCTGCTACCAGATAATACGTTCCGGGTGTAAAACTCTGGAAGTCATAAGTCTTGATCACATGATCTCCATCTGCAAGATTTTCGGAAAATAGTTCGTCATGGGCAGTGTTATAAACAAAAACAGAAACACTTTTAGCATTTGAAAGCTCAAAATTCAAGGTTTTGTCTTGTATGTTTCCAAAGGAAAGGGAAAAATCTCTGTCCTTACTCATTACATTTGCTGAAACCAATAAGGCCCCTGCAAAAAATACGGCTTTTAATAATGTGCTCATGGGTTAAGGCTTTTAGGATTACTATTGCAAAGCTATGGCAGCAATAATTCTCAGGCTATAATTAAATTTTCATATTGATGTACTATATTAACCTTGTTTAATGATATTGTTATATTATTTGTTAATTTTGCATATGAAATTATTTGTATTTGGCCTATGAAACATGTAAATCCTTCTTTTGAGGCGGTAAGACCTACTATAGGAAGCAGTTTTACCAGCCTTAAATTTCTGACTAATGAGAATATAAAATCACATGTCTGGCATTACCATCCTGAGATTGAGTTGATTTTTGTATGCAAAGGTTCCGGGAAAAGACAGATCGGAAGCAGTATCACTTATTTTTCAGAAGGAGATCTTGTACTGATAGGAAGCAATCTTCCGCATTGCGGACTGACCAATGAAAGTACGCATAATGAGTATGAAATGGTGATTCAGTTTAAGCCTGATTTTTTAGGAGAACCGATCTGGAATATTCCGGAGATGCAAAGGATTTCTGCACTGCTTGAAAAGTCAAAAGCAGGAATCGTATTCGGGGAAGAGGTGAAGAAAACAATCGGGAAAGAGATTACGGAGATGCATGATGCTTGCTCCCTCGACAAGCTGTGCAGGTTTCTGAAAATTTTGGATGAACTGTCTGTGACTCAGGATTACAGGATCTTAAATGCAGGAAAATATTACCTGCAGACACAGATTGAAGACAATGAAAGAATCAATCTCATATTCAATTACGTTAAAGACCATTTCAAAGAAGCCATAACCCTCGAAGAGATGGCTGATCTTGCCAATATGAAAGTACCGTCTTTTTGCCGTTACTTTAAAAAAATTACCAATAAAACCTTTACACAGTTTGTCAACGAATACAGAATTACCCATGCCCTTAAGCTTCTGGCAGAACAGCCTTTGAGTATTACGGAAGTCTGCTTTGAATCGGGGTTCAATAACTTCAGCTATTTTAACAGGACTTTTAAAGAATATATCCAAAAAAGCCCCTCACAATACCGTAAAGAATTTAATTACTTCATGGAGTAATTGATAAGCTTATCTAAAATTTCTGTGAAGCATTATGATGTATTAAAATATAAGTGTATATTTAACACTTATAAATAATATTTTTAAAAAGTATAAATTTCTCTGTTATAAATTCAGTAGTTTTATACTTGAGATCCCCAGGATCTGTTTGATCAGATAAGATTGATATGCATGAACAGTTAATCAACCCAACCCTAGAAAAGTTTAGAGCCGAATTCAGAGAAGAGCCTGAACACATTTTCCTTTCTCCCGGAAGAATTAATATTATTGGTGAGCATGTAGACTATAGCGATGGATTTGTACTTCCTGCTGCTATAGATAAATACATCTGTTTTGCTGTCCGTAAACTTCCTCAGACAAGCCTTTGTACAATCATAGCCAAGGATCTCGGAGAAGAATATACATTTGATGTTACAAAGGAGGTAAAGCCGGTCCAGCAGATGTGGATGAATTATATTCTGGGCGTTTTCAGCCAGCTGCAGCAAAAGGAAAACCCGTTTTGCGGAATGGAAATTGTTTTCAGCAGCACCATTCCGATGGGCTCCGGACTTTCTTCTTCAGCAGCTCTTGAATGCGGGTTTGCCTATATCCTCAATGAACTTTTTGATTTGCATCTTACCAAGAAAGAAATCGCGGTGATCGGGCAAAAATCAGAACATACTTTTGCAGGAGTTCAGTGCGGAATTATGGATCAGTTTGCCTCCGTTTTCGGAAAGGAAAATAAGGTCATTATGCTCGACTGTAATTCCCTGGAACATCAATATTTTGATGCTGACCTTAAAGGATACAGCTTATTGCTTTTTGACAGCTGTGTAAAACATAGTCATCTGACATCCGGATATAATGAGAGGCGTAAAGATGTAGAACACGGTAAAAAAGTCTTATGGAAAAAATTCCCCGAAGTAGAGAAGTTCCGGGATTTTACCACGACTATGCTTGACAGTGTTAAAGAGCAAATGGGAAGTGTTTCACACAAAAGATGCCTCTACTTACTGAAAGAAATAAAGAGGGTAGAAATGGCGGCAAAAGCTATTTCAGCAGGAAATGTTGAATACCTGGGAACACTTCTCACAGAGACCCATGCCGGGCTGTCCACTGAATTTGAGGTCAGCTGTAATGAGCTTGATTTTTTGGTTGAAAACACATTGCAGCAGGAAGGTGTGCTGGGAGCAAGAATGATGGGAGGAGGTTTCGGAGGGTGCAGCATCAACCTGATTCAGGAAGATAAAGCTGAAAAAGTAATTCAGGCTATCAGTGAAAAATATCTGGAAAGTTTTAATATCCAGATGAAAGTTTATCAGGTTAAAATTTCAGACGGGATAAAAGAATACACCAATGAATACATCATTTGACCCTAAAAAACATCCCCACAGAAGATACAATCCTCTTTTGGATGAATGGTTACTGGTTTCTCCACAGCGGGCAAACCGTCCATGGCAGGGGCAGAGAGAAGAATCAGCAGAAGAAAACCGTCCCGAATATGATCCGGACTGCTATCTCTGTTCAGGAAATATCCGTGCTAACGGAGACCGCAACCCTGAGTACAAGGGAACCTATGTCTTTAACAATGACTTTGGAGCATTGCTGAATGAAGAAGTTGAGTTTTCTGGAAATCATTCCGGATTTTTTACCCTTCTTCCGGAACGCGGGATCAACAGGGTGGTTTGTTTTTCTGAAAATCACAGCCTTACCTTGCCGGAAATGTCTGTGGAACACATCAAAAATGTAGTGGATGTATGGCAGGAGCAGTTCAATGAGCTGTCCGCTCTGGATCATATCAATTATGTTCAGATTTTTGAAAATAAAGGAAGCATCATGGGCTGCAGCAACCCTCATCCACATGGTCAGATATGGGCACAGTCGTCCATTCCGGCAATGGTTCAGAAAACCCAGGATCAGCTGAAATCGTATTTTGAAAAAAATAAAAGAACATTACTGGAAGACTATCTTGAGCAGGAAATAACAGCTGGTGAGCGCATTGTCACAGAAAATGAACACTTTGCCGCATTGGTACCGTTTTGGGCATCGTGGCCATACGAAACAATGATGATCAGCAAACAGAAAAGAGAAAATATTGCGGCATTTTCTGAAGCGGAAAAAGAATCTTTTGCAGCCATACTCAAGGATCTGACCACAATATATGACAACCTTTTTGAAACGTCATTTCCTTATTCTGCAGGAATTCACCAGTCTCCTACAGATGGCAAAGAACATCCGGAATGGCATTTTCATATGCACTTTTATCCTCCGCTGCTCAGAAGTGCGGAAGTTAAAAAATTTATGGTAGGATACGAAATGCTGGCTGAGCCTCAACGGGATATCACCCCGGAACAAAGTGCCGCAATATTAAGAAACCTTTCCACCATTCATTACAAGAAAAAATAATAAATCAATATCTTTGAAAAGAATAAGCAAATTATGATGCTGTCAGGTACAGAATTTCGCTTTTCCCGATAAAATTATGGAACAGATTAAATTAATTGTGACGGACATGGATGGAACGTTTCTCAACTCCAGCCATGAAATGAGCCCCGAGTTTTCAGAAGTTTATAAAGAACTGAAAAAAAGAAATATTGTATTTGTGCCGGCAAGCGGAAGACAGATGCCGGGAATTACCCATTATTTCGGAGAAATAGAAAGTGAGATCGGTTTTATTGCTGAAAACGGAGGCTATGTCATCTATAAAGATCAGGAGCTTTTCGCTGATACGCTGGAATACAAATATATTGTTGACATCATTAAAGCGGTCCGTGAAATACCGGGTGCCAAAGCCGTATTATCAGCTAAAAAAATGGCGTATTATGAAACTGAAGATCAGCAGTTTGTAGACTTTTTCTCAAAGTACTATACTGAAAATATGAAAAAAGACGATCTTACAGAAAGAATTGATGATACCGCCTTCAAAATAGCAGTATACCATCCGGATGGCTCGGAAAAATATCTGTATCCGGCGCTGAAAAGATTTGAAGAATTCGGTCTGGAAGTAGTGGTTTCAGGAGCATATTGGCTGGATGTTATGAATAAGGATATCAATAAAGGAAATGCCCTGAAAATTCTCCAGAAATCGCTGGGCATCTCTCCTGAAAATACGATGGCTTTCGGGGATTATATGAACGATATAGAAATGCTGAAGAATGCAAAATATTCATACGCCATGCAAAATGCCCATCCGAATGTAAAGCAGGTGGCTAATTTTGAAGCATGTACCAATGACAGCTTCGGAGTTCTGAAAACGATTAAGGATTATCTGCATTTGAATTAGTACATCCATATAACACCAATTTAAACTAATAAACTAATAATATGAATACATCAACTGGCAGAAAGCCAGCCAAAACATGCTATGAGCATATCGGCGGAAAACTGGGACAGCTTCTTTTAGAACAATTCGTTGAGAAAGGCTGGATTGCCAAGGAAAATCCTGCAGACCGTCACTATTATATTACAGATAAAGGACAGGAAGAATTTACAAAACTGGGTATTGATCTGTCACAAATAAAGGCAGAATAACGACTCATCATAACTTTCCGGTATTACAAATAGTATATATTTAAAAAATCAGACCTGAGTCTGATTTTTTTTTGTTTTTAATCGTATGTAAGCATGAATTTTAGATTTGTACCGCATGTTTTTGGATGTTTTCTATGCTTACATTTTATATGTTTTATATAAATACTGATAGCTGAATCATAAAACTACGGTATTTCGTAGTGTAATTTACTGGCTGTTTTTATCAATATATTGAAAATCAATTGCTTTATTGTTTTGGGTTATTTTTTGGCATTATGCTCATAAGTTTAATTCAAAAAAATAGTACAACAATGAGCACATTAACATTAAAAGACGGAACAGAAATTTTTTACAAAGACCAGGGAGAAGGACCTGTATTAATGTTTCACCACGGATGGCCTTTATCATCTGATGACTGGGATGCACAGGTGATTTTCTTTTTACAGAAAGGCTACAGGGTGGTTACCCATGACAGAAGAGGCCACGGGCGTTCCAGCCAGAATATCTACAACCACACTATTGAACAGTATGCTTCTGATGCTGCAGAACTGGTTGAATTTTTAGACCTGAAAGATGTTGTACACATCGGGCACTCAACAGGTGGCGGTGAAGTAATCCGTTATGTAAATAAATACTCGAATGGAAGAGCTAAGAAAGCAGTTCTGATAAGTGCCATTCCACCGGTAATGGTTAAGAGTGAGAATAATCCTGACGGTGTTCCTATGGAAGTCTTCGACAATATCAGAGAACAGACGATGAACAACAGAAACCAGTTTTATTATGATCTGACTTTCCCTTTCTACGGCTACAACAGAGAAGGTGCGAACGTAAAGGACGGAGTACAGAGAAACTGGTGGAGACAGGGATTAATGGGAGGAATTGTTGCTCATTATGATGGTATCAAAGCCTTTTCAGAAACAGATTTAACTGAAGATTTAAAAGCTGTTGACATTCCGGTATTGGTTCTTCACGGTGAGGATGACCAGATTGTACCGATTGAAAATTCAGCGATAAAATCAGCCAAATTACTGAAGAACGGAAAACTGATCACGTATCCGGGATTCCCTCACGGTATGCCGACTACTGAGCATCAGACCATCAACAAAGACATTCTTGAATTTATTACTGAATAATCATCATTCCATTCAAATCCAAAAAATATGGAAAACTCAAAAACTCACGAACCGGCATTCAATCCTGAAGATTTTGCTATTGTTCCGGCCCGTACGTTCGATGAACTGAAATTAGGTGAAGTGTTCAGAGCGCCAAGCAGGACTCTTACCGATGCACATGCTTCAGCTTTTCAAACGGTTTCCTGTGATAATCATCCGATTCATTACGATGTGGAATATGCAAAAAGATACGGTCATGAAGCTCCGGTAGTCCACGGTTTGCAGGTATTGGCTTTTACCGCACCGGGGGCAACTCTTTTGCCTCATTACTTTGGAAATGTTTTTATTGCCTTTTTAGAATTATCATGTCATTTTTTGAAGGAGGTACATTCAGGAGATACGTTGTATTCTTCGTTGGAAATTACCGATTTGACGCCACAGGAAGGCAAAGGTATAGTGACCACAAAAGTGAGAGTGTATAACCAAAAATCTGAACTCGTTCTTGAAGGGCAGCATAAATATTTACTAAAAAGATAATTTCTTTTTTGAATCTGCTGTCTTCTTTTTAAACGGAAACCCTTTTTAAGGAAGGCGGCTGATTCAATACTTTATCACCACTTGACATGTTTACAATAAACCCGTCAAAAATCAGCCATTAAATATCATCATAATGAAACTAAAATCAATTTTTGGTACTGCTGTTTTTTTATCAGCGGTATTCCTTACCAATATTAATGCACAAAATACGGCAAAATCTACAAAAGCCAGAGCAGAATATATCGAAGTGGAACCTAATGTAAGACTTCATGTTTCTGACCTTGGAGAAGGAAAACCGGTTGTTTTAATTCATGGTTATCCTGTAAGTGATGCTTCATGGGAGTACCAGTATCTTCCTTTAATCAAAGCTGGGTATCGGGTTATAGGAATCACTCTGAGAGGGTTCGGACAGTCGGACAAGCCTTATGGAAAATATGATTATGACCAGTTTGCTTCTGATATCAAAACTGTTTTAGACAAATTGGATATCAAAGATGCTACGTTGGGCGGCCATTCCATGGGTGGTGCAATTGCTTTGCATTACGTGGCGAAATACAACAGTGCCCATGTCAGTAAATTGGCATTGTTCGCTGCTGCTGCCCCTGTTCATACCAAAAAACCGGATTATCCTTATCCTTTATTTACAAAAGAAGACATTACCAAATGGGTAGACCTTGTAAGCGTAGACAGACCGGGGTTACTGAACACAATAGGTGAAAGATTTGTTTTATCCGCAACTTCTGTTTCACCAGGGGTAGGTACCTGGCTGGGAGGGATTGAAATGCAGTCATCCGCTTATGCAATGGAGCAGGCTTTAATCGCCTTAAGAGACGAAGATCTTCGTGGGGATTTACCGAAAATCAAGATTCCGACCCTTATCATGCAGGCAAAGCAGGACAAGATAGTGGCTTATGCTTTAGCAGAGCAAATGAACAAAGCTATTAAAGGATCTAAGCTTATTCCTTTTGAAAACAGCGGACATGCACTGTTCCTCGAAGAAAAAGACAAATTCAATGAAGAATTATTAAAATTTCTTAAGCAATAAAATTCAAACTCAATAACATCTAAATAAACTTTATGAAACCATCATCAAAACTCCTTTCTCCTGAAAATCATGCACTGGTACTGATTGATTTTGAAGGACAAATGGCATTTGCAACCAAAAGTATCTCTATGAACGAACTGCGTAACAATGTAGCAGTACTGTGTGGAGCATCCAAAATATTCAATGTTCCGACCATCGTTACTACGGTTGCAGAACAAAGCTTTTCAGGTCCTGTTTTCCCGGAAATCGAGGAAGCATATCCTATGGCAACCTCAGGCTATATAGACAGAACAACGATGAATACATGGGAAGATGAAGCCGCTTATAAAGCCATTACAGGAACCAAGAAGCAAAAACTGGTTCTCGCAGGATTATGGACAGGCGTTTGTATTGTGGGGCCGGCATTATCTGCACTTGAGGAAGGCTATGACGTGTACGTCATTACCGATGCCTGTGGCGATGTAAGCGATGAGGCGCACGAAAGAGCAGTACAGAGAATGATCCATTCAGGAGTAAAGCCTATGACTTCCATTCAGTATATCCTGGAACTTCAGAGAGACTGGGCACGTCAGGAAACATATGGTCCTGTAACTGACCTTATGAAAAAATATGGTGCTTCTTACGGATTGGGAATCCACTATGCTCACCATATGCTGAATCACTAAAATCCATATACCATTTTCAATGTTGAAATCTGCACCTTCAATACTGTTTTTAAAAGCTTTTATCATGACAGTTCTTTTATGTTCTGAAACTTTCTCCTCCCAGAGCTTTAAACTTCTGCGGTATGATGAAAATTACGAATATCTGAAAGATTCCACCAAAAGCTTTTATGATAAAATTAAATATCTCCCTCTCAATGAAAAGAAAGATACCTATCTCTCATTGGGTGGTGAGGCAAGGTATGAATATGTGGATTTCAACAACGAAGATTGGGGAAGGCTTAACATAGGACACAACGACTTTTTTCTCCAACGCTATGATCTTCATGCAGACTGGCATTTCGGGAAAAACTTCAGAATATTTTCACAGATCAGAAGTGCTTTGCAAAACGGAAGAAAAAACGGTTCAAGAGGCATTGATGAAGACCAGATGAATATTCAGAACCTCTTTCTGGATGTAGGTTTGGTGAATATGGAAGATCAGAAGCTGATAGTGAGACTGGGAAGACAGGAGCTGGACTACGGTTCCGGAAGATTAATTTCTGTGAGAGAAGGGCCGAATGCAAGGCTGTCTTTTACAGGAGCCAAAATCATGTATTCCTATAAAAATATTTCCGTAGATGCTTTTGCGATGATGGCAGACTCTATAAAGACCGGCGTTTTTGATAATACCATTTCAAAGCAGCTTAACCTTTGGGGACTTTATTCCAAAATTATTATTCCTGAAGCCGGAAATCTGGATCTGTATTATCTCGGAATCCGTAGAGACGAATCTGTTTTTGAAGCAGGAACTGCCAGAGAAAAAAGGCATACGGTTGGCGGAAGACTCTGGAAATATGGCGGCGGATTTATCTATAACCTGGAAGCTGCCTATCAGTTCGGACGTTTTGGAAACGATAATATCAGTGCCTGGACGGGCTCTGTGGATGTAGGATATCTCTTTGAAAACTTAACATTCAAGCCAAGTATCAATCTGAGAAACGATTATATATCAGGAGATCATTCAAAAAACGATGGAAAGCTCGGTACATTTAATCCTTTATATCCAAAAGGAGGGTATTTCGGCTTCAGTCCGCAGGTGGGTCCTGTCAATTTAATTGATATTCATCCGTATATGACCCTTGATCTGACTTCCAAACTCAAAATGCAGATGGATGTTGTCTTCAACTGGCGATATTCCCTGAACGACGGAGTTTACCGGCCAAGCGGAGCATTGAACCGTCCCGGAAGCAGCTCAGATAAAAGGTATATCGGAACGGCTTATTTAACCAGCTTTACCTATAATTTCAACAAACATTTTTCTTTGGTGAGCGGACTTCAGTATTTCCACAAAGGGCCTTTTATTGAAGATATCATTCAGGATGCAAAAAGCGGTGTTTTCTGGAATATCAGGCTGGGATTCAAATTTTAATCATTACTAAATCATTTATTATGCAAAATTCAATTTCAAAATACATCAATTGGTCAAAAGCAATCTTTACAGCATTGGTGTTGGCAACTGCGGGAACCAACTTCGTTTCAGCACAGGCTGTTGCAGAAAAAACAGCTATTGGAACCTCAAAAACATGGGGAACTGTTGACGGAATTTCCGTTGTAGGGCTGGTGCAGGGACCTTCTGCTGCCAAAGCAGATTTACAGATCGCCTGTGTTTTCGAGTATACGGAAGGAGATATTTTCAATCCGCCGGCGCTTCCCAAAGAACTGAACGGCATGGTTCATCTGGATGAAGCATTAAAAGGAATTATTACAGAAGTGCGTAAAAAAGGACAGTTCAAAGGACACGCTTTGGAAACCTTATTAATTAATCCTCCAAAAGGAAGCCTTGCCTCCGGAAAACTGCTGTTGATCGGCCTGGGGAACAGAAACTCTTTCGATGCCGGACTCATGAAAGAAGTAGGAAGTGTTGCCATGAGAGAAGCTTTGAAACTGCAAGTACATACTGCATCATTTGCCAGCGATATCAAAGATGCAGGAATCGATTCTCCGACAGCTCTGGTGGCAGAAAATGTGGTCTTGGGTGCCTTTGACGCCTATCGTGCCCAGTCTTATTTAAATACTCAGCATTTATCCGATAAAATGAAATTAAAAAAACTGATTCTATTGGCCGGGCCATCTTTTTTCACTGTTGCCGGAGGAGGAATTCAGGAGGCGATTTCAAAGTTGAACACCAAATAATTAAAGATGAAAGCAGACCTTATCGTATACAACGGAAAAATCCACACTTTCAATAAAGAAACTCCGGAAGTTTCTGCAGTGGCCATTAAAGACGGGAAAATTATTGCAGTTGGAAATGACGGACTGGCAGATCAGTTCGCAGATGAATCCACAGAACTGATTGATCTTAAAAAGAAAAGAGTGGTGCCGGGAATCAATGATTCTCATATCCATCTGATCCGTGGCGGATTGAATTACAACCTGGAATTAAGATGGGACGGCGTTCCGTCACTGGCCGATGCGCTCAGAATGTTAAAAGACCAGGTAGACCGTACGCCTTCCCCACAATGGGTTCGTGTCGTGGGAGGGTGGTCCGAATTCCAGTTTGCAGAAAGAAGGATGCCTACTTTGGAGGAAATTAATGCCATTGCTCCGGAAACACCTGTTTTTATCCTGCATTTATACGACAGGGCTTTAATGAACAGGGCAGCATTGAAAGCGGTAGGATTTACCAAAGACACCCCGGCTCCGGCAGGCGGACATATTGAAAGAGATTCTAACGGTGAACCCACAGGGCTGATTATAGCAACACCTAATGCCATGATCTTATATTCAACATTAGCAAAAGGCCCGAAGCTTTCCTACGAGCACCAGCTGAATTCTACCAGACATTTTATGACAGAACTGAACCGCTTCGGAATTACCAGCGTCATTGATGCCGGCGGAGGATTCCAGAACTTCCCGGATGATTATAAGGTGGTGAACGAACTGAATGAGAAAAAACAGCTTACTGTAAGGATCGCCTATAATCTTTTTACCCAGAAACCTAAGCATGAATTTGAAGATTTCAGCGATTGGATCGACACCGTAAAATTATATCAGGGCGATGACATGTACCGTCACAACGGGGCAGGAGAGATGCTGGTATTTTCGGCAGCCGATTTTGAAGATTTTCTTCAGCCAAGACCGGATCTGCCTGAAAACATGGAAGCAGATCTTGAAAAAGTAGTCCGTTTACTGGTAGAAAACCGCTGGCCATTCAGGCTTCATGCAACCTACAATGAAAGCATCACCCGGTTTTTAAATGTTTTTGAAAAAGTAAACCGCGATATTCCCTTTAATGGTCTTCCATGGATTTTTGATCATGCAGAAACCATTGATGAAAAGAATATTGAAAGGGTGAAAATGCTTGGCGGCGGAATCGCTATCCAGAGCAGAATGGCTTACCAGGGAGAATATTTTGCAGACCGTTATGGTTCTGGTGCCGCAGAAAGTACACCACCCGTAAAAAAAATGCTGGAAATGGGAGTTCCTGTAGGCGGAGGTTCGGATGCTACAAGAGTAAGCAGCTACAATCCATGGGTTTCCATGTATTGGCTGACTGCAGGAAAAACTGTTGGCGGACTTCAATTGTATCATGAAACAAAGCTGGACAGATCAACCGCATTGGAGCTCTATACAAAAGGCAGCGCATGGTTTTCTCAGGAACAGCAGAAAAAAGGCGATATCAAAGTAGGAATGTTTGCTGATCTGGCAGTTCTTGATCAGGATTATTTCACGATTGATGATGAAGAGATCAAAAATATTGAAGCGGAAATGACCATTGTAGACGGGAAAATAGTCTATGCAAAAGGAACATTCTCATCCTATGCACCACCATCTATTCCTGTGCTTCCGGATTGGTCTCCCACCAATCTTTATAACGGATATTATCCTGCAGGCGGACACTTCCAGAAAGAAATCGAGAAAAATGCAAAACAGGATTTAAAAGCACCTTTAGCTTCACAAATTCATAGCTGTGCAGGAAGCTGCGATATCCATCATCATAACCATAACCAGGCAAGAATGAGCAATGTTCCGGTTAATAATTACCACACATTCTGGGGAGCTTTAGGCTGCTCGTGCTTTGCTTTTTAACTATCAATACATATGGAAATTTTAAAACAGATCCTTTCATCAGATTTAGGTTCACCATTCAATGATGCTTCATTCCTGGTTTTCCGGGTACTCCTTGCGATTCAATTGTTCAGAGTGCACGGTTTAAAGAAATTCAGGCTGGAAAACGGACAAAGGGAAGTCATTCCAAATCCTCTGGGATTACCTGATCAACTCAATGCGATAGTTGCTTCATTTGCTGATCTGGTGGTTCCGTTTCTGATTATTTTAGGACTGGGAACCAGGCTTGCAGTTTTACCGACCATTGGTGTGACGGCTATCGGATATTTTGTAGTTCACAGAAAAGATTCACTGGAAGTACGGGACGTTCCTTTTATGTATACGTTGTCCCTGTTACTGATTCTTGCCTTGGGAGCAGGAAGATATTCACTTGATTATTACTTATTAAATATTTTATAAAATGAAAACTTCAATCGGAATTAAAAACGAAAATTTAGCAAAAGTTGCTGAAGTACTGGTTACCACTTTAGCAGACGAATTTGTATTGTATACCAAAACAAGAAAAGCGCATTGGAATGTGGAAGGACCGGACTTTTACAATAAACACCTGTTTTTCGAGGCACAATACGGACAGCTGGACGACATCATCGATGATCTGGCAGAAAGAATCAGAACACTTGGGCATTACGCTCCAGCTACTTTAAGGGAGTATCTGGCATTAACGCATCTGTCTGAGCACCATCTTGAATCGAATGACAGCCTGGCTTACATCAGAGAGCTTCTTTCCGACCACGAAAGTATCATCATTCATCTTCGTGAAAATATTGAAAACTTCGCTGTTGAATTCCGTGATTCAGGGACAAGCGACTATATCACTGGATTACTGGAAACCCATGAGAAAATGGCCTGGATGCTCCGTTCACATTTAAAATAAAAAAATGGAAGTAAAACATAATATCGGTTTTGTCACCTTATTGTTAACCATGATTGCCGGATATTGCGATACCGTGACTTTTGTATCGGCAGATGCTCTTTTTTCGGCACATGTTACGGGAAACTTTATTGTATTTGCCTATCAGTTTGTGAAGGGATCGGATATTCATGCGTGGGTAAAGCTGCTTACTTTTCCGGTATTTATTCTCGCGGTTATGGTAGGAGGGAGGATTGCTGGAAAGGTCATCAATCATTATACGCTGTTATTCTGGGAAGGAGCGCTGCTTTTTTTAGCCGGAATTATTGTTGCTGTTCTCAGTTACTACGGAATGTTTTCAGAAGTCATCATGTATACTGTGGCTATGATTACCGTTTTTGCAATGGGACTTCAGAATGCTTTCGGAAAACTTTATGCAAAGGAAACCCATGGCCCGACTACCATGATGACAGGAAATGTAACCCAGGCTTCCCTGGATTTCGGAACGCTTCTGTCAAGCGGCTTTCACCACCCTGAAGCATGGGCAAGTCTGAAGAAACAGCTGATTACCATTCTTGGATTTCTGGTTGGTTGTTTTTTAGGAGCTTATGCAGGAAAACAGTTCGGGTTGGTAACATTGATTTTACCGGGACTGGCAATGATCATCTGCTATTTTTACCACCGTAAAAACTAGCTCTGGACTATGGCAGATTACAGGATAATAGATTACCTTTAAAAAATGAATTTCAGCCTTTATTTTTTATCTAAAAATCTACTAAAGATAGTATGTTTTTCGTTGGTTTTGATGTTTTCATGCAGTATAAAAGCACAGACCAAAGAAAATCCTGCACTGTTGAGAAAACAGATTTCCTCTTCCGCCAATACTACTCAGAAAATCGCTTTATTGCTGCGCCTGAGTAACTATTACATTACCAAAAAAGGAGAGCTGAAAGCTGACCTCGACAGTGCCGCTATTCTGAACAGACAGGCAAAAGCACTCAATGTGAAATCCGGAGATCCGTTGTCTGCCGGAAAACTCATATTTCTGGAGGCTAAAATAGATAAAGAAAGAGGCAGTAAAAATATTGCTTTTTCCAGAATGAAAGAGGCTCTTTCTTATTTTGAAAAACATCAATTTAAGGAGCAGGCCGGAGAAGCATACAACGAACTATCGTATATGTATGACAATAACCCTGAGTATTTTGATACTAAAATTAAACTGAAAGAAAAAGCGTTGGAACTATTTAAGAATTCAGGATCAAAACTGAATCAGGCAGGCGTTTTAAAAGATCTTGGTGAGCTTTACTATATTAAGGAAAATTCTGATAAGGCTCTGGGCTTGCTTAAACAATCCCTGTCTGTTTATCAGTCCGTTAAATTCAGAGAATTACAGAGTGTTTATAACCTTATTTCCCAGGTTGAAATTCAGAAGGCAGATTATGAGGAAGCACTCCGATATGGTCTTCTGGCAGAAAAAACAGCCGAAAGTGTGAATGATTATTCTTTGCAGATGTGCTCTATTTACAGCAATATCGGAATGGTGTATTATTATCTCCGTAAAAATGATGATGCCATGAAGTATTGGGAAAAATCACTGGCCACAGCAAAGAAAAACAAAGATAACACCTACATCAGAACGGTGGCCAATAATATTTCTACCATGCTGATCAGGCAGAAAAAGTTTAAGCAGGCCATTACCATGATACAAGAGTACAGAGAACGTTACCCCATAGTAGACAAGGATTTTGAAATGTCAGAAAACTATATTCTGTTCAGCACCTATACTATTTTAAAGAAGTTTAATGAAGCTGAAGCCTACTACAAAAAACTGGTGACCTATTATGGTGAAAATGCAGAAAAAAATAATCAGCAGGCCTCATTGCTGCGAAGCTTTGTTTTCTATCATTACCAGACCCGGAACTTTGATAAAATGTATCGTGAAGCCAGACTTTTTGATTCGATAGCCAAAAATAACGGAAATGATATGCTTCGTTCGGAAAACCATTTAATGTGGTTCAAAGCAGATTCCATACAGGGAAAATACCTTGATGCCATACAGCATTATCAGCTGTACAAAAAGCTTTCCGATTCTGTTTTTAACGGTGAAAAAAGCAAGCAGATCAACAGCCTTAAAATTCAGTTTGAGACAGAACAGAAGGATAAAAACATTCAGCTGCTGACCCATAAAGCAAAACTGCAGGATATTAAGATTGCCAATGATACCTTTATCAGATATGTCTTCATCGGAAGCATTCTGGCGCTGATCCTTTTTGCTGCTTTGCTGTATAACCGCTCAAGATTAAAAAGCAATGCCAATAAAAACCTGGAACTGAAACGTAAGCAGATTGATGAACAGAATGAACAGCTGAAGAAATTACTTTCTGAGAAAGAATGGCTTTTAAAGGAAATCCATCACAGGGTTAAAAATAACCTGCAGATTGTGATCAGCCTGCTCAATACGCAGTCGGCTTATCTGGACAATGAAGATGCTTTGATGGCCATCCAGAACAGTCAGCACAGAATGCATGCCATGTCCCTGATCCACCAGAAGCTTTATCAGTCTGATAATCTTTCAATGATTGACATGTCCTGGTATATTTATGAGCTGATTACCTATATCAAAGAATGCTATTCATCTGACAGGAAAATTAATTTTACAGTGGATACCGATAAAGTATTTCTTGATGTGGCACAGGCGGTTCCTATGGGACTGATCGTTAATGAAGCAGTCAACAACACCGTAAAATATGCATTTCCGGATGATCAGAAAGGCGAAGTTTCAGTTTCATTCAAAAATACGGGTGATCATCTTTGTGAGCTGATTATATCAGATAATGGAGTAGGGCTTCCGGAAGATTTCAATATTGAAGAAACAGAATCTTTGGGAATGAATCTGATGCGCGGGCTTACCGATCAGCTGGACGGAACCTTCAATCTCGAAAACAAAGGGGGCTTAAAAGTGACAATTACCTTCAGAAAAAATACAGAAATAACACCTTCAAATTAAAGGCTGATTATTATGAAAGAAAAAATATTAATTGTAGAAGATGAATTTATTGTAGCCAATGATCTGAAACTGATGCTGATGAAAGCCGGTTATCAGGTTACAGGTATTGCATCTTCAGTGGTTCAGGCCAGGAAACTGATTGCAGATAATAAGCCGGATTGGGTGCTTCTTGATATCATCTTAAAAGGTGACCTCACAGGAATCGATCTTGCCTGGGAACTGCGTGAAATGAATCTTCCTTTTCTTTATATTTCAGCCAATACCAACCAGTCTACCCTGGAAGCCGTGAAGGAGACACAGCCCTACGGATTTATGGTAAAACCCTTCCGGGAGCGTGATATGATTGTTATGCTTGACATTGCCAGATACCGTTATGACATGGAAAGAGGCTGTGAATTGTGTACTGATACCGGAAATCATGAAGTCATTGAAGGAATTATCGGGAAAAGCAAGGTTCTTCAGGATGTCGTTGAAAAAATAAGGGTAGTAGCTCCTACAGATACTTCTGTTCTTGTGGTAGGAGAGAGCGGAACAGGAAAGGAAAAAGTAGCCCATTCCGTTCATGAGCTTTCAGAGCGTAAAGCTCATCCTATTGTTGTGGTCAACTGTGCTGCACTGCCGCATGCGCTTATCGAATCCGAGCTTTTCGGACACGAAAAAGGAAGCTTTACCGGAGCCAATACATTGAGAATCGGAAAATTTGAGCAGGCCAACGGAGGAACAGTCTTCCTGGATGAAATAGGGGAGCTGCCACTGGACTCACAGGTTAAATTACTGAGAGTTTTACAGGAAAAAGAAATTGAAAGACTGGGAGGAAACAACACGGTTAAAGTAAACGTAAGAATTGTAGCAGCTACCAACCGTTCCCTGGAAAAAGAAGTGGCGGAAGGAAGGTTCAGGCTGGATCTGTATTACCGTTTGAATGTTTTCCCTATTGAACTGCCTCCGCTGAGAGAAAGAAAGGAAGATATCGTATTGCTGGCCCATTTTTTCCTGAATAAATATGCCGCTGCTTCGAGAAGAAACATCACTTCTATCAGTGAAAAAGCACTGGAACAGCTGCTTAATTATCACTGGCCGGGAAATATCCGTGAACTGGAGCATTTGATCGAACGAAGCGTTCTTTTGACCAAAACCTCAGAAATAGAAAGTTTTGATCTGCCTAAAATCGTTGAAAAACCTATAGAAACACAAGGACCGCTGAAATCATTGGAAGATATGGAAAGAGATCATATTATGAATGCACTTCAGTCTTCCGGCGGAAAAGTTTCCGGGCCGGGCGGGGCTGCAGAGCTGTTGAAAATACAGCCACAGACTTTATATTCCAAAATGAAGAAGTTAGGAATTGACAAAGGGTATAAATAATCTGGAGCTGCTTTGAGAAAAAACGTAAGCTAATTTTTTATTTCAATTTTTTAATAATCACTCTTCAAATAGTTTGAGGATAAAATTATTATGCCATACAATAATAAATCAATCAGGTAATTATGGAAAAAGAAACACTCAGAATAGAAGGATTCAGTGATGGTGTTTTTGCAATAGCCGTTACACTTTTGGTACTGGATCTTCACTTTCCTGAAGAAAATTCAATACAAAACGGGAATGATCTTCTGGTCTTTCTGAAGAATCAATGGCCGGCATTTCTGGCATTTATCCTTTCATTTTTCAGTATTTTCATCATGTGGGTGAATCATCATAAGATCTTCAAACAGATCTACAGCCGGAATTCAGCAATTATGTTTGCCAATGGACTGATTCTTTTCCTGGTTTCGGCAGTTTCTTATCCTACCGCTTTGCTGGCAAGGTATTTTGACGGCGAAGCTTCTTCTGTTGTTGTGGCGCTCTATACCGGTATTTTTGTCATGATCAATCTTGCTTACAATTTATTATGGTTTCTGGCCACCCGGAATAAAAAACTTTTACGCCCCGGTATTACCGATGCTGCTATAAAAAAGATCCATAATAATTACCTGTATGGACTTCCTATTTACGTGATTGCATTAATTTTTTCATTCTGGATCCCGGCAGTTTCCCTGATGATCATTTTAGGACTTTGGATTTTCTGGGCGTTGTCTTCAGGGAAAATAGAAATGGGGCTTGACAAACATTATTCAGATTCCCTGAAATAGTGCTTTTTCTCTATTCCAAGTTTCTGCATTTTGGATATCAGCGTGGTTGGAGGTAATCCCAGCAGTTTCGCCGCACCTGTTTCCCCGAAAATACGGCCGTTACATTTTTTGATTATTTTTAAAATATATTCCTTTTCAAATTCCTGTAACGTTTTAACCTGAAAATCCTGATCCGTGTTTTGAGAGTTAATAACTTTCGGAAAATCCATTTCCCTGATCATATCTCCTTTTGCTGTCAGCATGCTTCTTTCAACCATATTTTCCAGTTCACGGATATTACCCAGCCATGGATTAGCCATCATCATTTTGACCACGTTCTGAGAAAAACCATTAATCTTTTTACCTGTTTTCGGGTATAATTTCTCAAGGAAATAATCTGCCAGCAGAGGAATATCTTCTTTTCTTTCCCGTAAGGCAGGAAGTTGGATGGGAAAAACATTCAGTCTGTAAAAAAGATCACTTCTGAACCGTCCTTCCGCCACTTCTCTTTCAAGATTCCTGTTGGTGGCCGTAATGATCCGTACGTTTACTTTAATCCTTTTATTTCCACCAATTCTTTCAATTTCTTTTTCCTGAAGAACCCTCAGAAGCCTCGCTTGTAATTCCAGGGGAAGTTCTCCTATTTCGTCCAGAAAAATAGTGCTGTTATGGGCCTGTTCAAACTTCCCTTTCCGCTGTTCAGTCGCTCCCGTGAAGCTTCCTTTTTCATGCCCGAAAAGTTCGGATTCTATTAAATTGGCAGGAATAGCCGCACAGTTTATCCTGATCATCTTCTTTCCCGAAAATTCTGAAAGCTCGTGAATGGCCTGTGCTATAAGCTCTTTTCCCGTGCCCGTTTCTCCAAAGATAATCACATTGGATTGTGATGGAGCTGCCTGTGAAATCTTTTCGAAAATAAGCTGCATCGCTTCACTTTGCCCCACAATTCCATGAAAGCTGTGTCTGCTTTCCTTTTCTTCTTCAGTTTCTTTCGGAAAATTCCGGATATTTCCCTGAAATGTTTTCAATTGCTCCTGAACATCAATGTTATGAAGGGTAATGGAAAGCTGGGGAGAAATACCGTTTAAAATTCTTTCCGGAACAGTCTCTCTTGAAATAAAGCTTCTGTAGAAAAGGAAAAGTACATTTTTACTTTCACTGATAGCCGGCAGTCCCAATCCGACAGCCATCCGCATTCCGGAATTTTTAGCTTCGATAAAACGAGAAGGAAGTGATGACAATTCTTTAAGATCAAAAAGCTGGGGTTCTGCGGAATCAAGACAGTTTTTTAAATACCTGTCAAGCTGTTGATCTGTGATATGGTTCTGATTTTCATTCCGGCTGCTGAGTATTTCAATATTTCCTTTTACATCCCTGATCATCATACAATCATTGAATCCCAGTTCAGTTTTGAAAGATTTATGGATAACAAGCTGAAGCTGTTTCTTATCTAAAATGGTAGAAAACTCTTTGGTTAAACGGGAAATCATAAGCTGTTCTTTCTGCATTTCCTGCAGGCGTTTCATCATTTCTGCATTGTGATCAGAAGGCTTACTCATAGAAAATTCTTACTTGAAAGTTTAAAGATAGGAAAAATTGAAAAAGATCTGCATGTGAGTGGTTACAATACCTGAAATAAAAAAAGATGAACCATTAAAGTTCATCTTCAATATATTTAAAAGAGATCGTTTTTTAAGATCTGATAAATTCCAAAAGGTCTTTGTTGATCGTCTCATGTTCTGTAGTCGGCATACCATGAGGGAATCCCGGATACGTGATCAGTTTTCCGTTCTTCAGTAATTTAATTGATTTTAATGCAGCATTGGCAATAGGAACGATCTGGTCATCTTCGCCATGCATCACCAGAACAGGAATGTCAACTGCTTTCAGATCTTCCGTTAAATCTGTTTCTGAAAAGGCTTTGATACCGTCATAATGAGCAACAATTCCTCCCATTAACCCCTGTCTCCACCAGTTTCTCTGAACACCATCTTTCACATCTGCACCTTCTCTGTTGTAGCCATAGAAAGGGAAAGTAAGATCATAATAAAACTGGTTCCTGTTGTTCATCGTCTGTTCCCTGATATTGTCGAAGACTTCCATAGGAACACCATCAGGATTATTCTCACTCTTAACCATTACCGGCGGAATGGCGCTGATCAGAACCGCTTTCTTAGCTCTTCCATTGGAATATTTATTCACATAACGGATTACTTCACCGCCACCTGTTGAGTGCCCGATGTGTACAACATCTTTCAGGTCTAAAAATTCAACCAGTTCTGCGGCATCAGATGCATACTGTTCAATAGTGTGATTGTAGATATTCTGGCTGGAACGCCCGTGGCCTCTTCTGTCGTGGGTAACCACTCTGTAGCCTTTCTGTAAAAAGAAAATCACCTGTGCATCCCAGTCATCAGATGATAAAGGCCATCCGTGGTGAAACATTAATACAGGTCCTTCTCCCTGGTCTTTGTAAAAAATTTCTGTTCCGTCTTTTAAGGTTAGTGTGCTCATTGTTGTTTATTTTTAATGTTATGAATTGATTGTATTTAAATATTTTTCTGATTAATAGGCTGTGTTTTCACGTACCAACTGAAAAAGGTCTTCGGCACCGCCGTTGAACTTGTTTCCGTTAATGAAAAAAGAAGGAGTTCCGTTCACTCCGCTGATGATACCGCTTTCAAAGTCTGTATCTACTTTTTCTGCCAGTTCCTGCTTATGGATATCCGTTTTGAACTGGGGGACATTGAGTCCCAGTTTTTCCGCAAGTTTTATCGGGAGACTATCATCCAGATGAGCCTGGTTTTCATAAATAGCATCATGCATTTCCCAGAATTTTCCCTGCAAAACTGCCGCTTCTGCCGCCAGCGCTGCCGTTCTTGCATACTGATGCATTTCTGACAGAGGAAAATTTCTGAATACAAATCTGATCTGATCTCCGAATTCTTTCATTAATTCTTTAAGAACCGGATAGGCTGCTCCGCAGTAAGGACACTGATAATCCCCGTATTCTACAATGACTAAGCTGGCATCTGAGTTGCCCTGAGTGTGGTCAGCATTGCTGACTGATGGTTTAAGTGACATAATTATTTCGTGTTAAGGTTTTCTAATGCTTCTAAAATTCCGTCCGCGCCAGGATTGATGGCGGTGGGAGAGAGATAGCTCCATTCGATGAGGCCGTCTTTATTGATGACAAAAAGGGCTCTGTTGCATTCTCCTTCTTCGTCATTGTAAACACCATATTTCCTGGCTGTTTCTCCTTTGGCTTCAAAGTCTGCAAGCAGTGGAAAGTGCAGGTTTCTGGATTGTGAAAATGCCAGGTGGCACCATTTGCTGTCTACGGAAATTCCGAAAATCTCTGCATCATATTTTTTGAAATACTTCAGCATTTCGTTGTATAATGCCATCTGGTCACTGCACACCGGGCTCCAGTCTGCGGGGTAAAATGCAAGGATAACGTTTCGTCCTCTGAATTCAGATAAGGTAATCTTCTGATCCGGGGTTGCAAATAATGTAAAATCAGGAGCAACCGTATTTTTTTCTAGCATAGGATTAGTTTTTAATCGTTGTAATTGGTATTGTGAATGCACAGATGAGCAGTAAGGCTGCCGGAAACATCAACGTCCAGTTTCCTAAATAAAAGAGTAGGAAAGGAGCAACTGAAGCACCAGAGAGGAAACCCATCCATAAGAATAACAAATGAAAAATATTTATTTTGTATTCCTTCCGCTCCTCTGCCTGATCACTCATGACAAAAAGAGCAGCTGTTCTTGCCAGGCTGTTTAAAGTTCCTGTCACAAAATCGGTGTTGATCTTTTGGTTACCTACCGATGTGACAATGGTATTCATAAGACCCATAGAGAAACCGATAACAGCTATAGACACTTCATTGGCAATATGCTCATAGTAATCAGTGATACTGTAAAGGATCATGATGCCGGAAACCGTATAGAAGATCATCTTTGTGCTTCTGAGCTTCTTTGATAATGATAGACACGTTCCTGTATAAATCCCCGCCAGAAAAAAGCTGATTACAATGGCAGAACTGATGATAACACCATATTTTTCACTGAAAACAGCTGCTCCTAGTTGGGTCGTATTGCCACTCATAAAAGAAACATAGGTTTTCCATCGTATCAGCCCTGTAGCATCTGTATATCCTGCGATAAAAGCAAGGAATACTGCCAGTTTCTCCTGCGTTCTGACGGTCTTGTTAGTGAGCAGGATTTTTGTTTCCGGTAGCACAGGCGCTATTTTCCAGGTTTGATGAATATTTTCTTTTCGGGAAATTCTTCTATTTCTCCTTCCTTCAGTCCGAAATTGGTGATGACCACATCTTTAGGGTTTCCTGCCAGCCATTCGCTGATATCAATGGATTCGTAGGTACCGTTATTAAATCCGATTAAGACTTTACAGACCGTATCTCCTGTATTTTTGATATAATGCCCGGCTCCCATAGGCACATAGCCAACATCACCTGCATTGAACTGCTCCGTCACAGAAACTCCTTCTGCCAGGAACACCGACATTTCTGCCTGTCCGGAGATAAAATACTGCCATTCGTCCGCATTGGGATGCCAGTGCATTTCTCTTAAAGCACCAGGCTGCAGTTCCAATATAGAACCCGCCATTGTGGTGCTGATCGGAAATTCCTTACGGGTAACCAATCTTTGCAGACCACCACCGGGAATGATTCTTGGCTGCTGGGAATGCAGAGGATAGCGGTGCAGGCTAGTCAGTTCAATATCTGATTCCTCGGGACGGGCTGCAGCATTCACGGACAGTTCATCCGGAACAACTCCTGCTGCGAAGTAAACCTCTTTCTGCGGAAGTTCTGCCACTTCTTCAAGGCTCAGACCTAAATTCTGTGCAACAATTTCAGGAGGCATACTTGAAACAAAATCTGTAACGCTGAAGGTATGGTCTTCTGAAAAATTACCGTTGTCAAAAATCAGGATAAAATGACATTCTTCTGTTCCTGTAGCCTGAATGGAGTGTCCGTAACCTTTTGGAAAATACCAGACATCACCCGGTTCAAAATTATCGGTATAACTTCGTCCGTCCGGATGGATAATGGTGGTACGTACCGTTCCTGAAATCACATACGCCCATTCTGCGGCATTGGCATGCCAGTGAAGTTCTCTCATGCTTCCGGGCTGTAATCTCATGGAAACTCCGGCAATACCTACAGAAGCAGGGAATTCTTTTACGGAAGCACCTCTTGTTGTTCCACCGTCACTGGTACGCGGTTCTTTTTTTTCTAATTCGTATCTGAAACTTAATGATGATGGATTCATAGTATTGTTTTTTGTGATTAATTCTTTTTGCTATTGTAAAGCTACTCCTGAATTTTACTTTTACTTGATGTCATTCGGTGAAAAGGCAAAATGAGTCGTTGAGGATATAGAGGTTCTGCCATTTTTTAAAAAGGCTGGTTATATTGACCTGTCAGTGCTTTATTTTCAATGCTTTTTGCAAAATTCGGGGTTTCCTCATGATTATGGGCGTCAGAAGCTGCCTGTCTGGATGCAGCGGCATCTGCAAGGTTGATTCCGTGTTCTTTCAGATATTCAAACATTTCGGGAGTGGCTGTCGCATGAATTTCATTGGTGTAAAGACAGGTCTTTTCATCAATCTTTGTTACTTTCAGTTCCCATAAGACCTGAACTTTTGTACGTCCGTTTTTTGTAATTGAATCAGAGATCGAAAGCATGCGGCAGTAATCGGGACGGTGAACATCTGCAACATAATGCTGAACCATCAGTGCATCTCCAATCGTTTCTACATTTAAAGACACTGGCTTACCGTCAAAAGTAACTGAAATAGCAGCTCCGATATGCTGGGTAGAGCAGCGCTGGTATTCCGCATCCGGCAGATTAAGCAGCCAGTCTGCGATATTTACTTTTTCAATGGGTGCATTGATGATGGCGTTTACACTTGAATGCGATAAGGCATTTTCGGGAGTTTGTAAGATTTCCATAATAATTGATTTTGATTGTTATGTTATTGATGATGTAAAGCTACAAACCGGTCATTTTAATTTTGCCTGCCGTTCGCTCAACAGGCGAAAAGTATCGTTGAATAAGCTGGTGGTGTTCAAATGGTAACAGGGTGAACACTATGAAAACAAAAAAATCACTGTGGGTTACAGTGATTGATGAAGGATAATTTTTAAATAGGGTTATTGATACAGCCATTTTTTGATCAGCCTGGTATAATTGGGCATCACAGCAAATACCATCAGAAAAACAATGATTCCGGAATTGATGAATCCATCAGAATAATGATTGGGCGGAATATGTAAAAATCGTAAAAAAGGAATGATCAAAGCAGGAATAAGAACAGACAGCGGATAAATGGCAGACCAGGTTGCCAGAAACTGTTTCCAGCGTACCGGAACTTTATTCCCTTCATTTTCTGTCGTAAAAAGAAAATCAAGCCCGGATCTGATCTGGTAATGGTCGTTTTTCCTGAACATCGGATTGGCTTTCTCAATGAGTTTTTTCCGGTTATCCGACTCCATCCAGCTTTTAAGGTTGTTAATCGTATCAAAACGGATAATGACAGTGTACACAAAAGTCAGATCAGGAATCGGACGAACGATCTGAAGATCAATAAAGCCTTCCGAATGCCTGGTGACAGGAATAATTTCGTCCAGCCATTTTTCATACTGTGATTGTTTTCCATCCAGAATATGATGGGTAATGACTACTGAAGCACCCTGATTTTCCATAACTGATTTTTTACTGGTTAATTTAATATGCCCTTTTATACTGCCACGGAATTTCTGTTTCAGCACCTAATGCTTTAGCAGAATGAATGGCAAAATAAGGATCTCTCAGATGTTCCCGGGCGATGATCACCAGATCTGCATTCCCATTGGTAATAATCCCATTGGCTTGTTCTGCTTCGGTAATCATTCCGACAGCTCCTGTTAAAATCCCGGTCTGTTCTTTAATCGCTTTTGCAAAAGGAACCTGATATCCCGGAAATACCTTATTCTTGCTTACATTGGTAAATCCTCCGCCGGATGCCGTGATGAAATCTACACCATTTCCTTTAAGGATTTCCGAAAGCCTGATACTGTCTTCCAGAGCCCATGCTTCATCTGATTCTATATAATCAACTGCAGAAATTCTTACAAACAGAGGCATTTCAGCAGGAATAACTTTCCTGATTTCCTGAACAGTTTCTACAAGAAAACGGATCCTATTCTCAAAACTTCCGCCATATTCATCCTGTCTTTTGTTGATCACTGCGGAATAAAACTGATGGAACAGGTAACCATGTGCCGCATGAAGTTCAATGGTATCAAAGCCTGCTTCAATGGCACGAAGGGCTGCTTTAACGAATTTAGTCTTTAGTTCCTGTATCTCATCAATGGTGAGCTCTTCTGCAAAAACTCCGTTGAATTCCTGGGCAGAAGATGATTTTACCGTCCAGCCTCCTTCTTCCGGAGTGAGAGGTTTCATTCTTTCATTGGGATGTTTCAGGCTGCCCTTTCCTCCTGCATGCCAGAGTTGAACCCCTATTTTTGCATCCTGTTCATGCACAAAATTTACGATGTTTTTCCAGGCATTTTTCTGTTCATCGTTCCAGATCCCTACATCGGATAATGTAGCCAGACCTTCTTCTGAAACGGCTGTACATTCGGTAAGAATCAATCCTGCACCGCCAACGGCCCTGCTTCCAAGGTGAACGAGATGCCAGTTGCCCGGGATTCCGTTTTTAGCGCTGTATTGCTGCATAGGAGATAGTGCAATCCTGTTCTTTAAGGTAAGATTGCGAATGTGTATAGGCGAGAATAAATTCATTTTTTCTTATTTTTAAATTGTTTTTGAAAATGCTTCAGCTTCAGAAACGGCTTTCAACAAAACGTTCTGTACTACTGTCAGTATTTTTTGCAGATCAGAGCTTTCTGCTGATGCTGTTTCAAGAATATCAAGTTTTTCCTTTAACAGAGGATGTAATCCCATGATTGCAATGCTGGATTTCAGATCATGAGCCCACAGTTTCATCCCTGGAAAATCCCGGTTTTCATAAGCTGTTGTCAATTTCTGTAGATGATCGGGAATATTCTCAATAAACTGTTGAGTGACCATTTGTTCGAAGCTTTTATCGCCGCCGCTTACCGTCTGCATATAAGTGAGATCAATATACTGATGGTCAGATGATGGATTTTCGGTTTTCTTTTCGTTTTTATTATTTTCTTTAAACCCGAGTTTCGAAATCAGCATAAACAACTCTTCTTCATTGACAGGCTTAGGAATATATTCGCTCATCCCACGGCTCAGGCATCTTTCTCTTTCCCCTGCCAGCGCATGGGCGGTCATTGCGATGATCGGAATATCCAGTCTGAGTTCTTCCCGTATTTTTTGGGTAGCTGCATATCCGTCCATCTGCGGCATCTGTATATCCATTAAAACCAGATCACATGCATTGCTTTTGAGATAGCTTACTCCTTCAAGACCATTCGATGCAATATGAAAATCAATATTCCACTGGGAGAGCAGATGTTTCATCAGGCTTTGATTGATCACATTATCATCAACCACCAGTACTTTCAGGGGCGTATTGGATTTATCTTTAAAATAGTGGGGATCAACAGTTGGAATGACAGTAAGCTGTTCCTCAGCAATTCCGTAAGGAATATAGAAATGGAATGTAGTTCCTTTGCCCTGTTCACTGCTTACTTCGATGTTTCCGTTTTGCAGTACAATTAGGCTTTTCACTATGGATAAGCCTAATCCTGTTCCTCCGTAATTTCTTGTCGTTGAATCTTCTCCCTGGTTGAATCTTTCGAAGATTTCAGTGAGCTTTTCTTTGTCAATTCCAATTCCGGTATCTGAAATTTTAAATCCCAGAACAGCTTCCTTCTCTGTTTGCTGCTTACTGTAGATTTCAACAGAAATATTTCCCTGATGGGTAAATTTTATGGCATTTCCGATGAGGTTCACTAAAATCTGGGTCAGTCTTGTGGCATCTCCCACCAATGTGTCAGGAATGGAAGGATCAATCGTACTGGAAATGGTAAGTCCTTTTTCTCTCGCCCGTTCTGTAAAAAATGTTTCTACGGAATTAACCAGACCGTTGATGCTGAAAATTCCAGGGGTAATGCGCATCATCCCGGCTTCTATTTTGGATAAATCCAGAATGTCATTAATGATCGCCATCAGGTTTTCCCCGGAACGTTGTATTGAAGAAACAAATTCTGCTGAAGTTTCATCCAGTGGGCGTTTTTGCAGCAGATTGGTAAACCCGAGAATTCCGCTTAAAGGAGTTCTGATTTCGTGGCTCATATTGGCAAGGAAATTTTCTTTGGTCTGTGCTGCTACCAACGCTTTTTTCTCTGCAATATCAAGTTCGCTTATGAGTAATCTCTGGCGTTTAAACTGACGAAGAATGTGATATCCAACGACAGAACCTCCCAAAATCAGTAAGACCAATATTGAAATGTCATAAAATCTTGCTTTCTGCCCCATTTCCTCACTTTTCTGGCTGAGTTCAACCATATTCAGCTTTCTGCTTTCATATATTTTAGCTGTGATGCTGGTGATTTCATTAGAAATTTTTCTTGCACGCGGATTGGCAATGGAGGTATTATCATCCATGTTTCCAACAGAAAGATAACGGTGCAGGAGTTTATCTTTGGTTGTTTTCTTTTCCATGGCAAGAACACTTAACCTGTGGATCAGCTTTTCTTCTTCGGCGTTTACATTGTCTTTGGAAAGAGAATCCAGGAAATTTTCAATCTGACTGATTTTTTGGTCGATGCCTTCAAGATGGGTGGTATCATTCGTTGCAATGGAAGCTCTGATTCTGCTTTCCACCCCCAGAATATCACGGTCAATCTCCCGTAAATGATTGCTTGAACGCAATTCGCTCAGCAAGGTATTGTTATTCTGAATCAGCGCTTTGGTATTTCCTGCAGAATTGAGCTGAACCGCTATCAATAGGAGTGAGCCCGCAATAAAAGTCAGGATAATAAAATAGCTGAATCGTTTGTTATCCATTACTGAAGATATGTTTTTCATAAATAACGGTCTGATTTTAAGATAAAAAGTTCCGGTGAAGAGCCGGGATTACTCCGGGCCCATTCAAAAATAGAGATCAAAAGATGGACAAACATGCCATATATCTGTCATGCTAAAAGACATTCATTCTTGTATTGAGTGCCTTACGGTACGCATCCGCTACGGGAATGAATTTGCCGTTGATCATAATACCGCCGTCCTGAAGGGTGTCAATTTTGCCTACAGAAACAATATAGGAACGGTGAACTCTTATAAAATGATCCTTGGGAAGACGTTCTTCGGCAGTTTTCATTTTACCGTGAATGGCAAACATCTTTTCCTTGGTGTAAAATTTTACATAATCACCCATGGCTTCTGCGTAGAAAATATCATCCAGTTTTAAGCGCCTTGTAATATTGGAATCCCTTACAAAAAGAAACTCATCCCTTGTGATTTCCACATTTTCTTTTCTGCTTTCAAGAATCGTCTGTGCCTTGCTTACAGCCTGCAGAAATCTTACCGGCATAATGGGCTTCAGAAGGTAATCTGCAATATTAAGTTCAAACGCTTCCAGCGCATATTCCTTTTTTGAGGTCGTGAAAATGATGATGGTCTCTTTACCGGAAAGGGTTTTCGTGAGTTCAATCCCTGTCATTTCCGGCATTTCTATATCAAGGAATATCAGATCGACGGAATTGGACTGAAGATAATGGTAAGCTTCTATAGCATTGGAAAACTCGCTGACAATGGAAAGATCCGGAACCTGTTTGGCGAGATGGGCTAATGTTGTTCTTGCAATATCATTATCATCCACGATTAAGGCTTTCATAGGTATAGTTGTTTATGATTCACACAAATATAATTATAACTTTTTTATTTTATGTTATCTGAAATAGGAGCGGATCATCCAGGCCATTTCTTCATGGGTTTCCATCAGGCCTGTAATAAAATCACTGGTACCATAATCTTTGTACTTTTCTGCAAATGGAGTGATGTTTCCGCGGAGAAATTCAATGATGCTTTCATGGTCACTTAATAAATCTTTCATGTATCCGAGGCCATCGTTTGTTCTTTCACTGTATTCCGTTAAATGAGTCAGTTCCAGATAGATTTTCATAGTCGCCGGTGCATAATGTCCGATTTTACGCATTCTTTCTGCAACGCTGTCCATCAGTTCATCCAGTTGCTTGTACTGTTCTTCAAAGAAAATGTGATTGGCGTGGAAGTTATCTCCTGTTACATTCCAGTGGGCATTTCTTGTTTTGATGTAAAGCAGTGTTTCGTCTGCTAATAATTTTGCTAATTGTTCTGCAACAGCTTCTGTGTTTTTTTCTGTAATTCCGATTTTTGTTTTCATAATAATAAGATTTTAGTTGGGCATTATTGCTTTTTTCTGATGTAAAGGTCTGTAATAACACAACAAAACTGCCTGAAATTTCGATGAACGGGCAGAAAGACTCGTTGAATGGGCGGGCAAAATTCTTTAGACATTTGTACATTGATATCTGAAATAGAAAAAACTTATCGGTATATTGTACTTTAAATACTCTTTAAAAATAAATTTGCATTCTTTTTTCACCTTTGAACATAAAAAATTACTAAAGCAATAGAATACTTTATGATAAATAACCAGTTTATTACTGAAAAATTTGGATTCCTTGGATCAGACTTTATCCGTGAACTTGAAAAATGCAGTGTAATCACTGATATAAAATCTAAAACAGAGATTGTAAGCCCGGGACAAAGAATTCATTATGTACCTATTCTGATCAAAGGTTCTGTAAAGGTTTTTACCCTTAACGAAGGAAGAGAGCTCTTATATTATTATATGAAACCGGGTGAAAGCTGTATTATGACCTTTGCTTCTATATTCAAAAACTGTATAAGTTCCATATATGCCTGCGCTGAAGAATCATCCAGGGCTCTGTTGATTCCTGTTTCCAGCCTGCTTACGCTGATGAGCAGTTTTCCGGGGATGAATAATTTTTTCTATAACGAATACGATAGCCGCTTTACTGCATTGATGAACATGGTGAATGATGCTGTTTTTCATAAACTGGATACCAGAGTGTTTAATTATATCAGTCAGCGTGCTGTTATTACCGGATATAATCCTGTAAAAATTACCCATAAAGATATTGCATCAGCTTTGGGAACATCCAGAGAAGTGATAAGCCGGGTTCTTAAAAAGCTAGTTAATGAAGGCCGTATTATCCAACACAAAACGGCTATTGAGATAATAGCCGTGAAATATGGGAATGAATCATCATTGAATATTGATTAGTTTTTTAAATGCTTCTTTAAAAAAACAAGACTGCCTTCAGCCAGCTCTTCAGCATTGTAGGGGGATTTCTGCCATAGTGAAACCTTTTCCTGCATTCCCGGAATTGAAGAGCTGAAATTTTCAAGAACCAGATTTCCTTCAAAATTGATTTTTTTCAATGCTGAGAAAAACTCTTCCCAATTGATGGTCCCTTCTCCCAGCATGCCCCGGTGAGATTCTGTAACATGAATATGCTTCAGCATTTTTCCGGAATTGATAATCGGATCATAAAAATTATTTTCCTCAATATTCATATGAAAGGTATCAAGGTGGAGGAAAAGATTATTTTTGCCTGTTTTCTTTATAAGTTCCAGGACATTTTCTGCCGTATTGCAGACATAGGATTCATAGCGGTTAATAGGCTCTATGGCAATATCGATACTTTTGGTTTGGGCGTAATCCGCCACATGGCACCACACATCAGCAATGATTTCTTTTTCGTTTTCTGTAAGTGGTTTTCCTGTAAAAACACCGATTCCGCCATGCAGGACACCAGCCAGAAGATGGGTTTCCAGTTCATATACTTTATCGATGGCTTTTTTGATAAGCTTTTCCGCTGCTTTGGGATAAAACGCAATGTGAGCATCTTTGGGAAGGTTCAGTGAGCATACTGCTTCCAGATGGTTGTCTTTCAGTTGTTTTTTTACGGTTTTGGCATCAAAATCCATTGATCCGGGCAGCAGAATTTCGATCAGATCAAAGCCAGCCTGAGCCGTTTTTTCTATCGCATATTTTCCTGATTCCGCATTCCATAACGGAGTGATCCAGGAGAGTAGGGAAGCCCCTAATTTTATATTCATTATTTTTTTTTATTTAATTTAAAAAATCCACCATTCTGTTCGTATTCCGAAATAAGTCCCATATCTTTTGGCTCCTGACTGCTGTAAAAACGGTGAGTAAAGACTTTTCATAGCCTCATCATTATATCTTGATACTTCTGCAATAAAACGGATGTGGGGTCTTGCCCAGACGCTTCTTTCAGCGGTAGGTACGATGGTAGGAGCTAAAACCAGCTTCATCATTGATGCTGCATCCTGGGTTCCGTTTTTACGGGTTGCATAGTGAAACTCGGAGAGAATATGAAACCAGTTGTTGTAATAATAAGTGGCTCTGATTCCCGTATTAAACTCTGTTTTTTTGTTGAAAATTTCACGGTTATAATAGTCCATCGCTTTATCAGTACTGGTTGATCCTCCCTTACTTTTGGTGAAAACAGCATAGGGATTAAGCGACCATCGGTTTGAAATATTCCAGAGGAAATGTTCAACAACCGTAAAAGAGTAAGCTCCTTTGTATGTTTTTGTGATCTCATCAGGAGCTCCGTAGGTTCGCCAGGTCTGTGTATTACCATTATCACCTCCATTGGCAATTCCTGTCCCGTATCTTACAGAAATCTGATTGAATGAACCCGGAATTGTTATTGGAATATCTGAATTTAATTTAGCTCCAAAAACCCAGCCCTGATCCGATGGATATTGCTCTACAGAATTTTCCCCTGATTTTTCTACATGATGAAATTCTGCCAGTAATTTCAGCTTTTGCTTTGTATTTTTAAATGGAAGGGTCTGCTCAAGGACAAAAACTTCTCTCTGTCTGTAGATCAGGTTTTTTGATCCGCTGATCACATTGGTGTATGAATATGGAGTGGAGTTGCTGGCTGCAGTATCAATAGCTGCCGGGAAAAACATTGAAAACCTTGTGTTTTTATGTCTTAGTCCCCAACCGGTTGCGGAATGGTCATCAAAATAAAAGTAATCTGCAATGTGAATGTCATCATATCTCAGCCATCTTGATCCCGCCCAGACATCCCAGTCACTTCCCATAATGTTTCTTGCTTCAACAAAGGCTTCCGGCAAGGCAATAATCATCCCCTGATTAGATTTTGAGTCTACATTTCCCAGAAAAGTCCCTCCTGAATAAAAGCTCAGTCTTGCCTGCATATCGATCTTTGTACTTTTTGTACTGTCACCGTTCACCACCGGGCTAAAATGGAAGGCTGGTAAAAAATCTACGTAATCTCCCTGATCCATTCTGCCTCCTAAAGATCCCTGATTGTTCAGATTCAGCTGTCTTCCTGTTTTTCCATCGGCATTCGGAGAATAACCGGCTCCGATTCTTCCGGTTGTTCCGAAGGAAAATTTTTTATTGGTTATCGTGATCTGGGCATTAATTTCCCTGCCAGCACATGTAAGTAACATGAGCCAGGCTAATAAAAGCTTTGTTTTCATAGGGATTATTTAAGTGTTTTAGGCTTGTAGTACTTTAATGCAAATAATAAAATAACAACATAGCATAGAATAGGAAGCAGATATGCATGAGCAATATCTTTTTCAGCAATTCTTCCCATGATCGGTGGGAAAACAGCTCCTCCAAACATTGCCATAACCAGGAATGAGGAAGCCTGCTGAACTTTAGATCCTAATCTTTTAAGCCCAAGACTGAATATGGTAGGATACATCACACTGAGGAAAAGGTTGAGCAAAATAAGGCTTATAAATGATACCCATCCGAAACTCTGTGAAATAATAAGGCACAGAACGATATTACAGGCTGTAAAGATCGCCAGCAGTTTGTTGGGAGCAATGAATTTCATCAGGAAGGTTCCGATAAATCTTCCGATCATCATCATTGCCATGCTCAAAGAAAAATAATAGGAAGCCTGTATCTCCGGAAGGTGCATTTTTTCGACACCGTAATTGATAAAATAAGCCCATGTTCCACCCTGTGCAGCAATATTGAAAAACTGGGCAATGACTGCAAATATAAAATGCCTCTGCTTATAAAGCGGTGCATGAGGATCTGATACGGAAACATCTTCTCCTTTTTCATTTTCTGAAATGATGATATCTTCCGCATGAGGATCTTTAAGGTCCGGCACTCTGATAAAGCTGAAAATAATGGTAATCGCGAGAATGACAATCCCAATCCATGTATAAAGATTTTTTACTGAATCCAAAGATCCTGATCCGGAATCAGGCGTCCCGAAAATGAAATATCCTCCCAACAAAGGGCCGATAATGGCTCCCAAACCATTAAAAGACTGAGCGAAATTAACTCTCTGATCACTTGTTCTTTCATCCCCCAAAGCGGCTACAAAAGGGTGGGCTACTGTTTCAAGGGTTGCCATTCCCATTGCAAGAACAAAAAGAGCCAATCTGAAAAAGTTAAAAGAAGAAGTATTGGCTGCCGGAATAAACAAAAAAGATCCCAGTGCAAACAATGAAAGTCCCAGGATGACCCCTAATTTATAACCGAACTTTTTCATAAACAGGCCTGCCGGAACGCCCATCAATGCATATGCCCCAAAAATAGAAAGCTGTACCAGCCCTGATTTGGACTTCGAAATGTGAAGAACGTTCTGGAAATGCTTATTCAGAACATCACCCATGGTAAGGGCAATAGCCCAGAAAAAGAATAAGGAGGTAACAAAGGACAGGATGATATAGTATTTCTTATCTGTAAATTTTGGAGTATTCATATCGTATGTTTTTAAGAGGTTTTACAGCTGTTTTTTTCTCTGAATGCCTTGAATTCTTCATAGGTATAATCCGGACATGCTCCTGATTTCGAAGTGATAAAGGCTCCCAGTGAAGTTGCCTGTTTCATGATTTCTTCCGGAGATTTTCCCTGAATTCTTTTAGACAGGAAGCCGGCCAGAAAAGAATCACCACTACCTACCGTATCTGCAATTTCAATATGGACAGCAGGAAAATTATAGGCAGTATCCTCCACAAAATATCTTGCGCCTTTACTTCCTTTGGTAAGGACAATTTCATTCAGGTTGAAATAAGCCTGAAGATGTTTAATACTGATATCTTCATCAATATAGTCTTCACCGAGATATTCAAGAATTGTTCTGAGCTCTGCCTTATTCATTTTAACAAGATCAGATTTGTACAATAATTTTTTAATGAATTCAAAATCGATGAAAGGAGGGCGGAAATTAACATCAAAAACCCTGAACTTTGAATATTCCAAAAGTTGCAATAGTGTATTTTGGGATGCTTCATTTCTTGTGATCAGACTTCCAAAAACAAATGCTTCTGAATTTTGTATCAGTTCCTTATGCTCCGGCAGTGGCTGAATATAATCCCAGGCAACATCCTGTACAATATTATATGCAGCCTCTCCATGCTCATCAAAATCAGCAATTACAGTTCCTGTAGCCTTTTCCTGGTCTACCTGGATGAAATCTGTTGTTATTCCCCAATCCTGAATTTGGTTAAGAAGACGGTACCCTAATTCATCATTTCCTATACGGCTTAGCATTTTGGTGTCAATTCCCATTTTGAAAAGGTTGTAGGCAACATTAAATGGCGCACCGCCAGCTCTGGATCCGGAAGGGAAGATGTCCCACAGAACCTCTCCGAAACATACCACGTGATTTAATTTATTTTTTGTCATAATAGGTTAAACGTTTAAGTTGATAATTAAAAAAATGATTGATATAGATTTGATTATTTTAAAGATGCTTTGGCAACCAGTTTGGCGGATAATGTTATTCTTTTTCCGGTTGCCGTATAATCAGTGATTTGCCCGTCCAGAAGCTTGATAGCCTCTTCAGCCATTTCTTCAATCGGCTGCTGGATGTAGGTAATCTCCGTAGGGAAAAGGTCATAGGCATCCGTTTCATCAAATGCCAATACTGAGACCTGTTCCGGGACTTTTATATTGTTTTTAACGAGATAGGAAAGCCCTGCTACCGCAAGTTTATTACTGGAAAAATATAACGCAGTATTTTCTGGAGTTTTCCCCAACGCACTTTCAAGCTTAGAATGTACCTCCTGTACAATATTTTCCAATCCTACCAGAAGATATTGTATTTCAATTGTTTTGCTGGAAGAACTTACCGCTTTCTCAAAGCCATGCTGGCGGTCCAGAAGGTGTGGAAGATCAGTTTCATAGCCAACGTAGATCATTTTGTCAAAGTTCTTATTAAGAAGCAGGCTGGCTGTACTTTCTGCAATCTCCTGGTTATCAATGGTAATTCCGGGAACAGAAACACCTTTAAGATATCTGTCAATCGTTACAACAGGATATTTAATATCAATAAGGTTTTCAAGTGTCTTTTCTGATCCTGCTACAGGAGCAACGATCATTCCGTCTACCTGCTGCTGTGAAAATAGTTGGGTAAGTCTTTCAAATTTTTCTGCATTTTCATCAGAACTGCCGATGATCAGGGTATAGCCCAACTTTAAAGCTTTATCTTCCAGATTCCTTGCCATATGGGAATAGAAGTCGTTGGAAATATCTGCAACGATGAGCCCCAGCAGCTTTGTCTTATTGGTTTTAAGGCTTTTTGCGATTTTATTGGGAGTATAGTTAATCGTTTCAGCAATTTCAAAAATTTTTTTCCGGGTCTCCTCACTGATACGCTGTCCTTCCTTTCTGTTAAGAACATAAGATACGGTGGCTACGGAAACTCCTGCCAGCTTAGCAATATCTTTTATGGATGACCTTTTCATTTAATTTTTAATGCACAAAAATATTTCAGAAAATAGTAAAAAAACAATAGGTCATTTTATTTGGTAATTTTAAAAAAAAATGTAATTTTGGCAGGTTTTTTAGATGAAAAATAACGTATTGATTTACATGTGTTTAGTGTATTTTATGGATTTTAGTATGAACGAAATGTTAAATTTATATACAGCCAGTATTAAATTTGGTTAAACGTTTATTCAAATAAATTTTTAAAATAGTTCTATTGTAAGAAATTTTACACTTTATACAGCCAACTATAACGAACCTAAAACTATGAAGACTTTTTTAAACATTACTTTTTTCGTAACCGCTTCTTTCTTGCATGCCCAGACAGGTATTAATACCGACAAGCCTAAAGCAACCCTTGATGTGACTGCGAAGAAAGAGGTTTTAATGATTGATGGATTACTTCCTCCAAGGCTGACACTTGCAGAACTTACAGACAAAGGAAATAATTTATATGGAGCGGAACAGGAAGGAACCATTATTTATATAACTGATGTATCAGGAGGAAATTCGCTGAGCCAGAGAGAATATATATCAAGTAAAGGCATGTATATTTTTGATTCCGAAGCAGCCAGTAATGAAGGACGCTGGATGTGTTTATATTGTATCGGGCTGGCACGGGGTACGAAAACCACACGCTTACAGAATCGTTAATAAGATGTGATCTTCAAAAATTTTTATTTTATCATCAGATACAGCAATATAGGATTAGATATTGTAGTAATATATCAGCGGACAACCATAAAATATGACTTGTCCGTTTTTTAGTTATGGATTTCCGTATTTTATTTATTTTAGAAAATGACTATATTGTAAAAATCTTTTAACTAAAAAACACCTATGGAAACCCAAACGATCGGTCAGGGAATTGCCTATGACCATTCTAAAAAACAAGACAAACATTTGCAAACAAAGAAATATTTGTAAATATTAATAATATTTTATAAAATTCATACGACGCCTTTGTTGCATTGAAGCTCCAAACTTACTGTAAAGAAAAACAACTGAAATTCAAATAACACAAATAAAAGTAATGAAGCCATTTAATATTTTCCCCGTTTAAACCCTGAATTTATTTCCGTGATTTTACGGGTTGCAGAGCATTTTTATATCCCATAAGTTTGCCTAGCAAAAAAACTGTAATGAGAGAAAAGAAATAGTACCGTTTCCCATACTATATTCTGATTATACACAAAAAGGAAAATTCCCTACCTTTTGTGCGGGTTATAAAGGCCTTAAATATTATCAAAACTTCATAATTAACCTGACTTATAATCAGACAACATACCATTTAAATATAAGCTCATATGTTTGAACATAGAATGACTTCTAGAAATATGAATGACAAAAATAATGCTAGATTAAACTAAATATTTAATACGGAACCAATTACTATTAAGCCAGAAAGCATGTTGTTGATATAATACCTTAAATTAAAAATAATGAGAAATATTAAAACTAATTTTTATAAATAAACTATGAAAAAACTATTATCAAGCTTATGTATAGTTATAGGTACTATGACATTCGCTCAATTAACAGACGGACCACGTTTCGGTATTAAAGCTGGGGGTAACCTTTCGAGCGTAACTGCAAGTGATTCTAAATCACAATTCGGATTTCATGCCGGAGCATTTGTAAATATCCCGGTTTCTGAAGCATTCAGTATTCAGCCCGAGGTTCTGTACAGTCAACAGGGAGCAAAAGCAAAAGGCAGCTACAGTTCAGGAGGGATCACTGTAACGAATATGAAGCAGACCCTCGGTTATATTAATGTTCCCGTAATGGTTCAGTACAATGCCACTCCTGAGTTTTATCTTGAAGCAGGTCCTGAGTTTGGACTGCTCGTTAGTGCCAAGGCTAAAGGAGATGTTAATGGCAGTACCTATAAGGCAGATAATAAAGACTCTTTTGAAACTTTTAATTTCGGATTAGGAATAGGTCTGGGATATAAATTTACTTCAAACTTAGGGGTGAATGTCCGTTACATTGCCGGTTTGTCAAATATTGTAAAAAATGGACTTGACGACGGTACTAAAAACACGAATTTCCAGTTAGGCCTGAATTATTATTTTTAAGAAGGTTTAAGAGGGGAACACTATTACTAAACTAATAACAAATGATTTTTCCATAAGCAAAGAAAATTGCTAAAGACCTTGGATGGTACAAAACAAATGACAGCGTATTCGGACTTTATAAAGGTTACTTTTTCAATGTTACAGACGCAAATTTATTAAGCACTCCTCAATCTAAATTTGTGACCGTAACAACTGACCGCTTAGCATCAGTTGACTGGATTTGGATATTGTTTATAAGGAAAGACGAAAATTTAATGATAAAACCTGCGGATAAATTTCAGTAAGTATTTTGTTTCCAAAAACTGAAAAGCCCGTGAAATAATTAATACGCTTATATACTCATAGAGCTGCCGGAAAACAGGGCAGCTCTTTTAGCTTATACAAAAAAACTTGTTTTTTAAATAATACAGCTATTACAAAGCTTTAGAATTTAATCCCGTATCAGCCACTTTTGTCAGAAGTTTATCACATTTTTTCTCTTCATTAAGCGTTGCCAGAAGATTTTTTAAGCAGGTATTTTCTTTAAGAATCTTGGCATATGCTGCCAATGTTCCGTAGCTGGAAATTTCATAATGTTCTACTTTTTGTGCAGCAGCTATTATACCTGCATCCCTTACAGCCCCGGGAGCCGTTTCTTCCATGATACTTTTTCCTTCATCAAGAAGTCCCTGCATCGCATCACATTTCTTAGCCTGTGCTTTTTTCTTGAGTGATTTGAAGCATTCTTCAATTCTTTTTACATGAACCTCTGTTTCTAACAGGTGATTTTCAATGGCTGCCTTAAGTTTTTTATCTGTTGCATTTTTTTGCATTTTTGGCAGGGCTTTTACCAATGCTTTTTCTGCCCAGTAGATGTCTTTCAGGCCATCCTCAAAGAGATCCTTCAATTCTTTTGAAGCATTTTTTTTCATTGGCGTTTTTGCGGCCGGTTTAGCCGTTGAACTTTTTGCTGTTTTTTTTCTTGTTACAGTTTTCGTTGCCATAATATTAGATTTAGTGTGATTGTTTTAATTGCTACAATTCTAAGACCATTTTTTAAACGATGGAAACAGGTATTCATAGTTTGCATAAGTAATTGAGTAAGAGATCAGGTCCTTTCATCGGTTGCTGGCCCGCCTGATTTGTAGTTTAAATGCGGGTTTGATAACAGGTGTACATAAAGTGAAATTTTGACAGATTTTCTGAAAAAAAATCACATTTTTTTTATGGTATTTTTTTTGATTATATTATATAAACAGCTGGCCGGCTGATGTGTTTATAAATAATTGTTTAACTGTAAAAGAACATTATTATGAATCTTATTAAAAGAAATTGGAACAATTCTTCAGTTTTTCCTAATCTTTTCGATGATTTTTTTAATCGTGAACTTTTTAATTGGGGAAACAATAATTATTCATCGACAAGTACGACTGTTCCTTCAGTCAATATCAGGGAAAATGCAGATGCTTATGAAGTGGAAGTAGCTGCTCCCGGAATGGAAAAAAATGATTTTGAGATTAAACTTGATGGTAACCTTCTTACTATTTCTTCTTCAAAAGAAGATAATCACGAAACAGAAGAAGGAAATTACACCCGAAGGGAGTTCAGTTACCAATCTTTTCAAAGAAGTTTTGAACTGCCGAGGGATGTGGTGGATCAGGAGAATATTCAGGCAAAATATGAGAATGGATTACTGCTTTTAACTATTCCGAAGAAAGAAACAGCCAAGCAAAAACCACCACGGTTAATAGAAATATCCTAGGATATTAATCTGTCATGATCATAAAATTGTAATTAGCCTCTAAGGAGGCTAATTTTTTATTTTGCAGGCAGCTTGTTCCAGGATGCTGAAAAAAAATTGGACGATGTGTTTTGTAAACGGCTTAATTTTTGCAAAATTTTAATAATACACGCATGGGTAAAATAATACATTGCCATGTAAATAATTAAAGATCAGGTACAGTGCTGATCATTGGATTGTAAGCAGATAAATCAGGTATTTAAAGGATAAGTTAAGGGTTGGGGCACCATTGACCGGACCACTTAACGGCTCGAGCTATAGTATGATTACTTTAGGTTAGAATGATAAATTTAGATCAATGTCCAATCCTAATATTATGTTTATGAGTGTATCCGGAAACCGAAAAAAAAGTTCTCAAAGCAAATCTTCAGATAAGAAAAGGACAATACTGGCGGCTGAAACAAAGAAAGCTAAAAAGGCAGTGGAGATCATGGCCGGACAGCTTGATGGAATACCTGTCCGGGAAAATACCAAAAGTAATATCACGTCTTCTTTGCTAAAAAAAGCACCGGAACAGGCTTTCTATACTGAAGTAGAACCAATGCTTGCAACCCTGATTGATAATCCATTTGATGATGATGGATGGATTTATGAACTGAAATGGGACGGTTACCGTGCAGTAGCCTTTATGAACGGAGATCAGGTTGAGCTGAAGTCAAGAAATAATAAGAGCTTCAGCGAAAAGTTCTATCCTGTCTATAATGAACTGCAGAAACTTAACATTAAAGCGGTGCTGGATGGAGAGCTGGTTGTTCTGGGACACTCCGGAACGGCTGATTTTGGTTCTCTTCAGAACTGGAGGAGTGAGGCGGACGGTGATCTTGTTTATTACGTTTTTGATATTTTGTGGTATGAGGGTAAAAATCTGAAAGAGCTGCCCTTGCTTGACCGCAAAATTATCCTGAAAGATGTCCTTCCGAAAAGCAATGTGATACTGCTGAGTGAATACTTTAAAATATCAGGGATTACTTTTTTGGAAGAAGCCAGAAAGCTTGGACTGGAAGGAATTATGGCCAAGCGTATCGACAGTATTTACCATGCCGGTAACCGTTCGAGGGACTGGTTAAAAATTAAAGCCAGTAAGAGGCAGGAAGTAGTTATTGGCGGATACACTTTGAATGATGATTCCAAAAAACTGTTCAGTAGCATTCTCGTTGGTGTTTATGAAGGCAAAAAACTGGTCTATACCGGTAAAGTTGGTACCGGGTTTAATAGCAAACTGCAGAAGGAAATGATGGCGATGTTCAGTCCCCTGATTACCCGCAATACTCCATTTGACAGAGAGCCGGATGTTAATAAACCTTCCAGGTTCAGACCTGATCCTCCACATGCCACGGTAACCTGGTTACGTCCCGAACTGGTCTGTGAGGTCAGTTTTACAGAGATAACGGCAGATGGGGTCATGAGGCATCCGTCCTTTAATGGGATGAGAGAAGATAAAAGCGCAGATAAAGTTGTTCTTGAACATGAATCGTCTTCAGAAAAATTATTACACGGACCTTCCGGCAATCTGATTAAACCCCGTGGAAAACCTGTCCGCAAAACTTTGCTGAATCCAAAAGATAAAAGCCAGGTGAGAAAGGTCAGTAAACATGAACTGAAATTCACCAATCTTGATAAAATCTTCTGGCCGGAAGAAGGAATTACAAAACGTGATCTTATCAATTATTATTACCAGGCAGCTCCGTTTATATTACCTTATTTAAAAGACCGGCCACAGAGCATGAACAGGTTCCCCAATGGGATAACAGAGGAGGGATTCTACTTTAAAGATGTAACCAATACTGCTCCTGACTGGGCAGAAACCTTCTTATACCATAGTGAAACAGATGAAAGGGACAGGCATTATCTTGTAGGAAAAGATGAGGCAACCCTTTTATATATGGCAAACCTGGGGTGTATTGAGATGAATCCCTGGAACAGTACGATCAAAAAACCGGACAATCCAACATTTTGTATCATTGATCTTGACCCTGATAAAAATTCATTTGAACAAGTTATAGAAGCGGCAAAGGTAACAAAGGAGATCCTTGATGGAATGGGAGTTCCCTGTTATTGTAAGACAAGTGGTTCTACAGGACTTCATATCTATATTCCCCTGGGCAATAAGTACACTTATGAGCAATCCAAGGAATTTGCAAGAATCATAGTGACGCTGGTGAACCGGGAGCTGCCGGATTATACCAGTATAGAACGTGCTATTAAAGACCGTAAAGGGAAAATGTACCTTGATTTTCTGCAAAACAGGCCACATGCAACCATAGCGGCAGCCTATTCAGTACGGCCGAAACCCGGAGCTACAGTATCTATGCCCCTTCATTGGGATGAAGTGAAAAAGGGATTGAAGATCTCTGATTTCCATATTTTCAATGCCATTGAACGGATGAACAGTGAGGGCGATATTTTTAAACCTGTACTTGGAAAAGGAATCGATCTCAGAAAAGTGATTGAAAACTTTCAATAAACCTGTTATTGTAATACTAAACCATAAATATTTATCACCATGAATGTAAAACGGATATTTGGAACCATACTGACTATTTTAGGTATCGGAGGTCTTTTATATGTTGGAAACGGCCTTATCAATAAAGGTGTAGGCAATATGACCCTTATTGTTGTGGGGATCATTGGTCTGTTATTCTTTTTTGCAGGAATCAGCCTGGTAAAGAATACTAAAGATGAAAGCTGACAAAAACTGCGAATGAATGATTATGAAAATAAGCTTTCCTGAACGGAAAGCTTATTGGATGTAAGTAAGATAAAAACATGTATTAAAGATAAATCTAAATTATACTAATATTTTCATGAATTTTATGATCCTGATCATTAGGAGAAGTATTTTATAACATTGATGCAGTTGTGTTGCCTGAAAACCGGGGGTGTAGTGTTGATGGTTGTAAAAACAATAAACCCTCCGTTCGGAAGGTTTATTGGATCTTGAGAATATAAGATCAATTTTAACTCCTTAGAACAAATGTAAGCATAGACTATACTAGACTTTATGATCATAATCATAAAAGGTGAAATATCCGGTTATAACAGTGTTTATCTTTTTCACCCACATTTATCGTATGGAAACAATGGAAGTCATACAAAAAATTATTGAATTTGCTGATAGGGCGCATGGAGTGCAGACCCGGAAATATAATACGGACCGTTATATTGTAATGGAGATTTGCAGACCATACACGGATAAATTGCCGGTACTGGCTGCGGCAATATTACATGACGTTATTGAGGATACTCCGGTTACCGGCAATGAAATATTATTTTTCCTGAGTCATTACATGAATGCAGAAGATCAGAACCTCACCATAAAAATGGTTCTTGAATTAACCGATGTTTATGTGAAAAAAGACTTCTCTGCATTGAACAGATCTCAACGGAAGCGCCTGGAAATAAAGCGTCTTAAAACAATCAGTGCGGATGCCCAAACCATAAAATATGCTGATATTATTGATAATGCCCGGGAAATTTCTCAAAATGACCCGTTGTTTGCCAAACGGTTTTTAACTGAATGTGACGATATTCTTCTCGCATTGAAAAAAGGGGAGTATAAGCTTAGAGAAAAAGCTGTTTCTTTGGTTAGAGAAGAACTCAGAAAGTTGAATTCAAAATAGCACAGCGGTAAAATCATGTGAAAAATAAGATGATTACCGCTTAATATTTTTGCTTAAATTTTAACCCTGAAAAAACAAGGTAGGAGCTGACTGATATTGCTCACAAAATATCAGGAATTAAAAATAACAATATGGAATTTTCACCATTCAATAATGTGGTTAAACTATGTATTCAGGGGATGAATATGGAAGATGAAGGCAGACCTGAAGAAGCGTACCGGCTTTTCTTACAAGGCTGGGAAGCAGCAGCAGATAACCTTGAAAGATTTCTTGCCGCATATTATGTATCCAGACATCAGAAGTCCGCTTCAGACAGATTACAATGGCTAAAGAAAGCTCTGAAATACGCCCTGGAAATGAAAGATGATACCGTTAACAGTGCTTTACCCTCTCTTTATACCAAAATTTCTGAATGCTATAATGAACTGGGAGAAACAGCCAAAGCAACAGAGAATGCAGAATCAGCAAAGAAATTTAAAAACAATCCTTCTGATAAAGGTCCTTTTTATCATGGAACAAAGGCTGATTTAAATATTGGGGATGTATTGACTCCCGGTGGAAATTCCAATTATAAATCTGATTTCAGAATGAATCATATTTATTTTACAGGTTTGGTAAATGGTGCCGGGCTTGCTGCCTCATTAGCCAAAGGTGAGGCCCCTGAACGAGTGTATATTGTTGAACCAACCGGTGATTATGAGAATGACCCCAACCTGACAGATAAAAAATTCCCGGGTAATCCTACACGTTCCTATCGTTCGGAATCACCGCTTAAAATTGTCGGGGAAGTTAAGGATTGGCTTAGGCCGGCTCCCGAAGAGCTTCAAAAATTTCGTGAAAAACTGGCTGATAATAAAGGTGAGATCATAAACTAAGGCAGAAATAAAGTATTGCCATATCTTTTATTCCTGATTTGTATATAACCATTTTTGTTCCTGATTATTTTATCTGCTAAAGAATACTTATGTATTTTTAGTATGCTTCATAACTATACTGCAGGCGGAACCGTTTGAAGTACTGTTTGTTATGTCTCTGAAGCCTATTTTTCTGTATAGGTTGTAGGCTTTACTATTCCTGCTTGTTACCCCCAGCGTAATTTCAATATCATTAAATCTTTTATAAGCTTCATTTAGAACAGCCTCTATAAGTCCTTGTCCCATTCTCTTCCCCTGATAATCCTGTTGAATATACATCTGATAAATATTGCCGGTATTGTTTTCATCTTTAACAAATGCACAGATACCTACCAGCAGGCCATTTGTGAAGGCTCCAAATACAAACCTTTCTAAGGTCTGATGTTCTATATCAGATTCAATACGGAATTTCTCAGTCTTCAAAGCATCTTTATACGCTGTTCCGAATGCTTCAGGAAATTTTTCCAGGCTTTCCAGCCTGATTTTTCTATAGACTTTGCTTTCGTCGGGTAATAGATTACGGTATTCAATATTCATATCCGGAAATTTATACAAATATGCAATTAGTTTATGAACTATATACGATTAGCCGTAATTTTAACAAGATAATGTATATAATTAGTTTATTTTTTCTTATTTCGGGTGATAATTATGTATATTTATAACACAAATTACAAATCATAATTATAAAGATTTGTCAGATGGTTGTTTTTAGTATTATTGCACTATGGTATGACCAGGTTGGTATTTGTACATACGCAATAGTTGATAAGAAAAGATTAGAATTGGAAGTACTGCTGTTTAAAAATAATAGAATATATTCGAAACTGATAGGGAAAGCTGTGATCTGTATGCTTTTCACAGGGTTATTATTTTTAATTTCATGCCGTAAGACAAATCAGGATAAAGAAAAAAAAGCTTTTGATATTTCTCTGTTAACACAGAATGAAGAACTGCAGCTTTCCGGTGAATATGAATCTTTGATCCGCCTCAATATAGAATATTTAAAAAAGGCCGCTAAAATGAAGTATAAGGAAGGTAAAGGGCTTTGTTATCTTAATATTGCGGGAGTGAATGTTTCCTCCGGAAACTATGAAAAAGCCTCTTTTTTCTTCAATAAGGCAGGCAGGGATCTCGAACATTCAGATGATGCCTATCACCGGGCCAGATTCTTTAATGATTACAGCTTATATTTTTTACATCTTAAATTATATGATAAAGCAATCCGGAATAATGATAAAGCTTTATACTATCTGAAACGTGCAAAAAAATCAGACCTCAGAGATAAACTGATTGCAAGGGTATATATAAACCGGGGAATTTATTTCGCTTGGAAAGGATGGTCCGGAACCTCTATAAAAAGCTTTCTTAAAGGGAATAACCTTGAAAATTCGGCTTACAGTAATTGTATGGTTGCCCAATATTATTTGTTTAACAAACAGCCGGATGCTGCCGGAACTTATATCTCGTTAGCTAAGGAAAAGATGTTAAAGGAAAAAACAAGTGATGTGGAATCTCTCTGGGTATATTATACGATGGGATATTATTATAATGAGATTGATGATAATGAGGCTGCAGAAAAAGCCCTTAAAAAAGCTCTTGAAATCAATATAAAGACAAGACGTACCTATTCTTCTCATATAGAAGGGGTGTACAAATCCCTGGCAGAACTGTACAAAAAGAAAAATGACGGAGGGAAAGCGTACTTCTATTTAAAGAAATATATGGAAGAAGAAGGAAGGCTGGATGCAGAACGGTTTGCCACAATGAACAAAACCACAGAAGGCCTGATTTCAGAGATGAAAAAAGAATCAGACTGGCGTAAAAATGACCTTCCTTTACTGATTGCATTATCCATCACTTTTGTTACCGTTTCCGGAATTTATATTCATAAGATCATTAAACATCTCAGGCTGAAGAAGAAAGTACTCAAAGAGGAAACTGATGAGCTGAAAGACCATGTGTATCAGAAAATGCTGCAGGAAGTTATTGAACTGGCCCAGAAAAATGATTCTGCATTTCTGCTGAAATTTAAAGAGTTATATCCGGATTTTGTGAATACACTTTTAAAGATAAATCCTGAGCTTGAAAACTCTGAACTGACTTTTTGTGCTATGCTTAAACTTCGTTTTTCGTCTAAAGAAATTGCAGAATATACTTTTGTACAACATAAATCTGCCCAGCAGAAAAAATACAGGATACGAAAAAGATTGAATATTCCTGCCGATGAAGATATTTATGAATTCTTCGAAAGAATTGGATCATAGCTGTCTGTACCAGCTTTTACATTAAATTTTGTTTCCATTGAAACATTACATAAAAAATGAATACCAATATATAAAAGCTGATTTTTACAGTGATATAAGATACTTTATTACAGAATATAAAAAGATGATGCGTATTTTTCTTTTGACATTATTCACTATTTTTCTTTCATGTAACTCTGATCCCCGGAAATATGAGCAAAGCTTTGATACCCCTTTATTGAAGCTGAATGAAAAGTTCAGGCTTGCAGGCGAATATGATTCCCTGGTCAGCCTTAACAGGAAATATTATATGGCAGCGGAGAGATTAAATTATAATGAAGGAAAAGCATTGTGTTATATCAACTTTGCTGAGGTGAATATCTCTCTTGAAAATTACCAAAAGTCGCAGATCCTTTTTGATAAGGCCATGAATATTCTGAAAAAATCTAAAAATGATATTCATAAGGCCAGATTTTATAATGTATATGGACGTTTCAATTTTGAACTTAAAAGACCTGATAAAGCTTTTGAATATAATAATGAAGCTGCAAGCCATATAAAAAATGTGAGGAGTTCACCCTTAAAAGACGATTTGCTTTTTAATATCTATCTCAGACAAGGCACTTATTTCATACAAAAAAAACAGTATAGCCAGGCATTGCACTTTTTTCAGAAAGCAAGAAAATTTGACGATACCGGCCTTGCAGAATGCGCCATTAGTGATTATATATATATGCATCAGGAAAAGGATTCTGCATATAAATATCTCATGATGGCCCTGGATAAAACAAAAATAAGAGGAAAAGCTGATGGTATTGCACTGTATACCTATACCATATTAGGGGAGTATTATATTACAAACGGACAATACGATAAAGCAGAGGAATCTTTAAAAAAAGCGTTGGAAATAGACAAAAAAACAAAGCGTATCTATGCATATTACAGTAAATATATCTACAATGACCTCCGGACTCTGTATGATAGAAAAGGTGATAAAGAAAGCGCTTATTTCTATCTGAATGCTTATACTGAGGCTAAGAACAGAAATAATTTTTCCATATTAAAGACCATCAACCAGGATATGGAGTCTTTTATAAAAATGGCAAAAGAAGACTCAGAAGAATATGCTGACAATCTTCGGTGGACAATCATCTTTACAATTCTTATTGTTTCTTTTTCAGGAGTATATGCCTGGCGGGTGATCAGTTCCTTACGCAAGAAGAGATCTGTACTTAAAATAGAAGCAGAGGAATTAAAGTTTCTGATGAATGATAAAAAGCATGAAGAAATTTTAAAACTGGCAAGAGAGAATGATCCGGCTTTTCTGGCTCAGTTTAAAGAAGCTTATCCGGGTTTTATCAGTAAGCTTCTGGAGGTTAATCCCGGTCTTGAAAATTCAGAGCTTATCTTTTGTGCCATGCTTAAGCTGCATTTTACCTCTAAAGATATTGCACGCTATACATTTGTTCAGCATAAAACAGTTCAGCAAAAAAAATACAGAATCAGGAAGCGGTTATATATTCCTGCCGAAACAGATATTTATCAGTTTTTTGATGATATAAACTAATAAAAAAACTGCCTGATTTCTCATGTCAGACAGTTATTCGAAATATTCTTTTTTCGCCACCTGGTTTTTCGTGGTCTTGTTTCAAATTTGAAGATTTTCTGACAAAAGGGGAAAAAAAACTATACTACACAGGTACTACATGTGTTTAATTCATTGAATTTCAGTGTTGTATTTATTTCTATTCACCGTTGTATTTATTTCTATTCACCGTGAAAATGAATCAGTAAATTTTATTGAAATTAATAATATAAACTGTTTTTTATTGAAATGCAATCTTTTTATTGTGATTTCTGTGTTTGTATTTATCGGATTAGTCTGATTTTTTGCTTTCTTTTCTAATGAATTTCAGGATTGAACAGATATCATTTAAATCTTTAGTAGTACCAGACCATATAGAAAGTATTGTAGGAAAGAAGTTTTTTAATAAAAATTAATATTTTATTATTTTCTGATATTCAGTAAATTAAAGTAATGAGGTATGTGTGTAGTATTCTGTTTTTATGCTTTTTTTAATATAAAATATAGTTTTGTTAATCATCATTTGGTGATGTATTTGTTTGCTAAGTATATATGTATTTAAGTTTTTTAGATATTAATTTACATTAAAATGCCTATTTACGTGTTTAAATGGTAATATAAGTAAATTCCGATAAGTATAACCACTATTTTAATATAACAAAAACAGGTAAAAATTTATGAAGAGAAAAATTCTATTGATTAGTACTCTAGCCGCAGGGCTTACCAGCATGTTTGGACAACGATGGGAACCTGCTTCACAAAAAGATTCGCAGATCAGAAGGGGCATTGAAGTTCAATATTCTTATAACGTTGACCTACAGGCATTGAGAAATATGTTAAAGGATGCTGTAGAAACAGGAAAGGGAGCAAGAGCAGTTATTATTTCCCTGCCAACAGCAGAAGGAAAGATTGAAAAATTTGCGGTATACAGTAACCCGGTTATGGAAAAATCACTGATTGATAAATATCAGTTGGGTTCATATGTAGGAGTTGGAGTGGATGATCCCGGAAAGTATGTAAGATTCAGTACGTCTCCGACAGAAATGCAGTCTATGATTATCAAAGACGGAATATTTCAGTTTATTGAGCCGATCAGTACAGATAAAAAAACGTATGGTGTTTTTTATAAAACGAAAGAAGAGGGAGGAGTTCATGGTTTTGAATGTGATACAGAGGAGCATGATATTAAGGCTATAAAGTCATTGGAATATAATGGGAAGCAAACACTTTCCGGTGTAGGTATCACAAACAGGCCTGCCAATACAAAATACAGAACATTCAGAATGGCATTGGCGGCGACAGGGGAATATACCCAGTTTCATGGAGGAAACGCTGCCGGTGCACTTACTGCAATCAATAATACAATGACCAGAATAAACGGAGTGTTTGAAAGAGACTTCGGAGCGCATTTTATCGTTCAGGACCTTCCGGGAATACTTTATACAGATCCTGCAGCAGATTTTTATACTCCGCCGGCAGCACAAGGTGATCCGTCACTTAATTTACAGCTGCAGAGATTACTGACAAACGAAATAGGGGATGCCAATTATGACATAGGACACGTATTTCACAGGAATGTAGGCGGAAGCAGAAACGGAAATGCAGGTGGAATAGGAATTATATGTGCAAGTCCTCCGAATAATAATGCACTGGCAAAAGGATCTGCTTTTTCCATGAGCCCGGATCCGGTAGGAGAAGTTTTTGATTTAATGGCTGCACACGAAATGGGGCATCAGCTGGGAGCCAATCATACTTTTTCTATGAGAACTGAAGCTACCGGAGCCAATGTGGAACCGTGGGGTGGAACAACCATTATGGGGTATCCCGGAATTACCCAGGATAATATTCAGGCTAATATGGATGGATATTTTCACTACAAATCTATTTCGCAGGTGTTGAATAATCTGGAAAATAAACCCGGATGTGGTATAGCTACAGATATTACAACAAATACTCCCCCTGTCATTACGCCACTGGCAAGCTATGATATCCCGAAAGGAACTGCTTATTATCTGGAAGCTACGGTTACAGATGCTGAAAATGACCCTGTAAAATATACCTGGGAACAATATAACAGCGTTGGAGACAGAAATACAATATCAGGAGACAGTGGCTGGGGGTATAATGCTGAGGGAGCTATTGCAAGATCATTACCCGGAACAGCGAGCAGCAGAAGGTATTTTCCTAAACTGGAATCTGTACTGAATGGTGTATTGACTGACAAGCAGGGCTGGGAGACCGTTTCCTATATTCCAAGAGAACTGAATTATGCAGTTACTGTTCGGGATGAAAATGCACAACGTCCGATGACTTCCACCTCAGAAACTGTAGTAAGGGTAGGGAATGACGGACCTTTTAAGTTTAACGGGCTTACAACTTCATCTATTTTATATAACAATGCATCCAATACCCTTTATTGGGATACAGCCAATACCAGTAATGCACCTTATAATGTTGCCAATGTAAAAATTGATTACACAGCAGATAACGGAGCTACATGGACACTGCTGACGGCTTCCACCCCCAATAGCGGAAGTTATTCTGCACAGCTGCCCGCCAATTTAACAGGAAATATCAAATTAAGAATATCAGCTTTAAACAATATCTTTTACGCTGTTTCTCCTGCCGTTACCGTAGGAGCTGCACCTACATCCGCAACGGCTGCACCAACAGGTGTCTCTGCTTTAGATGCAGAAATTTTCAAGACCACGGCAAGGGTGTCCTGGAATAAAGTTTCCGGAGCCGCTTATTCTGTTAATTACAGAAAGGCAGGAACTACAAACTGGTCAAATGCAGTAAGCCAGACCAACTCTGTTGTATTGAGCAATCTGGAAGATGAAACCAATTATGAAGTACAGGTTGCCGCGGTTGTTAATAATGTTCCCGGAACATTTTCAAATAATTATACTTTTAAAACAAAAGGCTTAAGGACAGGAACAGACTATTGTCTGATGACAACAGGAGGTAATGGAGGTAGTTTTAACAGTGGGCTGATAAGATTGACGTTATCAAACCTGGCCTATGTATTTACCGGATTGGATGTTTATAAAACATATCTGGATTTTAGCAATGATGCCACTAAAGTAGTGAACCTTACAAAAGGAGTTCAGTATACTGCGAATTTCAGAAATCTGGCCGGAGGTAATTATAATGACTGGCTTGAAATCTGGATAGATTATAACAGGAATGGTGTTTTTGAAGATTCGGAAAAAGTAGTATCTAACGGAGCTCTTCCTCAGTATTCAGCTGCCGCTCAGGCTTATCTTCGTGATGGTAATGTAACATTTACTGTGCCTAATACAGCATATTCGGGAGATAAAACCGTAAGAATGAGGGTAGCAAGTACCTTCTTTAATGCAGCCAGCGGACCTTGTGGAAGTCCTACAGTTCCTGTGAACGGTGGTGGAGTGGTTTCAAGCGGTTCGTTCAGAGACTTTTCTGTGAAAATTTCTGAAAATACAAACCTTGCGGTCAGAGAAGTAGATGATACAAAATCAGAAATATCTGTTTATCCTAATCCGGCTGACACTTTTATCGAAGTCAGAAACCTGAAAGGAGAATCAGATTACAAGATTTACAGTGCTGATGGCAGGCTGGTTCAGGAAGGTAAATTTAACGGAGAGCGAATAAATGTGGCTTCACTGGTAAAAGGAATGTATCTGATTACGATCAGAAATGATAAGAATACATATAATACCAAGTTAATCAAGAAATAATACAAATGAACTCCTGAACAGAATCCAGGGAGGAAAAAACTTTATTCAGAGGGAAATGAGCTGTCTCAATGTTTGAGACAGCTTTTTATTTTAATCAGGATGGGTGGTGAAAAATTCAATCATTGTGGCAAGTGCTGTTTCAGAATGCATCCGTTCCCCATTTTCCAGGGATTCCCGGGTGGCAATGGCAGCTCTTTCACGCATTTTCTGTTCGTAGCTGGAAATAGCTTCACACAACGTATTATAATGGTTATCCGTTAAATGCTCACTCAACTCCAGAGCATCCAGCATAGCCATATTAGCTCCTTCTCCTGCAAATGGGGGCATTACATGAGCAGCATCACCGATTAAGGTCAGGTTCGGCCGGGTTTCCCAGGTCTGATCAAAGGGCATATAGTAAATCAGACGTGGAATAAAAGGAGTTACAGCATTTTCAAACAGTTCTTCCCATACAGAGCTCCATTCAGAGTATTCTGTTTTAAACCATTTCAGCATCTGGGTATTATCAGAAAAATTGAGTCCACTGGCAGTAGGCCAGTTTTCATCAGCCTTAAAACTTGCATAAAACCCAATATCTCCGTTACCTTTCTGACCAAGCAAAATATTTTGACTGTTTCCAAAAGCCATGATTTTACCACCTTTTACCAGTGCGTCAATATGGGGAGCTTCCTGTTTTGAAACATTTCCTTCCAGCATGATCACTCCTGAATAAACAGGTTTAATATCTGTAAGATAAGGTCGTATTTTTGAATTGGCCCCGTCGCCGGCAATGACAAGATCGGCATACGCAGAAGTTCCGTTTTTGAAATGCAGTATCCAGCCTTCATCCTGAGGCTCCATAGAGGTAAAATGACTGTCCCAGACTACCGTTTCAGGCTGGAGAGAATCCAGGAGCATATTTCTTAATGGACCTCGGTCTATTTCCGGACGGAAATGTTCATACCCAAAATCTTCTTCAGGCTTTGTTTCGTGATCACTAAAAAATATTTCTGCTTTTTCATTCACAATCAGTGCTCTGTCAGCTCCTGGACGGAAGCTTTTCTTAAATTCATCCAGCAATCCTGCTTTACGGATGGCTTCCAGCCCCGAATCTTCGTGCATGTCAAGAGGAGAACCCTGGACACGGGCATTTTTATTAAAGTCTCTTTCATATACTTTTACGTCAGCTCCTTTCAGCTGTAAAAGTCTTGCCAGTGTAAGTCCGGCAGGACCTCCACCAACGATTGCTATTGATTTATTGTCTATCAGCATTGTTAATTTAAATTTTACAATGCAAATTTATTTTCCTTTCAATACTGATAATAGTACAAATCGGTCGTTTTTATTTTGGGATAATTCCTTGGGAGCAACTCCGGAAAATTTTTTTACTTCTTTGATGAAGTGATTCTGATCAGTATAGTTGAGTTCCGGGAATAATCTTCCCTGTGCAATATGTTCCAATGAAGCTCTGAAACGTAGAATAGTAGAATAAGCCTTTAACGACAATCCAAGCTGTTTGGTAAAATAACGGTTGATCTGCCTGCTGCTCCAACCTGTTTTTTCAGAAAGCTCCTGCACACTCATTTCACCCTTTGAGGCATAAACCAGTTCGAAGAGCTTTAATTTCCTTTCATCTGTTTTTGCAGGAAGCAGTTGCTTTATCTTTTGGGTAGCTTTCATACAGCAGTTGTTGAAATCTTTTAAATCGTCTGCACTGAAACTCCAGAAATCAGGGGCGAGTTCTTTTCCCAGATTGAGTAAATTGGCAATGGAGGTATTCAGAATATATTCAACTGCAAGAGGCTTAAAACTTACAACAAAAGCAATTGTATGAGGGGTAATATACCTTTGTTCAGGATAGGTTTCTAAACCGAGAAGGGTAACATGAAAAGGTTCTGAAGCTGATTGGGAGAAAAAAAGATCAATTCTTCCGTCAGGAATAATAACCACTTCTTTAGCTTCATCCGAAAGATTCTGAAATGTTCCCAGATTTTCCACAAAATCTGCGATTTCTTTGTCGGGTTCGATGAAATTGTAAGTGAAGTCATTTTCCATATTGATCTGATCTGTTTTTAAAGGAGAAAATTACAAAATTATCACTGGATTTATTAAAAAGTCCGTGGTTTATCTTTATAGTTTATAAATGCTATTTTTGTTCTGAAAAGATTTTTAAAAGTAAATATGCTGCAGCCTTTATTCTATGGACAAATCATCACTTAATACCTATTTTCATTCCTTATTTACAATCAGAAAAGAAGTGGTTGAAAAAATCACAGAAAAATTCAGCCGTTTTGAATTAAAGGCAAACACTGTTTTGCTGGATAAAAATGTGATCAGCACCAAAACTTATTTTCTCGAAAAAGGATATGTCCGTTCCTATATTCTGAACGAAGATAATGAAGAAATTACCACCAATATTTATACGGCACCCTGCTTTGTTAATGATTTTTTGTCTTTTTTCAGGCAGCAGCCAACCAAAGAAATATATCAGACCGTAACGGATTGTGTTTTCTGGGAAACGGGTTTGGAAAACGTACAGCATAATTTTCATAATATTCCCGAATTCAGGGAGTTCAGCAGGCTTCTTTTTGTTCTTAATTATTATAATATTCATGACAGGCTGATTGAAATGGCCAGTCAGAAAGCTTCCACTAGATATGCGAACCTGATGAAGAAAGATCCTGAAATTTTCCGGTATGTTCCTTTAAAAGTAATAGCCTCTTATCTCGGAATCAAAGACAGTTCACTAAGCAGGATCAGAAGGGATATGTATAAAATGTAATTTCTTTTCATTTGTCAAGTGGTATTTCCTGCATAATCGCTGATATTTGTTTAAAAATAATTCATGAATAAAAAACATATTATTGTTGTAGGATTGGGTGGTGTAGGCGGATATTTTGGTTTTAAAATCAATCAGGCCAATGAAGCTTCCAAAAAATATAATGTTTCCTTTGTTGCCCGCGGGGAAACGTATGAGAAAGTAAAAGAAAACGGGTTGACCTTGTTGTCTCCGGAGCATTCCAGGCCGCAGACTCATCCTGATGCTATATTGCAGAACATCAGTGATATTAAAAATCCTGACCTTGTATTGATCTGTGTGAAGGAATATGACCTTGAAAATGTATGCCGACAGTTGCTGCAGGTCATTAATGAAAATACCATATTGCTTCCTATGATGAACGGGGCGGATATTTATGACAGGATACGGAAAATAATTCCTGAACATATGATTCTTCCAACCTGTATCTATGTTGCATCTCATATTAAAGAGAAAGGAATGGTGGAGCACAAAGGAAAAGCAGGAAAAATGATTATCGGAAGAGATCCTCAACATTTTTCTGATAATGTAGACTGGATTGTAGATCTGCTAAAAGAAAGCCAAATTGATTTTGATTTTAAAGATAATTCATTAACGGATATCTGGACAAAATTCATATTTATTGCCAGCTTCGGACTGGTAACTGCTAAATATAATTCATCCATTGGAGCAGTATGCACAAATGCACAACAGAGGAATGAAGCTACTGAAATCATGAAAGAAATAAAGCAGATTACTGATAAAAAAGAAATCTATCTTCAGAAAGATATCATCGATAAAACATTCGAAAAAGCCTCTACATTTCCTTTTGAAACTCCAACTTCCTTACAGCTTGATATTAATTCAGGAAAGAAAGAAAACGAACTGGAACTGTTTGCAGGAGCTGTATTGAAATATGGTTCTGAAACAGGTATTGATACTCCTTTCACTCAGAAAATCTACACTGAGATTAAAGCAAAATAAAGTCAGGCTAAAGCCGAAAAAGAAAAATATGAAAACCGGCGGGTAAAAACCCGCCTTTGTTGAAATTAATATAAAAGATAGAAGTTTAAGCGCTGTGCATGAATTTCTGCCTCTCCAATAGTACCTCTTCGGTTTCACGATGATCAGGATCATCTACACAACAATCCACAGGGCATACTGCTTTGCATTGTGGTTCTTCGTGAAAGCCTTTACATTCTGTACATTTTCCGGAAACAATATAATAGACGTCATCTGAAACCGCTTCATTGTAAGCGTCGGCATCAGCTTCCATGCCATCCGGGAATGTTATATGTCCTGTAAGCTTTGTCTTGTCTTTCCAGCGCCAGTCGATAGCCCCTTCATAAATGGCTGAATTGGGGCATTCCGGTTCACATGCACCACAGTTGATACAAGCATCTGTTATTTTTATAGCCATGATATTCTTTTTAGATTGTTAAAAAAAGGGATTTCTTTAACATTGTACTGTTTTAGAAACCCCTACAAACTTAATTAAAACAGTTTCAACAATTTATAAGCATCATAAACTGTGCAAACTTTTATGTTGAAAGCGTTAATCTGCAACTATTCTGCAGACAGACCATCCATTTCAGCGGCCAGATAGCTTGCAGGCTAATCTGCCTGAGATATTGGAATTGAATAGCCTGAAGCTTCTTTAATCTCAATTTTTAAGGTATAACGCTGATTATCAGTATACATGTTTCTGTCATATTATAAGTGATTTATTGTAGTTTTTTCTATTTTCTTTGTTGTTGCAATACTGATCAGCTTATCAAGTTTTGCGGAATAAAGTGGCGAAATTTTTGTTTTATCTTCGGAGGCAAGTAAGGATGACTTTATAATGGGAACGCTGAATGGAAGTGGCCATGCCCTTAATGATTTGGCGATAACATCCATTGCATTAATACCCTGTACAGCGTGCAGGCCATCTGCCCAGCATATCAGACCCACTGTTTTATCCGTAAGATAGGGCTCATATCTGTTTGACGTTACTTCAAGCCAGTCCAGACAGTTTTTCATTACCCCTGGAATACTTCCATGATAAAGAGGAGCCAGCCAGAAATGAAGATCAGCATCTGTAAACATCTGGACCATGCGTTCCACTGCCAAAGGAGTTTTGGTGAGTGTGACATCAAATAACGGAATTCCCGAGTCTGCAAGTGTAAAAATATCAGCTTGAATCCCCAGCATTTTCAGATGTTCTGAAAAATAATCCGAAATCAGTCCGGATGTAGATAAGGCTCTTCTTTCCAATGATCCGTTGAATATAATTGCTTTCATTTTTTATTGTTTAAAAATTACTTTGGGCAGTCCTATTTCACCATACATCAATGTTTTTACCAAAGGTTTCAGAAGTCCGGCCGCTAACAAATACAGAGAAGGATCATAATTGGTGTTGGCCCGGACAACCACTTTCTGATTTCTATACTGTTTCAGATCAGCATAAATGAGACGGCGTTTCCAGAGATCAAGCAGAATTGTTTCTGCATTATTTAAATCCACATAGGAAGCATAAGGAGAAAGTTTTTCCATGATCATCATATACGCCCAGGGTGGGATGATGGCATCTGTAGAACAGATAATTCCTACTGCTTTTTCATCATAAACAGAATAATCTACTGCAGCAATAGATTCTTTAAATTCTTTTTCCTTCACAATCATTCCCATGAAAAGATGGTCTTTAATATCCAGTTCTACAATTTCCGTTGTCGGCTTGTAGTCTGAAAGGTCAAGAGCAATAATGCCTGAAGCCTTTGCTTTATTGATAAAAATTTCCTCAGTCATAGATTATTTACAATCAATGTTATTATCTTACTTTTGACAAAGCCTCTTCATATTTTTTCTCAACAGCAAACCAATTCAGTACAGACCAGAAGGCATCCAGATAATCTGCACGTTTATTCTGATAGTTCAGATAATAAGCATGTTCCCATATATCTATTCCAAGGATCGGAAAACCTCTGTTCATTGAAAGAATATCCATCATCGGGTTATCCTGATTAGGGGTAGAACTGATGGCCAGAGATCCGTTGAACTTTACATACAACCACACCCATCCTGAGCCAAACTGAGCCAACCCTGCTTTTTTCATTTCTGCTTTAAGCTCTTCCAGGCTTCCGAAAGTAGCTGTTATATCGTCATGAAGCATGCCTTCAGGACTCAGCTTAGGGTTCGGCGAAAGAATTTCCCAGAATAAAGAGTGGTTATAATGCCCACCTCCGTTATTTCTTACGGCAGGACTATACTCGCTGATTCTTTGCAGTAGTGAATCAAGATCTGGATTGATCTCATTGGTCTGCAACAGAGCTGCATTCAGATTGTCTACATAAGCCTGATGATGCTTCTGGTGATGAATAGTCATTGTTTCCTTATCTATAAAAGGCTCTAAATCACTATAATTATAATTCAGCTGGGGTAATGTAAATGGCCTCATCGTATTTATTTTTTTAATTAATGTATGACAAAGGTAAAAATATATTTAAATAAAACAACTTTATTGTTGTTTTATTAATGTTATGAGTTAAAAAGCTAGTTCGCTGTAAATGTTTTGTTTAAGCTTATTTTTTTAAGGTTATAGAAAATGACTATATTTGTTGTTGGAAAATAAAACAACCTAAATATTGTCAAATGAAGAAGCCGGCGGCAGACCGTATTCTGATGTTTCTGAAGATGAGAGGAGAAGCAACGTCACTTCTTATTGCCGAAGAATTATCTATCACTAAAGAAGGAGCCAGAAAGCATTTGCTGAACCTTGCGCAGGAAGGCCTGATTCGTTCACTGGTAAAAAGTGAAGGAGTTGGCCGTCCGTCTACTTACTATGTGCTTACAGAAAAAGGATTGTCTCAGTTTCCGGATACTCATGCGGAAATAACGGTTCAGCTTTTAAGGTCTGTAAAGAATCTTTTGGGAGAAAATGCATTGGAATTGTTGATCAGTGATCGTGAAAAAAACACCCATACCCGGTATGAAAAAGTACTTTCGGGAACAAGAACACTGGAGCAACGTCTGGATGCTCTGGCAAAAATCCGCAGTGAAGAAGGATATATGGCAGAATGGAAAAAAGAAGGACGGGAGTATTTTCTGATAGAAAATCATTGTCCGATCTGTGCCGCAGCAAAGGAATGTCAGGGATTTTGCCGTGCCGAATTATCCAATTTTCAGTCATTGATTGGCAAAGAATACGTCATAGAAAGGGTAGATCATATTATTTCAGGAGGGCAGCGTTGTATTTATAAAATAACCGGTAATTCAATATAAATGGTTTTAGAGGCAGTGATATTTGATATGGATGGAGTTCTTGTAGATTCCGAAGGTTTCTGGGCTCAGGCAGAACTTGATGTATTTTCATCTTATGGGGTACAGGTAACGGAAGATCTGGCATCTCTCACCCGGTATATGACTACCAGGGAAGTAACAGAATTCTGGTACAACAGATTTCCATGGGGTGAACTTGATATTCCTTCTGTAGAACAGCAAGTGATCACAAGGGTTATTGAGCTGATCCGTTCAGATAATTGTACAATGCCAGGCATTGAGGACCTGATCAGACGTTTTAAAAATAAAGCCTATAAAATAGGACTGGCAACCAATGCTCCTTTACAGGTTGCAGAAGCTGTGCTCGAAAAACTTGAGGTCAGACACCTGTTTGATGCCGTACATTCGGCAGAATCTGAGGTTCAGGGAAAACCACATCCAGCTGTATATCTTACTGCTGCGAGAAAATTAGGAGTTTCTCCTGAACAGTGCATTGCCATTGAAGACAGCTATTCAGGTTTAAAAGCAGCAAAAGACGCCGGTATGAAAACGGCTGTTTTCACAAATGATAACGAAGACATTCATTTTGACATTGCAGATTTTAAAATCATGAATTTTAAAGAGACCCGGTTACCCGAGTTTTCATTATAAGTCTTGCTTTACAGAATAGGTAATTCTGTAAAGTCATTTTTTAATCTATCTTGTAAAGAACTCAATAAGTACAAGCATGGATATCAGTTTTTTAGAAGACTGGTATTCAGGATTCAGCTGTTCCCGTATTTCACCAAGAGCTTTACTCAGCTTATTACTTACCGTTTTATTACTGATTCCCAGTGCTTCTGCCGTTTCATTGACAGACATATTTCTGCGGATCCTCATATCATATACTCTCTGCTCTGTTGGAGGAAGCTGTGAAACCACACTGTCAATCATTGATAGCAGGGCAGAAATTTCATTTTCTTCAAGAATTTCAAAATATTCAGTATCAGTTATTTCTATTTCCGGGGCATCCAGCTCATCAATGCTTAACGTGGGAGGTACTTTTTTATAACTGTTGTAATAATCAATAACCCGGTAATGAAGATAGCGGAGCAGATATCCTTTGGCATTTCCGGATTCATCTGTTTGTATGGCATCCGTATTTTCAAGGATTTTCATCCAAAGATTCTGAAGCAGTTCTTCTGTAATTTCTTTATCACGGGTCCGGACAAAAACAAAGCTATATAGACTATCCCAGTATCGGTCATACAGCAGCATAAATGCAGGGCGGTCGCCTGATTTTATTTTCTTTAGTAAAGTATAGTCTGTTAGGTTCATATTGCTGTTACAAAATTACCTAAAGGAAAATTAACTTTTTGTGAACTTTAATTATGGTAAGGTTAAATATTTCTTGAAATCTGGGCTTAAATATGAATCTAATGTTGAGTAAATGTAAAAAAAGTTGAAAATGATCTTGAATCAGGTTGTAATATGAATAGAATGTTAACAATTCGGTAGGGAAGTTTTTCATTTTCACTGTCTTATAGATAGAAGTATCTGTGAATACGATGAACCATTTTATGAAACGTTTTAAATATAAAGATATCGAAGCCTTTGTTTTCAGGCTTTGGGCCCGTGAGGTATCAGGGCAAAAAATAACCCGAAAGGAAAATGAAATTATAGAGCACTGGAAAATCCATGTGGGAAAAGATATGGACCCCATTCATATGAGAGAATCCAGAGAACGGGTATTAAATGCATTGGAATACTATTTTAAGCCACATAAGGAAGCCGGAAATGCCGGCCACTTTAAAACGCAGGTTTATAAAATCGCAGCAGTTATTGTTTTGCTGTTATCAGTAGGAGGTCTTTTTACCTATAATACATTTTTTAAACAGAATGTTTATTTGGCAACAAAAGAACAAAAGGAGATCCACCTGAAAGACGGGTCGGTTATTACCCTGTTACCCGGTGCAGAGCTTACTGTTGACAAGTCATTTCCTGCATCAACAAGGGTGGTTCATCTGAAAGGGGATGCTGTTTTTTCAGTAGCAAAATCAAAAGTACACCCTTTTATTGTTCAGGCTGACGGATTCAGTACCAAAGTATTGGGAACAGTATTTAAGATTTCACAATCCGGTAAGAAAAAAACAGTTGACCTCTATGAAGGTAAAGTGGCAGTATCATCTGAAGGAGTACCTGTTTCTTATCTGAAACCCAATCAGAAATGGACCAACTTTGGTGTGCTGCACACCACTGCTATTATATCAATGGGAGCAGTTAAGGCTCAGGGAAAACAAAAATCTGAACTCCTTTCTTTAAGCTTTAATGATGTACCTCTCAAAGAAGTTATTGCAGTGCTGGAGGGCAATTATAATACAAAAATCTATTATCCTAAAGAAGCAGAAAACAAGAAAATTACGGCTGACTTTACCGGAGGTACTGTTGCAGAAAATATAGAATCACTGGCCTTTATACTGGGATTGGAGGTGCAGAAAAAAGAAAATGCCTATACCCTGAAAAAGATTAGTCAGTGATATTAAAAAAATAAATAATCATAAAATTCTAAAAAAGAGAACACTTACGTATGAAAAGTTTGAAATGTGGTCTTACCGTAGCAGCTTTATTTTTTACTGTAGCAGCAGAAGCGCAGGAATTGGTTCAGAAAGTTTCATTTTCTGTTCCTTCAAACAGACCATTAATTGAAGTACTGGAAGAATTTGCCGGAAAAACGGGAATGAGATTGGCCTATTCAAAAACAGACATTAAAGAACTGAGGATAAAAGGAGTAAAATGTGAGAGCAGTTCAATAGATAATTGCCTGAAGGATATTACCAACGGACTTCCTGTTGTATTCCGTCTCCATGGTGATCTCATCTCAATAAAATATCAGGGTTCTGGCTTTGCTGTGCCGGGAAATGGCCGGATTTCAGGAAAAATTGTTAATGAAATAGGAAATCCTGTTGTCGGTGCGGAAGTAAGTATTGCACAGAAAACCACCACGACGGATAATAATGGCGATTTTGCAGTCGATCTTCCCTCAGGTGTCTATACATTGACTATAAAGGCTCCCCAATATAATACATTAAGGGTAGAAAAGCTGTCTGTGACTAACAAGGAAACCAATACTGTTTCATTTGCTTTGAATAAAGCTTCTGATAAAGTAACCGATATTAAAGAAGTGGTAGTAACAGCAACCCGTAAAGCAGATACCCAGGCAGGATTACTGGCGCAGCAGAAAAAAGCAGCACAGATGAGTGACGGGATTTCTGCTGAACAGATTTCCAAAACTCCGGACAGCGATGTGGGGGGAACCCTAAAAAGAGTTACAGGAATTACTACCATAGATAACAAATATGTAGTGGTACGGTCTATGGGAGAACGCTGGAATACTGCAGCCATGGATGGAATTAATCTGCCAAGTACCGAAGCCTATAACCAGAACTTTTCTTTTGATATCATTCCAACAGCAATGGTGGAAAGCGTAGTGGTAAGCAAATCCGCAACCCCTGATATGAATGCCAGTTTTGCAGGAGGATATGTGGAAGTGAGAACCAAAGATATTCCCAATGAAAATTTTACGACAGTAACAATGGGAACTTCTTATAATGATCAGTCAGCCTTTAAGGAATTTCTGACCCGTAAGCGCGGAAAGTATGATTATTTCGGATATGATGACGGAACAAGGGATTTTCCCAAAGGACTTGAGCCAATGAACTGGACAGATCCAAGATTTTTTGAGCAGTCCAGACAATTTACAAATGACAACTTCAGTACCTACAAAACTAAAGGTGACATGGGGTCAAATATACAGTTCGCAATAGGAAGAACATACGCTCTTAAAAACAATAATAAATGGGGTTTTGCCGGAGCATTTGTGATCAGGAATGAACAGAATAAACTGGACATCGACCATACCGGAAGAGGAAACTGGCTGGATACAACGGGAATGCCTGATGAAAATGGACAGATCCCATTTTATAATTTTAAAAACAAAGGCGCTTCCTATAACTACAACTCTACGATGGCAGGAATGCTTAACTTTGGCCTTCAATTGGGTAAAAACAGATTTTCTTTCCGTAACTCATATACCCATATTTTTGATAATACACTTACCAGAGTAACGGGATGGAATGAATATTCCACAGGAAGTGGGATGGCTTCCAATGCTGAGGCTGCCTATAATTATTTTTATTACGGAATAGTGCCTGGCAATGATCCTGCTCAGATCAAAAATCTGGACAGACCCTATACCGACAATACTAATTATCCTATTTTTCAGACTCTTTTGCAGAATAAGCTGGAAGGAAACCATAAAACGGGAAATATAGAGGTCAGTTGGTTTGCTGCCCGTACTGGTGTGGCATCAGATACTAAAGATTATACGCAATATCTGACCCGTTATGATTTTATAGGGAATGAGATATTAACCTATCATAAAATCTATAATTCCGGTGCTGATTTTTATAGAGGATATATAGAAAACAGGGAAACAGATTATAATTTCGGCGCTTCAGTCAAATGGGATTTGGATACCGGAAATTTCAAAAATGCAATTAAAGCAGGGTATGCGGGTGCTTTAAAAAATAATACCAATCAACAACAGAAATTTTTCCTGAGAGTAGATGAAAACCGGGATGTTCCGAATAGTGAAAAAAATTATTTAACCATGTATGGCCCTCTTGCAGAATGGTTCAATGGTTCTCATTATGTTCCCGGAGGAATTGGATGGGAAACCCGGGCGTTGTACAAAAACGATAAGTACGAAGGGGATGTAAAGCAGCATGCTTTTTATCTTATGTTTGATAGCCGCTGGAAGAATAAATTAAGACTGGTCTGGGGACTTCGGGCTGAATATTTTAAATATGATCAGATTTCCCAACAATTAGATCCAACTGATTCTAAATATGTTGATAAAGCAGAGATAGCGGACAAATCATGGCAATGGATGCCTTCGCTGAATTTCACTTATAGCCCTACCAGCAAGATTAATCTGAGGCTGGCATATAACAAATCTGTGATACGCCCTCAATTCAACGAAAGAACAGGACTACCTTATTTTGATCCGATTGCGAATGGCTTAATTTATAATACACCGATGACCTCTTCTGTTATTAACAATTATGATTTCAAATTCGAATGGTTTCCAGGACTGGGAGAAATATTTTCGGCAGGACTATATTATAAGAACATAGACCGGCCTATAGAGCGTGAGGGGCATATTTCAAGTGAAGGGAACTTATTCCTTTACAATGGAAATTCAAAGAACGCTAAACTAAAAGGTTTTGAAGTGGAAGTTAGAAAAAATCTGGGCTTTATAACTGACGCAGCTTTTTTACAAAAGCTTTTTATAAGTGGAAATTTCACATATAATGACACTAAAGTAATTGCCTTTAAAGATTTATATAAGACAGAAGATACTGATGAAACCTATGAGGTAAAACGGCCACTTTATGGTCAGACTCCTTATGCTTATAATTTAGGGCTGATGTATGATGGTAACCGTTTGGGGCTGAGTTTTCTGTATAATGCTAAGGGAGACCAATACATTACGGTGGGATACGCATATAAAGGAGAAGAAATACAGCGCCCTTATGCTGTAGCCGATGCACAAATTTCATACAAATTCCTTCAGAACAGGAATCTGGAGCTAAAATTCAACGTGAGAAATTTATTTGACAGAGTGAAAGAATATTATAACAATTTTAATTCTTATCTGGCCGCAAAAGGTGATGGAGGAAGTACTGTAGGAACTGAGCGGGAAGCCTGGGGACTTTTACCCGGCGCAACAGACAGATATGATAAGAATATTGATAAGATTATGTTTCGGGCCTACAGCGGAAGACTGTTCAGCCTGAGTGTGAACTATACTTTCTAAATCCCGGCCTATGGTAGCCGGAAGAAATATGATAAAGAGCTCTTGATATAGTAATGTACAGGTTCCGGTAGCCTGATCAAAACTGATCGATACTGATGATGCGCACAGCAGTACAGTTCTGAAAAGCCGGCGTTAACAGCTTTCCCAGGCATTAACGACTCTTACGGGGACTCCCGCAATGCAGCTCCTCCTGCAGAGATGGGATGAACACCAAAAAACAAATCGAAGGAATAAGAGGAAGATATTCCTGAATATTAAAAAACTGATCTGGTATAAAAAAATGACACGACCGGATTTATTAAAAATTATAACAATGAAAAAACTAACTCTAATTGCAGTTGCAGCATTATCACTTACAGCTTGTCAACACGATCAACTGTCAGATTCTTCATCTCCGTTTGAAATGCAGCCGACTTCTGCTGAATACCTTACAGCTTCTTCACTTCCTGTAACAAGTGTAAGCGGTAATATCACTACAAATACTACATGGAGTGGAGTGGTTGAGATCAATGGTATTGTAACCGTAAAAGATGGTGCTACATTGACTATTCAGCCGGGAACTTTCATTAAAGCAAAACCAAACACAACCAATACTGCTACAGGAGTTCTGGTAATTGCTAAAACAGGTAAAATCAATGCTACAGGAACTGAAGCACAGCCAATCATTTTCACAAGTTATAAATTATTGGACGGGAATGAAGATACCACTGCAGCCCCTGGTGATTTCGGAGGTGTTATTATCTTAGGAGATGCTCCTACCAATACTCCGTCTACCAAAACCATTGAAGGATTAAGTGGTTCTGATTACTATTACGGAGGAACAAATTCAGCACATAATGGAGGAACATTGAAATATGTTCGTATTGAATTCGCAGGGTATGACCTTTTAGCTCCAAACTCAGGAAATGAGATCAATGGACTTACTTTAGGAGGAGTTGGAAACGGAACTATATTAGACCATATCCAGGTATCTTACGGTAAAGATGATTCTTTTGAGTTCTTCGGAGGAACAGTAAATGCATCAAACCTTGTATCTTTTGCAGCAGATGACGACAATTTTGATTTTGATAACGGATATACAGGAACAATTACCTGTGCACTTGCTTTGGCAGATTATAATTCTACGCACAGTCTTAGCGGAACAAGTCCGGATTCTAACGGTATCGAGCTTGATAATAATGCTGATGGTTCTTCTACTACACTTTTAACGCATCCAGTGATTAAAAACTTAACAATCGTAGGTCCGAAGAACTCCAGTAAAGGTGCTTTATACGAAAACGGAATCCATATCAGAAGACATGGAAGATTAACATTAAATGATGCTGTAATTACAGGGTATCCTGTAGGAATCAAAGTAGAAGGAACAGGTTCTGAGCTTTCTTCTGCTTCTACATACAGCACTATTAAAGTTCATGGCTTTACAACTTCTGTTACAGGAGCAGGTACAGCAGGAATACCTGCAGCAAACCTTCTTACAGGAGCTACGGCTTCAGCATGGGGAATGAGCCAGCCATTCTTTAATGAAGGAAGCTGGAATGTATCTCCGAGAAACTGTGGAAACTTCCAGGGACTTTGGACAAAATACAATTTTGCAATTGTAGAATAAAACTTTGAAGAGCAGGGAATGGCATATGCCGATTCCTTGCTTTTTATTTCTAAAAAAACTTAATAATGTATTATGAAAAAAATAATTTTATCATCTGTTCTGGTATTATCCCAGATGTTTACAGCACAATCGCTGGTATGGAGTAATTCATTTGATACTGCTGCAGATCTTCAGGGATGGACATTCCATGATCTTAATAGCAATAGTAACGGATGGATACAGGGACAGAATATCTATCATGACGGAACTTCTCTGACATACGGTACAGCAGGCGTGCTTCGTCATTCTATAAGTTTGGTTCCTACCGGTAGTGTTGCAGGTTTTGGGACAGAAAATGACTGGATCATATCCCCGGAAATTGATTTGACATCTGCTACAGGGACAATTACTCTGGCAGCTTATGTGGGAAGGCAGAGAACAAGTCATACTATTGTTGGAAGGGATCTTTATATCTATGTGAGTACTCCTCAAAAACAAGTTCCGGATTTAGCGGATTTTCAGGCAATGACCGTAGATGCAAACGGGAATGATCTTCCAAGCCCATATAAAATACAGGTAGGAAGTTCAGATAATCCATTTCCGTCTGACCTTACCCAGTTTGTAGAAGATCTTGTAGATATTTCCGCATTTGCAGGGAAGAAAATTTATATTGGACTGTGGTCTAACAGAAAGCCTAACGGAAATAACATCCAGAATATCAATATAGATGAAATTTCAATCTATGCTTCCTCATTTTTAGGAACCAAAGATGTGAAAGGAAATAAAAATATAACAAGAATAGCAGAAAACCCGGTAAGAGAATATTTACAACTACAGCTTAATCCGGTCTTGAAAGAAAATATAACCGTTATTACCATTTATAATGCAGCAGGTCAGAAAGTACTTTCTGCTCCGTACTCCCGGTCTGTTAATGTATCAGTCCTATCCAAAGGTGCTTATCTGATAGAAGTGACTGACGGAAAGACTACAGAACGATTGAAGTTTATAAAAAAATAACCGATCGTCAAAACTGATTCCGAAGAAACCATGAAAATTTAAATATACAAGTATGGATGATCAGGAAAGGGATTATCCAGAGCATATCCAACCATTTTTTTATAATTGTTTATTGCCCTGCACATGAGGGCGGGGCAATATTTTTAATTCAAATGATATAATTAAGAAAGATGAATAAAATCTTTGCATTGTTACTATTTACATTACTGTTTTCGTGTACAGACAATACGGTAATGGAGGCTTACGATAAAATACAAAAACCAGGAGAAGTGACCATTAAAGGATTCTCAAAGCCTGATGTGCTTCAGCTTAGGTTTAACGGTGTTCCGGTATCAATTAATGGAAATACATCCTATACCAACCAGATAGAAACTGAACTTGACTTTGTCCTTGATAAAGGAGAGGCTAATAAACTGGCTATCTATAATCATGAAACAGGATCTGAAATTGCAAAATACAATATTACCTATGATAATATTGATGATTATAAAACTCTGTACTTCTTTAATCTTCCGGGAATTTTTCTTCAAACATATGTAGAAAAACCTCAGGTCAATTTTGGAAAAGTAGGATTTGAATTTATTTTTCCAAACCTTGGAGAATATTCAGGAACATCTCTTAAGGAAGTAAAAGGCATTTTAAAAAGGGAAAACGGAACGGTGCTCGCCGAATTTGAAAGCATTGGAAAAGATCGTTTTACAGAAGTCAAAATCTATAATTCTTTCAGTGCGTCTGCCCCGGTCTTTCTGGAACTGTATAAACCCGGAACTACGGAACCCTATGCCGGAACCGGATTGATTCAGGTGAAACTAAAGCAGCATACAGGTGCCAATCTTATTGTACTTCAGGAAAAGCCTGAAAACGGAACATGGGTGGTAAGGGGAGATATAGATGTTTCAGAATATCTTTAATATGATGAATAATTTTTTCAAGCTTCAGTTTATTGTTATACTTACCTTGATTATTTCGTGTACGAATAATGATGAGGCTCCTCCTGTGTTTCCTGAAGGAAGTACAGAGTCTGTGAACCTTTGGGTGCAGGACAGTATGAAAAGGTATTATTACTGGGCAGATCAGATGCCTGCAAAACCGGATTACCGTCTTCCAACAAAAGATTTTTTTAAAAGTCTTTTATCATCCCAGGACCGGTTTTCTTTCATCGTCAATACGGAAGACCCGGCCAGTTATCCACGATCCATACGCAATATGTACGGTTTTGACTATACGGTTCTTCAGCTGACAAGCGGTAAAGTAGTCACTGTTGTGAAACTGGTTCTTAAAAACTCTCCGGCATTCAATGCGGGACTGGAAAGGGGGATGATTATTACCAAAGTTAACGGGAAAGAAATTACAGCCGCCAATGCTGAAGAAATAACCTCATCCATGAAAGATCAGAACGTAATCGGACTGACTGTAGGAAGGTGGGAAGACGGAACCGTTGCCGATGAAAAGTATCTTACAGTATATTACGGGTATTCTTTTGAACAACCTCTTTTAGCAAAGGTCTTTCAAAAAAATGGTAAAAAAACCGGATATTTATACATATATGATTTTCCGGATGGTATGACAGCAGCACTTTACCAGAAGTTTGCTGATTTTAAAGCGGCCGGGATACAGGATCTGATCCTGGATTTAAGGTACAACTACGGAGGTTCTGTTTCATCTGCAGCAGCCCTTTGTTCTCTTATTCCTGCAGGGTTGTCCGGAAGTTCACCATTTATTCTTTTTAAAGGTAATAAAAACGGAGGTGAAGTGAAAAGGACGTTTGCACAGCAGATCGCTTATGATCCGAAGGCAATTGATTTTAATACATTAAGAATTAACGCACTGGGATTAGGAAAAGTTTATATTCTTACTTCAAACAGTACAGCCTCTGCAGCGGAAATAGTAATTAATAATCTGAAACCTTATGTACAGGTTATCCAGGCCGGCGATACTACTTTAGGAAAGGATATGGCCGGATTTACAGTAGAAGATAAACGTAAACCCAGAAAGATCTCATGGCAGATCCATCCTGTAATCTATAAAGTATTCAATGCCAGTGGGGAGGGAGGCTACAGTAATGGGATCCAGCCACAAATTACAGTTAATGAATATGAGGTACTGCCATTGCTGCCACTGGGGGATTCCGAAGAAACCCTTATTTCATCAGCTTTAAGTCATGTTTATTCAAAAGGAGCCGTTCATAAAACGGAGTATGAAAAAATTAAAAATTTATTCCAAAGCGATGTTCCTTTTGCAGAAGCAGGAAATAGATTAAGGACACCAGCAGGACGGCAGCAATAAATGATAATTACAAAACAGCAAAACAAAACGATCTGTTTCGTTTTTAGCTTTCAAGGATAATAATTAGATAAAATTTAGATTATGCAGGGAATAGAGCCAAAACTTCACACGAGCCTGACCAGCCGTATTGAATATTATCGCCTGTTAATAGAAGCTGTAGATGACGCAGAATCTCAGTCTTCTGATCTTTTTTTGCAGATTTCAGAACTTGGTAATCTGTATGATGACTATTTATTCAATAAAAAGAACCTGGAAAAAAGTATTAAAAATTACAGAGAGTATCATGATCATCTTAGGAAAAGGTTAACGGTCAGGCTCCGGGAACTCAAAAGAAAAGCGAAACAGAGGTAAATTGCCTTTTGTTTTCAGTAAATTTCATACATTTATATCATCAAGTTGGCTGATGAAGAATTATGAACTTTAATGAAACTGAACTTTCCTGCTGCCTGTATCTGTTCCGGCAGTTTTCATGGTTCCAATGGACTGTATTCAGTGTTGTAATTAATATTTTTTTATACCTGTTTTCCATTGGCCTATATCTTTTTATAGATAAAACATGTCGTAAAAGCCTGTTACAGCAAAAGGATCATCCGGTTACTTTTTCTGATTTCTGTCTCAGTCTTATTACTGTGATCTGCAATTGCCTGGTTTTGCTTTTTGGGGTCGTATTATGGAAAAACGGCTGGATAGAAGTAAGAGCCGGAGAGCCAGGAGGGTTGATTTTTTTAGAGGTGATTGCCTTACTGCTTTTAATGGATCTGCTGATGTATTTCTTCCATTATGCCGCCCATTTACCGTTTGTGTATAATATTCTGCACGCTAAGCATCATGAGCATGTAAGCACCAATTTCCTGAGTCTTTTCGTTCTGCATCCTTTTGAAACCATTGGATTCGGACTGATGATGCTGGCTGTAATGACGCTATATGATTTTTCTGTGGTTTCCATTTCAATCTATTTGCTGATTAATCTCATCTGGGGTACAATAGGACACTTGAACAGGGAGTTTTTTCCGGCTCAGTTTGACAGATACTTTATTGGTACAACCCGGTTTCATAATCAGCATCATTTGGATGAGCATAAAAATTTCGGATTCTATACTTCAATCTGGGACAGGTTGTTTGGAACTTATAAATAGAAATAAGAAGATTAAATCTGATGATGTAACACCGTTACTTATCTGCCTGCCAGGTTAAGCCATTTTATTCCGGTTTAAAATTTAGGCTGTTCAGAATTTTATCAAGAAGAACATTAAGTTGCTCAAGCTCATTACGGGATAATATTGAAGACACCTGGCGGGTCATATTTTTCCGGAATGTCTCAGAATTTTCTACAATAAACTTTCCTTTTTCTGTAGCAGAAAGATTAAACTTCCTGCGGTCTGCTTTATCCTGTTTCTGGATGACCAGGTCATGATTGATTAAAAATTTAAGCTGCTTGGAAATGGCGGCCTGACTTACGTTAAAAGCTATTGATATCTCTCTTCCGGTGGTCATTTTTTTGCGCAGAATAAATTCAATAATATTATAATGGGCAGCTGTTACACCGTTAATATCACCTCTGTTCATATGGGCAAGAATAAGGCATTGAAAATCAGTGAAAGTGTTAAAAAATTGTTTTTCAATGGGTTTCATAAGATAAATGCTTAACTTAGTTAATTATTGACAAAGGTAAGTATTATAATATGGAAAATATAGAAATTACAAATGCCAGACAAAATAATCTCAAAAATATTTCTATAAAAATTCCTAAAAATAAGATTGTGGTTTTTACGGGAGTTTCTGGTTCAGGAAAGTCTTCCCTTGTATTTGAAACTATAGGAGGGGAAGCTCAGCGGCAGATTAATGAAACACAGAACAGTTTTATCAGGAATCGCTTACAGCATTACGGAATACCTGACGTAGATAAAATTGAAAATCTTAATGTACCCATTATCATTAATCAGAAAAGACTGGGAGGAAATGCCCGGTCAACAGTTGGAACAGCTACCGATATCTATGCTACGTTAAGACTCTTGTTTTCAAGAATGGGAAAGCCGTTTGTGGGATATTCCAATGTTTTTTCATTTAACAACCCTCAGGGAATGTGTCCGGTATGTGAAGGGCTGGGCTGGGTTCAAACGGTCAATATTGATGCTCTGATTGACAGAGATTTGTCTTTAAACGAGGGAGCTGTCCGTTTTCCGACTTTCCAGCCGGGAGGATGGCGTTTAACCAGATATACTCTCTCGGGCTATTTTGACAATGATAGAAAGCTGAAAGATTTTTCTCCGGAAGAGTGGGAAAAACTAATGTACGCAGCCGAGCATAAACCCAAAAAGCCGGATAAGGATTGGGGAAAAACAGTAAAGTATGAAGGGATTATTCCAAGAATTGAAAAGGCGTTCCTTAAAAAAGACTCAAAAGAAAATGTAAGCAGGAAAGAGGCTCTTACGAATGTGATCATAAAAAAAAACTGTCCGGCCTGTCAGGGACAGCGTCTTAATGAGAAAATACTGTCGTGTAGGATTGAAGGCAGGAATATTGCCGATTGTGCTGCACTTTCTGTTGATGACTTACTGAAATTTGTGAACTCCCTTACCTCCAAAACATATGAAGTCATTCTGAAAGAACTTTCCGCAAAACTTGAAAATATTGTTACTATCGGACTTCAGTATCTGACCTTGGACCGGAATACAGATACACTTTCGGGAGGAGAATCCCAGCGGATTAAGATGGTTCGTAATTTGGGAAACAGTCTGGTTGACCTATTGTATATTTTTGATGAGCCAAGTATTGGCCTTCATCCGAAAGATTTACAAAATATTACCACGATTATCAAGCAAATCAGAGATAAAGGAAATTCTGTTTTAATTGTGGAACATGACCCTGATCTTATTAAAATGGCAGATTGGATAGTGGATATGGGACCAGGCTCAGGGAAAAACGGGGGAGAAATTGTTTACCAGGGCCCTTTCAGTAAATTAAAAAAATCAAAAGGCAAAACCGGGTTGTATTTTGCAGGATCTCCCGTACTCAAAAAAAAGTCCCGCACACCGGAAGGATATCTGAAAATAAGAAACGCTAATCTGTACAATCTTAAGAATCTGAATGTAGATATTCCGAAAGGAGTGCTGACAGTAGTTACCGGAGTGGCAGGTTCCGGGAAAAGTACCCTGATTAATAAGGTACTTCCTGTGTTTTATCCGGATATAACGGTAATTGATCAGTCCTTATCTGCAGCCAGTGCCCGCTCCAGTCTGCTTACTTACTTAAATATTTCAGATGTTGTACGCAGGCTCTTTGCCAGGTCGAATCATGTCTCAGAAAAGCTGTTCAGCAGAAATAGTGAGGGAGCCTGTAAGAACTGCAGAGGATTAGGTGTTGAAAAGATAGACCTTGCTTTTATGGATGATATTGAACAGCCCTGTGAGGAATGTGGAGGAACCGGGTTCGATCCCCGGGTCTTACAATACAGGTATCATGACAAAACAATTGCAGATATAATGAATATGACGGTTTCGGAAGCTTTACTTTTTTTTACCGAAGAGGCTGTTCTTAAACACTTTGAGATGCTGACAAAACTGGGACTGGATTATCTCACCTTAGGACAACGGCTTGACAGCTTTTCTGGTGGAGAGCGGCAAAGGCTGAAACTGACCAAAGAGCTGAAACCCGGTCAACAGGTTATTGTTCTGGATGAACCAAGCACCGGACTTCATCCCAGTGATACCCAAAAGCTGTTGGCTTTTCTTGATCATCTTGCAGATCAGCGTCATACTTTGATCGTTATAGAACATAATCTGGACATTATTGCACATGCTGACCGAATCATTGATATTGGTCCGGGAGCAGGGAAATACGGAGGGGAGATTATGTTTGAGGGAACCCCTGAAGAACTCCTGAAAGATAAAAAATCATTCACTGCTGAATTTCTGAGAAAGCACCTTCAATATAAATACAAAGACCATTAAGGTAAAGGATAATTTCAAAAAACAGGCAGGTTCAGAGTGTTATTGCAAACCGGTATGAAAAATCTTTTTATTTGAACCCTGTTTACTATTCTTACAATTAGCCGGATCTTAATGGTCTAAAAACTGATATTTATTTTGCATGTTCAGAAGCCATTAAAGCCTTTTCGATTCTTTCTTCAATAAGCCGCCAGTCATACAGGTGAAAAACTTTTCCATTGCTCATAGCTACAAATACCCCCTTGGGAAACTGAGGTCCTAAATTAACATTGGTTACTTCAGAGCCGTCACTCTCATTGGTTGAAACAGGAATCTCCGCAATTCTTCCTTGTGCCGGATTTTCCCGCAGATATACATTAAACGTATCATTCTGCTGGTTGGAAACCAGAATGTATCCTTTGTCCCTGGAAGTAGGGTATATTGATATTCCTTCTATATCTGATTTAAAGTCTCCCTTTCCGAAAACCAACAGCTCTTCATTTCCCTTTCCAGGATCAGCATAATATTGATGAACTCCAAATTGTTCATCAGAGTAATAGATATAGCCTTTTTCATCATCCACCGCAATACTTTCAATTTCTTTCAGTCCACTGTATTTTCCAAACTTACGGACTGCTTCTCCGGTGATGAAACCATTTTTTTCGGATAATCTGTACTGCCATAAATAGCCGTCCTGAGGGCCGGATTTTCTTCCGGTAATCACGAAAATATCACCGGTCTCCGGATTCTTATACATGGATATTCCCATTGGTCCACGTTCAGTTTCTCCATCAAATACAGAGAATTCGCCAATTTCTTTCAATTCCGGAAGTGCATATAGCTTTACTTTATTGGTTTCTCTTTCCGTAACTGCTGCGATATCTGTTTTTTTCCCGTTTAAAATAAATCCATATTCAATATCTACATTATTAGGACGTTTAAGCCCTGTAACTTTATGAAGGATCTTGCCGCTCAGATTAAAGGCATACAAACCACCGTCAGAATCTTTATCCGTTCCGATAATAATGCTTTGAGCCGGATTGTCCGGGTTAATCCATATTGCGGGATCATCCGTATCATGTGCTACTGTTTCTGTTATAACGGCTGGTCTCAGCTTTTCTCCCAAATGTTTTTGTCCTGTGCAGTTCGTCACAAGAGGAAAAACTGAAAGTGCGATGATATAATATTTTATTTTTTTCATGATCTAGAAATCAAATTTTACCCCTAAAGTAAATCGTGGTCTGTAATACTCTGCCTGTGCTGTTCTGCTCTGTATTCCCTGATAATATCGTAACGGTTGATTGGTCAGATTGTTGGCTTCTGCAAAAATTCTCAGCTGGCTTGTAATTTTATAGGAAGCGTTGGCATCAAGGAAGATCTGTTTGTCATAATAACGATCTTCAAAAGCTTTACCTCCTAATTCATCAATATAATGAGAGGCATAATTCATAGATATTCTGGCTGAAAATCTCTTGTTCTCCCAGGAAAGAGACCCGTTGAACATATGAGGTGCTGCTCCCGGAAGACCTACGTCTGTTCTTTCAATACCATCTTCATTGGTAATTCCTTTTGCTTTTGAGTGGGTATAAGTATAATTAACATACACTCCCAGTCCCTTCCAGAATGCTCCCGGAATAAAATCAAGCTGTCTCTGCAGGGCAACCTCGAATCCGTAAATATCTACGTTATCACCATTACGCTGCTGGGTAAAATTCCAGTTGCTTTCACCGGCAGGAACAGGATTGGTCTGTCCCGGAAAATCAGCAGCAAAGTCATTTGCCATATAATTTCTGCGTGAATACGTGTAAATAAAGTCATTGAGATTCTTATAAAAAACACCTCCTGAAAGGATTCCTACAGATTTAAAATACTTTTCGGCCATAAGGTCGAAATTATAGGCATAGGTTGCTTTCAGGCCGGGATTTCCTGCAGCAATAATTTCATCTCCCGAAATCACACTAAGATAAGGAACCAATGAATAATAATTAGGACGCGCTAGTGCTGTAGTAAAGGCAGCTCTTAGCACAAGGTCCTGAACGGGTACATATTTGAATGAAATATTGGGAAGTACATTCGTATACGTATTGGTATTGTTGATCTTTCCTATCAGATCTTCTTCGTCCATTACATAATTTCCGGTATAATCGATTTTTGTAGTTTCAATACGGGCTCCTACAATCATGGACAGTTTATCATTGAAATCCTGGTCCCATCGGATGTATCCTGCATAGATCTGCTCCTTTGCCATATAGTTGGCGGAGAGAAATTCTTCCGGTTTAAGCTCTCCTTTGAAAAGGCTGGAATTGTACAGATCCAGTCCTCCAAGATAGGATGGATCAGCAAACGTTCCCGGAACATAATTTCCCGGTTGAAAATGATGCCCGTCAAAGTGTATGGTAGGAATAGAAAGAAGGCTTCCGATATTGCTAAGAGGCTCAAAAGCATAGTAATCATTATTTCTTTCTTTTTCCTTTAAACGCATTCGTAAACCGGTACGAAGTCTTCCTTTCTGACCATCAATAATAGTAAAAGGGAATCGGATGTTAACTTTTGCTCCAAATTCCTTTTCCTGTGTAAAACTATTGGCATCAGAAAGGTCACTTAGCGTATAGCTTCCCAGATGATCAGCAGCAAGAGGTGTGATGATAGGTTTTCGGGGATCATTAAGGTTCTGGGAAAAGGTCATCTTGCTGTTTTCAAATTCAATATAACGCTGGTGGGGTTTGTCCTCACTTGCAGTGGCATAGTTCATCGACCAGTCCAGATCAACCTTTGATCCCAGCAGATGTTCTCCTCTTAAAGCATAGTTCTGTACTTTCTGCTTTTCCAGTCTGGTATTGTCATTGGCAACATCACCACCTTTATTTTGTCTGGTAATACTTCCTTTCCATCCGGTGATTTCTGTTTCGTCGTCATTGTAAACCGGTTTTATTTTATATCCCAGGGCAAACCGGTTTTCTTTATCGTTTCTGAAATTATACATGGCTGAAGCATAGATCTTATTCCGCGAATTGAATTCATAATCCATATTAAGATCAAAACTATGCCTGATGCGGTGCTCGTTATAGTAACGTACTCCCATTTTACTTATATATGCGGTTTGGGCAATATCGTCAGCAAGGCTCCACACCGGTTCGATGTTATCAGAACCAAAATTATTGTTGTTATAGGAAAAACTGAATACAGCTCCGAGTTTTTTATTCAGGAACCGGTTTCCATAGACTAATCCTGCTGTATAGTTTCCTTTTTCGCGGATCGGGCTATATCCTCCGGCTAATGTAGCTGAAATCCTTTGACCGTTGGGAGAGGCCCTGGTAATAAGATTTACAGAACCACCAATAGCATCTGCATCCATGTCAGGAGTTAGTGTTTTGTTAACCTCTATGGTAGAGATCATATCAGAAGGAATGAGATCCATCTGTACATTCCGGTTGTCTCCTTCAGCAGAAGGAATCCGGTCTCCATTCAGTGTTACCGAATTCAGGTTCGGGGCAAGTCCTCTGATAATAAGGTTTCTAGCCTCTCCCTGATCGTTTTGTATGGTAATTCCGGGAACCCGTTTCAGAGCATCCCCGATATTGGCATCAGGGAAACGTCCGATCTGATCAGACGAGATCACATTGGTAATATTTGCATTATTCTTCTGCTTATTTAAAGCTCTGGCCTGGTTTTTCAGAGTTGATCCGGAAACTATAATTTCAGCAATAGAGGTCTCTTTTTTATCAAAAACAATATTTTGCCGGGTATTTTTTTCAGGATCAACCGTTACCTGGTATTCATGGGTTCCATATCCCAGGTATTCAATTTTCATGGTATAATTTCCCGGCGGAACATTCAGGAATACAAAATTTCCATGCTCATCCGAAGTCGTATAAATATTTCCCGGGATCAGGGATATTCTGGCTCCCGGTAAAGCTATTTTTGAATTGTCATTGATATTTCCTGAAAGAGAACCTGTCTGGGCATAAAAAAATACAGCGGCACAAAACAAAACAGATGTAAAAATTTTTTTCACTTTAAAGTAGATTTAAATCATGAACAAAATTAAACGTCTGTTTGGGGAAAGGTTTGAAATAAAAATTAACGTTGTTTTAAGATTTGTTAATATAATATTTTAGCAGTATGATTTCAGATTTCAGATCCCAGATCTTTTTCGGCAGGCTTTCCTTCCACCAATAAGGTCAGTTCATCACACTTTATAATCTTATTCTCCTGAATGGTAAACTCTGCCATTACTTTATGAACAACAGTACTTCCATCTTTTAAGGCCGATCTGGCCATATGATTGGTGAAAATAGTGCTCTCTCTTTCAGCATAGTTGATGATATCAATTTTCTGAACAATCACTTTTTCTTTCAGTTTTTTAATATGAAGAATAAACTCTTCGTAATTTAACTGTGTGCGATCTACAGACTGGACATAGTCTTTTGAAAAGTAATGTTCAATCAGCTTGTGATCAAATACAGGATTTTCTAAAATGTCGGTGAAGACTTGCCGGATAAATTGTTTCATAGTTTTTTAATATGAAACAAAATTACATTAGGTATTGCTGGCCGGACGATAACAATTGTAAAGAAATGATAGGGCCATGTAAATGATTAAGCTTGGGGATATTATTTCCGGTTTCTGATCCTGCTCAGCGAAACACTGGTAATTCCCAGATAGCTAGCAATATAGTGTTGGGGAAAGCGGAGAAGAAGTTCCGGACGGTTTTTCAGAAGCTGTTCATACCGTTCCTGCGGGGAATATTTAATAAAAGACATCAGCCTTTTACTGATCTCACTGAACCTCTTATAGAATAAAGTGTTAAATTCCTGCTGGAATTCCTGATTTTCCAACAACTTCCGGAAAGAATCAGCAGTCAGTTCATAAACGGTAGAAGGTTCCAGTGTTTCTATCAGAAATTCACTGGGAGAAGCATTCAGAAAACTGTCGAAAGAGGCTACAGCCTGATTTTCCGTTACAAATTCCAGCGTAAGTTCACGTCCATCCTGATAAAAATATTCCCTGAGCGCTCCGTTCTCCACGAAAAACATTTTAGCTGAAATCTGTCCCTCATTAAGAAGAATTGTTTTTGCCGGGTATGTTACTTCCTGAAACAGCTGAACTTCAGTGTTGAGAAAGGATTTGATATCGGGTATATGCATCTTGTAAATTGATGGGTAAATTTAGTTAAAGTCTGATAAAATTATATGAAAAAAAGGTGTGGTTTTCCTCCAAATACCTTATCCTGTACCAGTTTGATATACAGTTTTCTGCTTTGTCTGACAGACTTAGTGAACAATACGTGACAATAGAGGAAAAAATACTGATATTAAGAAATTAACCTGATCTGAAGGCTATCTGTATATAAAAATCCGGGAGCGACAATTATAACCGGAATTACAGTCTGATTCTTTGTTTGTATAACTATATTTGCAATTTACACATAAGAATTTATTAATTTCAAATTAAACGGCATCATGAATATAGATAAAGGAAAACAGTAAAGTGCGGAAGGTGATTGTATTCACCTTTTCTTTTTTATACCATAGCAGGATCACACTGAACAATACTGCTGTAAAATTATTGAACAGGAATATAAACAAAGCCTTTTCTACCATACTTAGTCCTTTAACCCTGGAAATAAAGTTTTGTTCACCGCTGTAATCCATTAAAAGGACTGAGATGATGACAGAGGTGTATACCGAGAGTTTGATAGGAGAAAGATAATCACGGAAACGCTCTGTTTCTTCTTTTTCCATTTCTTCTACCGAAAACTCATAACAGCGGCTGGGCTTCTGAAACAGCCTGAAGATCGTTACCGGAACCAGAAGAATTTCGATAATAATCTGAAGGCAGAGTTTTTCAAAGCTATCAATTAGTTTTTCAAACATACGGGAAGGATGGTTTGTAATTGCAATTTAAATAAAATTTTAATTGAGAATGTGAAGAAGATTAAAATTATATTCTGTTATCATAGGATAAAAAAACAGATTGAAAAGGAAATCAATCTGTTGTAATCATTTTTTTATTTTGGAAGTCCTCTTCTGAGAGCTGCATCCGCTTTTTTAATGGCTTTGCTTTCTTTCCAGTCCATATATTTTTTCTTGTAACGGGATTTCATAAAGTTATCAAAATTACGCTGAACAGTTAGATTCCACAGGGAATGAGCCTTTACAGCCCAGCTTTTGTCCCATGCGCGTAATGAAATGGAAAAAGAGCCATCCAGGTATTTCATCCAGTGCCACCAGCCCGTAGGCATGAACAAGGTATCTCCATGTTCAAGATAGCACTCTATTCCTTCAATTCCTTCCAAAGCCGGAAACTTTTTAAAATCAGGATTTTCAATATCATAATCTTCCAGTGCATACGTGGCATATGGTAGCTTATAGAGACGTGACTTCCATTTATACTCGAAAAGAAGGATATGCTTTCTCCCGTTAAAGTGGGTATGGAAAATGTGGGGCATATCAATATCATAATGTAAAAAAGTCACAGATCCTTTTCCTCCGAAAAACATACTGGGATATTTGTCTAAGAATCCTCCCATCAGATTTTTGGGTGGTACATAGTCTTCCAGTAACTTTGGCGCAAATTTAATGGGATCAAAGAAAAATATCCTCAGGTCTGTGGGTTCTTTTTGGATCAGGTCAACATACTCTCCAAAAGGCATTCGGGTGGTTGGGGTATTAATGGGAGCTGCAGGATCAGCTTTTGAACTGTCATACAACGGAACCGTAACATCACCTACTATTTCTTTCATGTACTCCATTGTCCATTTCTGATAGGCAGGCCATTTTTTTGCCATATTTTTGATTACCACTGGCTTGCATGGCTTTAGATATTTTTCCCGGAAATCTTCCTGCGAAATGTCATCTACAATATCAATTGGTTTAAGGAGTAATCCCATTTGTTTCAATTATAGAGCGAATGTATTAATTATTTATGATTATAAGCGTAAATAAAATGATTTATTTGGAATTAATATAAATAAATGTGAAAAAATTAGCCTTTGTTTTCAGAAAAAATAAATCAACATGCATATATGACCTCAATATTTTTTAGAAAATAGTTATATTCGGCTTTTTAAAAAAAATGATATGCAAGTATATGAAGCGATTTCTGTGGGGTTGTATCTTTTGTTAATGATCGGTATAGGCATATATTCTTATAGAAAATCAACCAGTAATTCAGAAGAATTTTTAATAGGCGGCCGAAAAATGGGGGCAGCTGTCACAGCCTTGTCTGCAGGTGCGGCCGATATGAGCGGATGGCTGCTGATGGGAGTTCCCGGGGCTATGTATTTGTCCGGAATTTCAAGCTCCTGGATCGCAATTGGCCTGACAATAGGAGCCTATCTCAATTATATTATTGTGGCCCCGAGACTCAGGATATACACGGAAGTGGCTCAAAATGCAATTACACTGCCTGTCTTTTTTGAAAACCGGTTTAAAAATAAAAACCATCTTCTGAAGATTACATCCTCTATTTTTATTCTGGTATTTTTTACATTATACACTTCAGCCGGAATGGTATCGGGAGGAAAACTGTTTGAATCAGCATTCGGGATGGATTATACGGCGGGTTTACTGCTGACCAGTGTGGTTGTGGTATTGTATACATTTCTGGGCGGCTTTCTGGCGGTTAGCCTTACGGATTTTGTACAGGGGACTATTATGGTACTGGCACTGGTGATTGTACCCATTGTTGCAATTTCACAAATAGGAAGCTTTCAGGAGACCTTTACGCTGATAGAAGCTAAAGATCCCAAATACCTTGATCTATTCAGAGGAACTACTACTGTAAGTATTGTTTCCCTGTTAGCATGGGGGTTGGGATATTGCGGACAACCGCACATCCTGGTACGTTTTATGGCAATAGATAAACCTAAAGATCTTATAAAGGCCAGACGGATCGGAATTACATGGATGATTTTTACTGTGGCAGGAGCTTTAGCGATAGGTTTGGTAGGAATTGCTTATCTTCAGAAATTTGATCTGGAAACCATGATGAAGTTTGATGGTTCAAAAACTGAAGCAGAGACCATATTTATTTATTTCTCCCGAATCCTTTTTCATCCTTTTATTGCAGGATTTTTGCTTACAGCGATTTTAGCGGCCGTAATGAGTACCATTTCCTCGCAGTTACTGGTAACTTCCAGCTCATTAACGGAAGATATTTATAAGGCTTTTCTTAACAGGAAGGCTACTTCAAAACAATTGTTGGTAGCAAGCAGACTTTCTGTTTTATTGGTAGCTGTTATAGCAGTTCTTTTATCATTAAATCCTAAGGACAGTATTCTTAACCTTGTTGGGAATGCCTGGGCCGGCTTTGGTTCTGCTTTCGGACCGTTGATTCTTCTTTCCCTTTTATGGAAAAAAACAACCTGGCAGGGAGGTTTTGCCGGAATGCTTATCGGAGGGATTACAGTACTTGCATGGGTATATACTGACCATCCTTTCAAAGACTGGTATGAAATGATTCCGGGGTTCATTCTTTCCTTATTAACGAATATCATTGTTTCATTGCTGACTTATCGGCCTGATGAGGTAATAGAACATGAATTTGACGAGGTGAATAAAATCATGCAGGAATAGCAGAATCAGATCATTTACTATACAATAAACCCTTGCAGTCTGCAAGGGTTATTGTATTTTCCAAGATCTTATCCGTTATACAGATTGATTTTCTGTAATAAATTTTGAAAATTCTTTTGCATCATGATATCCGAAAATTTCTATTTCCGGATGGTCTTTCATTAATGTTTTAATTTTTCTTATGGATTCAAGACGTTTCGTATTGTCATCTGCTCTTGCAGCGGCAAGCTGATTCACAGGATGTTGTTCATCTTCCAGTTCAAGCCTCAGGTAATAAGCATCACCTGTATAGAATATCCATTTTTCATTCCTTTGAAAAGCAATCCCGCAATGCCCGAAGGTATGGCCAAATAAAGGGATAAGCAATATTTCAGTTTCCAGTTGGGTATGAATCCTTCTTGCTTCCAGTCCAAACCACTGTTCATCTGAAGATGAATATTCAAGGATTTCAGGATGATGGGCAAGGTGTTCTTTTAAATAGCGGGGATTTCCGCTTTCAAAGTTCTGATATTCCTCTTTGGCTACATGAACTTTGGCCTGGGGAAAATCGGCGATGCCTCCGGTATGATCAGGATCCAGATGGCTCAGAATACAGTGTTTTACACGGCCAGGATCCAAGCCAATCTGCCTGATCTGATTAAGAGCGGTAAGTTCCATATCAAGCTGAAAACCTACAGCTTTTATAAGCTCCTCTCCAAGACGTTTGTCGGGGGATTCTATATCCTGAACACCAATCCCGGTATCAATAAGAATCAGGTCACCATTGTTTTCTTCGATCAACAGGCAATGTCCTATAACATTGTCATTCATAGGTATAACTATCTTTACACAGTTGAGATGAAATATTCTCTTCATATTTTCAGTTTTTGAGTATGAATCATTTTTATTCTACAAATTACGACTTATAATTCATTGTTCATTGAGATACCTGATAAATTTCACCTTCAGGTATTGTTTTTTTCTTATCTTCACATTTCCTGAGCATTTGTCATGAAGTTAAAACTAGGGATATTAGACCAGTCTCCTGTCTCTATGGGAGGTACTGCAGCCATTGCATTAACGAACAGTATTAATCTCGCCATGTTCGCTGAAGAAGCCGGATTCCACAGTGTGATGTATGCTGAGCATCATGGGGTGGAAGCATATGGAAGCTCAAGCCCTGAGCTTCTGGCAGCTGTTGCGCTGGGCAGGACAAGACAGATAAAGATAGGGACGGCAGGAATTATGATGAAAAATTATTCAGCCTATAAAATAGCAGAATGGAGCAAATTGCTGAGCAGTATATATCCCGGACGTTTTATCCTGGGACTGGGAAAAGCTCCGGGCGGGTTAAAAGATGCTGTAATGGCCCTGAACAATCATAAGCCGGTTGTACTGTCCAGTATGGAAACTAAATTGGAAGAAATTATCGGGTTTATCAAAGAAGACAAAGGAATCTACGAAGGACTTATTGCCCAACCAAAAAATTTGCAATATTTGCCGGAAATCCTTTGGCTGGGCTCAGGAACGACTTCTGCAAATGAAGCTGCCAGACATGGAATAGGATATTCTTTTGCTGCTTTTATGAACAGTGAAAACGGACCTGAAAATACGGAAGCATATCTCAAAGGATTTGATAACACCGGTTATTCTGATATTCCTTCCTTGCAGGTTGCTGTAGCCGTATCTGTAGCCGATCATATAGAAGTGGCCAGACGAAACGCTTATGGAATGGCTTATCAGTTTTTACAGTCACACCAACGGGTAAGTCCGGATGCTGTTTTTCCTCCCGAAGTTGTAGAACAAAAGATTTCAGGGACAGAAGATGAGGAGGAATTCTTTACCATTCTGAACAGGATGATCATCGGAACTCCGCAGTCGATCTCAGGAGAACTACAGCAGATTGCAGAAAAGTACAATACGGATAATCTTCTTTTATTGTGCAATATGTACCGAGAGAAAGACCGTATGGATACCTATAAGAGTATTATAAAAAACAATTATTAACAGAAGTTTGGTTTTCTGTTAAAGAAATATAAGAACGTTTCAAAAATAGAAAATGGAAAAGGAGAGTTCACATTTATATATAATTACGGGTGGACCTGGAGCCGGAAAAACTACATTACTGGAAGCATTACACAAAAACGGTTATGTGACCGCACCTGAAGAAGGACGGCGGATTATCAGGGAGCAGCTTCAGATGAATGGGGAAGGGGTACCCTGGAAGAACAGGATTCTTTTTGCAGAACTGATGTTTGATGCCTCAGTAAAAACTTATCAGAAAATAAGGAACAAAAAAGGTGTGAAAACAGCATTCTTTGACCGGGGCATCCTGGATACTATCGGTTATCTCCGTACAGAAAATATTCCTGTTCCGGAAGAAATGAAAACGCGGGCCTTAAAAATGACCTATCAGAAGAAGGTTTTTATTCTTCCTCCGTGGAATGAAATCTATGAAAATGATCCGGAAAGAAAGCAAAGTCCTGAACAGGCCGTACATACTTTTAACTGTATCAGGGAAACATATCTGGAATATGGATATCAGATAATCGAAGTTCCCCGGGATACAGTAGAACAAAGAGTCCGTTTTATTCTTAAGATGACCGGAAATGGGTAATTGAATAATGCTGGATATCTTATTAAAAATTATAAATCATGGATCATTTTTTTTCACAGGAACTTATCGGACTTGCTAACAAAGATCTGGAGGTAAGAGAAGCATTAATATCACAGGGACAGCTTTCAGAAGGATATCATCCTGAAATGGAACGTGTTCACAGAAGCAATGCGCAAAGGCTTAGGGAAATAATAAAGGAAATTGGTTTTCCTACCATTTCAAAAGTAGGCGAAAATGCAAGTAATGCAGCCTGGCTGATTATTCAGCATTCAATTGGAGAGCCGGGATTTATGAAGGAATGTTATAAAATGATGATGGAAAATGCCCATGATATTAAACTTCAAAACCTGGCTTATCTGTTTGACAGGATTCAGGTATTTCAGGGTAAACCTCAGAAATACGGGACACAGCTGATTGCTGACGGAAGGGTCTATCCGGTAGAAGATAAACACCTACTGAACAGCGAACGGGAAAAGGTCAATCTGCCTTCATTTACTGTTAAGGAAATAAATAGGATACCGGAGGCTGAAGATATCCCCGAAATAGACGGGAATGATACAGAATATACGATCTGGAGGAAAAAAACCGGCTGGATATGAAGAATTTTGATATCCTGACCATAGCGCAGGTAAAAAAAGCACCTATATTAATATAGATGCTGTATAAATCACAAGTAAATCATTTCTGATGATCAAGTAAGGGCCTCGGATCAAAAAGAACCTCCAATGATTTGATTTTTCCATCTGCCACCCGGTACCACCCGCAGGCGGTGATGGTTTTTTCTCCCATATCAATATCATACCAGAGGCACACATCTTCATTTGCTGTAAAAAGCTTTTGAATCTTATATTTAAATTTCATCTGCTTCATGTCTTTAATATATACTGCTGCATTTTCCCTGCTTCCCATGACTCCTTTAAATTTAAATTCAGGATCAAGGCAGGTCTCAGCTTTGTCAAAATTCTCTTCATTGAGGTACTGAATGAATTGTTTTACGGGATTATTGGCTGTATTTTCCATAATACTGTTTTTTATGATAACAAATTTAGGGTATTGGTTTCTGTTCATTTTGTGATTATCGTCACAAAATATTATGTTTTTATCCAAATTAAGCATGGCGGAACATTATTGAATAATAAGATAAAGTTATTTATTGATACCTGCTAGAAGAGCTATCCTTTCTTTTGCATAGGTAATCTGTTCTTTTTCCTTTTCCTGATCCGGCTTGCTTTTAAGGTATAGCTTATAATAGGTTGCCGCATTTTTTGGCTGCTTAAGATTCAGGTCATAAAGCAATCCCAACCGGTAATAAATAGTATTGTGAATGCTGAAGGTAAGTCCTCGCTTATAAGCTTCCAAAGCATCATTAAACTGACTTTTAGATTCATAAATTCCCGCCAGTGCTGTATAATACAGAGTGATGTGGTCTGAAACAGCTTCATCAATAGTTTTCTGGGCATAGATGGCTGCATGATCATACTCTTTCAGTTCACGGTAACTTAAAGCCATATAATAAAGAGTTCCTTCATTCCGGATGCCGAGATCTTCAAGCGTTTTATAGATCATGATGCATTTCTGGTAGTCTTTTAAATAGAAATAAGCCTGTCCCATTTCATTCATGACATTAACATCTGTATGATTTTCCATCAATTGCTTACCGGTATCAATCACTTCCTGATATTTGCCCAGCAGGTTGGATAATGGTAACTGTGCCTGCTGTAAAGTAAAATTCTCTGTGTCTGAAGCAATAGCGGTTTTTAAAACCTCATACGCTTGCTGATATTGTTTAAGATCTTTGTATGCCATTGCAAGGTCATACGCTACATCGGGATCAGATGAGTGCAGGGCATTGGCTTTCCTGAGATATTTTAATTTTATTTCAGGGGCATCTTCATAAACAGCCAGTTGTTTGTATGCACTGAAATTAAGACTGTCCAGGCGGATGATCTGCTGCAGATAAGATTTTGCTTTTACAGGGTTTCCCCGTTTTGAACTGATGTGAGCCAAACTGAATAATATTGCCGGATTATCAGGTTGAATGGCGTTGGCTTTTATGTAGTTTTTTTCTGCCTCCGTCAGTTTTCCCGCCATCAGATTGCAGTATGCGATTTGATTCAGCACTTTTATATCCCGGGTATCATCCGGATACATGCTCTGTAAGTATTGTGCGGCTTCAGCATAATGCTGGTTTTCATAGTACTCAAGTAATTTTGCCGGATCTGCTTTTCCTGTTTGTGCAACCAGATTTGTTATTACGAACAGAAACAAAAGGAACCATGTTTTCATGTGTTATTTATTTTTATCTAAAATATAAGTTGTTTATTCATATTGCAAATTTTATTTGTTTGGTGGGTAATCTTCTCAGAGATTAAGGTTATTCGTATCTTCACAGCTCAAAAAAAGACAATGACCAAGCAGTTGATAGTCCCGTTGCTATTGTTAATCAATACAGCCTATGCACAGACCCGTTTAGAATTAAAATCCGGGGATACAGTAACTTATGTGCCGGAATCCCGGAATCCTGCCTGGATCTCAGTGACATCTGACGAAGCCAACCTGGCAGTCTCACTTTCTGAGGATGGAAAAAAGATAAAAGAGCAAAATCATTCAAAAGGCATAAAAAGTACCGAACGTTTTTATTTTGTCCCCGGCAAAAACCGGAATTATGAATTTAAAGTATGGGCTGCCTCTTACGTTGAAAAAGCCAGAACGGTACAGGTTATTATTAAAGAATCAGAGCGTCTGTCCCCGGTGGAAAGCCGTTTCAGCACGGAAGAGTTTCTGGAAGACCTCCACATGTTCCGTTCCATCAGGGAGAAAGTGAATTCAGGACTGTATGTATACCGGAGTAAACCGCAGATCGACAGTATTTATAAATGGGCAGAAAGGGAAGTGGCAGCCAGCCGGAATATTTTTGATTTCTATAAGGTCATTGCAAAACTTACAGTGTTTGAAGGAAGCTGCCACAATTTTACAGAACTTCCTAATTATACCTCTTATTACCTGACACAGAAACCTGAATATTTGCCCATTACCCTAAAAAATGTAGATGGACGGCTATTGCAGGATTCACAGGAGACTCTTATTCCGCTTGGCGCTGAAATTGTGTCCATCAATGGTATCAGTTCTCAACAGATGATCAGCAGGTTGTCTCAATATTATTCTGCAGATGGATTTTCTGTAGTTTTCAGAGAAGCAGCAGGATTCGAGAAGGGTTTGCTGGATAAATTTTATATAGAATTCGGAACACATAAAAATTATGATATTGCTTACCAATGGAAAGGCCGGCTACATGGGATACGTTTGTCCGGAATATCGTTTGATCAGGCCAAAAAACTTCAGGAATCCCGTTATTCAGTTTCGTATTCAGGAAAGGACGGTGAAAAGTACGGGTTAGATAAGGTAACGGATGGGATGTACAGGCTTGTCGTAAAAACTTTTGATTTTGCTACGGATCAGAATGATCCTGCATACAAAAAATTCAGCAGCTTCCTGGATGCAATGATGGAAACTCTTGAAAATGAAAAAGCAGGACATCTTATTATTGACCTGAGGGGAAATGGAGGAGGAGCAGGTGCACTTTACGAAAAAGTATTCTCCTATCTTACACAGCATCCGTTTCGGGACAGCCGTTATGCTTACACTCTATTTAATGAAGCGCCCTTAAAGGAAAGATTGGTAATGAGTCCTCTTTTTCTTGCCAATGGAGTGAAAGACGGGTATGGGCTGGATGCCTATCTTAAACAGCTTTATCCTAAGGAAGTACAGGGAAAATATTACTGGACAGATGAGAAAAATCCATTAATATTACCCAATAAGAAAACTTTTAAAGGCCAGCTTTACCTGTTTATAGATGAACATGTGGCCTCCGCAGGATCACACCTGGCTTCCCTGATAAAATCTTATACGAATGCTATTGTGATCGGAAGAGAGACCAACGGCGGTTATTATGAGCATAACGGGCATCTTCCGGTTGTTTATGAGCTGCCGAATACCCGAATTCAGACCGGATTTTCAATCGTCCATGTGATTCAGGACGCTCAGGTGCTTGATGATCAGAAGAAAGGAAGCGGGGTGGTTCCCCATATTAAAATTCAGACAACAGATCAGGAATTCCTGAATCACACTGATGTTTATCTAAAAAAGGCAGTTGAAATTAAAAAACAGTAAATTTTGTAAAAAAATATTTTGTCAGTAATAAAAAACTTTCTATATTTGCACCACTGAAAACGACGGTATAGCCGGAGTTTAAGGAGAGTTGGCAGAGTGGTCGATTGCGGCAGTCTTGAAAACTGTTGACTGTAACAGGTCCGGGGGTTCGAATCCCTCACTCTCCGCTAAATACTAAAAGAACCTACTATATTTCAGTAGGTTCTTTTATTTTTACTAAACTTTTAAGTTCCTCATTCCCTCCAAACTTTGAGATCGCTGATTCTCTATTGTAATTTGGTTGTTCACTTTTATTTTCTTTGTTTTTTAAACTCTGTTAAACTCATGTGATGCTTTTTTTTAAAAAACTTGTTGAGGTGGCTTTCATCGGAAAAACCGAATTCTGTCACAATCTCATTGATCCGCATATCACTGAAAAGAAGACGATGTTCAATTAAACGCATTTTATAGTTAAGTATATAATACTGGATGGTCTCTCCGCATTGCCTTTTGAAATAACTTCCGAGATAGGTTTCAGACAATCCGAACTCCCGGGCGATGACGGAGACTTTCAAAAGCTCAGGATCATGGATGTTTCCCTGAATATAATTGATAATGTCCAATATTCTTTTATCAGCATTTGAAGGAAGGTTTTCCGGTCTCATCTTTGAAATATTACGGGCTGCAATTACAATCAATGCATTCACATAATGGAGGGTAAGCTCCTCATGGTAGAGGTCAGGATGGTTTAAACAGTGAAGAAGAGAGCTGACTATTGAGTTCACCAGTACAATATCAGGCTTGTTTTGAAGGATACAGCCTGAAAGATAGGAGGCCCGGTACAGCAGGCAGTCCATGGAATTAATACTGTTCCATTTATAATCCTTTACATATCTTTCACTGAATTTGACGAGAAGGAGTTCAGTTTTCTCAATAATTTCAAGATGTTGCTGATCATTGGGAGTGAGCAGAATCAGGCTTCCTTCACTGAAGCAGGCAATATTGTTGTTTATTTTAAATGTGCCCTTTCCGGAAATGACATAGTAGATCTGAAAGAAAGTTAACTGGCTGTCTATTAAGCTAAGGTTATCTGTCTGATGATATTCTATTTTTACCAGCTGATCAATATTTTCTTTTTTCATATAGTAAAAATACTTATTTGTCATTAAAATGTACTGATTTTTTAGATATTTTCTGTTCAAATTTGTTATATAAAAATTTTATATCAATGAAAAGATCAATTTATGTCCTTGCATTAGGCGCTTTTGGTATTATTACAACTGAATTTGGAGTAATCGGGGTCTTACCAAATATCAGCCGGCAATTTGGAGTATCTATTGATACGGCAGGATGGCTTTTAAGTGCTTTTGCCATAACTGTTGCAGTGTCTTCTCCTTTTATTACTTCATTTACAACCAGAATTAACCGGAAGCTACTTTTGTGCCTGGTAATGAGCATATTTGTCATTTCGAATTTAATATCTGCATTTTCTGCAAACTTTACGATGCTAATGGTGGCCCGTATATTACCGGCAATATTACATCCGTTATTTTGGAATATTTCATCTGCTATTGCATTCAAGGAAAGAGGGGCCAAAGGAGTTTCCACAATACTGCTCGGATTAAGCCTTGCTACTGTGCTTGGTATTCCTCTGACAACTTTTGCTGCAGATCTGTTTAATAACTGGCAGGCTTCGTTTTATCTTAGCAGCGGAATAAGCTTAATCGCTTTTATGGGATTATTATTGTTTGTGCCTTCCATTCCGGGTGATAAAGGAAAATCTGCAAATCATCAGTTGAGTATATTGAAAAGTCCTTTGTTGTGGATCAACCTGATTTCTGCTATTTCAACACTGGCTGCTATGTTTTCAAGCTATACCTACCTTACTGCTTATCTTGAAGATATCACCCGTATGGACGGGGCCCAGGTCAGTATGATGCTTCTTCTTTTCGGAGGAATGGGAACTATAGGGAACTGGCTTATGGGAATTGCCCTGAGCAGAAATGTAATTCTTACAGCAAGGCTGTTTTTTGTCCTTTTAATTATCGTTCAGGTTCTGGCTTTTTATTTTGGAGGTGCCTTTACGCTTATGGTTATTATTGTTTCCTTATGGGGAATGATCCATACAGGAGGATTTCTGGTTGCCAATATACGGACTACACAATTTGTGCCTCATCATGCGCTGGAATTTGTTAACAGCTTACTTACATCATCCTACAATATCGGGATTTCACTGGGTGCCTTTCTCGGGGGAGTAATAAGTGTCCGTTACGGGGTGCATTATGTTCTTTGGGGAAGTATATTATTGCTTGGAATTACATTTTTGCTGAGCTTTATTACTTTTCCAAAAGATATTGCAGTTTATGAAAAGGCCGAGGAAACAGGGATTCAGGAAACAAGATGTGAACATGTATGAGCCGGTTTTTTGATTTGTGAAAATTTAGAATTTTAAAGATATTAAAGTCTGTAATTACAAATTACAGGCTTTTTTAAAATAATCCTCCTGATGATGTTCCTGCAAGCTTATACCCTGCAATTGTCGTGATTACCCCTCATGAGAATATTTTGTACTCTTTAAATTTGCTACATAATCAATAAGCCATAACAATGAGAAAAATCAGAATTTTTGAGCATATCTCGCTTGACGGGATAATAGAGCATGACAAAGACTATGCTTATGGTGAATGGACAACACCGTATAGAAGTGCTGAAGGAGCTGAAATGCTTTTGAAATCATATGGACCGGATTTCGATTTACTGCTTGGCCGCCATACTTATGATTTATTCAGTTCTTTCTGGCCCAATGCAGGAAGGTTCCCAATGGCAGATGCCATAAATTCAGCAACAAAATTTACGGTTACACACAGGCCGGAAAGCCTGAGGTGGGGACCGGTAAAAAGCCTGGGCGAAAACGTTACTGACGAGGTCCGGAAGCTCAAATCAGGAGAGGGGCCGGACCTGATCGTTATAGGAAGTTCAACGCTTACTTCCCTGTTGCTGGCACATGGACTGGCTTATGAGGTTGTTCTTATTACCTATCCCGTTTTATTAGGACAAGGTAAACGGTTGCTGTCAGATCAGTTCTCTGCCCAAAAACTGGTTTTTGCTGATTCAAAAATAACCCCTACAGGGTTGTTTATTAATACATACCGGTGTGAAGGAACATTAGGTAAAGCATGATTCTGTTTTGGATGATGCCTGGAAAAAGGCCTTAAAATCAAAGATTCTAAGGCCTGTTGTTTTTGAAAGGATATTATCAGGTTTAACTTAATATATCACAAGGTGCAACACAAATCACCCACGGACATCTTTTTATTCCCGGAGGTGGGCAACATGCTTCGGAACAGCTTAGTGCTCCGCCATTGATTACCTTTAACTGGTCTCTTGAAATTTTTTTACAATTTTTCATGATAAAGTTATTTGGTTAAACTTGAAAATTAGGGTTGGTTTCCTCCGCCACATCCATCATATGGCATGCAGGTCCATTTTCCGTTAATCAGGCATATTTGGCCCCCAGGGCAATTGATCCCTCCTTTAATAGCTTTTAGTTCCTGTCTTTCGATTTTTTTTAAATTTTTCATAATATTTAGAGTTTAGTTCTGTTCGAAATTAATTATTTTTTATCAAATGAAGTAAATTTATTAATAAAATATTTTTGTTAAATGCATTTTATTCTATTTATAATGGATTACACTTTCTTTTTGCTGGCATGAAAATTGGTAAACAATCATGCGGTTACAGGAGCCGCATACGATAGAATATTAGTAGATTTGCAGCCGTTTATAATGCTATATCTTAATGTCGTGAAAAATAGAATATTATGATATGAGAGGATATAAATCTAACCCCATGAGGATAGAATTTGAATAATAAACAATCAGGATTCATATTCCTCACATTACATTGAAATTTCGAAAAATCAAAATATATTTATGAAACACATCTTAACAATGATGATCGGCATTACGATCTCCGGAGGAATTAACCAGGCAGAGGCTAAAACATTAAAGGGTACGCAGCCTGTAAAGCATATTGAGATGGTAAGCGATTCAGCCTCCATCATCCAGTTGAAAAAAGAGCTTAGCAAGCTGAAACCGCTTGATCCGGATACTTTCAAATCTAAAATTAAAAAAGAAATAAGTGGTTTTACATTAGCTGAAGTTGAAGCTTATAACGAACCGGAGACAGGATCTTCCTGTACAGCCCAATACATAAACGGGGAAAAGTCTGTATACCTTATGATCACGGACGGAGCAGGAAAAGCAGCATCTCAGGTTGCCGAGAGTCTGATCAGCAATCTGGATTTTAAGCAATATGTGACTCCTGATTCAAAAACGAAAATTATTGATTTTAAAGGATATCCCGCTTTTTTTGATGAATCCATGTATGCTGAAGATAAATTTGTAAGCATCCAATATCTGGAAGGGAAGAGGTATTATATTACGGGTACCGGAAATAATATTACGCTAGAAGAATTAAAAGCCATCCTGGAAAAATTCAGCCTGTAATTTAATGAATTCAGCATACAGACTAGAAAACAGGCTGTCTCAAAAGCGAGACAGCCTATTTTTTTGAAAGTCTTCAAAATTGGCCGGTGATTATTTATCCCGTTGGCAGGATTACCGGTTTGAAGTGCAGGATGGGATTATATATTTTTTTTTAATAAATTCCCCCTTTTCAGCAATAACCTGGTTTTCCCCAGTTCATCATGGCATCCAGTACCGGAATTAAAGTTTCCCTAAATTCTGTTAAGTTGTAATTTACTTTCACCGTAAGTTTCTTACCGTAGATTTTTCTTGACACCAGACCATCTCTTTCTAATTGTTTCAGCTGCAGGCTCAGGGGCATTTCAGTTATAAAATGCATTTCTTTGCGTAGCTCACTATATCTTTTGGCATTATCTTTTAAATGGTAAAGAATAACGGCTTTCCATTTTCTGCCCATTAGATTCATGGACAGGCTTATTGTACAGGGATAACACTTTTCTTTCAGTTTTACCTGATCAGCGGTGTACTCTGTTTTCAGATCCATTTTTGGAATCAGGATAATTGTTTAAAGTACTCCATCACACGTTTTTCGGTATCTGTCAGTAAGTGGACGTTTTTGCCGTACAGTTCGGTTCTCAGTTGGCGGTACAGGGACACCGCATGTTCTATGCTGTTTAAGATTGAACGTTTGTTATAAACCTCCGGAATGGTGTGTAGTAAATCTGCCAGATCATTACTGCTTAGTTCTGTTTCTACTTTTCGTACTCCCCGCGGAAGGGTTCCGTTTTTAATATGTAATAATGGTCCCAGCACCACCATCCGTAAAAATCCCAGGAAATCATATGCTTCCATATATTCTCCGCGGCCGGCTTTTGTTAAAGCATAATGAATCCATGTCCAGAAGCGGTCTTCTATCCATTGGTAATCAGGATGTGGAAATATGGCTTCTGAATGGTGGATTACCTTTTCCAGCTGATGATTTTTGTCCAGTAACAGGGTAGGGGTTTCTACACGGTCATGAAACTCTTCAAGGGTGAGAAACTTAATGTCAACATGCAGAAGCGGGTGGTCATACAAACAGATCAGCAGTCTTTTTTCTCCCACATGTTCTCCTGTAAAACCGGATAATAGATGTCCCAGCTTTCCTGCATATTCAAGCATCAGGTTCTTATCATCTGAGATTTTTTCCTTTGTTACCAGGATCAGGTCAAGATCAGAAAACTCATCAAGTTCGTCGGTAAGCCATGAGCCGGCTACAGCCAGTCCTATGACCTGGTCGTCCGGTTCCAGAACTTTAACTGCGTTACTGGCGAATTCCTGCTGTATCATGTTGGGATTGTTTTTTTTAAAGTTTTGTGAAGTGTACACAAATTTAAAGAAATATTTTAATAAACCTTTGTTCCTAAAATAGTTTCCGAGGCATTTGTTTTATGTATTTTAGTTTTGGGAATGGTTCGGAGCCGGGAATGATGGAAGAGAGGAAAACAAATCAATTCATTATCCCGCTTTTTCACCAGATGTATTGATCGTAATGGTTTAAAGCTTATTTTAGTAACTGCAAAAACAGATTCTATGCAAACTTCAAAAAACAGACAGATTATATCCGTTCATACAAAAAAGGACTGGAGAAAATGGCTGGAACAGCATCATGACTCTGAACAATCTGTATGGGTGGTTTGCAATACCAAAAAATCAGGCCGGCCGGTGGTGGAATGGAGTGAGCTGGTGGATGAGGCGCTTTGTTTTGGATGGATAGACAGCACGAGAAAGACTATTGATGAACACTCTTTCAGGCAGTTGTTCAGCAGACGTAAACCTAACGGAACCTGGTCTAAGATCAATAAAGAAAAAGTGGAAAGGTTGATCTCGGAAGGACTGATGACCGAAGCCGGATATAAGAGCATCAGTATAGCAAAACAAAATGGCTCGTGGACCTTATTGGACAGTGTAGAGGAATTGCAGATTCCTGCAGACCTGGATAAAGCTCTCAGGCAATATACAGGAGCTGAAGCGTATTTTACGGGCCTGAGCAAATCGGTAAAGAAAATGCTGCTGCAATGGATCGTGCTGGCCAGGAGACCTGAAACGCGGCAAAAAAGGATAGATGAAATTGCTGTGCATGCCGCCCGAAGTGAGAAACCCAAGCCATTCCGTTAAAAGGATCCGGAAGTCTGTTTTCATTCTGAATAAATAAAACTTTTCCGGAATACACGACAGCTTTTGACGTATTAGCGGATTATCTTTGCCCTATAAATCCAAAGATATCTGATCCACATGATTTTATGATGAAAATCAGCACACATAAAATGATATAAGTCTTTCCTCTGTGAACTGAAAAGCTTATTTTTGTGGTATTATAATAACTGTGCCTAAACTAACACTGACATGAAGAATTTTACAACGGAGTATTCCGCTCCTTTTATTTCGAATCCGGATATTGATCATCTCTTTGATATCCTTTCCCTAAAACTCACAAAACCGTAAAAACTTGTACAATTTGTATGCAGGTTGTACAATATTATGATTTTTGCGGAAGAATTATATAAATGTGTATGTAAAATTACAAATGAAATACACATAAAAACCTATTTATTTCATTTTTAAATTTTTATTTTTCAAAAAAATTCAAATGCCTATGAAAAAAATTTATCTTGGTGCATTGACGTTATGCACGGTCCTGGGTATGTCTGCCCAGGAAACGATCTGGCAGAAAGACATCAAATCCTCCACGCAGGATTTTTTGAGCCAGGTGACTACGACCATTGACCAGCAGTATTTAATTACAGGAAGCAGCATTCAAAGCGATAAGCTTCAGGTCTCAGGAAATAAACAAAATAACGGCTATGACTTCCACCTGGTGAAACTGAACCAGCAGGGAGAACAAGTCTGGGAGAAATACTTTTCCGGCCAGAACCATGATTATTTATCCGCAACAGTAGCCACTCAGGATGGTGGATTTTTAATTTCAGGAACTTCCTATTCCGGGAAAGGGCTGGATAAGAAAGAAGCATCCAAAGGCGGTTCAGATATCTGGCTGATCCGTTTGAATGAATTCGGGGATGAACTCTGGCAGAAAACCCTGGGCACCTCTTCAGATGAAGAAGCCAGGGCAGTGATCCAGACTACAGACTTAGGTTTTTTTGTCGCAGGAAACGTACACAACTCCCCCAAAGGCTATGGTTCCAAAGATGCCTGGATCATCAGATTGGATAAAGATGGAAAAGAACTGTCACAACTTATTTTAGGAGGAAAAGGCCTGGATGAGGTAGAGAAAATGATTCCCACGAAAGACGGAGGAGTCTTATTAGGAGTGTATTCCAGAAGCTCCGGGATGCGTGATTCGGAAGTAAGGAATCCGGCTGATCCATCTGCCCACCGGAACTTGTCCTCTGCAGCTTCTACAGCCATAAGCTATTTGCCAAAATCCAGCAGCAACTTCGGTGAAGGGGATTACTGGATCATAAAGTTAGATAAGAACGGAAAGGTGGAATGGGAAAAGAACTATGGGGGAACCGGAGATGACCATTTACGGACCCTTTCTCTGAAATCCGACGGATATATTATCGGTGGTGAATCAAGATCAGAGAGATCCGGTAACAAGACCACAGGAATAGAGGAAGGCACGGACTTATGGCTGGTTGCCCTTGATGAACGTGGCAATGAACAGTGGCAGAAATCTTACAATTTTAAAAACCGTGATCTCCTGATGGGAATGAATGTTCTTCACTCAGCAGATGATAAAGGAACCAGGGGAATTCTTTTGGGTGGTTACACCCAGGCAGAAGGAAGAATAGAAACCGGGGATGAAACCTTCTGGATGCTGTACCTGGATGGCAATGGCAATGAACAGTGGAGAAAGCATGTAAAAGGGGAATCTAAAAAGAAGGAGGAAAGGCTTTCAGATCTGAGGCTTAACCGGGATGGCTCGATAATCCTTGCAGGAACCAGTGCAGAAGAGCTGGGGAAAGAGAACTGGAAGATCGTAAAGCTTGGAGACAGACAGGTAGACCAGCTGATCGAGAAACATGACATTAAGATCTATCCGAACCCGGTATCTGATTATGCCTATGTGGAAATAGGTTTTGACTTTAAAGATGCTCAAATTACAGTTTACGATATGAGCGGAAGACAGCTTCAAAGTCTCACAACAAAGAATTCTGTAACGAAGATCAATACCCAGGCTTTGATACAGGGAGCTTACCTGGTGACAATAAAAACTAATGATAACAAAACAGCGAACGCTAAACTGATAAAAAAATAAAATATAAATGAAGAAAATATATCTATCAGTGGTAATGCTTGGCATACTCATTACTACAAATAATTTTAGCGCACAAAGTAATATTGATAAATCATTACCTGATATTAAACCACCATCGGCAGAAACGTATAAAATCAGTACTTATAGTTTGGATTTTAATAATTCGCCTTCAGGAGAGTTTACTTATAGTTTACCAATATATAATATAAATGCAGGTATTAATGTACCTGTAAGCCTGGGATATAACAGCGGAATTAAAGTAGATGATACAGGAAACAATATAGGAATGTCCTGGCAGTTGGTTGCAGGAGGAGCCATTTCAAGGGTTGTAAGGGATGAACAGGATGAAACGTCAGCATCAGTTTGGTTTCCCGGTACCATTGATGTTAATGCAGATGCAAATACTATTAAAACAGCCGCCCATCCTGACAATTCTATTGATACAGAATATGATTGGTTTAGTTTCTCCCTTTCCAACGGGATGTCCGGACAATTTTATATTGATAAAAACCTTAACGTTCATTATAACGGAGGCGATGGATCAAAATTGACCATTACGGATAAAACTACAATAGTAACGCAATATGGCAAAAATCTGGAGTTTACCCTTACAGATAATCAGGGGAATAAATACTATTTCGGAGGAGAAGAGAAGTTTTTGGAAAGATCCAGAATTGATTATAAAGGACCGGATAAATACTATACTTCCGGATGGTATTTATCTAAAATTATTACTAACAAAAATGAAGAGATCAGTTTTGATTATTCTGTAGAGCAAATCAGTTATTATGCCTCTATGAGTGCTTCTTTTAGTGTTTCTGAAAGCTGTTGCGTTCCTAATACCTATGAAAATAGTGGCATTACAAAAAGTAAGACGACAATGGTCGCACTGAAACCAAGATTATTAACAATTGAAAGTGATGTAGTTAAGCTTAATTTTTTGTATGATAAACAAAGGAAAGATTTACTGAATGGCGATGGAAAGCTCCTTACCTCAATTGCAGTTCTTTCCAAAAAGAATAACCAGGTTATAAAAAATTTCCAGTTGGCTTATGATGATATAAATGCAGGTTCTGCCGTCACTTATTATGGTTTGCCTTTAAATGAGCAGAGTACAGTTAACCGACATTTCTTAAATAACGTTTATGAAAGCATTTCCAATCAAAAATATAAATTTGAATATTATTCAAAAGAAAGTATTCCGGCAAGGTTTAGCCTGGCAACAGATTTTTATGGATATTCAAATGGCAAAGCCAATCAAACACCTTTTGCAAATATATCAGGAAAAGTTCCCAATTACATTCTTACTAAAACAAACGGTTGGGCTTCTGCTGATAAAGATGTAGATCCGGACAAAATGTATCTTGGAAATTTGAAGAGGATCTATTATCCTACCGGAGGGTATTCAGAGATCACATATGAATCAAACAGTTCTTCTGACCTTGAAGAGGTTGAAAAATCTGAAAGTATAGGTTTGCAAATATCAAGATTATGCAGTAGTCCTAAAACAATGACAAAAAGTTTCTCTTTTACCTCTAATGGATCCCCAATCACCTATTCAGCGTATGCCAGTACGGACTATTCAGACTGTGGTTATCCCGATTCTCATGAAGTACATGGTATTAGTATAACTGATCTGACAACTGGACAAAATGTAAGAGGTCATAGCAGGGATTATAACATTCCATTAGTAGCCAAGGAATGTATTACAGGACTGCCTACAGATTATAACTGTCCTGTAAATACAGTAGCGGGTCATCTTTATAAGGTTGAATATTTTGTTTCTTCTTATATAGGTAGAATAGATGGGATGGCATCGGTATATTATAATTTTAGGAAAGAATTGCAAACTGTTTTGAAGCATTATGGAGGAAGTAGAGTTAAAAAAATTGAAGAAAATAATACGGAGAATGGCATATACACAAAATGGTTTTATTATAATAAACTTGTTGATAAAGATTTACAAAAAACAAGCATTGCCAATGCAGCTGCTCCAAAGCTATTTGATTATATAGTAACCAAAAGAAACTGTGCATTAGAATGCAATAGTAGCGGTACGGGAAATCCTCCGCTTGTATCATTTCCAATTCCTGTATATCGATTTTATAAAGATAATATTTTGAGCGATTATAATGACAGATCAAATAAAATTTTCTATAAATCTATTACGGAATTAATTGATAATAACAAAGCTGTTGAGAAAAATTATTTGTATGCAGGGGATTCAAATGCATACTTATACGATCCCCCTATTCTAGATGCTCCACATAGTAATAGTGGTCAAATAAAAAGAGGTTTGCTACAGAATGAGATGCAATATGGTTTTAATAACAATAACTATAACATTATAAAAAGTACTGACTATTCCTATAATTTTGTTCAAAATAATGTGACATCTTTTATATTTAAGGAGAATTTTTCATTAAGTCCTGGATATGTTAGCAATCCTCAAGATGGTCCTATTCCTAATATATCATATACGTTTTATCAGAATTATTATGGTTTTTCTAAATTAATAGAAACCATTTCAAAAGAATATATTACTAATCAGATCGTTGAAACAAAATCAGGTACAACTTATGGAAATAATCAACATTGGCAGCCAACTTCTCAAAAGATAACTTTTCCGGATAACACGATCCAGGAGACCACTTACAGCTACGCTCATGAAAAAGGCAACCAGTTGATGATTGAAAAGAACATGATTGGTATTCCATTAGAAACAATAAGCACTCAGACTATCGGGAGTACTGTCAAAACCCTTTCCAAAACATCAACCATTTACCCGGTAAGCCAGACCGAGGCCAATACCAAAACCTCCGGTCTTGTGCTGCCGACTTCCGTCTTGTCCTATGACCTTCAAAACCTTAGCAACGCGCGTACTGAAGTAAGCTACGATAAATATGATGCCAAGGGAAATATCCTGCAGTACACCACCAAAGATGGTGTTCCTGTTGCTATTGTATGGGGGTATAACAATACCCAGCCTATAGCCAAAGTAGAAGGCGCCACATATGACCAGCTGGTAAGCCTTGGAGTGATAACAGCTATTGTGGATGCCTCCAATGCGGATGCTTTAAATCCGGCCCAGGAAGGAGCATTAATTACGGCTTTGGATACCTTCAGGAAGAATAGCGGTTTATCAGGCTATCAGATCAGTACCTATACCTATAATCCACTGATCGGTGTGACCAGCATCACTCCGCCATCCGGGATCAGGGAAAGTTATATCTACGATACGGCCAACCGCTTGGAGAAAGTAGTGGATGTGAACGGTAATGTACTGAAGGAAATGAAATACAATTATAAAAACTAATACACGATGAAGAAAATAATAACTCCCATTGGGCTTTTGATGCTAACGGGCTCCATGTATGCACAAACCCTTCCCAATACTGAAAACTATATCCAGACAAAAGTATACCTTGATTCCGCCAATACCAATAAACAGATCCATACCGTCCAGTATTTTGACGGGTTGGGCAGGCCGAAACAAATTGTGAATGTAAAAGCTTCCCCTCTGGGCAGGGATGTGGTCACCCACATCGAATATGACCCGTTCGGAAGACAGGTAAAGGATTATTTACCGGTTCCCCAGCCTGGTACCTTGAACGGTGCAATCGTTCCCAATCCATTGGCCAATGCCACCCAGCCTTCTTTGTACGGATCAGAGAAGATCTATGCAGAGAAGGATCTGGAAAAATCCCCTTTAGACCGTATCCAACAGCAGATCCAGGTAGGAAATGCATGGAGCAGTAAACCTGTTGTATTTGGATATGCAGTCAATACCGATACCGATGTAAGAAAATACAGTACAACGACCACTTTTGCAGAAAACAGGACGAATTCTGTGTTAAAGGTAGCTAACGATACCAACGCGTTAAATGGGTTCTATAAGGCCAACCAGCTGTATAAAAACTCTGTTAAGGATGAAGATGGCAATGAAACCATAGAATTTAAGAATGGACAAGGCCAAGTTATCCTGGTACGTAAAGTACTGAGTGCTACAGAAAATGCAGATACCTATTATATCTACAATGAATACAACCAGCTTGCCTTTGTCATTCCTCCTACCGCATCCCTAGCCCTTAAAAGCTTAGCTGTTGGTACGCAGGTAACCACCACTGTATTGGAAGATTTGTGTTACCAGTACCGTTATGACGGCAAGAACCGTTTGGTGGAAAAGAAGCTTCCGGGAAAAGGTTGGGAGCATATGGTATACAATAAGGCAGATCAACTGGTTCTGACCCGGGATGCTAACCTTGCAGGTAAAGGACAATGGCTTTTTACCAAGTATGACCAGTTCGGGAGAGTGGTATATACAGGTCTTATTAATAATACAGGAAGCAGGCTGTCTTTACAGAATGCAGTTGAGCTGAACAATAATTTGTATGAAACAAGAAGCACTACTGCCTTTACCATAAGCGGGATGGCTGTATACTATTCAGCAGTGGCCTCTCCTTTAAGCAATATTGCCCAAATACTGAGTGTCAATTATTATGATAGCTATCCTCCCGGTTCCCCTGCAGTGACCAATGTGTTTGCCCAGCCCCTTCTGAAGGATGATCCTTCGCAGAACCGCAGCACAAAAGGACTTCCTGTAGCTTCATATGTCAAAAACATTGAAGATGACAACTGGACGAAGACATATACCTGGTATGATACCAAAGGAAGGGTGATCGGTTCAAGGAGCATTAACCATCTTGGGGGATATACTATTGTCAACCACAAGCTTGACTTTTCAGGCACGGTCCTTCAGACCAATACCTATCATAAAAGGCTGGCTTCCGATACCCAAAGAAATATTGTTGAATATTTTACGTATGATTCCCAGAACAGACTGACCATGCACCGTCATAAGGTGGACAGCAATCCTGTTGAGATCCTGGCCCAGAACAAATACAATGAACTCTCCCAGCTGGAAAATAAGAAAGTAGGAGGAGTGGTAGCCACATCACCTCTCCAGCAGATTGATTATAAGTATAATATCCGGGGATGGATGACCAAAATCAATGATCCTGTAAACCTGAACGGAAAACTGTTTGGATATGAGATCCGTTATCATAATCCCATCAATCCAACGAATGCAGCTGGCAGATACAATGGGAATATTGCCGAGATCGACTGGAATAGTAGCTCAGATCCTCTTCTTAAGCGTTATAACTTTGAATATGATTCCTTAAACAGGTTAAAAAATGCCTTCTATAAAGAACCGGTAACCGGAAATAGCGGTAATTTTGATGAATACCTTACGTATGATCTGAACGGGAATATTACCAACCTTAAAAGGACAGCGGTACCTCCATTACAGTTAACCCCTAAACTGGTAGACAACCTGGATTACGAGCTGAGCGGAAACCGTTTGACTAAAATTACAGAAAATGCTCTGAATGATACAGGCTATGAAGGCGGAAATAACATTATTGATTACGATGCAAACGGGAATATGGTCAATATGAAAGATAAGGGAATTGGGAGTATTACATACAATTACCTTAATTTACCATATAATTTTTCGATTACTGAGAAAGATATTATGGGAAATTATGTCAATATTGGACTGAGTTATCTGTATCGTGCCGATGGAGTAAAACTGAGAAAGACCTATACTACCGGAGGAGGAAAGGGCCAGTCCACCACAAATATCCTGACTGATTATTTAGATGGTTTCCAATACAGTTACAGGGAGGTATTATCCCCTTGTGAATGGTGCAGAACCAGTGTTGCTTATGAACAGGAAGCTTATAAAGGTGTAGATTTAATGGATCCCGGAACCATAACCCCTTCCTGGAATCTTGATTTTGTACCAACTTCTGAAGGGTTTTACAGCTTTACAGAAAATCGTTATATTTACCAGTATAAAGATCATTTAGGAAATGCAAGGGTAAACTATGTCAAAAACAGCGAAGGTGTTCTTGAAATTACAGACAGCAACAATTATTATCCTTTTGGACTCAATCATATTGGTGGAGGTAAAGGTTTATTAGGAGGTTACCGGAATTATAAATACAATGGTAAAGAGTTACAAGAAACAGGAATGTATGATTATGGTGCAAGATTTTATATGCCTGATATTGGGAGATGGGGAGTAGTAGATCCGTTGGCGGAAAAATATCAAGAGCTTTCACCTTTTAGATATAGCTTTAATAATCCAGTTAATTTCGTTGATCCTGTTGGGCTAACAGAGGAAGATCCTCCTAGTAAAAAAGTAAACGGTCAAAAAGTAACAGAAATTGGAGAAATAACTTTAACTGGAAAAAAATCTAATTGGATACAAAAGCATATTATAAATCCTATTGCTACTTTTTTTAGAGAAGAAAAGAGAAAACACGATGCTCAGCCTCAAGTTCTTCCTCCTATTAATACATTCTGGTCTCATTTTTATAGTAGGGAATGGGAAAGCGGGGGATTAACTTATCTTGTGGCTAGGGATGGTAAAATCTCAATGGTAAAGCCTATAGGAGGAGCTGGACCATTAGAATATATTAGTGGTGCAGGAGAATTAAAATATTTATTGGCAAGTAAAGAAGCTTTAGAGGCTTTTAAATCAACAGAAATAGCTGCTCAAAGTACAGAGAAAGTACAAAAACTAGCTAAACTAATGAAAGAGGGAGATATCAGCATTTATGGTGAAAAAATTGTTGTTTACTTAAAAGATGGTGAAAGATATATACTAGATGGGCATCATAGGATACAGGCTGCAATACAAGAAAATAAAACTTTAGAAGTTATTGAAGTTACAGGACAAAAAGCAATGCAAATGTTTAAAGACAAAGTAAAACAAATTGATAGTGGATTATTCAAATAAAGATATAAATACGAAGAAATTGCTAGAAGAGTATTTAATTTTCATAGTGAATTTTGAGAATGTGTTAAAAAAAGAATATGATATTCCAAAAGATATGAATATTTGGAGTTATCTGGTTGAACGAAAGTATGAAAAAGGAACCGTTGCTACATATAACTATATATGCCATGGCTCAGGATTTACAGTAGAGAAAAATGGGATCATTTGTGAATATGACAAAGCTCCTTTAAATGAATATGATATCAAATTTTCTTTTTGGAAATTTAAAAACTTTATTAAAACTAATCACATGCAAACAATTATAGATGATAATATGTTAAAGAAAGATTTATCCGATTTGATTACTGCAAATATTGTAAGCTGGTTAATTACAGATGGAATTAATTGGAATATTTACCAAACAAATTTCACAGCTTTGCAAAGTTTGTAAAAGCAGGGAAATATATTGCTAATAAAAGTTCAGCAGCAATGACAAAACAAGAGCTCACGAAATGGGTCATACTTTTGAGCAAGGTGAAAATGATGGTGGCGTGATGAATTATGCTGAAAGTTACGATAAAATGTCTAATCCTAATTACTCTAATACAAGTTCTATACTATAAACAAGTCAAATCTACTGCATCAGGAATAATCGGTAAATCTCAATTTAGGATAATTGTTACAGGAGATTATACAGGGAAAGAAAATTTTTTAAAACCTAAAAGTTTAAAAGAAAAATAAAAATGAAGAATAAAATTTATTCCATATTGCTTATACTTTGTTCGTTTTTGTCTTTTGCACAAGATATAGAATTTATCAAAATAATGCATAAGAGCGATTTCAACTATTTAGCCATACATCATAAGAAAACGGTAAATTATGATGAAATAGATGGGTCAAAAAATATATTGTTAGTTACTACAAGCGCAGATATTAAAAATTTATCTAAATGTAGTAAAGATAAATGTTATACAAAGTTAGATAATGATACATTAGTAAGTAGTGATTTTATTTTTCCAAGTTCTCTTAATATAAAAAACAAGTTGGGAGACTTAAAACCTTATATGACTAATTATTTAGATAAATTAGTTATTAGTCAAGAAGTATTAAAGAAAAAATCAGGTTATATCTTGTACCAAAATAAACTTAAGAATGTAATTATTATAGTTTTGCAAATGACAAAATCTTACTATAATGCACATACAAACAATTTGAAATTATGTGGAAATCCAGATGACAAGATTGTATTATATAGATTTTTAAATGGAAATGATGAATACGAACTTGAGAATGGAACATTATAATATTTGTAAACCAAAGCCAATTCAAATGAGTTGGCTTTTGGTTATTATATAATATCAACGAATCATGAATCCAATGTAGATACTGCTCAAGCTTGGTTTAATTATTCATTCTATGGAAAAGGAAAAGATTTAAAAATATTGGATAACTGGCATTCTCATCCCAATGCAACAGATTTAAAAGAATTTAAACCGTCAGGTTATAACTCAGACGGTACTCCAAATGATTATACTGGAGATAGACAATACTGTAAATATTTAAAAGAAAGTAATGGTGCGGGATTACCTCAATATTTTAATATTTATGGTACAAAGGTAAAATCAACTGTTCAATATAATGATCAAGTAATGAAAAAAATCAAAAAATTATGAAATTCTACATTTTAATTTTTCTTTTTATTTGTATGGCGTGTGATTCATCTTCTCAGAAAAAAGGAATGCTAGCAAATAATAATGATGTATCTCAAACAGACTTTGAAGTAAAATTAAATCTTATTACAATTAAAGAACCTTTAGAAAGAGAACTAAATGATTTTATAAAAAAGCTAGAAAAGAATGGACATGATAAAAAATCTAAAAAATCAATTCTTATTTATTTAAAAGATCAAAATGAGAATCATATGGATATTCTCTTGGCTAGTGATATGCCCAAGGAGATAGAGAACTTGAAAGGATTTTCTGTCTATAATAATTATACACTTTATTTCTTTTTTGAAAATATTGAGAATAATTGTATGATAAATATTGAAAATAAGACTAGGAACGAAAAGTTTAAAATTTTACCACCTGCTCCATATAATAATCCACAGAAAAGAATAGTTTTAAAAAAATGTACTAAGATGAAAGAGGAATATAATGACGGTTGGTAAGCTATAATACCTAAGTTTATCAGTACAAGTACAACGGGAAAGAGTTACAGGAAACAGGAATGTATGATTATGGAGCAAGATTCTATATGCCTGATATCGGGAGATGGGGTGTGATAGATGAACTTGCAGAGAATTATCTTAATATCTCTCCTTTTACTTATGCTGTAAATAATCCTATACGTTATATCGATCCAGATGGTAGAAAAATTAAGATCCCGATGATATTGTTAAAAATTATAAGAATCAACTCAATTCTAATATGAGGGCTTTAAAAGCATTTATAGATAATGGTTCTATTGACTCGGAGTTAGGTGGCAAATTAATGTCTTTTATACTAGTACATTAGGAGAAATTACGAAACTAGAGAAGTCCGACCAAGTATATACTATATTTTCAGATAGTTCGAGCAAGGAAGGAAGTATGAATTATGATTTATCGACGAATGAAATTAAAATAGGTATAGGGGATAAAAGGATAGGGTTAGTAGGACACGAATTAAAACACGCCTATCAATATGAATCAGGAGAAACATCTTTAGTAGTTGATAATTCAGCTTATGGAAAGTTGTATGATATAACAGATGAGACTGCATCTTATAATAGAGAAAGAGCATTAGGGACGGGATTCAATTCTTTCAAACGCCAAATGCTGTTGTAGAGGGCTATCCATTAAAAATGACTGATGGGAATGTTAAAGATTTTGGAAAAGGAATGACACCTCCAGCATACCAAACTTTACCTAGTGGTCCAATAGACATTCATTCTAAAGAAGGTAAAGCATTACGACAACAAACAATACAAGCCGGTAAAATAGGTACGGCTGTCCAAGAAGTATATAAAGGATGGGAAAAAGATTATCAAAAAGGCAGTGGAAAAAAATAACTAATATGAAGAAATGTTATAGTTTGTATTTTATTTTGTGTTCAATACTTTCTTTTTCTCAAGAGAGTAAATTAAGGGAATATTCATATAAAGCTCCGCATTATTGTGAAAGCATTAACCTACTAAAAGATGGGACATTTAAATATTATAAAAAAACAGAATTTTTAAAAGAAGAAATATTTGGTAATTGGCAATTGAGAAACGATACTATCTTGGTTTTAGACAGTAGTCCGCAGAGGTCTAGATTAGTTGTTAATGAATCTTTGAAAAGAGGGAAGAAAATAGTTTTCCATGTAAAAGATTCGCAAGGAAACCCTTTTAATTACTATTTATACACAGTTTATAATCAAAAGGACACGATTATTTATAAGGATCAGTTTGAAAAGACTATTATCAAAAATAGACCATCTGCTTTTTATATAATAAGTTCGGAAGGTCAGCGTTCTCCAGTTTATGATTTAAAAAGCAAAAAAAGTAATTTTTTTGATATAAGATTTGAACGACAAAGGACTTTTGAAAATGAGCAATGGAAATTTGCTGGGAGTAAAATAATTCCTTTAGGTTTAGATGGTAAATACTCTAACTACCAATTGAAATAATAATAATAATAATAA